>NZ_QHHP01000002.1:327159-421961 GCF_003184125.1 Pseudomonas sp. RW409 | reverse complement strand
CGAGGAACAGCAGGTAGGCCGGCACCATATAGTCCGGCAGATGTTCTTTCAGGGCCGTCTTGATGTTTTCGCGCAAGGCCACTTGCGCGTCACCGGCAACCGCCGCCTCGGCATCGCCCGGCACGATATAGGCCACCAGTTGCTGGCCGTTGTCGCCATCCTGGGCCAGGACAAAGGCCTCACGCACCGCGGCCTGCTGCACCAGCCGCGCTTCGATTTCACCCAGTTCGATACGGAAACCGCGGACCTTCACCTGATGGTCGATGCGGCCGATGTACTCGATCACCCCATCGGCGCGATAGCGGGTCAGGTCGCCGGTGCGGTAGACCCGGCCACCGTCGCAGGAGAACGGGTTGGGCACGAACTTCTCGGCGGTCAGCCCCGGACGCGCCAGGTAGCCGCGGGTCACCCCCGCGCCGGCCAGGTACAACTCGCCGGCGCTGCTCACCGGCACCGGCTGCAGATCCGGACTCAAGATATAGCTCTGGGTATTGCTGATGGCCCGGCCGATATTGGCCTGGCCACCCGCTTCGCGGCGGGTGTAAGTGGAGTAAGTAGTGTCTTCCGAAGGACCGTAGAGGTCGTAGACGTGTTGCAGGCCCGGTTGCTGGTACAGGCTATCCACCAGCGCCTGCTTCAGTGGTTCCCCCGCCAGGTTGATGATCCGCACACCGGGCGGAATCTGCCCGCTGCGCTGCAAGGCGGCAATCGCCGACGGCACGGTATTGATCAGCCGCACCCGGTCGCGGTCCACCAGCTCCGGCAACTCCAGGGCGTTGCGCGCCAGGACGATAAAACCGCCGCTGGACAGGGTGACGAACAGCTCCCACACCGACAGGTCGAAGCAGATCGAGGTCGAGGCCAGCACCCCTTGCAGGTCATCGGCGCTGTACACCCGGCTCGACCAGTCGATCAGCGCCAGCACGTTGCGATGGGCAATCGCCACGCCTTTAGGCAAGCCGGTGGAACCCGAGGTGTAGATCACATAGGCCAGGTTGTCCGCGGTCGCTCGCGGCGCCGGGTTCTCCGGCGAATAGCCGTCCAGCCAGCCCGGTTGCGCATCCAGTTGCAGGGTTTGCAGGGACTCAATAGCCGGCAGCAGCGACAGCAACGCACTTTCGGTCAGCAGGATCTGTGCCTGGCTGTCGCGCAGCATATGGGCCAGGCGATCCTGTGGGTAATCCGGGTCCAGCGGCACATAGGCGCCACCGGCCTTGAGCACCGCCAACAGCGCCACGACCATCTCCGGGGTGCGCTGCATGGCCACGCCGACCCGCACTTCCGGCCCGACACCGAGCTCGATCAGCTTGTGCGCCAGGCGGTTGGCCCGGGCATTGAGTGCCTGGTAGTCCAGGCTTTGCCCAGCAAACAACAGGGCTTCGGCTTCAGGGTTTTTCCGCGCCTGGGCCTCGACCAGCTGATGCACACCGTGCTCGCTCGGGAACTCGACCGACGCCGGGGCCCATTCGTGCAGCAGCTTGTTCTGCTCGGAGGCCGCCAGCAGCGGCAAGTCCCCCAGGCGTTGCCGGGGTTGCTGGACAATGCCCTGCAGCAACTGCACCCAGGACTGGGCCAGGCGCTCGATGGTCGAGGGTTCGAACAGGTCGGTGGCGTAGGTCAGCGATGCCCAGAGACCGTCCTCGGACTCGAAGGTGTCCAGGCTCAGGTCGAACTGGGTACTGCTCTCCTCGCCACTGAGCATCTCCACCTGCAAGCCGGGAACCTCCAGGCCCCGGGCGCCCTGACGGGCAGCGGCCTGATGGTTGAACAGCACCTGGAACAGCGGGCTGTAGCTCAGGCTGCGCTCCGGGTTCAGGGCTTCCACCAATTGCTCGAAAGGCAGGTCCTGATGCTCCTGGGCTTCCAGGGCACGGCCTTTGATCTGGACGAGGAAGTCGCTGAAGCTCGATTGCCCGTCGACCTCGGCCTTGAGCACCTGGGTGTTGACGAAGAAGCCGATCAGGCGCTCGGTCTCGACCCGGTTGCGGTTGGCGGTGGGCACGCCAACGCGGATATCGGCCTGGCCGCTGTAGCGGTGCAGCAGCACCTGGAACGAGGCCAGCAACAGCATGAACAGGGTCACCCCTTCGCGCTGCGCCAGTTGTTTCAAGGCGCCCGGCAACGCGCCGTCCAGGCTGATGCCCAGGCGCGCGCCACGGTGGCTTTGCTGCAACGGACGCGGATGGTCCAGTGGCAGGTCCAGCACCTGGGTGCCGCCTTCCAGTTGCCGCAGCCAGTAGCCCAATTGCCGCTCGCGCTCGCCGGCGTCCATCCACTGCCGCTGCCAGGCCGCGTAGTCCGCGTACTGCACCGCCAGCGCCGGCAGCTCGGCCGGCTGCCCCTGGGCATGGGCGCCATACAGCTGGATCAGCTCCTCGACCATCAGTTGCATCGACCAGCCATCGGAGACGATATGGTGCTGCACCAGCACCAGCACATGCTCGTCCGCCGCCAGACGCACCAGGGTCGCGCGCAGCAAAGGCCCCTGGCGCAAGTCGAAGGCCTGGCGTACCTGGGTCTCGAGCACCTGCTGGATCAATTGCTCGGCGTTGCCGGCTTGCACCAGCAAGGACAGGTCCTGTCGCTCGATCCGCAAGCGGGCCTGGGCCTCGATCACCTGGGTCAGGCCCTGGGCGCCCTCGACAAAGCGTGTGCGCAGGGTTTCATGGCGAGCGATCAGCGCATCGAAGCTGCTCTGCAACGCCGCCTCATCCAGGGCGCCGCGCAGGCGCAGGGCCATGGGGATGTGGTAGGCGCTGCTGTCGGCATCCAGTTGCCAGAGGAACCACTGGCGCTCCTGGGCATAGGAGACCGCCAGGGGCTGCTGGCGATCCACCAGGGGAATCGCTTCCAGCGCTGCCGAGGTATCCGCTCCCAGCAGGCGCACGAAGTCTTCCAGCGACTCGCCTTCGAAGAGCCGCTTGAGCGGCGCCTCGATGCCCAGGTCCTGGCGCAACCGCGACATCACCTGGGTGGCGAGCAGCGAGTGGCCGCCCAGTTCGAAGAAGTTGTCGCTCAGGCCGACCTGTTCCAGCTTCAGCACCTGGGCCCAGATCCCGGCCACCTGCGCTTCAAGCTCGGTGCGCGGGGCCACATGGGCGCGCTGCAGCAAGCCGCTGTCGACGGCGGGCAAGGCGCCGCGATTGAGCTTGCCGTTGGCGGTCAGCGGCAAGGCCGGAAGGAACAGCACGTGGGCCGGCACCATGTACGCCGGCAGATGCTCGCGCAAGCCGGCCTTGAGGTGTTCCCGCAGCGCCAGTTGCGCGTCGGCCTGGGCCGCGTCGTTCCAGGCCAGGTCGTTCCAGGCCGGACCGGCCGGCACCACATAGGCCACCAGCTGCGGACCGTCCGGCCCTGCCTGGGCCAGGACCACCGCCTCGCGCACCGCCGGCAGTTCCAGCAGGCGTGCCTCGATCTCACCCAGCTCGATACGGAAGCCGCGAATCTTCACCTGATGGTCGATGCGACCGATGTAGCCGATCGAACCATCGGCCTGGTAACGCGCCAGATCGCCGGTACGGTACAGGCGCTCGCCCGCCTCGCCGAAGGGGTCCGGGACAAACCGCGCGGCGCTCAGGTCGCCGCGGTTCAGGTAGCCCCAGGCCAGCCCGGCGCGCCCGACATACAGCTCACCGATGCAGCCCTTGGGCACCGGTTGCAGGTTGCCGTCCAGCAGGTACCAGGACATGTCGGGGATCAACTCGCCGATCGGGCTGGCCCCCGCCAGCGTCAAGTCCGCCTGGGACAGCGGGCGGTAGGTGACGTGCACCGTGGTCTCGGTGATGCCGTACATGTTCACCAACTGCGGCTGGCGGTCGCCGAAACGCTGGAACCAGGGTTGCAGGGTATTGACCTCCAGGGCCTCGCCGCCGAACACGATGTAGCGCAGCGCATGCCCCTGCCCGGCGGCGCAGGCCACGTGCATCAGCTGGCGGAAGGCCGACGGCGTCTGGTTGAGCACCGTGACCCCTTCGGCGCAGAGCAGCGGGTAGAAATCCTGGGCCGAGCGCGCCACCTCCTGGGGCACGATCAACAGGCGCCCGCCATGCATCAGGGCGCCAAAGATCTCCCACACGGAGAAGTCGAAGGCATAGGAATGGAACAGGCTCCAGACATCCTCCGGGCCGAAGCGGAACCAGTCGGCGGTCGCCGCGAACAGCCGCAACACATTGTGATGGGGCTGCAAGGTGCCCTTGGGCTTGCCGGTGGAACCCGAGGTGTAGATCACATAGGCCAGGTCCTGTGGGGTCATCCCGACCTCGGGGTTGTGCACCGCGTAGGTGTCCAGTGGCTGCTCGAGCAACAGGGTGGTGCCGGCAAATGCCGGCAGCCCCTGGCGCAGATGTTCCTGGGTCAGCAACAGCCTGATGCCGCTGTCCTGCATCATGTGTTGCAGGCGGTCCTGGGGATAGGCCGGGTCCAGCGGCACATAGGCACCGCCGGCCTTGAGGATCGCCAGCAAGCCGATCAGCATCTCCAGGCCACGCTCCGCCGCCAGGCCCACCAGCACATTGGGCCCCACGCCCTGTTCGATGAGCTTGTGCGCCAGGCGGTTGGCCCGCTCATTGAGCTGCCGGTAGTCCAGGTGCTGGCCCTGGAACGTCAGGGCGATGGCCTCGGGCGCCTTCGCCGCCTGCGCCTCGATCAACTGGTGCACGCAGGCCGTCGAGGGGAATGCCTGCGGCTGCGGATTCCACTGGGAGATGATCTGCGCCTGTTCCCCGGCGTCGAGCATGGGCAGCTGGCCAATGCGCTGCTCTGGCTGGCGGACCATGCCCTGCAGCAACTGGCGCCAGTGGCCGGCCATCTGCTCGATGGTCGCGGCATCGAATACATCGGTCGCATAGATCAGCGAGGCGGCGATCCGGCCCTGGGTCTCCACGGTGTCCAGGGTCAGGTCGAACTGCGCCGACTGCCCGGCCGAGTCCAGGGCTTCGATGCTCAGGCCCGGCAGGCTGAGGGCGCCCGCTGGAGCCGCGGCCTCGACCTGATGGTTGAACATCACCTGGAACAGCGGGTTGTGGCTCAGGCTGCGCTCCGGTTGCAGCGCCTCCACCAGTTGCTCGAAAGGCAGGTCCTGATGGGCCTGGGCCGCCAGGGCGGTCTGCCGCACCTGCTGCAACAGCTGGCTTACGGACATCTGCCCGTCGACCTCGGCCTTGAGCACCTGGGTGTTGACGAAGAAGCCGATCAGCCGTTCGGTCTCGACCCGGTTGCGGTTGGCGATGGGCACGCCGACGCGGATATCGGCCTGGCCGCTGTAGCGGTGCAACAGGGTCTGGAACGAGGCCAGCAACAGCATGAACAGGGTCACCCCTTCGCGCTGCGCCAGGCTGCCCAGGGCTTCACTCAAGGGCTGCTCCAGGGTCAGCTCCAGGCGCGCGCCGCGATGGCTCTGGACGGCCGGACGCGGACGGTCCAGCGGTAGTTCCAGCAGGGGCTGCTCGCCCCCCAGCTGCGCAGTCCAGTAGGCCAGCTGGCGTTCCTTCTCACCGGCTTCCATCCAGTTGCGCTGCCAGATGGCGTAGTCGGCGTAGTGGATCGGCAGCGGCGGCAGCTGGGGTTGTTGCCCCTGGCTGTAGCCGATGTAGAGGGCCATCAGTTCATCCACCATGACCTGCATCGACCAGCCATCGGAAACGATGTGGTGCTGGGTCAGGACCAGCACATGGTCGTCCTCGGCCAGCTGCAACAGGCCGACCCGGAGCAAGGGCCCTTGCAGCAGATCGAACAGCTGCCGGGTCTGGGCCTGCACGAAGCCCTGCACCGCCGTGTCGATCTCGCGTTCATCGGCCGCCAGCCTCTGGCGGGCGATTTCCAGGCGCACCTCGGGCAGCACCACTTGCAGCGCCGCGTCGGCATCCTCGACGAAATGCGTGCGCAGGCTTTCATGGCGGGCAATCAGGGTGTCGAAGCTGCGCTGCAAGGCCTCCACGTCCAGCCGACCACGCAGGCGCAGGGCCTTGGGAATGTGATAGGCCGTGCTGTCCGGCGCCAGCTGCCAGAGAAACCACTGGCGTTGCTGGGCATAGGAAAGCGGCAGGCGCTCCTGGCTCAGGCGCACCTGCGGAATCGGCAGGTTGGCCGGGGAAATGCCCTGCTCCAGCATCTTCTGCAGGTAGACCTTGCGCTTCTCCAGCGGCAGCAGGATGAAGCCTTTGACAATCTTCAACGCGGTGGCGTTATCCATTACACGGCCTCCATTTCGTCGAGCAACAGCTCCAGCGCACTCAGGTCGGCGCCCTGTGCCTGGCCCGGGGCCTGCTGCAACTGGCTGACGAACAGCCCCAGGGTTGGAAATTCGAACGCCATCTGCACACTGACTTGACGCCCAAGCTTGAGCTGGACTCGAGAGACCATCGCGGTTACCAACAAGGAATGCCCACCTGATTCAAAGAAGTTATCGTTCATGCCCACTTGCTCGACTTCGAGCACCTCGGCCCAGATCGCCGCGACCTGTTGTTCCAGCTCGCTCTGCGGCGCGACATAGGCCTGCTGCAGCAGGCTGGCGTCGGCCTTGGGCAGCGCCTTGCGGTCCAGCTTGCCGTTGGGGCTCAGCGGCAACGCTTCCAGGAACAGCAAATGGGCCGGCAGCATGTAGTCCGGCAGCACTGCCTTGAGCGCCGCTTTCAGTTGTTCCCGCAGCCGGGCCTGATCGTCCTGGCTGTCTGCGCTCACACCCTGGGCGGCCACCAGATAAGCCACCAACTGCGGACCACCGGCCGCGTCCTGGGCCAGCACCACGGCTTCGCGCACTTGCGGTAGCTCCAGCAGACGGGCTTCGATCTCGCCCATTTCGATCCGGAAACCGCGGATCTTCACCTGATGGTCGATACGCCCGGCATAGTCGATCACGCCCTCGGCGTCGTAGCGCGCCAGGTCACCGGAGCGGTACAGGCGCCCGCCGTCCTGGCTGAACGGATCGGGAATGAAACGCTCCGCCGTCAGGCCTGGGCGATCGTGGTAACCCCGGGCCAGCAGGTCGCCGCCGATCATCAGCTCGCCCGTGGCGCCCTTGAGGGTCAGGTTGCCGCTGTTGTCCAGCAGGTAGATGGAGCGGCCCGGCAGGCCCTTGCCCAGGGGGATCTGGCTCGGCAGGGTTGCACCGTCCTGCAGGTAGCCGCTGCAGTCATGGGCGGTGACACTCACCGTGGCCTCGGTGGGCCCGTAGGTATTGAGCAGGCACGCGTGCTTCAGCCCGGCCTTTTTCCAGGCGGCCACGCCTTCGGCCGCCATGGCTTCGCCGCCCAGGTTGAGCTGGCGCAGGCGCCCGAAGTCACGGGGTTCGCGGCTGGCGTAATCCTTGCCGAGCATGAACCAGTAGGCGGTGCTCAGGTCGACGATGCTGATGCCCTGCCCGATCAACTCGCGGTAGAAGGTTTCGCTGTCCCACAGCTCTTTGCCGCGAATCACCACCGAGGCGCCGCAGATCAGCGCCGGGTATAGCTGCTCGACGAAGGCGTCGAAGTTGAAGGTGGAGAACTGCAGCCCACGGTCCTCGGCGGTCATCTTGAAATAATCCCGGGAAACCTGGGCGTGCTGGCTCAAGGCGCCGTGGCTGATATCCACGCCTTTGGGCCGGCCGGTGGAGCCGGAGGTGTACATCACGTACGCCAGATTCTCCGGATTGCTGCGTTGGGCCGGATTGCCCCGGTCATCGCCAGCCAGCCATTCCTGGCCCTGATCCAGGCACAGGTGCGGCACCGCTACGCCATCCTGCAAGCGTTGCAGCAGTGGCGCCTGGGTCAACAGCAAGCGGATGCCGCTGTCCTGCATCATGTAATGCAGGCGGTCCTGCGGGTATTCAGGGTCCAGCGGCACGTAGGCGCCCCCGGCCTTGAGCACCGCCAGCAGGCCGACGATCATGTCCAGCCCACGCTCCACGGCGATGCCGACCCGGACATCCGGGCCAATGCCCCGCTCGATCAGCTTGTGGGCCAACTGGTTAGCGCGCTGGTTGAGCTGGCCGTAGCTCAGTTGCTGGTCGCCACACAGCAGCGCCACCGCATCCGGGGTGCGTTGGGCCTGGGCTTCGATCAACTGCTGGACGCACTGCGGCGCCAGGTCTCGCGCCGGGGTCCGGCTGCGCTGCTCGTCGATCAGCCGGCGCTCGGTGGCGCCGAGCAACGACAGTTCGCCGAGGCTGCCCTGCGGATTCGCCAGCATGCCCATGAGCAGTTGCTCCAGGTAGCCGGCCAGTTGCTGGATATTCGCCTGGGCAAAATGCTCCCGGGCATAGCTGTAGTCGAAGGACAGGGTCTGCCCCAGGTAGACCGACAGGGTCAACGGGTAGTTGGTCTGCTCATGGTTGGCCGCCGTGCCGAAGCTCAATTGCGCCGGGGCGCCTTGTGCCAGGGCTTCGGACACCGGGTAGTTCTCGAACACCAGGATGTTGTCGAACAGCGCCTCGCCACCCAAACCGGCCCAGCGCTGCACTTCATACAACGGTGTGTGTTCGAAGTCGCGCAGGGCCAGGTTGCGTGCCTGCACCACCTGCAGCCAGTCGCTGGCGGCCATGTCCGGACGCGGCGAAGCCACCACCGGCAGGGTGTTGATAAACAGGCCGATCTGCTGCTCCACGCCTTTAAGCTCCGCGGGACGCCCGGACACCGTAGCGCCGAACACCACTGTGTCCTGCCCGGTATAGCGTTGCAGCAACAGCAGCCAGGCAGCCTGCACCAGGGTGTTGACCGTGACCTTCTGCTGGCGGGCGAACTCGCTCAAGCGTTGGGTCTGTTGGCCGTCCAGTTGCTGCTGATAAGCCCCGTAGCCTTGGTCCGCGACGCTCTGCCCAGCACTGCGGTTGATGGCCTGGGCCAGGCGGGTCGGCTCGTCCAGGGTCGCCAGTTGCTGTTTCCAGAAGGCCTCGCCGAGCTGGGCGTCCTGGCGTTGCAGCCAGGCGATGTAGTCGCGATAGCGGCCAGGCGCCGCCCCTGCCGATTGCCCCGAGTAACCTTGCAGGACTTCCCCCAGCAGCCGCGAGTTGCTCCAGCCGTCCATCAGGATGTGATGGTTGGTGTAGATCAGGTGATAGCGCTGGTCATCGAGACGCACCAGGGTCAGGCGCAGCAAGGGCGCCGCCGCCAGATCAAAACCGCGCTGGCGCTCCTGCCCGGCCAGGGCGTCCAGGTCCTGGGCCGCCGATGCCACGGCGCGCCAGTCATGCTCGACAAAATCCAGGGCCATGCGCTTGTGCACCACCTGGATCGGCGCCGGCAACTCGCCCTGCCAGAGAAAACCGGTGCGCAGGATATCGTGACGGTCGATGGCCGCTTGCCAGGCCTGACGGAAACGCTCGGGATCGAGCCCCTCCACGTCCACCCGCAGTTGGTTGATGTAGTCGCCGCCCTGTTGCTCATACAGGGTATGGAACAGCATGCCCTGCTGCATCGGCGACAGCGGATAGAGGTCCTCGACCTGGGGCAGCGGCACGGGCAAGCGATCCAGTTGCTGCTGGCTCAGGCGTGCCAACGGGAAGTCCGATGGGGTGACGCCACGGTGCTGCGGCTGGCTGCAATGCTCGATCAGCGCCTTGAGTTCCTCGGCATAGTCATCCGCCAGGCGCTGGATGGTCGCGGCGTCGAACATCTGTGTGCTGAAGGTCCAGCCCAGCTTCAACTGACCGCCATAGACCTGGCCATTGATGCTCAGCCAGTTACCCAACGGGGCCTCGGCACTCTGGTCTGCGCCCTTGGCTTCGGCACACGGGGCGAACCAGGCATCGGCCTCGTCGAAGCTGGCGTCGAACTGGCCCAGGTAGTTGAAGGTGATGCGCGGTACGGCCAGGGCCGCGAGGGTTGCCTGGGCATGGGCATCCCCCAGGTAACGCAGGGCGCCAAAACCGATGCCCTTGTTCGGCACCGCGCGCAGTTGCTCCTTGATCTGCTTGATCGAGTCGGCCAGGGCCGCCTGCGGCGTCAGCTTGACCGGGAATACGCTGGTGAACCAACCCACGGTACGGCTCAGGTCGATGCTGTCGAACAGTTCTTCACGGCCGTGGCCTTCCAGTTGCACCAGGGCGTTGGCGTCACCGGTCCAGCGGGTGATGACCCGGGCCAGGGCCGTCAACAGCAGATCGTTGATCTGCGTGCGGTAGGCCGCCGGGGCGTCCTGCAACAGGCGCTGGGTATAGGCCTGGTCCAGCTCGGTGCTGACGCTCAGGGCATCCTTGATCGCGACCCGGTCCGTTACCCGGTCGCAGGGCAGGCCCGATTCGACGCCTTGCAGCTGGGCCTGCCAGTAAGCCAGTTCCTGTTGCAGCGCCGCGCTTTGGGCATAAGCCTGCAACTGCCCGGCCCAGGCCTGGGTCGAGCTGGTCTTGGCCGGCAGCTTGATGGTTTGCCCGGCCGCTTGCTGTACCAGGGCCTGCTGCAGGTCTTCCAGCAGCACCCGCCAGGACACGCCGTCCACCACCAGGTGATGGATCGCCAGCAGCAGACGCTGGCTGCCGTCCTGCAAGGTCAAGAGTACGGCGCGCAGCACAGGCCCCTGTTGCAGATTGAGGCTGCGTTGCGCCGCGTCGCACAGGGTTTGCAGCGAATCTTGAGTCGCGTTGTCCGCCAGCCACAGCACCGCATCGGCTTGCATCGCGGCCAACGGTGCCGAAGTCACCGGCGCCGACGGCGCATAAGTCGCGACCCAGCCGGCCCCCTCTTCGACGAAGTTCAGGCGCAGGCCGTCGTGGTGTTCGAGCAAGGCGTGCAAGGCTTGCTCCAGCGCCTGGGCACTCAGGGTCTTCAGCGGCTTGAGCAGCACCGACTGGTTCCAGTGATGACGTTCCGGCACCGGGGTGTCGAAGAACCATTGCTGGATCGGCAGCAGCGCCATCTCGCCGCGCACCGGGCCCTGGTCGATCTGCAACCCGCCCTCGCCCTGCTCCGCCACCGTGGCCAGTCCCTGCACCGTCTGGTGCTGGAACAGGTCTTTCGGGGTAAAACGAATACCGGCCTGACGGGCACGGCTGACCACCTGGATCGAGATGATCGAGTCGCCACCCAGTTCGAAGAAGTTGTCGGTCACGCCGACCTGTTCCAGCTTCAGCACATCGGCCCAGATGGCGGCGATCTGCTGTTCCAGCTCGTTTTGCGGCGCGACATAGGTCTGCTGCATCAGCTGTGCATCGACCTTCGGCAACGACTTGCGGTCCAGCTTGCCGTTCGGCGTCAGCGGCAGCGCTTCGAGGAACAGCAGGTAGGTCGGCACCATGTAGTCCGGCAGGTTTTCCCGCAGTCGGGCCTTGATGCTTTCCCGCAGTTGCGCCTGGCGTTCGTTGCTCGAAGTAACCTGCGCGTCCACCGGCACGATATAACCCACCAGTTGCTGGCCGCTCGGCCCTGGCTGGGCGATCACCGCCACTTCCAGCACTGGGTCTTGCTCCAGCAACCGCGCTTCGATTTCACCCAGCTCGATACGGAAACCCCGCACCTTCACTTGATGGTCGACACGACCGACGTACTCCACCAGGCCGTCAGTGCGATAACGAGTCAGGTCGCCGCTGCGATACAGCCGTGCACCGCTGGTGCTGTAAGGGTCGGGAATAAAACGCTCGGCCGTCAGCCCCGGCCGATCCAGATAACCCCGAGCCACGCCCAGGCCGCCCAGATACAGCTCGCCCGCCACGCCCACCGGCAGCAGGTTGAGGTTGGCATCGGCGACGTAGGCGCTGCGATTGCCGACGATATTGCCGATCGGCGCATAGGCCGCATCGCACGGATCGCCAGCCTTGGCCTTCCAGATCAGCGGGGTGACCACGGTTTCGGTCGGGCCGTAGCCGTTGAAGATGTACTTCGGCCGCAGCGCCCGCCAGGCCAGGTCATAACTGGCCTGGGGAACCGCATCACCGCCGAAGCAATACACCCGCACCGCCGGCGGATTGCCGTCGCGTTCGGCGTGCACCGCCAGCTGTTGCAGGTACACCGGTGGGAACACGCCGACGGTGACGCCATAACGGTGCATCTGCTCGTAGGTAAATTCCGGCGACCACAGGCTGTCATCGCGGATCAGCACGCTGGCGCCATAGATCAGCGGGTGCATCCAGCCTTCGTGGGAGCCATCGAAAGCGAAGGACATAAAGTGCAGTTCGCAATCCGCCGGGCTCATTTCATAGCGCTCGCCGGTGGCCAGGCTGTGCATCGCCAGCGGACCGTGGGACACCGCCACGCCTTTGGGCAGGCCGGTGGAGCCGGAGGTGTAGATCACGTAGGCGAGGTTTTCCTCGGCCAGGGTCACCTCCGGGCTGGTCATAGGGTAAGCCGCAAAGTCAGCCGCGCCTTCGACGCTGAGGGTCGGCAAACCATCGGGAATCGGCAGGCGATCCAGCAGATGGCTCTGGGTCAGCAGCAACCAGGCACCACTGTCCTGCATCATGTAGCGCAGGCGATCCTGGGGGTATTCAATGTCCAGCGGCACATAAACCCCGCCGGCCTTGAGCACGGCCAGGAAGGCCACCATGATCTCCGCGCAACGCGGCATGGCAATGGCCACCCGGACTTCCGGACCGACTCCCAGCTCGATCAGCTTGTGCGCCAGCTGGTTGGCCTGGATGTCCAGCTCGCGATAGCTCAGGCGCTGCTCGGCGAAGAACACCGCCGGCGCCTCTGGCGCCCTGGCCGCCTGGTCGGCGAACAGTTGGTGGACAAAGCGGTTGGTGGGGTAAACCACCTGGGTGTGATCCCAGTCCTGGCGAATCCGCCCCTGCTCCTCCCGGCCCAGCATCGCCAGCTCGCCAATCGCCTGTTGCGGTTCGAGCATGCCTTGCAGCAGGTTGCGCCAGTGATCGGCGAAACCTTCGACGGTCGACACCTCGAACAACTCACCGGCATAGATGAACGATGCGTTGATCCCAGCGTCGGTTTCCAGGGTTTCCAGGGTCAGGTCGAATTGCGCGGTACCGCCCTGCAGGACCATTTCCTCGGCGTGCAGGCCCGGCAGGCTGGCGCCGTCGGCGCTTTCCCCGGCAATGCTCAGGTGGTTGTACATCACCTGGAACAGCGGGTTCTGATCCAGCGCGCGCTGGGGCTTGAGCGCATCCACCAGGCGGTCGAACGGCAGGTCCTGATGGGCCTGGGCGGCCAGGGCCGTGGCCTTGACCTGACGCAGCAACTGCCCCACCGCCAGGCTCGGCGCCAGCTCGACGCGCATCACCAGGGTGTTGACGAAGAAGCCCATCACGCCTTCCATTTCCTGGTGGCGACGGTTGCTGACCGGCACGCCGATACGGATATCGGGCTGGTCGCAATAGCGGTGCAGCAACAGGGCGAACGAGCCGAGGAACAGCTGGAACAGGGTCATGTCGTGCTCGCGCGCCAGGCGCCGCAAGCCCTGCTCCAGGTCCACCGGCAGACGCAAACCCAGGCGCTCCTGGCGATGGCTCACCAGGGCCTGGCGCGGATGGTCCACCGGCAGTTCCAGCACCGGGTGTTCCAGCCCCAGCTGCTCGCGCCAGTAATCCAGTTGCCGCTGCTGCTCGCCCTGCTCGAGCCAGGCCCGGTGCCAGCTGGCGTAGTCGGCGTACTGCACGCTCAATTCATCGAACTGCGGGGCCTGCCCCTGGATGAACCCCCGGTAGAGGGCGACGAATTCCCGGGCCAGCACACTCATGGAGGCGCCATCGGAAATGATGTGGTGCAGAGTCACCACCAGCAGGCACTCCTGCTCGGCGATCTGCAGCACCCGGGCCCGGCACAGGGGGCCGTGCTCCAGGTCGAACAGCACCTGGGTTTCTTCCAGGGCCCTGGCCTCGACCGCCTCGCGGGACAGGCCCGGGGCCAGGCGCTCCCAGGCCAGGGGAATTTCACCCTGGGGGTGCACCACCTGGCACAGGCTGTCCTGGTGCTGGGTAAAGGTGGTGCGGAAAGCTTCATGGCGCAGCGCCAGGGCGTCGAAGCTGTGCTGCAACGCCTGCCGGTCCGGCACACCCTGGAGCCGGACCACGATCGGCGTGTGGTAGGCGGTGCTCTGCGGGTGCATCTGCCAGAACAGCCATTGCCGCTGCTGGGCATGGGAAGCCGGCAATGGCTCGTCGCGCCCTAGCGCCTCGATCAGCGACAGCGAACCGGCGCCAACACAGGCCTGTACCTGCTCGACGAACTCATCCAGGCGCGCGGTCTCGAACAGCACCCGCAGCGGCACCTCCGCCGCCAGCAACCGGCGGACCCGGGAAATGATCTGAGTGGCCAGCAGCGAATGCCCGCCCAGGGCGAAGAAGTTATCGCTCAGGCCCACCCGCTCGACCTTGAGCACGTCCTGCCAGATCGCCGCGATCTGCTGTTGCAACTCGCTGACCGGCGCGACGTATGCGGCCACCGGTGCCTGCGGTTGCACCGGCGGCAAGGCCCGCAGGTCGAGCTTGCCGTTGGCGGTCAACGGCATGCCTTCCAGGGCCACGAAATGCATCGGCAGCATGTAGTCGGGCAGCGCCACCGCCAACTGCCGGCGAATCTCCTGCCAGGCCGCTTCCGGCTCCTGAGCGCTGGCCTTGGCCAGCACCCCATAAGCCGCCACTTGCGGCTCGTCGGCCACGCTGACCACCTGCGCCACGGCGTCCTCGACCTGCGGCAACTGCTTGAGCGCCGCGGTGATTTCCCCCAGTTCGATGCGGTAGCCGCGAATCTTCACCTGATGGTCGATGCGCCCCAGGTAATCGATGACCCCGCCATCGAGGTAGCGCGCCAAGTCACCGGTGCGGTACAGCCGCTGCCCGTCGGCACTGAAAGGGTCGGGAACAAAACGCTCGGCGGTCAATGCCGGCCGGCGGTGGTAACCCCGCGCCAGGCCGGCACCGCCCAGGTACAGCTCGGCCGGGGTGCCGGGCGCCACGGGTTGCAGCGAGGCATCCAGCACCCGGGCGCGGACGTTGGCCAGCGGCTGGCCCAGGGGCACCACCGCCAGGGCCTGGTCCACGTCAGCGGCAGCCATGGTCAGGGCGCCGACCGTGGTTTCCGTCGGGCCGTAGTGGTTGAACACCGCGCACTGCGGCGCCAGGGCCCGAACCTTGCTGACCAGCGTCGCCGGGCAGGCTTCGCCGCCCAGCACCAGGCACTGCCTTGGCAGGGCGCGGGCCGGCTCCGCGCCGCTCATCAGCGCCTGCAAATGCGAAGGGACGATCTTCAGTACATCGATCTGCCGGGCGTCCAGGTAGGCCGAAAAGGCCTCGGCATCCAGGCCGGTATCCAGGTCGATCACATGCAGGCAACTGCCGGAGCACAGGGCGCCAAACAGCGTGGTATGCCCCAGGTCGGCGGCGATGGTCGAGACCACCGCCATGTTGCGCGCGGCCCCCAGCGGCAGGCGCGCCAGGATCGCCTGCACGTAGTTGGCCAGGGCCCCGTGGGTGATGGTGACGCCCTTGGCCGCCCCCGTGGAACCGGAGGTGTAGATCGAATAGGCCAGGTGCCCGGCCTCGACCTGCGGCAGTGGCGCCTGCGAATCGCTGGCCGGCGCCCAGCTGTCCGGCTGGTCGAGCAACAGCACGCTGACCCCGGCCGCCAGCGGCAGCCGCGCCTGCACCGCGGTCTCGCTCAGCAGCAGGGCAACGCCGCTGTCTTGCAGCATGTAGCTCAAGCGCTGCTCGGGGTATTGGGCATCCAGGGGCACGTAGGCGCCGCCGGCCTTGAGCACCGCCAGCAGGCCCACCACCATCTCCAGGGAGCGCTCCACGGCGATGCCCACCAGCACCTCGGGGCCCACGCCACGCTGTACCAGGGCCGCAGCCAGGCGCGCGGCGCGCTGATCCAGCTGGCGATAACTCAGGCACTGCTCGCCGAACACCAGGGCCGGCGCCTCGGGCCGCACGCGCACCTGCTCGGCAAACAGCTCGAGCACCGAAGCGGCGACGAATGCCTCAGGCGCACCAATCCCCTGGGCCAGGGTGGCCTGGCGTTGCTCGGCGTCGAGCAGTGGCAGTTCGGCAATCGCCGACTGCGGCTCACGCACCATCGCCCACAGCAGGTTCTGCCAGTGGCCGGCCATGCGTTCGACGGTCTGTTCCTCGAACAGCTGGCAGTCATAGGTGAAGGCAGCCTGCAACCGGCCGCCGCGTTCGAAGGTGTCCAGGGTCAGGTCGAACTGCACCGTACGCTCGTTGCGCGCCAGGGCCTGCACTTCAAGCCCGGAACGGCTGCGCAGGGTGGCCAGCTCGGTGACCTGCGGCTGGTGGTTGTAGAGCACCTGGAACAGCGGGCTGTGGCTCAGGCTGCGCTCGAGTTGCAGGGCCTCCACCAAGCGTTCGAAAGGCAGCTCCTGATGGGCCTGCGCCCCCAGGGTGGTCTCGCGGATATCGGCCAGCAGTTGCTCCACCGTCAAATGCGGGCTCAACTCGCTGCGCAGCACCTGGGTGTTGACGAAGAAGCCGATCAGCCCTTCGGCTTCCTGGCGCGTGCGGTTGGCGATCGGCACGCCGACACGGATATCCTGCTGGCCGCTGTAGCGTGCCAGCAGCAGCTTGAAACCTGCCAGCAGCACGGCGAACAGGGTCACCCCCTGCTGTCGCGCCAGGGCACCCAGTTGCTGGGCCAACGGTGGCGCCAGCTCGAAGTCCAGGCGCCGCCCCTGGCGGCTGGAACGGGCCTGGCGCGGATGATCGGTGGGCAGCTTGAGCACCGGGTGTTCGTCCCCGAGCTTGGCCCGCCAGTACGCCAGCTGCCGCTCCTGCTCCCCGGCTTCCAGCCAGCTGCGCTGCCACAGCGCGTAGTCGCGGTACTGGATCGGCAGGGCCGGCGCGCTCGGCGCCTCGCCCTCGAGCAGCGCGTCATAGGCTTGCAGGAACTCCTCGATCAGCACGCCCATGGACCAGCCGTCGGCGACGATGTGGTGCAAGGTCAGCAGCATGACGTGCTCCTGCTCCCCCAGCCCCAACACGCAGACCCGCAACAGCGGCCCCTGCTGCAGATCGAAGGGCCGGCGCGCCTCGGCGTCGGCCCGCTGCCGTACGCTGGCTTCGCGCTGCGCGGGGTCGAGGTCGCTCAGGTCCTGGTAATCGATGCTCACCTGGGTCGCCAGGACGACCTGCCGCGGTTCGTCCTGCTCCAGGCGGAACACCGTGCGCAGGCTTTCATGGCGCTCCAGCAGCCAGTCGAAGGCCCGGGCCAGCACCGCCCGATCCAGCGGCCCGCTCAGGCGTACCGCGTTGGGCAGGTTGTAGGCCGCGCTCTGCGGGTCCAGTTGCCAGAGAAACCACATGCGCTGCTGCGCGTAGGACAGCGCCTGGCGATCAGGCACAGCGACCCCCGCGGGAATCGGCAGCAGAGAGAAGTCGACGCCTTCCTTGTCCAGAGCCTTCAAGAACAGCCGGCGCTTTTCCAGCGGCAGTTCAATGAATCTACGGGCGAGCTTCAAGGAGTCTTCGGCATTCATCGGGGGGGGCATCCGTACTTGCTTGTGGGGTATCGAGCATTGGCTCGGTCATCCCTACGGAACGGATGAAGGCCCGGGAAAATTAACCCCGCGCGCCATGCCAGCCACCCTCCCCCGGCGCCGCCCAGGAGCCGCCGACCAGCGGCGCCGACGCTAAATCGGACCCGCCGCCTTTCGTTCCTTGCTTATCCCCCCTTGCACAGGTATCCGCCCATGTCCTCCGCCCAATCGCTGACCGACATCCTCACCCAAGGCTTGCGCAAACTGACGGGCATCGACCGGCCCAGACCCAAGGGCTACCGGGTGATCAACGTCGAGCTCAAGCAACGCATCGTCCTCAGCCCGTCCCTGGTGCGCCTGGTGTTCGCCGGCGAGGAGATCGCCCAGGCCCGCGCCCTGGCCCCGGACCAGCGCATCAAGCTGTTGTTCCCCGGGGCCGACGGCAGCGTTCCGCAACTGCCGGTGGAAGGCGACTGGCACGCCGCCCGGCGCAAGCTGCCGGCCGAGCAGCAGCCACCGATGCGCACCTACACCATCCGCGCCCTGCGCCTGCAACCGGCGGAACTGGATGTGGACTTCGTGCTGCACGGAATCAACGGCCCCGCGTCCAGCTGGGCCACCCACGCCCGGCCCGGCGACCGCCTGCAGATGGTGGTGCCGAACAAGGCCTACAGCGGCGACCCCGGCGGTTATGAATGGATGCCGCCGGCGGGGATCCGCAAAGTGCTGCTGATGGGCGATGAAACCGCCCTGCCGGCCATTGCCGGGATTCTCGAGGAGCTGCAGGCCTATCCGGATTACCCGGACGTGCAGGCGTTTATCGAAGTGCCCCACGAAAGCGACTGCATCGACCTGCGCTGCAACCCCCAGACCCGGCTCAACTGGCTGCCGCGGGACCTGTTGGGCGCCCAGCATGGCGAAACCCTGATCCATGCCGCCCGGGAGCTGGCCGAGCTGCCGCCGCCCAACACGGCACAGCGGCCGATCAAGCTGCACGAGGGCGACGAGGAACAACGGCCCTGGGAGACCGCCACGCCGGCCGACAACAGCTTCTATGCCTGGGTGGCCGGCGAGTCCGCCACGGTGATGAGCATTCGCCGCCACCTGATCAACGAGCGTGGCCAGGAACGCCGCAACCTGACCCTGATGGGTTACTGGCGCCTGGGCACGTCGTTGGGCTGATAGATCTGCCTGGGCCTTGAGAACGCCGCGGCCGTGCCGGCCGATCGCAGCCTGCGGCAGCGGCTACACCCATTCCTGTAGCCGCTGCCGAGCCCGCGAGGCTGCGATAAGGTCCGCAGGGCCTTGCTTGACGATCTTGCGATGGAGCCACCGAGAACGCCGCGGCCGTGCCAACCGATCGCAGCCTGCGGCAGCGGCTACACCCATTCCTGTAGCCGCTGCCGAGCCCGCGAGGCTGCGATAAGGCCCGCAGGGCCTTGCTTGACGATCTTGCGATGGGCCACCGAGCGCCGCGGCCGTGCCGGCTATTCGCAGCCTGCGGCAGCGGCTACAGGGCGGTCGCTGCTTCGGATTGCAGGTGACGCCGACGATGCACCTCAAGGTGGCCCTTGATCAGGCTCAGGACCTTGGTTTCGTGCTCGTGAATGAAGAAGTGCCCGCCCGCCAGCATGTCCACCGAGAAGCTGCCCTGGGTCTCCTTGCTCCAGCCAATCAGCTGTTCGGTGGTGGCCCGGTCGGCCTTGCCCCCCAGGACATGCACCGGGCAGTTCAGCAACGGGCGCTGCAGCGGGCGAAAACGGCCACACAGGAGAAAGTCGGCGCGCAGGATCGGCAGGGTCAGGCTCATCAATTCCTGGTTGGCCAGCACCTCTTCACTGGTGCCGTTGAGGGTACGCAGCTGCTCGATCAGTTGTTCGTCGGTCTTGGGGTCGGCAAAACCCCGGTCGTAGTCGGTGCGCAGGGTCGGCGCCGCAGTCCCCGAAGCGAACAGCGCCACCGGCTCCGGACAACCCAGGGCCCGCAGGGCGTGGGCCAGCTCGCAGGCCAGCAGCGCCCCCAGGCTATGGCCGAACAAGGCATAGGGCATGCGCAGATTGGCGCGGATTTCCACCGCCAGTTGCCGCGCCAGCTCGCGCATGTCGGTGTGCAGCGGCTCGGCATAACGGGCGCCACGCCCGGGCAGCTCCACCGGCGCAAGGTGCAACCATTGCGGCAGCTTGCGCCGCCAGCGGCTGTAGACCATGGCGCTGGCTCCGGAATACGGCAGGCATAGCAGCGTCAGCTGGGTCACGGTGTTCCCCTTGAAAAAAATGATGGTAAAGACTGGACGTGCCACCTGAGCGGCAAATTAGTAGCCGCCACCGGCCTGACGCTGATCTGCAGGAGCAGCCGGTCGACGCTCGATTGCTCGCGATGAACCTGAGAGCGCCACGTTTATCCAGCCAATACATCGGTATCGTTAACGACCATCGCGAGCAAGCTTCGCTCCTACAGTAGATCCCCTTCGCTGACCGATCGGCATTGGATCATCCGCCCCCATAAATTTCCCGGCACAGCCTTCGTTCCAGTCGCAGATCAAACCAACCGACAAGAGAGACCGCCGTGGACGTGCAGAGCATTCTGTGTCCACCTCGCTGTCGGTGAATTTCTGGGTCAACTCCGGGCGCGGCGGGTAAGGCTCAGGCAACCGCCGGCTGGCCGCGGGTCAGTCGGCGGCAGCTCTGCACCGCCGCCCCCAGCACCACCACTGCCGCCGCCTGCGCCACCCAGAAGCCGCTGCGCGCGCCAAAGGCATCCACCAGCCAGCCGGAACTGGCGGCGCCGATGGCCACGCCGATGCTCACCCCGGTGACCAGCCAGGTCAGGCCCTCGGTGAGCTTGGCCGGTGGCACGATGTTCTCGACCAGGGCCATGGCGACGATCAGGGTCGGGGCGAAGAACAGGCCAGAGACGAACACCGCCAGGGACAGGCCGAGGATATTGCTCGCCAGCAGCAATGGCAGGGTGGTCACGGCGGTGGCGATGCCGCCGTACATGAACAGTCGCGGCAGCGGGATATTCAGTTTCAGCGCGCCGAAGGCGATACCCGCCAGGCAGGAGCCGATGGCGTACACCGACAGCACGATGCTCGCCGCCGCGGGTTGCCCCTGCTGCTGGGCGAACGCCACGCTGACCACGTCCACCACGCCGACGATCATGCCCATGGCGATCATCAGCAACACCAGCAACTGCAACTCCAGCGACCGGATGATCGACGCGTCGTGCCCGGCCTCATGGGGATGCACCGGTGGCTCGGTCGCCCGTTGCGCCACCAGCGCGGTGACGCCGATCGCCAGCAGCAACAGCGCCGCCAGCGGCCCGGCCTCGGGGAAGGCCGCCACGCACAGCCCCACCGACAACGGCGGGCCGACGATAAAGCACACCTCATCGAGCACCGATTCCAGGGCATAGGCGGTCTGCAACTGTGGCTGGCCGCGGTACAGCTCGGTCCAGCGGGCGCGGATCATCGCCGGTATGCTCGGCATGCAGCCGGCCAGGGCGGCGAACAGGAACAGCGTCCAGTGCGGCGCCTGCAACCGGGTGCACAGCAGCAACGCCAACAGCGCCCCGCCGCCCAGGCCGGCGGCGATCGGCAGCACCCGGCCCTGGCCAAAACGGTCGACCAGGCGCGACACCTGGGGCGCGCAGAAGGCCGTGGCCAGGGCGAAGGTCGCCGCCACCGCACCGGCCAGCGCGTAACCGCCCTTGAGCTGGGCCAGCATGGTGATCAGGCCGATGCCGGTCATCGACATCGGCATCCGCGCAATCATCCCCGCCACCACGAAAGCGCGACTGCCGGGGGCCTTGAACAGTTCGCGGTAAGGGTTTGCCATCGTCATCACACCTTGTCTGAGGCTTGCCAGAAATGCACCGCAAGACAAAAATACATACGGCGCGTACGTGAGAAAGCATGAGAACATACGCGGCGTATGTCAATCCACCTGTCAGCTGTGTGAGTGTCCGCCATGAGCCCGCGTCAACGCGCCGAGATGATCGAAGAAACCCGCAGCAAACTCATCGCCAGTGCCCGCCAGGCCTTTGGCAGCCTGGGTTATGCCAACACCTCGATGGACGACCTGACGGCCGAGGCGGGCCTGACCCGAGGTGCCTTGTACCACCATTTCGGCGACAAGAAAGGCCTGCTGGCAGCGGTGGTGGAACAGCTCGATGCCGAGATGGACCAGCGCCTGGAGGCGATCTCGCGCGACACCGACGACCTCTGGGACGCCTTCGTCCAGCGCTGCCGCACCTACCTGGAAATGGCCCAGGAAGCGGAGATCCAGCGCATCGTCCTGCAGGACGCGCGCGCGGTACTCGGGGACCTGACCGAGGCCAGCGAAGAACAGTGCGTGGCGTCCTTGAGCACGCTGCTGGATGAGCTGATGCAGGCCGGCCTGGTGGTCAACGCCCCCAGCGAAGCCCTGGCGCGCCTGATCAACGGCAGCCTGCTCGACGCCTCGCTGTGGATCGCCCGCGACGAGCATCCGGGGCAACGCTTGCAGCAAGCGCTGGTCGGCCTGCAGGCACTGTTGCAGGGCTTGCGGGTGCGCTGAGCCCTGGCTCGGAAGATCTTCTGGCAGCCGTGACCGGCCTCCTCGCTCTCGTAGGAGCGAGGCTTGCCCGCGACAGAGGCAACGCGGAATGCCGGATGTACCGCGTCATCCTTCATCGCGCGCAAGCTGCGCTCCTACGAAAGACGACCAGGGTGCCTGCCGCAATGCGCGGCCGCTGTAGCCGCTGCCGAGCGCAGCGAGGCTGCGATCGAGGCCGAAGGACTCGCCAGGTAGGCACCGCGTTTCCCCAGATCCTACGAGGTGTCAGGCTTAGCGGCCCTCCGGGCCGATCGCAGCCTCGCGGGCTCGGCAGCGGCTACAGAGGTGGCGTGTTTTACCCGCGCGAGCGGTTCGCGGCAACGGCGGTTTGCGGGCAGAATAGGCCGCCCCGGCCCTCTCAAGGATTCCCATGCGCCAGGTGCTGCTGATCATCGATGTGCAACCCACGTTCAACCCGCCGGACTGGCTGGTGGACGGCATCAACGCCCTGCTCGGCCAGTTGCCCTCGGTGGCCACCGTCGAACGCCATGATGAAAGCCGCACGCCCTTCGTCCGCCAGCTCGGCTGGCAACCCGCCGCCGATGACCACAGCCTGGTCGCCGCCGACCGCGTCTTCATCAAGCACGGCTACGCCCCCACGCCAGAGACCATTGCCTACCTGCGCAGCCTGGGCCCCGAACGCGTGCTGGTCTGCGGCATCCAGACCGACACCTGCGTGCTCGCCGCCGGCTTCGCCCTGTTCGACGCCGGCCTGCAACCGACCCTGATCACCGACCTGACCCTGGGCTCGTCACTGGACCGCAGCGGGCAGTTGGGAGTGCGGTTGTGGCAGCACCATTTCAAGCACCTCACGACCAGCGCCGAGCTCACTTTCCTGTAGCCCCTGACTGAGGTGTGACGCCTTCGTCAGCGCTTTATGCCGTCAGGGCAAAACCCACGCACGGAGTCTCCACACGACACTGGCCAGACACACGGATTGAGCTAAGGTTGCTGCTTTCCCTGTCGCCGGATCCGTCATGAACAGCTCGCCCTCTGTCCAGTACCTCCAGACACCTCGCCTGCACATCGCCTACGAACACCACGGCCCCGCCGACGGCGCGCCGGTGATTCTGCTGCATGGCTTTCCCTACGACCCGCGCGGCTACGACGAGATCGCCCCCGAGCTGGCGGCGCGTGGCTACCGGGTGATAGTGCCGTACCTGCGCGGTTACGGGCCGACCCGCTTCGCCGGCCCGGACATCCTGCGTTCCGGGCAGCAGGCGGCGCTGGCCCAGGACCTGCTGGATCTGATGGATGCCCTGGAGATCCCCCAGGCCGCCCTCGCCGGTTTCGACTGGGGCGGTCGCGCCGCCTGCATCGTCGCGGCCCTGTGGCCGGAGCGGGTGCGCTGCCTGGTGAGCGCCGACGGCTACAACATCCAGGACATTGCCCGCTCGACCCAACCGCGGCCGCCCGAGACCGAGCACCGGCTCTGGTATCAGTATTATTTCCACACCCAACGCGGGGTCGACGGCCTGACCGCCAACCGCCGCGAACTGTGCGCACTGCTGTGGCAACTGTGGTCGCCGACCTGGGATCGCGGCCGCGAACTCTACGACCTGAGCGCGCCGTCGTTCGACAACCCGGACTTCGTCGAGGTGGTGATCCACTCCTACCGGCATCGCTTCATGTACGCCCCGGGCGACCCGAGCCTGGAACACATCGAGCAGGCCCTGGCGCAGCAACCGCCGATCCGCGTACCGACCATCTCGTTGTGTGGCGGCGCCGACGGGGTCGGCCCGGCCAGCGAAGAGGATGAAGACATCGGCCTGTTCACCGGCCCTTACCAACGCCGGATCTTGCCCGGAATCGGCCACAACGTGCCGCAGGAAGCGCCGCAGGCGACCTTGCAGGCGCTGCTGGAACTACTGGAAGCCTGACTCCCCCTCCGGCGAAAAGCGCTCCCGATACGCCTGCGGCGTCACGCCCACCAGCCGCAGGAAGCTGCGGCGCAGGGTTTCTTCGCTGCCGAAACCGCACTGCACGGCGATGCGCTTGATCGGTACGCCGCTGTCGCCGAGCAGGCGCCGGGCGCTTTCCACGCGGATCTGTTCGATGGCCCGGGCCGGGGTCTGGCCGGTGTCGGCGCGGTAGTGGCGGACAAAGCTGCGCTCGCTCATGCCGGCCTGCTCAGCCAGGGTCGGAAGGTTCAGGTCGCGACCGAGGTTTTCGGCGATCCAGGCGTGCAGGTCGTCGAAGCGGCTGCCCTGTTTTTGCAGGGCCAGGGTCGCGCTGAACTGCGACTGGCCGCCCGGGCGCTTGAGGAACACCACCAGTTGCCGGGCCACGTCCAGCGCCATGGCGTGCCCCAGGTCCGCCTCGACCAGCGCCAGGGCCAGGTCGATGCCGGCGGTGACGCCGGCCGAGGTCCAGACCGGCCCCTCGTTGATGAAGATCGGATTGGCTTCCACCCGCAAGCGCGGGTATTGCCGCGCCAGTTGCTCGCAGCGGGTCCAGTGGGTGACCACCCGGCGCCCGTCGAGCCAGCCGCTGGCGGCCAGCAAAAAAGCCCCGGTGCACACCGACGCCACCCGCCGCGCCAGCGCCGCCTGCTGACGGACCCAGGCCACCAGCGCCGGGTCTTCGGCCGCGGCGTACACGCCCCAGCCGCCGGCGATGATCAGGGTGTCGCAAGGCGTGCCCAGCGCCGGCAAGGGCTCGGCCAGCAGCGCCAGCCCGGCCGAGGTGGTCACCGGCCCGTCGCCCGCGGCGATCACGTTCACCGCGTAGGGCAGCGGCAAGCCTTTATGCCGCGCCAGGTCGTTGGCCGAAGCAAACACCTGCAGCGGGCCCGTGACGTCGAGCACCTGGGCGTTGGCGAAAGTCAGTACATGAACGGTTCTGGCGGTCTGGGACATGGTTGGCGTAAATCGTGGGCAGGTTGGCGTATTCGCCAAAGCCTAGGGCGCTAGAGTCGAACCGTCCAGCCACATAAGGGTGGGCACCTTCGAACTTTTCCAGGGAGATACCCCATGACGCTGCAGATCGGTTTCCTGTTGTTCCCCAACGTCCAGCAACTCGACCTGGCCGGCCCCTACGATGTGCTCGCGTCGCTGCCGGACGTGCAGGTGCATCTGGTCTGGAAGGCGCGCGGGCCGGTCACCGCCAGCACTGGTTTGGTGTTGCAGGCGACCACCGGCTTCGCCGACTGCCCGCCGCTGGACGTGATCTGCATCCCCGGTGGCGCCGGTGTCGGGCCGTTGATGGAAGACCCGCAGACCCTCGATTTCATCCGCCAGCAGGCGGCGCAGGCACGTTACGTCACCTCGGTATGCACCGGTTCCCTGGTGCTCGGCGCGGCCGGGCTGTTGCGTGGCAAGCGCGCCACCACCCATTGGGCCTACCACCATTTGCTGGAGGCGCTGGGGGCGATCGCGGTGCAGGAACGCGTGGTGCGCGACGGCAACCTGTTGAGCGGTGGCGGGATTACCGCCGGGATCGATTTTGCCCTGACCCTGGCCGGCGAGCTGTTCGGCGAGGCAACGGCGCAGCGGGTGCAGTTGCAATTGGAGTACGCCCCGGCTCCGCCTTTCGCCGCCGGTAGCCCACGGACAGCGCCCAAAGCGGTGGTGGAAGAAGCCCGGCGGCTCGCGGCGAACTCCATCAAACAACGCGGCGAGATAGTCGACAGGGTCGTGGCGCAATGGCAGCAGGCCTGAGACCTGCGCACGCCGGGGGGAAGAAAGATGCGGGCCAGGGCAACCTTATCGGCCAGCTGAGCCCTGGCCGCATCTTCGCTTGACCGACGTCAGGCCGGGGCTGCTTGCTCACTGGCCTGTCGGAGGTAGTCGATCACCTGCTGCACGGTCTGCAGGTTATCGGCTTGGTCGTCCGGGATGGTGAGTTCGAACTCGGTCTCCAGGGCCGTCACCAGTTCCACCCGGGCCAGCGAGTCCGCTCCCAGGTTCCCGACAAACGAGTCCTGGTTGCCGATCTGCGCCAGGTCGACGGCCAGTTCGCTCGCCACCACTCTTTTCACACGTTGCTCGAGGGTTTCCATAGTCATTCCCTTGCAGTTGGATGCGTACCACGAAACAGTGGCCGGCCCGCGCCGGCCACCGGGTTGTTGCGCCATGGCGAGGCGCGTCAGACCACCGTCAGGTGCATGAAGCCACCGGAGAAGCGCCCGCTTTCCGGGACGAAACACAGCAGGCGCTGCCCCTTGTGCAGGCGCCCGGACTCCAGCAGCTCGTGGATCATGATGTAGATCGACGCCGAGCCGGTGTTGCCACGCTCGGACAGGTTGGTGAACCAGCGCTCCTGGGGAATCGCCAGTTCGGTGTTTTCCAGGCACTCGGCAATCGGCTGGCGGAAGTATTCCGACGACATGTGCGGCAGGAACCAGTCGATGGCCTCGGGCGACAGGTTGCGCTTGATCATCACCTCCTTGAGTGGCTTGCCGAGGGTGTACTTCACCACGTTCTCGTTCAGCAGCCGCACGTCCTGCTTGATCGCGAAAATCGAGCGTGAGGCCCACTCCTCCGGGGTCAGCAGCTTCCAGCCGACCAGGCTGTCGTCCTCGGCCTTTTCCGCGCCGGCGTACATGCAGGTCGGCAATTCGTTGGCGTAGGAGAAGATGTCGATCCAGTCGATGCGCAGCGACAGGCCGCCGGCCCGTGGCTGGTTCTCGAGCAGAAAGGCCCCGGCGCCGTCGGACAGCATCCAGCGCAGGAAGTCTTTATCGAAGGCGATTTCCGGGCGGGCCGCCATCTGCGCCACCAGTGCCTCGTTTTCCGCATCGAAATTGCGCGCATGCAGCACCGGCGAAGGCACCTCCGAGGCGGTGGCCACGGCATTGCGGCTGGCCCCCGACAGCACCGACAGGTAGGCGTATTTCAATGCGGTCAGGCCCGCCAGGCAGATGCCGGCGGTGGACACCACTTCGCAAGGCTTGTTGCCCAACTCGCCATGCACCATCACGCCATGGTTGGGCATCAGCTGGTCCGGCATGGTGGTGCCGGTGGACAGGCATTCCATGGAGTCCAGGGCAAAACCGTCGCCCACCAGGCCCTTGATCGCCTCGGCGGTTATTTGCGCGTTAGTGAAACGGGGAATACCGGTCTGCGGGTCCAGCACATAATAGCGCTGCTTGATACCGTTATTGCGCAGCACTACTTGTCGAGACCGTGAAGGTCGCCCGCCCACATACCCGAGAATGCTTTCCATCGTATCGTTATCCACTGCCTCTCCCGGCATATAAGTGGATGTTTTCGTAATATAGACAAACGATTCACTCATGATGATTTCACTCTTCAGTTTCAAGATTTAGTTGCGAGCCGGACGGTTGTTCGTAATAACGCTGCAACTCGTCCAGTCGCGTCCGGATAAAGGGATGAAGCAAACGGCGTAACACCAGTGAAATAGGCAGGACAGTCAAGATGACCAGCAATAGATAAACGATGAACACGCCCAGCAAGAGTCGCCGTAGCCATTGCCCATACTTGCCGAAACGGCAAATTATTCCCGACCAGAACTTGAAGCCTTTATAGGCCGCACGCTCGCTGAGTATCAGCCCGGGGTTGACGGGCGCCGCCCCCAGCCCGGCCAGCATCGGCCCTTTGGCTTTCTCTTTATTGGCATACAGGGCGGCCTTCAATGCCCGCCCGAAACGTGCGGCGCCCTGGACATCCTCGGCGCTGATCCCGGCCTTGGGCAGGCCGAGGAATGACTCGCGGCTGCCGGTGAACATCCAGCGCGGCGTGGTAATCAGGGTGGCGAAGGTATTGGCCCGGTCGGTCAGCACGACGTTGTCGCGCAGCCGCGCGCCGGCCTCGTCCAGCAGGCGCTTGACCACCTCCTGGGCCATCAGCCACATGTTGCGGCAGGCGATCACCGTGACCACCGGGCGCCCGGCCAGCAGGCGCTTGCCTTCCGCGCTCTGGAGAAACGCGGTGATCAGCGGCGACGGCGACAGGTACCAGACCTGATACGCCAGGATCACCAGGTCGAAAGGCCATGGATGATCGGTATGCACCGGTTCGATGGCCGGCGGGCTGAGCTGCACGGTCTCGGGAAACACGTCGAAAAACCTGCCCACCGGCCAGGGAAACGGATAGGCGACCCGGGGCTTGAGCACGACTTCATGCACCTTGACCTCCTGCGTCGAACGCAGGGGCGAGATCAGGCTTTCGACCACTTCGCTCAACTGACCGCTTTGCGAATAACGAACCACAAGTACATGTTTCATAAGTGCGGGGACCTTTTGCTTTTCAACCACACAGGCACGCCAGAGATCACTTGAAATGAACCTCGGCATGAAAGGCAGTTTTATAAGTTGGGCACGACAAACAAGGCGCGCGCTGTATTCGTGGCAGGTCGAACTTAAAAACAAAACATAATGAACGACAAAACAGCAGCACCCGGAACAGCGGCCTGGTGATGAACTGAAAGCGGAAATCGCCCACCGCGCATTCCAAACACTGTCTGCCCGTTTTGA
The DNA here is from genome assembly GCF_003184125.1 of Pseudomonas sp. RW409. Taxonomy (NCBI): domain Bacteria; kingdom Pseudomonadati; phylum Pseudomonadota; class Gammaproteobacteria; order Pseudomonadales; family Pseudomonadaceae; genus Pseudomonas; species Pseudomonas sp. RW409. The sequence goes on along the minus strand of NZ_QHHP01000002.1, from coordinate 393,578 downwards.
CAGAATGTATTTGTAGTGAGACAGAACCCGTCTTCTTGGCTGAAACTCTATCTGCAATCGGATACTTGTAAACCTACCAACTCTGGTAGGTCCTTCGCGCTACCCAGCGGACGAACTTACATGCTCTTATCTGAACTTTTTTCATCTAAGCAGGGTATGTTCAATACTGGCTACTGGCCTTAATTGAAAAGTTTTCCCGCGCGTGTTCAGGCAGCCTCTACACTCTGGCCCAGCCTTCCCTCAGGAGCCTTGCCATGCACAAGACTTACACCGGCAGTTGTCATTGCGGTGCCGTGCGCTATGAAGTCGAGATCGACTTGAGCCTGGGCACCCACAAGTGCAATTGCTCGATCTGCAGCAAGACCCGCAACTGGAACGCGATCATCGCCCCCAAGGCCTTTCGTCTGCTCAGCGGCGAACAGGCGCTGAGCGACTATCGGTTCAACCGTGGCAATACCCATCATCTGTTCTGCAAGCATTGTGGCGTGCGCACCTTCGGGCGCGGGCATGTGCAGGAGATCGGCGGCGACTATGTCGCGGTGCAGGTGATGACCCTGGATGACATCGACCTGCAGGAGCTGCTTGCGGCCCCGGTGCATTACGCCGACGGTCGCCATGACAACTGGGGGCATGTGCCGGAGGAGATCCGTCACCTCTAGCTTTTCCACAGGCGAAAAAAAACCCGCCGAAGCGGGTTTTTTTCAAGACCATTACGACATCCTGTCGCTGCATCCTTGCACATGGTCGGTCATCCATGACCCTGAGCGCGTCCTGCGCTGCAGTTGGTGAATGAAGATTAAGCCTGTCGCCCAATCGGCAACAGGCGAAATAGCAGCCAGCGCATGTAAGCCTTTCGCCATAAAACCACTGACCAAAACCCCTAGGCCGCGCCTTCCAGGGCCTGGATGGCCAACTCCGCCACCTGCAGTTCGTGTTCCATGCTGGTTATGTCGCCGTCCTCCAGGAACCACGCGGCGGACAGCCCGGTATAGGCCAGCACCCATTGCAGCAGGCGCTTGCGCTCCAGCCCCGCGGCCTGGGCAATGACCTCGACCTGGCGGGTGAAGCGCTGCGGATCGCCACTGGTCGGCAGGTCCGGGTTGCAGATCAGGTTGGCGAAATCGAAGCCGCGCTCGCCCATGACCCGCTTGGGATCGATCACCAGCCAGCCGCGCTCCTCGAAATCCAGCACGTTGTCGTGATGGATATCGCCGTGCAGCACCACCTGTTCCCGAGGGGATGCCAGCAACTCGTCGGCCGTGGCCAGGCAGCGCAGGAACATCCCGCCCTCACGCCGGGCGGCCAGACGCAGGGCCTTGAACCATTCCGGCAGGGTCAACAGCGGCGGCAAGGGTGTCGAGCGTGGCGCGTGCAGGCGTGCCAGGCTGGCGCAGACGATCCGGCTGACCTCGTCGTCTTCGCCGGCCAGGGCCATCTGCATCAGCGAGCGCCGGCCCATGGCCCGCTCCATCAACAAGGCATCGCCGTGGTGCGCGTAGACCCGGGCGGCGCCCTCCCCGGCCCACCAGGCCATCAGCCGGTTGCCGTATTTTTCCTCGTCGTCGAGGGCGATCTTCAGCATCGCTGGCGCGTCGTCCAGGCGCACTGGCAACAGGTGGCTGCCAGGGGTGACGATGGGCGCGCCATCGACCTGCAGGTTCCAGCGTTTCAGGTAAAACTCGAACATCCGTGATGATTTCCGTTATGACTCGACAAAGGCCTGCAATTGACCCAGGGCCTGATCCCACTGCTGGCTGATCACCTCCAGCGAGCGCCGGGCTTCGGCCAGCCGGCCCGGCTCGAACGCCCACAGGCGCTCGCGCCCCAGCTTGGCGTCGCGCACCAGCCCGGCCTGCGCCAGCACCTGCAGGTGCTTGGTCACCGCCTGGCGGCTGATATCGGTGCCGAGGGTCAGTTGGGTGATCGACATGGCGCCGCCACCACACAGGATGGCGACGAGCCGCAAGCGGGTCTCGTCACCCAGTGCCGCGAAGATCATGGCCGAGCCGTCCAGGGATGCCGCCACCGGCAACAGGGATGGGGAAGAAGTATCAGGGGCCAAGGTAGGTCTCGATATTGTTCATCTGCTCGTCCCAGCCACGGCTGTTCATGCGAAACGCCTTGAGCCGCCGTTCGGGTGGAATGCCGTCGAACCCCGACTCGACCACCCGCAGCAAGGTGCCGCCGTCCAGGTCTTCGAGTTCGAATTGCACCAGGGTGCTGGGCTCGACGGAATAGTCGACTCCTGGCTCCACCGCGTAAGGGTGCCAGCTGAAGGCGAACAGGTGTTCGGGCTCCAGCCGCTCCACCAGCACATCCCAGACCAGGTGTTCATACCCGGGGTAGGTAATCTGCCCCCGGGTGCGTTGCCCGACGACAAAACGCTGGCCCGCGAGCGCCACGCCAAACCAGCTGCCGAACGCCTCGGCATCGGCCAGCGCGGCCCAGACACGGGAACGGGTTGCCTTGAGCAGGATCTTTCTTTCGATGCGATCTGATGAGTTCATGGGTCACCTCCAGTGATGAAACCCTAGACGCTCTCGCGAAAAACGCAACCTGATAGTTGCGTATTTTTTTACCGCCCGACCAGGCACAGGTTGAAATCCCTCGCCCTGCCGCCGAAAAACAGGGCTAAGCTCGCCACTCGCCAATGGCTGCCTCGCCGCTGCCCAACGCGGTAGTGAGCGCAGCGGACAACAGAAATGGAATGCCTCCGATGACCCAGACATCCCCCGCAATCACCCTGGAAAAACTGCGCCGGGCGATCAGGCTGATCGACGAGCCGCTGATCGAACTGACGCCTCAGTCGCTGACCTACCTGCGCTCCTACCCCGCCCTGCTGGCCGCCTCCAGGACCCTGGCCAGCACCCACGACAGTGGCGACCTGCTGTTGCAGTTATCGGCGATGTGCTACGGCTGGATGCCCAGGGTGGCCCGGGTGAATGCCAGACATGTCGATAGAGCCTCGGCCGCCCTCGCCTGCGCACTGGAGTCGGACGTCCTGATCGACACGGCGCAGATGCAGGATCTGGCCAACAGCCTGCACTCGGTAGTGGGCACCTCCAAGCTCCTGCACTTTCTGCGCCCGCAGCTCTACCCGATCTGGGATTCGAAGGTCGCTCTGTTCTGGGCAATGCCCTTCAAAAAATCCTTGCAGGCTCACATGAGCAACGTTGGAAACTACCACCGCTACATTAAAGACATTGAGGCACTGATCGCGTCTCCCGATTTCTCCGCGTTTTATAACGACTTCGACCAGGCGTACAGCAGACGCCTCGACAGGCTGAAGATCGCGCCCTATAGCCTGTCACCGGTCCGCGCGGTCGAGGCCGCGGCCTTCGAGCTGTCCGGCGGCGATTATGACGACGATTGACCGGCGGCCCTTGCCGCGCGACGCCAACATCGGGCGATGCCCCTTGTCGGTGTGTCCCCCTTCACTGTGAGAATCCCCATGAACCCACGCATTTTCCTGGCCCTGGCGCCGCTGCTGCTCACCCCGCTGGCACAGGCCGCCGACTGTGCCAACGCCACCACCCAGGCCGCCATGAACCAGTGCGCCGCCGAGCAGCGCCAGGCCGCGGACAAGGAACTGAACACGCTCTACCAGCGCATCACCCAGCGCCTGAAGGACAACCCGGACGGCAAGAAGCTGCTGGTCAGCGCCCAGCGCGCCTGGGTGGCTTTTCGGGATGCGGAGTGCGGGTTCGCCGCCTCGGGCGTTGCCGGTGGCAGCGTCTATCCGTTGATCTACAGCAACTGCACCACCGACCTGACCAAGGCCCGGGTCGAGGCGTTCAAGACCTACCTCAAGTGCCAGGAAGGCGACCTGAGCTGCCCGGTGCCGGGCAATTGAATCGGCGGCGATCTTGAGATTTTTCGCGAGCAAGCTTCGCTCCTACAAGGGACCGCATGCATTTGGAGTGCGGTGTCGGGAGATGACACATTCCCCTGTAGGAGCGAGCTTGCTCGCGATAGCGGTAGCAACGCCTAGCGCACAAACACCTGGGCCGTGGTGATCGCCATGTCCCCGCCCGGCAGCTTGATGCTGCCGATCTGCTTGAGGCTGTCGGCATCGAAGATCGCCACGTCGTTGAAGGTCCCGGCCAGGTAGATCTTGCTGCCTGCCTTGTTGAAGGAAATGCAGTAGTAGGAATGCTCCAGGGTGGCGGCCTGGAGCAGTTTTTTCTGCTTGATGTCGTACTTGGCCAGGCGGTTGAGCACACCGAACATCAGGTTCGGGTCCTTCGGCGAACGCATGCCGCTGAAGTAGATTTCCGTCAGCGGACCGAAGTCGGTGGTTTCGCTCTTGCCGGTCTTCAAGTCGATGCTGAACAGGCCGTACAGGTACTCGGCGGTGGCCGGGTCCTGTTTCTTGTCCTTGAACTTGGCGGCGGTGTAGAGCAGCGAGAAGTCATGGCGCCAGGTCTGCTGGTTCCACACGTAGAGCACGTCCGGCGCGCTGTAGTTCGGGCGTTTCCAGTGACGGCTGGGGATCAGCACGTCGAACTTGCCGGTCTTGACGTCGACCTTGTACACGTCCGCCCCGGCCACATACAGCGAGCCGTCGTCGCCGCTCTGCATGATGGTCAGCTGCCGTGGCGCCGGGAAGCTGCGCACCGGCTTGGCCTTGAGCCCGGCGTCGGTGGCGTAGACGTCCAGCCGCGGCTGCTTGACCTCATAGCGGTCGTTGAGCATCTGGGTCGGGTTGGCCACGGTGTACAGCTCCTTGCCGTCGTGGCTGACGGTGAAGGCGAACATCGAGCGGGCCTTTTCCCCCGGCTGCTGGGTGATGCTGGCGTGGAACACCTGCTTGCAGCTGTCCAGCTCGACCCCGTAGACATCGGCGTAGTGGTTGTTCAGCACGTAGGCGACCTTGCGGTCCGGCGCCAGTTGCACGGTGCCGGGGCCGAAGGCGTCGGGCATCTTGCAGGTCTTGTACAGCGTGTCGCTGGCCAGGTCGATCACGTGCAGGTTGTTCGGGTAGTTGGTGGTGACCATGTATTCATGGCCGGCGTTGAGGGCCTTGTTGTCAGTGTTGTCGTCGGCCAGGACGCCGAGGGAACAGGCGCCCAGGATCACGGAAGCGGCCAGGCCGCAGGCATTTTTGCGAAGCATGCTGGAATCCTTCTACTGACCGATTACTTGTCTTTGGGGAACACGGTGCCGAGATTGCGCCAGTTCTCGTTGGAAGCCTGGGCGTCCTTGTTCCAGTCGGGGTAGGTACTCATCATGTCCGGCACCTGGGCCGGCCACCAGCACGGGTCGGAGCAACCGTAGAGGTCGGCCTCCATCGGCTGGCACAAGGACGACACGCCACCGAAGGCATCGATTTCCCAGCCCGGGTCGGTGGTCGAGGCACAACCGGCCACCGAACTCATGGCAACCACCTCTTCGATACGGTTCTCGTCGGCGGCCTGTTCCAGTTTCTGGGCTTTGTTATTGATCGGCTTGAGATGTTTCATGTCAGTGAGCCTTGCGCGGAGTGATGTAGCTGCTGATGAACGCAGGGTTGTGGGCCATGATCCGGCTGTAGACCTCGATGCCGAAGTCCACCCAGTCACGCATCAGTTCGCAATAGTGATAGGTCGGGTGCGCCGGGTCGCCGTAGCGGGCGTAGCTCTCGTGGTAGCAGCCGCCGGAACACAGGTTGCGGATGCGGCAGCTGTCGCAGCCGGTGTTGCTGCGGTCCAGGCGCTGGGACAGGAAGTCGTTGAGCTCCATCTGCTTCACCCCGCCGTCGCGCACATTGCCGAAGGTCGGCAGCGATGAGCCGGTAAAGCGGTGGCACAGGTTCAGCTCGCCCTTGTGGTCCACCGCCAGCATCTTCAGCCCGGCGCCACAGGGCAGCGCCTTCTTGTGGCCCTCGTGAATATCGGTGATCAGCTGGTGCAGGTTGGAGAAACCGATATTGCGATGCTCCAGGGCCGCCTCCAGGTAACGCCGGCCCAGGCGCTTCATGCTGGCGAAGACTTCGATCAGTTCTTCGCCGGTGAGGTTGAAGCTGCTGATATCGCCCGAGGTCACCGGGGCAAACCCGACCTCGGCGAAACCCAGTTCGTTGAACAGGTGGTCCCAGATGGTTTCCACATCGGTGACGCCAGTGGTCAAGGTCACCCGCGCACCGACCGGGCGGCTGTCGTAGCGCGCCAGCAGCATCTGCGCCTTGCGCCGCACCACGTCATAGGTGCCCTGCCCGCCCACGGTGATGCGGTTGCGGTCGTGCACGGTCTTCGGCCCGTCGATGCTCACCGACAAGCCGAAACGATGGGCATTCAGGTAGTCCACTGTCTCCTCGGTGAGCAGCGTGGCATTGGTGGTCATGACGAACTCGACGAACTTGCCCGCCTCGCGAAAACGCTTCTCGCAGTAGTCGACCATGTATTCGATCAGCTTGCGGTTGCTCAGCGGCTCGCCACCAAAGAACACCACGGTGAAACGCTCTTCATCGGGGGATTCCCTGAGCAGCATTTCCACCGAGGCGATGGCCGTCTCGACGTCCATCTTCTTGCCCGCCGAGGGCTTGTCCAGGTCCTCCTTGTAGCAGTAGGTGCAACTCAGGTTGCAGCCGGTGTTGACGTTGAGCACCACGGTGTTGATCGCCGTGCGCTCGACCCGTTTGACGGCGATCTCCGGGGTCAGCGGCGAGCCGTCGCTGACCAGTTCCAGGGCGATCAGCTCGCGCAGGGTTTCGTTGATTTCCTCGCCGTTGAACCGTGCGCCGAGGCGCTGGACCAGGTCCTCCGGGGTGCAGCCGGGGCCGCGCAAGGTGTCGATGATGGTGCCGGTCAACTCATCGCTGGCGAACAGCGAACTGCTGGGGATATGGAACAGCATGCGGTCGGCATCGACCTGCACTTCGTGCAGGTTGCGTTCGACCAGATTCAAGATAGCGCCCATTGCAAACCTCCTGTGCCGGCCCCCTTTCGCGGGGGCCTGCGGTCATTCCGAAAGGGTGTCTCAAGTCACGGACCGCGCCTCAAGGGATGGGTGGATTGTTCCAGCGTTGCACGGTGACGATCAGGTGGCCTGCGCCGGTCAGGGATTTCCCTGCGTCGTCGACGGCGGCGATCACCTTGAGGTTGCCGGCGTTGTTGGTGGACATCTTGCGCTGCGGGTTGGGCCCGGCATCGCCTGGAATGAACACGCCGCTGTCGGACTGCATCTGGCCTGCGAACTTGACGTCCTCGTCTTCCTTGGCCCGCTCGTCGAAGGCTTCGACCTTCCACTGCGCCGGGAACACGCCGATGCGGTACGGCTTGCCATCGGCGCCCTTGCCCCAGGCTTCGGCATCGAAGCGGCCCTGGACCTTGGGCGTCGAGCCACCGCCCTCGCCGATACGCGCCACCGAGAACTCAGGCACGACTTTGACTTCGGCGATCGTGCTGTAGACCGACAGCGTCGGGCCTTTCAGCGTGCCGACGGTGACGTTGCGCAGGCCCGGCTGGGCATTGGCAGCCGCCTTGAGTTTGAGCTTGATCCGCTGCGGGCTCTGCTCGAGGACTTCGAGCACTTCCACGCCTCTGCCAAAGTTCGGCTTGCCGGTGAGACCGCTGCCGATCAGGCTGACTTCGGTTTCACCGCCAGCCTTCAGGTAACCCGGTTGCACCGCCAGCAAACGACTGCTGCCCTGCTTGGCGGCGACGAAGTCCAGGCCGCGTTCGTCGTGCTCGGCCTCGAACATCCGGCCCTGCAATTCATTGCCTTTGGCAGCGAACACCTGGCGCATGCTCACGCCGTCGATGCTGACATTGCCGCGCCATTCGTAGCCGCTGTAGAGGATCGCGCTGCCCTCGCCGTTGAACGGACTGCCGTCGGCGTACTGGCCCTTGACGCTGACCTTGAAGGTGTCATTGCCATCGGCGCTGACGCTCATCCCCCCGGCCAGTTCGCCCTTGCCCGGCAGGTGGCCGCTGAAGCTCCAGTCGCCTGCCAGGGTCTCGGCCTTGGGTGCGCTGCCCAGCCATTTTGTCCAGGCCGGGTTGTCCAGCGGATACCGCTTGGCCAGCAGCGGCACCATCTCCTTGCGCGCCAGGTCGAACCAGTCGCGGTCGCGGGACAGCGCCTGGTACTCCAGGGACGGCCATTGGCCGAGGTGGAAGTTCACCAGGCGTTCCCACTCCTGGGCCGGACGCCGTTGCAAGGCGACCCGCGCACCGGAGTGGCAGCGGCCGCACATCTGGCTGGTCTGCTCGTCGAACTTCTCCACCGTATTCAGGCGCCGCTCCAGGGCGTAACGCACGCCGTCGGTTTCGCTCGGCGCCAGGCCCTGGGTGTCGGCCAGGTATTTGACCAGGGTGCGGCGGTCGTCGTCGCTGATCTGCAAGCCATGCATGATCTGCATGCGGGCGATGCTCATCAGCCAGCCTTCCGGGGTCTTGCGCTGGTGGCTGATGCGGCTCAGGCCGCCCCCCGTTTCCGGGGTATGGCAGCCCTGGCAGGTCTCCTTGAGGATGGCCTGGGCATCGCGCGCCGCGAGGCTGGGAGGGGAATGCAAGGCGGCGCAGACCGCCAGCGCCAGCAGGCCGCTGGACATGCCTGCTCGGAGTGTTCTCTTGATCAAGGTCGGACCTCCACGGAGCTTTTTATTAGGAGCTTTATTATTGTTGTGCGTCGTTTTTATGGTTTCTGCCATGCCCGTCGCGCCGGGCATGGAGGCAAGAGAAACGGCTGAGGTGAGCAATACACGGAGCGTGCCAGCTTACAAATGATGTGTTTTATCAAGGGCTTGCTGGAGTTCCAGGACACACCTCCCAGGCAATCGCCGGCCGTCCGCGTTTAATTTCGCGACAACTGTTCCACTCTGAGACGAGACCCGCCTGTGCCTGCAAGAGCAGAGGGATCTTGAGAGCTAAGCATAAGAAGGGAGAGATGGATGGCGGGGATGAATGCAGATGGAGTCAGGGTTTCGCGGTGTCCGTGATGCATTGCTTCAAACGATCCGTATCCGTGCCACTTCCTGGACGGGTATCAATATTGCCGTCCACATCAAGGTAGATACGAGTGGTGGGCCACTTAGGGGTGATATTGACGCAATGGTTACGGATCTTGTCCCCCCACCAGTAAAACTCCATAAAGAAGTTCTCATTGGGGAATATGTGGCCAAAATCCAACGTAACCTCCCCAGGGTACAAACCGCCGCGCCCGCCCCTATATATTCTGTGCTGTGTATTCCAGACACTCCCAAGCTTTTCCTTCGCTTCCTTGGGGTAGTAGACAATTACTGTAGGGGTAGCGACATAGCAGAACACCAAGGGGGAAAGTAGCAAGAGAAGAAGAACAGCGAAGATTCGCCCGTATCTAATGGGTTTCACATTTGTGCTCACTTGCAGCATCCCCCCATTCCTCCGGTGTAACTGCAAGTACTTCGTCCATGATCATTTTCGCTGTAACGCTCCCGTTGGGATGTTGCTTGTAAAGCTTCATGCCAATGCTAATCGAAATGCGGTCCGGAGCATCATCCCATGCCCTCAGCCCGTCAACATCAGGTGAACGATGCGGCCCGGGAAATCGTCTTTGGCTGGGAGGCTCTGTCATCAACTCTTTAACCTTTCGCACCGAGTCCGAGATGATCTGCTCGGCACCGGCACCATCCAGGAGTGCATTCTCAGAAAGCCCTCCGGCACTGCCTACATATCCGTAATGGATGTTCGACCAAATATCATAGAAATAATCATAGCCCCCCTGTTTGTGCCGAGGCTTTCCGCCAAATAGCCTCAACAGCTTCGGCTTGTGATCCCAAGGCCGGTCCTGCCCCACTCGCTCAGTCCAGATAGCAAAAGCCTTGGCCTTTTTTCCAAGCGCCAAGTTGTAGAAATCTGGGCCTTGACCGAATCGCATGTAAAAAGGCAGGGCTGCGTACTTTCTTGTTTCCTCTACCGGGTCAAAACTGTTCAAGGCTTTCATAAGCAGAACTGACGGATGCTTGATATTGGCATTCATCTCGCCAGCAATGTAGTTCGCCAGTTCTTCCATCATATCGGGGTCATTACAAACGGCAGGCCCTGCAGTTTGACCTGATTGTTTGGGGGCCGCGCTTGGATCAACCAAGGCCCTGGCAGCGGTTGCCTTCGCGATCAGGTTCGGGTCAGCCAACAAGGTCGCCATCTTTTCATCATCCACTGAGCCATCCGCGCGAAATGCCCCAAGCATGGCAAAGTTGATGATGGCAGCATCAGGGGCCGGTCCTAAGACAAAGCCGCCGAAGGTGTCTGTTGATCCGGTAATGATCGTTCCACCGTGGCTGGTAGGGCTGCCTAAGTGAGCCATGGGACGACCATTCAAAAGGATGGAAGGAAATCCCGTGGTGATAACCGCACCGCAACCACAAACATCACCCACGCGGGCCGCACCCATGGAATTGATGTTGATATCGGCGCAAGCCGAAGCGATCGGGGTGGTGCCATGACCGGGGAGTGGGCAGACATGTTTGTCGCCCAGGCGAGCAGCGGAAAGCATTTATCACCTCAGGTAGCGATCCATGAAAACAGCCGACCTGATAGTCAGCGCTGTGACGCTATCAACGACCGCCGCTCACGGCGTTAGGAGCATTCTGAATCGCCCCAAGAAATGGCTGACCCTCCTCGGCAGCTGCTACGATGCCTGGCTTAACCGCTTCAGCCCCCGGCCCTGACAGGAATCGCGCCATGCTCAATGCCCTGCTTTTCGATCTCGACGGCACCCTGACCGACACCGACCAATTGCACCTGCTGGCGTTGCAGCAGTTGTTGCTGGAGGAAGATGGCCGGGTGTTCACCCATCAAGAGTTCGAGGCCCATGTCAGTGGCCAGGCCAACGCCAATATGTGCCGCTACCTGTTCCCGCAGCGCTCGGTGGCCGAGCACGAGGCCTTTGCCGACCGCAAGGAGGCGCGCTTTCGCCAGTTGTCGCCGCAGCTGACGCCGATGCCGGGCCTGTTGCGCCTGCTGGATTTCGCCCGGGAACGCGGCATCGGCATGTGCGTGGTGACCAATGCGCCACGGGCCAACGCCGAGCACATGCTGGCCGTGCTGGGGCTGGGCGATCGCTTCGACACCGTGCTGGTGGCCGAGGAGCTGCCGCGGGCCAAGCCCGACCCGCTGCCCTACCTCACCGGCCTGGAGTGCCTGGGTGCCAGCGCCGAGGCCGGGATTGCCTTCGAGGACTCGATCCCCGGCCTGACCGCCGCGGTCGGGGCCGGGATCTTCACCGTCGGCCTGGCCACCAGCCAGAGCCCCGAGGCCCTGCTGGCCGCCGGTGCGCATCTGGTGGTCGAGGACTTCAACGACCCGCAATTGTGGGCGGTGATCGAGCGGATGCTCGGCTCGCGCTGAGACGGCGCCCAACGGTCTGATGGGAAAACTCAGAAATAACCCAAGGCTTTTTCAGTTGTGTCTGATGGTCCGACGTGCATTGGCTCTTGAAGATAGCGCCCCGCACGCCTGTCGTATCAAGGACCTTCATGAACGCCCTCACCTCCCTCACCCTGCTGGCCCTGCTTGGCCTTGCAGCCAGCACGGGCCACGCCCAGGAAGACCCCGAACCGGCCCCGCCGGAAGCCACCAGCAGTTGCCTGACCCGCGGCGAGGCCATCAAGAGCAGCCTGGAAAAACTCCTGCCCGACCCCGCGTACCGCCAACTGGCCGGCCTGCAACGGGCGCTGGATCCCCTCAGCCGCTATTGCGACGGCCTGCACTTCGAGCACAACCCGCCCCTGCGCCAGGCCGAGTACCAGGTGATATTGCGCCAGATGGAACTCGACGCCGCGCAGCGTTATGGCGACCCGAGCATCATCGACAAGCGCAAGGCGCGGCTCACCCACGCCCTGCAAGTCCTGCAATACGCCCTCGGCGCCCACGACAGCTGAAGCGGGCTTCCTGCCCGTTGCGCTTCGTCAGCGGCTCGCTCCGGCGAGCCCGGGCTGCTTTGGCGCCAGATTTTTCCCAACGGATTCAACGACCTGCAAAACCCGCTCGGGAGTATTCAGAATTCCTCGCAGATGGGAATGCAACTAATTGTTATGCAAGGAATTTTCTAAAATTTCTCTAAGATTGTTCTGAATTGTGCCGATGGATTTTGTAGGACAAAAGGAGCAATCTGGAAATGAGAAACAATCAGCCCGTTACACAACGCGAAGTGGCTCTGGGGTCGAACCAGAAACTCATCTCCACCACCGATGCCCATGGCGTCATCAGCTACTGCAACGATGCCTTCGTGGACATCAGCGGTTTCGACCGCGATGACCTGATCGGCGCTCCACAAAACATCGTCCGTCACCCCGATGTCCCCCCCGCGGTTTTTGCCCATATGTGGGCAGCGCTGAAACAGGGCCAGCCGTGGATGGGCATCGTCAAGAACCGCTCGAAGAACGGCGACCATTACTGGGTCAACGCCTACGTCACGCCAATTTTCGAGGGCAGCCGGATCGTCGGCTACGAGTCGGTCCGGGTCAAACCCAGCGCCGAACAGATCCGTCGCGCGCAAGACCTCTACCAGCGCCTCAACCGCCAGCAGCCGGCCATCCCCCGCCGACATCGCTGGCAACCGGCCCTGCTCGGCTGGGCGCCCTTCCTGGCCACGGGCCTGGCCGGTGGCCTGAGCGGCCTCTGGCTGGCGCCGCCTTTGGCGCTGGCGGTGGCCGCCGGGGTCTCCGTGCCCCTGGCGCTGCTGGCGATGCAGCGCCAGAACCATGCTGCCCGGCGCCTGCTGCAACTGGCCGACTCGTCCACCTGCGACCCGTTGATCGCGCAGATGTACAGCGACGCCCACGGCCCCCAGGCGTGCCTGGAAACCGCCTTCGTCAGTCAGGACGCGCGGCTGAAAACCTGCCTCACCCGCCTGCAGGACAGCGCCGAGCAGCTCAATGCCCTGGCCAGCCGCTCCGACACCCTGGCCAGCGACAGCTCCCGCGGCCTGGACCGCCAGCGACTGGAAACCGAGCAGGTGTCCGCCGCCGTCAACCAGATGGCCGCCACCACCCAGGAAGTGGCCAGCCATGTGCAGCGCACCGCTGACGCCACCCAGGCCGCCAACCAGTTGACCGGGCGTGGGCGCGAAGTGGCCCGCGATACCCGCGAAGCCATCGAACGCCTGTCCCAGGTGGTCGGCGAGACCGGGCAGAACGTCGCGCAACTGGCCAGGGACAGCGACGAGATCGGCACCGTGGTCGATGTGATCAAGGGCATCGCCGACCAGACCAACCTGCTGGCACTCAACGCCGCCATCGAAGCGGCCCGCGCCGGTGACATGGGCCGCGGTTTCGCCGTGGTGGCCGACGAGGTGCGCCAGCTGGCCCAGCGCACCGCGCAATCGACCCAGCAGATCCATGAGCTGATCACCCAGTTGCAGAACTCTTCGCAAAACGCCGTGCAGAGCATGGAAAGCGGCCAGCGCCAGGCCGAGGAAGGCGTGGCCCGGGTGCTGGAAGCCGACCAGGCGCTGCTGGGCATCAGCGAGGCAGTGGCCAACATCACCGACATGACCACCCAGATCGCCGCCGCCACCGAGGAGCAGAGCGCCGTCGCCGAGGAAATCAGCCGCAATATCAGCACCATTGCGCAACTGGCCGACCAGACCTCGGAACAGGCCCATCACTCGGCCGAACTGAGCAAGGAACTGACCCAGACCGCCACCACCCAGTACTCGCTGGTGGAGCGGTTCAACCGCTAGGTCAGCGGCGCTTGTGCCGATCTATCGCGAGCAAGCTCGCTCCTACGGATAATGCGCAACCCCTGTAGGAGCGAGCTTGCTCGCGATGACGGATGGAGGAACAACGCAACAGCCTGGGCCTTCGCCGGCCGGACAAGCGAGACTGCGACTGAGGGCGTTATTGCTCCTCGGCCTTCTGCTCCTTGCAGTCCTTGAGCAGCTGCTGTTCCTTGGCGGTGTGGTCGGCTTCCAGGAAGCTCAACAGGCCGCTGTCACCCTTGGTGTGCCAGCGGTAGCTGTTCTGCTCGTCGTCGGCGACATACAGCGCGCCGGAGCCTGAGCGGGCGATATGCATCGGTATCAGCTGGCCCTTGTAATACAGGGTGGCGAACGAGGCGCCGTTATCGATGTTCAGGTACGCCGCCTGCACCTCTACCCCACCTTCGCAGCGGTAGCTGGCCAGGCTGCTCTGGTACGCCGGCAGTTCCGGCTCGGCCGGGGTCGTCGCGGCCTGGGCAAAGAATGGAGCCAGCAACACGGCGGTTCCCAGGATCGTTGAAATCTTCACTGCACATCTCCTTGTTCAATGCTCCTTTTATAACGAGCCCCTTTACGACGAATTCGCGGCGGGTAAGTTCAGGCCGGACTTGTCTCAAGGCATTCGCAAATTGCGACAGCCTGTATCCGGCGCCCTTCCGCCTCCGCAAATAAACCCGATTAAAATCATCGACTTAAGCGCCAGCCAAAACTGGCACAGGGGTTGCGAAAGCCCTCGCCTCACGCATAACAAGAGGTTCTGTCATGGCTATTGCAACCCTGCTTCCCGCCACCACCGCGTTTATCCAGCGCGCGCCGCGCATGCTGATCGGCGCCGAATGGGTCGAGGCCGGCGACGGCCAGACCATGCCCCTGCGCAACCCGGCCACGGGCGAGCAACTGTGCGTGGTGCCGCGGGCCACGGTGGACGATGTCGACCGCGCGGTGCTGGCTGCGCGCCAGGCCTTCGACGACTCGCCCTGGAGCCGCACCCGCCCGCGGGAACGGCAGAACCTGCTGTGGAAACTCGCCGACCTGATGCAGCGCGACGCCGAGCTGCTGGCGCAACTGGAATGCCTGAACAACGGCAAGAGCGCCGCGGTGGCCCAGGTCATGGACGTGCAACTGGCCATCGACTTCCTGCGCTACATGGCCGGCTGGGCGACCAAGATCGAAGGCAGCAGCGTCGAGGTCTCAGTGCCGTTGATGCCCGACCAGCAGTTCCACAGTTTCATCCGCCGCGAGGCGGTGGGCGTGGTCGGCGCCATCGTCGCCTGGAACTTCCCGCTGCTGCTGGCCTGCTGGAAGCTCGGCCCGGCCCTGGCCACCGGCTGCACGGTGGTGCTCAAGCCGGCCGACGAAACCCCGCTGACCGCGCTGAAACTCGCCGAGCTGGTGCAGGAAGCCGGCTACCCCGACGGCGTGCTCAACGTGGTCACCGGCACCGGCATCACCGCAGGCGCCGCCCTGACCCATAACCCACGGGTGGACAAGCTGACCTTCACCGGCTCCACCGCGGTGGGCAAGGAAATCGGCAAGATCGCCATGGACTCCATGACCCGAGTCACCCTGGAACTGGGCGGCAAGTCGCCGACCATCGTCATGGCCGACGCCGACCTGGGCAGCGCCGCGGCCGGCGCCGCCAGCGCGATCTTCTTCAACCAGGGCCAGGTCTGCTGCGCCGGCTCCCGGCTGTATGTGCAGCGCAAGCACTTCGACAAGGTGGTGGCCGATATCGCTGGCATCGCCAATGCCATGAAGCTCGGCAGCGGCCTGGACGCCAGCGTCGACATGGGCCCGCTGATCTCCGCCCGGCAGCAGGAACGGGTCTGGCGCTACATCGAAATGGGCCGGGAAAGCGGCGCCACCATCGCCTGTGGCGGCGAGCAGTTCGGCCCCGGTTATTTCGTCAAGCCGACGGTGATCGTCGACGTCGACCAGCAGCATTCGCTGGTGCAGGAAGAGATCTTCGGCCCGGTGCTGGTGGCCATTCCTTTCGACGACGAAGCCGATGCCCTGCGCATGGCCAACGACAGCCCCTACGGCCTGGGCGCGAGCATCTGGTCCAACGACCTGGCGGCGGTGCACCGGATGATCCCGCGGATCAAGTCCGGCTCGGTCTGGGTCAACTGCCACAGCGCCCTCGACCCGGCGCTGCCGTTCGGTGGCTACAAGATGTCCGGCGTGGGCCGGGAAATGGGTTACGCGGCGATCGAGCATTACACCGAGCTGAAATCGGTGTTGATCAAACTCTGACCCGCGCTAGCCCTAGCGCCCCGCACTCGCGCAGGCGCTCCTCAACCGCGGCGCCGGGGTCTGCCCGGCGCCTCCCGACGACTGGTCCAGGGTCGCCGACCCGCTGCCCGGTCCGCGCCCCGAACGGCTGCTACGCTCAGCCCGAGCTGGCTCGATAGCTGCCCTGCGAGCCTGGCTCAGCCACCTTCGCCCCACACCTCATCACCACCGAAAACCCGAGGAAAGCATCATGGGATCAAATGGAAATGATCACGACTGGGTCCAATGCGGATGCCACAACCCCATCTGGAACGCTCTGAAGGACACCCTCGACCCGGCCAGCCATAGCGCCAACCAACCACAGGACGCCAATGAACTGGCCAGGGAACCGGCCGGCGAGTCCATCATCTTTACCAACGGCACCATCTACCCCTTGCGCGACGGCAACATGGACGAACGGGTCGAGGCCCTGGGCATCCACGCCGGCGACGTGGTCGCCTCCGGCACCCTGGCCGCCGTCGAAGCCCGCATGAACGCCCTGGGTATCACCTACAAGAAGCAGTCCCTGAACGGCAGGACCCTGTTGCCCGGCCTGATCGAACCCCACGCCCATATCGTGCAGAGCTGCGCCACGGAAGGCTGGCTGAACCTGGGGGCCATCGATAGCGACAACCCGGATGAGCACAAGAACCAGCGGCTACGGCCCACCTATGACTGGAACTGGTTGAAAAGCACCATCCAGGCCAACCTGCCCAAGGACAACTCGACCTGGATCCTCGGCCATCAGGTCGATCCGGCGCTGATGCCGTTCCAGGTCGTCCCCCACGGCCTGAACAGACTCATCACCTTTCACTGTGGCTCCGGCGACGACATCGGCAACCTGGACACCATCGACAAGCAGCACCCGATGCTGCTGATCAGCGCGTCCATGCACACCGCCTACCTGAACACCGCGGCGAGCGACGCGGTGTTCGAGAAGACCGGTGTTAGGGCCGACAACGGAGTCCTGCAGGAAGCCGAGGTGCTGGCCGCCATCAAGAGCATTCCCCTCCGGCAGCAGCTGGAAATACTGAATATCTTCAAGCACCTCGAGGACTACTTCGACAAGGCTGCGCGCCGCGGCATCACCCTGCTCTACGACGCGATGATGGACTCCCAGTCGAAGCTGGTACTGGGCGCCTACTTCCTGACCCGCCCCCGCAAGCTGCGGATCGGCTACGCCGCCGCCTGCGATGGCACGCCCGAGGCCATCGGCAAGCTGCCGCGCTACCAGCCGGTCAGCCGGGAACAGGCCAAGCGCTTCTATCAGGGCGCGGTCAAGCTGGTGTCCGATGGTTCCAACCAGGGGCTGACGGGGTATCAGGCGCAGCCTTACTGCTGCGAAGCGACGCGGCCGCTGGGCAATTTCAATTTCTGCGACCAGGACCACACCCCGGTCACCACACCCGATGCCTACAAGACTGTGGTGCGCAATGCCGTCGAAACCGGCTGGCCGCTGATGATCCACGCCAACGGCGACCGGGCCATCGACTTCACCCTGCAAGCCTATGAGGCGGCCTTGCAGGGCGGCAGCGCCCTGGAAAAACGCCACCGCATCGAGCACTGCTCGCTGCTGACCGCCGACACCCTGCAGGCCATGCAGCGCCTGGGCCTGTCGCCGAGCTTCCTGATCGGTCATGTCGGCTACTGGGGTTACGCCTTCAAACAGGCGATCTTCGAAGGCAAGGCCGAACAGATGCTCGACCTGTGCCAGTCGGCCCTGGACCACAACCTGAAAGTGACCCTGCACAGCGACTGCTCGGTAACGCCGCTGGGGCCGCTGCGTTCCATGGAACAGGCGGTGACCCGCAAGATGGAAGGCATTCGCGATGCCCAGGGGCGGTTCGTCCACGACCCAAGGCTGCAACCGATCCTCAATGAAGCCGAATGCCTGACGCGCAAGCAGGCCCTGAAAGCCATCACCTATGACGCGGCCTGGCAGTGCCACGCCGAGGGTTGGACCGGGTCCTTGCAGGACGGCCATTTCGCGGACCTGGTGATTCTCGAGCAAGACCCGCTCGACGAAAAAGTGCCGGCCACCCACATCAGGGACATCAAGGTCTGCGAAACCTGGAAAGGCGGCCACCGGGTGTACGTCAATCCCGATAGCTGATCGTTAGCTGTCGCAAGCCGGGCAGCGGGATCTGGATGGCCGCTGCGCGGTTCGCGGGCAAGCCTCGCTCCTACAGGGTTGCCTCATCTTCTGTAGGAGCGAGGCTTGCCCGCGATCAATCGCCCAGGCACCACATATCCGCTGATCGATCGCCCGGGCCTTTTACGACAGGTGCGCCGCCGATCGCAGCCTGCGGCAGCGGCTACAAAAGCCGCCCCCGTCACTTCAAGGCTTGTAGCCCTGCCCCAGCAACCAGCCACGCACGGCCCTGTCCTGCTCCGCGCTCAACCCCGCCAGCAGCTGTTGCGCCGGTTCGTTGGGCAAGCGGCGCAACAGCGGCGCCAGCTCCACCCCCTGCACATGCCAGATGCCCAGCGGCTGGTCCGGGGTGATCACCACCTCGGCTTCATCCACCAGGCCCTCGCGCAATACCGGGGCGCGCTCGATGCGCAGGGCGGAAAAGTCCGCCACGGCGTGCGCCGGTTCGCGGTCCGGCCATTGCCGGCGGGCCTGCCAGAACGGCTGCTCGGCCCAGCGCTGCTCGTCGGCGTAGAAATCGCGGCCGATGCGGGCGAAGCGCAGGAACAGTTGCTCCACCCGCCGGGCATGGAAGCGCTGCGCCAGGGCCGCGCGTTCGGGCCGTTGCAGCAGCGTGTTGATCACCGCCGGCGCCTGCAATGCCGAGGATAGCGACTGGAAGATACCGTTGCCCGACAGCGGGTCCACGGCCATGGCCGCGTCGCCCACGCGAATCCAGTTGGCGCCACACACCTGCGAGCAGAGAATCGCCGTGCTGCTGCGCGCGTGCAGTTGCAAATCAAGCTCCGGCCCATCAGCGAAAAACTCCCGCACCAAGGCCGAACCCCGGCGCCGCTGACGGCAGTAATCCAGCAGTTGCGCCTTGCCCGGTAACTCGGCGCTGGCCACGTCCACTGTCAGTTGCCAGTAACACTGGCCATCGGCCTGGCGCGCCATCCAGGCCCAGCCGTCCTCAAGGCTGTGCACGGCGCTGGCGGTGGCGCCCGGCGCGCCCTGCCAACGGTTGAGCAGGCTGAGCGTTTCCGGGCCCCGCAGGCCTTTGCCCAGTTCTTTACTCAAGGCAGGCGCCTGGCGCCCGCGGGCCTCCACCAGAAAATCCGTTAGCCGCTCGGCCTGCCCCTCGATCCGTACCCGATGCCCGCTCGCCGTCGACTGCACCTCCAGCACCCGGCCTTCGATCAACTCGACCCCGGCCTCGCGCAGATCCTCGCGCAAACCGCGATCGAAGCGCGGGCGATCCAGCAGGTATTCGACGTTCTGCGCATGGCTCTGGCCGTTCCATGCCACCTGACGCTGGGACGCCTGCAACCCTGCCTCCAGCGCCCGCCCCAGGCCGGCGCCACGCAGGGCTTCGAGCACCCGCAGCGACACCCCTTCGAGCGCCGGGAAACGCCGCCACTCGCTGACCAGCGCCACCGCGTAGCCCAGCCGTCGCAAGCCCAGGGCCACCGCGGCGCCAGCCGGACCGGCGCCGAGAATCAGCAGCGGCCTCATGACCAGCCGCGCCGTTCGGGGCCGTGATAGCGGGCATGGGTCTGCAGCCACTGGACCACCTGCGGGTTGTCGGCGTCGTGGTGTTCGCCGAGGTAACGGGCGATATGCCCGCTCAAGGCCGCGCAGCCCAGGCTGGCGCCGGACTGGCCGGGATGGCTGCCTTGCACGCAGGCGGCGAAATCCGCCTGCTGGCTGTCGAGCCACGACCATTCGCCGGGGGTGCAACGGGCATCGCCGGTCACCCGCAGCACGCCCGGGTAGCGGGCCGGGAATACGCCTTCGCCCTGGGCCGGGCTCGATGCGCACAACAGCACGCCGCGGGCCAGGGCAGCGGCGCAGGCTTCGCGCAACAGGCTGCGGTCCTGGCGCAGCCCCAGGCTGAGGTTGATCAGCCGCACCCGCTGGCTCACCAGCCAGTCCAGGGCGCTGGCGATCTGCAGGGCGCTGGTCACCCCGCGCTGGTCGAACACCTGGGCCACGCAGAAACGCGCCTTGGGCGCCCGCTCGCGGATCGCCTCGATGATCGCGCTGCCGTGGCCGAGGGGGTCCTCGCGCAAGTCGCCCTCGCCCACCCCGTCCTCCACCAGATAGAAGCGCCGCCCAGCCACCACCTGCGGGCGTTGCCCGGCCGTATGCCCGCTGTCGACCACGCCGATCCGCAGCTCAGGCTTCATGGGGCACCTTCACCGACTGCAACACGCCGTCCACCAGCTCGAAGCGCAGGTCGGCGTCGGCCAGGGTCGAGGGCCGGTGGCTGATCAGGATCCGCGTGCGCCCGGCGAACAGCCGGTCGATGGCCTCGATCACTTCGCGCTCGGTGCTTTCGTCCACCGCCGAGGTGGCTTCGTCCAGCACCAGGATCAGCGGGTCCTGAAGCAGCGCGCGGGCAATCGCGATCCGTTGTTTCTGCCCGCCGGACAGCTGCTGACCGCGCTCGCCCAACGGGCTGTCGAGGCCTTCGGGCAGCGACTCGATCAGGCTGTCCAGTTGCGCCAGCCGCGCCACCTCGGCCACCGCCGCGCGCGGTGCGTCGGGCACGCTGTAGGCCAGGTTGTCGGCCAGGCTCCCGCGGAACAGCACGATGTCCTGGCTGACCACGGCGATGCGCCGGCGCAGCTCGAACAGGTCGAGCTGGCGCAGGTCGACGCCGTCCAGCAGCACCTGCCCGGACTGCGGGTCGTGGTGGCGTTGCAGCAGGTCGATCAGGGTCGACTTGCCGACCCCGGAGCCGCCGCCCAGGGCCACCTTCAGGCCATAGGGAATGCGCGCCTCGATACCGCGCAGGGTGCTCGGCCGCCCCGGGTGGCTGAAATGCACGTCGCGGAAATACAGCTCGCCGCCGCTGGGCATCGGCAGCGGTTGGGCCGGCGTGGTCACGCTCGGTTGTTCGCCGCGCAATTCCATGACCCGGCCCAGGCTGACGGTCATGCGCTGGATTGCCACGTACAGCCCCAGCAGGCTCTGCACCGGCCCCACGGCCATGCCCAGGTAAGTGGAAAAGGCGATCAGCGCGCCCAGTTGCCAGGTGCCCTGCACCACCCAATAACCACCGATCAAAAACGCACAGGCCCGCGACAGCGAAGTCAGGGTGCCGGGCACCGCCTGGGTGAAAAACTCGCTGACCTGCAGGCGCAGCAACTGGCTCATGTAGCCCTGGCCCAGGCGCTCCAGGCGCCGGGCTTCGCGCTGCTGCTGGCCGGCGCTCTGGATGAACTTCATCACCGGCAGGGTCTCGACCATGAACGACGACATGTCCGCCGAACGCTCGCGCAGTTGCCGCACGTCGCGCTCGACCTTGCGCCGCATCCAGCGCAGCCAGAGCAGGTCCAGGGGAATCAGCAACAACGCCAGCAACGACAGCTGCCAGGACAGGGTCACCAGCATTGCCAAGGCCACCAGCAGGCCGATCACGCTGGACACCGCGGAGAACAGCGAGTCGACGGCAAACCGTTGGATCTCCGCCACGTCGCCATCGAGCCGCGACATCAGGTCGCCGATCCGCCGCTGCCCGTAGAAGCCCGGCGACAGGCGCTGCAAATGGCGGTACAGGTCGTCGCGCAGGGCGAACAGAATCCGCCCCGACAGGCGCGTGTGCAGGTAGCGGTTGATGCCCGACAGCGCGGTGCCCAGCAGCCCGGCGAGGATCATCAGCCCGGCGATCCACACCAGCATCGGGAAATTGCGCGCCAGCAGGCCGTCGTCGATCAGCAGCTTGGTCAGCCACGGCTGCACCAGCACCAGCAGCGAGGCGCACACCGACAGCGCCAGCAGCCCGGCGATGGCCAGGCGCTGCGGGCGGACAAACCCATACAGCCAGCGCAAGGCGGCTTGCAGGGCCGCGGGGTCGGGGCTGTCCACCAGCCGGCTGAGCAGGCGCGACATCAACTGCGCAACTGCTTGAGCTTGCGGTACAGGGTGGCGCGGCTGATGCCCAGGGCATCGGCGGCGGCGGAAACATTGCCCTGGTGACTGTCCAGCGCCTGGCGGATCAGCTCCAGCTGGTTCTCGCGGATGCTGCCGGTGGCCGGCCGCTCGCTGGCGTTGAGATCGTCGAGCATGCTGTCGGGCAGATGGTCGAGGCCCAGGGCCGCTTCGCCCTCCTCGCGCATCGCCAGGGCGGTGCGCAGGACCATCTCCAGCTGGCGGATATTGCCCGGCCAGTGATAGCCGGCCAGCAGCTGGCGCAGGTCTTCGGCCAGGGCCACCCCGGGGCTGCCAAGCTTGGCCAGCAGGACCTCCAGCAGCGCGTCGAAGTCCTCGCGTTCGCGCAGCGCCGGGAGCATCACGCTGATGCCGTTGACCCGGTAGAACAGGTCCTCGCGGAACTGCTTGTCGGCCACCTGCTGCTTGAGGTCGCGGTGGGTGGCGCAGATCAGCGCGATGTCGATGTCCTGCTCTTCGCCGGCGCCCAGCGGCGCCACCTTGCGGTCCTGCAACACCCGCAGCAGGCGCGCCTGCAAGGCCAGCGGCATATCGCCGATTTCATCGAGGAACAGGGTACCGCCGTGGGCCTGTTGCAGGCGGCCGATCATGCCGCCACGGCGCGAACCGGTGAAGGCGCCCTCGCGATAACCGAACAGCTCCGACTCGATCAGGCCCTCGGGGATCGCCGCGCAGTTCACCGCGATAAAGGGCTTGTCGGCGCGGCTGCCGGCCAGGTGCAGGGCGCGGGCAACGACCTCCTTGCCAGTGCCGGTTTCCCCCAGCAGCAACACCGGCAAGGCATTGGCCAGGCCCTGGCGGGCCATGCGCAGGGCGCGGGCATAACGGCTGTTGCTGCCGGCCAGATTGTCGAGTTGTGGGTCGAGTTGCGGATGGCTCGGGGCGTTTTTCGGCGTGCTGCGCGGCACGCTGCTGACAGTGATCGAGCGTTGCGGCGCGCGCAGGGTTTTGTAGAAAAACTCGCCCTTGGCGGTCTGCAGGCTGCCGATGCCGCCCTGTTGCAGGCGCGCCAGCAATTGCAGGCCGTCGACGCCGAGAAACTCCTCGCAGCGCCGGCCGACCAGGGCCGCGCGCGAGGCATTGAGCAACTGGCAGGCCTGGGTGCTGACCGCGAGGATCTGCCCGCCCAGGCTCAGGGCCAGCAGGCCTTGCCAGGGAGATTCCAGGTACTGCCGACGACTGTGGAAGGCCAGGACGATCTGCTCCGGATAGGAGGCGTTGAACACCCGGCTCTCGATCTGGCTGACCGCCATGGCCAGCAGCGCCGAGCTGTCCTGGAAGCGTCCCAGCGGACCTTCGCGGGTCAGGTCGAGCACGCCGAGGATCTCGCCCTGGGGGCAATGGATGGGCACCGAGGTGCAGGAAAAATGGCTCAGGCGATCCAGGTAATGTTCGCCGCAGTCGATCAGGGTGGTGCGTGCTTCCACCAGCGCCGTGCCCAGGGCATTGGTGCCGCGGGTGGCTTCGCTCCAACAGGCGCCGAGGGTGATGTCCTGCACACCGCTGCCCTTGAGCCGGTCGGCGCGGCCTTCGATCGACAGAATGGTGGCGTCGGCATTGGCCAGGATGATCAGGCCGTCCTGGCCCTGGCGCTCGGCCAGGTAGTCGATGGCGGGGATCGCCGCGTCGAGCAGCAGGCGATTGCTCGCCAGCAGCACCTCGAGGCTGGCGCCGGATTCCAGGGTCAGTTCCGGCTGGCCATTGAAGTGCACGCCATGGCTGAGGCTGCGCCGCCATGAGGCATCGATTTCCGCACGCAATACGCCATCGGGGACTTCGCCTTCCAGATGGAGTTTTTTCCGGGCCAGTCCGGCCTTGTGCTGCAGCTCGCCCGTTGTTGTTCTTATAAGAGTCATCAAGCGCTCCGAATCGGTCCGCCCGGCCCTCCCCGGTCCATTCCCTTGGATTGCGAGGAGCACGCAAGCCAAGGCCAATGTCTACACCCGGTTCAGATGGCAGTAAAGGGAAGTTTGGCCCGTGGCCAGCCTTGCCTTTAAGAAGCAAAACCTGCGCCACGGAACAAACCGCGCCAGGGCATCTTGACGTTAACGTAAAGCGGATAGCAAGTGCCGTATGGCGCAAAGGAGACGCCTGCGTCATCGCCCATCGCGGGCCATCGAGCGTCGCCCGGCCGCTCCTACAGATGCCGGTGTCTCTGTAGGAGCGAGGCTTGCCCACGAAGCGATTTCACAACCACAGCAATCAGAACTTCCAGGCTGAGGCTACGGATGCATTCGCCGAGACAGGTACACCTGTACAGGTCACTGCCACTTTGCTTTGCAGACAGCCCGAAGTACGCATGTTTTATTCGTGCCAACCCACAACTTTGCCAATGCCCCATAGCAGAAAAGCAAAGCCCAGAAGCCCGATTACGCTCCACTGCAGCCATGCCAACTTCCGTTTAAATGGCAGGGGAAAATGGTTTAAGTCCTCAGCGCTCAACGCCCCTCTTTTGAGATAAAAACCGGGAAACGTCACGATCCCGGAGATACCCCCAATCAGCAAAAGCTTCCCCCAGGGGCCGCCGTGTCTTAACGGAGCGCGGGCCATGATGGCTGAACAGTTTTTCAGATGGTCCAAGAGTTCATCCAGCTTGGTATAAGCCATGTGCAACGCGACACCGATCCAGACAAATGCACCGAGAATCACGACTCCACCCAGGTAGCCGAAAACGATCTCAGGGGTATTCATTGGCAGCTCTCGTAAATGACCTCAAACAACACCCAGCTTGACCACCGCCGCAAGGCCCGTCATGACCACTATCAGCCCTAGCGCACTCCACTGCAGCACGACCAACTTGCGCTTAAGCGCCGCAGGAAACCCAAGCAAATCCTCAGCGCTGACCCAGCCACGCTTAAGGTAAAAATTGGGGAAAGTCACAAAACCGGAAATGCTCCCGACCAGAATCAATTTCCCCCACGGACCGCCGTGCCTGAGCGTGGTCAACGTGCTAAGCACAGCACTGTTTTTCAGATGCTCCAACATCAAATCCATCTTGGTGTAGGCCATGTGCAAGCAGATACCAAGCACAATAAATATCCCCGCAAAATCGACGATTCCAACCACCAAAAAAATTTTGTCTGCCGTATTCAGGCTCATTTAACCGCCTCATAAACTTTCTCGGCCATTGCTTCCCCGGCAGAGTTACCAACAATACCAGCCGTAAAAGAAGCGCCTCCTACAACCACGACACCACAAGCCAACGAGGCTAAGCCCGCAGTTGGAACACCCAGCGCGACGCACAGTGTTCCGACAATGGGAGTCGTTAAAAAGGCTCCGGAGATGACACCTCCTGCAACCCCACCGACAAAGCTACCGGTCTCGGTAAATCTGACTTTCTCGCACGCATCGGTATTACCCGCTGCACACACATCTTGAACCTTCATATAAGAAGCTCCACCGCCAAGAGCCGTGCCGATCCAGCCGCCATACTTGACGACTTTAGCCGCCTTGGCCACTCCCTCGATGTGCGTGGCATAACCGGGAATCTGCTCCGCGGCCCCGGCCTTGGTCCAGCGGTGAACCAGACTGCGGCTGGAGATCCCCAGGGCACTTTTCAAGTTCGGATGATCGGGGAAGCCAATGCCTTTTCGGGTCATGGAGGTGAGTCGGGTATTGAGTTGCGCCAGCAGCTTTTTGCGTTCGGCAAAGAACTCCGGCGACCGCAGGTGGCCCTCTTTCTGGAACGTGCGTTGATGCAACGCTTCGATATCACGCAGTGTGGTTTTGACGTCTTCCAGGTTCTTGGCAAACATCGCTTCACCGATGCCGATAGCCGTTGAACCCTGGGCCAGAAAGTTTTCGATTTCGTCTCGGTGCCTGGCCATGAAGTTCGCTTCTTCCGCGCTGAGCGGTTTGAGTGCGTCATTGGTCTTGGCCGCGGCCTCCATCAGCAACCCTTCTTCGCGGGTACATTGCAGGTTATCGGGATCGCTGAGCAGGATCATCGAGCCCGCTTTGACGTCACTCAAGTCGGGATTCAGCGCCTCAAACTTGCTCATCACGGCTGGGTTGCGAGCAGTGAACAGCACGGACTCAAGCTGTTCACGGCTCATGCTTTCAGGCACGACGTAAAAGCCCGGCTCCTGCGGTTGAGGTCTTACGACAGGTTCGGCATCAGGCAACGCAGGCTTGGTTCTTTCTTGCACGCGATGATCCAGGGAGCCCGCCGCCCAGCCCTTTCCAGTGATGTGTGAATACTTGCCGAACGTGTCACCGCTCAAAGGGCTGAAAGGGTCATTCGAGACCAGCAGCCAATCGCCCTTTTCTACGCTCGCCAGGATTTCGCGCAGATCATCGTTCGATAGATGGCCGCGCGAACTGCCGTAGGCATAAAGCAAATCATCCAGCCCATCGATTCTGTTGCCGTAATGTCCGAGGGCCTGCTGAACCTCGAACCGGGCAAAAAATGGCAACTCGATTTTGTTGAAACCAATTCCTTCACGCTCGCGATCTTGCCGACGAATAAGGCGCAACCCCATACACCCTCCTCCCTGATAAACGATGCGTCCAAACAAGCCGTTGAACGCGGCGGATCTATTGATAAGGCGGGGGATGGTGCTGGCCGTCATCTGTCGGCTCAAGGGAACAGAGCACTTGAACAGGGTAAAACCGTGTATTTCAGGAGAGTCCTACAAGCGTGCCTGTACTTGTCTGACACTGGAGCCGGATCAAGGTCTGAGATGGCGTATTGGTCGCCTACTCTGTTGTTACGTTCAGTCATTGAGTCGGGGCTTGCACTCATGAAAGAGCGTCATTACTCTGCGCCGGTCGCTGCCAAATCAGCGACCGGGTGTAGGAGCCCGAGTATCACACCGTGCACAAGCGCCCAGCTTTTTCTGGGTGTTTTTTGCTGCCCTGTGTTTATGGCGGCTGTGCGCGGGCACGCTTCGGCGTGGCCGGCCGTGTGTCCGGTCTCCTACCCCGCGTACAGCTGCCACCCAGCTTGTAGGAGGGTTGGGTGGTCGCCCACTTAACACACGGAGCTACATCAATGAACGGATATATCCCGCTTCACAGCACTGCCACCGAGCATCCTGTCCTGCTGATCGATTCCAACGCCTCGCTGGTGGACTTGCTGGCCTGCGCCGACCGGCGCGTTCGCGCCATTCACAAACTGATGAACAGCCTGTCTTGCATGACCGCGCGTACCGCGGATGAAAGTGATTTGTTCCAGATCGCCGATATCGCCTCGCTGCTGCTGAGCGATGGAGTGGCGTTGCTGGATGTTGCCCAGGGTAAGGCGATGCAAGGGCCGTCTCTAAGCGCTTAAGCTTCCCCTCCCGACGTCCTCTGCGACAGCCTGTTGCAGGCACTAAAAAAGCCCCTGGATCTTTTGATTCAGGGGCTTTGGTGTGAGTGGTGTGCATCGGCGACGCGTTATCGTTGGCGTTTATTGTGGGCGAGGCCGATCCCGCCCCGCCCGGGATGGATAAAACGTCCCCCCCCTGTCGACCTAGAACGCCCAGCGCATACCCAGCACGACCTCGCTGGAGACCAGGTTGGCCTTCATCTTCTCGTCCTGCAGGCCGCGGGCATTGGGGAAGTTGTTCCAGCCACTTTCGGTGTCGCCCATGTCGATGTAGCGATAGCCGAGGTCCAGGGCCAGGCGATCGGTCACGTCGTAGGCAACGCCGGCACCGAGGGACCAGGCCAGGTTGGTCTGGGTCGCGGAGCCGTACTGGCGCGACTCGTTACCCTGCCAGCCCTTCGATTCGAGCTGGGCCAGGCCCAGCCCGGCGGAACCGTAGACCGACAGCTTCTCGGTCACCCGGAAGTCCCGATAGGCGTTGAGCATCACGCGCCTGGACTCGATGTGGTGCTCGTTGAGGCTGGTGGGGAAAGTGGTCGAGCCGCTGGTGAACGTGTCCTTCTGCGGCAGGGACAACTCGCCCTCCACGCGCCAGCCATTGCCGAACCGGTAACCGACGCCGATCGAGCCCGTCATGTCCTTCTGGCTGTCGTCGCCGGACACGAACGCGCCAATACCGGGACGTGCGCTGGAATCCATATTGCGGGCTTTGCGCTCGGCGCTGATCACCCGGGCGACCCCGTAGTAGCCCTCCTCTTCGGCCGGAGCGGCCAGGGCCAATGAGCTGTAGGCCACAGGGGCGAGCAGCAGTGCGACGGAGATTTTTGTAAGCGTTTTCATGCCTGGTTGTGTCTCTTGTCGTTTAAATGAGAGCTTCAGTGCCTTGGTCCAGCCGTGCCGTCAGCCGCGGCTATCGACTGCCGCCGCACCGTTGGAAATGATCACCTCGACCCGACGGTTCAACTGGCGCGATTGCGCCGTGGTGTCGTCGGCCACCGGGTATTCCTTGCCATAGCCCTGGGTGAAGATGCGGTTCATGTCGACGCCCAGGCGCTCCAGGGCAAAGGCCACGCTTTCGGCGCGACGCTCGGAGAGCTTCTGGTTGAAGGCATCGCTGCCCACGCTGTCGGTGAAGCCTTCGATGCGCACCTTGCGCTCGGGGTTGTTGATCAGGAAGTCGGCCAGTTGCTGGACGTTGCGCTGGTTGCCGGGCTTGAGGCTGGCCTTGCCGGTGTCGAACAGCACGTCGCCGAAGGTGACCACCTCGCCCCGTGAGGTCTGCTTGGCGTTCATCGCCTGCAGGGCCTTGAGCTGCTGGGTGCGCACATCCAGCTGGACCTGGGTGCGCTGCACGTCGATGTTGCTCAGGCCGGCCTCGGCCTTGCGCCCGAGAATGGTCTGCTCGGCCAGGGCGATCTTCTGCTTGGCCAGGTAAGCCAGCTGGTCGATCTCGGGAGAGCGGCGATCCTGTACCGAGGTCAGGTCCGCCTTGCCCAGGGCGATAAAGGCGTCCTGGGTTTCCAGGGCGGCCAGGGTGCTCGACTCAGGCTTGCTCTGCAGCTCTGAGTAGAGCTTGCGCGCCTCGACCAATTGCGGGTTTTCAGGGGTGGCCGCGCAGCCTGCCAGGACCAGCGCGAACGCGCACAGCGAAGGGAAAATCAATGAAGTTCGCATGGAAAATTCCTCGGTTAAAAGATCGGTGAGGCTGGATTCAGCCCAGCATCAGGCGCCTGCAGCATTTCCTGCTTGAGGACCTGGATACCGGTCTGGGCATCCTTCAGTTCTTTCTGCAGTTTCGCGGTGCGCGCCATGCGCTCGGCCAGGGCCGAGTCCGCCTCGATCTGCTCGGCCAGGCCCTTGGCCTTGCCGAAGTTTTTCTCGCCGAGGGCGCGGTCCATCAGCACGGTCTTGTCCTGCGCGGTCTTCATCTGTACCGGCGCGTACTGGGTCGCCCCGGCGGACACCGCGCGGCTCAGGGCATTCCTGGCCAGGGACACCTGTTCATCCGGCGCCGGTGCGCTGGCGCAGGCGCTGATCAATACCGTGCCGGTGAGCAGGGAAGCCCAGAAAATGGCTCGCCGACGTGCATGTTTAGTACTCATAAAGTTCTCCAGATGTTCTCTACCAGCCAGTGCTCGAAGCCCTCTTCACTCAAGTGAGAGGCAATAGGAATCCACATGCGCATCACTCACGGGCAATGCACAGTTGCTGACTGATGGTTCATTGGGCCGGTGGATCGATGATGCTCATCGGCACGCTCAGCGGATCAGCGTCTGGCGTGTCGACCAGCGCTGAAGAGCTGTACCTCATCTTGCGTGAGCACCCAGGCAAACAACCGAGGCAACGGCCTCAGTTGCTGTATGAAATTTCCCAAGACGTCAGTCTTCGTCCACTTCGCGCTGATTAACCGGCTGCGCGGGGCGATGGTTGTCGGGAAACAATTGGTGGATTTTCTGGATTTGCGCCCTGGAGAGTTCAATGGGTTGTTCGAACAACACCCATTGCACGCCCTCTGTGCAGGGCGGCGTGGTCAGTGAGCCGGTGTAGAAGACATGGTGGCTGTTGGCAGGCAGCAGTGAACCGAGATCAGGTGCGTCCTTGGCACTCAGGGTCGCTTCCTTGCCCTCGCGATCAGGCAGTTGCTTCCACAACCCGGCAAGCGCCTGGTTGTTGTGCCCTTGCTTGACCATCAGCCCGATGACCAGCAAGTGGCCGTCCGGGTCCTGGTTGACCAGGTGCACCTCCATTGGATAGGCGCGATGGTCGATCCGGTGCTCGCTGGGCGTATGAAAGTGGAACTGCGCCAGGCGGTATTCACGGCCCTTGAAGGTGACTGATTCGCCGTCGATCACGTTGGCCTGAATGGTATGGCCATTGTTGACGACTTTGAGCGACGACACGCCATAGCCGATGTTCAAGTCCGAGGCGCTGCCTTTGACGGGGCGAACTTTTTTTATCTCGACATCGATTGGAGACTGTTGCGCGCCTTGGGCACAGAGTTCGCTGCCAAACTCGCCCCAGTGTGCGGGGCCATGGTCGCCATGGTAAGTCCAGTCGGCCGCAGTGGCGTGCAGGCTGAACAGGGAAAAACACAATGGACCGAACAGATAAACCGGACGAATAAATGACTTCATGGAGCCTCCTCAATTTTGATGAACAGCCAAGTTCGACTGACACGCATCCATAAGTGACTCATCCACTGGCAATGCACAACGGCTTGCTGAAGGTTCATTGGGCCGGGTGGACGGGCTAGGCTCGAACGGGCGCGTGCAACCAGGGCAACGCTTTCAGGCTGGCCCATTGGGATGGCGGGTCGATGATGCTCATCAGCACGCTCAGCGAGTCGGCGTCTGGCGCATCGGCCAGGCAGGCACGCACCGGCTGGTCCGGGCTGTGCAGCATCAGCTCGAGCGATGGCGCGGGGCTGTCGTAGAACAGCGCATGGCGGATCTGCGGACGGGCGCGACAGAACTGCTGCATGTCGACGCCATGGGGCAAGGCCAGGGCCTTGTTGACGATCAGCAGATCGAACGACGGCTGCGGGCCGCTGGTCAGCAACGCCAGCTCGTCGAAGGTGCGGATCGGCGCGATGCGGTAGTAGTCGAGGCGATTGAGCAGCTTTTCGATGTGCAGCAATTGCTCGTGGCGCTCATCGGCGATCAGGATGCGCAGGGCTTTGTTGGTCATGCGCGCTGGCTCCGCTGTTGTCCGCCTTCGAGCCAGCGCAGCAGGTCGCCGCTGCTCATGGGTCTGGCATACCAGTACCCCTGGCCTTGGGTGCAGCCCATGTTCAGCAGGTGCTGGCGTTGCTCGTCGGTCTCGATGCCCTCCACCACCACCGCCATGCCCAGGGCTTCACCCAGCGCCAGAGTGCTGCTGACCACCGCATGGCAACGCGGCTCCTGGGTCAGCGCCTGGACGAACCCGGCATCCAGTTTGATTTCGTTGAAAGGCAGCTGGAGCAAACGCTGGAGCGAAGAAAAGCCGCTGCCGAAATCGTCGATCGACAATCGGCAGCCCATCATCCGCAAGCGATACAGACACTCCAGGCTGGTTTCCGGCGCTTGCAGCAGGCCGCTCTCGGTCAACTCGAAAGTCAGGCTGGAACCGCGCGCGCCGTACTCGCTGAGCAAGCTGCGGATCTGCGAAGCGAGGGTGCCGTTGGACAATTGCCCGGCGTGCAGATTGAACGCGAAGTTGAGGTCATGCCCCAGCGCCCGCAATTGCTGTTGCAGCGCCAGCCCCTGGTGCAGTTGCTGGCTCAACAGCTCATCGAGCAAGCCGTCGCGTTCCAGCACCGGCAGGAAACACGCGGGCGACAGCACCTTGCCGGAGGCATGCCGCCAGCGCGCCAGCACTTCGACCCCGGTGATCTCCCCCGTCTCCAGGATGAATTTCGGCTGGAAGAACGCGCACAGCTCGTGCGCCGCCAGGGCCTCGCGTACCTGAGCCTCATCCGGAAAGATCTCCGGCGGCTCGGGTGATGTTCCGGTACGCGGCACAGCGCAATGCTTTTTTAGCAAACGCTCCAGGGCTTCGTAGGGCAGCGGCTTGCCGATATCGCCGAGCAGTTCCAGGTTCAACAGGGAAATGATCTGCCGCACCGTGCGGCGCAAGTCGGCGGACAGCGAGCTGCTGATGATCACCGACCCCACCTGCCCCGAATGGCCGACCGCCTGCAAAAACTCCAGGCCATCCATGCCGTCCATGCGCAGGTCGCACAGGGCGATATCCACCGGGCCGACCTCGTCCAGCACCGCCAGCGCCTCTGCGCCGTCCGCGGCCTGGAACACCTCCGTACAGCCCAGTTGCTGCAACATGCTCACGGCAATGGCGCGCTGGAACGAATGATCTTCAAGGACGATGACACGCAAAGTAGAAACAGGCATTGGACCCACCCACGACAAGTGCTGGACGCCAATCTTGCGTCACTGCCCGGGGAAATAACCGAGGCAACGGCCTGAGTTGTTGTATGAAATTTCCCAAGGGTCGCCGTGGAGATAAAAAGGCCGGGTAAAAAGTGCCGGGTAAAAACTGCTTATAAAGAAAGCCTTTAAAAAACCAGTAAAGGCAGGGCAACTAATAGAACTCAATAGTTACCACCACCCTGATAATCGAACGCCACACCCCTTGGCCATTTAATACTTTTCTGGCGTTGCCTGGCGCTTGGGAAATTTCCTACACGTTCTGCTGAATCTACTTCTGTGGCGCTGTTTTGAAAGCTGTGAACATTGCTGCAACTCTTCTACAGAACCAGGAGAGTTCAGACTCCGACTATATATGCACACAGATAGTCGACCTGAATATAAAGCTTGCAAAGCAACCGTCAGGTGTCTGTGTTGTTGACCAAACGATGTGCAAGAACCTACTTAATCTGAAAGGAACACCGTTATGAAGAAGAGTTTGATCGCTGCTGCACTGCTGGCTGGTTCGGCAATTGCAACCATGGCCAATGCCGCTGACGGCACCATCAACTTCACCGGCAACATTACCGACGCTGCTTGCACCGTCACTGCCAACACCGCCAACCAGACCGTCACCATGGGCACCGTCGCTTCTTCGGCACTGAATGCTGTCGGCGCTACCGCGGCTCCGTCGCGCTTCAACATCGTGCTGACCGCCTGCCCGGTAACCGCCACCAGCGCCACCGTCAAGTTCGACGGCCCGGCCGACGCTGCCAACAGCAGCCTGCTGGCCCTGACCAACACCGCTGGCGTAGCGACCGGTGTCGGCATCGGCCTGTATGAAAAAGACGCCGTCACCCAGATCCCGGTCGGTGGTGCATCGGCCAGCCAGGCGCTGTCGACCACTGCTGACACCACCTTCGAGTTCTTTGCCAAGTACGTGGCCACCAACGCTACTGTCGTAGCCGGCTCCGCGAACGCCGTCAGCGACTTCACCGTTATTTACAACTAAGTCGTAAAGCCCGGGCATTGATTCATTGAATGCCCGGCCTGACTGCCTGATCAAAGTGCCCCCTCTTCCCTGGAAGAAACAGGGAATGAGGGAGCCACTCAAGGAGCATTTATCAATGCATTGGCTCAAGTCCGTTTGTCTCGCCGGCTGTCTCTTGGGTATTGCCCAGGCTTCGTGGGCCGGCGTGGTGGTGGGCGGGACTCGTGTGGTGTATGACGGCTCGAAAAAAGAAGCCTCCATCTCCGTCATGAACCCGGAAAAAACCACGCCCTACCTGATGCAGTCCTGGGTCGAGGAGGCCTCGGCCGGCGGTACCCGCAAGGCCCCTTTCATCATGACGCCGCCGCTGTTTCGCCTCGATCCGGGGCAGGAAAACGTGCTGCGGATCATCCGTACCGGTGGCACCTTCCCCGACGACAAGGAATCGGTGTTCTGGGTCAATATCAAGTCGATTCCCGCTTCGGAAAAGTCCGACGCCAATCAACTGCAGATTTCGGTAAAAACCCGCATCAAGTTGTTCTTCCGCCCGACCGGTTTGTCTGGCTCGGCCAGCGATGCCTATAAATCCCTGAAGTTCAGCCGATCCGGCAATCAACTGCAGGTCAATAACCCAACGCCTTATCACGTTTCTTTTTATCGTGTGAGCGTGGGTAAAGACGAAATTACCAATGCCGGCATGGTGGCTCCACAAAGTTCACTGACCTGGACCATTCCGGCCGGTGCGAGCGGTGCCGTAAGTTGGCAGGCGATCAATGACTTCGGTGGTATTTCTGCGGATGCCAGTGCCCCCCTCTGATCAAGTTCAGAGGTCTGCTTTACCCCTCCTCGTTTAATTAACTATCAAACCGCTGGATCAACTGCCCGCAGCCAGTGGGAGTGGCGTGCGCGTCATAAAGTTGAGTGGAGTTTATTGACATGAAAAAACATTATCTGAACCCTGCGCCACGGCCAAAGGCCAATGGCCGTTCATATGCTTTCACTCCCACTCGCCTGGCAACACTGATCGCGGCCCAGTTCGTGCTGGGGATAAGTTTGCAACCCGCCTCGGTATGGGCGGAGGACTATTTCAACCCTCACGCACTGGAAATAGACACCCCCGGCCAGCAGTCTGTCGACCTTGAGCGGTTTTCCAGCCAGGGCGGGCAGCTTCCCGGTACTTACCGGGTCGATATTTTTCTGAACGACACTCGCATCAGCAACCGTGACGTCAATTTTGTCGATGTCGAGGGCAAGTTGCAGCCCGAGTTGACGCCGCAGCAATTGAAAGACATGGGCGTCAAGCTCGAAGCCTTCCCGACGCTGCAGCAACTGCCGGCCACGCAAACCATCACGAAGCTGCAGGACTATATTCCGGACGCCAGCAGTCGGCTCAACTTCGGCGAGCAACGCCTGGACATCAGTATTCCACAAGCGGCGCTGACCAACGAAGCCCGTGGTTATGTGGACCCCAGCACCTGGGACCAGGGGCTGACGGCTGGCCTGCTGAACTACAACTTCAGCGGCGCCAACACTTCGCGCGACAACCGTTCGGGGACCGATGACAGTTATTACCTGAACCTGCGCAGCGGCTTGAACCTGGGGGCGTGGCGGCTGCGCAACTACTCCACCTACAACCAGAGCAACGGCAAGAGCAACTGGGACAACGTCAACAGCTATGCCCAGCGGGACATTCACTCGCTGAAGGGCCAATTGACCCTGGGCGACAGTTCGACCCCCAGCGATGTGTTCACCAGTGTCCAGTACCGAGGCGCGCAGCTGGCGTCGGACGACAACATGTTCCCCGACAGCCTGAAAGGCTTTGCCCCCGTGGTGCGCGGTATTGCCCAGAGCAACGCCCAGGTCACCGTGCGGCAGAACGGCTACATCATCTACCAGACCTATGTGCCGGCCGGTGCCTTCGCGATTACCGACCTCTACCCCACCTCGTCCAGCGGTGACATGGAAGTGACCATTACCGAGGCCGACGGTACCGAACGACGCTCCCTCCAGCCGTTCTCCGCGGTGCCGGTGATGTTGCGTGAAGGGCGCCTGAAGTACTCGCTGACCGCGGGTGAATACCGCTCGACCGCCAGCGAGAGCAGCACACCGACCTTCGCCCAGGGCACGCTGATCTACGGTATGCCTTACGACTCCACGCTGTACGGTGGCTTGCTGGCGTCCGGAAAATATTCCGCCACCAGCCTGGGGGTCGGCCACGGGTTTGGCGACTGGGGTTCACTGTCCACCGACGTGACCCAGGCCAAGACCGAATTGCGCGATGGCTCCCGGCATAACGGCCAGTCGTATCGCATTCAATACGCCAAGGACATCGCGGCCACCGGCACCACCTTTACCCTGGCCGGTTACCGCTACTCCACCAGCGGTTACTACGACTTCCAGGAAGCCAATGAAATCGACCCTGGCAACTTCAACGACTGGCGCCGCACCTATAACAAGCGCAGCAAGGCGCAGATCAACATCAGCCAGTCGCTGGGCGAGTACGGCAACTTCTATGTCAACGGTTATCAGCAGGACTTCTGGCGGCAGAAGGGCTACGAACGCACCCTGAGCGCCGGTTACAACGTCAGTTATAACGGTGTCAGCTACGGCGTGGACTACACCTACAGCCAGGCCCCGGTCTACGAAGGGCGCAACAGCAAGGATCAACAACTGTCCTTCAACGTGCAGGTGCCGCTGGAGAAAGTGCTGCCTAACAGCTGGGTTCGCTACAACTTCAACACCAGCAAGAAGGGCAATACCACCCAGGATGTGAGCGTGGGCGGCACCGCCCTGGCGGACAACAACCTGAACTACAACGTGCAGCAGGGTTATGCCAACCAGGGCGTCGGCGCCAGCGGCAGTGCCAACGCCAACTACAAGGGCACCTATGGCGAGGCCCGCGCCGGCTACAACTACGACAGCAGCTCGCAGCAGGTGAACTACGGGGTCCAGGGCGGCATCGTGGCCCACCCTTACGGCGTGACCTTCTCCCAGGAACAAGGCGAAACCATCGCCCTGGTCCGCGCACCGGGCGCGGCGGATGCGAAGGTGCAGAACAACACCGGGGTGCGCACGGACTCGCGCGGTTACGCAGTGGTGCCCTACGTCAGTACCTATCGCAAGAACCGTGTCGCGCTGGACAGCGAAACGCTGCCGGACGATGTGGACATCGACACCAACACCCAGACGGTTATTCCCACCAATGGCGCCGTGGTGCTGGCCAACTTCAAGACTCGCGTCGGCAGCCGCGTGCTGATGACCCTGACACACCTGGGCAAACCGGTGCCGTTTGGCGCCACCGCCTCGCTGGTGCAGGAAGAAGACGCCATGGACAACAGCGCCATCGTCGGCACGGACGGCCAGGTGTACCTGAGTGGCGTGCCGGAAAAAGGCCAGTTGAATGTCAAGTGGGGCGATAGAGCGAATCAACAGTGCCTGGTCAAGTTCAATTTGCCAGCGGCAGACACTTCGTCATCGGTGCAGACGTTGGATAGCGTTTGCCAATAATTCAGCAACATAAAGAACAAAGGTAACAACATGAACATTAATAAAATATTATTAAGTGGTTTATTTTTCATCCCAGGCCTGTACTCCATGGCTGCGCAAGCAACATGTACTTTCCTGTCAGGCAGTGCAACCGACGCTTCGGCTGTCAACTTCGGGAATGTTATTATTCAGCGAGATGCGCCTATTGGTTCGGTTGTGGCCACTACAATCTCGAATGTATTTAATAGTCGAGGCAACTTTATTCATTGCGTTACAGCCCCCCCTCTCACTTTACGTTGGTCGACGGAAGGAACGTCCTCATTTATTCTCAATGGTGAACAATTATTTAATACTGGAATTTCCGGCCTGGCACTGCGAGTTACCAATAGGCCATATGGGGCGAATGGTTATAGCGGAAACTTCCCGAGAGATTACACCTATGGTGGATGTACCGCGAATGTGCCGACGACATGGCGGCGGTATTGTGGAGTATCTTGGGGAGCTGGGGTTCAATTTGATTTAGTCAAAGTTTCCCACCCAACGGGAAGTGGTGCATTAGCAATACCCGGTCGATTTCGTGCCAGCATTGTTAATGAGACCTTTGTATATTCCTATAACGTTAGCAGTTCCAATGTCTCGACAGTCGCGTGCTCGGTAACCAATACCTCTATTAATGTCCCCATGGGCAATGTACAACGCAGCACATTTACCGGCGTAGGGCACGAAGGGAATCCGGTTCAGTTCTTTATCCCTCTTGACTGCGACGCCGCCACTCGGGTCAATTTTAAAATTGATGCAACCGCTGACAGTTCTGGCGTACCTGGGGTGATGGCAATCAACTCATCTGCCACGGGTAATGCCGCCAGCGGAGTGGGAATAAAGATCACACGCAGTGGTGCACCAGTGGCGTTTGGTACTGTGATCCCGGTAGGAACAGTTGCGAATGCCGGTATGTTCAACATTCCGCTTATTGCCCAGTATTATCAGACCCTTCCCAATGTCACGGCCGGTCAGGCGAACGGTACGGCGACTTTCACCATGACCTACAACTGACTCCTTGCCTGTACTTATAATGTGCACTCCACAAAGTGGCGTGCACATTTTTTGTTTTCATTAGCAAACTTCCTGCCCGCACTCTCCATATTGCATTCAATAATAAAATGCAGTTTAAAAAGTATTTCCCTCTTGATCGGCCGAGTGCCTGATCACAACTAATCCCCCTACGCTAGTTCTGCTTTTGTTTATCGAGCAGTTCGTCAATGACTGCCCGGCATGAACAGTCCGTCAAAACCGCCTGCACCTGCCGCGAAACGAATCCTCTTGCGTTCCTTACCTGCAGGTCGAGAGGCCAGCAGCCATCATCTGCCTGTTCCCTATCAAGACGACTCGAAGCCCGGCTCTGGCAACAGGAGTCGGGCGCACCCCAATCGCCCCCGAAACCCTGGGCATTCATGCTCGTTCGTTCGATTAAATACTGGTGGTATCAGGGCTCAGGAAGATGACTGCGGAGCCAGTGTCGGCACTTTGATGGAGGGTAACGGGGGAACTTGATGTGGGGCGATGCGGCAGTAGCGTCTGCCTAAAGGTGTGTCAGTACAGCCAGGAAGCGTTCGGCGCCATCGCTCGATCACTGACAGGCGCCGATGTAGCGGTTGCAAGTTCAAAAAACCGCTTCAAGCCAGCTGGCGGCCTGAACCCTGCGTTCAACAGGGGCTCAGGCCACATTGGCTTAGCGGATCGCCAAGGACTCGGTGTAATTGTCCAACGCCGCCGCCAGCGCCGACATTTCCTCTCTCAGAGCGTTGCCAGCCCGTCGCAGGGCATGCTCATCACTCTTCGCTTCACAAGCCGACTCCAGTTGCTCGCAGGCCAGGATCAAACGCCGCGCCTTGACGATGCGCGCGCCGCCCTTGACCTTGTGCGCCAGGTCCGCGAGTTCCTGCCAGTCCTGGGTGGAGCAGTCTTCGGCCAGCCGGGCCATGTCCTGCTGGTTGCTGACGGCCAGGTCGTTCAACAGCTCGCGCATGGCCGCCTGATCGCCACGCACCAGTTTTTCCAGGGAGGCGAAGTCGATATCGTCGGCCTGCGCCGCAGCCACCTGCTCCGCCGGCGCCTCCACCACAGCCGCTTCGAAGCGGTCCAGGCGCTGCTTGAGCGATTCCAGGCTGATGGGCTTGAACAGGCAATCGTCCATGCCTGCCTCCAGGCAGCGGGTCTTTTCATCCGGCTGTGCGTTGGCGGTAAAGCCGATGATCAGGCTGCGCGCCAGCCCACGGTCCGCTTCCTCGGCGCGGATGGCGCGGGACAAGGCATAGCCGTTCATGATCGGCATGTTGCAGTCGGTGATGACCACGTCGAAACGCTGCTTGCGCCAGGCGCGCAAGCCATGGGCGCCGTCCTGGGCCTCGACCATTTCGTGGCCGAGGTAGCCCAGTTGCTTGGACAGCAACATGCGGTTGGCCGGGTAGTCGTCGACCACCAGGATCTTCAGGGGCCGCTGCTGCGTTTCTGCAACCTCGGCGCGTTGTTCAGGGGGCAAAGGTTCGAGGACCGGCACCTGCAGCAACACTTCGACCTGGGTGCCCTGCCCCAGCACGCTGCTCAGTTGCAGCTGGCCGCCCATCATTTCGCACAGGGTGCGGCTGATGGCCAGGCCCAGGCCCGAACCGCTGCGGCCGGACTGGTTGTTGTTGCTGGCCTGGGTGAAGGGGCTGAACAGGCGCTGCTGGTCTTCGCTGGAGATGCCCTGGCCCGTGTCTTCCACCCGCAGGCGGATCGACAGCGGCTCGCCCGGGCTATCGGCCAGCACCTCCAGGAGCAGGCGCACCTCGCCTTCGGCGGTGAACTTGATGGCGTTGCTGACCAGGTTGGAAATGACCTGCTTGAAGCGCAGCGGATCGATCGACACATCGCAATCGGCGCGGGCATCCAGCGCCAGCTCCAGCCTCAGGTGTTTCTGCTCCGCCAGGCCCTCGAAGATCCGCGCCACCGACCGGACCAGTTCCCGGAGGTTGGCCCGGCCCGGGGTCAGCGACAGCTTGCCGGACTCGATCCGCGCGATGTCGAGGATGTCGCCGATCAGGTCCAGCAGGCCGTGGGCGGCCCCCGACGCGACCTCGATGGCAAAGCGGTCGAGCACACCCTGGTCGGACTTTTTCAGGGCCAGTTCGAGCATGCCGATCACCGCGTTCAGCGGCGTGCGGATTTCATGGCTCATGGTCGCCAGGAAGGTGGTCTTGGCCCGGTTGGCTTCCTGGACCATGCCCAGCAGTCGCTCGCGCTCGCTGACATCGATCCAGCCGGCGATCATGCCGATGACGGCCCCTTCGCTGTCCCTGTACGGCAGCATCCAGTGATAGATCGTCAGCCGGCGTCCATCCGGCAGCAGCAGTTCGCGGTCCTGTATTTTCGGCACACCGTCGCGCAGCACCTGCAGGTATTCATCGTGGTAGGCCGCGGCTTCTTTACTGTCGGCAAAGATGCCTTCGGTGACGCGCTTACCCAGCACCTCTTCGCTGCCCAGGCCAAAGACTTCGAGATAGCTGGCGTTGCAGATCACCAGGCGCCCCTCGAGGTCGCGCACGTAGATCGGATGCGGCGTGCCGTCGATCAGCACCCGCTTGAATTCCAATTGGTTGTTGAGGGCCCGCTCGGCCACTTCGCGGCGGTGGATCAAGCGGCGCAGGTAGGCGATCCAGAGAAACGCCAACAGCAGCAAGACACCGGCGATAAAGAAGCCCTGGACGATCGCGCCCCGATTGCGCAGCCAGAAGGTGTCGTCGATCACCACTTCACTGCGCCAGCGCCCGGTGATCTCGGCCATTTCTTCCGGCGAGATGCTCAGCAGGGCTTTTTCCAGGATGGCGTACAGCTCCAGGTCGCCACGGTTGGTGACGAAGGCAAACCGCGCGGGTTCGATGCCCACGGTGCTGGTGATGTGCAGGCGGTCCCGATACTGCCGGGAAATCATGTAGCGGGCGCTGAGCAGGGAGTTGGCGCCGGCATCGACCTCGCCCTTGGCGACCATCGCCATGACCTGGGCGGCGTTGTCCGCATAGACGATCTGGATTTGCGGAAAGTGGCTGGCGATGTAGTCGGTGAGGAACATGCCGCGAATGATCGCCAGGCGTTTGCCGGCCATCTCGTCCAGGGTCGCCGGGCTGCCGGGTTCGCCGCGGTTGATCAATACATAGGGCGTCGACAGGTAAGGCCGGGTGAAGCGCATCTGCCCTTCGCGCTCGGCGCTCGGGGTCAGGGCCGCCAGCAGGTGGACCTTGCCGGCATGCAGGTTGTCGATCTGCCGGGCCATGGAGGTGCCGCGTACCACGTCGAACTTCAGGCCGGTACGCAGGCTGACCTTGGCCAGCACGTCGGCGCTGACGCCGCGCAGGGCGCCCTTCTTGTCGAAGAACGACAGCGGCAGGAAGTTCTCCATTGCCGCTACGGTGACCCTGGGATGCTGTTCCAGCCAGCGTTGCTCCTTGGGTGTGAGGTGCAGGCGGTTCTGCCCCGGGATATTCATCTCGGAGGAACCCCAGCGGCGCAGGATGGCCATGCGCTCGCCGATGGGAATCGCCGCGATGGCGGCGTTGGTGATGTTCAGCAGCCGGGTGTTGCTGGCGGACAAGGCAAAGGCAAAGCGGCTGCCCTCCAGCCGCGAGAAGTCGGTGAGCTGGACGTTGTTCAGGTAGTTCATGCCGATCAGGTAATTCGCGCTGATGGCATCGCCGAGGTAGGCGTCGGCCTTGCCGAAAGCCACGGCACCGATGGCGCTCAGCGTCGAAGGGTAAAGCTGCAACTCGGCGTCGGGATAGGCGCGACTGACGCTCTGCGGCGGCAGGTAGTGATACAGCATGGCGATCTTCTTCCCCGCCATATCCGCGACCAACGCAGCGCCGCCATCGTTGCGGGTGACGATCATCGGCTGGTCGTCGGCATAGGCGGCCGACATCACCAGCTCGGGGTCGGTCTCTTCAAAGCCGTTGGCGGTGCCCAGCAGGTCGACCTCGCCCGCCTTCAACGCACGGATCAGCTCCGCCCGGGAATTGAAGCGGCGCACCTCTACCTGGACATGCAGCAGCTGGGCCAGCAGCCCCATGTAGTCAGCGGTCAGGCCTTCGTAATCGCGACCGTTGCCGGTGACGTCGAAGGGCGGGTAATCCGGCGCCGACACCCCGAGGTACAGGGTTGCCTTTTTGCGCAGCCAGCTCCAGTCCGCCGCGGCCAGCTCGACCTGGTGCTCGCCCAGCGTGGAACGCCCGAGTAATTGCAAGGCCTCCGCCTCGGGCTCGGTAGCGGCAAAGGCCTGCGCGCCTGCGAATACCGGCGGCAACAGAAACAGGGTCAGGCACAGGTACAGGCGCAGTGGATTTTTCATCAGATCAGGTTGTTACGTTTGGCCAGTTCCGACAGATGCACCAGCGAGCTGACATTGAGCTTCTCGATCAGCCGGGCCTTGTAGGTGCTGATGGTCTTGTTGCTGAGCAGCATGTCGTCGCCGATCTGCTTGTTGCTCAGGCCTTTGGCAAGCTGCTGGAGGATCGACAGTTCCCTGTCGGACAGGCTCTCGATCAAGGCCTGCTCCGAGGCATCCACATCCGTTCGGCGGACCGAGTTCAGGGTCAGGT
This sequence comes from Pseudomonas sp. RW409, assembly GCF_003184125.1. NCBI lineage: Bacteria > Pseudomonadati > Pseudomonadota > Gammaproteobacteria > Pseudomonadales > Pseudomonadaceae > Pseudomonas > Pseudomonas sp. RW409. The sequence goes on along the minus strand of NZ_QHHP01000002.1, from coordinate 351,238 downwards.
CCGGGAAGAAGGTGTAGCCGGACTTGATGGCGTTGATGGCCTTCACCAGTTCGTCCAGGTCATCGGCCTTGGACACGTAGCCGGCGGCCCCGGCGCGCATGCAGCGCATGGAAAAGAACACCGGGGACAGGGAGGTCAGCACCAGCACCTTGACCGGCAGCTTCAACGCCGAGATGCGGCTGAGGGCATCCAGGCCGTCGACACCGGGCATGGAGATATCCAGCAGCACCAGGTTCGGCTGATGTTCACGGGTCAGCTGGACGGCCGAGGCACCGTTGTCGGTCTCCGCCACGATCTCGTACTGCTCTTGCTTGAGGATCATTCTTACGGTCGAACGAATGAACGGGTGATCGTCCACAATCACGGCTTTCAGCATAGGAGCCTCTGGAAAAAGGAGTAACGGAACTGAGTCGGGAAGAGATCACGGCGGTATACAGAAAATGCCGGGTACCGGTCTACGGTTTTTAGCATATCCGAGCTTTTGCCACGCGATGCGCCATGTGTTTTTCCTGGCGCGAAACGCAGGCTAAGTCTCTTCCTGCCCAGCGATGAATGGAGCCTGCAGCCACGTTAGCAGCTCATGGGACGACATTGGCTGGGCATAGTAAAAACCTTGTCCCAGTTCACACCCCATGTTGATCAGCGCATGGCATTCCTGCTGCTTGCTGACCCCTTCGATCACCAGCGCCATGTTCAGCGCGCGGGCCAACGCCACGGTGCTGGCGATCACTGCTTTGCTGCGCGGTTCGTGGATGCTGCGGACAAACTCGCCGTCCAGCTTGATCTCGGTGAAGGGCAACTGGCAGAGCAGCTTCAGCGAGGAAAAGCCGACGGCAAAATCGTCGATCGACAGCCCGCAGCCCATGACGCGCAAGCGCAACAGGCTTTCCTGGGTCCGCGGCTGGATCTCCAGTAGGCCGTTCTCCGCCAGTTCGAAGGTCAGGTTCGCGGCGGCTACGCCATGGCGCTTCAATGCCTGGCGGATATGGTCGGTCAGCCCCGGATCCTGCAATTGCGAAGCATGCAGGTTGAACGACATTTCCAGCGGTCGCCGATCGCGCTGCAACATGCCCAGCAGGCTCAGGCCCTGCTCCAGCAACTGCTTGAACATCTCGTCGATCAGGTCGTAGGCCAGCACGGCGGCGAGGAAGTCCCTGGGCAGCAGCAAGCCCTTCGACGGGTGTTGCCAGCGCGCCAGGACCTCGGCCCCGGCCACCTGGCCATTGGCCAAAAAGAACTTGGGCTGGAAGAACGCCCGGAACTCGCCCAGGGCCAGGCCGCGGCGAATGTCTTCTTCGTTGGGCAAGGTTGTGGCTGGCGAAGGCGTCGAGGCCGTGACCAGGCATTGGCGCTGGTAACGCTGGAGGATCTTTTGCAGGGCCTTGGCTTGGATCGGCGTGCTCAGGGTGCCCAGCAGTTCAAGGCCGGAAAACGACGCCATCTGCTCGATGGCCCGGCGCAACTGCGGTTGGAAATCACAGTAGAGAATCACCGCCCGGACCATCGACAGCTGGCCCGCGCAGTTGAGAAAGTCCAGGCAGTCCATGCCCTTGTGGGCCAGGTCGCACAGGGCGACATCCACCCTGCCCTGCCTCTGCATCAAGGCCAACGCCTGCTCGCCACTGCTGGCCTGCACAATATCGAAAACCCCCAGTTGCTGTAGCGCAGCGACCACCGCGCTGCGCTGAACCGAGTGCTTTTCCAAAACCAGAATACGCAGTGAGATCATCGTTCGTTTGCCACGACCAGGGAGCCAGGGAGAGGCATTTTGCGGGCTGACGGCGGAGTGATGAGCAGGGACGTTCCCAGAGGTTTGTAGGAAATTTCCCAAGCATCAGGCGTATACGTCAGGGACTGAGTTCAATGAGTAAGCAGAGAGGAGCCTGACAACCCCAGGATCACGACGTGGGCCGGTAATACTCAGCCATGAAATCGACGAAGGCCCGGACCTTGGCGGGCAGGTTCCGGGCATGGGGGTACAGCGCGTAGTAATGGCGCACGCCGAGGGTGAACTCGGGAAGAATCCGCACCAGCCGTCCGGCCAGCAGATCGTCCTGCACGGTGGCCAAGGTAAAGGCCGCAATGCCCCCGCCGGCCAAGGCACAGGCGTGCAGCGCGGTGATGGTATCGGTGTGAAAACTACTGTCGGCAGTCACGGCAACCGGCTCACCCTTTTCACTCTCCAGCGACCACTGCGTGGCCGAGGCAAAGGTCAGCAGCCGATGCTCGCTGAGTTCGGCGACGCTGCGTGGCAGGCCGCACCTGAAGACGTAAGCCGATGACGCGACCATCACCATGGGCGAGACCGTGAGCAAACGCGCGACCAGGCTGCTGTCGGCCAAGGGACCGCAGATGCGGATGGCCACATCGAAGCCATCGGCCACCAGATCGACAAAGGGGTCCGAGCAGGACAGATCGACCTGGATATCCGGATACCGCTGCTGGAATGCCGGCAACCAATGGGCCAGTTCCAGGGTACCGACCACCAGCGGTGCGCTGATGCGCAGCAGCCCGGAGGGGCGTTCCTGCTCCAGAGCGACAGCCTGGGACGCGGCATCGACGCGATCCAGGATGTCCACGCAGGCCGTGTAATAACGCTCGCCCGCCGCGGTGAGGCTCATGCGCCGGGTATTGCGATTGATCAGACGCACGCCGAGCGTGGACTCCAGTTGCTGCAAATGTCGCGACACCGAGGAGTGAGTGGTATCCAGCCGCTCGGCAGCGGCTGAAAACCCCTGGGCTTCGACGATGCAGCGGAACACACGCATGGCGAGCATCTGATTCATATCGACTTAACGCACCGGCAATTTGAGGATCTGGGCAGTGGTCATCACGTCACCGAAGGTGTCCTCGACCTCGGCCAGCGCGGCCTTGTGCAAGGCGTCCTTGTCGACCTTGTCACCGTTGACCCGGGTGATGTCGCGAGTGGCCGATGCATCGGAGGCGACTATGACCTTGTAGCCCAGGGGCGCGGCGTCACGAGCGGCACCGGCGACACAGGCGTGGGTCATGAGGCCGGAGATGATCAGGTTCTCGATGCCGGCGCTCTTCAGGCGCTTATCCAGATCGGTACTGGCGAAAACGCTGACGGTGCTTTTCTGCACAACCGTGTCCTTGGCCCGCGGCTGCATGTCCGGGTGGAACTTCACGGTTTCGCCATCGATGGCGAACACCGCGGAACCGGCCGGTGCAATGTGCTGGACGTGATAGACCGGCATCTTGTGGCTATCGGCAAACTTGATCAGCTCACGGGTATTGGCCAGGGCCTTGGCGCCATCGGGGATCGGCATCCGGCCAGTGAAGTACTCGTTCTGGAAGTCGATCACCAACAGCGCGGACTTGCCGGCAGGCAACTCGCTGACCGGTGTAGCGCCCGACATGGCGCGAATGGTCGGATGGCCTTCAGCCAGGGCACCGGTACTGGCAACAATGCCGGAAAATGCACAAGCGGCGAGGAAACGACGGGTAAAACGTTGCATGGGTATTTCCTTCTTCGGTTGAGTGAATGAGGAAATGCTAGGGAAATACCTCAAGCTCGAACACAGTGTAGGCAGCACAGAATCTGTGCGGTTTTCGCACAAGTTGGGGCGTTCGGCAATCTGCAATCTGCGGTGCTCGCCGCTCAGTGAATGGCTGCCGACTGTGACAACTCATAGTTTTTTTCGCGAGCAAGCTCGCTCCTACAGGGGGGGCATAGGCACCAGGATAATCATCCCTCCCCATACTGTAGGAGCGGCCGGTCGACGCTCGATTGCCCTCGAAGCAATCTAACAGCCACCGCGATCCTTGAAGCTAAACAACACCCAGCGTGACCACCGCGCAAGCCCCGTCATGATTACTGCACTATCTTTTCCGACCCTGATATTTTTGGTAATGCTCATGGCGATGTATCGCAATTTTTTTAGGCGCCACGAGTCCCAAACGAACATGTTTGCCCTGAATATCCATCACGCTGACCACTATCTCCTCACCGAGTTTGAAGGTCTCGCCTGGCTTGCAACTAAGCAACAGCATTTTCATTCCTTATCTAGATCGAAAAAATACATGAAAAAAAATGTGATACGGCAACTGTGTACTTAAATGAGGTCGTTCTTCATGTGGCGTATTTCATTAGATCGCCGCTACTGGAGTGAATGCAGTCATTCAAATTTCCGGTCTGCGATCCGGGTGCTCTGCGTCATAGCCTTGTTTGGGGTGGGCGGGTAGAGGATGGTCTTTCATCAGATTAGGAAATCGCAAATTAGGATTGGCATCTAGCTCTTTCAACAGTTTTGCATACAACTCATGAAGCTTTGCATCGGGACGGTAGCCAAAATCATATAATGGGTCCACTTGCAGATCGAACGCCCCTTGTAGAGCACTTAAGCCAGTGAAGCTGCCTAGTGATGCGGCACGTTGATAATAGAATAGAGATCTTGGTTTGTTTTCTTTAGCGGTGTCATAAAAGCTTGCGGTTTTCTCTATGGCATCGGGATTGTCCTGAGCCCCCGCACATAGGTAATAGCGCTCAGCCATATCATCGTCCTGCTTATCCCTAGGGAGAGCAAAGGCGAAGTATTGACCAATTTGAACTTGTGCCAAAGGACTACCCAATTGCGCCGCCTGGAACAGATAGGAACTGGCCATCCGGTCTGACTTCAATACGCCTCGTCCATTTTCGACAGTCACGGCCCAGTTGTAATAACCCAACGGTACTTTGAGTTTGACCATACGTTCATAAAGATCGAGCATCTTGCTGGTATCTTGCTCTACCCCTGGCTGTCCTGGCCATCCTGTACGATAGAGTCCCGCCAGGTTATGCATCGCCTTCCAATGATCTTTAGCGATGGCTTTTTCATAGAGTCCAACGATGGTTCGCCAGTCTTTCACTCCACGCACTTTCTCTAGAGCGCGAGCCTGTTGAAACCAACCATCTGCCTCGGCATCCAGCGGTGGGTTGTGGTCTTTTTCGTAGGCACAGGTAAAGGTTGGATAGGCCATAACCGGAGTGCCATTGAATACACCGCACATGCCGACAGCACAAAAAGCCATTGTTTTAATCAATTGCCCTGGTATGCACCGACGTTTTTCTTGGCAAATAAGATAACTCATATCTCTGGCCTGCGATCTGGGTGCTCTGCATCAAAGCCTTGCTTGGGATGGGGGGGTAGTGGGTGATCCTTCATCAAATTAGGGAAGCGCAAATTAGGATTAGCATCTAGTTGCTTCGACAAGTTGGCATATAACTCATGAAGCTTTGGGTCTGGCTGATATCCAAAGTTATATATCGGTCTTGGCGCAGCGTCGAAAGCCCCTTCTAAATTACTTAGCCCTGTGGAGCTACCCAACGATGCGGCACGTTGATAATAGAACAGTGCTCGAGGCTTATTTTTTTTTGATATCTCATAGAATGCAGCCGTTTCGACAATTGCATCCGGCGAGTCTTGAGCACCAGCACATCGAAAATAGGGCTCGGCCATTTGATCGTCCTGTTTGTCTCGTGGCAACGCGAATGACAAGTAATTTCCGATTTGAACTTGTGCCAAAGGACTACCCAATTGTGCCGCTTGAAACATATATGAACTGGCCATCCGGTCTGACTTCAAAACGCCTTGCCCGTTCTCGACAACCACGGCCCAGTTGTAATAACCCAACGGCACCTTGAGTTTGACCATGCGTTCATAAAGATCGAGCATCTTGCTGGTGTCTTGTTCAACACCTGGTTGTCCTGGCCAACCCGTGCGATAGAGTCCCGCCAGGTTATGCATCGCCTTCCAGTGATTTTTGGCGATGGCTTTTTCGTAGAGCCCGACGATAGTTCGCCAGTCTTTGACACCACGCACTTTCTCTAGAGCGCGAGCCTGTTGAAACCAACCATCTGCCTCGGCATCCAGTGGTGGGTTGTGGTCTTTTTCGTAGGCACAGGTAAAGGTTGGATAGGCCATGGCCGAAACTCCACTCAATAACAATAAAGAAGTAATGGCACAAAAAGAGAGGGCTTTAATCAATGGCTTTGGCATAAGGCGTCTCCACATCCCAGAAACGAGTCAAGTGGGCAATTAACGGTTCATTTTTGTTTTTATTTTTCCAGTTTTTATCCATTACTTCATTCCATGTTTTGAAGTTTTTAGCCGCATTACAACGTTTTTGGTCATCATCAAATGACTTACCTGCATGCAACTTCCACAACTCCTCCCGCCAATGCTTGGCCAGCTCGGCATCCGGCGCAGCGAGGCCCAGTTCAGAGTCGGTATGCAGGCTGCGGGCGTTGATGTTCGCGGAGCTGAGCAAGCTGAAGACGTCGTCCACCACCAACAATTTGGAGTGCACGTAGATATCCCGGAAGTAGGCCTGTTGCCCCTCGGATAAAGTGCTTCCGGGTTCCGGCGTGCAGGCAGTCAGGGTGGCGATGACGACTTTGAGACCGGGTATGTCCTTGAGGGTGTAGGGTTTGGGATCTTCGCTGTCATTCGATTTTGGCTTGCCGAGTTCAGGAATATCTTTTGCCTTGAGACCGCCCAGGCGCTGTTCGACCTCAGGGGTAACGCCCTTTTTTTCCAGCTCGGTGATCTCGCGTTTGAGTATCTCGGCTCGGTTGAGTTGAGCGCGCTGCACGTAGGGGTCGGTGTGTGGGTTGGCCTCCAGATACGCCAACTGGCTGCGCTTTCGCAGCATATCTTCCGTCAGCGTACGCTGGGCCTGGGGCATCAGTTGCTCCTGCCCGAGTTCCTGCAAGGTGGCGTAGGTGGTGCTGGAAAAACCCCTTTTGTTTGGGTTGTTGGTGACTACGAACACGTACAAGTCCTTGTCTCTGCCTTTGGCGATATAAGCGGCCGCCAGCTCGCGTAACTGTTTGGCAAACGCCGGGTAGCGGAAGTACTGGTTTTCAAAATAGGCGTAGTTGCGCACGTTGCCTAACGCTTTGTGGTAGAGCTCCAGAATCGAGGTTTCCGCCCCTTCTTGCGGCTGGGTGCGGCAAATCTGTGCCATGGTCGAGCCAGCGGCTTTGAAATTGTCTGGCTTGATAGCCTCGCGCTGATCGCGCAGGCCATCGGTAAACCATTTCTTGATCCAAAAGGTTTCCCGATCCCAGGCAGTGCTGAAGTTGTGGTTCAGGTCATGCAGCACAGGCCCTTGCACTTTCATCGACAAGTCCTGCCATGGGCCGAAGCCCGGGCTGCGCCGGGCGGCTTTGTCGTCATACAGGTGCGCGCTGGTATCCCAGTAATTGCGATGCATGTTGTGCCCCATGACGAAGCCGACCGCATTCGCGGTGTCTTCATAGTCCACCAGCACCATCTTCTGGTGGTGGCTGGCAAAGAACGTCAGCGCCAGCATGTGCGCAAAGTTGACGTCGGGCGCTTCGCCTTTTATCAGTCGATAGAGCGTCGCCAGACGCCCCTTTTCCCTGGCCATTTGAGGTCCGCGCATGATCGCGTTGAGCGGAACTTCGGTGGAGAAATCGCGGGTGCGAAACTCGACGTTCTGCATCCGCCCATCGTGCAGGCGGTTAAACCACTCCCGGGTGTACTGCTCATCCTGGGGGGAATATTTGGGCCCACCCGAGCCTTTGAGCGTGTTGTAGCCGCCCTCCCCATTCAGCTGAGCTTCGATGTCAGCCAGCATGGCCTGCAACTCACGTTCACGCGCGGGATTGGGCGGCTGAGGGCGCTTGCCTGCACCGTCAACCTGCCGTTGAGCCGCATACAACTTGGCCAGTTCATCCTGATAATAAGTGCGCTGAAACTCCAACGTCTGACGGTACTTGAGGTCCTTATCGGAGGCTGCGCTTGCTCGGGCCACGCCCGATCCCATTGCGGTGCCTCCCGAACCCGCGAGGCCATCACCGATGATGGTGTTTTCAACAAAGTTGGCCAGCGGGTTTTTCCAGATCAACACACGCGTCTTGACGCCGTGTCGACCTTGAACATCCAGCAGTTCACCGATTCGATCACTGTCGGGCTTGAAACGCATCGCTGGGTCAAATCCCCAACTGATGATTTCGATGCTCTTTTGCGCGCCCCGAATGGCATCGTATACAGCGCCGAATGCGTGCTCACCGTTGATCAGCGGGGTGACTTGTATACCGGCTCGCGGCGGGTAAAGCGCTTTTCTGGCGAACCAGTCCATGGTCAAGGCCGTGGACTTGTGGGCTTTAGGCGTTAGCTGGATAACTTCCTTGCTGTAATCCGTTGTCATTCGATGGCTTCCTGCACTCAATGGATCTTCGGCTTGCTTGCCGGACTCAAGGTAGCGGCGCGGTAATCATCTGTTGAACCCAAGGGTTCGAGCTGATCGGCCTGGGCGTGATAGTCGCGATAACCTTGGCGTGCCAGTTGCTGATTGGGTGAACCGGATTGGCTGCTGTCTTCTTTTGGCTCAATCTCGAAGCGATGACCATTCACCAGTTCTACCGCATAGGCTTGAGTGCCAGGGACGTGCTCGAATGTGATCACGCCATCGGCCCCGGTCAGGCCCTCCTGAATAGCCGCGCCATCGGCAAACAGGGTATACGGCTCATCCTCGTATCCTGGAAGTCCCGGTAACGGGCTCACGATCGCGCTCAGTTTGTGTATGACATCCGGGGCGGGTTGCGAGACCGCAGGTTCCAGAAGCTCGCCCGCGTTGTCCCTGTCAGCGGGTAGCGGAATGATGGGTAATAACGCTGCATTCTCGGTACCTTGGCCCGGCGCCCCTCCCGAATTGATCCTCACCTGCGGCCCCACCACGGTAACGCCACCAGCATCCAGCTTGATAAAGCTGCCTCCCGCTTTCAGCGTGAGCTCTGCTCCGGCTTCGAGCACCATTTTTTGTCCAGCCTTGAGATGGATTTCCTGACCGGCCTGAATCAGTTGAGCCGTGCCGAGTTTGATGTGCTGGTCCTGGCCAACAATTAAATGATCGTCGGCTTTGACTTCGACTTTGCGGTCGGCGTGGGTGGTGCGGTGTTCTTCGGCCTTGAGTTCGGTGTAGGTGTTCTTCTCCACCGTGTCGTGGCGTTCGTGGCCGATGCGGATTTTCTGGTCGTGTTCGATGTTCTCGTCCCAGTCGCGCTGGGCGTGGATAAAGATCTGCTCGGCGCCTTTTTTGTCTTCGATGCGCAGTTCGTTGCAGCCACCGCCGCCTGGAGAACTGAGGGTCTTGAAGGTGCTGCGAGTCTTGTTGGCGGGCAAGTCATAGGGGACCTGGTTTTCCTTGTGATACAGGCAGCCGGTGATCAGCGGTTGATCGGGGTCGCCCTCGAGGAAGGTCACCAGCACTTCCATGCCAACGCGAGGAATGGCAATGCCGCCGTAGTGAGCACCGGCCCAGCCGGAAGAGACGCGTAACCAACAGCTGGTCTTATCATCGCTCTGCCCCTCGCGGTCCCAATGGAATTGCACCTTGACCCGACCGTACTGGTCGCAGTGGATTTCTTCGCCTTGGGGACCGGTGACTTTGGCCGTTTGGCTACCCAGCACGCGAGGCTTCGGATGCTTCAGGGGTGGACGGTAGAAAACATCCCACGGTGTGGCGAGGAAGCGATTGCGGTAGCCCTGGTGGAAGCCGTCCTTGTTGTCACTGGAGGCGTCGGTGGTGTCGCTGGTCACCGACTCTTCCAGCACCTGTGGCTGCTTGCCTTGGTGGACGATATGGGTCAACAGCCAGAGGTCGTTCCACTCGCTGCGCGGGTGCTCGGACAGTTCCAGGAAATGCCCGCTGACCAGTCGTGTCTGGTCGCCCCAGCCTTCGGCCTGCTGGTAGTCGGCGCGGTGGCGTTCGAGGGCACGCTGGCTGAGGAATTTGCCGCGCGCACGGTCGGTGAAGCGGCCCGGGTAGTCGTAGTCTTCCAGGTCCGGCTCTGCGCTTTCAGCCTCGGGTTTATAGGCCGCTTCCAGCTGCAGGCGCGGCTTCTCGAAGTCGTAGTCGCGGCGGGTGGTGCGGCGGGTGCGGGTTTCCAGGCGCAGGTTGAAGCCCTTGATCACCGGCTCGTCGGCGACCATGCCGCTGCCCTGGATATAGGCGGTGGGCTGGCCAAGTTTGGGGAACACGGTCTGGTCATCACCAAACACCAGCAGGTGGCCTTGCGGGCTGTGCTGGAAGTGGTAATGCAGGCCTTCCTCTTCGCACAGGCGCTGGATGAAGTGCAGGTCGGTTTCGTCGTACTGCACGCAGTAGTCGCGGTCCGGGCACGGCGTGCCGAGCTGGAACTGGTAGGCGTTGCCCTGGATGCCGTGCTCTTCGAGGATCAGGGCGATGATCTTCGGCGCCGACAGCTGCTGGTAGATGCGCTGGTTGGTGCGGTGTTCGAGGTAGGCCAGCTGCGGCACCAGCGACACCTTGTAGCGGGTCAGCCGCTTGCCGGCATCGCCCTGGGCCACGCGGTAGATCTGGCCGTGGATGCCGCTGCCCTCGCCGTTCAAAGCAGCCGGGTCGAAGGCCAGGAACGCCTGCTTGTGCAGCAGCGTTTCCAGGTCCAGGTCGGGGTTCTCGCTGACCAGTTCCAGATCGAAACGGAACGGCTGGCTGATGCCTTCGGTCCCCTTGAAAGAGACTACTTGCAAGTCGCTTTGGACGCCTTCAATGCTCAGGCTGAAGTGAGTTTCATTGGCTCTGTTGAACATCCTTTGTTCCTTTGGACTGCGACATAGCGAGCGAGCTCTGGTGCGCGGACTTGATGTCAGCGCAACTCGTTTTTGGCCTGGTTACATCCAGATTCGGCCAAGCTGAACAGCCGAGCCAGGCTAGCAAGTCACCCACGGCATTGATCTAGGAAACGTCCTAAACCTTCTGGAAAGAATTGGAAGAAGACGTCAGTTTTTTCAGCGAATGACTGGCCCACCATCCAGTGTCTGAATGCTCGCCTCGCTGCTGCTGAGCGATGGTGTGGCGTTGCTGGATGTTGCCCGGGGCAAGGCGATGCAAGGGCCGTCCCTAAGCGCTTGAGCCTCCCCTCCCGCCGTCCTCTGCGGCAGCCTGTTGCAGGCGCTAAAAAAGCCCCTGGATCTTTTGATTCGGGGCTTTGCTATGAGGGGCGTTCAGGGGTGGCGCGTTATCGTTAACGTTCATCGCGGGCAAGCCTCGCTCCTACAGAAGCACCACTGTCTGTAGGAGCGAGGCTTGCCCGCGAAGCGATCTGACAACCACCGCAATCAGAGTTTCCAGGCCCCAGCCTCGGCAAAGAATGCCCGTGCGTTGTCTTCCAGGCTTTCCAGGTGGTAGCCGCCTTCCTGCACGATCAAACACGGCAGGCCGAGGCTGCGGATGCGTTCGCCGAGGCGGGCGAAGCCGGCGCGGGTTACCGCGACTTTGCTTTGTGGGTCGAGTTCGTAGATGTCAAAGCCCAGGGACAGCACCAGCACTTGCGCGTCGAAGGTCTTTACCGCCGCCAGGGCGGTTTCCAGTTGGGCGAGGAAATCGGCTTCGCTGGCGCCGTGGGCCATGGGCAGGTTGAGGTTGTAGCCCAGCCCCGCGCCGCTGCCGCGCTCGTCGGCGAAGCCGGCGACGCCCGGGTAGAAGTTGGTCGGGTCGCCGTGCACCGAGACGTACAGCACGTCGTCGCGCTCGTAGAAGATTTCCTGGATGCCCTGGCCGTGGTGCATGTCGGTGTCCAGCACCGCGACCCGGGCGAACTTCTCGCGCAGCACCTGGGCGGCGATCGCCGCGTTGTTCAGGTAGCAGAAGCCGCCGGCGGCTTCGGCCCGGGCGTGGTGGCCCGGCGGGCGGCACAGGGCGTAGGCCGCCGGTTCGCCGTCGAGCAGGGCCCGGGCGCCGGCAATCGCGCTTTGCGCCGACCAGTAGGCCGAACGCCAGGTCAGTTCGCCCACCGGGCAGCTGCCATCGGCCAGGTAACGTGCGGCCTGGGCGAGGATGCCGCGCAGGGCGTTGGGTTCGCGGACGAAGATGTTCGACATCACCTCCTCGCCCCAGTCTTCGGGAATTTCCTTCCAGCGCTGGTGGGCTCCCTTGAGGAACTGCAGGTACGCCGCGCCGTGCACCGCCAGCAGCGGCTCCAGGCCGGCATCCTCCGGTTGCTGCACGTCAAAGCCCAGGGAGTGCGCGGCCTGCACCAGGCGCTGGGCGCGCTCGGGCACTTCCTGGGGCGTGCGCATCTGGCCGCGGGAGTAATAGCTGCGCGGATGGTGCAGCAGCTGTTCGGGGTGGAAAAAACTGCGCATGACCTTCTCCTTATGCAACCTGGCCGGCGCGGGCCAGCACGGCGTTGAGCAATACGTCGGTGCCCTGGCGCACGTCCTCGGGCAAGACGTCTTCGGCTTCGTTGTGGCTCAGGCCGCCGACGCAAGGGATGAAGACCATGGCCGTCGGATAGAACCGCGCCAGGTGAATCGCGTCATGGCCGGCGCCGCTGACGATCGATTGTTGAGCGTAGCCCAGGCCGTCCACCGCCTGCTGCACCGCCGCCACGCAGTCGGCATCGAAGGGCGTGGCCGGGCTGATCCAGTGCGGGCTGATGCTCACCTTCAGTTGGCGTTGCTCGGCGATGGCGCCAAGCCGCGCGCGGACCTCCTGCTCCATGGCGGCGATGGCGCTGTCGCGGTGGTGCCGCAAATCGACGGTGAATTGCAACAGGCCGGGAATGGTGTTGCGCGAGGACTTGGCGATGCTCAGCTCGCCGACGGTGGTCAGGCCCTCGGGGGCGAAATCCGTGGCCAGGGTTTCGATCGCCAGGATCATCTGCGCGGCGCCGTAGAGCGCGTCCTTGCGCAGCGGCATGGGCGTGGTGCCGGCGTGGGCGGCCATGCCTTCGACCTGCACGTCGAGCCAGCGGATCGCCTGGCCGCCGCTGACCACGCCGATGCTCTTGGCGTTGTCTTCGAGGATCGGCCCCTGCTCGATATGCGCCTCGAAATAGGCATCCACCGCCCCGCCCAGCGGCCGTGTGCCGGCGTAGCCGGTGGCGTGTAGCGCCTCGGCGACGCTGATGCCGCCGGCGTCGCGCACCGCCAGGGCGGTCTCCAGGTCCATGATCCCGGTGAACACCGCCGAGCCGAACATGGCCGGGGTGAAACGCGCGCCCTCCTCGTTGGTCCACACCGCCACGTCCAGCGGCTTGCGGGTCTGGATTTGCAGATCGTTGAGGCGGCGCACCACCTCCAGGCCGGCGAGCACGCCGTACACGCCATCGAAGCGCCCGCCTTCGGGCTGGGTGTCGAGGTGGCTGCCCATCATCACCGGGGCGGCATCGGGATCGCTGCCCGGACGGCGGGCAAACAGGTTGCCAATGGGGTCGACGCTCAGGCTCATGCCGGCCTCCAGGCACCAGCGGGCGAACAGTTCGCGCCCGGCCTTGTCGTCTTCGCTCAGGGCCAGGCGGCAGCTGCCGCCACGGGCGGTCGCGCCGATTTCGGCCATGGCCATCAGGCTCGCCCACAGGCGTTCGCCGTTGATCTTCAACATGCTTCGGTTCTCCGGATGCGATAAAAACTCAAGCCATTTCCAGGCGGTGGGCGGCAGCATGCCGGCGAGACAAGGCCAGCACGCAGAGCAGCGAGATGGTCGCGATCAGGCTGTAGAACAGCGCCATCGGCCACCACTGGCCGGCGAACTGGTGGGCCAGCCAGGTGCCGATCAGCGGCGTCAGGCCACCGGCCACGGCGCCGCAGACCTGATAGGCCAGGGAGATCGCGGTGTAGCGCACGCGGGTCTCGAACATGCCGCTGACGTAGCCGGCGATCACCGCATAGAAGGACGCCATGCACACCACCGCCAGGGCGATGCCGAGGATGATCAGCGGCGCCTGGCCGCTGCTCACCAGCACGAACATCGGGTACGGCGACGCCATGGCCAGCAACGACGCCAGGCACAGGAAACGCGTGGCGCCGAGCTTCTCGGCGGTCCAGGCCGCCAGCGGCTGGATGCAGAACTGGATGATTGCCACCACGAACAGGCATTCCAGGATCAGCGAACGCGGCAACCCCAGTTGCTGGGTGCTGTAGGCAATCATGAAGGTGTTGGTGAAATACACCCCGGCGATGCCCAGGGTATTGGCGCCGATGCACAGCAGCAGCGGGCGCCAGGCGCTTTGCAGCACTTCCATCACCGGCGCCTGCTCCTTGCGCTGGGCCTTGTGTGCCTGCTCGCGGCTGGCGAGGAATTCCGGCGACTCATTGACCCCCAGGCGAATCGCCAGGCCCACCACCAGCAACAGCGCACTGGCAAGGAACGGCAGGCGCCAGCCCCAGCTCATCAGGTCTTCTTCGGGCAGGCGGGTGACCGCGCTGAAAGCCAGCAGCGACAGGATCAACCCGGCAGGACTGCCCAGCTGGGCGAAGGAGGCGAAGAAGTTACGCCGGCCCTTGGGCGCATGCTCGCCGGCCATCAACACCGCCCCGCCCCACTCGCCACCGACAGCGATGCCCTGGACGATGCGCAGCAGGATCAGCAGCACCGGCGCCGTCGCGCCGATCTGTGCATAAGTCGGCAGCAAGCCGATGCACACCGTGACCACGCCCATCATCAGCAGGGTGATCACCAGGGATTTCTTGCGCCCGATGCGATCGCCGATATGGCCGAACACGATGCCGCCCAAGGGCCGGGCGAAGAAGCCCACGGCGAAGGTGCCGAAGGCCGCCATGGTGCTGAACAGTTTGTCGTCGGAGGGGAAGAACAAGGCGCCGAACACCAGCGCCGCGGCGGTGGCGTAGATGTAGAAGTCGTACCACTCGATCATGGTGCCGATAAAGGCGGCCGCCGCCGCACGGCGCGGCTGGGGCGAAGCGGAAGGCTTCATGGATCGTGCTCCTTTGATTATTTTTCTGGCAGGAGAGAACGGGAACGCAGAGGCACTCTGGCGGCGCCTGTCTGGGAGGGATTTATCGTCGCGGGCCTATAATTAGTCAATTTTCTATTTATTATGCTGATTATTACCTCTGCTTATTATCAGCCCTATCCTTCGACCCAGAGCCCTGCACCATGTCCAATCGCCTGCCCGACCGCCTGCTCAACGACCGCCTGGACTGGAACCTGCTGCGCACCTTTCGGGTGATCGGCCAGGAGCTGAGCATCAGCCGCGCGGCCGCCCGCCTGCACCTGACCCAGCCAGCGGTGAGCCAGGCCCTCAAGCGCCTGGAGGAACAATTGGGCCGCCAGTTGATTGCCCGGCGCGGGCCACGTTTTGCCCTGACCGAAATCGGCGAGCAGATCTTCCACCTGGCCGGCGAGATCTACGGGCAGATGTCCCAGGTCAGCGGCGTGCTGGAGCAGCCGGCCGACGAGGTAATCGGCAAGGTGCGCTTGCTGATGATCAGCCGGATCTTTTCCGAGCGTTTCGATGACTTCCTCGCCGACTTCCATCGCCAGCATCCGCGGGTCGACCTGGAGATCGAGGTGATGCGCAGCTCGGACATCGTCAGCGCCCTGCAGGAAAAAACCGCGACCCTCGGCCTGAGCCTCAACCGCCGGCCCCAGCCGCGCCTGGAACAGCGGCTGTTCCTGCGCCAGCGCTATGCGTTTTTCTGCGGCAAGCACCATGCCCTGTTCGGCCAGCAGAAGGTGGCCGAGGGTGATTTGCAGCGGGAGAATTTCGTCAGTTTCACCAGTGACCAGATCGGCGGCATGCTCTCGCCGCTGACCATCTTTCGCGACCAGCAGGGTTTCAGCGGGCGCATCGTCGCCTCGTCGCCAAGCCTGGAGGAAGTGCGGCGTCTGGTAATCGCCGGCTACGGCATCGGCTGCCTGCCCGAGCATGTGGTGGCGGCCGACGTCGAAGCCGGGCTGCTGTGGCGCCTGCCGCCCCACGACGGCATCGCCGACGTCGACATCCATCTGCTGTGGAACCGCGAACAGCGCATGAGCCGCGCCGAGACGGTCTTTATCGAAGCCTTGCAGGCCTGCCTGGGCGCTCAGTAACCCTGGGCCCTGTCTACCTCGTTCAACAGCGGCTCGCCAGCTTGCAGGCGCCGCAGGTTGTCCGCCACCTGCTCGGCGATGCAATCGTGGGAGGCCGCCGACGCCATGTGCGGGGTAATGGTGACCCCGGGCATGGTCCACAGCGGATCATCGGCCGGCAGCGGTTCCTGCTCGAACACGTCGAGCAAGGCGCCGCGCAGTTGGCCGCTGGCCAGGGCCTGGCGCAAGTCGTCGAGGTTGAGGTGGCCACCCCGCCCGACATTGACCAGCGCTGCGCCGCGGGCCAGCCGGGCAAAGCTGTCTCGCCCGAGAATGCCGCGGGTTTCGGCAGTCAGCGGCAACAGGTTGATCAGCAGTTCCACTTCATCGAGAAAGGGCTCCAGTTGCCCCGGCCCGACGAAGGTCCGCACCCCCGCCAGGCTCTTGGCACTGCGCGCCCAGCCACGCACGTCGTAGCCGGCGGCGGCCAGGTCGAGGGCAATGGCGCTGCCCAGGGAGCCCAGGCCCATGACCCCGACCTTGAACTGCCGCGCCGGCCGTTGCAGCGGCCGCTCCCAGTGCCGTTCGCGCTGCTGCTCGAGCACCCGGTCGAAGCCGCGGTGATAGTGGATCACCGCCCAGCGCAGGTACTCGGTCATGCCCTGGCGGTGCCCCGGGTCCACCACCCGGCAGATCGGCAGGTCCGGGCACGAAGGGTCGTGTTCCAGATGGTCGATACCCGCGGCCACCGAATGAATCACTTGCAGGTTGGGCAAACGCCCCAGGCTGCCGGCGGGTGGAAACCAGCAAGCGGCCATGGGTGCCTGGGCGGCACGCGGATCGTCGGCCAGCACCGTCTGCAGTTGTGGCGCACAGCGGGCGAAGGCGGCCTGCAGTTGCTTGAGCAACAGGCTGTCGCGGGACAGCAGCACCACGATGCTCATGACAGATAGGACTCGCGCTGGGACTCGATCAGGGTCAGGGCGGCTTCCCAGGCCAGTTCGATGATGTTGTCGGCGTCGTCGCGTTCGAACTGTTCGGCGGTGTGGGCACAGACTTCCGGCGACGGGTAGTTCAGCTCGCAACCGCCGGCCAGCGCCTGGACCTGGGCCTGGCAGGCGCGCTCGAGGAAATGGATCTCCTGGAAGGCATGGGCGACGCTGGCGCCACCCACCAACAGGCCGTGGTTGCGCAGGATCATCGCCTTGTGCGGGCCGAGGTCGGCGATCAGGCGCTCGCGCTCGTCGAGGGACAGGGCGATGCCTTCATAGGTGTGGTACGCCAGCTTGCCGTAGAACTTCAGCGCATGCTGGCTGATGGGCAACAGCCCCTGCTTCTGCGCGGCCACCGCCATGCCGGCGGCGGTGTGGGTGTGGATCACGCAGTTGAGGTCCGGGCGCGCCATGTGGATCGCCGAGTGAATGACGAAGCCGGCGGCGTTGACCCGGTGCCCGGCGTAATGTGGATCGACGATGCGCCCTTGCTGGTCGATGCGCACCAGGTCGCTGGCACGCATGCGGTCGAAAATCACCCCGTAGCGGTTGATCAAAAAGTGATGCTCGGGCCCTGGAATACGCAGGGTGATGTGGGTGTCGATCAGGTCGGTCATGCGAAAGTGCGCGACCAGTCGATACAGGGCCGCCAGCTCGCAGCGGGCCTGCCATTCAATCGGGCTCATGTGTTCAGGTTTGCTCACGAATACACCTCTTTGGCAGCGTGGTGGACGGTAGGGTTGGCGCGCAGCCGGGCCAGGCCGCAGACGCCGATCAATGACAGGGCCGACAGCAGGCTGAAGAACACCGCCAACGGCAGCCACTGCCCCGAGAATTTGCTGGCCAGCAAGGTGCCGATCAGCGGCGTGCTGCCACCGGCGACCGCGCAGGCCAGTTGGTAGGCGATGGAGATCCCCGAGTAGCGCAGGTGCACCGGGAAGGCCTGGGTCATGTAGCCGGCGATCACCGCGTACAGCGCCGAGAGAATCACCACCGCCAGGGCGATGCCGAGGGTCATCAGCACAATGTTCTGGGTGCCGACCAACAGGAACATCGGGTACGGCGTGGCCATGCACAGCAGCGCCACCCACTTGAGGAAGCGCCCCTCGCCGATACGCTCGGCCAGCAACGCGGAGAGCGGCTGCGACAGCAGCTGGATGATCGTCACCAGGAACAGGCAATCGAGAATGGTCGCCCGGGAAATGCCCTGGTACTGGGTGACGTAGGTGATCATGAAGGTGTTGGTGAAGAAGAAGCCGGCCGAGCCGATGGTCACCGCGGCGGCGGCGAACAGGATCTGCTTCCAGCAGCTGCGCAGCACTTCCATCACCGGGTACTGGGCGGTCTCATTGTTGGCCCGGGCCTTGGCGAACTCCGGCGACTCGTGCACGCCGGAGCGGATCATCAGGCCGAACATCATCAGCACGCCGCTGGCGAGGAACGGCAGGCGCCACCCCCAGTCGAGGAAGTCCTGCTGGTCGAGGCTGGTCACCAGGCGGAAGGCGATCAACGCCAGCAGCAGGCCGGCCGGGCTGCCGAGCTGGGCAAAGGAAGCGTAGAAAGTCTTGCGCCTGGCCGGAGCATGTTCGCTGGCCATCAGCACCGCCCCGCCCCACTCGCCGCCCACGGAAATGCCCTGGATGATGCGCAGCACGATCAGGCCGATGGGCGCCCAGATACCGACGCTGGCATAGCTGGGCAACAGGCCGATGCCGGTGGTGGCCAGGCCCATCAGTGCCATGGTCACCAGCAGCATTTTCTTGCGCCCGAGGCGATCGCCCAGGTGGCCGAACACCATGCCCGCCATGGGCCGGGCAATGAAGCCCACGGCGAAGCTGCCGAACGCCGCCAGGGTACTCATCACCGGGTCGCTGCTGGGAAAGAACACCTGACCGAGGACCAGGGCCGCAGCCGTGGCGTAGATGTAGAAGTCGTAGAACTCGATGGTCGTGCCGATAAAGGCCGCCGCCGCGGCTCTGCGCGGTTGAGGGGTGGTGTGCATGCAAGGACCCTGTGTAATTGTAGTTTTGGGCAGGTGCGGAAGGCTTGGATCACGGCGCTCTGCGGCGCTTGTGGGCTTTATCGCCGGCGTGCCAGGATTAGTCAATTTTCAAATCCTTATCCTTGCTATTAGCACAGCTACTAGATGGAGCCGCCATGCCTACACCACTCTCCACGTCCAACCCCTGGGTCGGCCGGCGTTTCCTCAACGATCGCCTGGACTGGAACCTGCTGCGCACCTACCTGGTGATCGGCCAGGAAGGCAGCATGAGCCGCGCCGCCGCGCGCCTGCACATCACCCAGTCGGCGGTCAGCCAGGCCCTCAAGCGCCTGGAGGAACAGCTTGATTGCGTGTTGATCGCCCGCAGCGGGCGACGCTTCGAGCTGACGGAAACCGGGGAGGAAGTGCTGCGCATCGCCACCGATATCTACGGCGATATTTCGCGCCTGGGCACCGTGGTGGAGAGCCGCAACGACGACGTGGTGGGCAAGATCCGCATCCTCACCGTCAGCGGCGTGCAGGCGCCGCACTACGATGAGTTCCTCGCCGATTTCCATGAGGCCCACCCGAAAATCGAGCTGGAAGTCGAGGTGATGGGCAGCTCGGACATCATCAGTTCGCTGCTGCAAAAGACCGCGACCCTGGGGGTCGGGTTGTGCCGTCTGCCGCAGCCCAGGCTGGAGCAGCGGGTGCTGTTTCGCGAGCGCTATGCCTACTTCTGCGGCCAGCGTCACCGGCTGTTCGGCCAGCAGAATCTGAGCCTGCAACAACTGGCCAACGAGAACTTCGTCAGCTTCACCAGCGACCAGTTGGGGGGCAACCTGTCACCGTTGACACTGTTTCGCGACCAGCAGGGCTTTACCGGCAAGATCGTCGCCTCCTCCACCAGTTTCGAAGAGATTTATCGCCTGGTCTGCGCAGGGTTCGGTATCGGCTGCCTGCCAATCCACCTGGTCAAACGGAATGTCGAGCAAGGGCTGCTCTGGCGTTTGCCGCCGGACGAGGGCGTGGTGGATTTCGATATCCAGCTGCTGTGGCACCGAGAACAGAAGATGAGCCAGGCCGAAACCCTGTTCCTGGACAGCATCCAGCACATGCTCAGTATTCGTGAGCAGGTGCCGGACAGCCTGATGTTCAAATGACTCAGGCGTGGGGAACGTCCGGCCCCTTGCCGGGGCTGGCGTATTGCGGCTTCAGGTGGCCTTGCTGGTCGAGCAGCCAGGCATCCATGACCTGACGCACCACCGGCCCCGCGACCCGGCCACCGGCCTCGCCGTTCTCGATCATCACCGCCACCACGATCTGCGGGTGCTCGGCCGGGGCGAAACCGACGAACAGGGCATTGTCGCGATGACGCTCGTGGGTCTTGAGCCGGTTGTAACGCTCGCCCTGCTTGATCGCCACCACCTGCGCCGTACCGCTCTTGCCGGCGATGCGGTATTGCGCGCCGGCCGCTGCGTCGCGCGCGGTGCCGCGGGGCGCGTGCATCACCATCTGCATGCCATGGCTGACCAGGTCCCAGTCGACCGGGTCCTTGAGCTGGATATTCGGCATCGGGTGTTCGTCCACCGGCGCCACGCCATCGACGGTCTTGGCCAGATGAGGGCGATTCCACACACCCTTGTTGGCGATCAGCGCCGTCGCCTGGGCCAGCTGCAATGGAGTGACCTGCATGTAGCCTTGGCCGATGCCGAGAATCACCGTCTCGCCGGGGAACCACGGCTGGCGCCGGGTGGCGCGCTTCCAGGCCTGGGACGGCATCAGCCCCGATGCTTCCTCGAACATGTCCAGGGAGACTTTCTCGCCCAGGCCGAACATCGCCAGGTAATCGTGCAGGCGGTCGATACCGAGCTTGTGCGCCAGGTCGTAGAAGTAGGTGTCGTTGGAACGCATGATCGCCGCGTCCAGGTCCACCCAGCCGTCGCCGCTGTGGTTCCAGTTGCGGTATTTGTGGTCGACGTCCGGCAGTTGGTAGTAACCCGGATCGAACACCCGGGTCGAGGCGTTGACCACCCCGGAATCCAGCCCGGCGATCGCCACTTCCGGCTTGATGGTCGACCCCGGCGCATACAGGCCGCGCAGCACGCGGTTGAACAGCGGCCGGTCGATGGAGTCGCGTAACGCGCTGTACTCCTTGAAGCTGATGCCGGTGACGAACAGGTTCGGGTCGAAGCTCGGCTTGCTGACCATGGCCAGCACTTCGCCGGTCTGCGGATCGAGGGCCACCACCGATCCGCGACGGTCGCCCAGGGCCGCCTCGGCCGCCTCCTGCAACTTCACATCGAGGCTGAGCACGATGTTTTTTCCAGGGATCGGATCGGTGTGCTTGAGCACCCGCATGACCCGGCCCTGGGCGTTGGTTTCCACCTCTTCATAGCCGACATGGCCATGCAGCTCGGACTCGTAGAACCGCTCGATCCCGGTCTTGCCGATCGATTGGGTACCGCGATATTCCACCGAGTCCAGGACCTTGGCTTCCTTCTCGTTGATGCGCCCGACATAGCCGATGGAATGGGCGAAGTGCGCGCCCATCGGATAGTGCCGCACGAACTGCGCCTCGACCTCCAGCCCCGGCAGGCGGTACTCGTTGACCGCCAGTACGGCGATCTGCTCTTCGGTCAGTTCATAGAACAGGGTGACCGGTACGAATGGATGCCGCGACTGCTTCAGCGCCTTGTCGAACAGGACCCGGTCTTCGGCGGGCAAGTGCAGCAGGCTGACCACCTGGTCCAGCTCGCCTTTGAGGTCGGTGGTGCGCTCACGGGTAATGGTCAGGTTGAAACTGGGACGGTTGTCGGCCAGCAGCACGCCGTTGCGGTCGTAGATCAGGCCGCGAGTCGGGGTGATGGGCAGCACGTGCACACGATTGTTTTCGGAGATGGTCGAGTGATAGTCGAACTCGACCACCTGCAGGAAGTACAGGCGCCCGATCAGGGTGCAGGTGATGGCGACCACCAACAGAGCACAGGCCAACAGTCTTTTGTTGACCAGCCGCGTCTCTTTTTCGTGGTCCTTGATCGGTATCGGTTCAGGCATTGCTACAGCTTCTCGTGGAATAGTGAACGCTGGTCCGTGCGGGTGAATGTCAGTCCCTTGAAAAACGAGCTGCACCATACCAAAAACCGCCCTGGCGCTTTCATGAAGAATTCGGCCGATTCGTGATGCCCGCTCAAGATTGTTGTTCCGATTCATGCATTTTTCCATGGGCCGGGCCTGGGGATACTGCTGCCCTGTAATCCCTATGACCGTCTTGCCACGGGCGAGACGCTGGAGCCCTTCATGCACCCTCGGTTTCAACGCCTGCTTGGCAGGAACAACTTTTCCATCGGCCTGGAACTGCCGCTGGACAACGACTGGTCCAGCGCTGGCCAACGCCTGCGCCAGATCGCAGGTCGCCCCTTCGGCGTGCCGGACCTCAAGCAACATGCAACCCTCGCCCGTTTGGCGGACCAGGCCGGCTTTCGTGCGCTGTGGGTACGTGATGTGCCGGTGTACGACCCGAATTTCGGCGATGCCGCTCAGGTCTTCGAAACCTTTTCCTATCTCGGCTACCTGGCCGGCATCACGCAGAACATCATGCTCGGGACCGCCGCGGTGGTCCTGCCGCTGCGTCAGCCGTGGCTGACCCTCAAGGCGGCCAACAGCATCGACGAGTTGAGCGATGGTCGCTTGCTGCTGGGGGTCGCCAGTGGTGACCGGCCGATGGAGTATCCGCTGTTCGGCGTCGATTACGCCCAGCGTGGGGAGCTCTTTCGCGATGCGGTCGAGCTGCTGCACAGCCAGGGGCAGGATCGCTTGCCCGAGGGCGCGCATCTGCTGCCACAGCGCCCTGAAGCCGCACCGCTGCTGGTGGCCGGACTGGGCCAGCAATCGCCGGCCTGGATCGGTGAGCACATGGACGGCTGGCTGGCCTATCCGGGCACCTCGGAGGAGCACCGCCGACGCGTCGCGCTCTGGCGTGAGGTCGGTGGCGACAAACCCTATATCAGCTTCGTCCACCTGGACCTCGCCGCTGACCCGCATGCCCCCATGCAGCGCCTGCGCTTTGGCGGCCGCTGTGGGCGCCTGGCATTGATCGACGAGTTGCAGGCCCTGCGAGAAGCGGGCGTGCAGCATGTCGGCCTGCATCTGCGGCGCAGCGAACGTCCGGTGGCCGAGGCCATCGAGGAAATTGCCGAATTCGTACTGCCGAGGTTTCACCATGCCAACTGAATACAACGCCTGGGGCTGGACCGCAGGGGCCGGCCTGGAAGGCCTTCAACTGATCCGCAAGGTATTGCCGCAACCGGGGCCCAAGGAAGTGTTGATCGCCAATACCGCGATCGCCCTCAACCCGGTGGACTGGAAGATCATCGAGTGGGGGCATGCCGATTGGCATAGCGGCCGGGTGCCTGGTGTCGATGGCGTCGGGGTGGTGGTGGCCGCGGGAGCCGCAGTGACGCTGAAGGTCGGTACGCGGGTGGCTTATCACCAGTCGCTGAGCCGTGATGGCAGCTTCGCCGAGTATTGCCTGCTCGATGCCGATGCGGCGCTGCCGGTTCCTGAGTCACTGGATGACACGGTTGCCGCCAGCCTGCCCTGCCCCGGCCTGACCGCCTTGCAGGCGCTGGATAAAGTCCCCGTTGTAGGTGCACGTGATGTGCTGGTGGTGGGGGCTGGCGGGGCAGTGGGTTCGCTGCTGGTTCAGTTGGCGGCGCAACGCGGTCTGCGGGTGTGGGCGACAGCGTCCGCCAAGCACCATGCGCGGTTGCTGGCGCAGGGCGCGGCCGGGGTCTTCGACTATCAGGCAGCCACTTGGCAAACCGAGCTGCAATCACAGTTGGGGGAACGTCGCCTGCATGCGCTGTTCGATACCGTCAGCGGCGCTCACGCGCGCGGCCTGGCAGCGCTGCTGGGCTACAACGGGCACCTGGTGTGCATTCAGGATCGTCAGGAGACGACACCGTTGCCAGCGTTCAGCACCGCGATCTCACTCCATGAGGTGGCCCTCAACAGCGTTCACGCTTACGGCAGCCGGGCCGACTGGCAACAGCTACGTCAGTACGCCGAACAACTGATGAGCCAAACCGTCTCGGGTCTTCTGCAACCTGCACCGCTGATTGAGTTCGACTTCAACCAACTGCCGGAGAAACTGCGGGCATTGAAGAGTGGCGAGCAGCATGGCAAGTGGGTAACCCGGCTAACACACAACAGCCTGGGACGTTAACGCCGGTCAAGGGTGCCTTCGGCTTGAGACAGTCTTGAGTCGAAGCACGCTGCTCTCTGGTGACTGGAAAGG
>NZ_QHHP01000002.1:97675-327149 GCF_003184125.1 Pseudomonas sp. RW409 | reverse complement strand
CGAATAACCCCCGCCGCTTCGCTGAACCGCCCCCACCTCCTCCACCCCTTATCTGCCCGCTTTGGCTTGCGCCAGAGCGGCGCTCTGTCGCGCATCAAAAAACAGCACAGCGCACCAAGTCAGTGCTATAAATCAGCTCGAATCCTGAATTTGTAACAAAATAAAACAGAAGCCTGCCCCATTTTCAGGCGCTTCCCCCCTGTTTCCGATCAGACCGGGCGATTGGCAAGGCACTTGCTCTACACCCTGCATCGCTCATAGCTGGAAGCCTTCAAATGCTGGTGATTCATCGCAGAATCGCGCCGCAACCCGACTGGTCCGCCGAGTTGCACCTGACCTTCGAAGCCCGCAGCAAAAGCCGCTTGCGCTGTTTTAGTGCCGACGGCGAGGACGTCGGGCTGTTTCTGGAGCGTGGCCAGCCGCCGCTGCACGACGGCGAATGCCTGCAGGCCGAGGATGGCCGGATCGTGCGGGTCTGCGCGCGTGCGGAAACCCTGCTGCATGTCACCTGCCGCAATGCCTTCGAACTGACCCGCGCCGCCTATCACCTGGGCAACCGCCACGTTGCCCTGCAAGTCGGCGATGGCTGGCTGCGCCTGCTGGACGACTATGTGCTCAAGGCCATGCTCGAGCAGCTCGGCGCCAGCACCGCAACCATCGAGGCGCCGTTCCAGCCGGAACACGGCGCCTACGGCGGTGGTCACCATCATTCCCGCCACGGCGACGAGGACTTCAACTACGCGCCGCGGCTGCACCAGTTCGGCGTGCGCCCATGAATCCCGCCTGGGCCCTGCTGCGCCTGGCCAGTCCACAGCTGCCGATCGGCGGCTACAGCTATTCCCAGGGCCTGGAGATGGCCGTGGAACAGGCCACGGTCAACGACCCGCACAGCGCCCGGTGCTGGATCGGCGACCAGTTGCTGCTCAACCTGGCGCGCTTCGAAGCGCCGCTGTTGCTGGCCCATTGTCAGGCGGCCGCGGACGAGGACTGGGCGCAACTGTTGCAGCTGTGCCAGGAACATCGCGCCAGCCGCGAAACCCGCGAGCTGCACCAGGAAAGCCGGCAGATGGGCTATTCCCTGCAACAGTTGCTGAACGGCCTGCCGGAGCTGGATGCGCCGGCCCGCGCCTTTCTCGAGCAGATCGCCGAGCCGCACCTGGCCCTGGGCTGGGCCCTGGCCGCGCGCGCCTGGCGGATCAGCCCGCAGGACGCCCTGGCCGCCTGGCTGTGGAGTTGGCTGGAAAACCAGCTGGCGGTGCTGATGAAAACCCTACCCCTGGGCCAGCAAGCCGCCCAGCGCCTGACCAGCGAACTGCTGCCGCTGTTGCAACAGGCCCAGCGCAATGCCTCGAACCTCGACCCCGAACATTACGGCAGCGCCGCCTTCGGCCTGTCCCTGGCGTGCATGGCCCATGAGCGCCAGTACAGCCGCCTGTTCCGTTCATAAGTCCTTTTACTTCGGCGCCTTTTACTTGGGTGTCTTTTATTTTGGAGAGTCGCATGAACACACAACCTCTGCGTGTCGGCATCGGCGGCCCCGTGGGCTCCGGCAAGACCGCCCTGACCCTGGCCCTGTGCCTGGCCCTGCGCGAGCGCTACAACCTGGCGGTGGTGACCAACGATATCTACACCCGCGAAGACGCCGACTTCCTGGTGCGCAACGAGGCCCTGGCGCCCGAGCGCATCATCGGCGTGGAAACCGGCGGCTGCCCGCACACGGCGATTCGCGAAGACGCCTCGATCAACCTCGAAGCGGTGGACCAGTTGAACCGGCGCTTTCCCGGCCTCGACCTGATTCTGGTGGAGTCCGGCGGCGACAACCTGTCGGCGACCTTCAGCCCCGAGCTGTCCGACCTGACCATCTATGTGATCGACGTGTCGGCGGGCGACAAGCTGCCGCGCAAGGGCGGCCCGGGCATCTGCAAGTCCGACCTGCTGGTGATCAACAAGATCGACCTGGCGCCC
Source organism: Pseudomonas sp. RW409 (assembly GCF_003184125.1). NCBI lineage: Bacteria > Pseudomonadati > Pseudomonadota > Gammaproteobacteria > Pseudomonadales > Pseudomonadaceae > Pseudomonas > Pseudomonas sp. RW409. The sequence goes on along the minus strand of NZ_QHHP01000002.1, from coordinate 325,184 downwards.
CTGGTCGGCGCTTCGCTGGAGATGATGGACGGCGATACCCGGCGCATGCGCAGCGGCAAACCGTTCGTCTTCAGCAATCAGAAGACCGGCCAGGGCCTGGAGGAAATCATCGCCTTTATCGAACGCCAGGGACTGCTGACCGCGGCCTGATCGTTATTTTCAAAAGCTCAACAAGGAAGCCTGTCCATGACCCTCAAACGTATTCTCGGCACCCTCGCCCTGCTGCTGACACCGGCCCTGGCCTTCGCTCACCCGGGCCACGGCGACAACGGCCTGATGGCCGGCATCAGCCACCCGATCGGCGGCCTCGACCACCTGCTGGCGATGGTTGCGGTCGGCCTGTGGGCCGCGCAGCAGCAAGGCGCGGCGCGCTGGGCACTGCCCTGCACCTTCGTCGGCACCATGCTGATCGGCGGCGTGCTGGGTTTTGAAGGGCTGAACCTGCCGGCCCTGGAAAGCGGGATCGCCGCATCGGTCCTGGCCCTCGGCCTGGCCGTGGCTTTGGCGGTGCGTCCGCCGCTAAGCCTGGCGGTGGCCGCCACTGCGCTGTTCGCCCTGTTCCACGGTGTGGCCCACGGCCTGGAACTGCCGGACATGTCCAGCCCCTGGGCCTATGCCGCAGGCTTCGTCGCTGCCACCGCGGCACTGCACGCGGCCGGTTACGCCGTGGTGCGGGTCCTGCCACAGGCCGCCGCGCCGCTGGTACGCCTGGCGGGTGCGGCCTCGGCACTGACCGGTGCCTGGTTACTGGCTGGCTGATGCGCGTCGTTTGAGGCATTTTTTCGCGAGCAAGCTCGCTCCTACAGGAACAGCGCCGTCACTGTAGGAGCGAGCTTGCTCGCGATTACGGGCGCCGGCCCGACACCGCTCCCCGGGGCCTTCTCTGCTACCATGTCGCGCATTCCACCCTGCCGTGACGACGCCAGCCAATGCCCGATGTTTCCAGCCCCGTTTCCCCGCCTGAATCGACCGCCCTGTTTACGGCCGTGCAGCAGCATTTCCACACCGTGATCGTGCCGCTCTGGCAGGGGCCGGGCTGGAATCCGGAGCTGGCGTTGCCCTTCGAGGCGCTGGACGCCGAGCATGCCCCGCTGCCGCCGCAACGTTATCGGGCCATGGCCTGCGCCCGGCAGCTGTACCTGTTTTCCAGCCTGATCGGCGATGGCCGTACGCCGCTTGCCCAAGAGCGCGCCGCGGCACTGTTCCGTTCCCTGCAACGGCACTTCCACGACGCCGAGCACGGCGGCTGGTTCTACAGCATCGATGCCCAGGGCGCGCCGCTGGACAGGCGCAAGGACCTCTACACCCACGCTTTCATCATCTTTGCCTGCGCCCATTACTGGGCCAAGGTCCGCGAGCCGCTGGTGGAGTCGGTGCTCAACGCCGCGCTGAAAGTGGTGGCCGAGCGCTTTGCCAGCGGCGATGGCCTGTACGAGGCGGTCCTCGCCGAAGACTGGTCGTCCCTGGCCTCCGGTCCGTTGCAGAACCCGCTGATGCACCTGGCCGAAGCCTTCCTCGCTACTCTGGCCGTGCGTGACGACGCCGCCGTGCAAGGCGCATTGCTGGCCTTGTGCGAGGGCATGCAGCAACGCTTCATCGAACCACAGCATGGGCTGATGATGGAGAAACCGCTGGGGGCTGTGGATAACTGGTTCGAGCCGGGGCATCAGTTCGAATGGTTCTTCCTGTTGCAATCCTCGCCTCTGCTGTTTGGCTGCCCGCTGCACGCCTCGCTGGAACGGGCCTTTGCCTATGCCGAGCAGGTCGGTGTGGATAACCACAGCGGTGCGGTGAGCGGGATGCTGAGTGTCGAGGGCGATGTACTCGACCCGACCCAACGCATCTGGGCCCAGGCCGAATACCTGCGCGCCCTGACCTTGCGCCAAGACAGCGCCGAACGCCTGCAGCGTCAGTTGCTGGCGCTGCAAAAACACTTCCTGCATGCCAAGGGCTGGAACGAATGCCTGGACGCCCATGGCGTACTCAGCCGCCGGGACATGCCGTCGACCACGCCTTATCACCTGGCGACCTGTTATCTCGGTCTGGCCGAATACTTCGGCTGATCGTCAACCGCTATCGCGAGCAAGCTTCGCTCCTACAGGATCGCGTGGTCCTTTGTAGGAGCGAGCTTGCTCGCGGTTGAGCACCTGCACTCAGGAAGGCCTCAGGCAATCCACTTGCGATCGCCGGTAAAGCTGATGGTCAGCCAGCGCGCCGCATCCGCCTTGCCAAGCTGTGTGGATATCTCCTCGCGCAGCGTGTCCAGCGTCGCCACGCCCTGCAACGGATAGTCCGCCGGCAGCACGATGTGAATCTCGATGAACCGCGCCCGTCCATGCTTCTGCACATACGAGATGTAGTCGGCAAAGCCGTGCTCGACTTTCGCCTTGTCCATCACTTGGCGAACCTTGTCATCCAGTTGGTCCGGGACAATTCCCAGTACATCGCGTAACGCTGGCTTGAGAATATTGAGGGCCGGTGCAAGCATGCTCAGGGCCAGCAGGATCAGGATTGACGGGTCGACGTAGGCGGCCCACTGGCCATAACCCTGGGTCTTGAGCAGCAACGCGATGAGAAAGCTCACCAGCAAGCCGACCGAGAGCATCGCGTCCACCAGCCAGCTGACGTTGTCGAACTGGATCAACGAGGATTTCAACGTGCGATTGCGATAACGGACGTAGAAGAAATAGGCGAAGCAGACGACGCTAAGCACCATCGCAAAAGGGATCACCAGGCCCAGTTCGATCTCGCGGCCACCGTTGATGATGCCGAACATACCGCTGAGAAAGGCGTAGATCGCAATCAGCAACAAAAAGCTGCCTTCGATCAGCAGCACCATCGGTTCCAGGTGCCAGAAGCCGAACTGAAAGCGCTGGTTGCTTTCCTTGGCGATCAGCTTGGCGGTGATCAGCATCAGGACCTTGATGACGGTCGCGATCAGCGAAAAAAAACCATCGAACAGAATCGATTGGGAACCGGAAAAAAAACCCGTGACGATCGCGGCGATCGCCACGGCGAACATCAGGATGGTCGATTGTTTGAGCAGTACCTGCTCACCTCGGTTACTCACATTTCCTCCTCGAGAACCTTTGAAATCGCAGCCTTGATGCAAGGCCGCGGTGGGTTGCGGAGCGGGAGTCTACCTTGTGCGGGCTGATTCAGGCCTGAACGGTTGTGTTGCCAAACGCATCGGCAGCGGCTACAGGCGGAGCATTCAGCCCTTGGCGTTGCGCTCGATGGCGAAGCCGGCCCAGGTCTGGCTTACCGGCATCAGCTCCAGGCTGTTGATATTGACGTGGGCCGGCGTGTTGAGCACCCAGAAGATGGTGTCGGCGATGTCCTGCGGCTGGATCGGCTCGGCACCGGCGTAGGTGGCGTTGTAACGCTCCTGGTCGCCTTTGAAGCGCACCAGGGAGAACTCGCTTTCGCACAGGCCCGGCTCGATGTTGGTCACCCGCACACCGGTGCCTTGCAGGTCGCAACGCAGGTTCAGGGAGAACTGTTTGACGAACGCCTTGCTCGCGCCATACACGTGGCTGCCCGGATACGGGTAGTTGCCGGCGATGGAGCCGAGGTTGACGATACCGGCGCCGCGGCCATGGGCGATCAGGCGGGGCAGCAGCAGGCGGGTGCTGTACATCAGGCCCTTGATGTTGGTGTCGACCATGGTGTCCCAGTCGTCCAGGTCGCACTTGGGCGCCGGGTCGACCCCCAGGGCCAGGCCGGCGTTGTTGATCAGCCCGCGCAGCTTGGCAAAGGACGGCGGCAGGTTGGCGATCGCTTCTTCCATGGCCTTGCGGTCCCGCACATCGAGCACCAGGCCGTGCACTTCGGTCTGCTTCGACAGTTCGGCGCACAGGGCGTTGAGACGCTCTTCGCGGCGCCCGGTCAGCACCAGCGACCAGCCGGCCTCGGCAAAACGACGGGCACAGGCTTCGCCAAAACCGGAGGTCGCGCCGGTAATAAACAGGGTGGAAGTCATGGTGTTCTCCTTGCTGGGGCGTCGAACCGCCGTGGAAATGAAAAATCGTTTCGCAGCATGCCCGGCCTGAATCGCAGCGGCAACCGGAGGTTGTGCGAGCCAGGCTATCAGCTTCCCCTGTAGCCGCTGCCGAAGGCTGCGATCGACCTCGAAGAGGGCGTGCTCTTCAAGATCGTTGAAAGGCCCTCCGGGCCTTATCGCAGCCTTCGGCAGCGGCTACAGGGACGCAACTGTACAGAAAACGACCAACACCAGCAAAGCCCCGGCTTTCCTGGCCCGCAGCCATATGCACGCACCTTATCCACAGGACGCTCCACAGTCTTTGGGGGCAAGTGCAAAAGTCTGCAAGCCGCTATCCACAGGGGCTGCAGGCGGTTTTAGAAAGTTTTTTGCTTGACCCGGGCATGGTGTCCATGCAGCCCCGGCCGACGAAGGCGGCCGGGCGGTCAGGCAGGGGATGGCTTCAAGCCAGTAACGACGCTGCCTTGGCGAGTCTTTCCAGAGTTTAGTCACAGACTTATCCACAGGCTTGTCCAGGGTGTTTTCGCCCTTTGCCTGCGACAATAAAAAGGTTGACAACGGCTGCTCGAGGTCCGGCAAAAAAGCCTGATCAAAAAACAATCAACCGCCTGCAGGCCACGCCGATCAAGGCGTACAGCCAGCTACTCCCACGTTACCCACAGCCAGTTCCACAGCAAACGGGGACAAGTCAAAACCGTGGCAAAACAACTATTTGCAGCGTCTTTATGCCGCGCTTTGCCAGCTTGCGCAGAATGTTTTCCACAATTTTCGGTTTCGGCTGTGGACAAGGTCATCCGCTGCCAGCTCCTGTAGGAGCAGCCGGTCGACGCTCGATTGCCCGCGATCGGCTCACCGCATGAGTTCGGTACACCGCGTTATCGTTCATCGCGGGCAAGCCTCGCTCCTACAAGGACAGGATGTGGATAAAAAATGCCCCGGCGGCGCGAACCGGCGGGGCAGGTCTTATCCACAGTACGCAGGCTCAGTGCCCGCCCAGATACGCGTTACGCACCTCCTCGTTGACCAGCAGTTCCTTGCCGGTACCGCTCAGGCGGATCTCGCCGTTGACCATCACATAGGCCCGGTCCGACAGCTTCAGCGCGTGGTTGGCGTTCTGCTCGACCAGGAAGATGGTCATGCCGGTGGAGGCCAGCTCGCGCAGGGTGGCGAAGATCTGCTTCACCACGATCGGCGCCAGCCCCAGGCTCGGTTCGTCCAGCAACAGCAGCTTGGGACGGCTCATCAGCGCGCGGGCGATGGCGAGCATCTGCTGCTCGCCGCCGGACATGGTCATGGCCCGCTGGGTCCGACGTTCCTTGAGCCGCGGGAACAGTTCGAACATGCGCTGCATGTCTTCGGTGGCGTACTTGTCGCCGATGGGGATGGTGCCCATCAGCAGGTTCTCTTCCACCGTCATGTCCGGAAACACCCGGCGCCCTTCCGGCGACTGGGCGATGCCGTTGGAGGCAATGTAGTGCGAGGACTTGTGGGTGATGTCCACACCGCGATAGATGATCTGCCCGGACTCGGCCCGCGGCTGGCCGAAAATCGACATCAGCAGCGTGGACTTGCCGGCACCGTTGGAGCCGATCAGGCTCACGGTTTCACCTTCGTTGATGTGCAGCGAGACTTTCTTCAGGGCCTGGATCGGCCCGTAGTACACGTCCAGGTCCTTGAGTTCGAGGATAGGTGCAGTCGTCATACCAGCTCCTCTTCGTCCGCACCCAGGTAGGCGGCAATCACTTTCGGGTCGTTGCGGATCGCTTCGGGCCCGCCCTCGGCGATCACGTTGCCGTGGTCGAGCACTACGATATGGTCGGAAATACTCATCACCATGCCCATGTCATGTTCAATCAGCACCACGGTCAGGTCATGCTCGTCGCGCAGCAGCCGGATCATCGCGCTGAGCGCTTCGGTTTCCTGGGGGTTGAGGCCGGCGGCCGGTTCGTCGAGGCAGATGATCTGCGGCCGGGTGCACATGGCGCGGGCGATTTCCAGGCGGCGTTGCTGGCCGTAGGACAACTCGCCGGCCAAGCGGTTGGCGCAGTCCACCAGGTCCACCACTTCCAGCCAGTAGAAGGCGTGGTCCAGCGCATCGCTTTCGGCCTTCTGGTAACTCTTGGTATTGAGGATGCCGGACAGCAGGTTGCGGTTGACCCACATGTGCTGGGCCACCAGCAGGTTCTCCAGCACCGACATTTCCCTGAACAGGCGAATGTTCTGGAAGGTCCGCGCCAGGCCCGCCCGGTTCACCAGGTGGGTACCGCCGAACATCTTGTAGAACAGCCGGCTGGCAAAGCGCTTGGGCGACACGAAGTCGGTCACCCGGAACGGCTCGCCCAGCAGCTTGATGACATTGGTCGGTGTGCCCCGGGTATTCAGGGCAATATGCCCGCCCGTGGCCTTGTAGAAACCGGTCAGGCAGTTGAACACCGTGGTCTTGCCGGCACCGTTGGGGCCGATCAGGGCGAAGATGGAGTTGCGCTTGACCTCCAGGCTGACGTCGCTCAGGGCCTTGATGCCACCGAAGTGCATCATCAGGTTCTCGACCTTCAGGATCACTTCATCGCTCATGATGCGCTCCTCTCGGTCAGGGCACCCTTGCGCGGGGTCACGCCGGTGCGGCTGATACGAATCAGGCCCCGGGGTCGCCAGATCATCATCAACACCATGAGGATGCCGAACAGCAGCACCCGGTACTCGGAGAAACTGCGCAGCAGCTCCGGCGCCACGGTCAGCACGAACGCCGCGATCACCACGCCGACGGTCGAACCCATGCCGCCCAGGACCACGATGGCCAGGATCAGCGCCGACTCGAAGAAGGTGAAGGACGAGGGGTTCACGAAGCCCTGGTAGCTGGCGAAGAACACCCCGGCCAGGCCGGCGGTCGAGGCGCCGATGGTGAAGGCCGAGAGTTTCACCAGCACATGGTTCAGGCCCATGGCGCGGCAGGCGATCTCGTCTTCGCGCAGGGCTTCCCAGGCCCGGCCGACCGGCATGCGGGTCAGCCGGTGCTTGATGTAGAGCACCAGCAGCACCACGATGAACAGCACGATGTAGATGAACAGGAATTTCAGGTTGGGGTTGTATTCCAGGCCGAAGAACTCGTGGAACGGCACCCCGCCATCCTTCGCCCGCCGTCCGAACTCCAGGCCGAAGATGGTCGGCGACGGCACCGGCATGCCGTTCGGGCCGCCGGTGAAGGACAGCCAGTTGTTGAGGATCAGGCGGATGATCTCGCCGAAGCCCAGGGTCACGATGGCCAGGTAGTCACCGTGCATGCGCAACACCGGGAAGCCGAGTATGCACCCCGCCAGCGCCGCGGCGAGGGCGGCCAGGGGCAGCACGGTCCAGAAGCCCAGGCCCAGGTACTGGTAACCCAGCGCCAGGCCGTAGGCACCGATGGCGTAGAACGCCACGTACCCCAGGTCGAGCAGCCCGGCCAGGCCAACCACGATGTTCAGCCCCAGGCCCAGCAGCACGTAGATCAGGCCGAGGATGACCACGGTCAGCAGGTACTTGTTGGCGAAGAATGGGAAGACGATGGCGATCACGATCAGCGCCGGGATGATCCAGCGCAGCCGCGACTTGTAGTCCGGCGCCCGCACATGCACACCGGAGCTGCTGCTTTCGAAACCCTGGAGGATCCTCAGGCCCTTGGGCGTCTGCAGGAACAGGCTCAAGGCAAAGCGGCCGATCATCACGATCGCCACCAGCCAGCCGACGCGGGCCGGTTGCAGGTTGAAGCTGTAGCCCTCGAGTACCACACCCACGATAGGACCGAACACGATCAGCGAGATCAGCCCGGCCAGCACGGCGTCGATGACGCTCTTTTTGATATCAATCGGTTTATTGGCAGCAGACATACTTATACCTTCGCCACGAGTGGGCGACCCAGCAGGCCTTGGGGACGGAAGATCAGAATCAGCACCAGCAGCGAGAAACTGAACACGTCTTTGTAGTCGGAGTTGATCAGACCGGAGAACAGCGACTCGGAGATCCCGAGGATGATCCCGCCGAGCATCGCGCCCGGCAGCGACCCGATGCCGCCGAGGACCGCCGCGGTGAACGCCTTGATGCCGATGACAAAGCCGGCATAGAAGTCGAACGTGCCGTAGTTCATGGTGATCAGTACACCCGCCAGCGCAGCCATGGCGGCGCCGATGATGAACACGTAGGAAATCACCCGGTCGGTGTTGATCCCGAGGATCGAGGCCATCTTGCGGTCTTGCTGGGTGGCGCGGCACATGCGGCCGAGCTTGGTGTACTTGATGATGTAGGTGAGCAACGCCATGCCGGCGAATGCTGCCACCAGGATGAAGATCTTGGTGTAGGTGAGCTGGACGAAACCGGTGCCGATCTCGACCTTCCAGGCGCCGGCCAGCAGCGTCGGTACACCTTGTTGCTTGGCGCCCTGGCTGATCTGCGCGTAGTTCTGCAGGATCAGCGAGATCCCGATGGCGCTGATCAGCGGCGCCAGGCGGGTGGAGTTGCGCAGGGGTTTATAGGCGACGCGCTCGATGACCCAGCCGTAGATCCCCGTCACGACGACGGTGAAGACCAGGGTACCGAGAATGAGCAGCGGGAAGGATTCGATGCCGAAGTAGGCCAGCAGAGCCAGACTGATTGCCGCGAGGTAAGCGGAAATCATGTAAACCTCGCCGTGGGCGAAGTTGATCATGCCAATGATGCCATAGACCATTGTGTAGCCGATGGCGATCAGACCATAGACAGACCCGAGGGTCAGTCCATTGATCAGTTGCTGCAGGAAAATACCATCCATAACGCAATCTCACGCATTTGAGAGACTGCACACAGCGGATACGACGGCCTGGGGTTCAACCACCCGCGCAACACGACAGTTGTGCAGCTCTACGAGAAAAGACAGGTACTGCACGGACACGCATGCGGCAGGCCTGCGCCCTCCCCTGGAGGATGAGCCGGCCTGCCCGGACGCTCATGTCACTTCTGTTTTTCCAGCTGGTGGTATTTGCCGTCCTTGTCCCACTGGTAAACCACGTAGTCGGAGACTTTCAGGTCGCCCTTGGCGTCCCAGGTCTTCTCGCCCATCACGGTTTTCACCGGGTTGGCCTTGAGCCACTTGGCGGCGTCTTCGCCCTTGTTGGATTTGGCGCCGTTGAAGCCGGCAGCCAGGGCCTGGACCGACGCGTAGGCATACAGGGTGTAGCCTTCAGGCTCGGTGCCGGCCTTGCGGAAAGCGTCGACCACGGTCTTGCTGTCCGGCAGCAGGCGTGGGTCGGCGCCGAAGGTCATGTACACACCGTCGACGTACTGCGGGCCGCCAGCGGTAGTCACCAGTTCGTCGGTGACGATACCGTCGTCGGACATGAACTTGACGTCTTTCAGGCCCTGCTCGCGCAGTTGGCGGACCAGCGGGCCGGCTTCCGGGTGCAGGCCGCCGAAGTAGACGACATCGGCACCGGCGGCGCGGATCTTGGTGACCACGGCGCTGAAGTCTTTTTCGCCACGGGTCAGGCCTTCGTACAGCACCGGCGTCACGCCGCGCTTGCTCAGCTGTGCCTTGGTGGCGTCCGCCAGGCCCTGGCCGTAGGTGTCCTTGTCGTGCAGCACCACGACTTTCTTGCCCTTGAGCACGTCGACGATGTAGTCGCCGGCGACGATGCCCTGCTGGTCGTCACGCCCGCACATGCGGAACATGGCGGAGAGGCCACGCTCGGTGACCTGCGGGTTGGTGGAGCCCGGGGTGATGGCGATCACGCCAGCTTCGTCGTACACCTCGGAAGCGGGAATGGTGTTGGAGGAGCAGAAGTGCCCGACCACGCCGATCACCTTGTCCTGGTCGACCAGGCGGTTGGCTACGGCCACAGCCTGTTTCGGTTCGCAGGCATCGTCGCCCTTGACCAGGACGATCTTCTCGCCGTTGACGCCGCCCTTGGCGTTGATTTCGTCAGCCGCTGCCTGTGCACCCTTCATGTACTGCTCGCCAAATGCCGCGTTGGCGCCTGTCATGGGACCCGCTACGCCGATCTTGAGGTCGGCCTGAGCAAACGCAGAAACGCCCAACGCAGCTGCCACTGCGAGGGCCAGAAAGCCTTTCTTGTAAAACGTCTGGGACATGAGGTGGTGCTCCAAGGTTTTTTTAGTTGGCACTGCGACTTCACCGAATGCTCAGAGCAAGGGCCGTGCCATTGGTTTTTTATTCTGAAAAAAGTCGCTCTTTTATTGTTATTTCGACTGTTTCGAGCCCTTTTTTATTGGGCGTGCAACCGTCTAAACCGCGGAAGGTGAAACCCTACAAAACATCAGGCGCAACCCGCCTGCGCCATCATTGCAACCGCGGCGCAAATCAACGTGCAACCAGCCTGTAACAGCCTACGTAACCGAACTGCACACTACTGGTGCGAGACTGCTACGCCCCGCACCACTACAGGCTAGTCGCTGCGCCGAAAAGCGCCGCACCGTGCAACATATTTCCTCCGTCAGATAACGATGCGCAGGCACTGGCCCGCGTGATACAGCGAGAACCCGGCCTCGTACAGGCAACTGCGCAAGCCCACGCCGGCCAGGGGCTGCATCGGGGCGAAGGGAATCGGCAAGGCCTGAGGATTTCCGTTACACAGGTAATCGGCGAACGCCTTGCCGACCACGGTGCCGGTGGTCACGCCCCGGCCGTTGTAGCCAGTGACGGCCACCAGACCGGGCGCCGGCTCGAACAGGCGCATCAGGTGATCGGGGGTAAAGGCGATGCAACCGGTCCAGGTGCACTCCCACTCCACCGTTTTCAGGTAGGGGAAATAATGCTGCTGCACCCGGTCGGCCCAGGCCTTGAGGAACCAGGCCGGCTTCTGGTTGCCATTGCCCAGGCTGCCCAGCAGCAGGCGACCGTCGGCGTCCCGGCGAATGCTGCTGAGCACCTGGCGGGTGTCCCAGGAGCCCTGGCCACCCGGCAGGATCCGCTGCGCGGCGTCCTCGGTCAGCGGCCTGGAGGCGACCTGGTAGTAGTAACCGGGGAAAAAATTGCGCCGCAACTCGGTCCAGTCGCCCTCGGTGTAGGCATTGGAGGCAATCACCACTTGCTCGGCCAGCATCGAGCCCTGCGCGGTCTGCACCGACCAGCGCCGGCCCTGGCGTTCGAGACGGGTCACCGGCGAGTGGTCGAACATCTGGCCCCCCAGGTCGACCGTGGCCTTGGCCAGGCCACTGACATAGGCCATCGGATTGACCGTGCCGGCCCGGCGATCGAGCAAGGCGGCGGCGATCTTCCGGGTGCCGGTGGCGGTTTCACAGGCCGCCCCGGTCAACAGCTCGACCGGCGCGCCCCGGCGCTTCCACTGGGCTTCCCGGCTGCGCAGGTCGGCCTCGCCCCGGGCGTTGTGCGCCATGTGCAAGGTGCCTTCGCGGCGCAGCTGGCAATCGATGCGGTATTTGTCGATCAAGCTGAACACCAGGGCCGGCGCCGCCCCCAGCATGCGGTTGAGCTGGCTGCCGACCGCCTCGCCGAAACCGGCTTCGATCTCGTCCGGTGGGATCCACATCCCCGCGTTCACCAGCCCCACATTGCGCCCCGAACCACCGTGACCGGTGCGATGGGCTTCCAGTACACAGACTCTCTTGCCCTGCTCCAGCAGGTGCACGGCGGCCGACAGGCCGGTAAAGCCCGCGCCGATCACGCAGACATCCACCGTGACCTCGCCCTTGAGCGGGGCATTGTCAGGCCTTTGCGGCGTCAGTTTTTCCCACAGGCATTCTTCGCGTAACGACATAGGAGCTCCTTGCGGAGCAGCGGTCAGCTACAAGCCACAAGCTGCAAGCAATCTCACTTGCAGCTTGTGGCTTGCAGCTTGCCGCTGCTACTCAAAACTGATGCCTTGGGCCAATGGCAACTCCAGCGAGTAGTTCACGGTGTTGGTCTGCCGGCGCATATAGGCGCGCCAGGCATCGGAACCGGATTCGCGGCCGCCGCCGGTTTCTTTCTCGCCACCGAAGGCGCCGCCGATTTCCGCGCCGCTGGGGCCGATGTTGACGTTGGCGATGCCGCAGTCGCTGCCCACCGCCGACATGAACTGCTCGGCCTCACGCACATCGGTGGTGAAGATGCAGGACGACAGGCCTTGCGGCACGGCATTGTTCAGGCGCAGCGCCTCGGCGAAATCGCTGTAGCCCACCACGTAGAGAATCGGCGCGAAGGTCTCGCTGCACACCACGTCGCTCTGCTCCGGCATCTCGACGATCGCCGGCGACACGTAATAAGCGTTGGGGAACTGGTCTTCCAGCTGGCGCTTGCCGCCGAACACCCGGCCGCCCTCGCTCAGGGCCTGCTCCAGCGCATCCTGCATGTTGTCGAAGCTGTGCTTGTCGATCAGCGGGCCGACCAGGTTGCCTTGCAGCGGATGGCCGATGCGCACCTTGGAATAGGCGGCCTTGAGGCGGGTGACGATTTCTTCCTTCACCGATTCATGGGCAATCAGCCGGCGCAATGTCGTGCAACGCTGGCCGGCGGTACCGACGGCGCTGAACAGGATGGCGCGCACGGCCATGTCCAGATCGGCGCTCGGTCCCAGGATCATCGCGTTGTTGCCGCCCAGTTCGAGGATGCTGCGGGCGAAACGCGCGGCGACTTTCGGCGCCACTTCGCGGCCCATGCGGGTGCTGCCGGTGGCACTGATCAGGGCCACGCGCGGGTCGTCCACCAGCGCTTCGCCGGCGTCGCGCCCACCGATGATCACCTGGCTCAGGTATTCGGGGGCATCGCTGAAGTTCTTCAGCACGCGCTCGAACAACGCCTGGCAGGCCAGGGCGGTCAGCGGGGTCTTTTCCGAGGGTTTCCAGATCACCGGGTTGCCGCAGACCAGCGCCAGGGTGGTGTTCCAGGCCCAGACCGCGACCGGGAAGTTGAACGCGCTGATCACCCCGACGATGCCCAGCGGGTGCCAGGTTTCGCGCATGTGATGGCCTGGGCGCTCGGAGGCGATGGTCAGGCCGTACAGCTGGCGCGACAGGCCGACCGCGAAGTCGCAGATGTCGATCATTTCCTGCACTTCGCCCAGGCCTTCCTGGGTGATCTTGCCGGCTTCCCAGGACACCAGCTCACCAAGGTCGGCCTTGTATTCGCGCAGCACTTCGCCGAACTGGCGCACCAGCTCGCCGCGACGCGGTGCCGGCACCTTGCGCCACAGCTCGAATGCATGCTCCGCGCGACTGACCTGCTGTTCCACCTCGGCCGCGCCCTGCCAGTTCACGGAGGCGATGCGGCTGCCGTCGATCGGCGAATGCACGGGCTGCTTGCCCGATTGATACAGGGCCGGGTTCACACCAAGACGATCAAGCAATGCGGCAACCATGGGTCACTCCTTACAGATGGAAAGCAAAAAATCGCAGCCGCTGACACGGCTATTCAGATCTGTAGTTGTAGCCGGCCCGAGACTTGCCAACAAACGACGATTAGGCGAGATATCATTCCGTTTATTCATGCTGCGCAGCCGAGACAAGAACAAGGAACCCTCGATGCTGAACAAACGCTACCTGCCCTCGATCACCGCCCTGCAGTGTTTCGAGGCCGTCACCCGGCACCTGAGCTTCACCCGCGCCGCCGAGGAACTGAACCTGACCCAGAGCGCGGTCAGCAAGCAGGTCGCGCAGCTGGAAGAACTCCTGCAGCACCTGCTGTTTCGCCGGGTACGCCGGCGCCTGCAACTGACCCCGGCCGGCGATCTGTACCTGGTGGAGGTGCGCAAGATCCTCTCGCAGATCGAGATGTCGACCCATTACCTGCGTTCCTACGGTGGCGAAACCGAAGTCCTGCGGGTGTCCACCCCGTCGACCTTCGGCGCGCGCTGGCTGGTGCCGCGTCTCAAGGGCTGGCGCCTGCGCCATCCGCAGATCCACCTGGACCTGTGCAACGAACAGGAAGCCGACGACCTGCTGCAAGGCCGCAGCGACATGGCGTTCTATTTCGGCCAGGGCTCGCGCCCCGGCACCGAGTGCCTGAAGTTGTTCGGCGAAGAGCTGGTGGCGGTCTGCGCGCCCGGTAGCCTGCCGGACAAGCCGTTCACCGACCCGACGCAACTGGCCGAACTGGTGCTGCTGCAACTGGCCTCGCGGCCGCAGGCCTGGCATGACTGGTTCGACAGCCAGGGTTACCACACCGAGCACAGCTATCATGGTCCGCGCTTCGAAACCTTCTACATGTGCATCCGGGCCGCCCAGGTCGGCTGCGGCGTCGCCCTGCTGCCGCGGTTCCTGGTGGAGGAAGAGCTGGCCGAGGGCAAGCTGGTGCTGGCCTGGGACTACGCGATGCCCAGCCACGATGCCTACTACCTGGCCTACCCTGAACATGCGGCCGAAGTGCCCAAGGTACGGGAGTTCGTACGCTGGATGCTGGAGCAGATCGACAGCCCGACGCCGACCTGATCCGGGACGGATGCAGGCCGCACGGGCGCTATCGCGGGCAAGCCTCGCTCCTACCCAGCAACGCCGTATCTGTAGGAGCGAGGCTTGCCCGCGATGAGACCATCAGCCTCGACATCGTCCCCAAGCAAAAAACGCTGGCAAAACCCACAGCGGATATGCGCCACTACTGCCTTCATTGAACAAGCTGGAAAGCCACGTCCTTCATCGTGGCCAGCATGGAGATTCCCGTTATGAGCGAGAGTGTGTTTGCCGATCGCATCGTGCAGAACCTGCTCGACACCGACTTCTACAAACTAACCATGATGCAGGCGGTGCTGCACAACTACCCCAATGTGGAAGTCGAATGGGAATTCCGCTGCCGCAACAGCGAGGACCTGCGCCCTTATCTGGCGGAGATCCGCTATCAGTTCGAGCGCCTGGCCGACCTGAGCCTGAGCGCCGACCAGTTGAGCTTTCTGGAGCGCATCAGCTTCCTGAAACCGGACTTCCTGCGCTTTCTCGGGCTGTTCCGCTTCAACCTGCGCTATGTGCATACCGGTATCGAGAACGGCGAGCTGTTCATCCGCCTGCGTGGGCCCTGGCTGCACGTGATCCTGTTCGAAGTGCCGATGCTGGCGATCGTCAGCGAGGTGCGTAACCGCTATCGCTACCGCGAAGTCGTCCTGGAACAGGCCCGCGAACAGTTGTATCGCAAGTTCGACTGGCTGAGCGCCAACGCCAGCGCCGACGAATTGTCGCACCTGCAAGTGGCCGACTTCGGCACCCGTCGGCGCTTCTCGTACCGGGTCCAGGAAGAAGTGGTGAACGTGCTCAAGCACGACTTCCCCGGGCGTTTCGTCGGCACCAGCAACGTGCACCTGTCCCGCGAGCTGGACATGAAACCCCTGGGCACCATGGCCCATGAGTGGATCATGGCCCACCAGCAACTGGGGCCGCGGCTGATCGACAGCCAGATCGCCGCCCTCGACTGCTGGGTCCGCGAATACCGTGGCCTGCTGGGGATCGCCCTGACCGACTGCATCACCACCGACGCCTTCCTCAACGATTTCGATCTGTATTTCGCCAAGCTGTTCGACGGTTTGCGCCACGACTCGGGCGATCCGATCGTCTGGGCGGAAAAGGCTATCGCCCATTACCTGAAACTGGGCATCGAGCCGATGAGCAAGACCCTGGTGTTCTCCGACAGTCTGACGCTGCCCAAGTCCCTGGAGATTTTTCGCGCGCTGCGTGGTCGGATCAATGTCAGCTTCGGTATCGGCACCAACCTGACGTGCGATATTCCCGGTGTCGAGCCGATGAGCATCGTGCTTAAAATGGCCGCCTGCAATGGCCAGCCCGTCGCCAAGATATCCGACGAAGCGGGCAAGACCCATTGCAAGGATCCCAACTTCGTCGCTTATCTGCGCCACGTTTTCCAAGTACCTGCCGCCCTTTCTGGCACATCAAGCAAGGAGTGAATCATGCAAGCCGTACAGCGTGAGATTGCTGAACAGCTCAAGGTCCAACCCCCTTTCAAGGACCAGGCCGATCTCGAGGCAGAAGTCGCCCGGCGGGTCGCGTTCATCCAGCAATGCCTGCTCAATTCCGGGCTCAAGACCCTGGTACTGGGCATCAGCGGTGGCGTCGACTCCCTGACCGCGGGCCTGCTGGCCCAGCGGGCGGTGCGCGAACTGCGCGCCAGCAGCGGCGACCAGGGCTATCGTTTCATCGCCGTGCGCCTGCCGTACGACGTGCAGTTCGACGAGCACGATGCCCAGGCCTCGGTGGACTTCATCGAACCCGACGAGCGCCACACTGTGAACATCGGGCCGGCGGTCAAGTCCCTGGCCAATGAAGTGGCGGCCTTCGAAGGCCATCAGGCGGTAACCCGGGACTTCGTGCTCGGCAATACCAAGGCGCGCATGCGCATGGTCGCGCAGTACACCATCGCCGGTGCCGCCCACGGCCTGGTGATCGGCACCGACCACGCCGCCGAAGCGGTGATGGGCTTCTTCACCAAGTTCGGCGACGGCGCCTGCGACCTGGCGCCGCTGAGCGGGCTGGTGAAGAACCAGGTGCGCGCCGTTGCCCGGCATTTCGGCGCGCCGGAGTCGCTGGTGGAGAAGATCCCTACCGCCGACCTCGAAGACCTGTCTCCCGGCAAGCCGGATGAAGCCTCCCACGGCGTGACCTACGCCGAGATCGACGCCTTCCTCCACGGCCAGCCGGTACGCGAGGAAGCGTTCAAGATCATCTGCAACACTTACAACAAGACCCATCACAAACGTGTGATGCCGTTCGCGCCTTGAGGTGATGAGGTGACGCAAAAGCCCGCCGCGGGAAATCCTCGGCGGGCTTTTTGTTGTGTGTTGGCCGGGCTGGCGTTATCGCGAGCAAGCTTCGCTCCTGCAAAAGCTTGTGGGAGCCAGGCTTGCCCGCAACCGCCCGCCCACAAAAAAGCGCCCCGAAGGGCGCTTTTTTTCACTCGGAATCAACCGATCACTTCAGCACCACGGCGCCTTTCATCATCGAGTTGTGGCCCGGGAACGAGCAGAAGAACTCGTAGCTTTCGCCCGCGGTCAGCTTCGACACGTCGAAAGTCACCGAGTCTTTTTCGCCAGAGCCGATGATCTTGGTGTGGGCGATGACGCGGCTGTCGCCTGGCTTCAGGTAGTCCTTGTCGATGCCGGCAGCCATGCCGTCGGTCGCGATGCCGGCCATGTCCGCGCTTTTGCTCAGCACCCAGTTATGGCCCATGACGTTCTTCGGCAGGCTGCCGGAATGGGTCAGGTTCACGGTGAAGGTCTTGCAGCTCTTGTCGATGGTGATTTCCTTCGTGTTGAAGGACATCTGGTCGGTAGAGTCGACATCGACCTTGCATTCGGCGGCCATCAGCTGGCTGCTGGCCAGTGTCAACAGGGATACCGCAACGAGTTTGGCAAACATGGTGAATCTCCAAGGCAGGGTTAACAAAATCCATCTGAATCCATGAGGGTGAAGACTGCCTGAATTTTTCACAAGTTCCTATGATTCAAATCAAGAAATTGTATACAACTTTGCGCTATCGGCTTGATCGAGAGAATCAAACAGCCAGCCAACGGCCGCGGATCTATGCTCGGCGCACATCACTATCGGAGTGTCTGCCATGCACCTCAACAGCCTGTTCCGCAGCCTGCTCGCCGCCTACGCCTGTGGCGCCAGCGGCACCTATGAAAGCCCCCGCCGCGAGGATTGACCCTTGGAGCGCGGCCGACCAGCCATTACTCTGTGGCCCTCACCGACCATGGAGTAAGGCATGTCTTTAACGTCTGTATGCGTGTTCTGCGGTGCCAGCACCGGCACCAACCCGGCCTACCGCGAGGCCGCCGAAGCCCTCGGGCGCCATCTGGCCGAACGCAAACTGACCCTGGTCTATGGCGGTGGCGCTGTCGGCCTGATGGGCCTAGTCGCCGACGCGGCCCTGGCGGCCGGAGGTGAAGTCATCGGCATCATTCCCCAGAGCCTCAAGGACAAGGAAATCGGCCATCCGGGCCTGACGCGCCTGGAGGTGGTCGACGGCATGCACGCCCGCAAGGCACGCATGGCCGAGCTGAGCGATGCCTTTATCGCGCTGCCGGGTGGCCTGGGCACCCTGGAAGAGTTGTTCGAGGTCTGGACCTGGGGCCAGCTGGGCTATCACGCCAAGCCCCTGGGGTTGCTGGAAGTGAATGGCTTCTACGAGAAACTCACGGGTTTTCTCGATCACATCGTCGGCGAAGGCTTCGTTCGCGCCCCGCACCGTGACATGCTGCAAGTGAGCGATTCGCCGCGCAAACTGCTGGATGCGCTGGAGGCCTGGCAACCCACGGTCGCCCCCAAATGGGCCGAGCAAAAACCCGATTAACCGCCGGCCCCCGATACAAGGCAGAATACGCGCCGCTCAACCTCACCTTCGACCCCAGAGGATCGCCCATGGCTAAACCCAATTACTCCTTCGCCAAACGTCAGCGAGACCTGGCAAAGGAGCAGAAGAAAGAGGAAAAGCTGCAACGCAAGAAAGCGGCCGCTGAAGAAGCCGGCGCACCGAGCCCGGATACAGAAGACGAAGTGGCCGTCGACGACGCCAATGCAGTAGACGATCAGGCCCCCAAAGCCTGAGACCCGCCAGGCCTGATACTCCTGTCAGGCCCTCGGGATCTGGGGTCGGCTATCCATTACCGACCCTCGGATACCCAACGCTTTGACAATCGAATCGCGATAACCCTGTGGCAGGTTGGCCGGTAGCTGGTCGGCTGCGAACAGACCGATTTCCTTGTGCTCGTGGCTGATGGTCGGCACAAAACCGCCCAGGAGCCGGCAGCGATAGGTCGAGATAAAGACATGCTTGCCGGGGATGACCTCGAACAGGTACGAATCCAGCGGCTCCGCCACCGCCACCTGCACGTCCAGCTCTTCCTCGATCTCCCGCGCCAGGCATTGCGGCGCCGTCTCCCCCAGCTCGATCCGCCCGCCGGGCAGCTCCCACTCGTCACGCTCGTTGAGCATCAGCACCACCAATCCTTCGGGGGATTGCAGCACACCCTTGATCGATACCGGGAACATAAGCCACTCCTGTAAAACCTGTAGCCGCTGCCGAAGGCTGCGCCCGGGTGCGTAGCGGCCGTGTTTTTGAGGCCGCAGGACGATTCTGCGAACCTTATCGCAGCCTGCGGCAGCGGCTACAGAGAGATCCGTTCATTCAGTGGCATCACCGTCACCCGCACTTCCGGGTCGTGGCTGCCGCCGCCGAGAATCACCCCGCGCAGCGGCGAGACGTCGGAAAAGTCCCGGCCCCAGGCCAGGGTGATGTGTTCCAGTGCCGGCTGCACGTTGTTGGTCGGGTCGAAATCGACCCAGCCGAGTACCGGGCAGAACACCGAAACCCAGGCATGGGAGGCGTCCGCGCCGATCAGGCGTGGCTGCCCCGGTGGCGGTTGGGTCAGCAGGTAGCCGCTGACATAACGCGCCGCCAAACCGCGAGAGCGCAAACACGCCAGCATCAGGTGGGCGAAGTCCTGGCAGACCCCGCGCCGCCGCTCCAGCACCTCCACCAGCGGCGTCGCCACCTGAGTGGCTTCGGCATCGAAGGTGAACTCGCTGAAGATCTTCTCCATCAACGCCTGTACCCCGAGCAACAACGGGCGCCCGGCAGGGAAACAGCTTTCGGAAAAATCGACGAAGCTCTTCTTCAAGTGCACATAGGGCGACTCGAAGCGGTAACGACACGCCTCCATCAAGGCCGCGGACAACGGCCGGCTGCTGTAGGTCAGCGCACTGCGGGTGGCGTCCCAGGGCAATGAGCGGGTGAAATCCAGCGCAGGCCGGGCCAGCACCTCCACCGTCAGTTGCGCATTGACCAGCAGTTCGTCATGGGGGCGCTCGAACGCCAGCCGGGTCAGCGGGTTGCCGAACACATCCAGCTCGTCGCGGCGGGTGGTGGGGTCGGGGCTGATCAGCAGTTCCTGCTGGCTGCAATGCTGCCAGGCGCAGGCCCGCGGCCACAGGTGCGCCAGCTGCTGGGCCAGGGAAACCGGGCTGTCGTAGTGGTAATGGGTATCGTGGAAGATCTGGTAATGAGCGCTCATCAGACGGACACCGTTTGTTGGCTGACATCGTCGACATGGGCGAAATGCCGCAGCGCCAGGCGGTCGGAGACCTGCCCGCTGGCATCGGCGATTTCCTGCAACAGGTCGGCCAGGCCTTCAAGCGCCGCACGCACGCTGGCTTCGCCGAACAGCGGGTTTTCCAGGCAACCCAGGTCGAAGCGCGACAAGCGCCCCACCAGCTTGGGCAAGCCGGCCTCGCGCGGCACACCGAACTCGTCGTTCAAGCGATTGAGGGTCCGGGTCACCAGCTTCAGCTGGAACAGCACCGCGTGGGGGTTCTGCTCATCGAGCAGCAACAGGTCGAGCACCGGGATCAACTGCGCCACCGCCAGGTAGCGGGAACGGTAGGTGATGCTGCTGTTGCCCAGCTCCAGCAGCCACTCCAGCCCGGCCTGGTCGAACGTGGTGGCGCTGCGCAGGAAGGCCGCCAGGCTGCTGCTGAGGAACTGCAGGCGCTCGATACGCCGGCCGATCATCAAAAAACGCCAGCCTTCGTCGCGGGTCATGTCGTCCAGGGCAAAACCCGACAGCGCCGCCAGGGACATCACCAGGCGATTGAGGAAGTCCAGCAATTCGCCGAAGTCCGGCTCCCGGGCCTCCAGCGCCAGAGCTTCGCGCTGCAACTCCACCAGCGCCTGCCAGTTTTCCCGCGAGAGCTTGCCGCGCACCTGGGACGCCGCCCACTGCAGGCGCTGCAGGTTGGAGCGCAGGCTGAAGGCCCAGTCGTCGCCCTGCAGGGCCGCCAACAGCCGCTCGGGCAGTTCCCCCTCGTCCGGCAGCAACATCAGGCTTTCGCCCAGGTCGACCGCCGCCTGCAAGGCCTGCGGGTCATCGCCGTCGATATAACGCGCGAGCATGATCCGCAACAACCGCGCGCTGCCATCGCAACGCTCGCAGTAACGGCCGAACCAGAACAGGTTTTCCACCACCCGCGACGGCAGGTACGGATCGCGCCGCACCAGCTCATGCACGCCGATGGTCCGCTGGCCCTTCCACTGTTCGCCGCTGGGCGCACGCTCGCCCAGCACCCAGGTGTCCTTGCTGGCGCCGCCGCGCTGCATCGATACCACTTCGGCATCGGCCTCGGCGGCCACCCGGGTCAAGCCGCCCGGCAGCACCCGGTAACCATCGCGGCTGGCCACGGCATACACCCGCATGCCGATGGCCCGCGGTTGCAGCTGGCCATCCTCGGCCTGCCAGACCGGCGCCTGGGACAGCTGCGCCAGTTCCTGGGCGACATAGGCATACGGCCGCGCCCGCATGCGCTCGGCCAGGGCCTGGCGCTCTTTCTCGCAGAGGTCGCGGCCGAACAAGGGGGCAAAGCTCTGGGACGGGAACGCCGGCTTGATCAGCAGCTCCGGGAGTTTTTCCAGGGCCTGGGCCAGCACCGGCGCCTCGCCGCACCACCAGGTGGCGACGGACGGCAGAATCAGCTCTTCGCCAAACAGGTGCTCGCTGATCTTCGGCAGGAAACCCAGCAGGCCTGGCGACTCCAGCACGCCGCTGCCCAGGGCATTGGCCACCAGCACCCGGCCCCGCCGCACCGCCTCCAGCAGCCCCGGCACACCAAGGGCCGAGTCGGTGCGCAGTTCCAGCGGGTCGCAGAAGTCGTCGTCGAGCCGGCGCATGATCGCGTGCACCCGCCGCAGGCCGCTCAGGGTCTTGAGGTAGACCGTGGCGTCGCGCACCGTCAGGTCGCCGCCCTCCACCAGCGGATAACCAAGCTGGCGCGCCAGGTACAGGTGCTCGAAATAGCTTTCGTTGAAACGTCCCGGGGTCAGCAGCACGATCAGTGGCGCTTCGTCGTCCCGGGGCGCCTGGCGGGCCAGGGTTTCCTGCAGGGTGCGGAAGAAGCCGGCCAGGTGCTGTACCTGCAGGTCGCGGTACAGGTCCGGAAAGGCCCGGGACACGATCATGCGGTTTTCCAGGGCGTAGCCGGCACCGGAGGGCGCCTGGGTACGGTCGGCGGTGACCCACCAGCGCCCGTCCGGGGTGCGCGCCAGGTCCACCGCGTACAGGTGCAGGAAAGCGCCGTCCGGCGGCTGGATGCCCTGGCACGGCCAGAGAAAATTGTTATGGCCAAACACCAGTTCGGCCGGCAGCAGACCTTCGCTGATCAGCCGCTGGGGGCCATACAGGTCGGCCAGTACCGCATTGAGCAAACGCGCCCGCTGGGCGATCCCGGCGGACAGCTGCTGCCATTCATCGGCGGCGATCACATGGGGCAACAGGTCCAGTTCCCACGGCCGGTCGGCGCCCTTGGGGTCGGCATAAACGTTGTAGGTGACGCCGTTTTCCTGGATCTGTCGGGTCAGCAGGGCCTGGCGCTGCATCAACTGCGCCGGCGTGCTGCGCTGCAACTGGTCGAACAGCCGGCGCCAGTGCGGGCGTACCGCGCCGCTGGCGTCGAGCAGTTCGTGGTAGGTACCCGCCGTCAGCGGGTAGTGGTCAAGCAGGTCAGGCATGGAGAACTCGGCAGACGGCAAGGTAAGTCAGATTAACGCAGACACATGACGCCCGGATATGCGAAACATCCGGGCGTCGCGTCTGCTTTAGAAACGTCGCAAATCGAGTGTCATCGGCAACTCGTCGTTGATCGTCAGGCTCGGCACCGACAAGGTGCCGGGGCTATGCCCCAGGCGGAAGAAGCGCGCCATGCGACGGCTTTCGGCTTCGTTGGCATTCACCGGCAGGCTGTCGTAGTTGCGTCCGCCCGGGTGGGCTACGTGGTACTGGCAACCGCCCAGGGAGCGCTGCATCCAGGTGTCGAGCAGGTCGAACACCAGGGGCGCATGCACCGGGATGGTCGGTTGCAGGCAGTTGAAGGGCTGCCAGGCCCGATAGCGCACCCCAGCGACAAACTCCCCGACCCGCCCGGTAGGCTGCAGCGGCACCGCGACGCCGTTGCAGGTCAGCAGGTAGCGCTGCGGCGCCAACCCGGTGAGCTTGACCTGCAGACGCTCCAGCGATGAGTCGACATAACGCACCGTGCCGCCAGCGGAGCCCTCCTCCCCCAGCACATGCCAAGGCTCCAGGGCCTGGCGCAGCTCCAGTTCGACCCCGCCGACCGCGTAATCGCCGACCTTGGGGAAACGAAACTCCAGGTGCGCGGCGAACCACTCGGCGCGCAGCGGATAGCCGGCGGCGTTGAGCTCGACTATGACGTCGGCGAAGTCCTGCTCGATAAAGTGCGGCAACAGGAAGCGGTCGTGCAGCTCGGTACCCCAGCGCGCCAGCTTGGCTGGCGCATAGGGCTCGCGCCAGAAGCGCGCGACCAAGGCCCGCAGCAACAGTTGCTGGGCCAGGCTCATGCGCGCATGGGGCGGCATTTCAAAGGCGCGCAGTTCCAGCAGGCCCAGGCGCCCGGTGGCGCCGTCCGGCGAGTACAGCTTGTCGATGCAGAACTCGGCGCGGTGGGTGTTGCCGGTGACATCGATCAGCAGGTTGCGCAGCAACCGGTCGACCAGCCACGGCGGGCACTCCTCGCCCGGTTCGGGCATCTGCGCGAAGGCGATTTCCAGCTCGTACAAGGCATCGTTGCGTGCCTCGTCGACCCGCGGCGCCTGGGAGGTCGGGCCGATGAACAGCCCGGAGAACAGATAGGACAACGACGGATGGTTGTGCCAATAGCTGATCAGGCTGCGCAACAGATCCGGCCGGCGCAGGAAGGGCGAATCCGCCGGCGTCGCGCCGCCCAGCACGAAGTGGTTGCCGCCGCCGGTGCCGGTGTGGCGCCCGTCGATCATGAATTTCTCGGTGGTCAGGCGGGTCTGCCGGGCTTCCTCGTAGAGGAATTCGGTGCGCTCCACCAGCTCGTCCCAACTGGCGGACGGCTGCACGTTGACCTCGATCACGCCCGGATCGGGGGTGACGCGGAAGTTGCTCAGGCGCGGATCGCTCGGCGGCTCGTAGCCCTCCAGCAGCACCGGGCAATGCAGCTCCTCGGCGGTGGCCTCGATGGCGCTGACCAGCTCCAGGTAATCCTCCAGGCGCTCCAGGGGCGGCATGAACAGGTACAACCGCCCACCCCGCGCCTCGGCACAGAACGCGGTGCGGGTCAGCCAGTCGGCGGACTGGTCGATCTGCGGCACCCGCTCATCGGCCTCGGCCGCCTCGCCATGTTCACGCAGTTGCGCGCTGTCCGGCAGCTCGGGCAGGTCCTGGTTCGGATCAGTGGGGTGCACATAGGGGTATTCCGCCGCCGTCACCCAGGGCTGGGACGCCAGCGGCAGGCGATACCCCAGGGGCGAATCCCCCGGCACCAGCCGGCAATGGCTGTCGCGCAGGTACCAACGGCCGCTCTGCCACTGGTCGCCCTTGGCCGTGCGGGCCAGCGGCAGGACCTGGCCGATGACCTTGTCCAGGCCCTGGCTGAAGACCTTGCGCAGGCGCGCCCGCTCCAGTTCGTCCGCCAGCCGCGAATCCTCGGCGCTGACGTTTTGCGGCAAGGTGCCCTCGCGCCACAGGTAATAGAAATTGTCTTCATAGGCCGGGAACACGAAGCGCGGCGGCAGCTTCAGGCGTTCGGCGACACTGGCCAGGAAACGCCCGGCCAGTTCGCTGTCGGCGCCGTAGTCTTCGTGTTCGTCGGCAATCAGCGCGGCGTTATGCCAGATCGGCACACCATCGCGGCGCCAGTAGCAGTTCAGCGACCAGCGCGGCAGTTGCTCGCCCGGGTACCACTTGCCCTGGCCGAAATGCACCAGGCCCTTGGGCGCGTAGTGGTTGCGCATGCGCTGGAACAGCTCGGCGGACAGCCGGCGCTTGTTCGGCCCGAGGGCCGCGGTGTTCCATTCGGCGCCATCCGGGTCGTCGATCGAAACGAAGGTCGGTTCGCCGCCCATGGTCAGGCGCACGTCGCCTTCCAACAGATCGGCATCGATCTGTCGGCCCAGGGCCTGGATCGCCAGCCATTGCTCTTCGGTGTAGGGCTTGGTGACCCGCGGCGCTTCCCAGACCCGCTCCACCGACATCTGGTGGCTGAACTCGCATTCGCAAGGCTCCACCAGGCCGCTGATCGGCGCCGCCGAGGACGGATCGGGGCTGCAGGCCAACGGGATATGGCCTTCCCCGGCAAACAGCCCGGAGGTGGCGTCCAGGCCGATCCAGCCGGCGCCGGGCAGGTACACCTCGCACCAGGCATGCAGGTCGGTGAAATCCACCTCGGTGCCGGACGGGCCGTCGAGGGATTTGACGTCGGCGGTCAGCTGGATCAGGTAGCCGGAAACAAACCGCGCCGCCAGCCCCAGGTTGCGTAGCAGCTGCACCAACAGCCAGGCGGAGTCGCGGCAGGAGCCGGAAGCCTTGTCCAGGGTCTGCTCGGGCGTCTGCACGCCCGGCTCCATGCGGATCAGGTAGCCGATGTCTTCGCTCAGACGCTGGTTCAGGCCCACCAGGAAATCCACCGCCGGCATCGGCGTGCGGTCGATGCCCTCAAGGTAAGCCTTGAACTTCGGTGTCAGCGGCAGGGTTTCCAGGTAAGGCGCCAGTTCCCGCTGCTCATCGGCGGCGTAGGCGAAGGGAATCTTCTCCGCATAGGGTTCGAGGAAGAAGTCGAACGGATTGAACACCGCCATCTCCGCCAGCAGATCGACTTCGATGCGCAGCTCGTCGGTCTTTTCCGGGAAGACCAGGCGCGCCAGGTAGTTGCCCTGGGGATCCTGCTGCCAATTGATGAAGTGCTGCTCGGGCTGGACCTTCAGCGCATAGGAGAGAATCCGCGTGCGGCTATGGGCCGCCGGACGCAGGCGAACAATCTGTGGGCCGAGTTCGACCGCGCGGTCGTAGCGGTAATGCGTGACATGGTGCAATGCGACATGGATCGACACGGCGTGCCTCCTGCGGACCTGGACGTACACGAGAGCGCGCAAGACTTATGCCAGGGCACCAGTCCCGGCGCTTTCCCCAACTGCTGTGGGCAGTACAGCACCAAAAGCGAGCGGCGCGTGCTTTGGCGTGCGCAGGGTTGCACATAAATGTGGCGACAGGATGTAACCGGCGGTCAGCGCACCCGCTTCAGGCCGGCTTCCAGTTGCTGCAAACGCCGGCGTTTGCGCGCTGCCACTTGCAGCACCTTGAGCCCGCGCTGGTAGCGCCGGGTGCTCATCAGGTACAGGCCGGTCAGGGGGATGCACAGGACAAAGGCCGGAAAGAGGCGCTGGCGGGAATCCAGCAGGACCAGCAGCGCGCACGCCAGGCAGAACACCAATGCACCGAACAAGGCCCAGGCGCCACGCGGGTAGCCGCGGATCACCAACAGGAAACACAGGCTCATCAGCAGGCCAACGCCCAGCATGGCCATCGCGGCGTAGTTGGCGACCTGGAAGTCCCGGGGGAAATACAGATGGGGCACCTGCGCGGCGGTCAGCGAGACGCTGAAGATCGTCGTCATCATCACCGCGATATGAATCACCCCGAAGCGCCGCACATAGGGCTGCCAGGCGAGCCACTCGGCGATCTTGAGGCGCAGCAGCTTGTCTTCGATCTGCTGTTGTTGCGGGGTTTTCCTGCGACGTAACACGCTGCTCTTCCTTGAGTCGATGCCAATCCTGGGGCGCACCTTAACAAACCCGAATCGCGAAATGCACAACGCCAACCCTGAGGTTGGCGTTGTGTCTGTACAGCAGCTGCCTTAGCGGGGCACGACCGGTTTACGAGTCGGCTTCTTGCCTTTGCCCTTGGCTGCGTCCGTGCGCTCCTTGGCGGCCTGTTTGTTGCGGGCCATCGCGGCGGCCTTGGCCTGTTCGCGTTTGTCCCACGGGTTGCCGCCGTCGCTGCCGCGCGGTGGCAGGCCGGTGTGCTGGGTAAGGATCCGGGTGGTTTCCTTGGCCACTTTGTGGCTGCCAGCCGGCGTCGAGTTCTTGCGACGGGCGCTCTGGTAGCTGTCGGTAGCCGGTTGATGCAGCGGAATCAACTGGTGCTTGCCCGGCCCGATCAGATCGGCGCGGCCCATGCGGGTCAGTGCTTCACGCAGCATCGGCCAGCCTTTCGGGTCGTGGTAACGCAGGAACGCCTTGTGCAGGCGCCGCTGCTCCTCGCTTTTGACGATGGTCACCCCGTCGCTCTTGTAGGTGACCTTGCGCAGCGGGTTCTTGCCCGAGTGGTACATGGCGGTGGCGGTGGCCATCGGCGACGGGTAGAACGCCTGCACCTGGTCGGCGCGGAAACCGTTGCCCTTGAGCCACAGGGCCAGGTTCATCATGTCTTCGTCGGTGGTGCCCGGGTGCGCGGCGATGAAGTAAGGAATCAGGTACTGCTCCTTGCCTGCTTCCTTGGAGTACTTCTCGAACATCCGCTTGAACCGGTCGTAGGTACCGATACCCGGTTTCATCATCTGGTTGAGCGGACCTTCCTCGGTGTGTTCCGGGGCGATCTTCAGGTAGCCACCGACGTGGTGGGTCACCAGTTCCTTGACGTACTCCGGCGACTCGACCGCGAGGTCGTAGCGCAGGCCGGAAGCGATCAGGATCTTCTTCACCCCCGGCAAGGCGCGGGCGCTGCGATACAGCTGGATCAGCGACGAGTGATCGGTGTTCAGGTTCGGGCAGATGCCAGGGAACACGCAGGACGGCTTGCGGCACGCGGATTCGATTTCCGGGCTCTTGCAGGCGATGCGGTACATGTTCGCGGTCGGGCCGCCGAGGTCGGAGATGACCCCGGTAAAACCTGGAACCTTGTCGCGAATCTCTTCGATCTCGCGAATGATCGATTCTTCGGAACGGTTCTGGATGATCCGCCCTTCGTGCTCGGTGATCGAGCAGAAGGTGCAGCCGCCAAAGCAGCCCCGCATGATGTTCACCGAGAAACGGATCATGTCGTAGGCCGGGATCTTCTCCTTGCCGTACGCCGGGTGCGGGATGCGCTGATACGGCATGCCGAACACGTAGTCCATCTCTTCGGTGGTCATCGGGATGGGTGGAGGGTTGAACCAGACGTCGATCTCGCCATGCTTCTGCACCAGCGCACGGGCGTTGCCCGGGTTGGTTTCCAGGTGCAGCACGCGGTTGGCATGGGCGTAGAGCACCGGATCGTTACGCACCTTTTCCATCGACGGCAGGCGGATCACGGTCTTGTCCCGGGTCATCTTCGGGCTGGCCAGGATCTGCACGACCTTGGCTTCCTGAGGGTCTTCCACCGGCCCCTTCTCTTGCTCGATGGCGCAGGCGGCGGTGTCCTGGGTGTTGACGTAGGGGTTGATAATCTTGTCGATCTTGCCCGGACGGTCGATACGCGTGGAGTCCACTTCGTACCAGCCCTGGGGCGTGTCACGGCGAATGAACGCGGTGCCGCGCACGTCGGTGATGTCTTCGATCTTGTGCCCGTAGGACAGGCGCTGGGCGACTTCGACAATTGCCCGCTCGGCGTTGCCGTAGAGCAGGATGTCGGCGCTGGCGTCGATCAGGATCGAGTTGCGCACCCGGTCCTGCCAGTAGTCGTAGTGGGCGATGCGGCGCAGGGAGGCTTCGATGCCGCCCAGGACGATCGGCACGTGCTTGTAGGCTTCCTTGCAGCGCTGGCTGTAGACCAGGCTGGCGCGGTCCGGACGCTTGCCCGCCAGGCCACCGGGGGTGTAGGCGTCGTCGGAACGGATTTTCTTGTCCGCGGTGTAGCGGTTGATCATCGAATCCATGTTGCCGGCCGCGACGCCGAAGAACAGGTTCGGCTCGCCGAGCTTCATGAAGTCGTCTTTGGACTGCCAGTTCGGCTGGGCGATGATCCCGACGCGGAAGCCCTGGGACTCCAGCAGCCGGCCGATGATCGCCATGCCGAACGACGGGTGATCGACGTAGGCATCACCGGTGACGATGATGATGTCGCAGGAATCCCAGCCGAGCTGATCCATCTCCGCCCTGCTCATCGGCAGGAACGGTGCCGGTCCGAAACATTCGGCCCAGTACTTGGGATAGTCAAATAACGGCTTGGCTGCTTGCATGTCGATGACCGGTATAGGTGTAGATAAGGGCGCGTTTATTTACAGAGAAATTCGCGGGCGCGGAATATAGCACAAAAAATGACCAATTCCGACGACCATGGTCGGAAATCGGTGGGGCGTTTATCGCGGGCAAACCTCGCTCCCAGGAATACGATGACCTTGGAGGCTTGCCTGCGCTCGAGAGGCCGGGCCTTACTCGTCGTCGTCGAAGTTGTAGCTGCCCGGCGCGAGGTTCTCGAAGCGGGTGTACTTGCCGATGAACGCCAGGCGGATAAAGCCGATCGGGCCGTTCCGCTGCTTGCCGATGATGATCTCGGCAATGCCCTTGTGCTCGGTCTCGGGGTGATACACCTCGTCCCGGTACACGAACATGATGACGTCGGCGTCCTGCTCGATCGCTCCGGATTCCCGCAAGTCGGAGTTCACCGGGCGCTTGTTCGGACGCTGCTCGAGGGAGCGGTTGAGCTGGGACAGGGCCACTACCGGGCAGTTGAATTCCTTGGCCAGGGCCTTGAGGGAACGGGAGATCTCGGAAATCTCGTTGGTCCGGTTGTCGCCACTGGAACCCGGGATCTGCATCAGCTGCAGGTAGTCGATCATGATCAGGGCGATGTCGCCGTGCTCACGCACCAGGCGGCGGGTTCGCGCGCGCATTTCCGAGGGGCTGATACCGGCGGTGTCATCGATGAACAGCTTGCGGTCGTTGAGCAGGTTGACCGCCGAGGTCAGGCGCGGCCAGTCGTCGTCTTCCAGCTGGCCGGAACGCACCTTGGTCTGGTCGATGCGGCCAAGGGACGACAGCATACGCATGATCAGCGATTCGCCTGGCATCTCGAGGGAGTACACCAGCACCGCCTTGTCGCTGCGCAGCACGGCGTTTTCCACCAGGTTCATGGCAAAGGTGGTCTTACCCATGGACGGACGGCCGGCGACGATGATCAGGTCGGCTGGCTGCAGGCCG
Source organism: Pseudomonas sp. RW409 (assembly GCF_003184125.1). Classification (NCBI taxonomy): domain Bacteria; kingdom Pseudomonadati; phylum Pseudomonadota; class Gammaproteobacteria; order Pseudomonadales; family Pseudomonadaceae; genus Pseudomonas; species Pseudomonas sp. RW409. Next base: position 295,293 of record NZ_QHHP01000002.1, on the reverse strand, counting down.
CTGGTCTTCTCGTCAAGGTCGGTGTAGCCGGTGGAAAGGCCGGTGATGGCGTTGTCGGTGTTGAACAAGGTGTCGATGCGGTCGATGGCCTTGGTCAGCAACTCGTTGACGCCCACCGGGCCGCCGGTCTTCGGACGCGCCTCGGCGATCTGGAAGATCTGCCGTTCGGCTTCGTCGAGGATCTCTTCGGCGGTGCGGCCTTCGGGGTTGAAGGCGCTGTCGGCGATCTCGGTGCTGATGCCGATCAGCTGGCGCAGGGTGGCGCGCTGGCGAACGATCTGCGCATAGGCCTTGATGTTGGCCACCGACGGCGTGTTCTTCGCCAGTTCGCCCAGGTACCCCAGGCCGCCGACCTGGGACGTCTGGCCTTCCTTGTCCAGCTGTTCGGACAGGGTCACGACGTCGATCGGCATGTTCTGATCGGCCAGTTTGGCGATCGCGCGGAAAATCAAACGGTGGTCATGCCGATAGAAGTCGCCGTCGGAGACTTGATCGAGCACCCGCTCCCAGGCGTTGTTGTCCAGCATCAGACCACCGAGCACGGCCTGTTCGGCCTCGATGGAATGTGGCGGCACCTTCAGGGCAGCGGTTTGCAGATCGTATTGCTCGGGAGCGGAGATATCGTTCATGGCCACTTGGTTTTTTAGGAAAAGCAGGGGTTTGAAAAACTGAGGGTACAGAAAGACAAAGGGCACGACCTGTAAACAGGATCGTGCCCGATGTTACCGGCTAGCTCCCGAGGGTGCCAGCCGACAAGTACTGCTTAAGCTGCTACCACGACAACGCGCACGGTGGCTTCAACTTCGGCGTGCAGGTGCACGGCTACGTCGAATTCACCTACGTTGCGGATGGTGCCGTTCGGCAGACGAACTTCGCTTTTTGCCACTTCAACGCCGGAGGCGGTCAGTGCATCAGCGATGTCGTGGGTGCCGATCGAACCGAACAGCTTGCCTTCGTCACCAGCGGTGGCAGTGATAGTCACTTCCAGCTCAGCCAGTTGGGCAGCGCGAGTTTCGGCAGAAGCCTTTTTCTCTGCAGCCAGTTTTTCCAGCTCGGCACGACGCGCTTCGAACGCAGCCAGGTTGGCAGCGGTAGCAGCGGTGGCTTTGCCGAAAGGCAGCAGGTAGTTACGGCCGTAACCAGCCTTAACGTTTACCTTATCGCCCAGGTTGCCCAGGTTGGCGATTTTTTCCAGCAGGATCAGTTCCATTTGGTAATAACCTCTTAACTTTTAACCTTCACCGTTCGCAGAGCCGTTATCAGCGTCTTTCGGCGCCGAACGACCGCGAAAATCAATCAGGCTGTCGACTATGGCCAACACCACGAGCAACGGATAGATCAGCTGCATAAACAGCAACAGCGTTACGTACAACCCCACCAGCCAGAACCTGGCCAGTCGCCCTTGCGCCACCAGCCCGTGAATCAGGGCCAGCCCGGCGAACACCAGCGGTACGCTGCACAACGGCGTCAGCATTGCCATCTGTGGACCGAGATTCGGTCCCAGCAGCATGCAGGCCAGCAGCAACATCGCCAGTCCCAGCGGGAGCTTGATAGCGCGAAACTCGCGCCCAAAACCACCCGGGTTGTACAACAACGCCTGCCAGTAGCGCCCGACAATCAGGCTCAGCACACTGACAACCTGCAACAAAGCCGCTATCAGGCCGGTCAGGACCGGTGCAATCAGTGAGGCAAGACGAGCCTGCTCTTCAACCGACAACTGCTGGTAGAGATCACCGAGGGCCAGCGGCAGGATTTTTACCAACTCCTGCGAGAGCATCTCGATCTGGGGGCGGTAAGCCACACCCAGCACTCCAGCAAACACCAGGCCCAGCGCTATGCTGACCAGCAGCACACGGTTCCAGGATTCGCTTGCGCGCAAAACCAACGCAAGGCCCGAAGACCCCAGCAGCACCATGAGTGCGCGTGGATCGCCGGAATACAGCCACCAGAACAGTGCCGGCAGCAATCCCAGGGCGAGGACACCAAGGGCGTCGCTCAAACCGCGCCGCAGGAGCACCAGGCTTCCCGCAGCAGCACCCAACCAATACAACAACGGCAATGCCGCACATCCGGCCACTACCAGAGTGGCCTGCATACGGCCGCGCATGATGAACTCAGCTAAGGCGCGCATGCATTCAATCCCTTACTACTTGTCGACTGCCCGGTCTCAGCGGCCGTGGCTGTCGGTGTAGGCCAGCAGGGCCAGGAAGCGGGCGCGCTTGATAGCGGTGGCCAGCTGACGCTGATAACGAGCTTTGGTACCGGTGATACGGCTTGGAACGATTTTGCCGGTCTCGGATACGTAGGCTTTCAGGGTGTTGAGATCTTTGTAATCGATCTCTTTCACGTCTTCAGCGGTGAAGCGGCAGAATTTACGACGACGGAAGAAACGTGCCATGTAATTGGCTCCTCAAAAGGTCCGTGGATTACTCGTCAGCGTTATCGCTGGCGTCGCTGTTATCGCTGTCATCGCCATCGGCGCTGTCAGAATGCTCAGGACGGTCACGACGCTCACGGCGCTCACTGCGGTTCTCTTCAGCCTTGAGCATCTCGGATTGGCCAGTGATGGCTTCTTCGCGACGGATGACCAGGTTACGGATCACAGCATCGTTGTAACGGAAGTTGTCTTCCAGCTCAGCCAGGGCTTTACCGGTGCACTCAACGTTCAGCATCACGTAGTGAGCCTTGTGAACATTGTTGATTGCGTAGGCCAGTTGACGACGGCCCCAGTCTTCCAGACGGTGGATTTTGCCGCCGTCTTCTTCGATCAGCTTGGTGTAACGCTCAACCATGCCGCCGACTTGCTCGCTCTGGTCAGGGTGGACCAGAAAGATGATTTCGTAATGACGCATGAATGCTCCTTACGGGTTGTAGCCTGCCGCTCAAAAGCGGTCAGACAAGGAGTGAATGACACTTGTGTGTCTTGCCAGAGATAGGCACATATGCGCCTGCCGCAACGGCAAGGGGCGCAATTGTAGAGAAGGGGCAACAGCGGCGCAAGGCAATTGGTGATTATTTGAACAATTGGCCGTCAGGGCACGCCAAACCTGCCGGACGGGCCTGCTCACGACTGCAGCACCTCAGTCGGGCCGCTATCGCAAGCAAGCGCGCACCTGCATGGAGGGAGGAAACTCAGACCTTCTTGGCTGTGCTCTTGGCCTTGGCCGCACGCTGGCGCGTGGCCTCGAACAGGCACACGCCGGTAGCCACGGAAACGTTGAGACTGCTGACGCTACCGGCCATCGGCAGGCGCACCAGGAAATCGCAATGCTCGCGGGTGAGGCGACGCATACCCTTGCCTTCGGCGCCCATGATCAGGATGGTCGGCCCGGTCAGGTCCTGGTCATACAGTTCCTGCTCAGCTTCGCCAGCCGTGCCAACAACCCACAGGCCGCGCTGCTGGAGCTTTTCCAAGGTGCGCGCGAGGTTGGTCACGGCCACCAGCGGAATCACTTCCGCAGCGCCGCACGCCACTTTACGCACGGTCGGGGTCAGGGTCGCCGATTTGTCTTTCGGCACCAGCACCGCCAGCACGCCAGCCGCATCGGCGGTACGCAGGCAGGCGCCGAGGTTGTGCGGATCGGTCACACCGTCCAGCACGAGCAGCAGCGGCGCGCCCTCGGTGCGGTCGAGCAGCTCATCGAGCATCGCCTCGCCCCAGACCTGGCTTGGGCTCACTTCAGCCACGACACCCTGGTGAACGCCCTCGACCCAAGCATCCATTTCACGACGCTCGGCCTGGCCGACCGCCACGCGATTCTGCCCAGCTAGGTCCACCAGCACCTGCACGCGCGGATCGCTGCGGCCTTCGGCCAGCCAGATCTGCTTGACGCGCTTGGGGTGGTGACGCAGCAATGCTTCCACAGCGTGCACGCCGTAGATCTTTTCCAACTGACTCATGACTTGGCCTTGGGTTTACGTGCCCCGCCGCTTTTCGCCGCAGGGCCTGCGCCCGCTTTCGGCGGACCTTTACGATGCTTGCTCGGTTTGCTGGACGCCGGCTTTCCGGACTTTCCCCCAGACGCCGCTTTACCACCGCTTTTGGCTTCGGCCAGCAACGCCTGCTTCATTTCCCGGCTCTTGCGCACTTCGGCGTTTTTCGCCGCGGCATCGCTGGAGCGGTAGGCCTCGACCGGCTTCTCCTTGGCCGGACCACGGCGCCCGGCCTTGGCTGGAGCTGGCTCGGCAGCAGTCTTGGCCGGAGGCACGTCGACAGCGCCGCGTTTCTTGCGACCGATCGGCGCGCTGATGGTTTTTTCCGCCATCTCGAAGTCGATCTTGCGCTCGTCCAGGTCGACGCGCATAACCCGCACTTCCACGCTGTCACCCAGGCGGAAGCTGCGGCCGGTACGCTCGCCGGCCAGGCGGTGATGCACAGGATCGAAGTGGTAGTAATCGCCCGGCAGCGCCGTGACATGCACCAGACCTTCGACATAGATATCGGTCAGCTCGACGAACAGGCCAAAACCGGTCACCGCGGTGATCACACCAGGGAACGACTCGCCCACGCGATCCTTCATGTACTCGCACTTGAGCCAGTTCACCACGTCGCGGGTCGCTTCGTCGGCACGCCGCTCACTCATCGAGCACTGCTCGCCAAGCTGCTCGAGAACCGCCTCGTCATACGGATAGATGCGCGCCTTCGGAATGGTCATCGCACCGGCACGACGCACGTGAGGGGTGTTCTGCTTGGAGTGGATGACACTGCGAATCGCCCGGTGCGTCAGCAGGTCCGGGTAACGGCGAATCGGCGAGGTGAAGTGGGTATAGGCTTCGTAGTTCAGGCCGAAGTGGCCCTGATTGTCAGCGCTGTACACCGCCTGGCTCAACGAGCGCAGCATCACGGTCTGGATCAGGTGGAAATCCGGGCGATCCTTGATGCTTTCCAGCAGTGCCTGGTAGTCCTTCGGCGTCGGGCCGTCCTTGCCTTTATGCAGGGACAGGCCGAGCTCGCCGAGGAAGGCGCGCAGTTTTTCCAGGCGCTCTGGCGGCGGGCCGTCGTGGACGCGATAGAGCGCAGGAATTTCGTGCTTCTTGAGGAATTCGGCGGTGGCCACGTTGGCCGCCAGCATGCATTCCTCGATCAGCTTGTGCGCATCGTTGCGGGTAGTCGGGCGAATTTCGGCGATCTTGCGCTCGGAACCGAAGATGATCCGGGTTTCCTGGGTCTCGAAATCGATGGCACCACGGGTATGACGAGCACCGAGCAGCACCTTGTACAGCGCATAAAGCTGCTTGAGGTGCGGCACAACATCGGCGTATTCGCCGCGCAGTTGCTTGGCCTCGCTGGTTTTCGGCTGCTCGAGGATAGTACTGACCTTGTTGTAGGTCAGGCGCGCCTTGGAGTGGATCACCGCTTCGTAGAACTGGTAGTCGGTCATCTCGCCGGATTTGGAGATGGTCATCTCGCACACCATGGCCAGACGATCGACTTTCGGGTTCAGCGAGCACAGGCCGTTGGACAACTGCTCCGGTAGCATCGGCACCACGCGCTCGGGGAAGTACACCGAGTTGCCGCGTACCTGAGCCTCGGCATCCAGCGCCGAACCGATCTTCACGTAGCTGGAAACGTCGGCAATCGCCACGTACAGCTTCCAGCCACCGCCGAACAGGCGCAGCTTGCCAGGCTTGGCTTCGCAATAGACCGCATCGTCGAAGTCGCGAGCGTCTTCACCGTCGATGGTGACGAACGGCAGATCGCGCAGGTCGATGCGTTTCTCTTTGTCCTTATCTTCGACTTCCGGCTTGAGCTTGCCGGCTTCCTTCAGTACCGCTTCAGGCCAGACGTGAGGAATATCGTAGGTGCGCAAGGCAACATCGATTTCCATGCCCGGGGCCATGTAGTTGCCCACGACCTCGACCACGTCGCCTTGCGGCTGGAAGCGCGGAGTCGGCCAGTGGGTGATCTTCACCTCGACGAACTGGCCAATCTTGGCGCCGGCGTTGCGGCCCGGGGTCACCAGCACTTCCTGCTGGATCTTCGGGTTGTCCGCCACCACAAAACCAATGCCGCCCTCTTCGAAGTAACGGCCGACAATGCTCTCGTGAGCACGGGACACCACTTCAACGATCATGCCTTCGCGGCGACCACGGCGATCCAGACCGGAAACCCGGGCCAGCGCGCGGTCGCCATCGAACACCAGGCGCATCTGCGCCGGGCTCATGAACAGGTCGTCGCTGCCGTCATCGGGCACCAGGAAGCCGAAGCCATCACGGTGACCGCTGATGCGGCCGAGGATCAGGTCGAGCTTGTCCACCGGCGCATAAGTGCCGCGACGGGTGTAGATCAGTTGGGCATCGCGCTCCATGGCGCGCAGGCGGCGACGCAGGGCTTCGATCTGGTCTTCTGTGGTCAGACCAAACTCTTCGACCAGCTGTTCGCGATTAGCAGGCGAACCCCGATCAGCAAGGTGCTGAAGGATCAGTTCGCGGCTAGGGATAGGGTTTTCATATTTTTCCGCTTCACGAGCGGCCTCGGGATCGAGGGACTGCCAATCGGCCATTAGATAAATTTCACCTTGTCTATATGCGGGTTAGTTTGGCATACGCGTATTGAAACGGGAAATTTCAGGCTAAGACAGGCTCCGAAAAGTCCTTTCAAGGCTTCAGAAGCATCCTGTAAAAGCCGTCGGTGAATTTTTTTCAATATTTTCAAGATCAGGGGTTTACAGCTCAAAAGGTGGTCCGTATAGTGCGCGCCATCGACGACGGAGACGTTGCCGATACTGCCCAGATGGTGAAATTGGTAGACACGCCAGCTTCAGGTGCTGGTGGCCGCAAGGCCGTGGAAGTTCGAGTCTTCTTCTGGGCACCAATTCAGAGCTGCAGATCATTTGAATCTTCAGGCTCCTCCAAAAACCCGCGAAAGCGGGTTTTTGCATTCTAAGTGTTTGATTTATTGAATCTAAGTCAAAACAGGGCTTTACAGATTCAAAGGCGCTCCGTATAGTTCGCCCCATCAACAGCGGCAACGTTGCTGATACTGCCCAGATGGTGAAATTGGTAGACACGCCAGCTTCAGGTGCTGGTGGCCGCAAGGCCGTGGAAGTTCGAGTCTTCTTCTGGGCACCATATTCAAGCTTCACAGCATAGCTGTGAAGTCTCACAAAAACCCGCGAAAGCGGGTTTTTGCGTTTCTGGCCCATAACAATCATTTCTTCCTCCAAAGCGCCCCCCCCTCCTCTCAGGGCTATCCAGCCCGTCAAGCCGCACATGAGAAACAATATCGTTTATGATTGTTACAAGTTTTTGCGGCACCACAGTGAGGAACCCTGCGAATGATGTTTAGAAACACCGCCCTTCCAACATCCCTTCTGCGTGGCTTGACCATCACTTTGCTGGGCCTGGCCCTGGCATCTCCACTCACTCAAGCAGCCGACCCGGTTTCCCTGACCCTCTACAACGGCCAGCACAAGGAAGTCGGCGACGCCATCGCCAAGGCCTTCGAGGCCAAGACCGGCATTCACGTCAATGTGCGCAAAGGCAGCAGCAACCAGCTTGCCAGCCAGGTCGTGGAAGAAGGCGAGCGCTCTCCCGCCGACGTGATTTACACCGAAGAATCGCCGCCCCTGAACAAACTCGGCGAGCAAGGCCTGCTGGCCAAGACCGATGCCGCGACCCTTGAAGTCCTACCCAAGGATTACGTCGCCGGCAACGGCACCTGGATCGGTATCACCGCCCGCGTCCGCGTGGTGGCGTTCAACCCGAAGCTGATCGACGAAAAGGACCTGCCGACATCGGTAATGGAGTTCTCCCAACCACAATGGCAAGGCAAGGTAGGCTTCGTTCCTACCAGCGGCGCGTTCCAGGAACAGGCCGTGGCAATCATCAAGCTGCACGGAATGGACGCCGCCGAGGAATGGCTGACCGGCCTGCGCGCCTTCGGCAAGACCTACAGCAATAACATGGTGGCCTTGAAGGCCGTGGAAAACGGCGAAGTCGCCACCGTGCTGGTGAACAACTATTACTGGTTCGCCCTGCAACGCGAAAAAGGCCAGCTGGACTCGAAGCTGCACTATTTCACCGGCGGCGATGCCGGCGGGCTGATCACCGTATCCAGTGCCGCAGTACTCAAGTCCAGCAAGCACCCCAAGGAAGCTCAGCAATTCCTCGCCTATATGGCCAGCGAAGAAGGCCAGCGCGTGATCACCCAGACCACCGCCGAATACCCGCTGCGCAAAGGCCTGGAGTCGGATCGCGGCCTTAAGCCGTTCAGCGAGCTGCAAGCGCCAAAAGTCACCCCGGCCGACCTTGGCAATGCCGAAGAAGCCCTGGAACTGGAACGCGAAGTCGGCCTGAACTGATGAGCGCATCGCTGCCCGCCCCCGCCTCGCGCACAACCTACATACCGAGGCGCAAGGGGCCATCGATCTGGCTACTGCTACCAGTCCTGCTGCTGGTCGGACTCAGCCTGCTGCCATTGCTCTATGTCGGGCTCAAGGCTTGGCAGGCCGGCTGGGCCGAAGCCCTGCATCTGTTGTGGCGCCCCTATGTATTTGGCCTGCTGCGCAATACCTTGCTGCTGCTCACAGGTGTGACCGTCACCTGCGCCATCGTCGGCCTCTCCCTGGCCTGGCTGCTGGAGCGTAGCGACTTGCCGGGGCGGCGCCTCTGGGGCGTGATCCTGTGCCTGCCCTTTGCCGTACCGGCCTTTGTCAGCAGTTTCACCTGGGTCTCCCTCAGTGCCAGCTTCGAAGGCCTGGGCGGGGCGATCCTGGTCATGAGCCTGTCCAAGTACCCACTGGTGTTCCTGCCTGTCGCGGCCACCCTGCGCAACCTCGACCCCTCTCTGGAGGAGTCGGCCCGCACCCTTGGGCAGCATCGCTGGGGCGTGTTCTTCCGGATCACCCTGCCCCTGCTCTGGCCGTCGCTGCTGGCCGGTTCATTGCTGATCGCCCTGCACATGCTGGTGGAGTTCGGCGCGCTGTCGATCATCGGCCTGCAAACCTTCACTACCGCGATCTATCAGCAGTTCGAGTTGGAGTTCAGCAACGCCAACGCGGCGATGCTTTCTGCCGTGTTGCTGGCGCTGTGCCTGGCCCTGCTGTGGCTGGAGTTGCGGGTTCGCGGCAAAGGCCGCCATGTGCGGACCGGCCAGGGCGCGGCGCGACATGCCGAGCAGGTACGCCTGGGCAAGTGGGCGATTGGTGGGCAACTGTACTGCGCGCTGCTGACCCTGATCGGCAGCGGCATTCCGCTGGGTATGCTGGCGTACTGGCTGGCCGTTGGCTCATCGGCCGCCTTCCCGGTAGCCGCCATCGGCGAAGCCCTGCTTTCCTCCCTGGCACTGTCGCTGGGTGGCGCGGCACTGTGCCTGGCGCTGGCGGTACCGGTCGGGCTGCTGGTGGTACGTCACAAGGGTCGCCTGGCCCTCTGGGCCGAACGCCTGCCCTACTTGCTGCACGCCCTGCCCGGCCTGGTGATTGCCCTGACACTGGTGTTCTTTGCCCTGCACTACGTGCCGGCGCTGTATCAGACCTCGACCCTGCTGCTGATCGCCTACGCCCTGCTATTCCTGCCCCTGGCGCAGGCGCCGATCCGCACTGCCCTGAACAAGGCGGCGCCGCAACTCGAGGAAGCTGCCCGCACTCTCGGCGCCTCCTCATTCACGGCATTCTGCCGTGTGACCCTGCCGATCATTTTCCCCGCGTTGGGAGCCGCCTTCGCCCTGGTATTCCTGGATGCCATGAAGGAACTGACGGCCACCCTGCTGCTCAGCCCGACCGGGCTGAATACGCTGGCGACGGAAGTCTGGGCGCACACGGCGAATGTGGAGTTTGCAGCCGCAGCGCCTTATGCGGCGCTGTTGATTCTGGTATCGGGATTGCCGGTCTATCTGCTGACGACACGGATGTATCTGAGCCGTTGAGCCCGCTCCTACAGAAAGCCTTCTGTAGGAGCCCCACCCCCAGCATTCAAGCCTTGTGGAAACTCAAGCCCGGAATTGCCCCAGGCTGGCCTTCAATTGTGCCGCTAGGCCATCCAGCACCTTGCCGCTGGCCGTGGTTTCCACCACCGCCTGAGCCGCACGCTCGGCCTGGGCATGGATGTTTTCGACCCGGCTGCGCACCGCTTGCGCACCCTGAGCCTGATGGGCCGCCGCCTGGGTCGCCAGGCCAATCGCCGCGTGCACCTGCTCCACCGACGACTGCACCGACTGCTGCAACCGCGCACTGTCACGCAACACCAGCAGACCTTCGCTGGCCTGCCTTCCGGCTTGGCCGATCGCCGCCACCGCCTCGCGCGCGCCCTGCTGCAGAGCTCCAATGTGCGCCTGGATATCCCCGGTAGAACTTTGCGTCTTGCTCGCCAGCGCCCTGACCTCGTCGGCCACCACCGCAAAGCCGCGCCCGGTTTCCCCGGCCCGCGCCGCCTCGATGGCCGCATTCAAGGCCAGCAGGTTGGTCTGTTCGGCGATGCCGTGAATCACCGTCAACACCACCTCGATCTGCTCGCTCTGCTGCGCCAGGCGCTCGATGACCTTGGCCCCCGTGTCGACCTGCCCCGCCAGCGCCTCGATCAGGCCGCCTACCTGGGCCGAGGTCCGGGTGTTTTCGTCGGTTGCCTGGCGGATCTCCACCACCTGCTGCAAGGCCGCTTGCATCGCCTGGCTTTCCGCCTGGGCTTCGTCAGCCATCTGCGACAGCGCCCGCAAGCTCTCCGCCACCTCGTCGCGCTGAGCCTCGGCTGCAGCATCGGCCCCGGCATTACGCAGGCTCATCGCACCGATTTCGACACCGGTGCGCTGCGCCACATCGCCCGCCTCGCGCACGATCGGCTGCAACTTGTCGACAAAGCGGTTGACCGCCGACGCCATGTCGCCGATCTCGTCATTGCTGCTGAGCTGGACCCGCTTGGTCAGGTCGCCCTCACCGGCCGCCAGATCGTTCAGCGCAGCGATCAGCAGATGCAGCTTGCTGACCACCCGCCGCCCCAGCACCACCGCCAGCAACAGCAAGACCCCGCAGCCGACCAGCGCCAGGCCCATGCCGATGCGCCAACGCAGAGTGGCCGCCGCGTCCTGCACGGTACCGGCGGTGTTGGCCTGCATGTCCGAAGCGGTGGTCTGCGCCGACTGCAGGCGCGCGCCCATGGCCGCCGAACTGTCCGCCGAAGCGCCCTTGAGACTATCGCCCACCAACTGATCGCTGCTGGCGATCAAGGCTGCGAAGCGCTTGTCCAGCGCCACCACGTCCGCCTCGACCGACGCCGTTGAAACCCCCATCAGCACCTTGCCGATTTCCACGCCGTTAGGACTGATGGAGGCCTCCAGGTAATAGACCGATGGATCGTTCTTGGCTGCGTCCAGCACCTTGTCCAGGGCGCGGTCGCCCTTGCCCTTTTCCAGCAGCGCCTTGTTGATCGGGTTCTCCCGGTTCAGGTAACGGGTCAGGTGCTCGCCATTGGCGTCGTCGTACACCACGAACAGCACGTTGGGATTGCGCTGGGCGCGCCGAGCGAACTCGGAAAGGGTCGGGACGTCGCTGTCCCACATGGCCCGCGGCGCCACCGAAGCGAGCAACTGGGCCATATCGTTGGCCGAATCCTTGAGATCCTTCTCCAGCGTCGCCCGCAATTGCGCCTGCTCTTCCTCCAGGCGTGAGGACAGCCCAGCGGTCAATCGTTGCCGAGTACTGCTGGAAAGGCTTTCCAGGCTCGAGGTGACTTCGCGAGCCGCCTGCTCCAACTCGCCGGAGAGCTTCTGGCTGTCGACGCCCAGACGAGCGGCCAGATCAGCCTCCAGCGCCGTCACCGTGCTCCGGGTCAGGGCAACGGCAACCAGCACCTGCACCAAAAGGGCGATACCAAGAGTAACGAACACAGGCCGCAACAAACGGCTTTGTAACAGTGAGAGAACGGCCGACACAGGAAATCCCTCTACTTCAACGCCATCAAATTGATGGCACTCTGGAAGGGGAAATCACAGCAAGGGTCGTGCCGCCCGGCAGGCAGAAACGACAAAGGCCCCTGGAGAGGGGCCTTTGTTTTTTACATCAACGACTTATCAAGCAAACGGGTGACGCAGAACGATGGTCTCGTTGCGGTCCGGGCCTGTCGAAATAATGTCGATCGGCGCGCCGACCAGCTCTTCGATACGCTTGATGTAGGCACGGGCAGCGGCCGGCAGCTCTTCCAGGGTCTTGGCACCCAGGGTCGACTCGCTCCAGCCTGGCATCTGCTCGTACACCGGCTCCAGGCCGATGTAGCTGTCGGCGTCGGTTGGCGCGTCGATGACTGCACCATCCTGGTTCTTGTAGCCCACGCAGATGTTGATGGTTTCCAGGCCGTCCAGCACGTCCAGCTTGGTCAGGCACAGGCCCGAGATGCTGTTGACGTCGATGGCGCGACGCAGGATGACGGCGTCGAACCAGCCGCAACGGCGGGCACGGCCGGTGGTTGCACCGAACTCATGGCCACGCTTGGCCAGGAAAGCGCCGACGTCGTCGAACAGTTCGGTCGGGAACGGACCCGAACCCACGCGAGTGGTGTAAGCCTTGGTGATACCGAGGATGTAGTCCAGGTACATCGGGCCCACACCCGAGCCAGTGGCGATGCCGCCGGCAGTGGTGTTGGAGCTGGTGACGTACGGATAGGTACCGTGGTCGATGTCCAGCAGCGAGCCCTGGGCGCCTTCGAACATGATGTCCTTGCCCGCGCGACGCAGTTGGTGCAGCTCGGCGGTCACGTCCAGCATCATCGGCTTGAGCAGTTCGGCGTATTCCATGCACTCGTCGAGCGTCTTCTGGAAGTCGATGGCCGGCTCTTTGTAGTAATTGACCAGTACGAAGTTGTGGTAGTCCAGCAACTCGCCCAGCTTCGCGGCGAAACGCTCGCGGTGGAACAGGTCGCCGATACGCAGGCCGCGACGAGCGACCTTGTCTTCGTAAGCAGGGCCGATGCCGCGACCGGTGGTACCGATCTTCTGCTCGCCACGGGCTTTTTCACGCGCCTGGTCCAGCGCTACGTGGTAGGACAGGATCAACGGGCAGGATGGGCTGATACGCAGGCGCTCGCGCACCGGTACGCCTTTCTCTTCCAGCTTGACGATCTCACGCAGCAAGGCGTCCGGCGCAACCACCACACCGTTGCCGATCAGGCACTGAACGCCTTCGCGCAGCACACCCGAAGGGATCAGGTGCAAGACGGTTTTTTCGCCATCGATCACCAGGGTGTGGCCAGCGTTGTGGCCACCTTGGTAGCGCACTACGGCGGCAGCATGTTCGGTCAGCAGATCAACGATCTTGCCTTTGCCCTCATCACCCCACTGGGTGCCCAGGACTACGACATTCTTACCCATAACACTTGTCCTCATTCGCGCAAACTTGGTGCCGGCAACGGCCGGCGGGAAAACTCAAGAAGCCAGCGGCAATACTTGCCAAAGCCCGTTCTGCTGAATCAATTGCCGGTCGCAGTCCGCTTCACGGGCGGCGGCCAATGGTTGTCCAGGCAAGGCCTGAACCACGCGCTGACCCTCACTGCGCAACTGGCAAACCTGCTGCCAGAGGGCTGCATCCGTACTGTCCGGCATCCAGATACCGCCAGACGGTAGCTCGATCTCAGCACGCCCCAGGGTCACCAGGGTTTTCAAATCGGTAGAGAAGCCGGTTGCCGGGCGGGCACGACCGAAGTCGGCGCCGATGTCGTCGTAACGACCGCCCTGGGCAATGGACTGGCCAACGCCCGGCACGAACACCGCGAACACCACACCGGTGTGGTAGTGGTAACCGCGCAGCTCGCCCAGGTCGAAGTACAGCGGTAATTCAGGGAAACGCACGGAAAGACGCTCGGCAATCGCCAGCAGGTCGTCCAGGGCCGCCAGCACCGGCGCCGGTGCATTGGCCAGGCGCTCGCGGGCCGCAGCCAGCACTTCACGGCCGCCGCACAGATCGACCAGCGCTCGCAGCATGCCGGACAGATCGGCCGGCAGGCCTTCGGTCAAGGTAATGACCTCGTCGATGGCCTTGCGTTGCAGGGCATCGAACAGTTGCTGTTCCACTTCGCCGGAGAGGCCGGCCGCACGGGCCAGGCCACGGTAGATACCGACATGCCCCAGGTCCATGTGCACATCCGGCACATCGGCCAGTTGCAGCATCGCCAGCATCAGGCTGATGACTTCCACGTCGCTGCTCGGACTCGCATCGCCGTACAACTCGGCGCCCAGCTGGATCGGGCTGCGCGAGGACGACAAGGCACGCGGCTGCGCATGCAGCACGCTACCGGCATAGCACAGGCGGCTCGGGCCTTCGCGACGCAGGGTATGCGCATCGATGCGGGCCACCTGCGGCGTAATGTCGGCGCGGAAACCCATCTGCCGACCCGATTGCGGGTCGATGACCTTGAAGGTACGCAGGTCGAGGTCCTGGCCCGCGCCGGTCAGCAAGGATTCCAGGTACTCGATATGAGGGGTCACGACGAACTCGTAACCCCAGCTCTGGAACAGATCCAACACCTGACGACGCGCAACTTCAATGCGCGCCGCCTCAGGTGGCAGTACTTCTTCGATGCCATCTGGCAGCAGCCAGCGGTCTACCGTTGCCATTACGCCATTCCCCTGTGATCCAGGCGGCCAGCCTATGGGCGGGCCTTGAGTGAAGCAGAAAATGATCGGCTCATGCGCAAACCACGCGCATGGGCGACGGGGCGAAAAGCCTGAAACCGGCTTCGCCACTCACTTTCCTCGAAAAAACCTGTCGAGTCGTTCAACTCGCCGTCTTGCACCAACAACCACAATCAAACGTGCAGACGCAAAAAAGCCGGGAATTTCCCGGCTGCCGCATCATACACTCGTTTTCCCAAAGGATCACCCCGCCAGACACTTTAGCCGCCGGGCGGGGCGATTCAGGTCAACGTCGCATCAAGGCTTGGCCTTTTCCAGGTAACGGAAAAAGTCGCTGCTTGGATCCAGGACCATGACGTCGGATTTGTTCGCGAAGCTTTCACGATAGGCACGCAGGCTACGGTAGAAACCGTAGAACTCCTGGTCCTGACCGTAGGCCTTGGAGTAGATGGCTGCGGCCTTGGCGTCGCCGTCACCGCGAATCTCTTCCGACTCACGATAGGCTTCGGCCAGCAGTACGCGGCGCTGACGATCGGCGTCGGCACGAATACCTTCCGCCAGCTCGTTACCCTTGGCGCGGTGCTCGCGAGCTTCACGCTCACGCTCGGTGCTCATGCGCTCGAAGACGCTGCGGTTCACTTCCTTCGGCAAGTCGATGGTCTTGACCCGGACATCGACCACTTCGATGCCCAGCTCTTTCTCGGCCATCTTGTTGAGCGAAGCCGTGATATCCGCCATCAGCGCATCACGTTCACCGGACACCACTTCGTGCAGGGTGCGCTTACCGAACTGGTCACGCAGGCCCGACTCCAGACGACGGGAAAGACGCTCGTCGGCGATCTGCTTGAGGCCGGAAGTCGCGGTGTAGAAACGCTCCGCATCCTTCACGCGCCATTTGGCATAGGCATCGACCATCACGGCTTTCTTTTCCAGCGTCAGGAAACGCTGGGTCGGTGCATCCAGGGTCATCAGGCGGGCGTCGAACTTACGCACCTGGTTCACATAGGGCACTTTCACATGCAGACCCGGCTGAACGTCAGCCTGGACCACACGACCGAACTGCAGCAACACCGCGCGCTCAGTCTGAGCGACGATGTAGAAGCAGTTCCAGGCAGCGATCGCCACGACGACGCCGACAATAAGGGCGATCAGCGATTTATTGCTCATCAGCGACTCTCCCTGGTACGCGCTTGCTGTTGCTGCAGGTCAGCTGCCGCACGCGCATTCGCTTCGTTGCTGCTGGCTGCTGCGCCAGTCACCGGAGCACTGGTGCTGCGGCCACTCTCGACCATTTTGTCCAGCGGCAGGTACAGCAGATTGCTCTGGCCGTTCTTGTTGCCGGTCACGAGAACCTTGCTGGTATTGCTAAAGACTTCCTGCATGGTGTCCAGGTACAGACGCTCACGGGTAACTTCAGGCGCCTTGCGGTACTCGGCCACCAGCTTGGTGAAGCGATCGGCCTCACCCTTGGCGCGGGAGACCACTTCATCGCGATAACCGTTGGCATCCTCGATGATGCGCTGGGCCTGACCACGGGCTTCCGGCACGACGCCGTTGGCATAGGTTTCAGCCTGGTTGCGCGAACGCTGCTCGTCTTCACGGGCGCGGATCACGTCATCGAAGGCTTCCTGTACTTCACGCGGTGCCGCTGCGCTCTGTACGTTCACCTGGGTAACGGTGATACCGGTGCGATAGGTGTCGAGGAAACGTTGCAGACGCTCCTTGATCTCGCTGGCCATCAATTCACGGCCTTCGGTCAGCACCTGGTCCATCGCGGTGGAACCCACTACGTGGCGCAGTGCACTGTCGGTGGCGTGCTGCAGGCTGATTTCCGGCTGATCGACGTTCAGCACGAAGTCCTGCAGGTTGCTGATCTTGTACTGCACGGTCAGCGGCACTTCGACGATGTTTTCGTCTTCAGTCAGCATTTGACCCTGCTTGGTATAGGCACGCTCACGCGTGACGTTTTCCATGTACTTGCGATCGATCGGCGGGAAGTAGATGTTCAGGCCCGGGCCGACGGTCTCGTAGTACTTGCCGAAGCGCAGCACCACGGCCTGCTCCTGCTCGTCCACGACATACACCGCGCTGTACAGCCACACGGCCGCCAGCACGACCAGACCGATACCGAGCAGGCCGAGACCGCCGCCCTTACCGGAACTGCCACCGTCGTCACCACGTTTCTTACCACCACCGAACAACCCATTCAGGCTTTCCTGCAGCTTGCGGAAGGCCTCGTCGAGATCCGGTGGCCCCTTGCGGTCGCCATTGTTGCGGCGCTTACCACCCCAAGGATCCTGATTATTCGAGTTGCCACCCGGCTCATTCCAAGCCATAGCGCTCTCCATCTGATAAAGCAAAGACGCACCCACGGCGCGCCGACCAATGCTACAGAATGCCTGCTACAGCGGCACAACCGCTTTCTCAGGCTTTTATTGCAAAGTGTGTTGCTCGATGAACTCCAGCGGTTGCATGCCTTCGCGGCTTACCAGTCGATTCAGCTCGACTCGCGGCAAGCGGACAGCCAGCAGGCTGACACCTTCCTCGTCGTGATCTTCTTTCTGCACTGCGCCCAACTCGAAGAACTGCGCTCGCAGTCGAGCAAAACGCTGCGGCAAGCGCAAGGTGCCTACAAACAAATCCTCGCCCAGCAGCTCGGCAATGGCCTGCTTGAGCAAGTCCAGCCCCTGC
This sequence comes from Pseudomonas sp. RW409, assembly GCF_003184125.1. NCBI lineage: Bacteria > Pseudomonadati > Pseudomonadota > Gammaproteobacteria > Pseudomonadales > Pseudomonadaceae > Pseudomonas > Pseudomonas sp. RW409. Next base: position 278,045 of record NZ_QHHP01000002.1, on the reverse strand, counting down.
CCCTCACGAGCCGACAACCAGACCCGCTGCGGCTTGCCGTCGGCATCGCGCTGGATCTGCGGATCTACCCCCTCGAGCAAATCGAGTTTGTTATAGACCTCCAGTATCGGCAAGTCCTGGGCTCCGATCTCGCCGAGCACCACCATGACCTGCTCGATCTGGGCCATGCGCTCGGGCTCATGGGCATCGATCACATGCAACAGCAGGTCGGAGTTGCTCGACTCTTCGAGCGTAGCCCGAAACGCCTCGACCAGTTTGTGCGGCAGGTGACGAATGAACCCCACAGTGTCGGCCAGCACGACCGGACCCAGATCGTCCAGCTCGAGCCGGCGCAAGGTCGGATCGAGGGTGGCGAACAGCTGGTTGGCCGCGAATACATCGGACTCGGTCACGGAGTTGAACAAGGTGGATTTGCCGGCGTTGGTGTAGCCCACCAACGATACCGAAGGAATATCGGCACGCTTGCGCCCACGACGGGCCTGTTCGCGCTGGCTGCGGACCTTCTCCAGCCGGGCCTTGATCTGCCGCAGGCGAACCCGCAGAAGACGCCGGTCGGTCTCGAGCTGGGTTTCACCCGGACCACGCAGACCGATACCGCCTTTCTGCCGCTCAAGGTGAGTCCAGCCACGAACCAGACGCGTACTCATATATTCAAGCTGGGCCAGTTCTACCTGGAGCTTGCCTTCGTGAGTGCGGGCACGTTGGGCGAAAATATCGAGAATCAGACCCGTGCGGTCAATCACGCGACACTCGAAAGCACGTTCGAGGTTACGTTCCTGACTGGGTGTGAGGATGTGATTGAAAATCACCAGGTCGACCTGTTCGGCTTTGACCAGGTCGCGTAATTCTTCGACCTTGCCGCTGCCAACCAGGTACTTGGCGGTTGGCCGATGACGCGGCACGTTAACAAACGCGACGGTCTCGGCGCCGGCCGATATTGCCAACTCCTGAAACTCCTGCGGATCTTCGCGCGCCTCAGGGTCCTGACCATCCAAGTGAACGAGAATTGCACGCTCACCACCACCGTGGCGCTCAAAGAACAAAGGAGACTCCTATCAGGCGTTACCTGGCTCAGCGTCACCCTGTTCGGATTCGGATGCGCTAGGCAGGCGAATTGGACGAACCGGTACCACTGTCGAGATAGCGTGCTTGTAAACCATTTGGCTGACGGTGTTCTTCAGCAGGATGACGAACTGGTCGAAAGACTCGATCGTACCTTGCAGTTTGATCCCGTTGACCAGATAGATGGAAACCCCAACTTTCTCTTTACGTAAAGTATTCAAGTAAGGGTCTTGTAGCGAATGCCCTTTTGACATGTGCCGCACTCCTTTAAGGATCAATAATAAAAAATCAGAAAACAGATGGCTAAAACCGCCCCACCCCCAAGGATAGACGGCAATTGCAAGGACTCAGCTCAATATGGAGACCGTTCCCAGGTATTTCAAGGCGCGTGGCAGATTGTCGCAATCAAGGCTGTCCAGCCAGTGTAAATCAGCCCAGCTACGCAACCAGGTGAACTGGCGCTTCGCCAATTGGCGCGTGGCAATGATGCCGCGTTCCTGCATCTCGGCGAATGTCAGCTTGCCATCCAGATGATCCCAGACCTGTCGGTAGCCTACAGCACGTATAGACGGCAACCCGGCATGCAGGTCACTTCTAGAACGCAGAGCTACGACCTCGTCGACGAATCCCTGTTCCAACATAATTGTGAATCTTTGTGCAATGCGCTCATGCAGTACCTGACGGTTTGCCGGGGCAATGGCCAAGTTCGCGACAGTATAGGGCAATTGTCCCCGTCCCGAAGCGGCTGCTTCAGTACTTTGCGCAGATTGTCGCAGTCTGTGGGCGGTCATGCTCAGGCCACTGACCCGATAGACTTCCAGCGCCCGGGTCAGGCGCTGGGGATCATTGGGGTGAATCCGCGCCGCCGACTCGGGGTCGATGGCCGCCAATTGGTCGTGCAGGGCCTGCCAGCCAAGGCGTGCCGCTTCTTCTTCCAGCTCGGCGCGGACCTGTGGGTCGGCCGGCGGCATGTCCGCCAAGCCTTCGAGCAAAGCCTTGTAATAGAGCATCGTGCCGCCCACCAGCAGCGGAATCTTGCCGCGCGCGGTGATATCGGCCATGGCCGCCAGCGCATCGGTACGGAAATCCGCCGCCGAATAACTCTCGGCAGGGTCGAGAATGTCGATCAGGCGGTGCGGAAATTCGGCCAGGATTTCCTTGGACGGCTTGGCGGTGCCTATGTCCATGCCACGGTAGACCAGCGCCGAATCGACGCTGATCAGCTCGCAAGGCAAAACCTTGGTGAGTTCGATGGCCAGGTCAGTCTTGCCAGCGGCAGTCGGGCCCATCAGGAAGATCGCTGGGGGAAGCTGGCTCATCAACGACCGCGCAAGAAGAGTTTGTCCAGATCGTCCAGGCCCAACTGGGTCCAGGTCGGTCGGCCATGGTTGCATTGACCGCTGCGCTCGGTGTTTTCCATGTCGCGCAACAAGCCGTTCATTTCCGGCAGGGCCAGGCGGCGATTGGCCCGGATCGCCCCGTGGCAGGCCATGGTGCCCAGCAACTCGTTGAGGTGCGCCTGGATACGGTCGCTGGTGCCGTACTCCATCAGGTCGGCCAGGACGTCATGCACCAGGCGGTTGGCTTCCGCCTGCTTGAGCAGGGCCGGAATCTGCCGGATCGCCAGCGACTCAGGGCCCAGGCGCTGCAACTCGAATCCCAGGCGCTGGAACCAGCTGACGTGCTCCTCGGCACAGTCGGCTTCGCGCTGGCTGACCGCGATCGACTCCGGCACCAGCAGCGGCTGGCCGCTCAGGCCTTCGCTGGCCATCGCCACCTTCAGGCGCTCATACATGATCCGCTCGTGGGCCGCGTGCATGTCCACCAGCACCAGGCCCTGGGCGTTTTCCGCGAGGATATAGATGCCTTTGAGCTGCGCCAGCGCATAGCCCAGCGGCGGGATATCGCCCTGAGCATCCGGCAAGGCCGTCGCCCCGGACTCAGGCAAGGGCGCAAAGAACTCGCGATAGGCGCTTTGCGCCTCGGCCGCCGGCAGCATTGGCTGCGGACGCGGCGTGTACTGGTACTGATAACCCGCGCCCGAACCGGCCCCTGGCGGATTGAAGGCCGGTTGGGCCTGCGGCTGTTCCAGCGTCATGTTCGCCGCCAGGCGCATTTCACCCTGGGGGCCGAACTCGCCAGCCTCGATCCCGCTCGGCCGCACGATGCCGGCGACCGCTGCCGGCGCCGCCAGATGGTCTTCCGGCCGGACATCGCCGAGGGCGCGGTGCAGGGTGCCGTACAGGAAGTCGTGGACCATGCGCCCGTCACGGAAGCGCACTTCGTGTTTGGTCGGGTGCACGTTGACGTCGACCACCGCCGGGTCGACTTCGAAGAACAGCACAAAGGTCGGGTGCCGACCGTTGAACAGTACATCGCGGTAAGCCTGGCGCACCGCATGGGCCACCAGCTTGTCGCGCACCGCGCGACCATTGACGTAGAAATACTGCAGATCCGCCTGGCTGCGGGAAAAAGTCGGCAAGCCTACCCAGCCCCACAGATGCAGGCCGTTACGCTCAACCTCGATCGGCAGCGCCTGCTCGAGAAAGCCCGAACCGCACACCGCTGCCACCCGCCGCGCGCGCGCCACGTCATCGTTGGCTTCATGCAGGCTGAGGACGCTTTTACCGTTGTGACGCAGGTGAAACGCGACATCGAAACGCGCCAGCGCCAGGCGCTTGATCACTTCCTGCAGGTGATCGAACTCGGTTTTCTCGGCTTTGAGAAACTTGCGCCGAGCCGGGGTGTTGAAGAACAAGTCGCGGACTTCCACCGAGGTACCGACCGGGTGGGCCGCCGGCTGCACGCGCGGCGCCATGTCGCGGCCTTCGGTTTCCACCTGCCAGGCCTGATCGGCCTCGCGGGTGCGGGAAGTCAGGGTCAAGCGGGCGACCGAGCTGATGGATGCCAGCGCCTCACCCCGAAAGCCCAGGCTCATGACCTGTTCCAGATCCTCGAGGTTGCGGATCTTGCTGGTGGCGTGGCGCGCCAGGGCCAGCGGCAGATCATCCGCGGAGATGCCGCTGCCGTCGTCGCGCACCCGCAGCAGTTTGACGCCCGCCTGCTCGACGTCCACATCGATGCGCTTGGCGCCGGAGTCCAGGCTGTTCTCCAGCAACTCCTTGATCACCGATGCCGGACGCTCGACCACCTCACCGGCGGCAATCTGGTTCGCCAGTCGCGGGCTGAGCAGCTCGATGCGGGCGCTGCTGATGACTGCGTCATTCATTCCTTGGCCGCCAGTTCTGTACCCGGGATGGTGAGGGTCTGACCGATTTTCAGCTCATCGCTGCTCAGGTTGTTGGCGCTGCGCAGGGTGGCGGCGGAAACCTGATAACGCACGGCGATCATCGCCAGGGTTTCGCCCGGGCTCACGCGGTGGTCGCGCGGCCCCTGGGCAATCTTCCCGGAATCACGCAGCCAGGCGATGTAGGTGCCCGGCGGCGGGTTCTGCTGGAAGAACTGCCGCACGCCGCTGCTGATGGAACGCGCCAGTGCTTGCTGGTGGCTGACGGTGGCCAGCTTGGAGGCTTCGTTGGCGTTGGAGATAAAGCCGGTTTCCACCAGGATCGACGGAATGTCCGGAGACTTGAGCACCATGAACCCGGCCTGCTCGACGCGCTGCTTGTGCAGCGGGGTGACCCGGCCGATGTTGCTGAGCACTTTCTGGCCGACGTTCAGGCTGGAAGTCAGCGAGGCCGTCATGGACAGGTCCAGCAATACGCCAGCAAGCATCCGGTCCTTGTCATCGAGGCTGACGTTGCCGGCCCCGCCGATCAGGTCGGAACGGTTTTCACTGTCCGCCAGCCAACGGGCTGTCTCGGACGTGGCGCCGCGGTCGGAGAGCGCGAATACCGAGGCCCCGAAGGCCGCGCGGGACGGTGCCGCGTCGGCGTGGATCGAGACGAACAGGTCGGCGCCTTTCTTGCGGGCGATCTCGGTACGACCGCGCAACGGAATGAAGTAGTCGCCGGTACGGGTCAGCTCGGCGCGGAAGCCCTTGAGGCCATTGATCTGGCGCTGCAGCTCGCGGGCGATGGCCAGTACCACGTCTTTCTCATGCTGGCCGCGAGAGCCGGAGGCACCCGGGTCCTCGCCACCGTGACCGGCATCGATGACCACGACGATATCGCGTTTGCCGGCCGGGGCCGGTGGCAGCTTGATCTCAGGCTTGGTCGGCGTTACCGGGACTGCCGGCACGGTCGCGACATTCGGTGCCGGTGGCGGCGTCGGCGCGGCGTCCGCCGGGTTATCGAACAAGTCGACCACCAGGCGATTGCCGTATTGGGCATTGGGCGTCAGGGTAAAACTCTTGGGGGTGACGGCCTTTTTCAGGTCGACGACCACCCGCAAGTCGGTGGGGGTGCGCTGGGCCGAACGCATGGCGGTAATCGGCGTATTCGCCGTGGAGACATTCAGCGGCCCGCCGAGGGTCGCACCGTTGATATCGATCACCAGACGATCAGGGGCCGTCAGGGTGAAGACGCTGTGCTGGACCGGACCGGACAGGTCAAATACCAGTCGAGTGTTATCCGGTGCCCGCCACAGGCGAACGCTGCGGACCTGTGTAGCGGCCAGAGCGTCGACGGCCAATGCCGTAAGCAACAGTCCTACGACAGCAACCAACGCGCGAATGCGCATACCTAACCCCATCAATTATTTGAATTCCAACGCCAAAGCGGCACACCAGGCCTCGCCACGCGAGCCTTGCGACAACAAATGCAGGGAACGCCCGCTGTTATGCGGGCTAATGGTAATGGTCAGGTCCGGCTTTGGCAAAAAGCCCGCACCACGCTGGGGCCACTCGATCAGACACAGTGCATCACCCTCCAGGTAATCGCGGATGCCGAGAAACTCCAGCTCCTCAGGATCGACCAGGCGATAAAGATCGAAGTGAAAGGCCCGCACATCGCCGATCTCGTAGGGCTCAACCAGGGTAAAGGTCGGGCTTTTCACTGCACCGGCATGTCCCAGGCCACGGATGAGGCCCCGGGACAGCGTGGTTTTCCCCGCCCCCAGATCGCCTTCCAGAAAGATCACACCCACCCCTTGAGTGACCTGCGCCAGGCGCGCGCCAAAGGCGATCATGGCGTCTTCGTCTGCCAGATACAGGGTTATTTCAGACACGGTGATTGCTCCTCCAGCAACTGACGAATGACCGGAATCAGATCGCTGGCCGCCAGCCCCCGGCCCAATTTACCTTGATGCTCGCCCGCGACGGCATGTAGCCAGACCGCCAGGCAAGCGCTATCGAACGCCGGCACCCCCTGGGCCAGCAGCGCCCCGACCAGGCCAGCCAACACATCCCCCAGCCCCGCCGTGGCCATGGCCGGATGCCCGCGGTCGCAGCGACCCAAGCGGCCATCAGGGCTGGCGACCAGACTTCCGGCGCCCTTCAGGATGGCCACAGCTGTGTATTTTTTGCTCAGCGCTTGAGCGGCGGCCGGACGATCCGCCTGCACCTGCGCAGTGGAAATCCCCAGCAGCCGCGCGGCTTCCCCCGGATGCGGGGTGATCACGCTGCCCGACGGCAAGGTCAAACCGCCTTTGGCCAGCAGATTGAGCGCATCGGCGTCCCAGACCTGGGGCCGTGGCGCATTGGCGGCGGCAGATAAAAGGCTGCGCCCCCAGGCCGCCTGCCCCAGACCAGGGCCCGCCACGATGATCGAGGCCTGCTCCAGCAAGCCCATCAACTGGTTGGCCGAGTCTGTGCCCAGGGCCATGACCTCCGGAACCCGCGCCAGAGCGGCCGCAACGTGCTCGCTGCGCGTCGCCAGAGACACCATCCCGGCACCGCCGCGCAAGGCGCTCTCGGCGCAGAGCAGCGCCGCACCGCCAAAACCGCGATCGCCACCGATCAGCAACAGGTGCCCGAACTGGCCTTTATGGGCGCTTGGCGCACGGGCAGCCAGCCGCGGCAATGTGCCGGGCGTCAGCAGCTGAATGTCGGGTAAAGGGTGTTTTGTCTGCGGCATGCGTCTTCGGGCTCCGATGTCTGGCAGAATTATACGCACCTCAGCCCCGGTTTCTCTCGCCTCATGCCTGCCATTACCACCGATCTGCCCGCCCTCGCCCAATCGATCAAGGATTGGGGCCGCGAGCTGGGCTTTCAGCAAGTCGGCATCAGCGGCCTGGACCTGGCCGAGCATGAACAGCACCTGGAGCGCTGGCTCGAGGCGGGCTACCACGGCGAAATGGACTACATGGGCGCCCACGGCAGCAAACGCTCCCACCCGGACGAACTGGTGCCCGGCACCCTGCGCGTGGTGTCCCTGCGCATGGATTACCTGCCCGGCGACACCCAGATGGCGCAGCGCCTGGCCCAACCGGAAAAAGCCTACGTCTCGCGCTACGCCCTGGGCCGCGACTATCACAAGCTGATCCGCAAGCGCGTGCAGCAACTGGCCGAGCGCATCCAGAAGGAAATCGGCCCGTTCGGCTATCGCGCCTTCGTCGACAGCGCCCCGGTGCTGGAAAAAGCCATCGCCGAACAGGCCGGGCTCGGCTGGATCGGCAAGAACACCCTGGTACTCAACCGCAAGGCCGGCAGCTACTTCTTCCTCAGCGAACTGTTCGTCGACCTGCCATTGCCGGTGGACGAGCCCCACGCCACCGAGCACTGCGGCCGCTGCACCGCGTGCCTGGACATCTGCCCGACCAAGGCCTTCGTCGGCCCTTATGTACTGGACGCCCGGCGCTGCATTTCGTACCTGACCATCGAACTTAAAAACGCCATTCCCGAAGACCTGCGCCCGCTGATCGGCAATCGGGTGTTCGGCTGCGACGACTGCCAGATCGTCTGCCCGTGGAACCGCTTCGCCCGCCCTTCCGGCGAAGGCGACTTCAAGCCACGCCACAACCTCGACAATGCCGAGCTGGCCGAGCTGTTCATGTGGGACGAGGACAAGTTCCTCAGCAGCACCGAAGGCTCGCCGCTACGCCGCGCCGGCTACGAACGCTGGCTGCGCAACCTGGCGGTAGGGCTGGGCAACGCGCCGTCGAGCATTCCGGTGCTGGAAGCCCTCAAGGCCCGTCGGGACTACCCGTCAGAGCTGGTGCGCGAACACGTGGAATGGGCGCTGAAGCAACACGCCAGCCGTCACTGCTCATCGTTGTAGACGAACTTGGGCATTTCCCAGTGAAAACGGATCGCCAGCAGGCGCAGTAGGAAACCGCCGAACAGGGTGATGAGGATCGACTGCTCGCCGGGCAATTGCAGGTAGATGCAGAGCATGTAGCACCAGGCCGCGGCGAACGAGACGCTGGCATACAGCTCGCGACGGAAGATCAGCGGAATATCGTTGCAGAAGATGTCGCGCAGGATGCCGCCGAATACCCCGGTAATCACCCCGCTGACCGATGCCACCACCATGCCGTGGCCCATTTCCAGCGCGGTCATGCAACCGATCAGGGTGAACGCCACCAGCCCCACGGCGTCGAGCACCAGAAACAGCGAGCGCAGGTGGCGCATCAAGGGCGCGATAAAGATGGTCACCAGGGCCGCGACCGAGGTCAGCACCAGGTATTCCGGGTGTTTGACCCAGGTCAGCGGGTAATGCCCCAGCAGCACGTCACGCACCGAACCGCCGCCCAGGGCCGTGACGCAAGCGATCAACACCACCCCGAACCAGTCCATGCCGCGACGGCCGGCGGACAAGGCGCCAGTCATGGCTTCGGCGGTAATGGCAATCAGGTAAAGCATCAGCAGCATGATGGCGGTCCTTACAGGAAGGCGCGCAGTCTACTCAGTTGCTGCTGGCACCAAAAGGGGGCGCCGGCTGGAATTGCTGGGGACCCCGGCGAGCGAACGCGGGCAAGCCTTATGCAAACCTGTAGGAGCGAGGCTTGCCCGCGATGACATCAGAACCGGCGCCATCGAATCATCAGAGCTTGATGAAGTGCTTGCGGTAATGCTGCAGCTCGGCGATCGACTCGCGGATGTCGTCCAGCGCCAGGTGGGTGCTGCCTTTCTTGAAGCTGTCGCGCACGTCCGGCGCCCAGCGGGCCGCCAGTTCCTTGAGGGTGGAAACGTCAAGGTTGCGGTAATGGAAGTAGCTTTCCAGCGCCTTCATATGGCGATACAGGAAACGCCGGTCCTGGCAGATGCTGTTGCCACAGATCGGCGACTTGCCCTTGGGCACCCACTGCTCCAGGAAGGCGATGGTCTGCGCTTCCGCTTCAGCCATGCTGATGCGGCTTTCACGCACGCGCTGGGTCAGCCCAGAGCCGCCGTGCTGGCGGGTGTTCCACTCATCCATGCCGGCGAGAATTTCATCGCTCTGGTGGATGGCGATGACCGGACCTTCAGCCAAGGTATTGAGATTGCTATCGGTGACGATGGTCGCCATCTCGATGATGACGTCGGTATCAGGGTTCAGACCGGTCATTTCCAGGTCGATCCAGATCAGATTCTGCGGGTTTTGCATGTGTGGGCTCCTCGGCGTAGCTGCGCAGTTTAGCCTAGAGGGACCTGCTGGCGTGCTAAACTCGCGGCCGTTTTATCTAACCGCCGCATTCTCGACACGGAACACCAATGGCCAAACGCCAGCTCAATCGTCGCCAAAACTGGCGCATCGAAAAGATTCAAGGCGAACGCGCCGCCCGCGCCGCCAAACGTGAATCCTCTGCCGTGGAAGCACTGGAAGGCGGCGACCTCGGCCCCGAACAGACCGGCCTGGTGATCGCCCACTTCGGGGTGCAGGTCGAGGTCGAGGCGCGCGAGGGCGAACTGGCCGGCCAGGTGTTCCGCTGCCACTTGCGCGCCAACCTGCCGGCGCTGGTGACCGGCGATCAGGTGGTCTGGCGCCCGGGCAACCAGGGCATCGGCGTAATCGTCGCGCAACTGCCGCGCCACACCGAACTCTGCCGTCCGGATAGCCGCGGCCAGCTCAAGCCGGTCGCCGCCAACGTCGACATGATCGTGATCGTCTTCGCCCCGCTGCCCGAGCCCCATGCCAACCTGATCGACCGTTACCTGGTCGCGGCCGAACATGCCGGCATCCGCCCGCTGCTGCTGCTCAACAAGTTCGACCTGATCGACGAGCAGAACGCCCCTGCCCTGAACGCCCTGCTGGCGGTCTATCGGCAACTGGGCTATCCGGTGCTGGAAGTCTCGGCCCACCACGGCAATGGCATGGAACAGCTGCAAGCTCAGCTGGACGGGCGGATCAGTGTGTTCGTCGGCCAGTCTGGCGTGGGCAAGTCGTCGCTGGTGAACAGCCTGCTGCCGGATGTCGAAACCCGCGTCGGGCCTTTGTCGGAGCTGTCCGGCCAGGGCACCCACACCACCACCACCGCGCGCCTGTTCCACTTCCCGGGCGGCGGCGAACTGATCGACTCCCCGGGGATTCGCGAATTCGGCCTGGGCCACGTCAGCCGCGCCGATGTCGAAGCGGGTTTCATCGAGTTCAACGACCTGCTGGGCACCTGCCGCTTCCGTGACTGCAAGCATGACCGCGAACCGGGCTGCGCCCTGCTCAAGGCCCTGGAAGACGGGCGGATCCAGCAGCAACGGATGAACAGCTACCGCTCGATCATCGCCAGCCTGCCGGATAGCAGCTACTAAAAAGACATAAGTAACTTCGCAAGCATGCGAAGTTACTTATTCGGCACCCTGTAAAAACCCCGATGATAGACAACTTCCTGTAGGAACTATCCAACACACAAACAAGGAAGTATCTGCTTTCAGCTTGCGACCTTGTTAGCTGCAATTGTTCCAATACATTCAACTCCTCGCCATGTCGTCATTCAGGCGATGCGGACACGCATCAATATTGCGCTATCGAGGACCCATCCATGCAAACTTACCACCTATTCATCAGCCATTCTTGGAGCTACTCCGACAAGCATGACAGGCTGGTGGAGATGCTCAACGACCAACCCGGCTTCAAGTTCAAAAACTTCTCCGTGCCCTGGCAAGACCCTATCGTCGGCGCGCATACAGACAAGCAACTTGAGGAGGCCATCGAAAACCAGATACGTCCCTGCTCGGCCGTATTGATCATGGCTGGCATGTATTCCACCTACAGCAAGTGGATCAACAAAGAAATCGCAATTGCTCAGCGTCTGGGCAAGACCATCATCGCCATCAAACCGTTTGGCGCCGAGCGGATTTCCACGGTGGTGCGCGATGCTGCCCATGCCGAATGTGCGTGGAATACCAAAAGCATTGTTAGCGCAATTCGTTTGCATACGGCGGTGTAAGTATGCGCAAGGCATTGTTTATCGGAATCAATAACTACACACATATAAGTCCGCTGAGCGGCTGCAATAACGACGCCATTGCCATGGCCTCAATACTGGAGCGTCACGCAACTGGAAAACCAAACTTCAAAAACCACGTTTTAACTTCCGCAGAAGAAAACCTGACGCGTCGAATGCTCGAAGAAAGTATCAAGGAGCTGTTTTCCGGCGACTGTAACGTCGCACTGCTGTACTTTGCCGGCCATGGCAACTTCGATAAGAGCATCGAAGAAGGCATGCTGATTCCGCAGGACTACAAAACCAGCCACGATGGCATTCGTATCAGCGATATCCTGCAATGGGCCAATGAAGCAGAGAAGATCAAGAACAAGGTCATCATTCTCGACTGCTGCGAATCAGGCGCTGCCGCAGAAGCCCGCGGCCTGAGGGGCGGTGCCAGCGTCATCGGCGAAGGCATGACCATTCTGACCGCCTGCAAGAAAGCCCAGCCTGCCATGGAGCAGAGCGGCCACGGGGTCTTCACCGGGTTACTGTTGCAAGCCTTGCACGGCGGTGCCGCCAACGTCCTGGGCGCAATCACTCCCGGCAGCCTCTATTCGTTCGTCGACAATGCGCTGGGGGCCTGGGAACAGCGGCCGGTATTCAAGACCAACGTCTCCCAATTCATCGCCCTGCGCGAAGTCCCTCCACTCATCCCGGAAGAAATCCTGCGCAAGCTGCCCGACTGGTTTCCCGAAGCCCAATCGGTATTCGCCCTCGCCCCCAGCTACGAACCCACGGACCCATCGTTCGACCCCGAGCACGGCGACATTTTTTCCCAACTGCAAAAGTGCAACCGACACAGCCTGATCGAACCGGTGGACGCCGAACATATGTATTACGCCGCCATCAACTCCACAGGCTGCCGCCTCACCGCACTCGGCGCCTACTATCGCGAACTGGCAATCAAAGGACATTTCTGATGCCTGTATTTATCAGCTACCGACACACCGACCGTCCTCAGGCCATGAGCATCAACAAACGTCTGGAGGACGCCAGCATCAAAACCTACCTCGATGTACTGGATCTGGAATCCCAGAGCACAGAAGACATCACCGGAGTCATTACCCGCAATATCACCGAATGCACGCATCTGCTGGCAGTGGTGTCGGACAGGACCGCGCAGTCCTGGTGGGTACCATTCGAGATCGGTGAGGCGACCATCAGTAATCGACGGATCTGCTCGTTCAAGACCAGCACCAGCGAATTACCGGAATACCTCGACAAATGGCCGAAGCTGACCAAAGCCAGCGACATCGATTTTTTCATCGAAGCCTACCGAAACGAATCGGCCCTCAAACGCTCGTTCTCGCTTGAGTCCGTGAACGGAAGCGAATCCCAGCGTGCCGTCAACAGAAGCAACGCCGACCGTTTCCATACAGAACTCAAGGCCAGGATCCGCCGAGGTTATTGAGTTTTCTGACGCCCACAAAAAAGCCGACATTTCTGTCGGCTTTTTTGTCAATCACTGCTTCGGTGGCTCAGCTGGTTTCGGTGCAGCGTCGTCGAAGATATTCAGGCGCTCGCGCAGCTCATGGGCCGGGAGCGGCTCCTGCTCCGGCGGCAAGGCGTTCGGGTCGACCGGCACTTCGCCCGGGGCGCCCTGGCCCTGGGTTGGAGCCGGAGCCTCGGGAGCGACTTCACCTTCGATCGCGCGCTGGGCCTTCTTGGTCAGAACCACGATGTCGATACGCCGGTTGATCGGGTTGAACGGGTTCTTGCGATCGAACAGCGACGACGAGGCATAACCCACCACGCGAGCCACCTGACCGTCCGGATAGCTGCCCGCCACCAGCGCCCGACGCGCGGCGTTGGCACGGTTGGCCGAAAGCTCCCAGTTACCGAAATCTCCGGTGCCCGCGTAAGGTTTGGCATCGGTGTGACCGCTGATGCTGATCTTGTTCGGCACCGCCTTGATGGTGTCGGCCATGGCCAGCAGGATGTCCTCGAAGTACGGCTTCAGGCGTGCACTGCCGGAGTCGAACATCGGCCGGTTTTCCGAATCGATGATCTGGATACGCAGGCCGTCCGGAGTGATCTCGAACAGGATCTGGTCCTTGAACTTCTGCAATTGCGGGTTTTCTTCGACCTTGTTCTGCAACTCCTGCAGCAACAGCTCCAGACGCTCTCTTTCCACCTGCTCGGCCATGCTCTCGACCTGATCGGTATCGACCGTAACCTTGTCCGGCTGCGGCTGCGACTTGATCTCGGGGTTGAGCGTGTTTTCCGGCGCCAGCTCGGGAGAACCGCCCAGGTCGATGATGTAGGGCGTGCCGCTTTCCGAGAAGCCGATCGGGTCCTTGAAGTAACCGGCGATGGCGATCTTCTGTTCCGGGGTGGCGGTGGATAACAGCCACAGCACCAGGAAGAACGCCATCATCGCCGTGGCGAAGTCGGCGAAGGCGATCTTCCACGCCCCGCCGTGATGTCCGCCGGCAAAGCGCTTGACGCGCTTGATGATAATCGGCTGATTGTTTTCCATGGCTTAGCGACCGCGAACCGCTTGTTCCAGCTCGGCGAAGCTCGGACGGTGCGCCGGGTACAGCACCTTGCGCCCGAACTCCACGGCCAGCGATGGCGGCATGCCGGAAGCCGAGGCCACCAGGGAGGCCTTGATGGCTTCGTAGACGTTCAGCTCTTCCTTGGCGTCGTGCGCCAGGGAATGAGCCAGCGGGCCGAAGAAGCCGTAGGCCGCGAGAATACCGAAGAAGGTACCGACCAGCGCCGCACCTACGTGCAGGCCGATGGACTTCTGGTCGCCATCACCCAGGGACGCCATGGTCACCACGATACCCAGTACTGCCGCGACGATACCGAAACCCGGCATGCCGTCGGCGATGCCGTTGACCGCATGGGACGGATGCTCGAGGTCTTCCTTGAGGCTGAACAGCTCCATGTCGAACAGGCCTTCCAGCTCGTGGGGAGCCATGTTGCCGGAGGACATGATGCGCAGGTAGTCACAGATGAACGCGGTCATGCGCTCGTCTTTGAGCACGGATGGGTACTTGGCGAAAATCGGGCTGGCGGCGGCATCTTCGATATCGCCCTCGATCGCCATCATGCCTTCGCGGCGGCTCTTGTTGAGGATCTCGTAGATCAGCCCCAGCACTTCCAGGTAGAAGGTCTGGGAAAAGCGCGAACCAAACATCCCCAAGGACTTCTTGAGCACGTGCATGGTCATGTAGCCGGGGTTCGCCTGCAGGAACGCCCCCAGCGCGGCGCCACCGATAATCAGCACCTCGAAAGGCTGGATCAGGGCGGCAATCTTGCCGTGAGAAAGCACGTATCCGCCGAGCACGCTCGCGAACACGACGATGATGCCGATAATTTTAGCCATAGGTAGGAAGGTACTTACTGAGTCGGGTTCAAGGTCATATTCGGAAGTTCTTAAAACTCTTCTTCTACTTATCGGCAAAACTGCGCCAGACTATAGGCCGTTAAGGCGAAAAGCCAGTTTGGCCCGCTCTGGGCGTGTTTACAGCAGACGATGATTGCGCCCAGCCATGTCTAATAAAACGACAGTCCCAACTACCGCCCCCCACTCCCTCGAATCCTGGATAAAGCTGCTTGACGCGGTCCGTTTGCCGGTGCCGCAAGCCAGCCACGACCGGGTCTGCAAAGCCATCAGGGACAATCGCAGCTCGTTGCGCGACATTGCCGACCTGATGCAGGACAGCCCCGCGCTGGCCTTGAGCGTGATTCGCGAAGCCAATCGCCACACCCACGGCAGCATGGGCGAGCCGGCCGAGAACCTCGAGGTTGCCCTCAACCGCCTGGGCCTCGCGCGTACCGAAGAATTGCTCGCCCGCCTGCCTGCCCAGCCCGAACAGGAGATCCCGGTCGGACTGCGCCAGTTGCAACTGATCAGCCAGCACGCGACCCAACAGGCCAACGGCTTTTTTGCCAGTCGCCTGGCCAGGCTCTGGCAGGACATTCACTGGGGCAGCCTGCTGTTTCTCTCGCCACTGTGGCCCTTGGCGCTGACCTATCCAAAACTGCTCGAAGAGTGGGAGCTGCGGGTCGTCCACAAGGCCGAACCGGCCCAGGAGGTCGAGCAGCAACTGTTCGGTGTCGGCCTGCTTCAGCTGGGCCAGGCCCTGGTGGAGATCTGGCACTTGCCGATCTGGGTACAGCAAGGCTACCGCCTGTTGATCGACGAGCAGGAGCAATTGGTCAAGGCCCTGCATATCGCCCGGGACAACGCCCACCCGCTGCACCAGCAACAATGCCTGGATGCCGATCCGGCCCTGCAGCACTGGCTGAACCAACCGGCCAACAGTGTGTTGCTGGCCAACGCCCTGGCCCTCTCGGCGCAAGAGTCCTGGACCGGCCCGCACTGCATGCGCTGGCAATACCTGACCAGCCTGTATCTGCAGATGCCGATGGACGAGCTGCAACAACAGCTGCACCAGCAAGCCGCGCAGAGTGCCCGGCATCACCGCATGCCCGACCTGTGGCATCCGGCCGAGGCGCTGCTCTGGCCTTGGGAGGCCCGGGGCGTGCATCGCGGCGAGCTTCCAGTGCCCGCACCAACCGCCGAAGACCTGGCCAAGTGGCGCAAGCAGTGCAGCGAATTGCTGGTGGAACCCAGCCGTTTCAGCAATGCCATGCACCTGACCACCTTTGCCCGCGACGCCCTGGTGGCATGTGGCATGCGCCGGGTGATGCTGCTGATGGTCGACCGCACGCGGACCCAGTTGCGGGTGCATCAGATCGCCGGGCTGCCTGCGCCAGCCTCGAGCCTGATGCTGACGATCAGCCAGAGCAGCGTACTGCAGCGGCTGCTGGACGCCCCGGCGCAAGTACGCCTGACGCCGACCAACAACGCCCAGTTCTCCGCCCGCCTGCCCGCCAGCCTGCGCACGCTGTTTCGTGGCGAGCATCTGCTGATGCGCTCGGTGCCCAGCAATGGCCGGGTGATCATGCTGATCGTCGCCGACCAGGGCGGCCAGCCCTTCTCGGAAATCTCCGTACAGGCGTTCGGCAAGACCGCCCAATGCATCGAAAAGGCCCTGCACAGCTTTACCAACCGCAGCCGCTGACGCTTGCGCTACAATCCTCCCCTTTGTGCCCTGGAGACCTCACATGCCTGACTTCTCTGGCTTGCCGCTGGTGATCGAGCCGAGCGACCTGCTCCCTCGCCTGGACGCCCGCGAACTGATCCTGGTGGACCTGACCAGCGCCGCCCGCTATGCCGCGGGCCACATCCCCGGCGCGCGCTTCGTCGACCCTAAACGTACCCAGCTCGGTCAGGCACCGGCGCCCGGGCTGATGCCACCACAGGCGGCCCTGGAAGCCCTGTTCGGCGAACTGGGGCATAACCCGGATGCTGTCTACGTGGTCTACGACGACGAAGGCGGCGGCTGGGCCGGGCGCTTCATCTGGTTGCTGGATGTCATCGGCCACTCCCGTTACCACTACCTGGACGGCGGGCTATTGGCCTGGCTGGCGGACGGCCTGCCGGTCTCGAGCGAAGTCCCGGCAGCCGTTGGCGGCCCTGTCGCCCTGACCCTGCACGACGAGCCGACCGCCACCCGCGAATACCTGCAAAGCCGGCTTGGCGCGGCCGACCTGGCGATCTGGGATGCTCGCGGCCCGCTGGAGTACTCGGGGGAGAAAGTCCTCGCCGCCAAGGGTGGGCACATTCCCGGCGCGATCAACTTCGAGTGGACGGCGGGCATGGACCAGGCGCGCAACCTGCGGATCCGCAGCGACATGCCGCAGATCCTCGAACAGCTCGGCATCAGCAAAGACAAAGAAGTGATTACCCACTGCCAGACTCACCACCGCTCTGGCTTCACCTACCTGGTGGCCAAGGCGCTCGGTTATCCGCGGGTCAAAGGCTATGCCGGTTCCTGGGGCGAATGGGGCAACCACCCTGACACGCCCGTAGAGATTTAAGGTTTAAGGACAGTTAATGAAAAAGCGTTTGTTTATCCTCAGCCAGTACCTGCTGCCTCACCACCTGCTGTCGCGCCTGGCCGGCTGCATTGCCGAGTGCCGCGTGCGCTGGTTCAAGAATGCCTTCACCGCCTGGTTCGCCAAGCGTTATCAGGTGGACATGTCGCAAGCACTGGTGGAAGACCTGACCGCCTACGAGCACTTCAACGCCTTCTTCACCCGCGCCCTGAAAGACGGCGCCCGCCCGCTGGACCAGACGCCGGGCGCGATCCTCAGCCCGGCCGACGGCGCGGTCAGCCAGCTCGGCCCGATCGAACACGGCCGGGTATTCCAGGCCAAGGGCCACAGCTTCAGCGTGCTGGAACTGCTGGGTGGCGATTCGGCCCTGGCGGCTCCGTTCATGGGCGGCGACTTCGCCACCATCTACCTGTCGCCGAAGGACTACCATCGCGTGCACATGCCGTTGGCCGGCACCCTGCGGGAAATGGTCTACGTGCCAGGGCGGATCTTCTCGGTCAACCAGACCACCGCGGAAAACGTGCCAGAGCTGTTCGCCCGCAACGAGCGCGTGGTGTGCGTTTTCGATACCGAGCGCGGCCCGATGGCCGTGGTATTGGTGGGCGCGATGATCGTAGCCTCGATCGAAACCGTCTGGGCCGGCCTGGTGACTCCGCCGAAGCGCGAACTGAAGACCGTACGCTACGACGAAGCCGCCCGCGCACCGATCCACCTGGAAAAAGGCGCCGAATTGGGCCGCTTCAAGCTGGGCTCCACCGCGATCGTGCTGTTCGGGCCGGAGCAAGTGCAGTGGGCCGAAGAACTGGCGGCCGGCTCGCCAGTACAGGTGGGCCAAGGCATGGGCCTACCCAAGGCCTGAGCTTTGGGCATAAAAAGCTGGACATAAAAAAACGCCGCAGATCGCGGCGTTTTTTTTGGTTCTTCACGGAATTCCGGGAAACACAGAAACAAGAACGCCGATTTGATTGATGATGTTCGTGCGAGCAAACACATCTAAAAAACCGGCGTTCTTATGCACGATATTAATACTTTCCTTCCTTTTTGGGAGGGCTTTTCTGTCGTCACGATCAAGCCTGATGGTGATGCCCTACAGATCGATCTGACGCCCCACACCACCCGATTCCCTTCCTGTGGTGGATGCCAAAAGCCCTGTTCAACCACTCACGAGTATTGCGAGCGAGTCGTTCGTGATTTGCCCATTCTCGGCCGTGCAGTGCGCCTCAGCGTTTTGCTCAGACGTGTTGGCTGTCGTGACTGCGGCAAACGCATGGAGACTGTCAGTTGGCTGGATCGCTATGCCCGTATGACGCGCCGCTTGGCCGATGCGGTGATTCAAGCCTGCGAACGCCTTCCCACGTTACACGTGGCTCAACTGTTTGGGTTGCATTGGGACACCGTTCGGCTGCTAGAGCGTCGCGCCTTGCAAACGGCATTGAGCGATCTGCCGAAGGCGCAACCACGGCGTCTGGTGATGGACGAGTTCGCTCTGTTCAAGGGCCATCGTTACGCCAGTGTGGTGCTGGATGCGGATACACGACGAGTGCTGTGGATCGGCGAAGGCCGCAGCCGTGCGGCGGTCAGGCCGTTCTTCGAAGAGTTGGGACCAGAGGGTTGCGCCCGAATCGAAGCGGTGGCGATGGACATGAACACCGCTTTTGACCTGGAGGTTCGCCGGCACTGCCCCAAAGCGCGCGTGGTCTACGACCTCTTCCATGTGGTGGCCAAATATGGCCGAGAGGTGATTGATCGGGTCCGCGTTGACGAGGCTAATCGACTACGCCACGACAAGCCTGCTCGTAAGGTCATCAAGCAAGCGCGATGGCTACTGCTACGCAATCCACAGAATCTGAAAACGCCGGAACAACAGGTTCACTTGCAGGATTTACTGGCGGCCAACCAAGCGTTGATGACGGTCTACTTGATGAAGGCTGAACTCAAAACGCTCTGGACGCCGAATACCGCTTGGAGCTGGAGATCGGCCTGGAAGCAATGGTTGCGCCATGCTCATGAAAGCGAAATACCGGCACTGATCCAGTTCGCCAAACGGCTAAAGAGTTACTGGCGGGGCATCGTCAGCCGCGTTCGCTGGCCGATGCACACCGGTCAGCTGGAAGGAATAAACAATCGCATAAAGGTCATCAAACGAATGGCGTACGGTTACCGGGATAGCGAATTCTTTTTCATGAAGATCAAGAGCGTCTTTCCCGGTATTCCGTGAAGAACCAAAAAAAAGGGGCGGTATGACCCGCCCACCTTTTTTCCCTAGTCCCTGTGTTCCTTTTCATCGTCCTGATGAATCGCATCCTGCGATGTCCTGACCATCATCCTTGATGGCTGTGTCTATCCGTCGACACAGGGCTGATATTAGAGAGTTTCCATGACAGAGCAATGGCACTGACAGCTATAAAAAGTGTCGAACACCGTTCTATACCCTAGAATAAGTTCTTATTAATCAATAAGATAACCAAAAACCTCAGATCAAATAGACAACTTTCATACCGCATAAAAACCGAACACTTACGAAAGAGTAAGCCTTTACTTACATGCTCTTTCAGCTATTGAACGCGCGCCTGCCTATTTCATCTGACTCCTATCGATCACCCAATAAAAAGCCCCGAACATGTCGGGGCTTTTCACGGCAGGATTGCTCGTACCGTTACTGGAACAGCGACTCGCTGGAGAGGCCGTTCTTCTCGAGGATCTCACGCAGACGCTTGAGACCTTCGACCTGGATCTGGCGTACCCGCTCTCGGGTAAGCCCGATCTCCAGGCCCACATCTTCCAGGGTGCTGCTCTCGTGGCCGCGCAAGCCGAAGCGGCGAACGACCACTTCACGTTGCTTGTCGGTCAATTCGGAAAGCCACTGATCGATGCTTTGCGACAGGTCGTCATCCTGCAGCAGCTCGCACGGATCGGTAGGACGATCGTCGGTGAGGGTGTCCAGCAGGGTTTTATCCGAATCCGGACCCAGCGAGACGTCGACTGAAGAAACCCGCTCGTTCAAGCCCAGCATGCGCTTGACCTCACCTACCGGTTTCTCCAGCAGGTTGGCGATTTCTTCAGGGGAGGGTTCATGGTCGAGTTTCTGTGTCAGCTCCCGTGCTGCCCGCAGGTAGACGTTGAGCTCTTTGACCACATGAATCGGCAGCCGGATAGTCCGGGTCTGGTTCATGATTGCCCGTTCGATGGTTTGACGGATCCACCAGGTGGCATAGGTCGAGAAGCGGAAACCGCGCTCCGGATCGAACTTCTCCACCGCCCGGATCAAACCGAGGTTGCCCTCTTCGATCAGGTCCAGCAGCGAAAGCCCACGATTGACATAACGCCGGGCGATTTTCACCACCAGACGCAGGTTGCTTTCAATCATGCGCTTGCGCCCGGCCGGATCGCCACTTTGCGACAGACGCGCAAAATGAACTTCTTCTTCCGGAGAGAGCAATGGGGAAAAGCCGATTTCATTGAGATACAACTGCGTCGCGTCGAGCGCTCGCGTGTAATCAATGTACTTGTGTTGTTTCAATGAAGCGGAGTGTTTGGATTTGGCACGAACTGAAGGTACAGCAGATCCCTCATTCGACATCGAATCAGTGGCGATATCCGTCTCCATAAGGAGAACTTCATCGTCGATGTCAAACTCCGGCACTTCTTTACTGAGAGCCATTGTTATAGTCCTTTGGTGAGTTCGACCTCAGGCTCAAGCGACGCCTTTATCCTTGGCAACGCTGGAACCTGTTCCCTCTACGTGACGGAACAGGCTTGGTAACGGATCAACGACGTGGCAGGAATTGCAGCGGATCTACAGGTTTACCTTGTCGGCGAATCTCAAAGTGCAGTTTCACCCGGTCTGTACCAGTTGATCCCATTTCGGCAATTGTCTGTCCGACTTTGACCTGCTGCCCCTCCCGAACCAACAGCCTACGGCTGTGGCCGTAAGCACTGACGTAGGTATCGCTGTGTTTGATGATGACCAGTTCGCCGTAGCCCCTTAAGCCACTCCCGGCGTAAACCACCGTCCCATCAGACGCAGCTAAAACAGGCTGTCCCAAATCCCCGGCGATATCAATGCCTTTATTCAAACTACCGTTTGAAGAGAATTTTCCAATCAGAATACCGTTCGCAGGCCAGCCCCAGCCCTTTGGCGCGGGGCCTGCAGGCGGTAATGGAGCCGGCGCGGGCTGGCTCGCAATCGTTGGCGCGGCACCTGCCGGACGACGAATTACTGTGGTTTTACTTGAAGAAGATGCACTGGAAGCCGACTTTGTAACCACCGCTGTCGGTGCCGAACCCGAGCGGCCGTCGAAGCGGATGGTCTGCCCCGGGTGAATGGTGTACGGCTCGGCAATATTGTTGCGCGCGGCCAGGGCCTTGTAATCCCAGCCATAACGGAAGGCGATCGAAAACAGGGTGTCGCCGCGACGAACCGTGTACTGCCCCGTGGTCACTGTCGGGCGCTGCGGTACCGCACTGGTGCGATCGACGACCCGGGCGCTGCTCGACTTATTGCTCGAACACCCGACCAACAGAGAACTCAAGACAAGGCCAATCACCAGTCGCTGAAAGCTTGTTGTACCCATACGCTGCGCAATGACTGTGAGACTCACCCGCCGCTCCCTTTGTGGTGGTTGAAGATAAATGGTGCCTGGCTCAGGCATGAAATGTCGCAAGTATAACCGGCCACCCGCGCTTTACTCCCGGTAAAGCGAAATCGGCAGGTACCGGCATATCGATCATGGTTCAAGGTTGCTTAACCGATTGATCAAGCTGTAAGACCAAGCCGATCAAACAGAATTCACCCGCTCCAAACAAATGCTCAGGCCAACGGCCCGTTGAGCAAGGGAACGAAGCGAACCGCGCCGAGAACCTGCCGCGAAAACCCCTGCTCTTCACGAATGACCAGCATCAGTTGCTGCACTTCGCCGGCCCCGACCGGAATCACCATCCGGCCACCCGGCGCCAACTGGTCCAGCAGGGCCTGAGGGATGTCGGTGGCGACCGCCGTCACGATGATCCCGTTGTACGGCGCCAGCGCCGGCCAGCCTTCCCAGCCGTCGCCCCAGCGGAATACCACGTTGCGCAGGTTCAGCTCGACCAGACGTTCCTTGGCCCGATCCTGCAACACCTTGATGCGCTCGACCGAGAACACCCGCTCCACCAGTTGCGACAACACCGCTGTCTGGTAGCCCGAGCCAGTGCCGATCTCCAGCACCTTGTCCAATGGGCCGGCCGCCAGCAGCAACTCGCTCATGCGCGCCACCATATAAGGCTGCGAGATCGTCTGGTTGTGCCCGATCGGCAAGGCCGTGTCTTCATAGGCGCGATGCGCCAGGGCCTCGTCGACGAACAGATGCCGCGGCGTACGCCGAATGACTTCCAGCACCTGGGCGTTGGACAGGCCTTCATCGTAAAGACGCTGGATCAGGCGTTCGCGGGTACGCTGGGAAGTCATCCCGATACCGCGACGCAACAAATCGTCCTGTTCGCGAGCCATCAGCGCAGCCCCTCCAGCCAGCCATCAAGACTTCTGAAAGCATCGTTGAAGGTGCGATCGAGCTGCAACGGCGTGACCGAGACATAACCCTGCATGATCGCGTGGAAGTCCGTACCCGGGCCACCGTCCTCGGCGTCCCCCGCCGCGGCGATCCAGTAACCGGCCTTGCCGCGCGGGTCGACCGTCTTCATCGGCGCCGCCGCACGGGCGCGATGGCCCAGACGAGTCAGCTGAATGCCGCGAATATGATCGAGGGGTAGATTGGGAATGTTCACGTTCAGCACGGTACGTGGTGGAAGGTCCAGCTGCCCATGGGCCTCGACCAGTTTGCGGGCGAAATAGGCCGCCGTCGGCAGATTATCCACCTGACGCGAGACAAACGAAAAGGCAAATGCCGGAAGCCCCAGAAAACGCCCTTCCAGGGCCGCGGCGACAGTACCGGAATACAGCACGTCGTCACCCAGGTTCGCCCCGAGGTTGATTCCGGATACGACCATGTCCGGATCGCGTTCCAGCAGCCCGTTGAGGCCCAGGTGCACGCAGTCGGTGGGGGTGCCATTGATACTGATGAAACCGTTACTCAAGGTGTGCGGGTGCAACGGCCGGTCGAGCGTCAGCGAGCTGCTGGCGCCACTTTTGTCCTGGTCCGGGGCGATCACCACACACTCGGCGTAATCCGCCAGCGCAGCATGAAGCGCGGCGAGACCGGGTGCTGTTACACCATCGTCGTTAGAAATCAGAATACGCATGGGCTGTCCGTCTGCCCCACCGGCACCAGATCGACGAGTTCACGCACCAATACGGTGGCGAAGCATCCGGCCGGCAGGACGAATTCCAGTTGCAGAATGTCAGGCTCGGGATAATGCCACGTCAACCCGCCAATGGGCAGCCGCAGGATGCGACGTTCGTGGCTCATTCCGGCTTTAATCAACCAATCGCGCAGATCCGCTTCGTCGCCAGCCACCTGCTGTTCCAGCAGTTGGGTCGCTCCCGCGGCAGGCGATTCGCCTTCGCCCCACTGCGGGCCGGTCGGGTGCAAGTCGAGGATGGCCAGGCGCGGATCGCTGCATTCGGCTTCGCCGGCCGGGAAAAAACTGCGGCTGTCGGTGAAGGCCAGCAGGTCGCCGACCTGGGCCCGCTGCCAGCTGCCATCGGCCACACGCGCCGCCAGCACCCGGTTGAACAGATAGCTGCGCGCGGTGGAAAGCAGCCGCGAACGCACGTTGCGCTGTTCCGGCAAGGCCTTGCGGGCGGCCCAATCGCGGGCATCGACCAGGTTGCCGCCGTTATGGCCAAAACGCTGGGCGCCGAAATAATTGGGGATGCCGTGCTTGGTGATCGATTGCAGGCGCTCTTCGATCCCCGCCTTGTCTGCCTTCAATTCGGTCAGGCGCAGGGTAAAGCCGTTGGCCGCATGGGCGCCGCGTTGCAGCTTGCGCTTGTGGCGGGTCAGCTTGAGGATCTTCAGCGTGTCGTTTTCAGCCGCCGACAGATCGGGGTCGGCCTTGCCAGGCAGTTGGATGCTGAACCACTGCCGGGTCAGCGCCTGGCGATCCTTCAAGCCGGCATAGCTGACGGTGCGCAACGGCACGCCCGCGGCCTTGGCAATCCGCCGCGCCGCTTCTTCGGTGTTCAGGCCGCGCTTTTCCACCCACAACCACAGGTGTTCGCCCTCGCCGGTCAGAGGGATGTCCAGGACTTCGTCGACCTGGAAGTCTTCGGCGGTGGCCTTCAGTACCGCGCTGCCCAGGGCTTCGCCATAGGCCCGCGGGCCCAACAGTTGCAGTTCGTTCATGCGCGCAGCAACAAGGCAACGGAATGTACGGCGATGCCTTCTTCGCGCCCGACGAAGCCGAGCTTTTCGGTAGTGGTGGCCTTGACGTTCACTTGATCCAGCTCGACTTGCAGATCCGCGGCAATCAGCGCGCGCATCGTTTCAATATGGGGGGCCATCTTCGGCGCCTGGGCCACGATGGTGTTATCGACGTTGCCGACCTTCCAGCCCTTGGCATGGATCAGTGCGACGACATGACGCAACAGCGCACGGCTGTCGGCGCCCTTGAACTGCGGATCGGTGTCCGGAAAATGTTTGCCGATGTCGCCCAGCGCGGCCGCACCCAGCAAGGCATCGCTCAGAGCGTGCAGCAGCACGTCGCCGTCGGAGTGGGCGAGCAGCCCGAAGCTGTGTGCAATCCGCACACCGCCCAGAGTGATGAAATCGCCTTCAGCGAAACGGTGCACATCGTAGCCGTGGCCAATACGCATAAAAAAACGCCCTGATTGAGTCAGGGCGTGATTCTACCTGCTTTGGCGGACATTAGCCGCTCAGAGCGCGCGCATGATGCTGCAGGTGGTCGCCAATGAAGCTGGCGATAAAGAAATAGCTGTGGTCGTAGCCGGGTTGCAGACGCAACGTCAGCGGATGACCCGCGGCTTTCGCCGCCTGTTGCAGCACTTCGGGCTTGAGCTGATTGGCCAGGAAATCGTCACGATCGCCCTGGTCCACCAGCAACGGCAGCTTTTCGCTGGCCTCCTGGATCAGCACGCTGGCATCCCATTCGCGCCAACGGGAACGCTCTTCGCCCAGGTAGCGGGAAAAGGCTTTCTGCCCCCACGGGCAATCCATCGGGTTGCTGATCGGCGCGAAGGCCGATACCGACTGGTAGCGCCCCGGATTGCGCAACGCGCAGACCAGAGCCCCGTGGCCGCCCATGGAGTGCCCGCTGATGCCACGCTTGTCCGAGGCCGGGAAATGCGCCTCGACCAATGCCGGCAGCTCCTGCACCACATAGTCATGCATGCGGTAATGCTCGGCCCAGGGCTGCTGGGTGGCATTCAGGTAGAACCCGGCCCCCAGGCCGAAGTCCCAGGCGCCATCCGGATCGCCCGGCACGCCAGGGCCACGCGGGCTGGTATCCGGCGCGACGATGATCAACCCCAGTTCGGCGGCCAGGCGCTGGGCGCCGGCCTTTTGCATGAAGTTCTCATCGGTGCAGGTCAGGCCGGACAACCAGTACAGCACCGGCAGCTTGCCACCCTGCTCCGCCTGTGGCGGCAGGTACACGGCAAACACCATGTCGCAGCCCAGCACCTCGGAATGATGCTTGTAGCGTTTGTGCCAGCCGCCGAAGCTTTTCTGGCAGGACAGGTTTTCCAGACTCATGGGCATTTCAGCCGCAGGCTTCAAGCTTCAGGCTGCAAGTTGGCGGTGATCGCTCTCGCAGCTTCTGCTTGCCGCTTGCCACTGCTCCTTAGAAATGAATGACGGTACGGATGCTCTTGCCTTCGTGCATCAGGTCGAAGGCCTTGTTGATGTCCTCCAGCCCCATGGTGTGGGTGATGAAGGTATCCAGCGGGATTTCGCCGCTCTGGGCCATTTCCACATAGCTTGGCAACTCGGAACGGCCACGCACGCCGCCGAACGCCGAACCGCGCCAGACACGGCCGGTCACCAGCTGGAACGGACGGGTGGAGATTTCCTGGCCGGCACCGGCCACGCCGATGATCACCGACTCGCCCCAGCCCTTGTGGCAGCACTCCAGCGCGGCACGCATCAACTGCACGTTGCCGATGCACTCGAAGGAGAAGTCCACGCCGCCGTCGGTCATGTCGACGATGACCTCCTGGATCGGCCGGTCGAAGTCTTTCGGGTTCACGCAATCAGTGGCGCCCAGCTGTTTGGCGATTTCGAACTTGGCCGGGTTGATGTCGATGGCGATGATCCGGCCAGCCTTGGCTTTCACCGCGCCAATCACCGCCGACAGGCCGATACCGCCCAGGCCGAAGATCGCCACGGTGTCGCCGGCCTTGACCTTGGCGGTATTGATCACCGCACCGATCCCGGTGGTGACGCCGCAACCCAGCAGGCAGACTTTTTCCAGAGGCGCTTCTTTAGGGATCTTGGCTACCGAGATTTCCGGCAACACGGTGTACTCGGAAAAGGTCGAGGTGCCCATGTAGTGGAAAATCGGCTGGCCTTTATAGGAGAAACGAGTGGTGCCGTCCGGCATCAGGCCCTTGCCCTGGGTGGCGCGGATCGCCTGGCACAGGTTGGTCTTGCCCGACAGGCAGAATTTGCACTTGCCGCATTCCGGGGTGTACAGCGGGATCACATGATCGCCCACGGCCACCGAGGTCACGCCCTCGCCGATGGCCTCGACCACGGCACCACCTTCGTGACCGAGGATCGACGGGAAGATGCCTTCCGGGTCGGCCCCGGACAGGGTGTAGGCGTCGGTATGGCAAACGCCGGAAGCAACGACCCGCAACAACACCTCGCCGGCCTTGGGCATGGCGACATCGACTTCAACGATCTCAAGGGGTTTCTTGGCCTCGAAGGCAACGGCAGCGCGCGACTTGATCATCCTGGGTCTCCAGCGAATAAAAACGAGACAGGGAGTGTAAAACAGCGCCTGGCGATGAATAATCCGGACAAAAGCAAAACATTATTGCTGTACAGGGATAATCGTCATGAATGAAAACCGCTGGGAAGGTATCGATGAGTTCGTTGCCGTGGCCGAGTGCAGCCAGTTCACTGCCGCCGCGGAACGCCTCGGGGTGTCGTCTTCCCATATCAGCCGGCAGATCGTCCGCCTGGAAGAACGGCTGCAGACCCGCCTGCTGTATCGCAGTACCCGCCGGGTGACCCTGACCGAAGCCGGGCAGACTTTCTTGCAGCATTGCCAGCGCCTGCAGGATGGACGCGAAGAGGCGTTGCGCGCCGTCGGCGACCTGACCAGCGAACCCAAGGGCATGCTGCGCATGACCTGCGCAGTGGCCTATGGCGAACGGTTTATCGTGCCGCTGGTCACCAGTTTCATGGGGCTTTATCCGCAACTGCGGGTGGATATCGAACTGAGCAACCGCCCTTTGGACCTGGTGCATGAAGGCCTGGACCTGGCGATCCGTCTTGGTCGCCTGCAGGATTCACGACTGGTGGCGACCCGCCTGGCGCCGCGTCGCATGTACCTTTGCGCCTCGCCGTCCTACCTGGAGCATTATGGTCGCCCCCACAGCTTGTCGGAGTTGAGTCGGCACAACTGCCTGATCGGCAGCTCGGACATCTGGCAGCTGGAGCAGGACGGCCGCGAGTTCTCCCAGCGGGTGCAAGGCAACTGGCGCTGTAACAGCGGGCAGGCTGTGCTGGATGCGGCGCTGCAGGGGGTTGGCCTCTGCCAGCTACCGGACTATTACGTGCTGGAGCATCTGCATCAAGGCACCCTGATTTCCCTGCTCGAGGCGCATCAGCCACCGAATACCGCGGTGTGGGCGCTGTATCCGCAACAACGGCATCTGTCGCCCAAGGTGCGCAAGCTGGTGGACTATCTCAAGGAGGGGTTGGCCAAGCGGCCGGAGTACAAGGATTGATCCGTAGACGCTGCCCCAGGCTGCGATAGGCTACGCAGTAGCCGTTATAGCGGAATAGCGGAATAGCGGACAACAGGGTCGATCAGTTTGAAGTACAGGATGACGGCAAAAAGCGCGTCCCGTTCCGGGCCGATCGCAGCCTGCGGCAGCGGCTACAGGGACCAGCGAAACCTAAGATCAGCGGCGATTGGCCCAACGCTGGCGTAGCCACTCCAGATCTTCCGGACGGGTCACCTTGAGGTTGTCCGAACGCCCTTCGATCAGGCGCGGTGCCTGGCCGGCCCACTCCATTGCCGACGCCTCATCGGTAATCGCCACATCCGCCACCAGGCTGTCGGCCAAGGCGCGATGCAAGGCGCCAAGACGGAACATCTGCGGCGTATAGGCTTGCCAGATCAGG
Source organism: Pseudomonas sp. RW409 (assembly GCF_003184125.1). Lineage (NCBI taxonomy): Bacteria > Pseudomonadati > Pseudomonadota > Gammaproteobacteria > Pseudomonadales > Pseudomonadaceae > Pseudomonas > Pseudomonas sp. RW409. Next base: position 249,567 of record NZ_QHHP01000002.1, on the reverse strand, counting down.
CTGCGATCCACGGTTTCCAGCACTCGGCCGTGCTTGTCGATCCGTTTCAGGGTGTCACGGGCCGGCACCGCGAGCAGGCCGCCCACGGGGTCATCCGCCAGCTCGCTCAGCAACTTGTCCAGGTCATCCCGGGACAGGTTCGGCCGTGCGGCATCGTGGACCAGCACCCAGTCATCATCCGCAGCGCCCTGGGCGTGCAGATGGAGCAAGGCATTGAGGACCGATCCGGAACGCTCCGCGCCGCCTTCGACCCGCTGGATCCGCGGGTCGTGGGCACAGGCCAGGGTCGGCCAGTAAGGATCGTCAAGCGCCAGGCTGACCACCAGCCCCTTCAGGGAAGGATGGTCGAGGAAACAGCCGAGGCTGTGTTCGAGAATAGTGCGCCCGCCCAGTTGCAAGTATTGCTTGGGACGGTCCGCGGCCATGCGGGCACCGACGCCCGCGGCAGGAATCACGGCCCAGAAGGCCGGTAGAGACTGAATCATTGGGCCAACTGGTAGAGGGTTTCGCCCTCCTTGACCATGCCCAGTTCATGACGAGCCCGCTCTTCCACGGTCTCCATGCCTTTCTTCAATTCCATGACTTCCGCGTCGAGTACACGATTGCGCTCCAGCAGGCGCTCGTTTTCAGCGCGCTGATCGGCAATTTGCTGAGTCAGGTCGGTTACCTGCGCCAAGCTGCCATTCCCCACCCAGAGGCGGTACTGCAGGCCAGCCAGCAGCAAGAGCAAGACGAGGAACAACCAATTGGGACTGCGCATCGAATATCGGGTATCCAGTGAAAAAAGACAGCCATGCCAACAACTTCGAACCTACTGACAGCACGAAGCCTGGAAGAACCAGGCTTGTGCTCTTAAGGCATCAGATTAGTGGCAAAAACCTCGCTGATGCGATTTTTCTGACCCAATCCGGTGTCTTTGTACCATCTACCGCTTAACCGCGAAACTCGCTGCGGCCGTTGTACTTGGCCTTGCCATTCAATTGCTCTTCGATACGCAGCAATTGGTTGTACTTGGACACGCGGTCGGAACGGCACAGCGAACCGGTCTTGATCTGGCCAGCCGAGGTGCCCACGGCCAGGTCGGCAATGGTCGAATCTTCGGTTTCGCCGGAACGGTGCGAAATCACTGCGGTGTAACCGGCAGCCTTGGCCATCTGGATGGCTTCCAGGGTTTCGGTCAGGGTACCGATCTGGTTGAACTTGATCAGGATCGAGTTGGCGATCTTCTTGTCGATGCCTTCTTTCAGGATCTTGGTGTTGGTCACGAACAGGTCGTCGCCCACCAGCTGGGTCTTCTCGCCGATCTTGTCGGTGAGGATCTTCCAGCCAGCCCAGTCGGACTCGTCCAGACCGTCTTCGATGGAGATGATCGGGTAACGCTCGGTCAGGCCCTTGAGGTAGTCGGCGAAACCTTCAGCGGTGAACACCTGGCCTTCGCCGGACAGGTTGTACTTGCCGTCTTCGAAGAACTCGCTGGCTGCGCAGTCCAGAGCCAGGGTCACGTCGGTGCCCAGCTTGTAACCGGCGTTGGCCACCGCTTCGGAGATCACTTTCAGGGCGTCTTCGTTGGAAGCCAGGTTCGGTGCGAAACCACCTTCGTCACCTACGGCGGTGCTCAGGCCACGGGCCTTCAGCACGGCTTTGAGGTGATGGAAAATCTCGGTGCCCATGCGCAGGCCTTCGGAGAAGGACTTGGCGCCAACCGGCTGCACCATGAATTCCTGGATGTCGACGTTGTTATCGGCGTGCTCGCCACCGTTGATGATGTTCATCATCGGCACCGGCATCGAGTAGACGCCCGGTGTGCCGTTCAGGTTGGCGATGTGCGCGTACAGCGGCAGGTCCTGGTCCTGTGCTGCTGCCTTGGCCGCGGCCAGGGACACGGCGAGGATCGCGTTGGCGCCCAGGGTTGCCTTGTTTTCAGTACCGTCCAGCTTGATCATCGCCTGATCGAGGGCCTTCTGGTCGCTTGGGTCTTTACCCAGCAGCAGGTCACGGATCGGACCATTGATGTTGGCTACGGCCTTCAGTACGCCCTTGCCCAGGTAACGGCTCTTGTCGCCATCACGCAGCTCCAGCGCTTCACGCGAGCCGGTGGAAGCACCGGACGGCGCGCAGGCGCTGCCGATGATGCCGTTATCGAGAAGCACGTCCGCTTCGACGGTGGGGTTGCCACGGGAGTCGAGAACTTCACGACCTTTGATGTCGACGATTTTTGCCATTGTTGTAAACACTCCAAAGTTGACGAAAACGACGCAGCTGAAGGGAATCTCTTTACCGTCGGCAAGCAGGGAACAGGGGGCAGACTTGCGGACGATAAGGCTCAGGCCCGCGGGCCTGAGCATTTAATCGTGCGGTACTTTACCGGAGAAATCGGTTTTACGCGGTCTCTACCGTCGGAAAACTCTTAACCAGTTCGTCCAGGGCCTTGAGCTGGGCCAGGAAAGGTTCGAGCTTGTCCAGGCGCAGGGCGCATGGACCGTCGCATTTGGCGTTGTCCGGATCCGGGTGGGCTTCCAGGAACAGGCCGGCCAGGGACTGGCTCATGCCGGCCTTGGCCAGGTCGGTGACCTGGGCACGACGACCGCCGGCCGAGTCGGCACGACCGCCGGGCATTTGCAGCGCGTGGGTCACGTCGAAGAACACCGGGTATTCGAACTGCTTCATGATGCCGAAGCCGAGCATGTCCACCACCAGGTTGTTGTAACCGAAGCTCGAACCACGCTCGCAGAGGATCAACTGATCGTTACCCGCTTCTTCGCACTTGCTCAGGATGTGTTTCATTTCCTGGGGCGCGAGGAACTGGGCTTTCTTGATGTTGATCACCGCACCGGTCTTGGCCATCGCGACCACCAGGTCGGTCTGGCGCGAAAGGAAGGCCGGCAGCTGAATGATGTCGCAGACCTCGGCGACGACCGCGGCCTGGTACGGCTCGTGGACGTCGGTGATGATCGGCACGCCGAAGGCTTGCTTGATGTCCTGGAAGATGCGCATGCCCTCTTCCAGGCCAGGACCACGATAAGAGGTCACAGAAGACCGGTTGGCCTTGTCGAAACTGGCCTTGAACACGTAAGGGATACCGAGCTTTTCGGTGACCTTCACGTACTCTTCGCAGACCTGCATGGCCATGTCACGGCTTTCCAGCACGTTCATGCCGCCGAACAGCACCATGGGCTTGTCGTTGGCAATCTCGATGTCGCCGACGTGGATGATCTTCTGTGCCATCGGGGTTACGCCTTCTTCTGGTGTTGAGCCAAAGCGGCCTTGACGAAGCCACTGAACAGCGGATGGCCGTCACGTGGGGTCGAGGTGAACTCAGGGTGGAACTGGCAGGCGACGAACCATGGATGGTCCTGTGCCTCGACCACTTCAACCAGCGCGCCATCGCCGGAACGACCGGAAATCTTCAGGCCGGCGTCGATCAGCTGTGGCAGCAGGTTGTTGTTCACTTCGTAACGGTGACGGTGACGCTCGACGATCACATCCTTGGCGTAGCAATCGTGCACCTTGGAGCCGGCTTCGAGCAGGCATTCCTGAGCGCCGAGACGCATGGTGCCGCCCAGGTCGGAAGCTTCGGTACGGGTTTCGACGGCACCGGTGGCATCAGCCCACTCGGTGATCAGGCCGACGACCGGGTGACCGCTGGCGCGATCGAACTCGGTGGAGTTGGCGTCCTTCCAGCCCATGACGTTACGAGCGAACTCGATCACGGCCACTTGCATGCCCAGGCAGATACCCAGGTAAGGCACCTTGTTTTCCCGAGCGTACTGGACGGCGGTGATCTTGCCTTCCACGCCACGCAGGCCGAAACCGCCTGGAACCAGGATCGCATCGACGCCTTCGAGCAGCGCGGTGCCCTGGTTCTCGATGTCTTCGGAGTCGATGTAACGCAGGTTGACCTTGGTACGGTTGGTAATACCGGCGTGACTCATCGCTTCGATCAGCGACTTGTAGGCGTCCAGCAGCTCCATGTACTTGCCGACCATGGCGATGGTGACTTCGTGCTCGGGGTTGAGCTTGGCGTCGACCACTTTTTCCCACTCGGACAGATCGGCACCGTTGCATTGCAGGCCGAAACGCTCGACGACGAAATCGTCCAGACCCTGGGCGTGCAGCACGGCCGGGATCTTGTAGATGGTGTCGACGTCTTCCAGGGAGATCACCGCGCGCTCTTCAACGTTGGTGAACAACGCGATCTTGCGACGCGAGGACACGTCCACCGGGTGGTCGGAGCGGCAGATCAGCACGTCAGGCTGCAGGCCGATGGAGCGCAGCTCTTTCACCGAGTGCTGGGTCGGCTTGGTCTTGGTCTCGCCAGCGGTGGCGATGTACGGAACCAGGGTCAGGTGCATCAGCATCGCGCGCTTGGAACCGACTTCGACGCGCAGCTGGCGGATGGCCTCGAGGAACGGTTGCGACTCGATGTCACCCACGGTGCCGCCGATCTCCACCAGGGCCACGTCGGCATCGCCGGCGCCCTTGATGATGCGACGCTTGATCTCGTCGGTGATGTGCGGAATCACCTGGATGGTGGCGCCCAGGTAATCACCACGGCGCTCTTTGCGCAGCACGTGCTCGTAGACACGACCGGTGGTGAAGTTGTTGTTCTGGGTCATGGTCGTGCGGATGAACCGCTCGTAGTGGCCCAGGTCCAGGTCGGTCTCGGCGCCGTCGTGGGTGACGAACACTTCACCGTGCTGGAACGGGCTCATGGTGCCCGGGTCGACGTTGATGTACGGGTCCAGCTTGAGCATGGTGACCTTAAGTCCCCGCGCCTCCAGGATGGCCGCCAATGAAGCCGAGGCAATGCCTTTCCCCAATGAAGAAACAACACCGCCCGTGACGAATATGTAGCGCGTCATGAAAAACCCTAGAAGTCTGCGTTAAAGCGGTCCGAGCCGCCGGGGAAAGCGAAGGAAGGCCGAAGCCCCCGATCACCTGCATTAATCACAGTGCACCTTTCAAAAAAACCGCCGCGTTGGGACAGACCGGAAGAGAAAACACCGGTACGTTGCTCGCTACACATTTTTTGGAATCGCCCAGCAAAGACTGCTTGGTAATCGGCAACTCCTGCAATTCAGGCGAATCCACAGAAGTTGTATCAAGAAGGGAGCGTAGTCTACCGGAAAGGGACTTTCAGCTCAAACCTTGATCGCTCGAAGGCGGCTGCCAATGCAATTGCCAGCCTTCATGGGTATTTGCGTCAAGACCTGGCAGGTTCGCCACCGCGAGCAATTCTTCACCTCGATACAGCAGCGGCAATCTGCCACGGACGAAGGCCGGCAGACCCGCCTCATTGAGCAGACGCTTGAGATCGCGGTGGCCGCGCCCAGGCAGTTGCATCACCTCGCCCCCCTGACGGTAACGCACCTGCAAGGGCCCTTGCGGCGCGCCACCGATGAATTGCAATCGCCCATTGCCTGGTAACGGCAAAGGCGCAGCGGTATCGACCCAACTCGGCACCGATAGCGGGGATTGCAGCCAGCTACCCGACAACCACCAGACGCGCCCTGCCGACCGCTGCAACTCGCCCTGCCCCAGCCGCCATACCGGACGGCTGTCGCCCGCGGCATCGCGCAGCGTCTGCCAGCCCGCCCAGTGGTCGCTGTCAGGCAGCGGCGTGAGCCGGCTCAGCCAGTGACCCAGGGCATTGCGCTGACGCGCCTCCGACAAGCCGACCAAAGGCACCAGCGCCAGGGACGGCAACCCCAGCCACTCGAATTCAGCGCCCACAGCCGCCTCTTGCAGATCGATGAGCGCCAACTCATCCAGCAACTCCCGGGCCTCGCGCACATGCGCTGCGCTGCGCGCCAGGCTGCTGGCAGCTTGTGGCCAGCGGGCAGTCAGCAATGGGAACACCTGATGGCGCAGGTAATTACGGGAGAACTGCCGGTCCTGGTTGGAGGGATCTTCGATCCAATGCAGCTGGTGATCATGAGCGTAACGCTCCAGTTCGTCGCGGGAGACGTCGAGTAAAGGCCGCAGCAAATGCCCCTGCCCCAAGGCACGCGACGCCGGCATGGCGGACAAGCCCCTGACCCCAGCCCCACGCAGCAGTCGGAACAACAGGGTTTCCGCCTGATCGTCGCGGTGCTGGGCCGTCAGCAGCACCTCATTGCTGCCGGTTACTTCTTCGAACGCAGCATAACGCGCCTCCCGCGCTGCACGCTCCAGGCTGGCCCCCGGTTGCACCTGCACCGCCACTATTTGCAACGGCACCCCCAAGGCCTCGCACTGGGTTCGACAATGCTCCGGCCAGGCGTCAGCCACAGCCTGAAGGCCGTGATGCACATGGATGGCGGTCAAAGGGGGAAGTGTGTGTCGCTGCCTGAGTTGGGCAAGCAGGTGCAGCAGGACGGTGGAATCGAGGCCACCGGAGAACGCGATGCGCCAGGCTGATCGATCCAGCCAGGGCAGGAGGCGTTGCAGCAGTTTTTGCGTAAGGACGGTATCGAATGGGCTCATGAGTGGACCGGATCCTGAGTAGAGACCGAGCTTGCTCGCCGTGCCTGAAAAGCCTCGACCTGAATGGCCGAGGCGCCCATTTCGCGAGCAAGCCCGCCCCTACAAGGAGCGTCGATCTGTCAGAGACCGTAGCTCATCAGGCGATCGTAACGACGCGCCAGCAGGGTATCGTTATCCATCTTCTTGAGCATCACCAGCTGGGAGGTCAGCTCGGCGCGGATCAGAGCAGCAGCGGCAGCCGGATCACGGTGCGCGCCACCCAGCGGCTCGCTGATGACCTTATCGACAATGCCCAGGCCTTTCAGGCGCTCGGCGGTGATGCCCATGGCTTCGGCAGCATCCGGCGCTTTCTCGGCGGTTTTCCACAGGATCGAGGCGCAGCCTTCCGGCGAGATCACCGCGTAAGTGGAGTACTGCAGCATGTTCAGTTGATCGCAGACACCAATGGCCAGCGCACCGCCGGAACCACCTTCACCAATCACGGTGGCGATGATCGGGGTTTTCAGGCGTGCCATGACCCGTAGGTTCCAGGCGATAGCCTCGCTCTGGTTGCGCTCTTCGGCGTCGATACCCGGATAGGCGCCCGGAGTGTCGATGAAGGTCAGGATCGGCATCTTGAAGCGTTCGGCCATTTCCATCAGGCGGCACGCCTTGCGATAGCCTTCAGGACGCGGCATGCCGAAGTTGCGACGGACTTTCTCGCGCACTTCACGGCCTTTCTGGTGGCCGATGATCATGACCGGCTGGTCGTCCAGACGGGCAACACCGCCGACGATCGCGGCGTCGTCGGAGAAGTGACGGTCGCCATGCAGCTCGTCGAACTCGGTGAAGATGTGCTCGATGTAGTCCAGGGTGTACGGACGACGCGGGTGACGCGCCAGGCGTGCGATCTGCCAGCTGGTCAGCTTGCCGAAGATGTCCTCGGTCAAGGTGCTGCTCTTGTCTTGCAGGCGGGAGATCTCATCGCCGATATTCAGCGAATTGTCATTACCGACCAAGCGCAACTCTTCGATCTTGGCTTGCAGGTCGGCGATCGGCTGTTCGAAATCAAGAAAATTCGGGTTCATAGGCGTCCGTCTTGGGTCGACGTCCAAGAGAGCTTGGGCCGGCCGGTTGTCTATTCGCGCCCTACCTTAAGGGAGAGGCGCGTTCAGGTCGAGATTAAAAGTTCGGGTCGAGATCGGCGCACTTTCATGGCGCCTGACCGTCAACGGTATTGGAGGAAGACGTTATCTCGCCCGAACTGGTCACGCAGGGCTTGAATCAAGGCATCCGCCGGATCGATCCGCCAGGCTTCGCCGAACTGCAGCAAGGCCTTGGCGTCCTCCTTGGTGTACTCCATGGAGATCGGGCAAGCACCGCGATGGCGTTTGCACAGCTCCCCCAGCCAGCGTAGCTGATCGCCCTTGAGGGCTTCGGTATGCACCTTCAGGCGCAGGCTTTCCGCCAGGTTGGTGCGGGCATCTTCCATACTCATCACCCGCTTGACCCGCAGGCGCAGGCCGCCGGAGAAGTCGTCGTTGCTGACCTCGCCCTCGACCACCACCATCGCGTCGGTCTGCAGCAGGGACTGCGCCGAATGGAAGGCATCGGCGAACAGCGAGGCCTCGATCCGCCCCGAACGATCGTCAAGGGTGATGAACCCCATCTTGTCGCCCTTTTTGTTCTTCATGACCCGCAGGGCAATGATCATGCCCGCGACGGTCTGGGTATCGCGCGCCGGCTTCAGGTCGACGATGCGCTGGCGGGCGAAACGCCGGATCTCACCTTCGTATTCGTCGATCGGGTGCCCGGTCAGGTACAGGCCGAGGGTATCTTTCTCCCCTTTCAGGCGCTCCTTGAGGGTCAGTTCCTTGGCCTTGCGATGATTGGCGTAGACATCCGCATCTTCTTCGACGAAGACCCCGCCGAACAGGTCGGCGTGGCCACTGTCGGCGGTTCGCGCGGTCTGCTCGGCCGCCTTGACCGCTTCCTCCAGGGCCGACAACAGCACCGCGCGGTTGCGGTCGATGTTGGCCTGGTAGGCCTTGAGTTCGTCGTGGAAGTAGGGGCCCAGGCGATCCAGGGCACCACTGCGGATCAGCGCATCGAGGGTACGCTTGTTGATGCGTTTGAGGTCGACCCGGCTGCAGAAGTCAAACAGGTCCTTGAACGGGCCACCTTCGGCACGGGCCTCGACGATCGCCTCCACCGGCCCCTCGCCCACACCCTTGATCGCTCCCAGGCCATAGACAATACGGCCGTCGTTGTTGACGGTGAACTTGAAGTCGGAACTGTTCACATCCGGCGCATCGAGGCGCAGCTTCATGCTGCGTACTTCTTCGATCAGCACCACCACCTTGTCGGTGTTGTGCATATCCGCGGACAGTACCGCCGCCATGAAAGGCGCCGGGTGATGCGTCTTGAGCCATGCAGTCTGGTAGGACACCAGCCCGTAGGCGGCCGAGTGGGACTTGTTGAAACCGTAGCCGGCGAATTTTTCCACCAGGTCGAAGATGTTGCCCGCCAGGTCGGCATCGATACCGTTGTTGGCGCAACCTTCGATGAAGCCGCCGCGCTGCTTGGCCATCTCCTCGGGTTTCTTCTTACCCATGGCACGACGCAGCATGTCGGCCCCGCCAAGGGTGTAGCCAGCCATCACCTGGGCAATCTGCATCACCTGTTCCTGATACAGGATGATGCCGTAGGTCGGCGCCAGTACCGGCCGCAAGCCATCGTACTGGTAGTCCGGATGCGGATAGGCCAGTTCGGCGCGACCGTGCTTACGGTTGATGAAGTCGTCCACCATGCCCGATTGCAACGGACCGGGACGGAACAACGCTACCAGTGCGATCAAGTCTTCCAGGCAGTCGGGCTTGAGCTTCTTGATCAGCTCTTTCATGCCTCGGGATTCGAGCTGGAACACCGCGGTGGTCTCGGCCTTCTGCAGCAGCTCGTACGTCTTCTTGTCGTCCAGCGGGATGAAGTCGATGTTGACGTCGGGCAGGTTCTTTTTCACCTGCTCGCGGTTGATGGTCTCCATCGCCCACTTGATGATGGTCAGGGTCCGCAGGCCGAGGAAGTCGAACTTCACCAGGCCGGCAGCCTCGACGTCGTCCTTGTCGAACTGGGTTACCAGGCCGTCGCCGGCTTCGTCGCAATAGATCGGCGAGAAGTCGGTCAGCTTGGTCGGGGCGATAACTACGCCACCGGCGTGCTTGCCGACGTTACGCACCACGCCCTCGAGCTTGCGCGCCATCTCCCAGATTTCCGCCGCTTCTTCATCGACCTTGATGAAGTCGCGCAGGATTTCTTCCTGCTCGTAGGCTTTTTCCAGGGTCATGCCGACTTCGAAGGGGATCATCTTCGACAGACGGTCAGCCAGGCCGTAGGACTTGCCCTGCACCCGCGCCACGTCCCGCACCACAGCCTTGGCGGCCATGGAACCGAAGGTGATGATCTGGCTTACGGCGTTGCGGCCATATTTCTCGGCCACGTAGTCGATAACCCGGTCACGACCGTCCATGCAGAAGTCGACGTCGAAGTCGGGCATGGAAACCCGTTCCGGGTTGAGGAAACGTTCGAACAGCAAGTCGTAGGCCAGCGGGTCGAGGTCGGTAATCTTCTGCACGTAGGCCACCAGGGAACCGGCACCCGAGCCCCGGCCAGGACCTACCGGCACACCGTTGCTCTTGGCCCACTGGATAAAATCCATAACGATCAGGAAGTAACCGGGGAACCCCATCTGGATGATGATATCCAGCTCGAAATTCAGCCGGTCGACATACACCTGGCGCTTGGCTTCATAGTCTTCGGTGGTGTCCTTGGGCAGCAGCACGCTGAGGCGCTCTTCCAGCCCGTCGAAGGAAACCTTGCGGAAATATTCATCGATGGTCATGCCATCGGGAATCGGATAGTCAGGCAAGAAGTGCTTGCCCAGCTTCACTTCGATATTGCAGCGCTTGGCGATCTCGACCGTGTTTTCCAGGGCCTCGGGCAGGTCGCTGAACAGCTCGGCCATTTCCTCGGCGCTTTTCAGGTACTGCTGGTCGCTGTAGTTCTTCGAGCGACGCGGGTCGTCGAGGGCGCGGCCTTCACCGATGCAGACCCGGGTTTCATGGGCCTCGAAGTCTTCGCGCTTGATGAACCGCACATCGTTGGTCGCCACCAGCGGCGCGCCGATCTTGTCCGCCAGGGCCACGGCTGCGTGCAACTGCTCTTCGTCGTTGGGACGGTTGGTACGCTGCACTTCCAGATAGAAACGGTCCGGGAATACCGCCATCCACTCGCGGGCCAGGGTTTCCGCTTCTTGCAGGTCGCCAGAGAGCAGGGCAAGACCGATCTCGCCCTCTTTCGCGGCCGAGAGCATGATCAGGCCTTCGGCGGCCTCGGCCACCCACTCGCGCTCGATGATGATCTGGCCATTACGCTGGCCATCGATAAAGCCGCGGGAAATCAGCTCGGTCAGGTTGCGATAGCCAACGGCGTTCATCACCAGCAGGCTGATGCGGCTCAGTGGATTCTCGGGATCCTTGTTCGACAGCCACAGGTCGGCGCCACAGATCGGCTTGATCCCGGTGCCCATGGCCGCCTTGTAGAACTTGACCAGGGAACACATGTTGTTCTGGTCGGTAACCGCCACCGCGGGCATGCCCATGCCGGTCAACGTCTTGACCAGCGGTTTGATCCGCACCAGACCGTCAACCAGGGAATATTCAGTGTGCAGGCGTAGATGAACGAATGAAGCCGGCATAGTGATCCTGTAATGAGCACAAAAACAACAAGGCCCGGATTGTACCGGGCCTTCGCTAAAACATCAGCCTCAGGACTGAATCTCGCCCAGGTTCTCACGGGCTTCGTAGGCTTGGCGCACCGGCGCGAACGAGCGCCGGTGAATCGGCGTCGGCCCCAGGCGGGCCAGCGCTTCCAGATGAACGGGCGTCGGGTAGCCCTTGTGACCGCCGATGCCATAACCCGGGTAGATCAGCTCGAACGCCGCCATCTCGCGATCCCGGCTGACCTTGGCCAGAATCGACGCCGCTGCGATCGCCGGCACCTTGCTATCACCCTGGACCACGGCTTCGGCAGGCATCGACAGTTTCGGGCAACGATTACCGTCGATCATTGCCAGTTTCGGGGTCACGCTCAGCCCTTCTACCGCCCGCTGCATGGCCAGCATGGTGGCATGCAGGATATTCAACTCGTCGATTTCCTCGACTTCGGCGCGGGCAATGCACCAGCTCAGGGCTTTCTCACAAATCTCGTCGTAGAGCTTTTCGCGACGGGCCTCGGTGAGCTTCTTCGAGTCGTTCAGGCCGAGAATCGGCCGGCTCGGATCGAGAATGACCGCAGCCGTGACCACTGCGCCGCACAACGGGCCGCGCCCGACTTCGTCGACACCGGCCACCAGGTCTTCGGCATCGGCCACCAGAGAGAAATCCAGTCCCATCTGCATCTTTTCGTTACTCATGCCGGTTTGCCAATCAGGTTCAACACCGCTTCAGCCGCCTGGTTGGAGGCATCCCGGCGCAAAGTGCGATGGATCTCGTCAAAACCGCGGGTCTGCTCCTGGCCGTCTTCGATCAAGGGCGACAGGGTCTGGGCCAGGGCCTCCGCAGTCGCGTCATCCTGCAGCAGTTCGGGAACCAGCAGGCGCTGGGCCAGCAGGTTCGGCAGGGAAATATAAGGGCTCTTGACCATACGCTTGAGAATCCAGAAGGTCAGCGGCGCCAGGCGATAGGCGACGACCATCGGGCGCTTGTAGAGCAGCGCCTCAAGGGTTGCGGTGCCGGAGGCGATCAATACCGCATCGCAAGCCGCCAGCGCCTGATGCGACTGGCCGTTGAGCAGGGTCAACGGCAGGTCGCGACCGGCCAGCAGCTCTTCCAGCTGAGTACGCCGCTCGGGGCTCGCGCAAGGCATGACGAAACGCACCCCTGGACGCAAGGCGCGCAGGCGTTGTGCTGCGTCGAGGAACAAGGCCCCGAGGCGCCCGACTTCGCCGCCACGGCTGCCCGGCATCAGGGCCACCAGCGGCCCCTCGGGCAAGCCCAGCTCAGTGCGAGCCGCGGCCCGATCGGCCTCCAGCGGAATAGCATCGGCCAGGGAGTGCCCGACGAACCGCACCGGCACGCCCTTCTCTTCATAGAATTTGGCTTCGAACGGGAACAGCGTCAGCATCAGGTCGCAACCTTCGCGGATCTTCAGCACGCGCTTTTGCCGCCAGGCCCAGACCGAAGGACTGACGTAGTGCACGGTCTTGATGCCGGCCTGACGCAACTGGAGTTCGATGTTCAGGTTGAAATCGGGGGCGTCGATGCCGATGAACACGTCCGGCTTTTCGGCGATCAGGGTCTGCACCAGCTTCTTGCGCCGGGCCAGCAGTTCGCGCAGGCGTCCCAGGACCTCTACCAGGCCCATGACCGCCAGGCGCTCCATCGGGAAGTAGGAAACCAGCCCTTCGGCCTGCATCAGCGGGCCACCGACACCGATGAACTCAACGGCGGGATGCTGGACCTTGAGCGCGCGCATCAAACCGGCGCCAAGAATGTCGCCGGAAGCTTCGCCAGCCACCAGCGCAATACGCAGTTTGCTCATGATTAACGGGTGATGCCGCGAGTCGAAGACTGGATCGAGTCACGAAATACCGCGACTTCGGGAAATTGTGCAGCAGCTTCTGCCAGCTCGACGAGCGCCTGATCGACGGTCAAGCCCTGGCGATACACCACTTTATAGGCTCGACGCAGGGCGTGAATCGCGTCCTCGCTGAAACCACGACGGCGCATCCCCTCGAAGTTCATGCTGCGCGCCTCGGCCGGGTTGCCGAACACTGTGACAAAGGCCGGAACATCCTTGCCGATCGCCGTCCCCATGCCGGAAAAGCTGTGGGCGCCGATATGGCAGTACTGGTGAACCAGGGTGAAGCCGGACAGGATCGCCCAATCGTCCACATGCACATGGCCGGCCAACGCCGTGTTGTTGACCAGGATGCAGTGGTTGCCGATCACGCTGTCGTGACCGATATGGGCATACGCCATGACCAGGTTGTGATCACCGAGAGTGGTCTCGGAACGGTCCTGGACAGTGCCGCGATGAATGGTCACGCCTTCACGAATGACGTTGTGGTCACCAATCACCAGGCGGGTTTCCTCGCCTTTGTATTTCAGATCGGGAGTGTCTTCGCCTACCGAGGAGAACTGGTAGATACGATTGTGCTTACCGATCCGGGTCGGGCCTTTGAGCACCACATGCGGCCCGATCACCGTACCCTCGCCGATTTCCACACCGGCGCCAACGATCGACCACGGGCCAACCTCAACGTCGTCGGCCAGAATGGCCGTCGGATCGATGATTGCGCGAGGGTCAATCAAACTCATAGTTTGCGTTCCGCACAGATGATTTCAGCGGAGCAGACTGGCTTGCCGTCGACCGAAGCCTGGCATTCGAATTTCCAGATCTGGCGCTTGCAGCTGATGAACTTGGCTTCCAGGATCAACTGGTCGCCCGGCAGTACCGGCTGGCGGAAGCGCAGCTTGTCGGAACCGACGAAGTAGTAGAGGGTGCCATCGGCCGGCTTCACGTCCAGCATCTTGAAACCAAGAATGCCCGCAGCCTGAGCCATGGCTTCGATGATCAGCACGCCCGGCATGATTGGATGCGCGGGGAAGTGACCATTGAAGAAAGGTTCGTTGATGCTGACATTCTTGTAGGCACGAATGCACTTGCCCTCAACATCCAGATCCACTACCCGGTCCACCAACAGGAACGGGTAACGGTGAGGCAGGTATTCGCGAATCTCGTTGATGTCCATCATTTCGGGGGGAAGCCTGTAGTAAAGATTGGGAGCGCGCGACTAACGCACACTCCTCTAGCAAATCAAGGAGGCAGTCTAACGGCTGTGCACACTTGATATGGAAATGGTATCAGCCATCTGATGAAGCTTTACCGTCGGGGGTCACGTCCCCTACGCGCTTTTCCAGTTGTCGCAGGCGTCGCGCAAGATCATCGAGCTGACGGATGCGTGCCGCGCTTTTGCGCCACTCGGCAGCAGGCTGCATGGCTGTACCGGAAGAGTAGGAGCCCGGCTCGGTAATCGAGTGGGTCACCATGGTCATCCCGGTCAGGAAAACGTTGTCGCAAATATCGATATGGCCGACCAGCCCGACACCGCCGGCGAGCATGCAATGCTTGCCGATCCGGGTGCTGCCGGAAATACCGACACAGGCCGCCATGGCGGTGTGATCACCGACCTGGACGTTGTGGGCGATCTGAATCTGGTTATCCAGCTTCACGCCATTGCCAATGACGGTATCGGCCAGCGCACCGCGATCGATAGCGGTATTCACGCCAATCTCGACATCATCGCCAATGGTGACGCCACCAACCTGCGCAATCTTCTGCCAGATGCCTTTCTCGTTGGCGAAACCGAAACCTTCACCGCCCAGTACCGCACCAGACTGAATGACCACACGCTTGCCGATACGCACATCGTGGTAAAGCGTCACGCGTGGAGCCAGCCAGCCGCCCTCGCCAATCTGGCAACGGGCACCGATAAAACAATGAGCACCGATCGTGACACCCGCGGCGATTTGCGCACCGCTCTCGATGACCGCAAACGCGCCAATACTGGCAGCCGCGTCGACCACAGCATCCTCGGCAATGACCGCAGTCGGATGAATACCGGCAGCAGTCTTGGGCTTGGGATCGAACAGGTGGGAAATGCGTGCGTACGACAGGTAGGGGTCGGCCACTACCAGGGCATCACCGGCATAACCTTCGGCATCCGCCGCCTTCAGCAGCACGGCACCCGCCTGGCTGTCAGCCAGATACTTACGGTATTGGGGATTTGCCAAAAAGCTCAACTGAGCTGGGCCAGCCTCCTGCAAGGTGGCTAGCCCAGTGATTTCTTTCTCTGCGGAGCCACGCAGGGTGGCTCCGAGGAACTCGGCCAGCTGGCCGAGCTTTATAGTCGCTGTCATGGGTTACTTCAGCTGATTCATGCGCTCGATAACCTGGCGAGTGATGTCGTACTGAGGTTTGACATCAATCACTGCACCACGCTCGAACACCAGGTCAAAACCACCTTTCTTGATGACTTCTTCCACGGCGCTGTCGAGTTTCGGCTTCAGTTGCTTGAGCATTTCACGATCGGCAACGGCCTTGGCTTCGTTCAGTTCCTTGGACTGGAACTGGAAGTCACGGGCTTTCTGCTTGAATTCGAGCTCCAGGCGCTCACGCTCGCCCTGCTGCATCTTGTCGCCACCGGCAACCAGACGATCCTGGATGCCCTTGGCGCTGCTTTCCAGGGTTTTCAGCTTGTTCAACTGCGGGCCGAACTTCTTCTCGGCATCCACTGCGTATTTCTTCGCAGCATCGGATTCCAGCAGGGCCATCTGATAGTTCAGTACGGCGATTTTCATGTCGGCGAAGGCCGGACCTGCTACCAGGACAGTCGCCAGGAGAACCAATTGAGTCAACTTACGCACGATGCACTCCTACAAAATCCATTGTCGTTATCTTGGGTCAGGCTCTTAGAAAGTCTGGCCGAGGGAGAATTGGAACACCTGGGTTTCAGCGTTGTCAGGTTTCTTGACCGGCATTGCAAGAGCAAAACTCAGCGGCCCCAGAGCGGTTACCCACGTCACGCCGACACCCACGGAACTGGCCAGATTGCTCAGACTGACGTCATTACACTGCGTATCGGAACGCAAACCACTAGGGTTTCTGACCTGCTCGCATTTGGAGTCGAACACATTACCCACGTCCCAGAATACGGAGGTACGAAGAGAGCGTTGGTCCTTGACGAACGGCATCGGGAACAGCACCTCGACACCGCCCTGGATCAGCACGTTGCCACCGAATGGCAGCGGATCCTGATCCGGATCACGAGTCGTGCCGGCGTTGCCCGTCGCACCTGCACCACGGCTCGGAGTACTGCGAGGACCCAGGGTGCTGTCCTTGAAACCACGGACCGAGTTGAAACCACCAGCATAGTAGTTTTCATAGAACGGCAAGCCGTCGGTCGAACCATAACCGTCGCCATAACCCAGCTCGGTGTGCAGGCGCATGGTGTAGGTGTCGGTCAGCGGCTGGAACAACTGGCCGCGGTAGTCGAGCTTGAAGAACGACAGGTCGCTGCCCGGAGTAGTGGCTTCCAGCACCAGGCTCTGGGAATGACCACGGGTCGCCAGGACACCTTTGTTCAGGGTCGACTCGGACCAGCCGGCCGAAGCCTTGAAGTTCAGATAGTTGTCGCCTTCGCGGTTCACGAAGTCGAAGATTTCGTCGACGGTATAACGACCGGTCTTGATCTTGTCCTGCTGCGCGGTCAGGCCGAAGGTCAGACGCGAAGTCTCGCTGATCGGGTAACCAACGCTGACGCCGGCACCCAGGCTGTCTACCGCATAGCTCGCCACGTCGACATCGAGGTCGTCGTAGTCGGTGGTGCGATAGAACGCGTTGTAACCCAGGCTCACGCCATCGGCAGTCCAGTAGGGATCGACATAACCGAAGTTGTAACGGCTTTGGTATTCGCTGCGGGTCAGGCCGATGCTGACCTTGTTACCGGTACCCAGGAAGTTGTTCTGGGTGATCGAACCACCGAGGATCAGGCCCGCACTCTGGGCGAAACCGACGCTGGCGGTAATCGAACCGGAAGCCTGTTCTTCTACTGCGTAGTTGACGTCTACCTGATCGTCGACACCTGGCACGGCCGGGGTTTCGACGTTGACTTCCTTGAAGAAGCCCAGGCGCTCCAGACGGGTCTTGGACTGGTCGATCAGGTAGGTCGAAGCCCAGCCACCTTCCATCTGACGCATTTCACGGCGCAGCACTTCGTCTTCGGACTTGGTGTTGCCGCGGAAGTTGATGCGGTTCACGTAGGCACGCTTGCCGGGATCGACCACGAAAGTGATATCGACCGTGTGATCTTCGTCGTGCGGCTGCGGAACACCGTTGACGTTGGCGAAGGTATAACCCTCGTTGCCCAGGCGGCGGGTGATCAGCTCGGAAGTGGTGGTCATCAGTTTGCGCGAGAACACCTGGCCCTTCTCGACCAGCAGCAGCGACTTGACCTGGTCTTCAGGCACTTTCAGGTCACCGCTGAGCTTCACGTCACGAACGCTGTACTTCTCGCCTTCGTTGACGTTCACAGTGATGTAGACGTGTTTCTTGTCCGGAGTGATCGAAACCTGGGTCGAAGCGATATCCATGTTGATATAGCCACGGTCCAGGTAGTAGGAACGCAGGCGTTCCAGGTCACCGGACAGCTTCTCACGGGCATACTTGTCATCGTTCTTGAAGAACGACAGCCAGTTGGTGGTTTTCAGCTCGAACAGATCAACCAGGTCTTCGTCCGGGAATACAGTGTTGCCCACGACGTTGATGTGCTGGATGGCCGCTACGGTGCCTTCGTTGATATTGACCTTCAACGCCACACGGTTGCGCGGCTGCGGGACCACTTCGGTATCGACGGTGGCCGAGTAGCGGCCCTGAGCGACATATTGGCGCTGCAGTTCGTTACGAACACCTTCAAGGGTCGCACGCTGGAAGATTTCGCCTTCCGCGAGACCGGATTGCTTGAGGCCTTTCATCAGGTCTTCAGTGGAAATCGCCTTGTTGCCTTCGATTTCGATACTGGCGACGGATGGACGCTCGACTACCGTGATGACCAGGACATTGCCATCGCGGCCCAGCTGGATATCTTGAAAGAAGCCGGTTTTGAACAGCGCACGAGTGGATTCCACGAGGCGACGATCGTCCGCCTGCTCACCGACGTTCAGCGGCAAGGCCCCAAAGACGCTACCCGCGGAGACCCGCTGGAGGCCATTGACGCGGATATCGGAGATAGTGAAGGACTCGGCGTGAACTTCGGCGATCATCAATACGGAGAGAACCGCAGTTAGCAGCAGACGTTTCATGAAGTCCTTTCTTATTCCAACTGGCAATAAAGAAACTGCCGCAAAATGCGGCAGATTCGCAATTCAGCGAAGCGTTACAGACGACCCAGATCGTTGACCAGGGCAAGCAACATCACCCCGACCACCAAGCTGATACCGATCTGTATCCCCCAACCTTGCACCCGATCCGACAAGGGACGACCACGCGCCCACTCGATCAGATAAAACAACAGATGCCCCCCATCCAGTACAGGAATGGGCAGCAAGTTCAGAACCCCTAGGCTAATACTCAGATAAGCAAGGAAATTCAAGAAATCAGCAACGCCCGACTGGGCAGAAGCGCCCGCCACTTTAGCAATGGTTATCGGTCCACTCAAGTTTTTTACCGAGAGCTCGCCGAACAACATTTTCTTCAGTGAGTCGAGGGTCAGCACGCTCATGGTCCAAGTACGCCGGGCACCTTCCCCAATGGCAGCCAGCGGACCATAACTGACCTCGCGAAGCATTTCCGGCGGCCAATCGACCGCCTTCACCCCAGCCCCCAGATAACCACTGGCGACCTTCTCTTTACCGCGTGCGGCCAGGGTCACCGGGACGTCGATTTGAGCACCATCACGCTCGACGTGCAGCACAATTTTGGTATCAGGACGTACACGCACCCAGTCGACGACCTGCTGCCAATCGGTCAGCGCCTGACCATCCAGCGCCAGCAAGCGGTCACCGGCTTTCAGGCCAGCCGCCTGGGCCGGGCCTTTCGGATCGAGCTCAGCCAGAACGGGGGCGAGCGCCGGACGCCAGGGGCGAATCCCCAGGGAACGAATAGGATCAGGTTCATCGGTACCCTTGAGCCAGTTGTCGAGCACCAGCTCGCGCGGCGAATCGGCGGTCGAACCCTGCTCACGCACCAGCAACTGCAAGGTACCGCTTTCGCCCAGACGTCGGATCAGTTGCAGGTTGACCGCCGACCAGCCCACGGTGGGCTCGCCATCGATGGCAACAATTTCCTGGCCAGGGCTCAGGCCAGCCTTGGCGGCAATGCTTCCAGACTCGACACTGCCGATGACCGGACGCACCTGCTCGGTACCGAGCATCGCCAGCCCCCAGAAGAACACCAGTGCCAGCAGGAAGTTGGCGACAGGACCGGCAGCAACGATGGCGATACGCTGGCGTACCGACTTGCGATTGAACGACTGGTCGAGCTGGTCGACGGGTACTTCGCCTTCGCGCTCGTCAAGCATCTTCACGTAGCCACCCAGCGGAATGGCGGCAATCACGAATTCGGTACCTTGCCGGTCATACCAACGCAGCAACGGCATGCCGAAGCCCACGGAGAAACGCAGAACCTTGACGCCGCAACGACGCGCCACCCAGAAGTGACCGAATTCATGGAAGGTGACCAGCACACCCAAGGCGATCAGGGTGCCGACAATCATATAGAGCGCGCTCATCTACTTTCTCCGCAATCCTATCCAGTACCGATACGCTCGGGCTTGTCGCAACTTACCGGCTGTTGCGACCCAGCCACTGCTCAGCCAGGGCACGGGCTTTGGCGTCCGCCGCGAACACGGCGCTCAGCTCATCGACTGCGACAACCGGTTCAAGGCTTAAAACTTCTTCGATGATACTCGCGATCTCGGGGTAGCGGATGCGCCGTTCGAGAAACGCGGCAACAGCTACCTCGTTGGCGGCATTCAACATGGCCGGAGCACTGTTGCCGGCCTCGGCGGACTGGCGCGCCAGACGCAAGCACGGGAACCGCTCTTCATCAGGCGCCTGGAAATCCAGGCGCGCCACGGCGAACAGATCCAGCGGCGGCACGCCCGAGTCGATTCGCTCCGGCCAGGCCAGGGCATTGGCGATCGGCGTGCGCATATCCGGGTTGCCCAACTGGGCCAGCACCGAACCGTCCACATAGTCGACCAGCGAGTGAATCACGCTTTGCGGATGAATCACCACCTCGACCTGGGCAGGCTTGGCATCGAACAGCCAGCACGCCTCGATCAGCTCAAGGCCTTTATTCATCATGCTGGCCGAATCGACGGAAATCTTGCGCCCCATCGACCAGTTGGGGTGAGCACATGCCTGCTCAGGCGTTACCTGCTCCAGGTCGGCCAGCGGCGTTTGCCGGAACGGGCCACCGGATGCGGTCAGCAAAATGCGCCGCACCCCCACATGGCTCAACCCACGGGAAAAGTCCGCGGGCATGCACTGGAAGATGGCGTTGTGCTCACTGTCGATGGGCAACAATACCGAACCGCTCTTGCCCACCGCCTGCATGAACAATGCGCCGGACATGACCAGCGCTTCTTTATTGGCCAGGAGAATTTTCTTGCCAGCCTCGACGGCAGCCAGGGTCGGACGCAAGCCCGCGGCACCGACGATAGCCGCCATGACCGCGTCGACTTCAGGGTCGGACGCCACTTCACACAAGCCCTCCTCGCCCACCAGTACACGGGTGCGCGAACCGGCATTGCGCAAGTCTTCCTGCAGGCTGCGCGCGGCAGCGATATGCGGGACGACGGCAAAACGGGGAGCATGACGGATACACAGCGCCAGCAGCTCGGCCAGACGACTGAAACCGCTCAAGGCGAAGACCTGATAACGCTCGGGATGGCGGGCAATGACATCCAGGGTGCTGAGGCCGATAGAGCCGGTGGCCCCGAGAACCGTAATCTGCTGTGGGCGACTCACAATGCAGCCATCCACAACAACACGGCGAATACCGGAATGGCCGCGGTCAGGCTATCGATACGATCAAGCACGCCACCATGGCCCGGCAGCAGGTTACTGCTGTCCTTGATCCCGGCCTGGCGCTTGAACATGCTTTCGGTCAGGTCGCCGACCACCGAGATGAACACCACGACAGCCGCTCCCAGCAAACCAAGGATGATCTGCCCGAAGGACCAGCCTGCAACCAGACCGACCACCGCAGTGATCACCAGGCTCAGCAGCAGACCGCCGTACACCCCTTCCCAGCTCTTGCCCGGGCTGACCTGCGGCGCCAGCTTTCGCTTGCCGAATGCCTTGCCGGAGAAGTAGGCACCGATATCTGCGCCCCAGACCAGCACCATCACCGCCATGATCAACCAGTTACCCAAAGGCTGCTGTTTGATGAAGACCAGGCCTTGCCAGGCCGGCAGCAGAATCAGCAGACCGATCACCAGCTTGGCCGCGGCACCGGCCCAATGCTCTCTGGTACGCGGATAGGTGAGCACCAGGAAAGTCGCCAGCCCCCACCAGAGTACCGCGGCACCAAGCACCCAAGGCGCGATACCCGGCAACAGCTGCATCAGGAACAACAGCGCAGCGACCACTACTGCATAGGCAATACGGGTCGGTTGAGCGTCGAAACCCGCCAGGCGCGCCCACTCCCAGGCCCCAAGGGTCACCACCAGCCCGATAAACAGGGCGAAGGCGGAACCTTCGAGCAGGAAAAAACCGCACAAGGCGATCGGTAGCAGGATCAGCGCAGTAATGATTCGTTGTTTGAGCATTAAACCCGGGCTCCAGCTTCGACCTGCTCGCTCGTTTTACCGAAGCGGCGCTGGCGAGAAGCGTAATCGGCCAGCGCAGCGCGCATGGCATCGTGTTTGAAGTCCGGCCAGAACAGGTCGGAGAAGTACAGCTCGGCATAAGCCAGCTGCCAGAGCAGGAAATTGCTGATGCGGTGTTCGCCGCCCGTACGGATGCACAGGTCCGGCAACGGCAGGTCGCCAGTCGCCAGGCAGGTTTGCAACAACTCGGGGGTAATGTCGTCAGGGCGCAGGTGCCCTGCCTGGACTTCCCGCGCCAGGCGCTGAGCGGCCTGGGCAATATCCCACTGACCGCCATAGTTGGCGGCGATCTGCAGAATGAAGCGATTACTCCCCGCGGTCATCGCTTCCGCCTCGCGCATCGCCGCTTGCAGCTCGGGATGGAAGCGCGAGCGATCGCCGATGATGCGCAGGCTGATGTTGTTTTCGTTGAGACGCTTGGCCTCGCGGCGCAATGCCTTGAAGAACAGATCCATCAAGGCACTGACTTCATCGGCCGGCCGCTGCCAGTTTTCACTGGAGAAGGCGAACAGCGTCAGCACCTCGACCTTGGCCTCGGCGCACACTTCAATCACCGCACGAACAGCATCGACACCCGCTTTATGCCCGGCGACACCCGGCATAAAGCGTTTTTTTGCCCAGCGATTGTTCCCATCCATGATGATCGCGACATGGCGCGGCACCGAAGACGGTACAGGCTGCTTGGTCTTGTCCATGAAAACGTCCTGACCCTTATACGGCCATCAGGTCCGCTTCTTTTTGCTTCACAGCGACTTCGATTTCCGCCACGAACTTGTCGGTCAGCTTCTGGATTTCATCGGCGGCGCGACGCTCGTCGTCTTCGCTGATTTCCTTCTCCTTGACCAGGTCCTTGAACTGGCTCAGCGCGTCACGACGCACGTTGCGCACAGCAATACGGGCGTCTTCGGCCGCTTCACGAGCCTGCTTGGTGAAGCCCTTGCGGGTTTCTTCGGTCAGCGCCGGCATGGTGATCAGCAGCAGCTCGCCCAGGTTGGTCGGGTTGAAGCCCAGGCCGGAGCTCTGGATCGCCTTGTCCACCGCCGCCAGCATGTTGCGCTCGAAGGCCACGACCTGCAGGGTGCGAGCATCCTTCACGGTGACGTTGGCCACCTGGTTGATCGGGGTGTCAGCACCGTAGTAAGGCACCATCACGCCTGCCAGGATGCTTGGGTGAGCCTGGCCGGTGCGGATGCGGCTGAATGCATGCGCCAGGGATTCCAGGGACTTCTTCATGCGCTCTTGAGCGTCTTTCTTGATTTCGTTGATCATTGTTCGCCTTCCTCGATCAGGGTTCCTTCAGCGCCGCCATGCACGATATTCAGCAGGGCGCCGGGCTTGTTCATGTTGAAGACACGCAACGGCATCTTATGGTCGCGGCACAGGCAGATCGCCGTCAGATCCATGACACCCAGCTTGCGATCCAGTACTTCATCGTAGGTCAGATGATCGAACTTCTCGGCATGCGGGTCTTTGAATGGGTCTGCGGTGTATACACCGTCAACCTTGGTTGCCTTGAGCACGACGTCGGCATCGATCTCGATCGCCCGCAGGCATGCTGCGGAGTCGGTCGTGAAGAACGGGTTGCCGGTACCGGCAGCGAAGATCACCACTTCCTTGGAGTTCAGATGACGCATCGCCTTGCGACGGTCATAGTGATCGGTCACACCGACCATGGAAATGGCCGACATGACGATCGCCGAGATATTCGCACGTTCCAGCGCGTCGCGCATGGCCAGGCCGTTCATCACAGTGGCCAGCATGCCCATGTGGTCGCCTGTCACCCGATCCATGCCGGCCGCGCTGAGCGCCGCGCCACGGAACAGGTTGCCACCGCCGATGACCAGACCGACCTGAACACCGATGCCAACCAGCTGGCCGACTTCCAGCGCCATGCGATCCAGCACCTTAGGGTCGATCCCGAACTCTTCCGAGCCCATCAGGGCCTCGCCGCTAAGCTTGAGTAGAATGCGTTTATAGCGAGCTTGATAACCACTGCCCTGCTGAGCCATTGCGAATCTCTCCTGCGGCGTATTTTAAAAATTCTCTGCAAGCTGTTTGCAGCCTGCGTTCACTCTAGCTTGACGCTGTCACAGCGCCATCAGAACACGACTTTGTAAACCGGTTCCGAAGGCAACCAACTAAATTGGTTACCCCATTTGAAAAGAGGCTGCGCGCGTGAGCGGGCAGCCTCTTTCGGGCGACAGTTGAAAAACCGTCTTACTGTTGCTTGGCAGCAGCCAGTTGTGCGGCAACTTCTTCAGCGAAGTTGTCTTCTTTCTTCTCGATGCCTTCACCTACCGCGAAGCGGGTGAACGAAACGATTTCAGCGCCGCCTTTCTTGGCCAGGGCACCTACGGTGATTTCTGGATCCTTGACGAAAGCTTGCTCAACCAGGCTGGCTTCGGCCAGGAACTTGCTGATACGGCCACCGATCATTTTTTCAACGATTTCGGCTGGCTTGCCTTTCATCTTGTCTTCGTTCAACTGCAGGAACACGGCTTTCTCGCGTTCGATGGCTTCAGCGGAAACTTGCGATGGCAGCAGGAACTCAGGGTTGCTTGCAGCCACGTGCATGGCGATGTCCTTGGCCAGCTCTACGGAACCGCCTTTCAGGACAACCGCAACACCGATCTTGTTACCGTGCAGGTAAGTACCGACCACGTCACCTTCAACGCGAGCCAGACGACGGATGTTGACGTTCTCGCCAGTTTTACCAACCAGAACCAGACGATCGGCTTCTTGAGCTTCGATCAGCGGAGCGGCGTCGGTCAGCTTGTCAGCGAACGCTTTTTCAACGCTGGCAGCAACGAATGCCTTGAAGTCATCCTGCAGAGCCAGGAAGTCGGTCTGCGAGTTGACTTCCAGCAGAACGGCGGCTTTACCGTCGTCCTTGATGGCGATGGCGCCTTCAGCAGCGATGTTGCCTGCTTTCTTGGCAGCCTTGATGGCGCCCGAAGCACGCATGTCATCAATGGCTTTCTCGATGTCGCCGCCAGCCTTGGTCAAGGCTTTCTTGCAGTCCATCATGCCTTCGCCGGTACGCTCGCGCAGTTCTTTAACCAACGCCGCAGTAATCTCTGCCATTTTCAAATTCCTCTTGGATAGGTTTTCAACCATTCCACCCGACTCAACGGGCGATCAATTCTTGAGCTGCGCTCTCGAAAACCCTTGATAGCCGCCACACATGACAAGAACTGCAGGGGCGCCATCGGTAAATGATTTTCGAGGTGGCAAAAAGGGGGCCTAGCCCCCTTTTTGCGTACTGAGTAAACGCTAAGCGTCAGTTACTCAGGCTTCAGCTGCCGGCGCTGGAGCGTCTTCAGCGAATACTTCGGTGCCGCCAGCAACGTTGTTGCGGCCACGGATCACGGCGTCAGCCATCGAACCCATGTACAGCTGGATGGCGCGAATGGCGTCATCGTTGCCTGGGATGATGTAGTCAACGCCTTCCGGGCTGCTGTTGGTATCGACAACGCCGATGACCGGGATGCCCAGCTTGTTGGCTTCGGTGATCGCGATGCGCTCGTGGTCAACGTCGATCACGAACAGCGCGTCAGGCAGACCGCCCATGTCCTTGATACCACCCAGGCTACGATCCAGCTTTTCCAGATCGCGAGTGCGCATCAGCGCCTCTTTCTTGGTCAGCTTGGCGAAGGTGCCGTCTTCCGACTGAACTTCCAGGTCACGCAGACGCTTGATGGAAGCACGGATGGTCTTGTAGTTGGTCAGCATGCCGCCCAACCAGCGGTGATCGACGTACGGCGAACCGCAACGTGCTGCTTCTTCAGCAACGATCTTGCCAGCGGAACGCTTGGTGCCGACGAACAGAATCTTGTTTTTGCCCTGGGCCAGACGCTCTACGAAAGTCAGAGCTTCGTTGAACATTGGCAGGGTTTTTTCAAGGTTGATGATGTGAATCTTGTTACGCGCGCCGAAAATGTACTTGCCCATTTTCGGATTCCAGTAACGGGTTTGGTGACCGAAGTGCACACCGGCCTTCAGCATATCGCGCATGTTGACTTGGGACATGATAGTTCCTTAATAAGTCGGGTTAGGCCTCCACGTATCCCAATGACCAACCAACAGCTTGTGCTGAGGGCACCCAGGTCATCGTGTCGACACGTGTGTGGGTTTAGGCTTTTCGGAGCATCCCCGGAAAGCGGCGCATTTTATACCACAAGAAGGGTAAAAACGGAACCCGGATTCTCATTTCCCCCGGGGCGCTTTTTTGCTCCCCCCTTGGAATCGGGCCAGAATGCTCCACTGTTATAGAAAGAAGCGACGCACAGAGCCTCAGATTTGCCCCGGGGCTCTGTTAGAATCGCACCTTTGAGGCTTTTGAAAACGTGGCGACCCCACAGCGGGCTCAGCCTTCGGTACACCGTTTTCAAGCCATTCCGTGTTTATCCGCGCCACTGAGCGTCAAGAGAGCCTGTATGACCGTCACCCTCAAAACTCCCGAGGACATCGCAAAAATGCGTGTCGCCGGCAAACTGGCCGCCGAAGTGCTGGAAATGATTGCCGAGCATGTCAAACCCGGTGTGACCACCGAAGAACTGGACCGCATCTGCCACGACTACATCGTCAATGTGCAGCATGCGATTCCCGCGCCACTGAATTACAAGGGTTTCCCCAAATCCATCTGCACCTCGATCAACCACGTGGTGTGCCACGGCATCCCGAACGAGAAGCCGCTGAAGGATGGCGACACCCTGAACATCGACGTCACCGTCATCAAGGACGGCTACCATGGCGACACCAGCCGCATGTTCCACGTTGGCACCGTGCCGGTCTGGGCCGAGCGCCTGTCGCAGATCACCCAGGAATGCATGTACAAGGCCATCGAACTGGTCAAGCCGGGCTGCCGCCTGGGCGACATCGGCGAAGTCATCCAGAAGCACGCTGAAAAGAACGGCTTCTCGGTGGTCCGCGAGTTCTGCGGCCACGGTATCGGCAAGGTGTTCCACGAAGAGCCGCAGATCCTGCACTACGGCCGCGCCGGCACCGGCATGGAACTGAAAGCCGGCATGACCTTCACCATCGAGCCGATGATCAACCAAGGCAAGGCCGACACCAAGGTGCTGGGCGACGGCTGGACCGCGATCACCAAGGACCGCAAGCTCTCCGCGCAGTGGGAACACACCCTGCTGGTGACCGAGACCGGCTACGAGATCTTCACCCTGCGCAGCGATGACACCATCCCCCGCGTCTCGGCCTGATCCACGCAGTTGCGCCCTTACCTATAGATAGAAAGGAAAGCCAATCGATGCCGCAGGTGGATCCCGAATTGTTCGACCGCGGCCAGTTCCAGGCGGAACTGGCCCTGAAGGCAAGCCCTATCGCCGCCTTCAAGAAAGCCATTCGTCAGGCACGTGAAGTGCTCGACGAGCGCTTTCGCAGCGGACGGGATATCCGCCGGCTCATCGAGGACCGCGCCTGGTTCGTCGATAACATCCTGCAAAAGGCCTGGGACCAGTTCGACTGGAGCGAAGACGCCGACATCGCCCTGGTGGCGGTCGGCGGTTACGGTCGTGGCGAGCTGCACCCCTACTCGGACATCGACCTGCTGATCCTGCTGGACAGCGCCGACCATGAGATTTTCCGCGATTCCATCGAACGCTTCCTGACCCTGCTCTGGGACATCGGCCTGGAAGTCGGGCAAAGCGTGCGCTCGGTGGAGGAATGCGCCGAAGAGGCCCGCGCCGACCTGACGGTGGTTACCAACCTGATGGAAAGCCGCACCATCTGCGGCCCCGAACGCCTGCGCCAGCGCATGCTCGACGTCACCAGCACCGCGCACATGTGGCCGAGCAAGGACTTCTTCCTGGCCAAGCGCGCCGAACAGAAGGCCCGGCACCACAAGTACAACGACACCGAATACAACCTGGAACCCAACGTCAAAGGCTCGCCCGGCGGCCTGCGCGACATCCAGACCATCCTCTGGGTCGCCCGTCGCCAGTACGGCACGCTGAACCTGCGAGCCCTGGCCGGCGAAGGTTTCCTGGTGGAAAGCGAGAACGCGCTGCTGGCTTCGTCCCAGGAGTTCCTGTGGAAGGTCCGCTATGCCCTGCACATGCTCGCCGGGCGCGCCGAAGACCGCCTGCTGTTCGATCACCAGCGCTCGATCGCCAAGTTGCTGGGTTTCGAGGGCAACGATGCCAAGCAGGCCATCGAAAGCTTCATGCAGCAGTACTACCGGGTGGTGATGAGCATCGCCCAGCTCAGCGACCTGATCATCCAGCACTTCGAGGAAGTCATCCTCGCCCCGGAAGACGAAGCGCCGCCGCAGCCGATCAACTCGCGCTTCCAGCTGCACGACGGCTACATCGAGGCGATCAACGCCAACGTGTTCCGCCGCACACCGTTCGCCATGCTGGAAATCTTCGTGCTCATGGCCCAGCACCCGGAGATCAAGGGCGTACGCGCCGACACCATTCGCCTGTTGCGCGAAAATCGCCACCTGATCGACGACGATTTCCGCCATGACATTCGTAATACCAGCCTGTTCATCGAGCTGTTCAAGTGCGAGATCGGTATTCACCGCAACCTGCGACGGATGAATCGCTACGGCATTCTCGGGCGTTACCTGCCGGAGTTCGGCCATATCGTCGGGCAGATGCAGCACGACCTGTTCCACATCTATACGGTCGACGCCCACACCCTGAACCTGATCAAGCACCTGCGCAAACTGCAGTACACCCAGGTTTCGGAGAAATTCCCGCTGGCCAGCAAGCTCATGGCCAAGCTGCCCAAGCCCGAGCTGATCTACCTGGCCGGGCTCTACCACGACATCGGCAAGGGCCGGCACGGCGACCACTCGGAAATCGGCGCCGTGGACGCGGAAGCCTTCTGCATCCGCCACCAGCTGCCGCTGTGGGACACCCGCCTGATCGTCTGGCTGGTGCAAAACCACCTGGTGATGTCGACCACCGCCCAGCGCAAGGACCTGTCCGACCCGCAGGTCATCCATGACTTCGCCCAGGTCGTGGTCGACCAGACCCGCCTGGACTATCTGTACGTGCTGACGGTTTCCGACATCAACGCCACCAACCCGACGCTGTGGAACTCCTGGCGCGCCAGCCTGTTGCGCCAGCTCTACACCGAGACCAAGCGCGCCCTGCGCCGCGGCCTGGAAAACCCGGTGGACCGCGAAGAGCAGATCCGCCAGACGCAAAGCGCGGCGCTGGACATCCTGGTCCGCGCCGGCACCGATCCGGACGACGTCGAGCAGCTCTGGGCGCAACTGGGGGACGACTACTTCCTGCGCCACACTGCCGGCGACGTGGCCTGGCACAGCGACGCGATCCTCCAGCAGCCGGCCGACGGCGGCCCGCTGGTGCTGATCAAGGAAACCACCCAGCGCGAATTCGAGGGTGGCACGCAGATCTTCATCTACGCCCCGGACCAGCACGACTTCTTCGCCGTGACCGTGGCCGCGATGGACCAGTTGAACCTGAACATCCACGACGCCCGGATCATCACCTCGAGCAGCCAATTCACCCTCGACACCTATATCGTGCTCGACAACGACGGCGGCTCGATCGGCAACAACCCGCAACGCGTCAAACAGATCCGCGATGGCCTTACCGAGGCCCTGCGCAACCCTGACGACTACCCGACCATCATCCAGCGTCGGGTACCGCGTCAGCTCAAGCACTTCGCCTTCCCGCCGCAAGTGACTATCCACAACGACGCCCAGCGCCCGGTCACCGTGCTCGAACTGAGCGCCCCCGATCGCCCCGGCCTGCTGGCGCGCATCGGCAAGATCTTCCTGGAGTTCGACCTGTCGCTGCAAAACGCCAAGATCGCCACCCTGGGCGAGCGCGTGGAAGACGTGTTCTTCATTACCGACGCGAACAACCAGCAACTGTCCGATCCCCAGCTGTGCAGCCGACTGCAGGACGCCATCGTCGAACAGCTGAGCGTCAGCCACGAACCGCCTACCACCTTGACGCGCCTGAACATCTGATCACGCGCCACGACCCGCTTTGAGTGAGACACCGCACCGATGAACAACGCTCTGAACCAGCTGCAGCCCTACCCGTTCGAGAAACTCCGCGCCCTGCTCGGCGGCGTCCAGCCGAACCCGGCCAAGCGCCCTATCGCGCTGTCCATCGGCGAGCCCAAGCACCGCTCGCCGAGCTTTGTCGCCGAAGCCCTGGCCAACAACCTGGACCAGATGGCGGTGTATCCGACGACCCTGGGCCTCCCTGCCCTGCGCGAAGCCATCGCCGGCTGGTGCGAACGGCGTTTTGGCGTACCCAATGGCTGGATCGATCCGGCGCGCAATGTGCTGCCGGTCAACGGCACCCGCGAGGCGCTGTTCGCCTTCACCCAGACCGTGGTCAACCGTGGCGACGACGCGCTGGTGGTCAGCCCGAACCCCTTCTATCAGATCTACGAAGGCGCGGCCTTCCTCGCCGGGGCCAAGCCGCACTACCTGCCGTGCCTGGATGAAAACGGCTTCAACCCGGACTTCGACGCGGTACCGGCCGAGATCTGGCAGCGCTGCCAGATCCTGTTCCTGTGCTCGCCGGGCAACCCGACCGGCGCGCTGATCCCGATCGAAACCCTGAAGAAACTCATCGCCCTGGCCGACCAGTACGATTTCGTGATCGCCGCCGACGAGTGCTACAGCGAGCTGTACTTCGACGAGCAGACCCCGCCGCCCGGCCTGCTCACTGCCTGCGCCGAACTGGGACGCCAGGACTTCAAGCGTTGCGTGGTGTTCCACAGCTTGTCCAAGCGCTCCAACCTGCCGGGCCTGCGCTCCGGTTTCGTCGCGGGCGACGCGGATATCCTCAAGGGCTTCCTGCTGTACCGCACCTACCATGGTTGCGCCATGCCGGTTCAGACCCAGCTGGCCAGCATCGCCGCCTGGAACGACGAAGTGCATGTGCGCGCCAACCGCGCGCTGTATCGCGAAAAGTTCGATGCGGTGCTGGAGATTCTGGCGCCGGTGCTCGACGTGCAGCGCCCGGACGGCAGCTTTTACCTGTGGCCGAACGTGGCGGGCGACGATACGGCGTTCTGCCGTGACCTGTTCGAACAGGAGCATGTGACCGTGGTGCCGGGCTCCTATCTGTCGCGCGATGTCGACGGCAGCAACCCGGGAGCCGGTCGGGTACGCATGGCCCTGGTAGCGCCATTGGCCGAATGCGTGGAAGCCGCCGAGCGGATCCGGGATTTCGTTCAGCGCCGTCAATAACTCACGCCCCTGTAGGAGCGAGGCTTGCCCGCGATAGAGACGACGCCGTACATCTGATACACCGCGTTATCATTCATCGCGAGCAAGGACTGGGCGTCCCCCTGCTCCTACAGAACACCGGGGTTATTTCACCTGCCCCAGATTGGCCTCGCTGAGGTCCAGCTCACCCAGGACCTCGCGCAACACGTCGTCGCCGATCTGGTGCTGGCGGCTCAACCGATATAACTCCAGCCGCTGCGCCCGCAGCGCCTTCAAACGTAACTTGCGCTCCAGCAAGTCCATCTGAAACGCCAATGCCTGGGCTTCGGCGGAATCGTTGAACACCTCCAGTTGATGGCGATATTCCGACATCAACCGCCCCTTGAGCTCGGTGGCCAGCGCCGCCTGGGCCGCATCCGGCGAGTTGGCCGCATCGGCCACTTCCTCGGCTTCCAGGGCATGGATCGCCGCCTCGGCGGTTTTGCGCCAGGCGTCACGCACTTCGGCGTGGCGCTTCTCGTCGGGGCTCTTCTGGATGCCCCGCAGCAACAGCGGCAGGGCGATACAGGCGGCAATCAGCGACAACAGGATCACCCCCGCGGCAATGAAGATCAGCAGGTCGCGCTCGGGGAAAGCCTCGCCCGCCCCCAGCAACAGCGGCACCGACATGACACCCGCCAGGGTCACCGCCCCGCGCACCCCGCCCAGGGTCAGCAACCAGCAGGAACGCGCGGTCGGCACCAGCGTCAGCTCACCCTTGCCACGCCAGCGGCGCAACAGGCCGGACAGGCGCCAGATGCTTTGCACCCAGATAAAACGCAGCACCAGCAACACCAGGAAGATCGCCCCGACATCCAGGCAGCGATAGAACAGGGTCGGCCACAAGGTGGTTTCCTGGCTGACCACGGCCTTGATGATGTCGGGCAGTTGCAGGCCCAACAGCAGGAAGATCAGGCCGTTGAAGGCGAATTCCAGCAGCGACCAGACACTGCGGTTGAGCAAGCGGGTGCTGGTCTGCCGGGGCAACAGGTCGAGCCAGCTCTGCATCATCCCCGCCGCCACCGCCGAGAGGATGCCCGAGGCTCCCAGGCGCTCGGCCAGCACGTAGGCGGCGAACGGCAGCAACAGCATGAACACCACATGGGTCGCCGGGTCATCCCAGCCGCGGGCGATCATCCAGGCACGCAAGCGCCCCACCAGCCAGCTCAGGGCCACGCCGACCGCCAGGCCACCCACCGCCACCAGGACAAAGGTCAGGCTGGCATTGGCCAGGGAAAACACCCCGGTCACGGCCGCCGCCAGGGCGAACTTGAAGGTCACCAGGCCGGAAGCGTCGTTCATCAGCGCCTCGCCCTGGAGCATGTGCATCAAGGGCGTCGGCAGGCGGTTCTGGGAAATCGCCGAGACCGCCACGGCGTCGGTCGGCGACAGTACTGCCGCCAGGGCAAAGGCCACCGGCAAGGGAATGGTCGGCAACAACCAGTGAATGAAGTAACCAGCGCCCACCACGGTGAACAGCACCAGGCCCACGGCCAGGGTCAGGATCGGCCCGCGCAGGCGCCACAGCTCACGCTTGGGCATGCGCCAGCCATCGGAGAACAGCAGCGGCGGCAGGAACAGGAATAGAAACAATTCCGGGTCCAGGGCCACGTGCAGCCCCAGGGTGGGCCAGGCCAGCAAGGCCCCGGCGGCGATCTGCACCAGCGGCAACGGCAACGGAATCACCCGTCCGACCAGCCGCGAGAGACTCACCAGCATCAGCAGGATAAGGACGGTATAAGCGGTTTGCATAAAGCGGTTTTCCCAATCGATCAGCAGCAGACTTCAGGCAACAGGTTACCGTCGAAGTGCCATATTAGCCGCTTAAGCTCGGGCCTCGCCGCTGCACAAAAGTCGCAAGTGGCCCATGCCGCTGTCACACAAAGCTACAAAGCCGGGCCTTCGCCGACGCCGAACCGGCGCGGGCATGGCATAATCCGTGACCTTTAACTCCAGCATCTCAAAAGGGGGCAATTCCTTGACCGCTTCAAGCAAAACGTTGCACCTTTTCGGCATCAAAGCCTGCGACACCATGAAAAAGGCGCGCACCTGGCTCGATGAACACGCTGTCAGCTATGACTTCCATGACTACAAAGCGGTCGGTATCGACCGCGAACACCTGGCCCAGTGGTGCAACGAGCACGGCTGGCAGGTGGTGCTGAACCGTGCGGGCACGACCTTTCGCAAACTCGACGACGAACGCAAAGCCGATCTCGACCAGGCGAAAGCGATCGAACTGATGCTCGCACAACCCTCGATGATCAAGCGCCCGGTGCTCGATCTCGGTGACCGAACCCTGATTGGCTTCAAGCCCGATATCTACGCGGCAGAAATCAAATAACGCCTGCCCGTTCAATTTTGTAAGAGGTAACAGCATGTCCACTACCCTGTTCAGCCTGGCCTTTGGTGTCGGCACTCAAAACCGTCAAGGCGCGTGGCTGGAAGTGTTCTACGCCGCCCCCCTGGTCAAGCCATCCGCGGAAATCGTTGCCGCCATCGCCCCGGTACTGGGCTACAGCGAAGGCAACCAGGCCATCACCTTCACCACCGCCCAGGCCGCGCAACTGGCCGAAGCACTGAAAAGCATCGACGCCACCCAGGCCGCGCTGCTGACCCGCCTGGCCGAAAGCCACAAGCCGCTGGTCGCCACCCTGCTGGCCGAAGACGCCCAGCTGACCTCCACCCCGGAGGCCTACCTGAAGCTGCACCTGCTGTCCCACCGCCTGGTCAAGCCGCACGGCCTGAACCTGGCCGGGATCTTCCCGCTGCTGCCGAACGTGGCCTGGACCAACCAGGGCGCGGTCGACCTCGGCGAACTGGCCGAGCGTCAACTGGAAGCGCGCCTGCGCGGCGAGCTGCTGGAAGTGTTCTCGGTGGACAAGTTCCCGAAAATGACCGACTACGTGGTACCGAGCGGCGTGCGTATCGCTGACAGCGCGCGCATTCGCCTGGGCGCCTACATCGGCGAAGGCACCACCGTGATGCACGAAGGTTTCGTCAACTTCAACGCCGGCACCGAAGGCCCGGGCATGATCGAAGGCCGGGTTTCCGCGGGCGTATTCGTCGGCAAGGGGTCCGACCTGGGCGGCGGCTGCTCGACCATGGGCACCCTGTCGGGCGGCGGCAACATCGTGATCAAGGTCGGCGAAGGCTGCCTGATCGGCGCCAACGCCGGCATCGGTATCCCGCTGGGCGACCGCAACACCGTGGAATCGGGCCTGTACGTGACTGCCGGGACCAAGGTGGCGCTGCTGGACGAGAACAACCAGCTGGTCAAGGTGCTCAAGGCCCGCGAACTGGCCGGCCAGCCTGACCTGCTGTTCCGCCGCAATTCGGAGACCGGTGCCGTGGAGTGCAAGACCCACAAATCGGCCATCGAGCTGAACGAAGCGCTGCACGCTCACAACTAAGCAGCGATTCGGTTCCACTGAAACCGGCCGGGCGCTTATCATCGGCGCCCGGCCTGTTCAAACGAGTTCTGCCACCATGCTTGTACCCTCCCCCTGGCGCGCCGACTTCCCGGCCATCGCCGCCCTGCAACGGCAGGACCAGACCTACCTGGACAACGCCGCCACCACGCAAAAACCCCAAGCCCTGCTGGACGCCCTGGCGCACTACTACGCCAATGGCGCGGCCAACGTGCATCGCGCGCAGCACTTGCCCGGTGCTCACGCCACCCAGGCGTTCGAGAACAGCCGGCACAAAGTGGCGCAGTGGCTGAATGCCGGTGACCGTGGGCAGATCATCTTCACCCACGGCGCGACCTCCGCGCTGAATCTCCTGGCCTATGGCCTGGAACACCAGTTCAACCCGGGCGACGAGATCGTCATCAGCGCCCTGGAACATCACGCCAACCTGCTGCCCTGGCAGCAACTGGCGCACCGTCGCGGCCTCAACCTGGTGGTCCTGCCGCTGGACGACGACGGCCTGATCGATCTCGACGCCGCGGCCCGTCTGATCGGTCCGCGCACCCGGCTACTGGCCGTCAGCCAGCTGTCCAATGTGCTCGGTGCCTGGCAACCCCTGCCGCAGCTGCTGGCCCTGGCCAAGGCGCACGACGCCCTGACCGTGGTTGACGGCGCCCAGGGCGTGGTCCACGGCCGCCACGATGTGCAGGCGCTGGGCTGCGATTTCTATGTGTTCTCCAGCCACAAGCTCTACGGCCCGGACGGTGTCGGCGTGCTCTACGGACGCAACGAGGCGTTGCCAGGCCTGCGTCACTGGCAGTTTGGCGGCGAGATGGTCCAGCAGGCCGACTACCAGCACGCCAGCTTCCGCCCCGCCCCACTGGGTTTCGAGGCCGGTACACCGCCGATTGCCAGTGTGATCGGCCTGGGCGCGACCCTGGATTACCTCAGCGGCCTCGACCAGGACGCCGTCAACGCCCATGAAGCCGCGCTGCACGACTACCTGCTGCATGGCCTGCTGGCCCGCAAAGGCCTGCGCCTGCTGGGCAAGCCGCAGCTGGCGCTGGTCAGTTTCGTGGTCGATGGCGTGCACAACGCCGACCTGGCTCACCTGCTGACCGAACAGGGCATCGCCGTGCGTGCCGGGCATCACTGCGCCATGCCGCTGCTGAAAAGCTTCGGCCTGGCCGGGGCGATCCGCGTGTCCCTGGCGCTGTACAACGACTCCGAGGATCTGGAGCGCTTCTTCGAGGCCCTCGATCAGGCCCTGGAGCTGTTGCGATGAGCCTGCCCGCCGAAGCCCTGGCCGCCCTCGACAGTTTCCAGGGCGCCCCCGGCTGGGAACAGCGCGCACGCTTGCTGATGCAATGGGGCGAACGCCTGGCGCCGCTGGCTGAAGCCGACAAGGTCGAGGCCAATCGGGTGCATGGCTGTGAAAGCCAGGTCTGGCTGGTGGGCACCTTGCAGGACGGTCACTGGCAGTTCGCCGCCAGCAGCGATGCGCGCCTGATCCGTGGCCTGGTGGCCCTGCTGCTGGCGCGGGTCAACGGTCTGTCCGCCGAGGAGCTGCAACGGGTGGATTTGCCGGACTGGTTCAATCAGCTGGGCCTGTCTCGCCAGCTGTCACCGTCGCGCAGCAATGGGCTGAATGCGGTATTGCAGCGGATGCGCGAGCTCTCAGCCTGACGCCCATCCCTGTAGGAGCGAGGCTTGCCCGCGATAGCGGTCTATCTGACACACCGCATTTCGCGGGCAATCGAGCGTCGACCGGCCGCTCCTACAGAGTCAAACGGCCGCGGGCTTGACCCGGTCCGCCGGGCGCCGCACGCCAGCCACCAGCTTGTCCACCGCCTTGGTCGCCGCGACCATGCCGAAGGTCGCGGTCACCATCATCACCGCGCCAAAACCGCCGGCGCAGTCGAGTTTCACGCCATCGCCGACAAAGCTCTTCTGCAGGCAGATGCTGCCGTCCGGTTTCGGGTAGCGCAGTTGCTCGGTGGAAAACACGCAAGGCACGCTGTAGTGACGGGTCACGGTGCGGGAAAAACCGTAGTCGCGACGCAGGGTCGAGCGCACTTTCGAGGCCAGCGGGTCGTTGAAGGTGCGGTTCAGGTCACAGACCTGGATCAGCGTCGGGTCGATCTGCCCGCCCGCGCCGCCGGTGGTGATGATCTGGATCTTGCGCCGCTTGCACCAGGCGATCAGCGCCGCCTTGGCGTTGACGCTGTCGATGCAGTCGATCACGCAGTCGATATTCGGCGTGATGTACTCGGCCATGGTCTCGCGAGTGACGAAGTCCGCCACCGCATGCACGGTGCAAGCCGGATTGATCCCACGCAGGCGCTCGGCCATGACCTCGACCTTGGCCTTGCCGACCGTGCTGTCGAGGGCGTGCAGCTGCCGATTGCTGTTGCTGACGCAGACGTCGTCCAGGTCGAACAGCGAGATCTCGCCCACGCCGCAACGGGCAATGGCTTCCGCCGCCCAGGAACCGACACCGCCGACCCCGACGATCGCCACATGGGCGGCGCGCAAGCGCTCCAGCCCCTCGATGCCATACAAACGGGCGACGCCAGCAAACCGCGGATCTTCTGTACTCATGACCATTACCCCAAAAACCGGCGCGCATTATAGGGCCGATGTCCGCCAAGAGCATCTTTGCCCTATGAATGGCAGTCAGGGCTGCTTTAATGAGGGAACAATCTGAAAATTTCGTCGCCGAGAACTTAAATCGAGTTGGATTGCCCAACCTGCGGCCTTCTCCTGTGCGCTGTACGCTCAGCCGAAGGCCAGTGTAGGATGCGCGCCGCTTGGCGCATGCCGACCGTTCCCCCGTTCCACACCCTTTGGAACCCGAAATAGCTATGTCATCGCGTAAATTTGGACTCAACCTGGTGGTGGTTCTGGCAATCGCCGCCCTGTTCACCGGCTTCTGGGCACTGGTCAACCGCCCGGTCTCCGCCCCCAATTGGCCTGCACAAATCTCCGGCTTTTCCTACTCGCCTTTCCAGCTGGGCCAGTTCCCGCAGAAAGACCAGTTCCCGACCGACGATGAAATGCGTCGCGACCTGGAGATCATGAGCAAGCTGACCGACAACATTCGCACCTACTCGGTCGACGGCACGCTGGAGAACATCCCCAAGCTGGCGGAAGAGTTCGGCCTGCGCGTGACCCTGGGGATCTGGATCAGCCCGGACCTGGAACGCAACGAGCGTGAAATCACCCGCGCCATCGACATCGCCAACAACTCGCGCAGTGTGGTGCGCGTGGTGGTCGGTAACGAAGCGATCTTCCGCAAGGAAATCACCGCCGACCAGTTGAGCGTCCTGCTCGATCGCGTGCGCGCTGCCGTCAAGGTGCCAGTCACCACCTCCGAGCAGTGGCACGTCTGGGAAGAACACCCGGAACTGGCCCAGCACGTCGACCTGATCGCCGCCCACGTCCTGCCCTACTGGGAATTCATCCCGATGGACAAGGCCGGGCAGTTCGTCCTCGACCGCGCCCGTGACCTGAAAAAGATGTTCCCGAAAAAACCGCTGCTGCTGTCCGAGGTGGGCTGGCCGAGCAACGGCCGCATGCGTGGCGGCGCCGACGCCAGCCCGGCGGATCAGGCGATCTACCTGCGTAACCTGGTCAACAAGCTCAACCGCCAGGGCTACAACTACTTCGTGATCGAAGCCTTCGACCAGCCGTGGAAGGCCAGCGACGAAGGTTCGGTGGGCGCCTACTGGGGCGTGTTCAACGCCGCGCGCCAGCAGAAGTTCAACTTCGAAGGCCCGGTGGTGGCGATCCCGCAGTGGCGCGTGCTGGCCATCGGCTCGGTGGTCCTGGCGCTGCTGTCCCTGACCCTGCTGATGATCGACGGCTCGGCCCTGCGCCAGCGCGGCCGGACCTTCCTGACCTTCATCGCCTTCCTCTGCGGTTCGGTGCTGGTGTGGATCGGCTACGACTACAGCCAGCAATACAGCACCTGGTTCAGCCTGACGGTGGGCTTCCTGCTCGCCCTGGGTGCGCTCGGGGTGTTCATCGTGTTGCTCACCGAGGCCCATGAACTGGCCGAGGCGGTCTGGGTGCACAAGCGCCGGCGCGAGTTCCTGCCGGTCGAAGGCGACTCCAGTTACCGGCCGAAAGTCTCGATCCATGTGCCGTGCTACAACGAGCCGCCGGAGATGGTCAAACAGACCCTCAATGCCCTGGCCAACCTCGACTATCCGGACTTCGAAGTCCTGATCATCGACAACAACACCAAGGACCCGGCGGTCTGGGAGCCGGTGCAGGCCTATTGCGAGACCCTCGGCCCGCGCTTCAAGTTCTTCCACGTCGCGCCCCTGGCCGGTTTCAAGGGCGGCGCGCTGAACTACCTGATCCCGCACACCGCCAAGGACGCCGAAGTGATCGCGGTGATCGACTCGGACTACTGCGTCGACCGCAACTGGCTCAAGCACATGGTGCCGCACTTCGCCGACCCGAAAATCGCCGTGGTGCAATCGCCGCAGGATTACCGCGACCAGAACGAAAGCACCTTCAAGAAGCTCTGCTACGCGGAATACAAAGGCTTCTTCCATATCGGCATGGTCACCCGCAACGACCGTGACGCGATCATCCAGCACGGCACCATGACCATGACCCGCCGTTCGGTCCTGGAAGAACTGGGCTGGGCCGACTGGTGCATCTGCGAAGACGCCGAGCTGGGCCTGCGGGTGTTCGAGAAAGGCCTGTCGGCGGCGTACTACCACGAAAGCTACGGCAAGGGCCTGATGCCGGATACCTTCATCGACTTCAAGAAACAGCGTTTCCGCTGGGCCTATGGGGCGATCCAGATCATCAAGCGCCACACTGCCAGCCTGCTGCGCGGCAAGGACACCGAGCTGACCCGTGGCCAGCGCTATCACTTCCTCGCGGGCTGGCTGCCGTGGGTGGCGGACGGCATGAACATCTTCTTCACCCTCGGCGCCCTGTTGTGGTCGGCGGCGATGATCATCGTGCCGCAGCGCGTCGATCCGCCGTTGCTGATCTTCGCGATCCCGCCCCTGGCGCTGTTCGTGTTCAAGGTCGGCAAGATCATCTTCCTCTACCGCCGGGCGGTCGGGGTCAACCTCAAGGACGCGTTCTGCGCGGCCATTGCCGGCCTGGCGTTGTCCCACACCATCGCCAAGGCGGTGCTGTACGGTTTCTTCACCAGCAGCATTCCGTTCTTCCGCACGCCGAAGAATGCCGACAACCACGGTTTCTGGGTGGCGATCTCGGAAGCCCGTGAGGAGCTGTTCATCATGCTGCTGTTGTGGGGCGCGGCGCTGGGTATCTACCTGGTGCAGGGTGGCCTGCCGAGCAACGACATGCGCTTCTGGGTGACCATGCTGCTGGTGCAGTCGCTGCCGTATGTGGCGGCGCTGGTCATGGCCTTCCTGTCGTCGCTGCCAAAACCCGTTGCCGAAAGCGCGCCGGTGGCGGCGGCATAAATCGCGGCAAAGCACTAAACGGCGGCCTCTGGCCGCCGTTTTGCTTTAAGATATCCGCCATTTTGCGCGCCTTGCCCGCCGCCGCCTCTGTAGGAGCGAGCTTGCTCGCGATGGATATCAAGAATAACGCGCAGCCCCTGATGCACTGCGCCGCTCTTGCGTCCATCGCGAGCAAGCTCGCTCCTACGGAGAAAGAGCAGCGCCTGACCTTGCCCCTGCTTCGGAGTTTCCCCATGACGGCCCACGCCGACCTTTCGCCGACCCTGCAACTCGCCTGTGACCTGATCCGCCGCCCGTCGGTGACGCCGGTCGACGCCGACTGCCAGAAGCTGATGATGCAGCGCCTGGGCGATGCCGGCTTCAAGCTGGAGCCGATGCGCATCGAGGATGTGGATAACTTCTGGGCCACCCACGGCAAGCACGAAGGCCCGGTGCTGTGTTTCGCCGGCCACACCGACGTGGTGCCCACCGGCCCGGTCCAGGCCTGGCAGAACGACCCGTTCGACGCGTTGATCGACGAGCACGGCATGCTCTGCGGGCGCGGCGCGGCGGACATGAAAGGCAGCCTGGCGGCGATGCTGGTGGCGACCGAGCGTTTCGTCGCCGACTACCCGGACCACAAAGGCTCGGTGGCGTTCCTGATCACCAGCGACGAAGAAGGCCCGGCGCACCACGGCACCAAGGCCGTGGTCGAGCGCCTGGCGGCGCGCAAGGAGCGCCTGGACTGGTGCATCGTCGGCGAGCCGTCGAGCACCAGCCTGGTCGGTGACGTGGTCAAGAACGGCCGTCGCGGCTCCCTCGGCGCCAAGCTCACGGTGCGCGGCGTGCAGGGCCACGTGGCCTACCCGCACCTGGCCAAGAACCCGATCCACCTGGCCGCCCCGGCCCTGGCCGAACTGGCTGCGGAGCATTGGGACGACGGCAATGCCTTCTTCCCGCCGACCAGCTTCCAGATTTCCAACCTGAATTCCGGCACCGGCGCGACCAACGTGATCCCCGGCGAGCTGGTGGCAGTGTTCAACTTCCGCTTCTCCACCGAATCCACGGTTGAAGGCCTGCAACAGCGCGTGGCCACCATCCTCGACAAGCACGGCCTGGACTGGCATGTGGAGTGGGCGTTGTCGGGCCTGCCGTTCCTCACCGAGCCGGGCGCCCTGCTCGACGCGGTGTCGGCCAGCATCAAGGACGTCACCGGCCGCGAGACCAAAGCCTCCACCAGCGGCGGCACCTCCGACGGGCGCTTCATCGCCACCCTCGGCACCCAGGTGGTCGAGCTGGGCCCGGTCAACGCCACCATCCACCAGGTCAACGAGCGGGTGCTGGCCAGCGATCTCGACGTGCTGACCGAAATCTACTACCAGACCCTGATCAAGTTGCTCGCCTGATGCTTGCCTGCCCTATCTGCGCGGCGCCCCTGAGCGCCGTCGACAACGGTGTCGTGTGCCCGGCCGGGCACCGCTTCGACCGCGCCCGCCAGGGTTACCTGAACCTGCTGCCGGTGCAGCACAAGAACAGTCGCGACCCGGGCGACAACCAGGCCATGGTCGAAGCCCGCCGCGACTTTCTCAATGCCGGTCATTACGCCCCGGTGGCCAGGCGCCTGGCCGAACTGGCCGCCGAGCGCGCCCCGCAGCACTGGGTCGATATCGGTTGCGGCGAGGGTTACTACACCGCACAGATCGCCCAAGCGCTGCCCCAGGCGGACGGTTATGCCCTGGACATCTCCCGGGAAGCGGTCAAGCGCGCCTGTCGCCGTGCCCCGCAGCTGACCTGGTTGATCGCCAGCATGGCCCGGGTGCCCCTGGCCGATGCCAGCTGCCAGTTCCTCGCCAGTATCTTCAGCCCGCTGGACTGGCAGGAAGCCAAGCGCCTGCTCAGCCCTGGCGGCGGCCTGATGAAGGTCGGGCCGACCAGCGGTCACCTGATGGAATTGCGCGAGCGCCTGTACGACGAGGTCCGCGAATACACCGACGACAAACACCTGGCGCTGGTGCCCGCGGGCATGGCGCTGCAACACAGTGAAACCCTGGACTTCAAGCTGACGTTGAGCAATCCGCAGGATCGCGCCAACCTGCTGGCCATGACGCCCCACGGCTGGCGCGCCAGTGCCGAACGCCGAGCCAGCGTGATCGAGCAGGCCGAGCCCTTCGAGGTCAGCGTGTCGATGCGCTACGATTACTTCGTTCTGCAATAACCCATCAATCCACGGCCTCGAGCAGCGACTCGAGGCCGAATAAATCCGCGAATGGATTTTTCAGACCCGCAGTGAGGACATCCATGCGCCAACCGGATATCGAGATTTACCTGAAAGACGCCGACGTCGACCACAAGGCTATCGCCGCCTGGCTCGGCGCAGCCCTGGGCCCGTGCAGCGACTGGGTGCAGAAAGGCCAGACCTACAAATGCAAGGCCGGCAGCGTGCCGGTGACCTGGCTGCCGAAAGCCGTGGGCAAGTGGAACAGCCTGTACCTGGAAAGCGACCAGACGCCGTGGGACGACGACATCGCCTGCGCCCGCGCCGCCTTCGCCGCGCTGAACGTCGAAGTGCGCTGCGCACCGGGCAGCTGGGTCGAGGAAGAAGGTGAAGAATCGGCCGACCGCTGGATTCGCATCAGCGCCGACGGGGAAGAAGAGATTACCTGGCGTACCGCCTGATTCCGATTACTGTAGGAGCGAGGCTTGCCCGCGATAGCGTTTTACCTGACACAACGCTATCGCGAGCAAGCTTCGCTCCTACAAGGCACAACGCTTACAAGCCCACTACATCCTCAGCCTGCAACCCCTTCTGCCCCTCTACCACGGCGTATTCAACCTGCTGCCCTTCGGTCAGCGAGCGGTGGCCTTCACCACGAATAGCACGGTAGTGGACAAATACATCGGCACCACCTTCACGCTGAATGAAGCCGTAGCCCTTGGCGTCGTTGAACCACTTCACGCTGCCGGTCTCGCGAGTTGCCATCAATCCATCCTCCGTCTTTTTATTATCAGTCGGCTTACTGAAACGAAGCCGTGAGAACTTTCGCCTGGACCTGGGTTTCTATTGATGGGCCCCACATGCCCAGGCGTCAGTCGGGCGAGTATATGACAGGCACAAAAACTCTCAACTCAATCTTGTTTGCCGCTTTTTTGCCGATTTTCGGTGAATCCGGCACACTAGCCGCCCCGAGCAACTGCTCGGTTTTTTCCACTAAAGCAGAAGCCGTATGACCCGCTCCCCGTTCCGCCGTCTTGTGTTTGGCACCTTGCGCCGACTGTTGTACCTCTGGGTTCGCTCGGAGACGATCAACCAGTCGTCCTTCACCCTCAACCTCGACCGCAGTCGCCCGGTGTTCTACGTCCTGCAAAACCCTTCGCTCACCGACCTCGCCGTGGTCGATACCGAGTGCACCAAGGCCGGGCTGCCGCGCCCGGTGCTGCCGGTCTCGGTGGGCAACCTGCTGGAACCCGCCGCGTTCTTCTACCTGACCCCGGCCCCGGACTGGCTCGGCCGCCAGGACAAGCGCGGCGCGCCACCGACCCTGACCCGCCTGGTCAGCGCCCTGAGCCAGAATGCCGCCGAAGACGCGCAGATCATTCCGGTCAGCGTGTTCTGGGGCCAGTCGCCAGACAGCGAATCGAGCCCGTGGAAACTGTTGTTCGCCGACAGCTGGGCGGTCACCGGGCGCCTGCGCCGGCTGCTGAGCATCATGATTTTGGGCCGCAAGACCCGGGTGCAATTCTCCGCGCCGATCCACCTGCGCGAGCTGATCGAGCACAACAAGGGCCACGAGCGCACCGTGCGCATGGCCCAGCGCATCCTGCGGGTGCATTTCCGCAACCTGAAGGCCGCGGTGATCGGCCCGGACATTTCCCACCGCCGCAACCTGGTCAAGGGCCTGCTGAACCAGCCGCTGGTCAGGCAGGCGATCCTCGAC
The DNA here is from genome assembly GCF_003184125.1 of Pseudomonas sp. RW409. Lineage (NCBI taxonomy): Bacteria > Pseudomonadati > Pseudomonadota > Gammaproteobacteria > Pseudomonadales > Pseudomonadaceae > Pseudomonas > Pseudomonas sp. RW409. The sequence continues at coordinate 205,666 of NZ_QHHP01000002.1, read as the reverse complement.
GAAGCCGAACGGGAAAAGATCTCCCCGGAAAAAGCCAAGGCCGTGGCCCTGCGCTATGGCAACGAGATCGCCTCGGACTACACCTTCACCGCGATCCGCTTCCTCGAAGTGGTGCTGAGCTGGTTCTGGAACAAGATCTACGACGGGATCAAGGTCAACCACATCGAAAGCGTGCAGAAAGTCGCCCCCGGTCACGAAGTGATCTATGTGCCCTGCCACCGCAGCCATATCGACTACCTGCTGCTGTCCTACCTGCTGTTCCGCAACGGCCTGACCCCGCCGCACATCGCCGCCGGGATCAACCTGAACATGCCGGTGATCGGCAGCCTGCTGCGCAGGGGTGGCGCGTTCTTCATGCGCCGTACCTTCAAGGGCAACCCGCTCTACACCTCGGTGTTCAACGAATACCTGCACACCCTGTTCACCAAGGGTTTCCCGGTGGAGTACTTCGTCGAAGGCGGGCGCTCGCGCACCGGGCGCATGCTGCAACCGAAAACCGGGATGCTGGCCATCACCCTGCGCAGCTTCCTGCGCTCCTCACGCATGCCGATCGTCTTCGTGCCGGTGTACATCGGCTACGAGCGCGTGCTGGAAGGCCGCACCTACCTGGGCGAACTGCGCGGCGCGAGCAAGAAGAAAGAGTCGATCTTCGACATCTTCAAGGTCATCGGCGCCCTCAAGCAGCGCTTCGGCCAGGTGGCGGTGAACTTCGGCGAGCCGATCAAGCTGGCCGAGTTTCTCGATCAGGAACAGCCGGGCTGGCGCGCCCAGGAGCTGGGCCCGCAGTTCAAGCCGGCCTGGCTCAATGAAACCACCAACCGCCTGGGTGAAAAAGTCGCCCAGCACCTGAACGAAGCGGCGGCGATCAACCCGGTCAACCTGGTGGCCCTGGCGTTGCTCTCCACCAGCCGCCTGGCCCTCGACGACCGTGCCATGGCCCGGGTCCTGGACCTGTACCTGGCGCTGCTGCGCAAAGTCCCCTACTCGCCCCACACCACCCTGCCGGAAGGCGACGGCCGGGCCTTGATCGAACATGTGAAGGACATGGACCTGCTGTCCGAGCAGAGCGATGCCCTGGGCAAGATCCTCTACCTGGACGAGCAGAACGCCGTCCTGATGACCTACTACCGCAACAACGTGCTGCACATCTTCGCCCTGCCGGCGTTGCTGGCGAGCTTCTTCCAGAGTTCGTCGCGCATGAGCCGCGAACAGATCCTGCGCTACACCCGCGCGCTGTATCCCTACCTGCAGTCGGAGCTGTTCATCCGCTGGTCCCTGGACGAGCTGGACGGGGTGATCGACCAGTGGCTGGAAGCCTTCGTCGAGCAAGGCCTGCTGCGCTTCGAGAAGGACCTGTACCTGCGTCCGGCGCCGAGTTCACGGCACTTCGTGCTGCTGACCCTGCTGTCCAAGAGCATCGCCCAGACCCTGCAGCGCTTCTACATGGCCATCTCGCTGCTGCTCAACAGCGGCCAGCGCAGCATCAGCGCCGAAGAACTGGAAGACCTGTGCACGGTCATGGCCCAGCGCCTGTCGATCCTGCATGGCCTGAATGCCCCGGAGTTCTTCGACAAGAGCCTGTTCCGCCACTTCATCCAGACCTTGCTGGAGCAGGACGTGCTACGCCGCGACGAAGCCGGCAAGCTGAGCTACCACGAACTGCTCGGCGAACTGGCCGAAGGCGCGGCCAAGCGCGTGCTGCCGGCGGAGATTCGCCTGTCGATCCGCCAGGTGGCCCTGCACCGCAGCGAAGATGCCGCCGAGCAGGTCGCCGCCCCGCAACAAAGCGACTAGATTCTTATCGGCGCCAGGCGGTTTCTGGCGCCTCCCGATACGGAGATCCATCATGAAAAAGCTCACCCTGCTCGCCCTTACCACCCTGCTCGGGGCTTGTAACAGCATGCAACCTGCCAGCAACGCCAGCCTCGACGGTGAAGTCTTCTACCTGCAACGCATCGCCCTGCCGCCAGCCGCCACCCTCAGCGTCAGCCTGCAGGACGTGTCGCTGGCCGACGCCCCCGCGGTGGTGCTGGCCGAACAGAAAGGCCCGGTCAAAGGCCAGGTGCCGCTGCCCTTCCACCTCAGCTACGACCCGGCCCAGGTCAAACCCGGGCACCGTTATTCGGTCAGCGCGCGGATCGAGCTGGCCGGCAAACTGCTGTTCGTCACCACCGAGCACAACGGGGTGAAACTCGACGGCAGCGACCCGCAACCGCTGAAAATCCGCGTCGACGCGGCTCGTTAATCCCTTTTCTTGAACAAGGAAGCTGCCATGCTCCGTTCTTCCCTTCGCTTCACCAGCCTGTGCGCCGGCCTGCTGATCTCCGCCAGTGCCCTGGCGCTGTCCCTCGGCGACCTGTCGCAGCAAGACGCCACCGGCGGCCTCAAGGACGCCCTGACCCAGGGAGCCCAGGTCGCGGTCAAACAGCTGGGCACCGCCGGCGGTTTCAGCAATAACCCGGACGTGCGCATCGAGTTGCCGGGCAACCTCGGCAAAGTGGCGAAGAAAATGAAGCAGTTCGGCATGGGCGCCCAGGTCGAAGAACTCGAGAGCAGCATGAACAAGGCCGCCGAGGCCGCTGTGCCGCAGGCCCAGGCGCTGCTGGTGGATGCGGTGAAGAAGATGAGCGTGGAGGACGCCAAGGGCATTCTCAGCGGCGGCAAGGATTCCGCCACCCAGTACCTGAGCAAGACCAGCCGCGAGCAGATCCGCGTGAAGTTCCTGCCGATCGTCAAGCAGGCCACCGACCAGGTGGGCCTGGCCAAGCAGTACAACGCCTTCGCCGGCCAGGCCGCCACCCTCGGCGTGCTGGATGCGAAGAACGCGAATATCGAAGGCTACGTGACCGAACAGGCGCTCAACGGCCTGTTCGAGATGATCGGCAAGCAGGAAGCGACCATTCGCGAGAACCCGGCGGCAGCGGCCACCAGCCTGGCGAAGAAGGTGTTCGGTACCCTGTAACCCCTACCCGACCCCCTGTAGGAGCGAGCTTGCTCGCGATGGATATCAAGGATGACGCGGGGCACCTGATGCACTGCGGTGCTATTGAGTCCATCGCGAGCAAGCTCGCTCCTACAGAAATAAATCAGGTTTTCTTGACCCTGAACCACGCCGCATACAGCGCCGGCAAGAACAGCAGGGTCAGCGCCGTCGCCACAATCAGCCCACCCATGATCGCCACCGCCATCGGCCCGAAGAACACGCTGCGTGACAGCGGGATCATCGCCAGCACCGCCGCCAGCGCGGTCAGCACGATCGGCCGGAAGCGCCTTACCGTCGCTTCGATGATTGCCTGCCACGGCTTGAGCCCGGCGGCGATGTCCTGCTCGATCTGATCCACCAGGATCACCGAGTTGCGCATGATCATCCCCGACAGCGCGATGGTCCCGAGCATGGCCACGAAGCCGAACGGCTGGCGGAACACCATCAGGAACAGGGTCACGCCGATCAGCCCCAGCGGCGCGGTGAGGAACACCATCGCCGTGCGCGAGAAGCTGCGCAGTTGCAGCATCAGCAGGGTCAGCACCACCACGATGAACAGCGGCACGCCGGCCTTCACCGAGTTCTGCCCGCGGGCCGAGTCTTCCACGGTGCCGCCGACGTCCAGCAGGTAACCGTCCGGCAGTTCGGCGCGGATCGGCTCGAGGGTCGGCAGGATCTGCTGCACCAGGGTCGCCGGTTGTTCCTTGCCATAGATGTCGGCACGCACGGTGACGTTCGGCAGGCGGTTGCGGTGCCAGATGATGCCTTCCTCGAAGCCGTACTCCAGGGTCGCGACCTGCGACAGCGCCACGCTCTTGCCGTTGTCGGTGGGCACCGCCAGGCTCGACAGCAGCGACAGCTCGGTACGTTCATGCAAGGTCCCGCGCAGCAGGATCTCGATCAACTCGTTGTCTTCGCGGTACTGGCTGACGCTGGAGCCGGTGAGCGAGCTTTGCAGGAATTTCGCCAGGTTGGCCGTACTCACGCCCAGGGCCCGCGCACGGTCCTGATCGATATTGAGGTAGACCACCTTACTCGGCTCTTCCCAGTCCAGGTGCACGTTGGTCACATGGGGGTTCTCGCGCACCTTGGCCGCCACCTTGCGCGCCAGGGCCCGCACTTCCTCGATGTGCTCGCCGGTGACGCGGAACTGCACCGGGTAGCCCACGGGCGGGCCGTTCTCCAGGCGGGTGACCCGCGAACGCAGGGTCGGGAACTGTTCGTCGAGGGTTTCGATCAGCCAGCTGCGCAGGCTTTCCCGCTCCTCGATGGTCTTGGCCAGCACCACGAACTGGGCAAAACTCGCCGCCGGCAGTTGCTGGTCCAGGGGCAGGTAGAAACGCGGCGAACCGGTGCCGACGTAAGCCACGTAGTTATCGATGCCGGCGTGCTCCTTGAGCATCGCCTCCAGGCGCTTGACCTGATCGGCGGTGTTGCTCAGGGACGCGCCCTCGGCCAGCTTCAGGTCGACCATCAGCTCCAGCCGCCCGGAAGCCGGGAAGAACTGCTGCGGCACGAAGCGGAACAGCATCACCGAGGCAATGAACAGCAGCACGGTCAGGGCGATCACGGTCTTGCGCCGGCGCACGCACCATTCCACCATCCGCCGCACCCGCTGATAGAACGGCGTGCCGTACGGATCGGGCTGGCCGTCACCGTTGCCGTGCTTGGCCGCATGCAGCTTGGCCAGGTCCGGCAGCAACTTCTCGCCCAGATAGGGCACGAACACCACCGCGGCGATCCACGAAGCCAGCAGGGCGATGGTCACCACCTGGAAGATCGAACGGGTGTATTCGCCGGTGCCGGACTGCGCCGTGGCGATCGGCAGGAAACCCGCGGCGGTGATCAGGGTACCGGTGAGCATCGGGAACGCGGTGCTGGTCCAGGCGTAGCTGGCGGCCTTGAGCCGGTCGTAGCCCTGCTCCATCTTGATCGCCATCATCTCCACCGCGATGATCGCGTCGTCCACCAGCAAGCCCAGGGCCAGCACCAGTGCGCCGAGGGAGATCTTGTGCAGGCCGATCCCCAGGTAATACATGGTGGCGAAGGTCATCGCCAGCACCAGCGGAATCGCCAGGGCCACCACCATGCCGGTGCGCACACCGAGGGAAAAGAAACTCACCAGCAGCACGATCGCCAGGGCTTCCACCAGCACCTGGACGAACTCGCCGACGCCGGTCTTCACCGCGGCCGGCTGGTCGGAGACCTTGCGCAGCTCCATGCCGGCGGGAAGGGTTTTCTGGATCCGGGCGAACTCCAGCTCCAGCGCCTTGCCCAGCACCAGGATGTCGCCGCCGTCCTTCATCGCCACGGCCAGGCCGATCGCATCCTGGCCCATGAAGCGCATGCGCGGTGCCGGTGGATCGTTGAAGCCGCGGCGCACGTCCGCCACATCGCCGATCCGGAAGGTGCGGTCGGCCACCCGGATCGGGAAATTGCTGATCTGCTCGACGCTCTGGAAATTACCGGACACCCGCAGTTGCAGGCGCTCGCTGCTGGTCTCGAAGAAACCGGCGGTGGACACCGCGTTCTGCTCCTCCAGGGCCTGCTGCACCGCTGCCAGCGGTAGACCGAGGGTCGCCAGCTTGACGTTCGACAGTTCGATCCAGACTTTCTCGTCCTGCAGGCCCAGCAGCTCGACCTTGCCCACGTCCTTGACCCGCTGCAGCTGGATCTGGATGCGGTCGGCGTAATCCTTGAGCACCGCGTAGTCGAAACCGTCGCCGGTCAGCGCGTAGATATTGCCGAAGGTGGTGCCGAACTCGTCGTTGAAGAACGGGCCCTGGATACCCGGCGGCAAGGTATGGCGGATATCGCTGATTTTCTTGCGCACCTGATACCAGAGCTCGGGGATCTGGTTCGAGTGCATCGAGTCGCGCGCCATGAAGGTCACCTGGGACTCGCCCGGGCGGGAAAACGAGACGATGCGCTCGTACTCGCCGGTTTCCATCAGCTTCTTTTCGATACGTTCAGTGACCTGCCGGGAAACCTCCTGGGCCGTGGCGCCCGGCCAGTTGGTGCGGATCACCATGGCCTTGAAGGTGAAGGGCGGGTCTTCGCTCTGGCCCAGCTTGGTGTAGGACAACGCCCCGACAATGGCCAGCAACAGCATCAGGAACAGCACGATCTGGCGGTTGCGCAACGCCCATTCGGAAAGATTGAAACCCATCGGGGATTACTCCTTGGCCGCCAGATTGACCACGCGGTTGGAGCGATCCACCGGGCGTACCTGCTGCCCCTCATGGAGCACATGCACGCCAGCCGCCACTACCCAGTCACTGACCCCAAGGCCCTCGAGCACCGGTACGCTCTTCTCGCCGAAGGCACCGAGACGCACCGGAGTCTTTTTCAGGGTGTTGTTGGCGTCGACCCGCCAGACATAGGCGGCGCCGTTTTCCGCGGTCACCGCCGACAGCGGCACCGACAACGGCACACTGGCCGCGGCCTGGATGAACACCCGGGCGCTCTGCCCCAGTTCGGCCGGAACCTTGCCGGCGGTAAAGGCGATGCGGGCGGCGAAGGTGCGGGAGCGTGGGTCTGCGGCCGGCGACAGCTCGCGGATCTGCCCGGCGAAACGTTGCTCGGGCTGGCTCCACAGTTCCACCGACACCGGCTGGCCGATGTGAAAGCGGCCAAAACCCTGCTCCGGCAGGCTGATCAGCACTTCCCGCTCGCCGTCGGTGGCCAGGGTAAAGACGGTCTGGCCGGCGGCAACCACCTGGCCGACCTCCACCGTACGCCGGGCCACGACGCCATCCTGGGGCGCGCGCAGCACGGCGTAGCCGGCCTGGTTGCTGGCCACGTCGAACTCGGCCTTGATCTGCTTGAGCCGGGCCAGGCCCGAGCGATACAGGTTCTCGGCATTGTCGTACTGGGAACGGCTGACCAGTTGCCGATCCATCAGGGTCTTGTAACGGTCGCGCTCGGAACGCACCAGGTTCAGGTTGGCTTCGGCTGCTGCCACCTGGGCCCGGGTGGCTTCCAGTTGCAGCCGCACGTCCTGCGGATCGAGCTCGGCCAATGGCTGGTCGGCTTTCACCCGCTGCCCCTCATCGACCAGTCGTCGGCTGACCTTGCCCCCAATCCGGAACGCCAGGTCCGGTTCGTAACGCGCGCGGACCTCGCCAGGGTAGCTGTCCATGGCCTGTGCCGCGGGCTCTGGCTGCACCACCATGGCTGGGCGAATGGTGGTTTGCGCCGTTTCTTCATGTCCGCACGCGGACAGCAGAACGGCCAGGCTGACAGGCAACGCGAGGGGTAAGGCATAGCGGAACATGGTGAGGGACCTTTCGCTAAGGGTGCTTCGAATAATTATACTGGCGGGTATGTTATTAATAGCAAACTCACCAGTCCAGTATTAAAGCGAAGAATGTCCGACAATATTTCCACCTCAAACGGCCCCGGCCGCCCCAAGGATCTGGCAAAACGCCAGGCCATCCTCGAAGCCGCGAAAACGCTGTTCCTGAGCAATGGCTACGCCAGCACCAGCATGGACGCGGTGGCTGCCGAAGCCGGTGTTTCCAAGCTGACGGTGTACAGCCATTTCAACGACAAGGAGACACTGTTCTCCTCCGCGGTAATGGCCAAGTGCGAGGAGCAGCTGCCGACGCTGATCTTCGAGCTGCCTGCCGGCATGCCGATCGAAAGCGTGTTGCTGAACATCGCCCGGGGCTTTCACCTGCTGATCAACAGCGAAGAATCCTTGAACCTGCATCGCCTGATGCTGGCCCTGGGCAGCCAGGACCCGAAGCTCTCGCAGATCTTCTTCGAGGCCGGCCCCCTGCGCATGCTGCAAGGCATGGAGCGGCTGTTGGCCCGGATCGACCAGAGCGGTGCCCTGAGCATCGACAAACCGCGTAATGCCGCCGAGCATTTCTTCTGCCTGCTCAAGGGCACGGCGAACTTTCGCCTGCTCTACGGCTGCGGCGAGCCGCTGAGCGATGAAGACGCCGAGGAGCATGTGCGGGAAGTGGTGGGATTGTTCATGCGCGCGTATCGGCCGGAGCCGGCCTGACAGCCATCGCGAGCAAGCTCGCTCCTACAGGGATGGTACAAGCCTCTGTAGGAGCGAGCTTGCTCGCGATTGAAGGCCCAGAGGACCTTCCCGTTATCAGGCCTTGAGCGCCTTCTTCGGATAGATATCGTAGCGGCTGGATTTGCCGTCCAGCGCATGGCTCGGCTTGGGGCCGGCGATGCACGGCGCCTTGCGCGGGCGCTTGACCACCACCCGGTGGCTGGCCAGGGCCAGGGCGGCCTCCAGCAGCGCCGGGGCATCCGGATCGTCTCCGACCAGTGGGCGGAACAGGCGCATTTCCTTTTTCACCAGCGCGGTCTTTTCCCGATGCGGGAACATCGGGTCCAGGTAGATCACCTGGGGCGGCTCGCCCTCCCAGTTGCGCATCACCTCGATCGAGTTGCCTTTGAGCAAGTGTATGCGCGCCACGATCGGCGCCACCTCGAAATCTTCTCCCGCCCGGGCCAGGCCGTCTTCCAATAAGGCGCCGATCAATGGCTGGCGCTCGATCAGGCTCATCTCGCAGCCCAGGCTGGCCAGGACGAACGCATCCTTGCCCAGCCCCGCCGTGGCATCCAGGATCCGCGGACGCACGCCCTGGGCGATCCCCACCGCCTTGGCGATCATCTGCCCGCTACCGCCACCGTATAGCCGCCGATGCGCCGCGCCGCCTTCGACAAAGTCCACGCGCACCGGCCCTGGCGCGTCGGCGCCGAGCTGCTGCAGTTGCAAGCCCTGCTCGCCGACCTGCAGGGCGAACTCCGCCTCGTCGATCTGCAATGGCAGCCCCAGTCGCTCGGCCCAGTGCGCCGCCTGCGGCTGGAATGCATCGGCCAAGGCCTCGACTTTGATGCGGCAGGCCGCTGGTTGCTCACTCATCTGAAAACACGCTCAAAAAATTAATGATCGGCAAAAACTGCCGATAAAAGAACTATCCGGCATTTTGCCAGAGCTGAGCGTCGACCCGAGAGAAATGTCAGACATTCGAAGCCTATCCATTGGCGTCATATCGCCCCACGGCGATTACGGCCTCAAAAATTCCCAGGCACTGAGCGGCGTCAGCCATCTGTGGCAGGATTTTTTTGCCCAGGCGCTGGCCGAGCAACGCGGCGATGGCACGAAGGTCACTGACGACAATTCTCTGGTGGCAGTGGACGGCCCGACCGAACCCCATGGCGGCAGCGACCTGCTGACGCAAATCGTTACCCAGCGCCATTGCGACGTCCAGGACACCGAGATCCGCCCGCCGGAGCCGCTGTTCCTGCCGATCGCCGAGTTCGAAATGGACCTGCTGGACAAACCCTTTCCGCCCTTCCCGCCTGAAGAAGTCGTCGCCCAGCAACGCCAGCAAGACTTCGAAAGCGGCTGGGTACGCCCCATTGTCCTCAATGCCGGCCAGCCCCTGCCCGAGCCGAGCCCGGCGCCGCAACCACGGCCGTTGCACCTGCCGATCGCCGAATTCGAAATGGACCTGCTGGACAAACCCTTTCCGCCCTTCCCGCCGGAAGAGCTTATCGAGCAGCAGAAACAGTTCGATTTCGATACCGGCTGGGCGCGTCCGCTGATCCTGCAGAACCTGCGGATCGCCGCCTAAACCTCAAGCCGGTTTCATCGACAGATCCACCAGGGCCCCACATCCAGATGGAAGTGGTTGCGATGGGCGGCGTTGTAATCCGGACTCAGCACCACTTGGAACGCATCGCAGGCCCCGTCGCGGGCCAGGCGCAGAAAACGCGCGTCCGCCCCCTCCCCCGGCCAGTCCTTGAGCACGCTGATATGGCGACCGTCGGCCAGGCGAAAACCCGAGATATCCAGGGCATCCGCCGTCGCATGCTGGCTGCGGAAACCGTTTTCGCGGCTGTACATGTTGCGGCAGGCAAAGCTGCCCAGATGCTCGATGCGGCTTATTCTCTGCCCGTAAACGGCCTGGGCCGCGGGTTGCAAAGCATGGTACTGGTACAGGGCAAAGGCCACGGCCAGCGGGCAACTGGCGAGGAAGCTGCTGCTCAGGGCGATATCCCCGCCCTGCACGCGCAGGACATTGCGCAGTGGGCAGTCGGCGTCCGGGCGGCTGTCCTGCTGCCGGGCCACCCGCAAGCCGGAGTCGCGCAATACCTGATCGCACAACTGCGGGTCAGCGCGCAGGCGCATCAGTTTGAAGCGGGTCAACAGATTGGGCGGCTCCCTGACCTGCAAGGGCGCCCAGGGATTCCAGGCCGCGGGCAGTGGCAGCCAGCCACGCCAGACACTCACCAGCCCGGCCGCGACCAGCAACAAAAACAGCAACAACAGCCTGCCCGCTCGCACACTGGCTCCCAGCCGCTCAGCCCTTGAACAAGCCGTTGATCTGCGCGAACGGCAAGGCCTGGTCGGCAAAGTGGAAGCTGCCGTGGTCGAGAATTTCCTGCGCCGCCTGATAGAAGGCGCCATAGGCGGCCCGCGCCAGGGCCGAACCGACGCTGATCCGCTTCACCCCCAGCTCGCTCAGTTGCGCCACGGTCAATTTCAGGCCGCCCGACATCAGCACGTTGACCGGCTTCGGCGCCACCGCCCGGACCACCGCGATGATTTCCTCGGCCGAGCGCAGCCCGGGCGCATACAACACATCGGCGCCGGCCTCGGCATAGGCTTGCAGGCGGCGAATGGTGTCCGGCAGATCCTGGCGGCCATGCAGCAGGTTCTCCGCCCGCGCCGTGAGCACAAAGGGAAAAGGCAATTGCCGCACCGCGGCGACCGACGCCTCGATACGTTCGACCGCCAGCTTGAAGTCGTAGATCGGAGCATCGGCCCGGCCCGTGGCGTCTTCGATGGAGCCGCCCACCGCCCCGCAGGCGGCCGCTTGGCGCAGGGTCCGGGCACAGCCTTCGGGACTGTCGGAAAAACCGTTTTCCAGGTCCACCGCCACCGGCAGATCGCTGGCCCCGACTATGGCGCGAACGTTGCCCAGGGTGTCCTCCAGGGACAAGGCGCCTTCAGCGTCGGGGCGGCCCAGGGAGAACGCGAAACCGGCGCTGGTGGTCGCCAGGGCCTCGAAGCCGAGGCTGGCCAGCATCTTGGCGGAGCCTGCATCCCAGGGGTTGGGAATCACGAAGGCCCGATCACGCTCATGCAGGGCCTTGAAGGTTTGGGCTCGAAGGGTTTGCGCATCCATTGGCGGCCTCCTGGGCAGGGAAATGATCCCGCCTCAGAGCAAGCCGAGTTGCTCCGCGGCGGGCTCTCTGTATAGCTCAGGCAAGGCCGGCAATCCAGGCAGGCGCTGCATCAGGCGCGCGTGGAAACGCCGCGCCAGCTCGGCGGCCAGGCGGTTATCGGCGGTGTGCAGGAAGATGTAGGGGGTTCGCCCTTCCTCGATCCAGCCGGCGACCTTGTCGATCCAGGGCACCAGGAACGGGTCGTTGGCCTCGAGCTGCGGATGGCCGATAAAGCGCACCTGGGGAAACTGGGTGAAGGCGGCCGGGCGCGGCGGCACCTTGGGTTTCTTCGATTGCGCATGGAGCACCGACGGCTCGCTGGAAGTGCAACTGAACAAGGCACGCGGGTCGAGGCAGATGCGCTCCACGCCACGATCCAGCAGCAGGCGATTGAGCATGCGCTCGGCATCGCCCTTGGCGAAGAAGTCCCGATGCCGGACTTCCACCGCCAACGGCCGCTCCAGGCCGTCGATAAAGCCCGCCAGCTCGGCCAGGCGTTGTGGCGTGAAGCTCGCGGGCAGTTGCAGCCACAGCGGCGAAACACGCTCGCCCAGCGGGCTGAGCAACTGCAGGAAGCTCTCGGCCGCGCCCAGTTGCTCGCGCAGGTCGCCGCCATGGCTGATATCGCCGGGAAACTTGGCGGTGAAACGGAAATGTTCCGGCATGGTCTGCGCCCAGCGCTGCACCGTGGCCTCGGCGGGGCGCGCGTAGAAGGTGGTGTTGCCTTCCACGGCATTGAAGACCTGGCAATACAGGCCGAGAAAATCCGTCGGCCGCGCGCTTTCCGGGTACAGGTACTCACGCCAAGCGTTTTCGCTCCAGGAAGGACAACCGAGGTAATAAGGCAGCAACATCAGATGTGCAGGTCGAGACCCACCACTTCCATATCCCAATCGACGAAACCGGCGGTGGTCAGGTAGCTGGCCAGGGCGTTGGCGACGCTTTTTTTCATGGCGCGCTGGAAGATCATGTCCTGTGGACGGGCGGGAAGATTGCTGGTGCGCCCGGCAGAAGCCTGGGAGCGCGCCTGGGCAGAAGTCTCGGGTTGGACTTCGACGGCATCTGCGTCCTCGAGAGAGTCGTCCAGCAGCACGCTGCCTTTGCGAGGCTTGCGCTTGATGGGGTAGGACTGAGAGGAAATGCCGTCTATGCGCATAAATACATGCCCGATATCAATGATGGCAATTTAGCGGCACCTAGCCGACTACGCAAATGCCCGAGTGATAACTAGAACACAGAAAATGCAAAAGGTTTAAAAGCCGCCGGAAACTGCCGCGAAAACCTGACGATTGGCACGCTCATCGCCCGGACTCATGCTGGCAGACGGCCCTGGAGCGCGGTCAACGCGCCTTGGGCGTCGCCACCTTGTCCCGCAGGTACACCGGTTGCGCCTCGTCCGCCGGGATCGCCTCGCCGCGTTCCCAGGCAAAGCGCGCCAGGGTCAGCAAATCTTCGGCATGGGGCAGCATACCCGCATCCTGGCCGCTGAGTTCGACGCCGATACGCTCGGCATAGCCCCAGCCGGTGCCCGCACCGAACCAGGCGCCGCTGGCGTCCGCCGGCAATGCGGCGGCTTCCGGCGGCAACACCGCTTCGGCCCCGGCCAGGCGCATCTCGCCAGCCACTTCGCGGTAGCAGCCCCAGTAGACCTCATCCATCCGCGCATCGATGGCAGCGGCCACCTGGGTCGCACCGTGTTCGCGCAAGGCCCGCTGCGCCAGCACCGCCAGGTTCGACACCGGCAGCACCGGGCGCTCGAGGGCGAAGGCCAGGCCCTGCACCACGCCAATGGCGATCCGCACCCCGGTAAAGGCCCCCGGCCCACGACCGAAGGCAATGGCATCGACGGCCTGCAGGCTGATGCCGGCATCGGCCAGCAGCGTCTGGATCATCGGCAGCAGCTTCTGCGCATGCAGGCGCGGGATCACCTCGTAATGGCTCGTCACCTTGCCGTCGTGCAGCAAGGCAACCGAGCAGGCTTCAGTCGCGGTGTCCAGGGCCAGCAAGGTGCTCATCGATGTTTCCATAAGGCAGAGGGAGTTGAAAAAAGTGACGCATTATAAACAGCAACGGCCCGCAAGCGGGCCGTTGAAGATGAAGCCGGTACGACTGGTCAGCTCAGCGCTTCGAGCACCTTGCTGGTGATCGACTCGACCGAACCGACGCCCGCGATGTGGCTGTACTTCGGCTTGCCCTGATTGGCGGCCAGGCCTTGGTAGAACTCCACCAGCGGCTTGGTCTGGGAGTGGTAGACCGACAGACGATGACGCACGGTTTCTTCGGTGTCGTCTTTACGCTGGACCAGGTCTTCACCGGTGATGTCGTCTTTACCGGCGATTTTCGGCGGATTGTAGACGGTGTGGTAAACACGGCCCGAGGCTTCGTGTACACGGCGACCGGCGATACGCTGGACGATCTCTTCGTCGTCGACAGCGATTTCGACCACGTTGTCCAGTTCGACGCCGGCCTTGACCAGCGCTTCGGCCTGAGGAATGGTGCGCGGGAAGCCGTCGAACAGGAAACCCTTGGCGCAATCGGCCTGGCTGATGCGTTCCTTGACCAGATTGATGATCAGGTCATCGGAGACCAGGCCACCGGCGTCCATCACGCTCTTGGCTTTCAGGCCCAGCTCGGTGCCGGCCTTGACCGCTGCGCGCAGCATGTCGCCGGTGGAGATTTGCGGAATGCCGAATTTTTCGGTGATGAACTTTGCCTGAGTACCTTTACCGGCCCCGGGAGCTCCCAGCAGAATTACGCGCATCGATGTGCTCCTCAATTTTTTATTTAGAAACGCTCGGATTCGCCTCGTGGGGCCAATCTCGGAAATGGGATAGTGGCCGCCCAAACGGCCAAAGGCTGATCAAGATACACAGCCGACACAGCGCACACAAGCAGCCGAAAGTCGGAGCAACCCGCCGACTTTATGCCCTGGCGACAGGGTGTTGCTGGTCGCAACCCCATAACAAAGTGTCGCCTGGCGACGGTCGCCAGCCCTTTCGGGCCAGCGCTCGAAGTACCGCGCCAAGCCACTGAAAACCCCGGCAATTACCTTAGCCGGTATTACGCAAACCGGCGGCAATCCCCGCCACAGACACCAGCAGCGCCTGTTCCACCGGGCTGTCCTGCGCGCCGTCCTGGCGCCGCGAACGGGCCAGCAGTTCGGCCTGCAATAGATGCAGCGGGTCCAGGTAGGTATTGCGCAGGCGAATGAACTCCAGGGTGTCAGGGCTATGTGCCAGTAACTGCGACTGACCGGTCAGCCCCAAGACCACCGAACACGCCTGCGACAATAAGTCGCGTAAATGCGCACCCAATGGCAGCAGCGCCGGTTCGACCAATCGCTCGTCGTAGGAACGGGCGATATCCGCGTCGGCCTTGGCCAGCACCATCTCCAGCATGTCGATGCGCGTGCGGAAAAACGGCCACTGTTCGCGCATCTGCCCCAGCAACTCGCCTTCCCCGCGTTCCAGGGCCTTGCTCAAGGCGGTTTCCCAGCCCAGCCAGGCCGGCAGCATCAGGCGCGTCTGGGTCCAGCCGAAAATCCACGGGATGGCCCGCAGACTTTCGATGCCGCCGGCGCGGCGCTTGGCCGGCCGGCTACCCAGCGGCAGGCGCCCCAGTTCCTGCTCCGGTGTGGACTGGCGGAAATACTCGACGAACTGCGGGTTCTCCCGCACCACCGCGCGATAGGCCTTCACCCCGTCGTCGGCCAACTCGTCCATCAGGTCGCGCCAGGCCGGCTGCGGCAGCGGCGGTGGCAACAAGGTCGCTTCCAGCACCGCCGCCAGGTAGAGATTGAGGTTCTGCTCGGCGATGTCCGGCAGGCCGAATTTGAAACGAATCATTTCCCCTTGCTCGGTGGTGCGGAAGCGCCCCGCCACCGATCCCGGCGGCTGCGACAGGATCGCCGCGTGGGCCGGGCCGCCGCCACGCCCCACGGTGCCACCGCGACCGTGGAACAGCAGCAGCTCGACCTGCTGCTCGCGGCAGATATCCACCAGTTTTTCCTGAGCCCGGTACTGCGCCCAGGCGGCAGCGGTGGTGCCGGCATCCTTGGCCGAGTCGGAATAACCGATCATCACTTCCTGCGGCCCCTGCAGGCGCGAGCGATAACCCGGCAGAAGCAGCAGTTGCTCGATCACCGGGCCGGCGTTATCCAGGTCAGCCAGGGTTTCGAACAGCGGCACCACGCGCATCGGCCGCAGCACGCCCGCTTCCTTGAGCAGCAGTTGCACGGCGAGCACATCGGAAGCCGCGCCGGCCATGGAGATGACATAGGAACCCAGCGAAGCCGCCGGGGCCGCGGCGACTTCCCGGCAGGTCGCCAGCACTTCGGCGGTATCGGCCGATGGCTTGAAGTAACCGGGCAGCAGCGGACGGCGGCTGCCCAGTTCGCGCATCAGGAAATCGATGCGCTCTTTCTCGCTCCAGTCGCCGTAGCGGCCCAGCCCCAGGTAATCGGTGATTTCGGTCATGGCCGCGGTGTGCCGCGAGGAGTCCTGACGCACGTCCAGGCGCACCAGGAACAGGCCGAAGGTCACCGCGCGGCGCAGGCAGTCGAGCAACGGTCCATCAGCGATCACGCCCATGCCGCATTCGTGCAGGGACGCGTAGCAGAGCTCCAGCGGGTCCAGCAGCTCGCGGTTGTTCTGCAAGACCTGGGCTGTCGCCGGCACGCTACCGCTCAACGAGGCCTGGGCCCAGTTGCGGGTGGCCCGCAGGCGCTCGCGCAGTTGCTTGAGCACCGCGCGATAGGGTTCGGCGCTGTCGCCGGCCAGGGTCCGCAGCGCCGCGTTGGCCTGCTGCATGGACAGGTCGGCAGCCAGTTGATCGACATCGCGCAGGTACAGGTCGGCGGCCATCCAGCGCGCCAGCAACAGCACCTCGCGGGTCACCGCCGCGGTGACATTGGGGTTGCCGTCACGGTCGCCGCCCATCCACGAAGCGAAGCGGATCGGCGCCGCCTCCAGCGGCAAGTGCATGCCGGTGGCCGCATGCAGGGCCTGGTCGGCCTTGCGCAAATAATTGGGGATGGCCTGCCACAGCGAATGTTCGATCACCGCGAAGCCCCACTTGGCTTCGTCCACCGGGGTCGGCCGGGTACGGCGGATTTCTTCGGTGTGCCAGGCCTCGGCGATCAGCCTCTGCAGGCGGGTCTGGATCTGCGCGCGTTCGGCCGAGGTCAGGTCGCGATGGTCCTGGGCGGCCAGTTGCGCGGCGATGGCATCGTATTTCTGGATCAGCGTGCGGCGCGCGACTTCGGTGGGGTGGGCGGTCAGCACCAGTTCGATTTCCAGACGCCCCAATTG
This sequence comes from Pseudomonas sp. RW409, assembly GCF_003184125.1. Lineage (NCBI taxonomy): Bacteria > Pseudomonadati > Pseudomonadota > Gammaproteobacteria > Pseudomonadales > Pseudomonadaceae > Pseudomonas > Pseudomonas sp. RW409. The sequence goes on along the minus strand of NZ_QHHP01000002.1, from coordinate 189,169 downwards.
CCGGGCCAGCGCCTCGGCGCCATGGCCTTCGGCCCGCAGGCGCGCCAGCAGTTCCGGCAGCACCCGCGACTCGAACGGCGCCGGCTGCGACTCCTCGCGACGGTGAATCAACTGGTACTGCTCGGCGATGTTGGCCAGGTTAAGAAACTGGTTGAACGCCCGCGCCACCGGCAGCAATTCGTCCTCGCTGAGCTGGTTGAGGCTGGCGCTGAGTTCGGCATCCAGCGAACCGCGCCGGTCGGCCTTGGCGCCCTTGCGAATCTGTTCGATCTTGTCGAGGAAACCCTCGCCATACTGTTCACGAATGGTGTTGCCCAACAGCTCACCCAGCAGGTGAACATCTTCGCGCAAGCGCGCATCAATATCGGTCATCTACCTGTTCTCCAGCGGACTCGGGGCTCCTGCTAAGCCCCAAGAGTGCCGCCAGCACATGGCTATTAGCAAGGGCGGTCTTGGCGCGAACGGCTCCGGGCAAGGCCGGCGCACGACGAAGCGCCTTTAAACCTTGCGCGATGGAGCTAGTCTCAAGAGTAAGCCGCACAACGGCTTAGCGCCGGCACAGGCCGGTCACTCACCAGGCCCTGCCACAAGCAGGTGTTCATTGAGGTTGCCATGAAAATCCGTGAGCTCGCGCAACACTGGGAAGAAAACGCCAAGGGTCGCCTGACCAAGACCGGCTACACGATCTACCTGGATGTCGAAGCCGCCGCACGCCTGGCGGCGATTTCCGAGATGTACCCCAAGCGCCGGACCGAGGAACTGCTCGGCGAACTGATCGGGGCTGCCCTGGAGGAACTCGAAACCAGCTTCCCTTATGTCCAGGGCCAGCATGTGGTCGCCACCGACGAGGAAGGCGATCCGCTCTACGAAGACATCGGCCCTACCCCGCGTTTTCTCGCCCTGTCGCGGCGTTATCTGCACGATATGTCGGCCCAGGCAGACGAGCAGAAACACTGATCCATCCCCGCATTTTTTCCCCGATAAAAGCGTTATTCCTGACCCCGGATCGGGTCAGGAGTACCCCTGCGCACGGCAAAAGTTCCTTATTTAGAGCCTTGTCCGCGCAGTCAGAAAATTTCCGGGCGATTGGCCATCTTCTCTGAACTATTCAAAAAAGCCTCGGGTCACAGCCAATAACCATCACTGGAACGGCCGTTTCATTTTCAACGCCCTCAGCATGTCGTCACTCAGCGTTACGGCGTCGGAACCGGGATGGATTTTGATGTTTTTCAGGAGTTATCCAATGGAGTTGAAGACCATGAAGATCAGCACTGCCAAATCCTCGTCCACCCCTCTGCGCGGGCTGAAACTGGCCGCGCTGGCTCTCGGTAGCAGCCTGGTCCTGGCCGGTTGCGCCGGTAATCCGCCAAGCGAGCAATACGCGGTGACGCAATCTGCGGTCAACAGCGCAGTCAGCGCAGGCGGTACCGAATTTGCCGCCGTGGAAATGAAATCGGCTCAGGACAAGCTCAAGCAAGCCGAGCTCGCCATGCACGACAAGAACTACGACGAAGCCCGGCGCCTGGCCGAGCAGGCCGAATGGGACGCCCGCGTCGCCGAGCGCAAGGCTCAGGCAGCCAAGGCCGAACAGGCATTGAAGGACTCTCAGAAAGGTGTTCAGGAACTACGTCAGGAAGGCATGCGCAGCGTGCAATGAGCCGCGGGCGCCGATTCCCACGTATTCGCAATCGATAAAAGGACGAAACCATTATGCGTAAACAACTGATGATCCCTGCCCTGTTGGCCCTGAGCGTGGCGCTGGCGGCATGCTCTACCCCACCTAACGCCAACCTGGAAAACGCCCGGACCAACTACTCCGCCCTGCAGGCCAATCCGCAGGCCACCAAGGTGGCGGCCCTGGAAACCAAGGACGCCAGCGAATGGCTGGACAAGGCCGACAAGGCCTACCTGAACAAGGAGGACGAAAAGAAGGTCGACCAACTGGCCTACCTGACCAACCAGCGGATTGAAGTGGCCAAGCAGACCATCGCCCTGCGCACCGCGGAAACCCAGCTCAAGGACGCCGGCGACCAGCGCGCCAAGGCGCTTCTCGATGCCCGCGACGCGCAGATCAAGCAACTGCAATCGAGCCTCAACGCCAAGCAGACCGACCGCGGTACCCTGGTGACCTTCGGTGACGTGCTGTTCGCCACCAACAAGGCCGACCTGAAGTCCAGCGGCCTGGTCAACATCAACAAGCTGGCGCAGTTCCTGCGCGACAACCCTGACCGCAAAGTGATTGTCGAAGGCTACACCGATAGCACCGGCAGCGCGGCTTACAACCAGTCGCTGTCCGAGCGTCGCGCCACTTCGGTACAGGTCGCCCTGATCAAGATGGGTGTCGATCCGGCACGCATCGTCGCCCAGGGTTATGGCAAGCAATACCCGGTTGCCGACAACGGCAGCGTTTCCGGGCGCGCCATGAACCGTCGCGTGGAAGTCACCATTTCCAACGACAACCAGCCGGTCGCGCCACGTTCGGCCGTCAGCGTCAACTAAGCCCGGGCCGCGCACTCAACCGCGCAGCCAATAAAAAGCCCCGCCTTGATCGGCGGGGCTTTTTTATTGCGGCAAACGGATCGCGGCTTGCGCTGGCAAGCCGTTCGGTCACTGCTCCAGCTTCGGGGTTTCCTGGCCCATGCAGCGCACGGCGCGCTTCTTGTTGTTGACCAGCACGCCGGTCAGGCCTTTCTGCTCGGTGTCGAACAGCACCAACACGCCATCGATGCACTGCGCCACCTCGGCCGCCGGCTCCAGGGACACCTTGTAGTCCTCGCCGGGCACGGTCTTGAGCATGGTGAAATCGTTGAGCAGCAACGCATCCTCCGGCTTGGCGAAATGCAGGTAGCCGTAGTACCACAGGCACGCCACGGTGCCGAGTATGCTGCAGATACCGGTGATGATCAGGGGGATGGCGTTACGTTCTTCGCTCATTGCGGACTCTCTGGAGGTTCTACGACTGGATTCAAAGGTGCAGGGTAATTCGGGATTTCGCCCAGGCGGCGCAGGCCGTTGAAGTGCTGCGGGTCCTCAAGGTAACGCAACATCACCTGGCGCCAGACCGGGTCGGCGAAGGTCTGCACATGCCCGCCACGGGTCAGCTGCAGCACCCTGGGCGGGGGCGCAGCTTGATACAGACGGATGCCGTTGGAAAGCGGTACGAGGGAATCGTCGATGCTGTGGTAGATCAGCTTGGGCACGCCATCCAGGCGCGCCATGGCCTTGATCGCACTGTCGCCATCCGGCACCAGCCAGGACAGCGGCACCTGGAACGGCCAGGTCATCCAGGACGTGCTCAGGGCAAAACGACCCACCTCGCGGTAACTGGCCGGCACCCCGTCGAAGACAATGGCCTTGAGCTGGCGCTGGCGTTCCGGGTGCTGTTCCACCAGATAGTGGATGGCCAGGGCGCCGCCCAGGCTCTGGCCCAGGACAACCAGCGGCTTGCCCTGGACCTCGGGCGCCCGGTCCAGCCACTGGAAGGCCGCGTCGACGTCCTGGTAGATCGCCGGCAGGCTCGGTTTGCCTTGCGACACCCCGTAGCCACGGTAGTCCACCAGCAGTACCTGGTAACCCTGCTCCGGCAACCACCAACTGCCGCCGAGGTGCCCGGACAGGTTGCCGCCATTGCCGTGCAGGTGCAGCACCGTGCCCTTGACCGGCACCCCGGCCTTGGCCGGCAGCCACCAGCCGTGCAGGCGCGTGCCGTCGGCGGCGGTCAGGGTGACGTCGCGGTAGTCGAGCCGGGCCTTGTCCGGGGTGAACGGCAAACCGCGCTCGGGATAGAACAGCAGCGAGCTGCAACCGCTCAAGGCCAGTAGCAGGCAGACAATGCTGAGGACTCGCATCCGTTTGAAGCCTCACGACAGGGGGTGGAAAGGGATACTTCTGGAGGAGCGAGGCTTGCCCGCGATAACCGATGGCGCGGTGACTCAGAAAAACCGCGGCGCCTTTATCGCGGGCAATCGAACGTCGACCGGCCGCTCCTACATGGGTATGCGTCAAAGGATGTTGGAGTAGTCCGCCTCGATCCGGTCCAGGCTCAGGTGGTTGAGGAAGTTGGAGAAACACATCCAGGCCGACAGCGCGTTCATGTCGCGGAACTGGTCCGGCAGGTACTTGGGCGGCACCACCAGGCCTTCGTCGACCAACTGGCGCAGGGTACGCATGTCCTCCAGGGTGGTCTTGCCGCAGAACATCAGCGGGATCTGCTCGAGCTTGCCCTTGCGCACGGCCAACTGAATGTAGTTGTAAACCATGATGAAGCCCTTGAGATAGGACAAGTCTTTGGTGAATGGCAGGCCCGTCGGCACCGAACCACGGAACACCCGGCTGGCGTTGCCATAACTTTCGGCCATTTCGAAACCCTGCTCGCGGAAGAACGCGAACACCTGCATGAAGTCCGCGCCCTCCTCCACCATGTGAATGGCGCGGGTGCGGTTGGTCAGCTTGCGCAGACGGCTCGGGTAGGAGGCAAAGGTGATGATTTCCATCAGGATCGCCAGGCCTTCCTGGGTCACGGTCGACGAGGGCGGGCCCTTGGACAGGAAGGTGCAGATCGGCTGGTTCAGGCCATTGAGGGTGGTGCCCACGTGCACCAGGCCTTCGTGGACTTCCAGGGCCCGTACATCGCGCTCGTTGAACATGGCGTCGGCGCGGATCTTGATGTAGTCGGCGCCGGCCGCCGCGTCGGCGACGATGCCGTCGGACTCGAAGACCCGGATGGTTTCCTCTGCCTCGCCGAACACCTTGTTCAGCCGGCTTTGCAGCAGGCTCACGGCTTCCTTGGCGCTCAGGGTCTTGGGTTCGTCCTTGAGGTCGCCACGGCCGTCGATGTTGTTCAGGTAATCCGAGAGCATCAGGCCCAGGTCGGCCAGGGTCGGGTCGCCGGCATGAAAAGCGTCGGAGGCCGCGCCGTAGAGCTCCTGGGATATCAGCCCAAAATCCTCGGTGCCACGGGCCTCGAGCATCCGCACCACCATGCGGTACTCCTTGCACATGCGCCGCATGATCTGCCCCACCGGGTTGAACTGGCCCAGTTGCCGGGTGATGTCACGCTCGATGTTCTGGAACTCCAGCTTCACCGCGCTGGAGTCGAAAGACAGCGGCCGGCCTTCGTAATAGGCGCGGTCCACCGCCGGCATTTCCTTACCGTTGGCCTTGAGGAAACCTTTGCGGATGTTGTCGTCCCACTTCACCGCATCCAGTACGCGGATCGGCGTCTGTGCCAGCACAATGCGATCGGACAAGGTGCGTATCGTCTGCTGGTAATCGTCCACCCCAAAACTCCCGTTAAAACGTCTGTACTGCGTTTACTTGCCCGCCCGCTGGAAGCGCGCCGCCTCGACGAACACGTCGGAGTTGGCGGGGTCGTCCAGATAGGCGAAAACCTGTGGTAGCGCGCTGTCGATCAGCACGCCCTCGCCGTCCTTGGTGTCGAACGGTTCGCCTCGCAGGGCATTCTGCCCGCGGGCCTGATTGATCTGCTCGAGATCGAGCTGGTAGAGCACCAGTTCGTGGTCGTCGGTCAACTCGAAACCGGCGATGGTGAAGTGCCCACCCAGCGCCTGGGGCACCGCCGCCGAGAGATACCAGCGGCTGCCATGGCGGGAAACGGTAAATTCGTAGGTGTCGTGCTGTTGCGGCCTGGCCTTGACGGAAGTGACGGCCTTGTAGCGGTTGTTGCCGATGCGGCTCAACTGCAGGGTGAGCGGTTCGCCCCAGGCATTCTTGCTGGTCCATTTGCCCAGCAACGCCGCAGGCGCTGCCTGGTCGGCCGGCAAGGGTTCCTTGAAGGACACCAGGCAGCCGCTGAGCAGCAGGAACGACAAGGCGATCACAACACGCCAGGCTTTCATTCAACACTCCCTATCAGCAGTCGACTCAAACACGCGTGGCAGCTGATGAAGCCCGCGTTCGCTCCAGCGCCCATGGAATCCGCAGGAAGGCCCTTCGGACCTTATCGCAGCCTGCGGCAGCAGCTACAGGGAACGCATCACACCGAGGCCAGAACCAGGTGCATGTACCGGGTAAGAATGCCCAGCATGTCTTCGTCGGCCAATGGCTCTGCCCCGTTGAGCAGGCCCTGATATTCCATCCGTCCGATTATAGACGTCAACACTTTGGCATCCTGTTGCGGCTCGCGGGAACCCAATACCTGGAAAAACTGGCAGGTGCCGTGCAGCAGGATCTGCTGGTGGGAGCGCACCAGCACCGCCAGGCGCGGGTTGAGCAGCGCCTCCTGGCGAAACGCCTGCTCGGCCATCAGATGCTCGCGGCGGTTATGCAGTTGCCGCTGCACGTAGTCGGCGGTCAGGCGGGCAATGTCATCGGCCAGTTGCGCGCGGGACTCCGGGCTGCCGTCGCCATAGGCGACCATCTCCCGCAGCAAGCCTTCGTTGTTGGCCCAGAGCTTGGCCATGAAGGCGGCGCTGCGCTCGACGTATTGGGCGAAGGTATCGGTGAGCAGGTCATCGATATCCTTGAAGTAATAGGTGGTGGCCGACAGCGGCACACCGGCTTCGGCGGCGACCGCGCGATGACGCACGGCGCGCACGCCATCGCGCACGACGATGCGCATGGCCGCGTCGAGAATATCCTGGCGACGTTGCTCACTGCCCTGTCGGCTGGCCTTGCGGCCCTGGTACTGAACACTTTCAGCGACCGCAGTGGCGATGCCAGCTGCACCTTCTTGAGCAATTGCACGGTTCACGACAGGTATTCCTCTCACATAAAAAATGAAAAAAGCAGTACGTCAGTGCCACACAGACAATAAAAAGCCGCCTGTTAGCGGCGGCTTTTTATTCAACATATTTACGCTTGCGGCCGCATGTGCGGGAACAGGATCACGTCGCGGATCGACGGGGAGTTGGTCAGCAGCATCACCAGGCGGTCGATGCCGATACCTTCACCGGCGGTCGGCGGCATGCCGTACTCCAGGGCACGAACGAAGTCGGCATCGTAGTGCATGGCTTCGTCGTCACCGGCGTCCTTGTCGGCCACCTGGGCCATGAAACGCTCGGCCTGGTCTTCCGCGTCGTTCAACTCGGAGTAGGCGTTGGCGATTTCGCGACCACCGATGAACAGCTCGAAACGATCGGTCACGTTCGGGTTCTCGTCGTTGCGACGGGCCAGCGGCGAGACTTCGAACGGGTACTGGGTAATGAAGTGCGGCTGTTCCAGCTTGTGCTCGACCAGCTCTTCGAAAATCATCACCTGCAGCTTGCCCAGGCCTTCGAAGCCGAGCACCTTGGCACCGGCCTTCTTGGCGATGGCACGGGCCTTGTCGATGTCGTTCAGGTCCTCAAAGGTCAGCTCAGGGTTGTACTTGAGGATCGAGTCGAACACCGACAGACGGACGAACGGCTCGCCGAAGTGGAACACCTTGTCGCCGTACGGCACGTCGGTGCTGCCCAGGACCAGCTGCGCCAGCTCGCGGAACAGTTCTTCGGTCAGGTCCATGTTGTCTTCGTAGTCGGCGTAGGCCTGGTAGAACTCCAACATGGTGAATTCAGGGTTGTGCCGAGTCGAAACGCCTTCGTTACGGAAGTTGCGGTTGATCTCGAAGACTTTCTCGAAGCCACCGACCACCAGACGCTTCAGATACAGCTCCGGCGCGATACGCAGGAACATTTCCATGTCCAGGGCGTTGTGGTGGGTCTCGAACGGCTTGGCCGCCGCGCCGCCAGGAATGGTCTGCAGCATCGGCGTTTCCACTTCCAGGAAGTCACGCTTCATCAGGAAGCTGCGGATGTGGGCGATGACCTGGGAACGCACGCGGAAGGTTTCGCGCACGTCTTCGTTGACGATCAGGTCGACGTAGCGCTGGCGATAACGCTGCTCGGTGTCGGTCAGGCCGTGATGCTTGTCCGGCAGCGGGCGCAGCGACTTGGTCAGCAGGCGCACGTTGGTCATCTCGACGTACAGATCGCCCTTGCCGGAACGGGCCAGGGTGCCTTCGGCGGCGATGATGTCGCCCAGGTCCCAGGTCTTGACCGCATTAAGGGTGTCTTCCGGCAAGGTCTTGCGGTTGACGTAGACCTGGATACGCCCGGTCATGTCCTGGATCACCATGAACGAGCCACGGTTGAGCATGATGCGACCGGCAACCTTGACCGGAATCGCCGCCTCGGCCAGCTCTTCCTTGGTCTTGTCCGCGTACTGTTTCTGCAGGTCGTTGCAGTAGTTGTCGCGGCGGAAGTCGTTGGGGAAGGCCTGACCCTTGGCGCGCTCGGCAGCAAGCTTTTCCTTGCGCAGGGCGATCAGGGTGTTTTCTTCCTGTTGCAGGGCCTGGTCGAGTTGTAGGTCGCTCATGTCTTTAAAATTTCCATCACAGGTTCGTTGCCCCTTGCCTGTGGCAAGGGATCGCGGGCCGGCCGCGCTCCTACAGAAGCGCGCCGTGCCCGCGGCATGGGTGTCGCGGCTTACAGCCCCGACTTCAGGCTGGCCACCAGGTATTCGTCGATGTCGCCGTCGAGCACCTTGTCGCAGTCACTGCGTTCGATGTTGGTACGCAGATCCTTGATCCGCGAAGCATCGAGCACGTAGGAACGGATCTGGTGGCCCCAGCCGATGTCGGACTTGCTGTCTTCCAGCGCCTGGGAAGCGGCGTTGCGCTTCTGGATCTCCTGCTCGTACAACCGGGCCCGCAGCATCTTCATGGCGGTGTCCTTGTTGGCGTGCTGGGACCGTTCGTTCTGGCAGCTGACCACGGTGTTGGTCGGTACGTGGGTGATACGTACGGCCGAGTCGGTGGTGTTTACGTGCTGACCACCGGCACCGGAGGAACGGTAGGTGTCGATCCGCAGGTCCGCCGGGTTGATCTCGATTTCCACCTTGTCGTCGATCTCGGGCGACACGAACACGGCCGAGAACGAGGTGTGGCGGCGGGCGCCGGAGTCGAACGGGCTCTTGCGCACCAGGCGGTGCACGCCGATCTCGGTGCGCAGCCAGCCAAAGGCGTACTCGCCCTTGATGTGCACGGTGGCGCCCTTGATGCCGGCGACTTCGCCTTCGGACAGTTCCATGATGGTGGCGTCGAAGCCACGCTTGGAGGCCCAGCGCAGGTACATGCGCAGCAGGATGTTGGCCCAGTCCTGGGCTTCGGTGCCGCCGGAGCCGGCCTGGATGTCCAGGTAGGCGTTGTTCATGTCCATCTCGCCGCTGAACATGCGACGGAATTCCAGCTTGGCCAGGGCTTCGTCGAGACGGGTCAGTTCGGCGACCACGTCGCCCACTGTGCCTTCATCGTTCTCTTCGACGGCCATGTCCAGCAGATCGCGGCAATCGGCCAGGCCACCGGACAACTCGTCCAGGGTCTCGACGATCTGCGCCAGCGCAGCGCGTTCGCGGCCCAGTTCCTGGGCATATTCAGGCTTGTTCCAGACGTTCGGATCTTCAAGCTCGCGATTGACTTCGGTCAGACGCTCATGCTTTTGATCGTAGTCAAAGATACCCCCGAATAGTTTCGGAGCGCTCGGACAGGTCCTTGATAGTGTTAAGGATCGGGTTGATTTCCATGGCAGGCAGCACTCGTTGGCGAACTTTTGAAAGCCGGCGAGTATAACGTAATCAAGCTGGCGCGGCAGCCCGCCTGGCGGCTTTAGGCCCCCGCGGTGGCGGTTTTTTTCACTCGATCCCTACCTGGTTGCGACCATTGTGCTTGGCCAGATACAGGCCTTTGTCGGCGGCCGAGATCAATTGCCGGCAACTGGTGCTCGGCTGCGGCGTCATGGTCGACAGACCGATGCTGATGGTCAGGCTGGCCCCTTCGGTTGGCGCGATATGCGGAATCTTCAACGCGGCCACGGTCTGGCGCAGCTTCTCGGCCACCAGCCGCGCCCCGCCGGGCGAGGTGTTCGGCAGCACCAGGGCAAACTCCTCCCCGCCATAACGCGCCGGTAAATCCGACGGTCGGCTGCTGGCCTCGCGGATCGCCGTCGCCACCTTGCGCAGGGCTTCATCGCCCTCCAGGTGGCCGAAGTTGTCGTTGTAGGACTTGAAGTAGTCGACATCGATCATCAGCAGCGACAACTGGGTCTGGTCGCGCATTGCCCGGCGCCATTCCAGCTCCAGGTACTCGTCGAAATGCCGGCGGTTGGACAGGCCGGTCAGGCCATCGGAGTTCATCAGGCGCTGCAGCACCAGGTTGGTATCGAGCAACTGCTGCTGGCTGACCCGCAGCGCGCGATAGGCCGCGTCCCGCTGCAACAGGGTCATGTAGGAGCGCGAGTGGTAACGGATGCGCGCCACCAGCTCGATATTATCCGGCAGCTTGACCAGGTAATCGTTGGCCCCGGCCGCGAAGGCCGCACTCTTGATCAGCGGGTCTTCCTTGGTCGAAAGCACGATGATCGGAATATTCTGGGTCGCCGGGTGGTTGCGGTACTCGCGCACCAGCGTCAACCCGTCCAGGCCCGGCATCACCAGGTCCTGCAGGATCACCGTCGGCTTGATGCGGATCGCCTGGGCAATGGCCTGGTGCGGGTCGGCACAAAAATGGAAGTCGATGTTTTCTTCATTCGCCAACCCACGCCGCACAGCCTCACCGATCATTGCCTGGTCGTCGACCAGCAGCACCATCGCAGCATTTTCATCGGTTTTAAAATCGTCGAGCTGTAAATCATTCATGGGTTGTCACCTGAGTTGCTACCTGGCCAGGACAGCTGCGTTTGTCGGTCATTTGGCAAATATCTCCAGCAATCGTGGAGCGATCTTGTCCAGTGGGCGAATCTCTGTGGCAGCGTCGATGGCAGCCGCCGCCTTGGGCATGCCATACACCGCGCTACTATTCTGGTCCTGGGCGATGGTCAGGTAACCCTGATCGCGCATCAGCTTCAGGCCCTGGGCGCCGTCGCGGCCCATGCCGGTCAGCAGTACGCCGACCGCATCGCCATTCCAGTAACTGGCGACACTTTCAAAAAACACATCGATCGATGGCCGATAGATCTCGTTTACCGGCTCGGCGGTGTAGGCCAGGGTGCCGTTCTTCAACAGCCGGATATGGTGGTTGGTCCCGGCCAGCAGCACCGTGCCGCTCTGCGGTGGCTCGCCTTCGCGGGCCAGGCGCACCTTCAGCCCGGAAGCGCTGCTGAGCCATTCGGCCATGCCCGCGGCGAATACCTGGTCGACGTGCTGTACCAGCACGATGGCGGCCGGAAAATGGGCGGGCAGCCCCTTGAGCAGCACTTCCAGCGCCGCCGGGCCACCGGCGGACGAGCCGATCGCCACCAGGCCCTGGCGTTGCGCCATGGTGCGCATCGGCGCCGGTGCCGAACGCACGTGGTTGCCGCGCTGCTGGCCGATCAGCCAGCCGATATTGAGGATCTTGCGCAGTAAAGGCGCCGCCGCTTCCTGCGCATTGCCAGCCCCCAGGGCCGGTGTATCGACCACGTCCAGCGCGCCATGGCCCATGGCCTCGAACACCCGATGCACGTTCTGCTGGCGATCCACCGTGACGATCACGATGGCGCAAGGGGTTTCGGCCATGATCCGGCGGGTCGCCTCCACGCCGTCCATCACCGGCATGATCAGGTCCATCAGGATCAGGTCGGGCGTCAGCTGCGCGCAGTACTCGACCGCTTCGGCGCCATTGGTCGCGACCCACACCACTTCATGCGCGGGTTCGAAGGCCAGGGCCCGGCGCAGGGCCTCCACGGCCATGGGCATGTCATTGACGATCGCGATTTTCATGCCCGCGCTCCTCCAATCAGCTCCACCACCGCATCCAGCAGGGCGTCGTCATGGAAACTGGCTTTGGCTAGATAATAGTCGGCTCCGGCATCCAGTCCACGGCGCCGGTCCTCTTCGCGATCCTTGTAGGAAACCACCATCACCGGCAACGACTGCAGGCGATTGTCACGGCGCAGGAGTGTGACCAATTCAATCCCATCCATTCGGGGCATATCGATGTCAGTGATCAGCAGGTCGAAGTCTTCCGAACGCAGGGCGTTCCAGCCATCCATGCCGTCGACGGCGACCGCTACGTCATAACCACGGTTGAGCAAAAGCTTGCGTTGCAGCTCACGCACAGTGAGCGAGTCGTCGACCACCAGGATGCGCTTGCGCGCCGTCTCGGCCTGATGGCGGTTGTGACGGGCGATGCGCTCCAGCCGGCCGGTATTGAGCAGCTTGTCCACCGAGCGCAGCATGTCCTCGACGTCGACGATCAGCACCACGGAGCCGTCATCGAGCAAGGCCCCGGCGGAAATGTCCTGGACCTTGCCCAGGCGGTCGTCCAGCGGCAGCACCACCAGGGTCCGTTCGCCGATGAAACGCTCGACCGCCACGCCATAGACCGCGTCGCGCTCGCGAATCACCACCACCTTGAGTGTGGAGTCGTTGCTCTGCCCCGCCGGGCGTTGCAACAGCTGGCTGGCCGCGACCAGGCCGACATGGCGGCCTTCGTGCCAGAAATGCTGGCGCCCTTCCAGCTGGACAATGTCATCGGGCTCCAGGTCGCACATGCGTTCGATATGCGCCAGCGGGAAGGCGTAGGCCTCTTCGCCGACCTCCACCACCAGGCTGCGCACCACCGACAGGGTCAGCGGCACTTCGAGGTGGAAACGACTGCCCTGCCCCGCCACCTGCTCCATCTGCACCGCGCCGCGCAGCTGGCGCACCATGTGCTGCACCGCATCCAGGCCGACACCGCGCCCGGAGACCTCGGTGACCTTGTCCCGCAGGCTGAAGCCCGGCAGGAACAGGAAGGTCAGCAGTTCTTCCTCGCTCAGTTGGGCAGCGGTCTCGGCCGGGGACAGCTGGCGCTCGACGATGCTCTGGCGCACCCGTTCCAGGTCGACGCCATTGCCGTCGTCGCTGAGTTCCAGCACCAGCAATCCGGCCTGGTGGGAAGCGCGCAGGCGAATCAGGCCCTCGGCCGGCTTGCCCGCCAGCAGTCGCTGCTCGGGCATTTCGATGCCGTGATCGACCGCGTTGCGCAGCAGGTGGGTCAATGGCGCTTCAAGTTTTTCCAGCACGTCGCGATCGACCTGGGTCTTCTCACCTTCGACTTCCAGGCGGACCTGCTTGCCCAGGCTGCGCCCCAGGTCGCGGACCATCCGTACCTGGCCCATCAGCACATCGGCGAACGGCCGCATGCGGCAGGCCAGCGCGGTGTCGTAGAGCACCTGGGCACGCTGGCTGGCCTGCCAGCCGAACTCATCCAGCTCGGCGGTTTTCTCGGTCAGCAGTTGCTGGGACTCCGCCAGCAGGCGCCGCGCATCCTCCAGGGCTTCGAGGGCCTCCAGGCCCAACACCTGCTCCTTGAGATGCCCATTGAGGTTTTCCAGGGCGCGCAGCCCGTTGCTCTGCATGCGCTTGAGGCGCTGCAGGGCCGCCAGGTACGGCTTCAGGCGCTGGGTTTCCACCAGCGACTTGCTCGACAGATCGAGCAGGCTGTTCAAACGTTCGGCCGTGACCCGCAGCACCCGCTCGCCACCCTCGGCGAGCTTCTTGCCCTTCTGCGCAAGCGCCGCGGCCGTCTCTTGCAGGGTTTCCTGCAGTACCTCCTGCGGCATCTCGAACGGCGGGACCTGCGGTTCGGGTTCGACCCGCGGGGCCTCCAGCTGCAGCTCGGCCATGGGCAACAGGCCTGGCTCGACCCTGGGCGGGACAGCGCCTGCAGCCGGCGCACCCGACGAGCCGATCAACTGCTCCATGAGCGCCACATAGGCGGCAATGTCCTGATCACCGACCTGGCTGCCCGGCGTGGCAATGCGCATCAGGAAATCGGTGCCCTGCAGCAGCGCATCGATATGCTCGGGATGCAGGTACAGCCGCCCTTCCTGGGCACTGACCAGGCAATCTTCCATCACATGGGCCACGCTGACGCCAGCGTCGACCCCGACAATCCGCGCCGCGCCCTTGAGCGAGTGAGCGGCGCGCATGCAGGCTTCCAACTGGTCGGCCTGGATCGGATTGCGTTCCAGCGCCAGCAGGCCGGCACTGAGCACCTGGGTCTGGGTTTCGGCTTCCAGGCTGAAGAGTTCGAGCAGCGAGGCGTCGCGCATTTGATCGGGGGTCATGTCAGGCTCCGGGTCACGGCAGACAGCAACTGCTCTTCATCCAGCCAACGCAGGCTGCGGCCCTTCCATTGCAGGACGCCACGGGTGTACTTGGCACTGGCCTGCTGGCCGGAAACCGCGGCGGCGTCCAGGGTGCGCTCGTCGATGGCATGGATACCCTCCACCTCGTCCACCGGCACCACCACCGGGCCGCCCTGGGCGGCGATGATCAGCATGCGCGGAATGACCCGCGCGCCCGACACGACCGTGCCGCTGGTGTCCAGCCCCAGCAGTTCCACCAACGACAGGCAGGCCACCAGCGCACCACGCACATTCGCCACGCCCAGCAAGGCCCGCGAGCGCTGGTGCGGCAAGGAATGGATCGGTTGCAGCGGCGCCACTTCCACCAGGCAACGGGTGGCAATGCCCAGCCACTCTTCGCCCAGGCGGAACATCAACAGCGAACGGGTGACGACATCCGTATCGGCCTCGGCCGTGTGCTCAGGACGCTCCTGCTGCAACGCATAGCGGTCGAGCAGACGGGTGGCCGCGGCGGAATACACCGAGCAGTTGCGGCAATGCACATGCCCGGCCAGCAACGGGCAACTCTTGTCGCCATGGATACCGATGCGGTTCCAGCAATCGTCGATGGCCTGCGCATCTTCGTGGGTCACGTTCAACGAAACAGAGCCGCTCATGATTTACGCTCACTGTCTGCTGCACGGCCGCTACGGGCCGCACGCTCCTGCAATCGACGGGCACCGGCGACGTCGCCCTGGGAAGCCAGCAAGGCGGCCAGGTGCGCCAGCGCTTCGGCGTGCTGCGGGTCCAGGTACAGGGCCTTGCGATAGAAACCCTGGGCTTCCAGGGCGCTGCCCGCCACGTCGCTGAGCAGCCCTAGCCAATAGAACACCTGCGCCACCGGCTCGTGGGTATCCAGGTAGTGCTCGCAGGCCGCCCGGGCCTCGGCGCTTTTACCTTCGTTGGCCAGGGCCGCGATGCTCGCCAGCAGGGTCGTGGCGTCGCTGACCGGCCTGGTCGGCGCCGGGCGCTGGCTCGCCACGGCGGCACTGGAAAACGGCCGGCTGCGCACGGGCGGCGCGATGCTGCGCACCGGCTGGCGTGCCGGCAATGCGCTCGGTACGAAGGCCGGCGCGGGTTCGGGCTCGGGTTCGTTATGCCGGCTGAAGGCAAAGGACTGGGCAATACCGATCGAACGCATGCCCAAACGGCCCAGCAGGCTGCCTTCGGCCGGGCCGATGAACAGCACGCCTTCAACGTGAGTCAGGCGCTTGAGCACTTCGAACACCTGGCGCTGGGTCGGCTGATCGAAATAGATCAGCAGGTTGCGACAGAAGACAAAATCGTAGGGCGGTTCATGGGCCAGCAAGGTCGGGTCCAGCAGGTTGCCGACCTGCAGGCGCACTTGCTCGCGCACCCGCTCGCTGAGGCTGTAGCGCTCATCTTCGGCGGTGAAGTGCCGCTCGCGAAAATCGCTGTGCTGGCCGCGAAAGGAGTTCTTGCCGTACACCGCCTGCCTGGCCCGCTCGACCGACAGCGGGCTGACATCGAAGCCATCGACCTTGAATTGATGGGGGGCGAGCCCGGCGTCGAACAGGGCCATGGCAATCGAGTACGGCTCTTCGCCGGTGGAGCACGGCAGGCTGAGGATGCGCAATGCGCGCATGCCCTTGAGTTGGGAAAGGCGCGAGAGGGCGAGTTTGGCCAGGGTCGCGAAGGACTCCGGGTACCGGAAAAACCAGGTTTCCGGGACGATCACCGCCTCGATCAACGCTTGCTGTTCATCGCGCGAGCCTTGCAGGGTCTGCCAGTAATGGTCGGTGCTGGGCGCCTGCTGGGCGATGCTGCGCTGGCGCACCGCGCGCTCGATGATCGCCGGCCCCACCGAGGCCACGTCGAGGCCGATGCGCTCCTTGAGAAAATCGAAAAATCGCTGGTCGCTGCTCATGACGACTCCCCGAGCAACGCCGGATCCAGTGGCGGCGAGGGAAACAGCAGCGCGCGCACCTCGGCATCCAGCAGATCGTCGACCCGCACCCATTGCAGCAGGCCCTGGGCGTCTTCATGGACCGGCCCCAGGTACGGCGCATTGCGGTTATCCAGGCCGTAGGCCTTGAAGTCCTGCGGGTTGCACCGCAGGGTGTCGGTGGCCTGCTCGAGGATCAGCCCCAGCAACCGCGCGGGCTGTGCCGCCTGCGGGCGGTAATGCACCAGCACCAGGCGGGTGCTGGTGCGTTCCTGCGCCGGCTGGCCAAAGGTCAGGGCGCTCAGGTCGAGCACCGGCACCACCGCGCCGCGATGGGCAAAGACCCCGGCCACCCAGGACGGCGCCCGGGGAATCGGCTTGAGTTGCAGGCGCGGCAATACCTCGACCACCTCGACGGCCTGCAAGGCGTAACGTTCGGTGCCGATGCGGAACACCAGGAACAGCGCGTCTTTGGTCGCCGTCCCTGCGCCGCCTTTCGCTGCGAGCTCGTTCATCAGACTTTGAAACGCGAGACGCCGCTGCGCAGCCCCACCGCCACCTGGCTCAGTTCATCGATGGCGAAACTGGCCTGGCGCAGCGACTCGACAGTCTGGCTGCTGGCATCGCCCAGTTGCACCAGGGCGTGGTTGATCTGCTCGGCACCGGTGGCCTGGGCCTGCATGCCCTCGTTGACCATCAACACCCGCGGCGCCAGGGCCTGGACCTGATGGATGATCTGCGACAGCTGCTCGCCGACCTGCTGCACCTCGGCCATGCCGCGGCGCACTTCTTCGGAGAACTTGTCCATGCCCATGACCCCGGCCGAGACCGCCGACTGGATCTCCCGGACCATTTGCTCGATGTCGTAGGTGGCGACCGCGGTCTGGTCCGCCAGACGCCGTACTTCGGTGGCCACCACGGCAAAACCGCGCCCGTATTCGCCGGCCTTCTCGGCTTCGATCGCGGCGTTGAGCGACAGCAGGTTGGTCTGGTCGGCGACCTTGACGATGGTCACCACCACCTGGTTGATGTTGCCGGCCTTCTCATTGAGGATCGCCAGCTTGGCGTTGACCAGGTCGGCCGCGCCCATCACCGAATGCATGGTTTCTTCCATCCGCGCCAGGCCTTGCTGGCCGGAGCCGGCCAGCACCGAAGCCTGGTCGGCGGCGGTGGAGACTTCGGTCATGGTGCGCACCAGATCGCGCGAGGTGGCCGCGATTTCCCGGGAGGTCGCGCCAATTTCGGTGGTGGTTGCCGCGGTCTCGGTGGCGGTGGCCTGTTGCTGCTTGGAGGTGGCGGCAATCTCGGTGACCGAGGTGGTGACCTGGACCGAGGAGCGCTGCGCCTGGGACACCAGGGAGTTGAGTTCGGTCATCATGTCGTTGAAGCCGGTTTCCACGGCGCCGAATTCGTCCTTGCGCTCCAGGTTCAGGCGGCTGGTCAGATCGCCCGTGCGCATGACGTCGAGGATCTTCACGATACGGTTCATCGGCGCCATGATCGCGCGCATCAGCAACAGGCCGCACAGGCCCGCCGCCAGCACCGCCACCAGCAGGGAAACGCCCATGGTGACCTTGGCCTCGGCCACCGCATCGTCGATCTGCGAGGCGGCCGAATCGGCGACCCCCTTGTTCTCGTCGATGATGTCGTTGAGTTTCATCCGACCGGCGATCCAGGTGGGCGTCAACTGCTCATGGAACACGCGGACAGCCTCGGCTTCCTGATTACGCCGATGCAGATCCAGGACCGAGGCCTGAATCCTGAGAAATTCCTGATGGCGCTTTTCAAACTCGTCGAACTCCTGCCGGTCTGTCTCGCCGCGAAGCGTTCCCTTGTAGCTGGCCATGTATTTCTGCAGGCGTTGCTCGAAGCTTTTGAAGTCCGCCTCATCCTTGGCACTGACGCCCTTGCCTTCGTTCAGGCCGATGATTTCCTGGGTATGCAGGAAACTGTCGACCCATGAACCGCGAATCATCGAACTGAAATAGACCCCGGGAATGGCATCGGAACGCATGCGGTCTTCACCGGCCTCGATCTTCAACAAGCGGGAGTACGAGGCTATGACCATCAGCAGCATGATGGTGATAATCACCGCAAAGCTCGCCAAAATGCGTTGGCGCAACGTCCAGTTCTTCACAGTCAGTCCTCGGGGCCATTCAAATGGTGGGGAGTATAGCCGAGGGCGTACCATCATTTATCAGCGTGTTGCGCACCACGTCTCACTCAGAGCGAAAGGCAGGGTCCGCTCTGGAGGGCTACTTTCCGCCAGATGGCTCGAGCGCCGCCAGTGATGATCCGGCACAAGCAGAGGGTATTTCAGCCATCAAAGAGGGCGTGCGAAGCTTTCTCCAGCGCACGCCCGATTGGCGTCAAAGACTGGCCTGGCGCACCTGTTTTTCCAGTTCGAGCTTCAACCCCGGCTCCAGCTTGAGCTGACGCGACAGCTCATCCAGGTAGGCCTTCTCCATGAAGTTTTCCTCGTCCACCAGCATCACGCTGGCGACGTACATTTCGGCGGCCATTTCCGGCGTGCCGGCGGCCCGCGCGACATCCGCCGGGTCCAAGGGTTTGTTGAGTTCGGCGTGCAACCAGTGCTGCAGCTCCTGGTCGTTGTCCAGCTTGGTGAACTCACCTTCGATCAGGGCGCGCTCGCGCTCGTCGATATGGCCATCGGCCTTGGCTGCGGCCACCAGCGCCTTGAGAATCGCCTGGCTGTGCTGCTCGACCTGCTGCGCGGGCAGGCGGTTGAGGGTCTGCGGCTCGCTTTTCGGCGCACCGGCCTGCTGCGCCTGCCAGTTGCCGTAGGCCTTGTAGGCGATCACGCCCAATGCCGCCAGGCCGCCGTAGGTCAACGCCTTGCCCCCGAACTTGCGGGCTTTTTTATTGCCCAGCAGCAAGCCCATGGCGCCGGCCGCCAACGCCCCGCCACCAGCACCGGATAACAGGCTGCCGAGCCCACCGGCCCCGCCACCGAGCAACCCGCCCAGCGCGCCCTTGTCGGCAGCGGATGCCTTGTTCTGCTGCGCCCCGGCCTTGTTCTGCAACAGCTCCTGGCCGGACTTGAGCAATTGATCGAGCAATCCACGGGTGTTCATCCAAACCTCCAGCAATTTGAGTTGATCGAATCAATAAGGCCACCAGCCTAGATCGAAGTGCCCAGCGCTTGGGCTCGAGTGTGCTTCCAGATGTTGCTTCGCCGGACTCGGCCATGCGCCTGGGCAGTCGTTCGATTAAAAAGATATACACTCGAAAAAATCGATAAAAACGCCTGACCGGTGATTGCCCATGATGACCCTGCGCCAGATCCGTCACTTCATCGCCGTGGCCGAGACCGGATCGATCTCGTCCGCCGCCCAGGCAGTGTTCATTTCCCAGTCGACCCTGACCCTGGCGATCCAGCAGCTCGAACAGGAAATCGGCGTCAGCCTGTTCAACCGCCATGCCAAGGGCATGACCCTGACCCACCAGGGCCACCAGTTCCTGCGCCAGGCGCACCTGATCCTGGCCACGGTCGACAACGCCAAGCGCAGCCTGCAACAGAGCACCGACCAGGTGGCCGGCCAGTTGATCGTCGGCGTGACCAGCCTGGTCGCCGGTTACTACCTGGCGGACTTGCTTACGCGTTTCCAGCGCGCCTACCCCAATGTGGAAATCCGCGTGATGGAGGATGAGCGCCCGTACATCGAGCACTTGCTGGTCAGCGGCGAAATCGACGTCGGGGTGTTGATCCTTTCCAACCTCGAGGACCGTCACGCCCTGCAGACTGAAGTGCTGACCCACTCCCCTCACCGCCTGTGGCTGCCTGCCCAGCATCCGTTGCTGGAACACGACAGCATCAACCTGGCGGATGTCGCGCGCGAGCCGCTGATCCAGCTCAACGTCGATGAAATGGACCGCAACGCCCAGCGCCTGTGGTCCGGCGCCGGCCTGCAACCGCGCGTCACCTTGCGCACCGCCTCCACCGAAGCGGTGCGCAGCCTGGTGGCGGCCGGGCTTGGGGTGTCGATCCAGCCGGACATGACCTATCGCCCCTGGTCGCTGGAGGGCGACATCATCGAAGCCCGGCCCATCGCCGACCTCAGCCAGACCCTCGACGTCGGCCTGGCCTGGCGCCGTGGCGCGGCGCGCCCGACGCTGGTGGACCCGTTCCTGACCGTGGCCCGCGAACAGCCCCACGGCGGGCGCAAGCCATCTATTTAATCGAACGCTGCATTCAGTATTTAGTATTTGTCGAGCACCGGCCCCGCCACTAGTCTCTGATCATCCGTCCAGAGAGGGCCGGGCCTCCGTCACTGGAGAGCACCATGGCCATACAAGAAAAGAGAACCCGGAAAATGGCTGGCGCGCAGACTCCGTTGTCCACCGCTTTGTTGATCGATGGCGAATTGGTCGCCGGCCAGGGGCTTGTCGAGCCGATCCTCAACCCGGCCACCGGCGAAGTGCTGACCCAGATCGCCGAGGCCAGCAGCGAACAGGTGGAAGGCGCGATCCTCGCCGCCCACCGCGCCTTTACCGACTGGTCGCGCACCACGCCCCAGCAACGCTCGAACATCCTCCTGGCGATTGCCGATGCCGTGGAAAAACAGGCTGACCACCTGGCCCGCCTGGAATCGCTGAATTGCGGCAAACCGCTGCACCTGGCGCGCCAGGATGATCTGGGCGCTACCGTCGACGTGTTCCGTTTTTTTGCCGGCGCCGTGCGCTGCCAGACCGGCCAGCTGGCCGGCGAGTACCTGCCGGGCTACACCAGCATGGTGCGGCGCGACCCCATCGGCGTGGTAGCGTCCATCGCGCCGTGGAACTACCCGATCATGATGGCCGCCTGGAAGATCGCTCCGGCCCTGGCCGCCGGCAACACCCTGGTGTTCAAGCCGTCGGAGCACACCCCGCTGTCGATCCTGGCCCTGGCGCCAACCCTGGCCGAACTGCTGCCACGCGGCGTGCTGAACATTGTCTGCGGCGGTGGCGAAGGCGTCGGCAGCCACCTGGTCAGCCATCCCAAGGTGCGCATGGTGTCGCTGACCGGCGATATCGTCACCGGGCAGAAGATCCTCCAGGCCGCCTCGAAAACCCTGAAACGCACGCACCTGGAGCTGGGCGGCAAGGCTCCGGTAATCGTCTGCAACGATGCCGACCTGCAGGCCGTGGTCGAAGGCGTGCGCAACTACGGCTACTACAACGCTGGCCAGGACTGCACCGCGGCCTGTCGGATCTACGCCCAGGGCGGGATCCATGACCGCCTGGTGGCCGAGCTGGGCGCCGCCGTGAGTAGCCTGCGGTTCGCCGGCAAGCGCGATGCCGACAACGAGATCGGCCCGCTGATCAGTACCCGCCAGCGCGATCGCGTGGCCAGCTTCGTCGAGCGCGCCCTGGGCCAACCGCATATCGAGCGGGTGACCGGCGCGGCGGTGCATTCGGGCGCCGGCTTCTATTACCAGCCGACCCTGCTGGCCGGCTGCCGGCAGCAGGATGAAATCGTCCAGCGCGAAGTGTTCGGCCCGGTGGTCACCGTCACCCGTTTCGACGAGCTGGCGCAGGCCGTGGAATGGGCCAACGACTCGGAATACGGCCTGGCCTCGTCGGTCTGGACCCAGAACCTGGACAAGGCCATGCAGGTGGCGGCCCGCCTGCAATACGGCTGCACCTGGATCAACAGCCACTTCATGCTGGCCAGCGAAATGCCCCACGGCGGCTTGAAACGCTCCGGCTACGGCAAGGACCTGTCCAGCGATTCGCTGCAGGACTACAGCGTGGTGCGGCACATCATGGCCCGCCACGGCAATGACCTGGAATAACGGCACTAAGCTAATAACAAGCCCTTAGGGCGCGCTCCACCACGTTCACAACTGCCCCGACCATAATTTGAAGAAGAGGGTTTCCCCATGTTCGTGCACAAGACCGCACTGCTCAGTGCAATCACCACCGCCCTGCTGGCCAGCGCCAGCCTCCAGGCCGCCGAACCGCTCAAGGCCGTCGGCGCCGGCGAAGGTCAGCTGGATATCGTGGCCTGGCCCGGCTACATCGAACGTGGCGAAAGCGACAAGAGTTACGACTGGGTCACCGGCTTCGAGAAAGAGACTGGTTGCAAGGTCAACGTCAAGACCGCGGGCACCTCCGACGAGATGGTCAGCCTGATGGCCAAGGGCGGCTACGACCTGGTCACCGCATCCGGCGACGCCTCCCTGCGGCTGATCGTCGGCAAGCGCGTGCAGCCGATCAACACCGCGCTGATTCCCAACTGGAAAAACCTCGATCCACGCCTCAAGGACGCGCCCTGGTACGTGGTCGACAAGCAGACCTACGGCACGCCCTACCAGTGGGGCCCGAACGTGCTGATGTACAACACCACCGTCTTCAAGCAGGCGCCGACCAGCTGGAGCGTACTGTTCGATGCGCAGAACCTGCCGGACGGCAAGCCCAACAAGGGCCGCGTGCAAGCCTATGACGGGCCGATCTACATCGCCGACGCCGCGCTGTACCTCAAGAGCGCGAAACCGGAACTGGGGATCCAGAACCCTTACGAACTGACCGAGGCCCAGTACAAGGCGGTGCTCGACCTGCTGCGCGCCCAGCAGCCGCTGATCCACCGCTACTGGCACGACACCACGGTGCAGATGAGCGACTTCAAGAACGAAGGCGTGGTCGCCGCCAGCTCCTGGCCGTATCAGGTCAACGGCCTGATCAACGAGAAACAGCCGATCGCCTCGACCATTCCCAAGGAAGGGGCCACCGGCTGGGCCGACACCACCATGCTGCACAGCGAGGCCAAGCACCCCAACTGTGCCTACAAGTGGATGGACTGGTCGCTCACGCCGAAGGTCCAGGGTGACGTCGCCGCCTGGTTCGGTTCGCTGCCGGCCGTGCCGGCGGCCTGCAAGGAAAGCGAACTGCTGGGCGCCGAGGGCTGCAAGACCAACGGCTTCGACCAGTTCGACAAGATCGCCTTCTGGAAAACCCCGCAGGCCGAGGGCGGCAAGTTCGTGCCGTACAGCCGCTGGACCCAGGACTACATCGCGATCATGGGCGGGCGGTAAGCCCTCTGTAGCCGCTGCCGCAGGCTGCGCAAGGTCCGCTGGACCTTCTGCGCCCTGAGGATCGCCGCGCCCTTGCGGGGCGATCGCAGCCTGCGGCAGCGGCTACAGGTTCCTGCGCCAGGTTCGCTCCGGCAGGAGCGGCCTTCGCCGCCAGACCTGATCCCGCTTATTTCGACAGCGCGCTTTTCCGGAGCACCGCACCATGACGCTTGCAGTCCAGTTCACCAACGTTTCCCGGCAGTTTGGCGAGGTGAAGGCCGTTGACCGGGTTTCCATCGATATCCAGGACGGCGAGTTCTTTTCCATGCTCGGCCCTTCCGGCTCGGGCAAGACCACCTGCCTGCGCCTGATCGCCGGCTTCGAACAGCCGAGCGCCGGTTCGATCCACATCCACGGGGCCGAAGCCACTGGGTTGCCGCCCTACCAGCGCGACGTCAACACCGTGTTTCAGGATTACGCACTGTTCCCCCATATGAACGTGCGCGACAACGTGGCCTACGGCCTGAAAGTCAAAGGCGTCGCCAAGGCCGAGCGCCTCAAACGCGCCGAGGAAGCCCTGGCCATGGTCGCCCTGGAAGGCTACGGCGAGCGCAAGCCGGTGCAGCTGTCCGGCGGCCAGCGCCAGCGCGTGGCCCTGGCCCGGGCGCTGGTCAATCGGCCGCGGGTCCTGCTGCTGGACGAACCCCTGGGAGCGCTGGACCTGAAGCTGCGCGAACAGATGCAGGGCGAACTGAAGAAGCTGCAGCGCCAGCTCGGCATCACCTTCATCTTCGTCACCCACGACCAGACCGAAGCCCTGTCGATGTCCGACCGCGTGGCAGTGTTCAACAAGGGCCGCATCGAGCAGGTCGACAGCCCGCGTAACCTGTACATGAAACCGGCCACCACCTTCGTCGCCGAGTTCGTCGGTACCTCCAACGTGATTCGCGGCGAGCTGGCCGAGCGCCTGAGCGGCAGCCAGCGGCCCTTTTCGATCCGCCCGGAACACGTGCGCTTCGCCGAAGGCCCGCTGTCCAGCCACGAGATCGAAGTCAGCGGCCTGCTGCACGATATCCAGTACCAGGGCAGCGCCACCCGCTACGAGCTGCAGCTGGACAACGGCCAGACCCTCAGCATCAGCCAGGCCAACGACCAATGGCTGGACAGCAGCGCCCAGCACCAGACCGGGCAACGCATCAGCGCGCGCTGGGCCCGCGAGGCGATGATCCCGCTGGCCGATACCCTGGCGAGCGGGGTGTGACATGAACACCCTGGCAATCACTCCCCAAAGCGCCGGCGGCTCGCCGCTGCGGCGCTTTTCCAACCTGCTGTACCGGCGGCCGAACCTGTACCTGGCGCTGCTGCTGGTACCACCGCTGCTCTGGTTCGGCGCGATCTACCTGGGCTCCTTGCTGGTCCTGCTCTGGCAAGGCTTCTACACCTTCGACGACTTCACCATGGCGGTCACCCCGGACCTGACCCTGGCCAACTTCGCCGCGCTGTTCCAGCCGTCGAACTTCGACATCATCCTGCGCACCCTGAGCATGGCCATCGCCGTCTCGCTCGCCAGCGCCGTGGTCGCCTTCCCCATCGCCTACTACATGGCGCGCTACACCAGCGGCAAGACCAAGGCGTTCTTCTATATCGCGGTGATGCTGCCGATGTGGGCCAGCTACATCGTCAAGGCCTACGCCTGGACCCTGCTGCTGGCCAAGGGTGGCGTAGCCCAGTGGTTCGTCCAGCACCTGGGGCTGGAGCCGCTGTTGCAGTTCATCCTGGGGATTCCCGGGGTCGGCGGCAGCACCCTGTCGACCTCGCACCTGGGGCGCTTCATGGTGTTCGTCTATATCTGGCTGCCGTTCATGATCCTGCCGATCCAGGCCTCCCTGGAACGCCTGCCGCCGTCCTTGCTGCAAGCCTCCGCCGACCTCGGCGCCAGGCCAAGCCAGACCTTCATGCAGGTGATCCTGCCGCTGTCGGTGCCGGGCATCGCGGCCGGCTCGATCTTCACCTTCTCCCTGACCCTGGGCGATTTCATCGTGCCGCAGCTGGTGGGCCCGCCCGGCTACTTCGTCGGCAGCATGGTCTACGCCCAGCAAGGAGCGATCGGCAACATGCCGATGGCCGCGGCCTTCACCCTGGTGCCGATCGTGCTGATCGCCATTTACCTGTCCATCGTCAAACGCCTGGGGGCCTTCGATGCGCTCTGATTCAGCCACGCACGGAGAACAAGCTTCACTGGGCCTGCGCCTTGCCGCGTGGGGCGGGCTGCTGTTCCTGCATTTTCCGATCCTGATCATCTTCCTCTACGCCTTCAACACCGAAGACGCGGCCTTCAGCTTTCCGCCCCAGGGCTTCACCCTGAAGTGGCTCAGCGTGGCCTTCGCCCGCCCCGACGTGCTCGAGGCCATCAAGCTGTCGCTGCAGATCGCCGCCATCGCCACCCTGATCGCCCTGGTCCTCGGCACCCTGGCCTCGGCGGCGCTGTACCGGCGGGACTTCTTCGGCAAGCAGGGCATTTCGCTGATGCTGATCCTGCCCATCGCCCTGCCGGGGATCATCACCGGTATCGCCCTGCTGGCGACCTTCAAGACATTGGGGATCGAGCCGGGGATGTTCACCATCATCGTCGGCCACGCGACCTTCTGCGTGGTAATCGTCTACAACAACGTGATCGCCCGCCTGCGTCGCACTTCCCACAGCCTGATCGAAGCCTCGATGGACCTGGGCGCCGACGGCTGGCAGACCTTCCGCTACATCATCCTGCCCAACCTCGGCTCGGCGCTGCTGGCCGGCGGCATGCTGGCGTTCGCCCTGTCGTTCGACGAAATCATCGTCACCACTTTCACCGCCGGCCATGAACGCACCCTGCCGCTGTGGCTGCTCAACCAGCTCAGCCGGCCGCGGGACGTACCGGTAACCAACGTCGTCGCCATGCTGGTGATGCTGGTGACCATGCTGCCGATCCTCGGCGCCTATTACCTGACCCGCGGCGGCGAGAGCGTCGCGGGCAGCGGCGGCAAATAAAACCGGCTTGGAACCCGGGCCTGTAGGAGCGAGGCTTGCCCGCGAAGAGGCCTGCACATTCAACATCGATGTTGACTGCTAACGCGTTTTCGCGGGCAAGCCTCGCTCCTACAGAGGCTCGTTTCCATAGAAAAACAATAGCTTCGAAGAGGACACGAACATGCAAACCAAACTCTTGATCAACGGCCAACTGGTCACTGGTGAAGGCCCTGCCCAGCCGGTATTCAACCCGGCAATGGGCAAGGTGCTGGTGGACATCAACGAGGCCAGCGAAGCCCAGGTCGATGCCGCGGTGCGCGCCGCCGACGCGGCGTTCCAGAGCTGGTCGCAAACCGTGCCGAAAGAACGCTCGCTGCTGTTGCTCAAGCTGGCCGACAGCATCGAAGCCCACGGCGAAGAGCTGGCCCGGCTGGAGTCGGACAACTGCGGCAAGCCGCTGAGCGCGGCCTTGAACGACGAGATCCCGGCGATTGCCGACGTGTTCCGTTTCTTCGCTGGCGCCAGCCGTTGCCTCAGCAGTTCGGCCGGCGGCGAATACCTGCCGGGCCACACGTCGATGATCCGTCGCGACCCGGTGGGGGTAATCGCCTCCATCGCGCCGTGGAACTACCCGCTGATGATGGTCGCCTGGAAAATCGCCCCGGCCCTGGCCGCTGGCAACACCGTGGTGCTCAAGCCCTCGGAGCAGACCCCGCTGACCGCCCTGCGCCTGGCCGAACTGGCAGCCGGGATCTTTCCCGCCGGCGTGCTCAACCTGGTCTTCGGCCGCGGCGCCACGGTGGGCCAGCCGCTGGTGACCCATCCGAAGGTGCGCATGGTATCGCTCACTGGCTCCATCGCCACCGGCTCGAACATCATTTCCAGCACCGCCGACAGCGTCAAACGCATGCACATGGAACTGGGCGGCAAGGCGCCGGTGATCATCTTCGACGATGCCGACATCGACGCCGCCGTGGACGGCATCCGCACCTTCGGCTTCTACAACGCCGGCCAGGACTGCACCGCCGCCTGCCGCATCTATGCGCAGGAGGGCATCTACGAACGCTTCGTCGAGAAGCTCGGCGCAGCGGTCGCCAGCATCAAGTACGGCCTGCAGGGCGACCCGGACACCGAGCTGGGCCCGCTGATCAGCGCCCAGCACCGCGACCGCGTGGCCGGCTTCGTCGAGCGCGCCATCGCCCAGCCGCATATCCGTCTGGTCACCGGCGGCAAGACGGTGGACGGCGACGGTTTCTTCTTCGAACCAACGGTGCTGGCCGACGCCCAGCAGGACGACGAAATCGTCCGCCGCGAAGTGTTCGGACCGGTGGTCTCGGTCACCCGCTTCGCCGACGAAGCCCAGGTCCTGGGCTGGGCCAACGACTCGGACTACGGCCTGGCGTCCTCGGTGTGGACCGCCGATGTCGGCCGCGCCCACCGCCTCTCGGCGCGCCTGCAATATGGCTGCACCTGGGTCAACACCCACTTCATGCTGGTCAGCGAAATGCCCCACGGCGGGCAGAAACTCTCCGGCTACGGCAAGGACATGTCCATGTACGGCCTGGAGGACTACACCGTCGTGCGCCATGTGATGTTCAAGCACTGATCCGCATCGCGGGCAAGCCTCGCTCCTACGGACTGTATAAATCCGTAGGAGCGAGGCTTGCCCGCGATGGTCGCGACACGAATCAGAGAACGATGTGGCAAGGCCGCCTGCCCTGCTAATAGCAATTACCGTCGGTTTCAGCGCAGAACTCATAGGGCGTGTTGCTGATGAACCAATCGAGCCAGTGGTGTTGCCAATCCGGCCACTGAATGATGTAGGTCTTGGTGGCCTTGATGAACTCCAGGCCAAAGATGCTGATGCTGTTGTCGTCCTCGTACATCCGCAGGTCCAGCGACCAGTCCCGGATCAAGGGCGTGCGGTAGACCCGCTCCGGGTCCTCAAGGTCGATGACCTGCAGATAGCCCTTGCCGCCGAAAGGCACCAGCAGCCCGCCGGCCGAGGCATGCTGCAACAGGTAACGACCGGAGGGACTGGTCGCCGAATAAGGCTCGCGTTCAAGCACTGTGTAGAGCGCGCTGGCGAACACCAGTACACAGGCTCCCAGCAGGCCCCCCACGACCGCCAGGGTCTTCTTGTACTTCATCGCGCGCACGCCGAAAAACCGCAATTCATTTGCCCGATCTCCTTGAAAGGCGGCTATTGAACGAGGCCTGGCCAAGCCGATCAAGTTGCGGCACCATCCGCCGCCACAAAACGCCTGGTTTCCCCGCCCGCGGCGCGGAAACTTCTCCGGCAGCAAGGATGCGCCCATGCCTCGTCATTCCCGAATCGTCAGCCTGATGCTGCAAGTGGCCGTCTGGCTGGTGCTGCCGTTCGCCGCCCTGCAACTGGGCCTGGTACTGACCCACGCCGTCGCCGCGCCCTTTGTCTCGGCGGTGGCGGCTCCCACCGGGGTCCTGTCCCTGGTGCTGATCCAGATCACCCTGGTGTATGCCGCCGCCAAAGGCTGGCACGCCTGCGGCATGCCTACCCACTATCGCTGGCTGGGCCTGTGGCTGGGTTGCGTACTGGTGCTGTATGCCGTGCCGAGGCTCATGCCGTTGATCAGTAGCAGCCCATGAATCACAGAGGCTGTTCAGCCTGTTGGTGATCTTCACCTGGTGCAAAACCCGCTGAAGATCAGGCCAGCCTGAGGTAAAGATGGATGTCCTCGGGCTCCAGGCGATGCAGCTCTGGATCGGGGGCCGACAACAGCTCGCAGCCCAGGCGGCGGTAGAAATCCACGGTGTTGCGCGATGGCGTGGCCGAGACATAGAGCCCCTCGCCGCCCATGCGCCGCGCCTGCTCGGCGGCCAGGCCGAACAGCCGCTGGCCCAGGCCGCGCCCGCGATAAGCCTGGCTGACATGCAGGAACTTCAGCTGCCGCAGTTGCAAGCCGGCGCTGTGGATAACCAGGCAATCGACCACCGCCGCGGCCACCAAGCGGTGCTCGTCGAACACCCCGTACAGCCAGCCGCCGCGCTGTTCACACGCCTGCAAGACCTGCGCGTCATGCTCGGCTTCGCCAGGCGGCCAGCCGGTCACCACTTCGCGCTGGGGATAACACAGCAGTTGCCCGTCCTGCAGGCGGTAGAACGCTTCGATCAGTTCCGCGCGGTCAATCAGTTTGAACAGCGGGATGTCTTGCGGGGTCAAAGGGCGTTCATTGAGCATCTTGGGTTTCCTGAAGCCGTCCGTGGTTTTACGTATCGATACACGCGGGGCATTTTTTGCCCCGGGCGAACCGATTATTCTATCCGCCAGCTGTTAAAAGTCCGTTGTGTTTGGCCGAAGGCATGACCGAACCTCCATTTCCGATCCAGCGCAGCCAGGAAGGGCTCGGGATCTCCTGACAAGGTTCACTTATGCATCGCAGGCATCTTCTGAAAGCATCCATGGCGCTGGCAGCCTACACCGGCCTGTCGGCCACGGGTCTGTTGGCCACCCGGGCCTGGGCGGGCGCCGCCGACGGCGAAGCGCAGGCCTTCGATTTCGAGATTCTCAAGACCCAGGCCAAGCAATTGGCCGGCAAGCCCTACGTGGATACCAAGCAAGTGCTGCCGCCGACCCTGGCGACCATGACCCCGCAGAACTTCAACGCGATCCAGTACGACGGCAACCACTCGCTGTGGAAGGAGCTGAACGGCCAGCTGGACGTGCAGTTCTTCCACGTCGGCATGGGCTTCAAGCAGCCGGTGCGCATGTACAGCGTCGACGCCAAGAGCCGTCAGGCGCGGGAAGTGCATTTCCGCCCGTCGCTGTTCAACTACCAGAACACCAGCGTCGACACCGCGCAGCTCAAGGGCGACCTGGGCTTTGCCGGCTTCAAGCTGTTCAAGGCCCCGGAACTGGATAGGCACGACGTGGTGTCCTTCCTCGGCGCCAGCTATTTCCGCGCGGTGGACAAGACCGGCCAGTACGGCCTGTCGGCCCGCGGCCTGGCGATCGACACCTACGCCAAGAAACGTGAAGAGTTTCCCGACTTCACCAAGTTCTGGTTCGAGACCCCGGACAAGGACAGCACCCGTTTCGTGGTCTATGCCCTGCTCGACTCGCCCAGCGCCACCGGCGCCTACCGCTTCGACATCGACTGCCAGGCCGAACGCGTGGTGATGGACGTCGACGCGCACGTCAACGCCCGCACCGCCATCGAACAGCTGGGCATCGCGCCGATGACCAGCATGTTCAGCTGCGGCACCCATGAACGGCGCATGTGCGACACCATCCATCCGCAGATCCACGACTCGGACCGCCTGGCCATGTGGCGCGGCAACGGCGAGTGGATCTGCCGCCCGCTGAACAACCCGGCGACCCTGCAGTTCAACGCCTTCGCCGACAAGGACCCGAAGGGCTTCGGCCTGGTGCAGACCGACCACGAGTTCGCCAACTACCAGGACACCGTGGACTGGTACAGCCGGCGCCCGAGCCTGTGGGTCGAGCCGACCACCGCCTGGGGCGAAGGCTCGGTCGACCTGCTGGAGATCCCCACCACCGGCGAGACCCTGGACAACATCGTGGCCTTCTGGACCCCGAAAAAACCGCTGGCCGCCGGGGACTCGCTGAACTACGGCTACAAGTTGTACTGGAGCGCCCTGCCACCGGTGGGCACGCCGCTGGCGCGGGTCAACGCCACCCGTTCGGGCATGGGCGGCTTCGTCGAAGGCTGGGCCCCGGGCGAGCATTACCCGCCGGTCTGGGCCCGGCGCTTCGCCGTGGACTTCAATGGCGGCGGCCTGGAGCGACTGCCGGAGGGCACCGGCATCGAACCGGTGGTCACCGCGTCGAACGGCCAGGTCAAGGATTTCCATGTGCTGAAGCTGGACGAGATCCAGGGGTATCGCGTGCTCTTCGACTGGTACCCGACCAACGACAGCGTCGATCCGGTGGAGCTGCGGCTGTTCATCCGCACCAACGATCGCACCCTGAGCGAGACCTGGCTGTACCAGTACTTCCCGCCGGCACCGGACAAGCGCAAGTACAGCTGAGGAAGCACTATCGCCTGTAGCCGCTGCCGAAGGCTGCGATGGGCCGGGAACCGGTCGTCAACGGGCGCCACGGATGGAGCGATCGACCGTTGTGTCCAGAGGCGGTCCGCTACGCGGCCCATCGCAGCCTGCGGCAGCGGCTACAGGTCGCGGTGTATGACACGGCATAAAAAACCGGCCCTCACAGGCCGGTTTTTTTATGCCCCGCTCAGCTCACTCACGCAGGTCCGACTCGTGAATCGGCTGGTCGCGATGGGTCGCGCGCTGGTACTGCGCCGGCCAGATCGCCTTGTGCCCGCTCAGGTCGTCGTCGGCATGCAGCGGCCAGTACGGGTCGCGCAGCAACTCGCGGGCAAGGAAGATGATGTCGGCCTGACAGGTACGCAAAATGTGCTCGGCCTGGGCCGGCTCGGTGATCATGCCCACGGTGCCGGTGGCGATCCCCGACTCCTTGCGCACCCGTTCGGCGAAGCGGGTCTGGTAGCCCGGGCCGGTGGGGATCTCGGCATTGACCGCGGTGCCGCCCGAGGAAACATCGATCAGGTCCACACCCAGGGCCTTCAGGCGGCAGGCCAGCTCGACGGTTTCGTCCGGGTTCCAGCCGTCCTCCACCCAGTCGGTGGCCGACACCCGGACGAACAGCGGCAACTCTTGCGGCCAGACCGCCCGCACCGCCTCACACACCTGCAGGACCAGGCGAATGCGGTTATCGAAGGAGCCACCGTACTGGTCGCGGCGCTGATTGCTCAGGGGCGAGAGGAATTGATGCAGCAGGTAGCCGTGGGCGGCATGCACTTCGACCACCTTGAAGCCGGCGACCAGGGCGCGTTTGGCCGAGTCGACGAAGGCCTGGACGATCGCGGCGATCTGCCCCTCGTCAAGTTGGGTCGGCGGTGTATGTTGCGGGTCGAAGGCAATCGGCGAAGGGCCTACCGGGACCCAGCCGCCCTCCTCGGGCTTGACGCTGCCATGCTTGCCCAGCCACGGCCGATGGGTGCTGGCCTTGCGTCCGGCGTGGGCCAGCTGGATGCCGGCGACCGCGCCCTGGGCGGCGATGAACCGGGTGATGCGTTGCAAGGGTGCGATCTGTTCATCGTTCCACAGGCCAAGGTCCTGGGCGGTGATGCGCCCGTCGGCGGTGACCGCCGTGGCCTCGGTGAAAATCAGTCCGGCGCCGCCCACGGCACGACTGCCGAGGTGCACCAGGTGCCAGTCATTGGCCAGTCCATCTACGCTGGAGTACTGGCACATGGGCGATACCGCGATGCGGTTGAGTAAGGTCAATTGACGAAGGGTATAGGGTTCAAGCAGCAGACTCATGGGGCACCTCTCGATCAGTGGTCAGGCTCCAGGGTTCTGTTTGAAAAGTCGACGAGTGACTGGAAAGGAACAGCGCCCGCCCCCGCGGGAGAAAAAGGACAAGACGTCACAAGGCCAATCAAGCAGTGTTTAGAGACTAGTCGACAACGGCGCGACCAGCAGGGTTCCGACACATTTTGCCGAGGAAGGTAACGGTGGCCTGGCGTTTTTTTCGCGAGCAAGCTCGCTCCTACAGAAGCAACACACTCCCTGTAGGAGCGAGCTTGCTCGCGATAGCGTCAGCAGCCTTAACGCGGTTCGATATGGGCGATCATCAGTTGCACGGTTTCCTGGCCGCGGAACTCGTTGAGGTCCAGCTTGTAGGCCAGTTCCACCCAGCGGATGGTCGGGTTCGGCCAGATATCGCGGTCGATGCCGAAGGCGATGCCGTCGAGTTTCACCGAGCCGCATTCACTGCGCAGCACCACCTTGAGGTGACGCTCGCCGACCACGCGCTGTTCCACCAATTGGAATACGCCATGGAACAGCGGCTCGGGAAAGTGCTGGCCCCAGGGCCCGGCATGGCGCAGGGCGCGGGCCAGTTCGAGGTGGAACTCTTCCACCGCCAGGGTGCCGTCCGACAGCAGGCGTCCGGTCAGGTCTTCCTCGCGCAGCTGGCGGCGCACCTCGGCATCGAAGGCTTCGGCGAAGGCCGGGAAATTCTGCTCCGGCAGCGACAGGCCGGCGGCCATGGCGTGACCGCCGAACTTGCTGATCAGGTCCGGATGCTTGGCCGCCACCGCGTCCAGGGCGTCGCGGATATGAAAGCCCGGCACCGAACGCGCCGAACCCTTGAGCATGCCTTCGCCGGCGTCGGCAAAGGCGATGGTCGGCCGGTGGTAACGCTCTTTCAGCCGCGAAGCGAGAATCCCGATCACCCCCTGGTGCCAGTCGGGCTCGAACAGGCACAGGCCGAACGGCATCGATTCCACCGGCAAGTCCTTGAGCTGGGCCAGGGCTTCGCGCTGCATGCCCTGCTCGATGGATTTGCGATCCTGGTTCAACTCGTCCAGCTGGCTGGCCATTTCCCGCGCCAGGGCCATGTCATGGCTGAGCAGGCATTCGATGCCCAGGCTCATATCGTCCAGGCGACCGGCGGCATTCAGCCGTGGGCCAAGGATGAACCCCAGGTCGGTGGAGGTGATGCGCGACGCCTCGCGCTTGGCCACTTCGAGGATCGCCTTGATCCCCGGCCGCGCGCGCCCGGCACGAATCCGCTCCAGCCCCTGGTGCACCAGGATGCGGTTGTTGGCGTCCAGCGGCACCACGTCGGCGACGCTGCCCAGCGCCACCAGATCCAGCAGTTCGCCGATGTTCGGCTGCGGCTTGGTTTCGTACCAGCCAAGGCTGCGCAGGCGGGCCCGCAGCGCCATCAGCACATAAAAGATCACCCCGACCCCGGCCAGGGCCTTGCTCGGAAACTCGCAGCCGGGCTGGTTCGGGTTGACGATGGCATCGGCCGCCGGTAACTCGTGGCCCGGCAAGTGGTGGTCGGTGACCAGCACTTTCAGCCCGGCCGCCTTGGCCGCCGCCACGCCCTCGACACTGGAGATGCCGTTGTCCACGGTGATCAGCAGCTGGGGCTGGCGCTCCAGGGCCACCGCGACGATTTCCGGGGTCAGGCCGTAGCCGTATTCGAAACGGTTCGGCACCAGGTAATCGACATGGGCCGCGCCCAGCAGGCGCAGGCCAAGCATGCCCACGGTACTGGCGGTGGCGCCGTCGGCGTCGAAGTCGCCGACGATCAGGATGCGTTCGCGCTGCTCCAGCGCGGTCACCAGCAGGTCCACCGCGGCCTCGATGCCCTTGAGCTGCTGGAACGGGATCAACCGCGCCAGGCTCTTGTCCAGTTCAGCCTCGGACTGCACGCCACGGGCGGCGTACAGGCGGGTCAGCAACGGCGGCAGATCACCGAGAAACGGCAGGGTGGCGGGCAACTCACGAGGTTCGATACGCATGGGGTGACAGAAGCTTCTCTTCGATACGGGGGATACAGCGAAACAGCGCGCGGCGTGGCGAACTCAGCGCTCGCCCAACAGCCATTCCAGCTGGACTTCGTGCTGGCCACGATCGTCGGTGACGAAGATCGTGCCTTCGCTGATCATCACGTCCCACTTGATAACGCGCGGCATGTCCTTGGCCAGGACTTCCAGGACGTCCTGGGGCACGCCGGCGATATTGAGGTTCTTCAGGTTCTTCACCGCGTCCACTACCCGGGTCTGCCACACGCGCAGGCTGCCGTAGGCCAGCAGGCTGGTGCGTTCGGTACGGCGCGAGCACCAGGTCAGGCGCTCGGCGTCCGGCTGGCCGACTTCGATCCAGTGCAGCACACGGTCGTCCAGGCTTTTTTCCCACAGGGCCGGCTCATCCACTTCCGACAGGCCACGACCGAACGACAGGTGTTCGTTGTACCAAAGGGCGTAGGCCAGCAGGCGCACGGTCATGCGCTCTTCAGTTTCCGACGGATGGCGGGCGATGGTTTGCTTGACGCTTTCGTACACCCCGCGATCGAGGTCAGTCAGGTTCAATTCAAACTTGTAGGTGGTAGACGGCTGGGCCATGGACGGGGCTTCTTGATACGAGGAAAGGCGGCAAGTCTAACCGATGCACGGGCCAATCCACGAATCGCGCACCATCATCCTTTGGCGAGGGAGCGCCGGGCTATGTTAAAACGCTCTACCGTCCAATCTTTGTCCTACAAGGATCTTCCATGCCGCTTACCGCCAAACCCCTTGCCGGCCTGAAAGTCGTCGAACTCGGCACCCTGATCGCCGGCCCGTTCGCCTCGCGTATCTGCGCCGAATTCGGCGCCGAGGTGGTCAAGGTCGAATCGCCCGATGGCGGCGACCCGCTGCGCAAATGGCGCAAGCTGTATGAAGGCACGTCGCTGTGGTGGTTCGTCCAGGCACGCAACAAACAGTCCCTGACCCTGAACCTCAAGCACCCGGACGGCCTGGAGGTGCTGAAGAAGCTGTTGGCGGAGGCCGACATCCTGATCGAGAACTTCCGCCCCGGGGTCCTGGAAAAACTCGGCCTGGGCTGGGACACCCTGCACGCGCTCAACCCCAAGCTGGTGATGGTGCGCCTGTCCGGCTTCGGCCAGACCGGGCCGATGAAGGACCAGCCCGGCTTCGGCGCGGTCGGCGAGTCCATGGGCGGGCTGCGCTACATCACCGGTTTCGAGGACCGCCCGCCGGTGCGCACCGGCATTTCCATCGGCGACTCGATTGCTGCCCTCTGGGGTGTGATCGGCGCGCTGATGGCCCTGCGGCACCGCGAGGTCAACGGTGGCCAGGGCCAGGTGGTGGACGTGGCGTTGTACGAAGCGATCTTCGCCATGATGGAAAGCATGGTCCCGGAGTTCGACGTCTTCGGTTTCATCCGCGAACGCACCGGCAACATCATGCCCGGCATCACGCCCTCCTCCATTCACACCAGCGCCGATGGCAAGCACGTGCAGATCGGCGCCAACGGCGATGCGATCTTCAAGCGCTTCATGCAGGTGATCGGCCGCGACGATCTGGCCAACGACCCGGCCCTGGCCAGCAACGACGGTCGCGACAGCCGGCGCGACGAGCTGTATGGGGTCATCGATCGCTGGGTCAATTCGCTGCCGCTGGAGCGCGTGCTCGAATTGCTGAACCAGGCGGAAGTCCCCGCCAGCCGTATCTTCAGCGCCGAGGACATGTTCAGCGATCCGCAGTTTCTCGCCCGGGAGATGTTCCTCCAGGCCAAGCTGCCGGACGGCAAGGCATTCAAGATGCCCGGCATCGTGCCGAAACTCTCGGACACCCCAGGCTCGTCCGAATGGGTCGGCCCCGCGCTCGGCGAACACAATGCCCAGGTGCTGGGCGCCCTGGGTTACGACGAGCAGCAGATCAAAAGCCTGCGTGACAGCGGCGCGATCTAGCGTTGAACACGATTTCGCGACAATGAGAGTTTTACCGACAAGGATCAGCAGCCTGATGAACCCATGCAGTGGCGGGCGAATGATTCGCGGGATAGGTGTGTTTTGTATGTTGCTGGCACTCGGCACCTGGCCCCAGGTCAGCCAGGCCAGGAACACCTTGATCTGGGTCCTGCGCGACCTGCCGCCAACGACGATTTTCGAAGGCCCGCAAAAAGGCCGCGGGGTGATCGACCAGGCCTTGCCTGTGCTGATGGCCAGCCTGCCGGAGTACGACCACCAGATCGTGCACGTCAACCGCGCCCGGGGCATGCAGATGCTCCGGGAGCAACCCTTCGTCTGCGATCCGGCGCTGATGTTCAACCTGCAGCGGGCACAGTGGATCGCGTTTTCCATCACCAGTTTTCGCGTGTTCAGCAACGGCCTGGCGGTGCGTCGCAAAGACCGTGATGGCGTGCAGCCGTTTATCCACGACGGCCAGATCGACTTGCGTGCGCTCCTGGCCAGCGCCCCGCACAACGTTGGCGTGGTGGCCGAGCGCAGTTATGGCGAGCAGATCGACAGCCTGCTCGCACAGGCGCCGCCCGGAGCCCTGATGGCCCACTACGGCAACAGCGCCATCGGCAACCTGCTGCAGATGCAAAGGCACGGACGCCTCAAAGCCCTGATCGGCTACCAGCCGGAGATTCGTTTCCAGGCGCAACAGCAAGGGATCGATCCGAACGAGCTGGAGTTCTACCCGATCCAGGGCATGCCCAAGTATCAATCGGTGAACGTCGGCTGTTCGAACACAGCGCAGGGCCGCCAGGCGGTGGAGCGCATCAACCGGGCGCTGCTCGAACTGCGCCCGGACACCTTGCTGGAGCTTTATGCCCAGTGGCTGGAACCGTCGCTGCGCGAGCAATACCGCAGCGATGCCCTGGCGTTTTTCCACGACGCGCCGCAGCGCTAAAAAATCCGGGCAAAAAGAAACCCCGAGCAGTGGGGAGACGACTCGGGGTTAAACGTGGTCTGCAAGCAGACCCGTGCAACAAGCGACAAGCACCGGAGCACAATGCTCGATCCTGTTGCCAAGGGTCTGACTGATGGGCTGAAGCGAAGGTTCCCGAAAATTTCCAATCAGCGTGCGCTGTCGAACGCCTTCTCCTGGGCCACATTGCGCAAGGCCGCGATGACACAGGGTTCCAGGCGACCTTCGGCGATCAATACGTCGCGATGCAGGCCGTCGACGACATCGGTCAACTGGCGCTTGTCGGTCAACTGGACCTGGTTGAACTCACGCTCGACCACGATGGCCCCCAAGGCATTCTTCAGGGTCACCAGGCATTCCCCTTGCGCGCGCGGGGTCAGAGTTACCTGATACGGGCTCAAAGCTTCACCCAACAATAGGCTGATACTTTCCATCTCGATCACCACTCAATAGCTGGAATTAAGGCTCGAATACACCAATGCCGGTAGCTTTCTGGCATTCAAGTGACCACCGCCCAGAGAAGAAAGTTCGCAACCGCTGGCGGTTGCCGACCTGAGTTGATCCAGCATGCCCGCAAAACATGACAGATAAAAAACAGCCCGTATCAGACTAGAATCGGCACTTCAAACCAGAAACGAACGCGACGGTGCCGGCTGATCGATCAGCGCCTCGACCTTCTTGTAGCGCGATACCGCCTGTTGGCAGGAGTAGCGCCGAGGGTCGATCCGGACCGGCATCGCAACCTGCTCCCGGGGCGGATTTTCAGGCCTTGCGCAGGTCTTTCTGGCAGGTGGGGTTGTGGCCATGGGGGCCCTCTCCTCAAGCGGTTGGCAAAGCCCGGCGGCGCAGCGATGACGGTTGCCCGGCTGCTGGGCCTGGCCAAAATGCTGCCTTCTCACCGGAGCGAGTCTTGAATCAAACAATCAATAAAAAACTGCGGATCGTCCTGGCCGACGATCACCCGATTTTCCTCATCGGCCTGCGGGCGGTGCTGGAGCGCGACGACAACCTGGAGATCGTCGGCGAAGCCAGCTCCCCGACCGCCCTCGGCGAACTGCTGCAAAGCTGTCCCTGCGAAGTCCTGGTCACCGACTTCATGATGCCGGGAGAGCAGCAGAACGACGGCCTGCGCCTGATCGAGCAACTGCGCCGGCATCACCCCGAGCTGCCGATCGTGGTGGTGACCATGCTCAACAACGCCGGGCTGTTCCGCTCGATTCTCGACCTGGGCGTCATGGGCCTGCTGAGCAAGGCCAGCCTGGCCGATGAGCTGCCGGCGGCGATCAGCCATGTGCGTCGCAACAAGGTGTTCGTCGCCCAGGCCATCCAGCAACTCCTCAGCCTGGCGGGCGAGGTCGGGCCGGATCGCCTGCTGTCCGGGGAACAGCTGTCGCCCCGCGAACTCGAAGTGATCCGCCTGCTGGCGGCCGGGCTGACGGTCGGGGAAATCGCCGCCAAGCTCAGCCGCAGCAAAAAGACCGTCAGCACCCAGAAGGTCAGCGCGATGCGCAAGCTCGGCCTGTCCAGCGCCGCGGCGTTGTACATCTACGTGCAGGAACACGGGCTGGCCTGAACTCAGGCTCAGCCCATCTCTTCGCCGAGGTCGGCCCTCACGCGCCGGGCGATCCACTGACGCACGGCGACCGCGCTCATGGGTTCGGCGATGAAGCAGCCTTGCAGGCGCGCCTGCCCCAGCCGTTTGGCCGCCTCGTAGTCGGCGGCGCTCTCGATACCGGCCAGCACCAACCCCAGCGACATGCGCCGGGCCATGCTCATGGCGCCGGCCACCACCGCCGACTTGCGCTCATCGGCCGCCAGCCCACAGACAAAGGCCGGCGGGATCTTCAGCTCGGTGAACGGCAACTCCAGCAGGCGCTGCAGGCTGGTGCCACCGGTGCCGAAGTCGCCAATCGACAGCTTGCAACCGATCATGCGCAGGCGCAGCAGGGCCTCGACATGGGCGGTGTCGGTTTGCAGCTCGGTGGTCTCGACGATTTCCAGGGTCAGCAGGCGTGCCGGTACTTCAAAACGGCGCAGCAGGGCTTCCAGCTGGCGCGCGAAGTTCGGCAGTTCCAGCATGCCCACCGGGATGTTCACCGAGATCGCCAGCGAACGGCCCATGACCAGGCGCACCCCGGCCGACAGCTGCATGGCCTGCTCCAGCATGAGCCAGGTGAAGGCTTCTTCCAGCCCGGCGAACTCGATCACCGGGAGGAACTCGGCGGGCAGCATCAGGCCATGCTCCGGATGCTGCCAGCGGGCCAGCGCCTCGACGCCCTGGACCTCGCCGTCCTGGCTGACCACCGGCTGAAAGTGCGCGACCCCATGGCGCAGTACCGCCGCCTGCCCTTCCTCGGCAGTCGGCACTTCAGGCTGGAATACATCCAGCCCCAGGGTTTCGCGCACCTGGGCCAGCGACAAGGCTTGCGGGCCCGGCTCGAAACATTGCTGGTACAGGCTCAGCAGTTCATTGACCAGGGTCACCGAAGCCGGCTTGGGCAGGCAGCCCAGCACATTCAGGCCCTGCTGCCGGGCCATGGCCGCGGCGCCTTCGCGGACATCCGCTTGCGCGTCGCTGAGAATGATCAGCGCCTTCGCCCGCTGTTGCTCCGCCAGGTAACGAATCAGCTCCAGGCCGTCGGCCTGCTCCAGGTACAGATCGCAGATGGCGATGTCCACCGGCCCCTTGCTGTCCAGGGATTGCCGGGCGGCGGCAACGCTTTCGGCGTTCAACACGTTGAACACGCCGTTGGCGTTGAGCATCTGGTGCAGGGCCATCAACTGGAACGAATTGTCTTCAAGAACGAGCACTTTCAACGAGTGCATGCAACGACCTCCGATACGGCGAGAGCGGCGAGAATCCGCAGCGGGCCGGTACGTTAATCGCAGAGGGCAGGTCGCCCCATAAGACAAGTCTTAATCGCTACCCAGGTGCGGCTCGATATCGCTGCGCAAGCAACCGATGGCTTCCTTAAGACGCAGCCAGTGCTCCGCCAGCACCGCCGTCGAGCGGGCCCGGGCAACGCCCTCCAGGTCGATGCAGACCTGGGCCAGCGGCAGCGCATCGATCAGGCAGCAGACCCCTTTGAGGCGGTGGGTGGACGCGCCGATACGCGCCCAGTCCTGCTCCAGCACCGCCGACTCGAGGGCCACCTGCTCCTGCCCCAGGTTGCTCCACAGCTCGCGCAGCATGCGTTGCAGGATCGGCTCGTCGGCCTGGGTCATGCTGCGCAGGGTCTGGATATCAAAGGATGGCGGCGGCAAGAAACGCGCAAGCATCTGCGCCAGCCGGTCCAGGGTCACCGGCTTGACCAGCAGCTCGTCCATGCCGGCCTGCTCGCAGCGCTGCTGTTCATCCTCGAAGGCATTGGCGGTGCAGCCGATCAGCGGGCAGGCGTCGCGCCCTTCCCGGACCTCGATCTCACGTATCGCTTCGCTCAGCTGATAACCGCTCATGCCCGGCATGTGGCAATCGCTCATCACCAGGTCGAACGCCTCGCCCTGCCAGCGCGCCAACGCCGCCTCGGCGCTGTCGAGCGCCACCACCTTGTGCCCGAGGAACATCAGTTGCTGGCTGAGCACCATGCGATTGGCCCGCACATCATCGACCACCAGCACCGACATGCGACGGCTCTGCGGACGCTCGCTGGTCACCTGGGGCGACTGGCTGAAAGCCTCGACCACTTGCTCCGGATAGAGCTCGAGGGTCACGCGGGTCCCCGCGCCGGGTTGGCTTTGCAGCAGAATGCGGCCGCCCATCAGCTCCACCAGTTGCTTGCAGATGCTCAGGCCCAGGCCGGTTCCGCCCTGCTCCGGCGTCGTCTGCACATGGGCCTGAATGAACGGATCGAACAGGCTCGCCTGTTTCTCCGGGCTGATACCTGGCCCGGTGTCGGCCACGCTGATGCACAGGCGATCGGCGCCATGCTCATCTGCCTGGCGCTCGACGGATACCCGCACCTCGCCGACCTGGGTGAACTTCAGGGCATTGCTCAGCAGGTTGTGCAGCACCTGGCGCAGGCGCAATGGATCGAGCCAGTAGAAGCCGTCCGCCGCCTTGTCGAAGGCCAGCGTCAGGTGCAGCCCCTTGTTGCGCGCGGTGACCTCGAACAATTGCTGTATGTCTTCGAAGAAGCCTCGCAGGGCCACGGTCTGCGGCGCCAGCTGCATATGCCCGGCCTCGATCTTGGCCAGGTCGAGGTTGTCGCCCATCAGGCCGACCAGCTCCTGCGCCGACTGATAAGCCACGCGCAAGGCATCGGAAAACGGCATGCCGCGCAGGCGCGCCTGTTCCTTTTCCAGCTCCAGCAAACCGATGATCGCGTTCATCGGCGTGCGAATCTCATGGCTCAGGGTCGAGAGAAAGGCGCTCTTGGCGTAGTTCGCCTGATCCGCCGCGCGACGCGCCTCCAGCAGCTCTTCCTCGAGGCGCTTGCGCTCGGTGATGTCGATCCAGCCCCCCAGCAGCCCCTGCAACTCGCCCTGGGCGCTGTAGAACGGCACCGTCCATTGATAGACCTGCACCGGGCCGTTCCTGGATTCGATCTGCCGGTCGACGAACACCGACTCCTGCGACTCCAGCTGCTCCAGGAACTCGCGGTGCAGCTGCCGGGCCGTGGCCTCGGGCAACACATCCAGCTCGGTCAGGCACAGCCCCTTGATCTGTTCCAGGCGCATGCCGGTCTGGGTTTCGTAGCTTTTGTTGCAGGTGATCAGGCGTCCGGCCAGGTCGCGGACGAAGATCGGGTTGGGGATGCCGTCGAGCAAGGCGCGCTTGAACGCCAGCTGGTCGTTGAGCCGTTGCTCGGCTTGCAGGCGCTGGCGGATCTGCCCCTTGAGCCGGGTGTTCCAGGCCAGGGACAGCAGGCCGAACAGGATCGCAGTAAAGGTGACCCAGTAGATCCACGCTGGCACTCGCTGCCACATCGGCACCGGCACCGGCGTCACCCCCAGCCATTTCAGGCGGATGGCGCTGAGCTCGGCCACCGGGAAGGCTTCCAGGGCCTTGTTCAGGATACTCAGCAGCTCGGGCTGGTCCCGGCGCACCGACAATTCGTCGGCCGACCACTTGCCCTCGACGCTGCGGCCGATGCGCAGGCCGTTCGCCGGGTAGCCCTGCACCTCGACTTCGTTCTGGATGGTCGCGTCGGCCTCGCCGCTGGCCACCAGGGCCCGCGCCTCCAGGTAGGTGTCGACCAGACGCAGGTGGACCTTCGGGTAGTTCTGCCGGACGTAGCTCTCCAGCGCATGCTTGGCCGGAAGCGCCAGGACCTTGCCGGCCAATTGGTTGAAGGTATTGAGCTGGATGTCGTCGGCGCGCACCACGAACACCCAGGCCGAACCGCCAAAGGCATGGGTGAAGTCGAGGAAGCCGCAGCGCTCATCGTTGGCCGACAGCGTGGTGTTCATCTGCGCCCGGCCCTTGAGCAGC
The DNA here is from genome assembly GCF_003184125.1 of Pseudomonas sp. RW409. Classification (NCBI taxonomy): domain Bacteria; kingdom Pseudomonadati; phylum Pseudomonadota; class Gammaproteobacteria; order Pseudomonadales; family Pseudomonadaceae; genus Pseudomonas; species Pseudomonas sp. RW409. The sequence goes on along the minus strand of NZ_QHHP01000002.1, from coordinate 146,462 downwards.
AGATCCAGGGTGTGGGCCGTGGAGAAGGTTTCCTCCTGGACGAATTGCAGCCCGGTCATCCTCGAGATGCGGTTGAGCAGGTCGATATTCAGCCCGGCCCACTGGCCGTCCTTATCCTTGAACACGTAGGGCGGAAACTGCTGGGACGCCACTACCACATGCTGATGCTCGAGCAGCCAGGCGCGCTCCTGCTTGCTCAGCTTGATCCGCTCGTCGCCAGTGCTGGCACCCAGCCCGGTGGTCCAGCGGGCCAGGATCTCCCGCCGCGTGGAGTCGTCGATGCTTTGCAGCGCCTGTTCGATCAGGCGGCCGAGCAGCGGGTCGGTCTGGCGCGTGGCGAAGGCAAAGCCGATCGGCGGCAGCCGGCTTTCGGTGCGGACCTGCAACCCCAGGTAAGGGCGCAGCGCCTTGTAGGCTCGGACGATCACTTCATTGCCGATAAAGGCATCGACATCCCCCTGTTTCAGGGCTTCCAGGCCGCTGTACAGATTGGGCGAAAGAATGATCTGGCTGTGGGGATAGGCCGCATGGGCAATCTTGGCGTCCGCATAGCCCTCCAGCAGCACCACTTTCTTGCCAGCCAGGTCTTCGGGAATTTCCGCCTCGTCCCGGCGCACCACCACGACCGCGCGGTCGGGCATGTAGTCACTGGAGAAATGCAGCCCCGCGGCGCCACGCTCATAACCGTTGGCGCTGGTCAGGATATCGATCGCCCCCGTGCGCAGCGCCTCGACCGCCTGTTCGCGCTCGGAGAACCCCAGGACTTCCAGGGACACGCCCAGGCGTTCGCCGACCAGGCTCAGGTAATCGGCGCTGATGCCCTGGTAACGGTTGCGGTCGCGGGTGATGTCGATCGGCTGGTAGTCGTCGATCGAAATGCCCACCTTCAAGGTGCCACGGCCCGCCAGCCATTGCCGTTCGGCCGAAGCCAGGGTGAGCGGTTGCAGCTGGACGAAGGCCGGCACCAGCTTGAAGGGCAGGTTCTGCGCCGCCATCAGGCACGGGGCCAGGGACAGCATCGCCAAAACCATCAATGTGCGGAAAACCGGGCGCAGCAACATAAGCATCCTGTGAGTGATCCTCGACGCGGCGTCGCCCTGTCCTTGTGCCCTGTCCTTGAGCTCGATCCTTAAAGACGCGTCGCGATAAACAGCCTGTGTATAAAAAGACAAGGCCCGTCAGAGACGGGCCTTGTTGACGATCGATGTCACTCGATCAGAGCGGTTTGCCGCGATTGCCATGCTGGCTGACGAAGGCCTGGACGGCCTTCAGGTCGTTGGCCAGGACGGTGCAACGCTCTTCGCGCTGGAACAGGTCGGACAGGTGCGCCGGCAATTCCAGGGCCTTGCCGATCCCGGCCTTTTCCACCGCTTCCGGGAATTTCACCGGATGCGCGGTGCCCAGCACCACCATCGGGATATCCAGGCTGCGACGGCACTCACGGGCGGCCTTCACGCCGATCGCGGTGTGCGGGTCGAGCACTTCGCCGGTCTGGGCGAAGACTTCGGCGATGGTCTCGCAGGTCTGGGCGTCATCCACGGCCAGGGAATCGAACAGCTTGCGCGCTTCAGTCCAGCGCTCCTGCTCGACGCTGAAACCGCCACCTTGCTTGAAGGAGTCCATCAGCGCGGCCAGCGCGGCACCGTTGCGACCGTGCAGGTCGAACAGCAGGCGCTCGAAGTTCGACGAGACCATGATGTCCATCGACGGCGACAGGGTGGCGTGCAGGGTTTCCTTGACGTACTGGTTGCCGCTCATGAAGCGGTGCAGGATGTCGTTGCGGTTGGTGGCGACGATCAGCTGGTTGATCGGCAGGCCCATGTTGCGGGCCAGGTAACCGGCGAAGATATCGCCGAAGTTGCCGGTCGGTACCGAGAACGCCACCGAACGCGCCGGGCCGCCCAGCTGCAGGGCCGCGTGGAAGTAGTAGACGATCTGGGCCATGATCCGCGCCCAGTTGATCGAGTTCACCGCCACCAGGCGAGTGCCCTTGAGGAAGCCCTGGTCGGCGAAGCTGGCCTTGACCATTTCCTGGCAGTCGTCGAAGTTGCCTTCGATGGCGATGTTGTGGATGTTCTCGCCGAAGATGGTGGTCATCTGCCGACGCTGCACTTCGGACACACGGTTGTGCGGGTGCAGGATGAAGATATCGACGTTGTCGCAACGCTTGCAGCCTTCGATGGCGGCCGAACCGGTATCGCCGGAAGTGGCGCCGATGATCACCACGCGCTCGCCGCGCTTCTCCAGCACATAGTCCAGCAGGCGACCCAGCAGTTGCAGGGCGAAGTCCTTGAACGCCAGGGTCGGGCCGTGGAACAGCTCCAGGACCCACTCGTTGCCGTTCAGCTGGCGCAGCGGGGCAATGGCGTTGTGGGAAAAGGCACCGTAGGTTTCCTCGAGGATTTTCTTGAAGTCGGCATCCGGAATGCTGCCGGTGACGAACGGGCGCATCACCCGGAAAGCCAGCTCGTGGTATGGCAGGCCGGCCCAGGAAGCGATTTCCTCCTGGGTGAAACGTGGCAGGTTTTCCGGTACGTACAGGCCGCCGTCGCTCGCCAGGCCGGCCAGCAGGACGTCTTCGAAATTCAGGGCCGGTGCCTGGCCGCGGGTGCTGATGTAACGCATGACTGGCTCCTCTAAAAAGAGTTCTCAAGCGGGAGCCGCCGGGGCTCCCGCAACGAAGCGGATTAGTTCAGGTGCTCGACGCGGATCCGTACGACCGGACCGACCACGCCCTGCAGGGCTTCCAGCGCGGTGATCGCATCGTTGATGCGCTGTTCCACCACCCGATGGGTCAGCAGGATCATCGGCACCAGGCCGTCGTGTTCTTCGACCTCTTTCTGCATGATCGACTCGATGTTGATGCCGCGCTCGGACAGGATGCTCGCCACCTGGGCCAGTACGCCCGGGTGATCCTTGGCCTGGATCCGCAGGTAGTAGGCGCTTTCGCAGGCCTCGATCGGCAGGATCGGGTGGGCCGACAGCGAGTCCGGCTGGAAGGCCAGGTGCGGCACGCGGTTCTCCGGGTCGCTGGTCATGGCGCGAACCACGTCCACCAGGTCGGCGATCACCGACGAAGCGGTCGGCTCCATGCCCGCGCCGGCGCCGTAGTAGAGGGTGGAACCGACGGCGTCACCGTTGACCATCACCGCGTTGAACACGCCATTGACGTTGGCGATCAGGCGATCGGCCGGGATCAGCGTCGGGTGCACGCGCAGCTCGATGCCGGCATCGGTGCGGCGGGCCACGCCCAGGTGCTTGATGCGATAGCCCAGGGCCTCGGCGTAGTTCACGTCGGCGGTGGTCAGCTTGGTGATACCTTCGGTGTAGGCCTTGTCGAACTGCAGCGGGATACCAAAGGCGATGGACGCCAGGATGGTCAGCTTGTGCGCCGCGTCGATGCCTTCGACGTCGAAGGTCGGATCGGCTTCGGCGTAACCCAGGGCCTGGGCCTCGACCAGCACGTCTTCGAAGGTGCGACCCTTCTCGCGCATCTCGGTGAGGATGAAGTTGCCAGTGCCGTTGATGATCCCGGCCACCCAGTTGATGCGGTTGGCCGCCAGGCCTTCGCGGATCGCCTTGATGACTGGAATACCACCCGCCACGGCGGCTTCGAACGCCACGATCACCCCCTTCTCACGGGCCTTGGCGAAAATTTCGTTACCGTGTACGGCGATAAGCGCCTTGTTGGCGGTGACCACATGTTTACCATGCTCGATGGCCTTGAGTACCAGCTCGCGGGCAACGGTATAGCCGCCCATCAGCTCTATGACGATGTCGATCTCAGGGTTCGTGGCCACTTCGAACACATCGTTGGTAATCGCAATACCGGTCGTCTGGAACTGAGGCTTTGGCGTGCGCATGGCAATTTGTGCCACTTCGATTCCACGCCCGGCACGACGAGCAATTTCCTCGGCGTTGCGCTGAAGTACATTGAAGGTACCGCCACCGACGGTACCCAGCCCACAGATGCCCACTTTGACCGGATTCACTCTGAACTCCCCATGAAACGGCCGACACTAGGTCGGCCGTGGAAAACAGCCGCAAACCACACGGCTCTCTATTAATGACGCGTCGGCCACAACCGCCGCGCCATGATCGTCAAAGGCTCGACGACGCAGGATTATTTCGCGCCCAGCGCCAGTTTGGCGACTTGTGGCGCAGGCTGGTAGCCCGGAATCACTTGGCCGTCGGCCAAAACGATGGCCGGCGTGCCGTTCACACCGATCGACTGGCCCAGGGCGAACTGCTTGGAAACCGGGTTGGCGCACTTGGCGGCCTTGATTTCCTTGCCATCGACCATCTTGTCCATGGCCGCTTTCTTGTCGGCCGAGCACCAGACCGCCTGCAATTGCTCGTCACCCGGCGAACCCAGGCCCTGGCGCGGGAAGGCGACGTAACGCACTTCCACGCCCATCTTGTTCAGCTCAGGCACTTCGGCGTGCAGCTTGTGGCAGTACGGGCAGGTGGTGTCGGTGAAGACGGTGATGTGGGTCTTGGTTTCGCCGATGGCCGGGTAGACCACGGTTTCAGCGACCGGAATGGCGTTGATCAGCTTGGCCACGCCCAGGCGCTCGGTCTTTTCGGTCAGGTTGACCGGCTTGCCGTCCTTGAGCTGGAACAGGTAGCCCTGCATCACGAACTGGCCGTCGGCGCTGGCGTACAGCACGCGGCTGCCCTTGAGCTTGACTTCATAGACACCGGGCAGCGGACTGGCGCTGATGCTTTCTACCGGGACTTCGAGCTGCAGGCCCTGGAGGCTTTTACGAATCGCTTTTTCGGCGGCGTCATCGGCCATAACAAAGGTACTGGCCAACGCAATGGCTGCGGCGGCGATAATCTGGGTCACGCGCATTGGGAACTCCTGAAGGCGGACAAATGGGACGGTCAGAACGCCCGTACTGGAACACCGGGTCATAACGGCCCACTTTGCAAACCGGCAAAGCCTACCACATAAGGCCCGCCTGGCGGGCTCCCGCTGAGCCAAGCCGGTCATTTGCCGATCAGCGCAGAGCCGCTCTTGTAGCCGCTGCCGAGCCTGCGAGGCTGCGCTCGGCGGCGAAGCCGACGCAAAACCAAGCACCCTGGTATTTCAGATTGGCGACGGCTACGCCGCCGAACGCAGGCTGCGCCAGCGGCTACAGGTTCAACCGCGGGGATGGTGCTTGGCGTGCAGGTCCTGCAGACGGGCCCGGGCGACATGGGTGTAGATCTGGGTGGTCGACAGGTCGCTGTGGCCGAGCAGCATCTGCACCACCCGCAGGTCGGCGCCGTGGTTGAGCAGATGGGTGGCGAAGGCGTGCCGCAAGGTATGCGGCGACAGCGACTTGCCGATCCCGGCGACCTTGGCCTGATGCTTGATCCGGTGCCAGAAGGTCTGCCGGGTCATCTGCTCGCCGCGCAGGCTGGGGAACAGCACATCGCTGGGCCGCCCGCCGAGCAGCTCGCCCCGGGCATCGCGCATGTAGCGCTCGACCCAGACAATCGCTTCCTCGCCCATCGGCACCAGGCGCTCCTTGCTGCCCTTGCCCATCACCCGCAGCACGCCTTGGCGCAGGTTGACCTGCTCCAGGGTCAGGCTGATCAGCTCGGTGACCCGCAGGCCGCAGGCATACAGGACTTCAAGCATGGCGCGGTCGCGCTGGCCAATGGCCTCGCTGAGGTCGGGAGCGGCCAGCAGGGCTTCGACATCGGCCTCCGACAGGGACTTGGGCAACGGCCGCCCCAACTGCGGCATGTCGACTTGCAGCGTGGGGTCCACGGCAATCAGCTTTTCCCGCAGCAGGTAACGATAGAAGCCGCGCACCCCGGAGAGAAAACGCGCGGTAGAACGCGGCTTGTAGGCTTGCTCCACCCGCCAGGCGAGGTGGTCGAGAATCAGCTCGCGGCCGGCATTCACCAGTTCCAGCCCCTTTTCCTGCAGCCAGCCGTTGAACAGCGCCAGGTCGCTGCGATACGCCTCGCGGGTGTTGTCCGAGAGGCCCTTTTCCAGCCATAGCGCATCGAGGAAGCGGTCTATCAGGGGATGGTCGATGGCGGGCATAAATACTCGAAAGGCGCGGGCTTGAGGCCAGGCGCAAATAAATAGTGAACTGTGCAGAGGGTCGCTAGTCTTTCATAGCCCGCTATTTCAAGGAACAGGGAGCTTCAATGAACGAACAACAGATTCTGTTGGCCTTTGGCGGCATAGGCGTGGCGGCAGTGGGCTGCCAATGGCTGGCCTGGCGCCTGAAACTACCGGCCATTCTGTTCCTGCTGTTGAGCGGCATTCTCGCCGGCCCGGTCCTGGGCTGGCTCGATCCACAAGCGTTGTTCGGACCGCTGCTGATGCCGCTGGTGTCGCTGGCGGTGGCCTTGATCCTGTTTGAAGGCAGCCTGACCCTGCACCTGTCGGAATGGCGCGAGATCGGCAAGGTGGTGCACCGGCTGGTGACCATCGGCGCGCTTTCGACCTGGGCAGTGATCACCCTGGCCACCCATTGGCTGCTGGGCTTCGACTGGCTGCTGGCGCTGCTGTTCGGCACCCTGACCCTGGTCACCGGGCCCACCGTGATCGTACCCATGCTGCGGGTGGTTCGGCCCAAGGCGTCGATCGCCAACATCCTGCGCTGGGAAGGCATCGTCATCGACCCGATCGGCGCCCTGCTGGCGGTGGTGGCCTACAGCTTCATCATCGCCAGCGCCGAGGGCCAGGGCCTGCAGCACAGCCTGATGACCTTCGGCGGGGTGATTCTCTGCGGCAGCCTGTTCGGCATCGTCGGCGGCTGGGTGCTGGGGACCATCATGCGCCGCCAGTGGCTGCCGGAATACCTGCACAACCTGGCCACGCTGGCGGCGGTGCTGGGCATCTTCATCGGCGCCAACCAGGTGATGCATGAGTCCGGCCTGCTGGCCGTGACCCTGATGGGCATGTGGATGGCCAATATGAAGGACGTCGACGTCCGGCACATCCTGCACTTCAAGGAAAACCTCAGCGTGCTGCTGATTTCCGGGCTGTTCATCCTGCTGGCGGCACGCCTGGACCTCAATGCGCTGATCGCCCTGGGGCCGCTGGTGTTGATTCTGCTGCTGGTGATCCAGTTCATCGCCCGGCCCTTGAACGTGCTGCTATCCACCGCCGGCTCCAATCTGAACTGGCGCGAACGGGCCTTGCTGGCCTGGATCGCACCGCGGGGCATCGTTGCCGCGGCTGTCTCGGCGATCTTCGCCATTCGCCTGGACCAGGCCGGCCATGAAGGCGCGCTGCTGCTGGTGCCGCTGACCTTTGCCGTGATCATCGGCACCGTGGTGCTGCAAAGCGCCACCGCGCGGCCGCTGGCCCGCCTGCTGAAAGTCGCGGAACCGGCGCCGAGTGGCTTCCTGATCGTCGGGGCGAACGCTCCGGCGCGGACCATCGGCAAGGCCCTGCAACAACTGGGCAGTCGCGTGCTGCTGACCGATTCGAGCTGGGAAAACATCCGCGCCGCGCGCATGGACGGCCTGCCGACCTACTTCGGCAATCCGGCGTCGCAACACGCCGATGCCCATCTGGACCTGGTGGGGCTTGGCCATCTGCTGGCGCTGTCGCCCTCCGGCGAACTGAACACCCTGGCCTCCATGCGCTTCCGTCACGACTTCGGCCATCAGCGCCTGTTCGGCCTGGCCAACAGCCAGGAAAGCCGGCGCACCGACAAGCACCGGGCCAGCCATGAACACCGCGGGCATCTGCTGGGCAGCGAGGCGCTGTCCTACAGCAAACTGGCCAGCCTGCTGGGACAGGGTGCGGAGCTGTACAGCACCAACCTCACCGAAGGCTTTGGCTGGGAGGATTACCAGGCGCTGCACGGCGAACGGGCGACCCTGCTGTTCGCTCGCGACAGCAGCGGCTGGGTGCATGTGGTGACGCCGGACAGCGCCCTCAAGCCCACAGCGGGCTGGACCCTGGTGGCGTTGATTCAGAAGGATATGGCGGCCTGATAGCCCATCGCGGGCAAGCCTCGCTCCTACAGAACGGTGAAATCCCGCAGGAGCGAGGCTTGCTCGCGATCAGTCGACAAACCCCGGCAGCACCGGCACCGGGCGCTTGTCGTCATCGATGGCGACAAAGCTGAACAGGCCGTGGATGGCTTTCTCCCGCCCATCGCAACTCATACTCTCGACGAAGACTTCAACCTCGACCTTGAGGCTGGTGTTGCCGACCTTCACTACCCGTCCCACCAGCTCGACGATGGAGCCCGCGGCAATCGGGTGATTGAAGTCGATACGGTCGGTGGACACGGTGACCAGCGGCAACCGGCAGAAACGGGTCGCGGCGATGAACGACACTTCGTCCATCCAGGCCAGCGCCGTGCCGCCAAACAGGGTGTTGTGGTGATTGGTGGTCGACGGGAATACCGCCTTGGTCACGCGGGTGACCGACAGCTCGGTCCGGCGTTGGATTTCTTGCTCGCGGGGGCTCATGGTTCTACTGCCTGAAACACACTTCGGGGATAAATGACGGGCAACAAAAAAGCAGCCCGTAGGCTGCTTTTTTCTGCATCGGAAGCTGGACTTAAGCCAGTTTTTCCTTGATGCGAGCTGCTTTACCCGACAGGTCACGCAGGTAGTACAGCTTGGCTTTACGTACGTCACCGCGACGCTTGACAGCCATGCTGTCGATTTGCGGGCTGTAGGTCTGGAAAGTACGTTCTACGCCAACACCGTTGGAGATTTTACGAACGGTGAATGCACTGTTCACGCCGCGGTTACGCTTGGCGATTACAACGCCTTCGAACGCTTGCAGACGGGAACGATCGCCTTCCTTCACTTTCACCTGAACGACAATGGTGTCGCCCGGGGCAAAGGCTGGGATCTCTTTGGTCATCTGCTCTGCTTCGAGTGCAAGAATGATTTTGTTGGTCATGCTGTGCTCCTAAGGTAAATCGTCGGATCTACCATCGATACGTTGTTAACTATCGTCCCGCTCGCGGATGTATTCCTCGAGCAGCTTCTTCTCTTCTCCAGAAAGCGAGCGGCTTTCCAGAAGATCGGCGCGTCGTTCATAGGTCCGACCAAGGGACTGCTGTAAACGCCAACGCCGGATGTGTGCGTGGTTGCCACTCAGCAACACGTCGGGAACACGCTGATCCGCATACACCTCCGGTCGGGTGTAGTGCGGGCAATCCAGCAGACCATCCGTGAAGGAATCTTCCTCCGCGGAATCCGCATGCCCTAAAGCTCCGGGCAGCAGTCGCGTAACCGCATCAATCAGGACCATCGCCGGCAGCTCGCCACCGGAGAGTACATAGTCGCCAATCGACCACTCTTCATCGACATGAGCTTCAATAAAACGCTCGTCAATGCCTTCATAACGACCGGCAATCAGGATCAATGCATCCTCATTCGCCAACTCGCGTACCGCCGACTGAGTCAGTTTGCGGCCTTGGGGCGACAGGTAGATCACCTTCGCGCCCTCCCCGGCTGCCTGCCTGGCCTGAACCAGAGCATCTTCCAGGGGCTTGATCTTCATCACCATGCCCGGGCCACCGCCAAATGGGCGATCGTCCACAGTGTGATGTCGATCCGTGGTGTAGTCTCGCGGATTCCAACAGGTCAGCTGCAAGAGCCCCTGTTTCACCGCGCGGCTGGTTATGCCGTAGTCGCTGATGGCGGAAAACATCTCGGGAAACAAACTGATCACTTCTACGCGCAGGCTAGCCACGTTCAGAAGTCCGCGTCCCAATCCACCTTCATCTCGCCCGCTGCCAGGTCGACGGCCAACACGCATTGCTCGGTATAGGGCAACAGGCGTTCGCGATCATCCAGGCTGCCAGCGCAAGGCTTGACCACCATTACATCGTTCGAGCCGGTCTCCAGCAGGTGATCGATCTTCCCGAACAGTTGTCCGTGAGTGTCGATGACCTTGAGACCTTGCAGCTGGTACCAGTAGTACTCGCCGTCGGTCAGTTCAGGGAACAGGTTGCGCGGCACGCAGATCTCATAACCGGCCAGAAGACGCGCTTCTTCACGATCATCGAGACCCTTGAGCTTTGCGACCAGGAATTTTTCATTCCCGCGTCCGCTGACCAGCTCAACCTGTTTCACGCTACCTTCGCGCTTGAGCGTCCAGGTTTTGTAATCCAACAGGTTTTTTATCGGATCAGTAAAGGAATAAACCTTCACTTCGCCGCGAACGCCGTGAACAGAGTAGATTTTGCCGATAACGATCAAATCATCAGCAGGAGCAGGCGTCGCGTTCATAGGGTTCAGGCTGCAGCCTTAGCCGATTCCTTCAACAGCTGAGCAACGCGCTCAGACGGTTGTGCACCAACGCTCAGCCAGTAGGCTACGCGCTCTTGGTTCACGGACAGGCGGACTTCTTGACCACGAGCGATCGGGTTGAAGAAGCCAACTTGTTCTTTGTGCGAACCGTCGCGTGGGTTGCGGCTGTCGGTCACGGTCAAGTGGTAAAACGGGCGCTTTTTGGAGCCGCCAAGGGCAAGACGGATTGTTAGCATGTGAACATCGTTCCTGTAGTCGGTGCTGCAAATCTAAATGCACAGCGGGCATGGGTGCCCGAAAGGCCGCATATTCTAAGGAATATCCGGACTTTTGCAAATGACTTTTTCCGGCGCCTACCGGCTGCCATCCAGATTTGCTATAGGGCCGTTGGCAACAACGGCGAGTCAGCTCCCGCCAAGCGCGGGTTTGCTGGAGGTCCCGCGTCCCCGCGGGAAACGCCGGCATGGCTGCCGGCGTGGATTCTTCAGATCTTCGGCATGCCGCCGCCGGGCAACATTCCGCCCATGCCGCGCATCATTTTCGCCATTCCGCCCTTGGCGGAGAATTTCTTCATCATCTTCTGCATCTGCTTGTGCTGCTTGATCAAGCGACCGATGTCCTGCACCTGGGTGCCGGAGCCCATGGCGATCCGACGCTTGCGCGAACCGCTGATCAGCTCAGGGTCGCGGCGCTCGGCCGGGGTCATGGAGTTGATGATGGCTTCCATCTGCTTGAACTGCTTCTCGGCCGCGCCCTGGGCATTGCCCATTTGCGCCAGGTTCACGCCACCGATATTCGGCAGCTTGTCCATCAGGCCACCGAGGCCGCCCATGTTCTTCATCTGTTGCAGCTGATCGCGGAAGTCTTCGAGGTCGAAGCCTTTGCCTTTTTTCAGCTTCTTCGCCAGCTTGTCGGCTTTTTCCTTGTCGAGGGTCTGTTCGGCCTGCTCGATCAGGCTGAGCACGTCGCCCATGCCGAGGATGCGCGAAGCGATACGCTCAGGGTGGAACGGCTCGAGCGCTTCGCTCTTCTCGCCCATACCGATGAACTTGATCGGCTTGCCGGTGATCGCACGCACCGACAGCGCGGCACCGCCACGGGCATCGCCGTCGACCTTGGTCAGGATCACACCGGTCAGCGGCAGCGCGTCACCAAAGGCCTTGGCCGTGTTGGCGGCGTCCTGGCCGGTCATGGCGTCGACCACGAACAGGGTTTCCACCGGCTTGACCGCCGCGTGCAACGCCTGGATCTCGTCCATCATGTCGGCGTCGATGTGCAGACGACCGGCGGTGTCGACGATGACCACGTCGATGAACTTGAGCTTGGCTTCTTTAATAGCCGCTTCGGCGATCGCGACCGGCTTCTGGCTCAGGTCGGACGGGAAGAAGGTCACGCCAATGTCATTGGCCAGGGTTTCGAGCTGCTTGATCGCCGCCGGACGGTACACGTCGGCGGATACCACCATCACGCTCTTCTTCTTGCGCTCTTTAAGGAAGCGCGCAAGCTTGCCGGCGGTGGTGGTCTTACCGGCGCCCTGCAAACCGGCCATCAGCACGACGGCAGGCGGCACGGCGCTCAGGTTCAAATCTTCGTTGGCCGCACCCATCAGGCTTTCGAGCTCGGCCTGGACGATCTTCACGAACGCCTGGCCCGGAGTCAGGCTGCGCGACACTTCAGTGCCGACGGCACGTTCCTTCACCGAGTTGACGAAGTCCTTGACCACCGGCAGGGCGACGTCGGCTTCGAGCAACGCCATGCGCACTTCGCGCAGGGTGTCTTTGATGTTGTCCTCGGTCAGCTTGGCCTTGCCGGTGACATGGCGCAGCGTCTGCGAGAGACGGTCGGTTAGGTTTTCAAACATGCGCGATCCTTTCAGGCCCTAAGTAGACCGAGGTAATGGCGGCTCGGGCCCCTTATATAAAGGGTGCTCCGTGGGCAGGTCGCGGATTATAGCGAAGACTGCGCGCGACGCACAGCCGCCGTCTGGTTGCGCGGTCTTTCGTGTGGTGGCGGTTCTATGCCAAACTCAACGACTTTCGGGCTTGCCTAACAGGATTTATGCTCCCCTTGTCACCCAGCTTGCTAACCACCCTCGCCGCCGCCTGTCTCTATGCCGCTGCGACCCTCTATCAAGGCACTCGTCTGGCTCAAGCCGCCAAGACGAACAAGCGCCTGCTGGTCTCGCTCGGCATCCTTGCCCTGCTCGCCCACAGCGCCAGCCTCCTGACCCACCTGATGACCCCCGTGGGCCTGGGCCTGGACTTCTTCAGCGCCGCCAGCCTGATCGCCGCCGCGGTGATTGCCCTGACCCTGCTGGCCTGCTCGCGCATTCCGGTGGAGAACCTGCTGGTCCTGCTGTTTCCGCTGGGGGCGCTGACCGTGCTGCTGGCGCAGTTCGTGCCCACCGGCACGGTGCCGGTGATCGACGAAGAACCGGGCATCCTCGCCCATATCCTGCTGTCGATCCTTGCCTACGGCATGTTCACCATCGCCGTGTTCCAGGCCCTGTTGCTGCTGGTGCAGGACCACCAGCTCAAGCACAAGCACCCGTCCGGGCTGATCAAGAACTTTCCGCCGCTGCAGACCATGGAAAGCCTGCTGTTCGGCTTCCTCTGGGCCGGCTGGACCCTGCTGTCGCTGTCGCTGATCTCCGGCTGGCTGTTCGTCGAGAACCTGTTCGCCCAGCACCTGGTGCACAAGACCCTGCTGGCGTGCCTGGCCTGGGTGGTGTTCAGCGTGCTGCTGTGGGGCCGCAACCGCCTCGGCTGGCGCGGACACAAGGCGATTCGCTGGACCCTGGCCGGCTTCTGCCTGCTGATGCTGGCGTACTTCGGCAGCAAGCTGGTCCGTGAATACATCCTGCATATCTGACGAGCGGCGATAATGGACAACCTGCCCATAGAGCCGATGCTCGTGGTCCTGGCCTTGCTGGTGCTGTGGTCGGGGCTGTTCACCGCCATCGAAGCCGCCCAGCAACACCTGCTGACCCTGCGCACTGCTTCGCGCTCCGGCGACAAACCGCTGGCGCGCCTGAGCTTTCCGCGCGACAGCCTGATTCTCTGCAACACCCTGTGCCGGGTGCTGGCGGTCATCATCAGCACCTTGCTGGCGCTCCTGCAGTGGGCGGAAAACGGCCCGTGGCTGGCCTGCCTGATCGCCACCAGCGTGTTGCTGGTACTCGCCGACTACCTCCCGCGCACCCTGGCTACCCGTTATCCGGACGCCATCCTCAGCCTGGGCAATACCCTGCTGGGCGTGCCGCTGAAGATCATCTACCCCGCGGCCTGGCTGCTCAACAGCATCAGCCAGCTGTTGCTGCGCCCCTTCAGCCGCAAGGCCGGCGCCGTCAAGCAGAGCGAAGACGAGCAGGCCGCCGACCCGGACGACGCCGAGGAACATTCCAACGGCCGCCCGCACCCGGTGTCGGGCATCCATGCCCTGGACAACATCACCGTCAATGACATCCTGGTCCCGCGCAGCGAAGTCGACGGGATCAACCTGGACGAGCCTATCGGCGAGATCATCGAGCAGCTGCGCCTGTCCAAACGCACCCGCCTGCCGGTGTTCCATAGCGATATCAACCAGGTCGAGGCGGTCCTCAATACCCGCCAGATCCGCCACCTGCTGCCGGATGCCAGCCTGAGCAAAGAGGCCCTGCTGGCGGCCTGCCACGAACCTTACTTCGTGCCGGAAAGCACCCCGCTGCAGCTGCAACTGCTGAACTTCCACAAGCAGCAGCGCCGCCTGGGCATGGTGGTGGACGAGTACGGCGAAGTGCTGGGCATCGTCACCCTGGAAGACATCCTCGAAGAAATCGTCGGCGAATTCGAAAGCGAACACAGCCTCGACAACCCGCATATCCATCCCCAGGCCGACGGACGCTTTGTCATCGAAGGCGCCGCCTCGATTCGCGAGCTGAACAAGAGCCTGGGCTGGCACCTGCCCAGCGACGGCCCGAAAACCCTCAACGGCCTGGTCACAGAAGCGCTGGAGACCATTCCCGACAGCGCCGTCTGCCTGAAAATCGGCCGCTACCGCCTGGAAATCCTCGAGACCGAGGAAAACCGGGTCAGCCGCGTGCTGATCTGGCACACCAAGCCAGGTGCTCCCTCGTCCCTGTAGCCGCTGCCGAGCCTGCGAGGCTGCGATCGATCTGGGCGGCATTCCGACGAAGCGGGCGCTAACCGGGATACAACAATCCGCCTGAAATACCGCGCCGCCTGGTTTTACGACGGCTGTGCCGCCGATCGCAGCCTCGCAGGCTCGGCAGCGGCTACAGGGCTACAGGGACAAGTCCTGCTTGTTGAATCGTTAGGGGCCTTCCTATAATCGATCCGCTTACCCAAGCCCCGCAGCACCCGCGTGCTACCCGCACCCAGCGGCTTCTGCCCTGCTCTGCCCGCTTCTGGCAGGCTGCGCTCCCACCCCGAGCCACGCCCGCGCCAAACCCACATCCCTGGGTGTTCGACCATAATAATTCGCTCCGATGGAGCACATGACTGTCAGGGATAACCGCATGACGACCAGCACCACTTACAGCGCCTCCGTGCCTGCCCAGCCGACCAACTCCGCCAGCCGCGTGGCCACCGCCAGCTTTATCGGCACCGCCATCGAGTTCTACGACTTCTACGTGTATGCCACCGCCGCCGCGCTGGTGATCGGCCCGGTATTCTTTCCGCAGACGTCCGGCACCGCGCAGATGCTCTCGGCCTTCCTGACCTTCGGCATCGCGTTCCTCGCCCGCCCCCTGGGCTCGGCGCTGTTCGGCCACTTCGGCGACCGGATCGGCCGCAAGTCGACCCTGGTGGCATCGCTGCTGCTGATGGGCGTGTGCACCACGCTGATCGGCGTGCTGCCAGGCTATGACAGCATTGGCGCCTGGGCCCCGATCCTGCTGTGCCTGCTGCGTTTCGGCCAGGGCCTGGGGCTGGGCGGCGAATGGGGCGGAGCCGCGCTGCTCGCCACGGAAAACGCGCCGAAAGGCAAACGCGCCTGGTTCGGCATGTTCCCGCAACTGGGGCCGTCGATCGGCTTTCTCGCGGCCAACGGCCTGTTCCTGACCCTGGCCATGAGCCTGAGCGATGAGCAGTTCCGCTCCTGGGGCTGGCGGATTCCGTTCCTGCTCAGCGCCGCGCTGGTGCTGGTCGGCCTGTATGTGCGCCTGAAACTCCACGAAACCCCGGTATTCGCCAACGCCATCGCCCGCCAGGAACGGGTCAAGATGCCGCTGGTCGAGCTGTTCAGCCAGTACTGGCTGCCGGTATTGCTGGGTGCTTCGGCGATGGTGGTGTGTTACGCGCTGTTTTACATCTCGACGGTGTTCTCGCTGAGCTACGGCGTCGCGACCCTTGGCTACAGCCGCGAAACCTTCCTCGGCCTGCTGTGCTTCGCGGTGCTGTTCATGGCCGCGGCCACACCGCTGTCGGCCTGGGCCAGCGACCGTTACGGACGCAAGCCGGTGCTGATCATCGGCGGCCTGCTGGCGATTCTCTCCGGCTTCACCATGGAACCGCTGCTGACCCAGGGCTCGACCTGGGGCGTGGCGCTGTTCCTGTGCATCGAGCTGTTCCTGATGGGCGTGACCTTCGCCCCGATGGGCGCCCTGCTGCCCGAGCTGTTCCCGACCCACGTGCGTTATACCGGCGCGTCGGCGGCCTATAACCTGGGCGGCATTGTCGGCGCCTCGGCGGCACCCTTCTTCGCCCAGAAGCTGGTGGCGATGGGGGGCTTGAGCTGGGTCGGCGGCTATGTGTCGGCGGCAGCGGTGCTCAGCCTGATCGCTGTGCTGTGCCTGAAGGAAACGCGCAATAACGACCTGAACCAGGTCGATTGAAAGATCGCTTCGCGAGCAAGCTCGCTCCTACAAGGGCTGCGCCGAACCTGTAGGAGCGAGCTTGCTCGCGATGCTTTTACAGCTCGACTACGACCGCCTGGGAAGCGCGGGTCGCCTTGGCCCGGGCGGCCTCGATCGACTCGTCGCGCGCCAGGGCCACGCCCATGCGGCGCTGGCCGTTGACTTCAGGCTTGCCGAACAGGCGCAGGGCCGTGTCCGGCTCGCTCAGGGCCGCGCCCAGGTTGGCGAAAGCGGTCTGGGTCGACTGGCCTTCCACCAGGATCACCGCCGACGCCGACGGGCCGAACTGACGGATCAACGGGATCGGCAGGCCGAGGATCGCCCGCGCATGCAGGGCGAACTGCGACAGGTCCTGGGAAATCAGGGTCACCAGGCCGGTGTCATGGGGACGCGGCGACACTTCGCTGAACCAGACCTGATCACCCTTGACGAACAGTTCGACGCCGAACAGGCCACGGCCACCCAGGGCCTCGGTCACCGCCTTGGCCACGCGCTCGGACTCGGCCAGGGCTTTCGGGCTCATGGCCTGGGGCTGCCAGGATTCCTGGTAGTCGCCCTTCTCCTGGCGGTGGCCGACCGGCGCGCAGAAGGTGGTGCCGCCGACATGGCGCACGGTCAGCAGGGTGATTTCGTAATCGAAATCGATGAAACCCTCGATGATCACCCGGCCCTTGCCGGCGCGCCCGCCTTCCTGGGCGTAGTCCCAGGCCTTCTGCACGTCGTCGACACTGCGCAGCAGGCTCTGGCCCTTGCCCGAGGAACTCATCACCGGCTTGACCACGCAGGGGAAGCCCAGGTCGTCCACCGCCTTGCGGTAGTCTTCGAAGGTATCGGCGAAGTGGTAAGGCGAGGTCGGCAGGTCCAGCTCTTCGGCGGCCAGGCGACGGATGCCTTCGCGGTTCATGGTCAACTGGGCGGCACGGGCGGTCGGGATCACGGTGAACCCTTCGGACTCCAGCTCCACCAGGGTGGCGGTAGCGATGGCTTCGATCTCCGGCACGATGAAGTGCGGCTTCTCCGCCTCGATCACCGCACGCAGCGCGGCACCGTCGAGCATGTTGATCACATGGCTGCGATGGGCGACCTGCATCGCCGGCGCATTGGCGTAGCGATCCACGGCAATCACCTCAACGCCCAGGCGTTGCAGCTCAATCACCACTTCCTTGCCCAACTCACCACAGCCACACAGCAAAACGCGGGTCGCGGTTGGCGACAATGGAGTTCCGATACGGGTCATCTGAAGGTCCTCAAAAAGGAGCGGATCATCGAGGGTCGCGCACCAGGCGGGCGGCCCATGGGGAAGAAAGCGCGGCATTTTACATGAACCGCGCGCTTTGGCCTCAGCTGGCGCACGCCGCCTTGCGCACACGCCAGGCCATGGCCAGCCAGACCACGGTCACGCCAGCGAACTTCGAACCCAGCGCCGTGAGGATCACGCCCGGGGTCAAGGCGTCGATCAGTCCGAAAAAGATAAAGGTGTCCAGGGGAATGCTCAACGCCGAACTTATCCACAGGCGGTCGTGCAGCGGGCGCTTGGTGATGCTGAACACCAGCCAGTCGATGCACTCGGAGACCGCGAACGCCGTGGCGCTGGCCAGGGCGATGGCCGGGTCGGAGGTCACGTAGGACAGCACCAGCGCCACCAGCATGGCGACGAGCGCGCCATGGCCGAAGCGGGTCTGCACCATGTCCCGCAGGACGAACACCAGCCCGCCCCAGGCCGACCAGATGATGTCCAGGTGCGGAGCGGTGGAAAAGGCGTAGTTGATCAGCACGACACTGCCGATATAGGCGATCAGGAAGAGCATGGGGCGAAAAGTACCTGTCAGTAAGGCACACAGGGTACTTCAGGTGGGTGGGATGGACCAGACGGGAGCTGGCGCCGATACCGCGGGCAGGCTCGCTCCGGCTGGGGCGAGGCTGCTCGCGACAGCCGTTTAGCCGGACTGGGTACCGATCATCCACAGCAGCCCGCTGGACTTGGCGCGCTCATGACACAGCGCCAGCACCTCGCGGCGCTCGGCGTTGTCCATGCGGCTCCAACGGGTGATCTCGCTCACCGTGCGCTGGCAGCCAGTGCAGATATCGTCATCGTCCAGCGCGCAGATGCTCACGCAGGGCGAGGGAACGGGTTTTTCGGGGGTGGTCATTATTCTTGCTCGGCCAGGTCGCGGGCGTAACGCTGGGAATTATGCACATAGTGCGCGGCGCTGGCTTCGAGCATTTTCTTCTGTTGCTCGGTCAGCTCGCGGACCACCTTGCCCGGCGAGCCCATCACCAGCGAACCGTCGGGGATTTCCTTGCCTTCGCCGATCAGCGAATTGGCGCCGATGATGCAGTTCTTGCCGATCTTCGCGCCGTTGAGAATCACCGCGTTGATGCCGATCAGGCTGTAGTCGCCGACGGTGCAGCCATGCAGCATGGCGTTATGGCCAATGGTCACGCCGGTGCCGATGGTCAGCGGAAAGCCCATGTCGGTGTGCATCACCGTGCCATCCTGCACGTTGCTGTCCTTGCCGATCAGGATCAGCTCGTTGTCGCCACGCAGCACCGCGTTGAACCAGACGTTGGCCCCCTCCTCCAGCTTGACCTTGCCCACCAGCGTGGCATTGGGTGCGACCCAGCTTTGCGGATGGGTTTCGACGCGGGCGTCGCCCAGGCGGTATTTCATATTGTTGTCCTCAAGGCCAGGCAGGTTCAGGTACACAGCAGGGTTCAGGCCATACGAGCGATGGCTTCAAATATTGATAAAGCTTTTGGGCGGTTGGTGCAGGCTGATCTTGGCGTCATACAGCAGGTTGATCAGCTCGACGATCATGATCGCTGTCAGGCCCCAGATCTTGTACTCGCCGAAGCGGTAGCTCGGCACATACCAGCTGCGGCCCTGATAATCGATGCGGTGGGTATGTTCGCGCGGGTCCTGGCGGAAAAACTCCAGCGGCACGCTGAATACCGCGGCGATCTCGGCGTCATTGGCCAGGTACTCGACATAATCGGGAATCACCCCGACATAAGGCGTGACCTTGATCCCGTGCAGGGAAATCAGCGGGCTCAAAGGGCCGATCACTTCCACCAGCCCCGGGGGCAGGCCGATTTCCTCTTCGGCTTCGCGCAGGGCGGTAAAAACCAGGTCGGGATCTTCCGGGTCGCGGCGGCCGCCGGGGAAGGCTACTTCGCCGCCGTGGGTGGACAATCCTTTGGCGCGCAGGGTCAGCACCAGCTCAGGCTCGTCACTGCGGGTAATGGGCACCAGTACGGCAGCCTCGGGGAAACGTCGATCCGTCTCCAGCGGTCGCGGCGTATGGTTGCTTACCCGGTGCAGTAGCTCGTCCAGCATGAGTCTTCTCGATCTGTCGACTACCTTGCATCATGCACCAAACAAACCGACCGCCCAACCCCCGATCCACGCCATGTCGCGTAACGACAACTTGCCGACAAAGCCCCGTGCACGCCAAGATAGGCGCAGCCTTTTCGGATACCCAGCATGAAATTCTGCAGCCAGTGCGGTCACCCGGTCACCCAGCGCATTCCCGAAGGCGATTCGCGCCTGCGTTTTGTCTGCGACAACTGCCAGACCATCCATTACCAGAACCCGAACATAGTCGCCGGCTGCCTGCCGACCTGGGGCACCCAGGTGCTGCTGTGCCGGCGCGCGATCGAGCCGCGCCGTGGTTACTGGACGCTGCCGGCCGGTTTCATGGAGAACGGCGAGACCGTCGAACAGGCGGCGATTCGCGAGACGTTCGAGGAAGCCTGCGCCCGGGTCCGCAACCTGAGCATCTATACCCTGATCGACGTCCCGCACATCAGCCAGGTGCATGTCTTCTTCCGCGCCGAGCTGGCGGACCTGGATTTCGCCGCCGGCGAAGAGAGCCTGGAAGTCCGGCTTTTCGAAGAAGCCGACATTCCCTGGTCCGAGCTGGCTTTTCGCACGGTCGGACGTACCTTAGAATGTTTCTTCGCTGACCGGCGGAACGAGCAATACCCCGTGCGCTCCGAGTCCATTCCGCCCCTGGCTCAGCCGGCCCTCACTTAAACAACAAAACGTACGCGGCACCTGTGTACTCTTAGGGATATCGTTTCAATGCGCTGGTTGCTCGCTCTTTTCTGCTGCTCGGTTATCGCTGTCTCCCACGCCTCCGCGACGGATACCCTGGACGGCAAGGTCATCGAGAAAGTCCTGGTCCTCAAGTCGGCCCATCAGTTGCAACTGATCAACGACGGCAAACCCTTCAAGACCTACCGCATTTCCCTGGGCAAACAGCCCAAGGGGCCGAAGCTCATGGAAGGCGACAAGCGCACGCCGGAAGGCTTCTACTGGCTGGACTGGCGCAAGACCAGCGACCGCTTCAACCTGGCCATGCATATTTCCTACCCGAACATCAGCGATTCCGCGCGTTCGCGCCGCGAGGGCGTGGAGCCCGGCGGCATGATCATGATCCACGGCACCCCGGACAGCGAAGACTACCCCGAGCAGTACTTCCACACCCTGGACTGGACCGATGGCTGCATTGCCATGCGCAACGTCGACATGCGCGAAGTCTGGGGCCTGGTCCCGGACGGCACGATGATCGAAATCCGCCCCTGATTCCTCGCTGAAACGCCGCTAAAACACCTCAGTTACAAAAAAAATCGCAGGCCGCGCCGGCTTCGAAAGGTGAATACCAATTCCCCCTCGAAGAACCGCCGCCCCTGCGATTTTCGCATTCATGGCCAGACCGCCCTAATACCACTTTCCCAAACCAAGCCCGCCAACCCCCATAAAGCTCCCGTTCTCGCGCGCCATCGCCGTAGTACTGGCGTTGACATGGTATTTAAGTGGTATTAGTTTTCGCCACATTACCGGGCGACAACAAACCAATAACGCATCGGAACCTCGACAGATGAACCACATCCTGGCCCTGCGCCCCGACGATACCCAGCCGACCCCGCTGTACCTGCAACTGGCGCGCAACCTTGAAGCCGCGATCCATGCCGGCCAGTGGAAAGCCGAACAGGCCCTGCCCTCGGAACGCAACCTGAGCGAGATGCTCAACATCTCCCGCGTCACCGCGCGCAAGGCCCTGGAAGTGCTGTTCGAACAAGGCCTGATCCGTCGCAGCCAGGGCTCCGGCACCTTCATCACCCCACGCCTGGAACAACCGTTGTCGCGGCTGTCCGGCTTCAGCGAAATGCTCCGCCTCAAGGGCTTCGTCCCCGGCTCCCAATGGCTGGAGCGGGAAATCACCACGCCGACCCACGAAGAACTGATCCGCCTCGGCCTGTCGCCGAACGACAAGGTGGCGCGCCTCAAGCGCCTGCGCAAAGCCGACGACACGGTGATGGCGATCGAAATGAGCACCCTGCCGGCCTCGATCATTGCCCAGCCGGACGCCATCGGCGATTCGCTCTACGCCTACCTCGATGGCATCGGCCGCCCGGTGGTCCGAGCCCTGCAGCACATCCAGGCGATCAACGCCTCCGCCGAGTTCGCCGCCCTGGTGGGCATCGCCCCCGGCACCGCGATGCTGCTGATGACCCGTGTCGGCTACCTCGAAGACAACACCCCGATCGAAGTCACCGACACCTATTGCCGCAACGACTACTACGACTTCGTCGCCGAGCTGCGTCGCTAAACCAGGCCGCTGAGCCAGGCCGCCGAGTCGCCAAGAACCCGTCCCAGAGAGCAGCCCATGTCCGAATACAACATCCTCACCCCGCAAGGCTGGATTCGCGGCCACCTGAACCACCGGGACGGCAAGGTCACCGGCATCGAAGGCAGCCCCTGCGACCCGGCGGACAACAACCTGCCCTACCTGCTGCCAGGCTTCATCGACCTGCATGTGCATGGCGGCGGCGGCAAGGACATCATGGAAGGCGCCCCGGCGTTCGAGACCATCACCCGCACCCACGTACGCTTTGGCACCACCTCGCTGCTGGCCACCACCATGACCGCACCGACCGAGGAGATCACCCGGGTCCTGGGCGCCATCGGCGAATATTGCGAGCAGCGCCCCAGCGGCAGCGCCCGGGTGCTCGGCGTGCACCTGGAAGGTCCGTATATCAATCCAGGCAAGCTCGGTGCCCAGCCCAATTTCGCCCATACCGCGCTGATGGCCGAAGTCGAGGCCTATCTGCGCCTGGCGCCGATCCGGGTGATCACCATCGCCCCGGAAATCGCCGGCCATGACGCGCTGATCCGCGCCCTCAGCGCCCGCGGCATCCGCATGCAGATCGGCCACACCCTGGGCAGCTACGAGGAAGGCGTGGCCGCGCTCGACGCCGGGGCCACCAGCTTCACCCACCTGTACAACGCCATGAGCCCGCTGCATCACCGCGAGCCGGGCATAGTCGGCGCCGCCCTGGCCCACGCCCAGTACGCGGAACTGATCCCCGACCTGCTGCACGTGCACCCCGGCGCCATGCGCGTGGCCCTGCGCTCGATCCCCTGCCTGTACTGCGTGACCGACTCCACCGCGGCCGCCGGCATGCCGGACGGCGAATACAAGCTCGGCAGCCACACCGTGACCAAATGCCTGGGCGGCGTGCGCCTGCCGGACGGCACCCTGGCCGGCAGCACCCTGACCATGGATCAGGCCTTGCGCAACCTGGTGAAGATCGGCCTGCCCCTGGCCGAAGCTTCGCAACGCTTGTCACAGTTTCCCGCCGATTATCTCGGCCTGGCCGAACGCGGACGTTTGCAGGTCGGCAGCTGGGCCGACTGCGTGTGCCTGGATCGCTCACTCACACTGACCGCCGTCATGGTCGAAGGAGAAGACATTGACTTCAAAAATGCTTGAGGAGGCGCTGTCCTCTGCCGCGGCCGTCGAAGGCCAGTTGCAGCACCTGGACCCGCAACTGATCGAAGTGGCCGGGCGCCTGAACCGCCAGCCGCCGCAAGTGGTGATGACCGTCGCCCGCGGCAGCTCCGACCACGCCGCCAGCTACTTCGCCTACCTGACCATGCAGCAGCTGGGCTTCCCGGTCGCGTCCTTGCCGATGTCGGTGGTGACCATGCAACAGGCGCCGCTGCGGGTCAGCGGCCAGGCGGCATTCGCCTTTTCCCAGTCCGGGCAGAGCCCCGACCTGGTCAACAGCATGCGGCTGCTGCGCAAACGCGGGGCCTTGAGCGTGGCCATGGTCAACGCCCAGGACAGCCCGCTGGAAGCCGCCAGCGAGTTCTGCCTGCCGCTGCACGCCGGCGCCGAACGCAGCGTGGCGGCGACCAAGAGCTTTATCGCCACCCTCAGCGCCAGCGCCCGCCTGATCGCCCACTGGAAACAGGACGCGCAATTGCTGGAAGCCGGCCTCGCCCTGCCCCAGGGACTGCGCGAAGCCGCGATCCAGGACTGGAGCCCGGCCGTCGAGGCCCTGCGCGATAGCCAGCGGCTGATGGTGATCGGCCGCGGCGCCGGTTTTGCCATCGCCCAGGAAGCCGCGCTGAAACTCAAGGAAACCTCGGCGATCCAGGCCGAAGCCTTCAGCAGCGCGGAAGTTCGCCACGGCCCGATGGCGCTGATCGGCGACAACTACCCGCTGCTGGTGTTCGCCCCACGGGGAGCGGAACAGGCCGGCCTGATCAGCCTCGCCGCCGACATGCGCCAGCGTGGCGCCCGGGTGCTGCTGGCGGCGCCGGACGACATCGCCGAGCGCGACCTGACCCTGAGCCGGGCCGAACACCCGGCGCTCGATCCGATCCTGGCGATCCAGAGTTTCTACGGCATGGCCGCAAGCCTTGCCGAGGCCCGCGGCATGGACCCGGACCAGCCACGGCACCTGAGCAAAGTGACCCGCACCCACTGAGCCTTTCCTTCAACGGATGAGTACTGCGCCATGCACAACAACAATAAAGACCTGACGCTCGGCGCTCCCTTGAGCGGCCCGGTGCTCACCCTCGCCAGGGTCCCCGACCTGGTGTTTTCCAGCGGCGCCATGGGCGACGGGATCGCCATCGACCCGCTGAACAACACCCTGCATGCCCCGTGCGCCGGCGTAGTGGTGCATGCCGCCCGCACCGGCCACGCAGTGACCCTGCGTGCCGACAATGGCGCGGAACTGCTGCTGCACCTGGGCCTGGACACTGTCCAACTGCAAGGCGAGGGTTTCTCCATGCTGGTGCAGGAAGGCGCCCGGGTCAGCAGCGGCCAGGCCCTGCTGCGCTTCGACCTCGACCAGGTCGCGCGGAACAGCAAAAGCCTGATCAGTCTGATGATCCTGACCAACGGCGAACACTTCCAGGCCCTGCCCATCACCCTGAAATCGGTGAAAGTCGGCGAACCGCTGCTGCACATCGTTCCGCGCGCGACCAATGGGGCCCAGGCGCAAGCCAGCGACACCTCGACCGACGAGGTCGAAGGCCATACCCGGGTCAATCACCGCGGTGGCCTGCATGCCCGGCCCGCTGCGCTGATCCGCCAGACCGCCCAGGGTTTCAGCAGCAAGGCGCAACTGCATTTCAACGGCAAGTCGGCGTCCTGCGACAGCCTGGTCAGCCTGATGGGGCTGGGGGTCGGCGAGCAGGACGAGGTGCGGGTCAGCTGCCAGGGTAAGGATTGCAAGACCGCCCTGCTGGCACTGTTGGACGCCCTCGCCACGCCGCTGGCCGAAGACGCCCACGCCGCGGCGCCGGCGGTGAAGGCCGCCACACCCCAGCGCCCCGCCGAAGCCGGGGTGATCCAGGGTGTCTGCGCCGCCCCCGGACTGGTCTGCGGGCCGCTGTTTCACCTGACCGCCATGACCCTGCCCGAAGACAGTGGCGGTCACCTGCCCCAGGAACAACTGCAGGCGCTGGACCAGGCCCTGGAAAAGGTTCGCAGCGACATTCGCGGCACCCTGGACCACGCCCGGCAACGCAAGGACAACCAGGAAGAAGCGATCTTCGCCGCCCACCTGGCCCTGCTCGAAGACCCGGCGCTGCTGGACGCCGCCCGCCAGAGCATCGCCCAGGGACGCGCCGCCACCCACGCCTGGAGCGACGCCATCGGCGAACAGTGCGAGATCCTGCTGCAACTGGGCAATGCCCTGCTCGCCGAACGCACCAACGACCTGCGCGACCTGCAACAACGGGTGCTGCGCGCCCTGCTCGGCGAAGCCTGGCATTACCAGCTGCCGGCCGGCGCCATAGTCGCAGCCCACGAACTGACCCCGTCCGACCTGCTGCAACTGAGCGAGCAAGGCGCCGTTGGCCTGTGCATGGCCGCCGGCGGCGCCACCTCCCACGTAGCGATCCTGGCCCGGGGCAAGGGCCTGCCCTGCCTGGTGGCCCTGGGCTCGGAGCTTGTCGATGTGGCTCAAGGCCAGCAGGTGGTGCTGAACGCCGATCAGGGTCGCCTGGAACTGACACCGGACACCGCCCGTATCGAACAGGTCCGGCAGAGCCATCTGCTGCGCCAGCAACGGCGCGAGCAACAACAGCAACAGGCCCAGCTGCCGGCCAGGACCCTCGACGGCCAGGCGATCGAAGTCGCCGCCAATGTCGCCTCCAGCCAGGAAGCCCAGGGCGCCCATGCCAACGGCGCCGACGGCGTCGGCCTGCTGCGTACCGAGTTTCTGTTCGTCGACCGGCATACCGCCCCCGATGAGCAGGAGCAGCGCCAGGCCTATCAGGCCGTACTCGATGCCATGGGCGACAAGGCGGTGATCATCCGCACCATAGACGTCGGCGGCGACAAGCAACTGGACTACCTGCCGTTGCCGGTGGAAGCCAACCCGGTGCTGGGCCTGCGCGGCATTCGCCTGGCCCAGGCCCGCCCGGAACTGCTGGACCAGCAACTGCGTGCCCTGCTGCAGGTCAGCCCACTGCAACGCTG
The DNA here is from genome assembly GCF_003184125.1 of Pseudomonas sp. RW409. Lineage (NCBI taxonomy): Bacteria > Pseudomonadati > Pseudomonadota > Gammaproteobacteria > Pseudomonadales > Pseudomonadaceae > Pseudomonas > Pseudomonas sp. RW409. Next base: position 120,581 of record NZ_QHHP01000002.1, on the reverse strand, counting down.
CCGCATCCTGCTGCCGATGGTCAGCGAGCTCGACGAACTGCTGCATATCCGCGAGCGCATCGACTGCCTGTGCGCCGAGCTGGGGATCGGCCAGCGCCCGGAGCTGGGGGTGATGATCGAAGTCCCGGCCGCCGCCCTGCTCGCCGAGCAACTGGCCGAATACGCCGATTTCCTCTCCATCGGCACCAACGACCTGTCGCAATACACCCTGGCCATGGACCGTGACCATGCCGGCCTGGCCGCGCGGGTCGATGCGCTGCACCCGGCGCTGCTGCGGCTGATCGCCCAGACCTGCGCCGGCGCGGCCAGGCATGGGCGTTGGGTCGGGGTATGCGGCGCCCTGGCCTCCGATCCGCTGGCGACGCCGGTGCTGGTCGGCCTGGGGGTCAGCGAGCTGTCGGTGAGCCCGCCGCAAGTGGGCGAGATCAAGGAGCGGGTCCGCCAGCTGGACGCCGCCGAATGCCAGCGCCTCAGCCACGACCTGCTGAACCTGAGCAGTGCCTCGGCGGTGCGCCATGCCTGCCACCAACACTGGCCCCTGAGCTGAACAACAAGAACACCGGGAGACACGCCATGTACCAATTATTCATCGAAGGCCTGCAGCGCCTGGGCCGGGCCCTGATGCTGCCGATCGCGATCCTGCCGATCGCCGGCCTGCTGCTGCGCCTGGGCGACACCGACCTGCTGAACATCGCGATCATCCACGATGCCGGCCAGACCATCTTCGCCAACCTGGCGCTGATCTTCGCCATCGGCATCGCCGTGGGCTTCGCCAAGGACAACAACGGCACCGCCGGCCTGGCCGGCGCCATCGGTTACCTGGTGATGGTGGCGACCCTCAAGGTGCTCGATGCCAGCATCAACATGGGCATGCTCGCCGGGATCATCAGCGGCCTGCTGGGCGGCGCCCTGTACAACCGCTTCAAGGACATCAAGCTGCCGGAATACCTGGCGTTCTTTGGCGGGCGGCGCTTCGTGCCGATCGTCACCGGCTTCAGCGCCGTCGGCCTGGGGGTAGTGTTCGGCCTGATCTGGCCGCCGATCCAGCACGGCATCAACAGCTTCGGCGCCCTGCTGCTGGACAGCGGCAGCTTCGGCGCCTTCGTCTTCGGTGTGTTCAACCGCTTGCTGATCGTCACCGGCCTGCACCACATCCTCAACAACATGGCCTGGTTCGTCTTCGGCAACTTCACCGATCCGACCACTGGCGCCCTGGTCACCGGGGATATCTCGCGTTACTTCGCCGGCGATCCCAAGGGCGGCCAGTTCATGACCGGCATGTTCCCGATGATGATCTTCGGCCTGCCCGCCGCCTGCCTGGCGATGTATCGCAACGCCTTGCCGGAGCGGCGCAAGGTGATGGGCGGGATCCTGCTGTCGATGGCCCTGACCTCGGCCCTCACCGGGGTGACCGAACCGGTGGAATTCGCCTTCATGTTCCTCGCCCCCTTTCTCTACCTGGTGCACGCCCTGCTGACCGGCCTCGCCATGGGCCTGACCAACTTCCTCAATATTCACCTGGGCTTCACCTTCTCCGGCGGCGCCATCGACATGGCCCTGGGCTGGGGCAAGTCCACCAACGGCTGGCTGATATTTCCCGTGGGCCTGCTCTATGCGGTGATCTACTACACGGTCTTCGACTTCTGCATCAAACGCTTCAACCTGAAAACACCGGGCCGCGAAGACACCCCAAGTACCGAAAAAGCCGCCATGACCAACAATCAGCGCGCCGGTGCCTATATCCGGGCCCTGGGCGGCGCGGACAACCTGATCACCGTCGGCGCCTGCACCACCCGCCTGCGCCTGGAACTGGCCGACCGCAACAAGGCATCGGACAGCGAGCTCAAGGCCCTTGGCGCCATGGCCGTGGTGCGTCCCGGCAAGGGCGGCAGCCTGCAAGTGGTGGTCGGCCCGCTGGCCGACAGCATCGCCGATGAAATTCGCCTGGCCATGCCCAGCGCCGGCAAGCCACTGGAGCAGCCAGGCCCCGCCGCTGCGGCCTTCGAAGCACCGGCAGCGGTGAGCATCGCGCCCCAGGAAGCCGTGAAATGGCTGGACGCCTTCGGTGGCAGCGACAATGTGCTGCAACTGGAGTGCGTGGCCATGACCCGCCTGCGGGTGCAACTGGGCGACAACAAGGCGCTGTCGGAATATCAGCTGAAGAGCCTTGGCTGCCAGGGCTCGAGCCAGCTCGACGATGGCGTCTGGCACCTGCTGATCGGGGAAAAGGCCGCGAGCCTGGGCCAGGCGCTGGATATCCTGATCAACCGCAGCGAGGTCAGCGCCAAGGTCTGACGGGCTCGCATGCTGTAGGAGCGAAGCTTGCTCGCGATCAGGTCCACAGTGAAGAAGATGGCGCCTGGACGGGCGCTATCGCGAGCAAGCTTCGCTCCTACGGGGGTGGCGGCGAACCGGCACAAAAAAGCCCGCTGACCGTTACCGGTTCAGCGGGCTTTTTCATGGGCGGGGCCTTAGAAGTCTTCCAGACGCCAGACTTCATAAGCCGGTGTCTCGTAGGGATGGCTCTGCTTGAGGGCCATCACCACGCTGCGGATCAACTCGTCGGCCACCACCAGCTCGACTTTCCATTCCTGCACCTGCTCGACCTGGCCGGTCTGCCCGAGAAACGGCTGGCTGCCGTCCAACGGGCGGAACTGGCCCTGGCCCAGCACCTGCCACGCACACTGGTCGTAAGCGCCGATCCGTCCGCCGCCGGCGGCGAATACGGCGTTCTTGACCACTTCCACGTGGCTGGGCGGGACGAAAAAGCTGAGCTTGTACACGGGCCTTAGTTCACCCACACGCGAGCGTTACGGAACATGCGCATCCACGCCGCATCTTCGTTCCACTCTTCCGGACGCCAGGAGTTCTGCACGGCACGGAATACCCGCTCAGGGTGCGGCATCATGATGGTGACGCGACCGTCGCGGCTGGTCAGGCCGGTGATCCCGCGCGGCGAGCCGTTCGGGTTGGCCGGGTAGCTTTCGGTGACCTTGCCGTGGTTGTCGACGAAGCGCAGGGCCACGCAACCGGACAGGTCGGCTTCGAGCAGCGCTTCTGCGCTTTCGAATTCCGCATGGCCTTCGCCGTGGGCGATGGCGATCGGCATCCGCGAACCGGCCATGCCCTGCAGGAAGATCGAATTCGACTCCTGGACCTGGACCATCGCCACACGGGCCTCGAACTGTTCGGAACGGTTGCGCACGAAGTGCGGCCAGAACTCGCTGCCCGGGATCAGCTCGTGCAGGTTGGACATCATCTGGCAACCGTTGCACACGCCGAGGGTGAAGGTGTCGTTGCGCTCGAAGAAGCCCTGGAAGGCGTCGCGGGCACGGCTGTTGAACAGCGCCGACTTGGCCCAGCCCTCGCCGGCGCCGAGTACGTCGCCGTAGGAGAAGCCGCCGCAGGCGACCATGCCCTTGAAGTCGTTGAGGTCGACGCGACCGGCGAGGATGTCGCTCATGTGCACGTCGATCGCGTTGAAGCCAGCGCGGTCGAACGCCGCGGCCATTTCCACCTGGCCGTTGACGCCCTGCTCGCGCAGCACCGCCACCTGAGGGCGCACGCCTTTCTTGATGTAAGGCGCGGCGACGTCCTGATTGACGTCGAAGCTCAGCTTGACGCTCAGGCCCGGGTTGTCTTCTTCCAGCAGGACGTCGAATTCCTGCTCGGCGCAGTCGGCGTTGTCGCGCAGGCGCTGGATCTGGTAGCTGGTTTCAGCCCACTGGCGCTGCAACAGGCGACGCTCGCCGGCGAAGACACTTTCGCCGTTGAAGCTGATGTTGATATGGCCGTTGTTGACCGGCTGGCCGATTACCGCCACGCAGTCGCCCAGGCCGGCGGCGCTGAATTGCGCCAGCACGCCCGGGGTCGCGTCCTGGCGCACCTGGATCACCGCACCCAGTTCTTCGTTGAACAGGATGGCGGCGATCTCGGTCGAGGTCTCGGCCAGGGCGTCGAGGTTCAGGTTCAGGCCGCAGTGACCGGCGAAGGCCATTTCCACCACGCTGGTCAGCAGACCACCGTCGGAACGGTCGTGGTAAGCCAGCAGGTGACCGTCGGCGTTGAGGCCCTGGATCACCGCGAAGAAGGCTTTCAGGTCTTCGGCGTCATCGACGTCCGGAGCCTGCTTGCCGAGCTTGCCGTGCACCTGGGCGAGGATCGAGGCGCCCATGCGGTTCTGGCCGCGACCGAGGTCGATCAGGATCAGATCGGTGGTGCCCTTGTCCATGCGCAGTTGCGGGGTCAGGGTCTGGCGGATGTCGGCCACAGGCGCGAAACCGGTCACGATCAGCGACAGCGGCGAGGTCACGCTCTTGTCGACGCCCTTGTCGTTCCAGCGAGTGGCCATGGACATGGAGTCCTTGCCCACCGGGATGGTAATGCCCAGCTCAGGGCACAGCTCCATGCCAACCGCTTTCACGGTGTCGTACAGACGAGCGTCTTCGCCTGGGTGACCGGCAGCGGACATCCAGTTGGCCGACAGCTTGATGTCGGAGATCTTCTCGATGCGCGAAGCGGCGATGTTGGTCAGGGTTTCGCCGATGGCCATGCGGCCCGACGCCGGAGCGTCCAGCAGCGCCAGCGGAGTCCGCTCGCCCATGGCCATGGCTTCGCCGGTGTAGACGTCGAAGCTGGTGGCGGTGACGGCAACGTCGGCCACCGGAACCTGCCACGGGCCGACCATTTGGTCACGGGCCACCAGGCCGGTGATGGTGCGGTCGCCGATGGTGATCAGGAAGCTCTTGCTGGCCACGGCCGGGTGATGCAGGACGCGCTCGATGCTTTCGGCGATGTCCAGGTTGGCCGGATCGAAATCGTCGCCCAGTTCAGTCTCGCGAACGGCCGAACGGTGCATGCGCGGAGCCTTGCCCAGCAGCACTTCCAGCGGCATATCCACCGGGCTGTTGCCGAAGTGGCTGTCGGTCACGGTCAGTTGCGGCTCGGCAGTGGCTTCGCCGACGACCGCGAACGGGCAGCGCTCACGCTCGCAGATGGCCTGGAAGCGTTCGAAATCAGCGGCGCCGACGGCCAGGACGTAACGTTCCTGGGATTCGTTGGACCAGATTTCGTGCGGGGCCATGCCCGGCTCGTCGTTCGGAATATTGCGCAGTTCGAAGCGACCGCCACGGCCGCCATCGTTGACCAGCTCCGGGAAGGCGTTGGACAGGCCGCCCGCGCCGACGTCGTGGATGAAGCTGATCGGGTTCTTGTCGCCCAGCTGCCAGCAGCGGTCGATGACTTCCTGGCAACGGCGTTCCATTTCCGGGTTTTCACGCTGTACCGAGGCGAAATCCAGGTCGGCCGAGCTGGTGCCGGTGGCCATGGAGGAAGCAGCGCCGCCGCCCAGGCCGATGAGCATCGCCGGGCCGCCGAGGACGATCAGCTTGGAGCCGACGGTGATCTCGCCTTTCTGTACGTGTTCGGCGCGGATGTTGCCCATGCCGCCCGCCAGCATGATCGGCTTGTGGTAACCGCGAACTTCTTCACCGCGCGGGGTGTTGATGGACTGTTCGAAGGTACGGAAGTAGCCGGTCAGGGCCGGACGGCCGAATTCGTTGTTGAACGCCGCGCCGCCCAGCGGGCCTTCGATCATGATGTCCAGGGCGTCGACGATGCGCTCGGGCTTGCCGTACGGCTTTTCCCATGGCTGTTCGAAGCCCGGGATCTGCAGGTTGGACACGGTGAAACCGGTCAAGCCGGCTTTCGGCTTGGCGCCGCGACCGGTCGCGCCTTCGTCGCGAATCTCGCCGCCGGAACCGGTGGAGGCCCCCGGGAATGGCGCGATGGCGGTCGGGTGGTTGTGGGTCTCGACCTTCATCAGGATGTGCACCGGCTCCTGCACCGCGCCGTACTGGCGGGTATCCGGATTCGGGTAGAAGCGCCCGGCAACGGAACCGACGATGACCGCCGCGTTGTCCTTGTAGGCCGACAGCACACCTTCGTTGTGCATCTGATAGGTGTTCTTGATCATGCCGAACAGGCTTTTTTCCTGGCTCTGGCCGTCGATATCCCAACTGGCGTTGAAGATCTTGTGGCGGCAGTGCTCGGAGTTGGCCTGGGCGAACATCATCAGTTCGATGTCGTGCGGGTTGCGCTTGAGCCCCTGGAAGGCGTTGACCAGGTAATCGATTTCGTCTTCGGCCAGGGCCAGGCCCAGCTCGGTGTTGGCCTGCTCCAGCGCGGCGCGGCCACCACCGAGGATGTCGATGGCGGTCAGCGGCTTCGGCGTGGCATGGCTGAACAGGCCGGCAGCCTGTTCCAGGTTGCCCAGCACGATCTGGGTCATGCGGTCGTGCAGGGTGTCGGCGATCAACTGCGCTTGCGCGTCGCTGAATTCACCGGCCACGTAGAAGGCAATACCGCGTTCCAGGCGCTGGATCTTGCTCAGGCCGCAGTTGCGGGCGATATCGCTGGCCTTGCTCGACCATGGCGAGATGGTGCCGAAACGCGGCAGCACCAGGAACAGACGACCGGTAGGTTCTTGCACCGGTACGCTTGGGCCGTACTTCAGAAGGCGCGCAAGCACCTGCTGTTCGTCGCCGGTCAGGACGCCGGTAACTTCGGCGAAGTGAGCGAATTCAGCATACAGGCCACTGACAGCTGGAACCTTCTGGCTCAGTTGCTCAAGGAGTTTGCTGTGGCGAAAGGCAGAAAGGGCAGGAGCGCCGCGCAGGATCAACATCTTCGGGACAGCCTCGGGAAGGGGGTGTGCTTTGAGGCCGTGCATTCTAGCCTAAACCGCCCGCGACGGCACCCGAAACGGCACGCCCGAGCACGGCCAGACGTCGGCCCGTGCGCAGCCCCCTGCGACAAAGGCTTATCCGGCCCCTTCGGAAGGGTTATTTGAACCCTCTCGGCAAGCCGCGAAGGCCCACTCCCGAGGGCTTTGGCCGGGGGCCGGGACCTCTAGCAGACAAGCCCTTCGCTGTCGAGATATGGCGGTTGTTGTCCTTTGCGTATACTGCGCAGATGTTTTCCCCAATGGCTTTACGTCCGCGCTGTGCCCGATGGCTCATCGCAACCGGACTCTTCCTGATGCTCAGTGCCTGCGTTGAGAAACCCAGCACACTGGAGCGAGTAAAGGAGGATGGCGTGCTGCGGGTGGTCACCCGTAACAGCCCGGCCACCTACTTTCAGGATCGCAATGGTGAAACCGGCTTCGAATACGAGCTGGTGAAACGCTTCGCCGACGATCTGGGGGTGACGCTGAAGATCGAAACCGCGGACAACCTCGACGACCTCTTCGACCAGCTGGGTAAACCTAACGGCCCGGTGCTGGCTGCTGCCGGTCTGGTCAGCAGCGAGAAACGCAAGCAGCAAGTCAGGTTTTCCCACACCTACCTGGAAGTCACCCCGCAGGTCATCTACCGCAACGGCCAGTCCCGCCCCACCGATGCGGGCGACCTGGTAGGCAAGAAGATCATGGTGCTCAAGGGCAGCACCCACGCCGAGCAACTGGCCGAACTCAAGCTGAAATACCCCGGCATTCAATATGAAGAGTCCGACGAGGTCGAAGTGGTCGACCTGCTGCGCATGGTCGACGAAGGGCAGATCGACCTGACCCTGGTGGATTCCAACGAAGTGGCGATGAACCAGGTGTATTTCGCCAATATCCGCGTCGCCTTCGACCTGGGCGATGCCCGCAACCAGAGCTGGGCCGTGGCCGCCGGCGAAGACAACAGCCTGCTCAACGAAATCAACGACTTCCTCGACAAGGTGCAGAAGAACGGCACCCTGCAGCGCCTGAAGGACCGTTATTACGGGCACGTGGACGTCCTCGGTTATGTCGGCGCCTACACCTTTGCCCAGCACCTGCAGCAGCGCCTGCCCAAATACGAGAAACACTTCAAGGCCTCGGCCAAGGAAGAAAAGGTCGACTGGCGCCTGCTGGCGGCCATTGGCTACCAGGAATCCTTGTGGCAACCGAGCGTCACCTCCAAGACCGGCGTACGTGGCCTGATGATGCTGACCCAGAACACCGCCCAGGCCATGGGCGTGTCCAACCGCCTGGATGCCAAGCAAAGCATCCAGGGCGGCGCCAAGTACCTGGCGTACATGAAGGATCAACTGGACGACAAGATCGAAGAGCCGGACCGCACCTGGTTCGCCCTCGCCGCCTACAACGTCGGCAGCGGCCACCTGGACGACGCCCGCAAGCTGGCGCAAAAGGAAGGGCTGAACCCGAACAAGTGGCTGGACGTGAAGAAAATGCTGCCGCGTCTTTCACAGAAGCAGTGGTACAGCAAGACCCGCTATGGCTACGCCCGGGGCGGCGAGCCGGTGCATTTCGTCGCCAACATCCGTCGTTACTACGACATCCTGACCTGGGTCACACAGCCGCAGCTGGAAGGCGACCAGGTGGCCGAAGGCAATCTGCATGTGCCGGGCGTGGACAAGACCAAGCCGACCCAGGAAACCCCGCCGCTTTAAACCGCATCGCGAGCAAGCTCGCTCCTACAGAGATAGACGGAGGCCACTATTTCCGTGCACGCCGCCAACCCTGTAGGAGCGAGCTTGCTCGCGATAGCATCAAAGACTGTTACCTGGCCGCCGCCAGGATTAGCGCCTTCATCTCCGCCACCGCACCCTTGAAGCCGACGAACAGCGCATGGGCCACCAGCGCATGGCCGATGTTCAGCTCGTTGATGCCCTTGATCGCCGCGACCGCCTCGACGTTGTGGTAATGCAGGCCGTGGCCGGCATTGACGATCAGGCCCTGGCCCAGGCCGAACGCCACGCCATCGGCCACGCGTTGCAGCTCCTCGGCCACCTCGCTCGGCGTTTCGGCATCGGCGTAACGCCCGGTGTGCAACTCGATGGCAGGTGCGCCCACGCGGCGAGAGGCCGCGATCTGCCGCTCATCGGCGTCGATGAACAGCGAGACTTCGGCGCCGATCTTCGACAGGCGTTCTACCGCCGCCTTGATCCGCGCCTCCTGCCCGGCGACATCCAGGCCGCCTTCGGTGGTCAGCTCCTGGCGGGTTTCCGGAACCAGGCAGATGTGCGCCGGACGGATGCGCTCGGCGAACGCCATCATTTCCTCGGTGACGCCCATCTCGAAGTTCATGCGGGTTTGCAGCACGTCCTTGAGCAGCAGCACGTCGCGCTCCTGGATATGCCGGCGGTCCTCGCGCAGGTGCACGGTAATGCCGTCGGCCCCCGCCTCTTCCGCGTCCAGCGCCGCCTTGACCGGGTCAGGGTAACGGGTACCCCGGGCCTGACGCAGGGTGGCTACGTGGTCGATGTTCACGCCAAGAAGAATGCGATTGCTGGTGGTCACGGAAGCGCTCCTGAGGAGTTAGAGATTCGGTGCACAGCATATAGTGTCCGCTGGCGAAAATAACTGCCGGCGTTCGGCCGCACGAGCAAGCCAGGCAGGATTCGAGCGTATTGGCGTAATGGGACGACTAGGGCTTGCGAAACAATTCGCGACTGACCAATGGCCGACCGCCCAGGTGCACCGCCAGCGCCTGGCGCATCAGGCGCTTGGCCGCCGCCAGCGCCCCGGGGGCGCTCCAGTCGGCTTGCGCCATGGCCAGCAGCTCGGTGCCGTTGAACAGGCCCGGTTGCAACAGCTGAACCTGCTCCAGGCCGGCATCCACCTGCAGGCGATACATGCCCTGCGCCTCAATCGGCGCGCCGTGGATATCCGTGTCCAGGGCAAAACCGTAGCCCAGGTCGTCCAGCAGGCGCCACTCGAAGGCACGCAGCAAGGGTTCGAGGGCCCTGCCCTCGGCCAACGCCAGCAAGGTCGCTGCATAGTGCTCGAAGATCGCCGGATGCGGATCTTCGGCGGGCAGCAGGCGGATCAGCAATTCGTTGAGGTAGAGGCCGCTGAACAGCGCCTCGCCATTAAGCCAGGTGGAGGTTCCCGCGCTTTCCATGCGCCCGACGTTTTTCAGCTCGCCGCGCCCACGAAACTCCACTTCCAGCGGCACGAACGGCCGTGCCAGGGTCCCGGCCTTGCCGCGCGCGCCACGCAACACCGCGCGCAGCCGCCCTTGGGGCGTGAGGAAGTCCACCAACGCACTGCTCTCGCGATAGGCGCGACTGTGCAGGACGTAAGCGGGCTGGCCGATGGGAGGGTTACTGGACATAGGTGTCGGGGGATCTCAAGGCTTGAGAAAGTGACAGGTCCGGAATTATCGCGAGCAGCACACCCGCTCCCTTGTAGGAGCGAGCTTGCTCGCGATTGAGCGCAAAGCGCTCGCAGGAGTTACAGGTCGCCGTAGCCCAGCGAACGCAGGGCGCGCTCGTCGTCGGACCAACCGCCTTTGACCTTGACCCACAGGTTGAGCATGACCTTGGAGTCGAACAGCAGCTCCATGTCCTTGCGCGCTTCCATGCCGATGCGCTTGATGCGCTCACCCTTGTCGCCAATGATGATTTTCTTCTGGCCATCGCGCTCGACGAGGATCAAGGCATGAATGTGCAGGGTCTTGCCCTGCTGCTTGAACTCTTCGATTTCCACGGTGATCTGGTACGGCAGCTCGGCACCCAGTTGGCGCATGATCTTCTCGCGCACCAGTTCGGCGGCGAGGAAACGGCTGCTGCGGTCGGTGATCTGGTCTTCCGGGAAGAAGTGATCGTTTTCCGGCAGGTGCTTGGCGATCAGGCCTTCCAGGGCTTCCAGGTTGTGGCCCTGCTGGGCCGACACCGGAACGATCTCGGCATTCGGCAACTGTTCCTGCAACCAGGTCAGGTGCGGCATCAGCTCGGCCTTGTCCTCGATGCGGTCGGTCTTGTTGATCGCCAGGATCACCGGGCCCTGCACGTACTGCACACGTTCCAGCACCAGTTGGTCTTCGTCGGTCCACTTGGTGCGGTCGACGACGAAGATCACCACGTCGACGTCTTTCAAGGCCGCCGAGGCGGTCTTGTTCATGTAGCGGTTCAGCGCCTTCTCGTTGCTCTTGTGCATGCCGGGGGTATCGACGTAGATCGCCTGCACGGCGCCTTCGGTCTTGATGCCGAGCATGTTGTGCCGCGTGGTCTGCGGCTTGCGCGAGGTGATGGCCAGCTTCTGCCCCAGGATATGGTTCAGCAGCGTGGACTTGCCCACGTTCGGACGGCCAACGATGGCGACATAGCCACAGCGTGTTGCGGTTGTATCAGTCATGGCCATTCTCCACGCCCAGGGCAATCAGTGCTGCGGCGGCCGCTACCTGTTCGGCAATACGACGGCTCACACCCTGACCTCGGCTTTTTTCGTTCAGTAGGGTGATTTCGCATTCGACGAAGAACGTCCGGCAATGGGGCTCACCCTGGATATCCACCACTTCGTAGCGGGGCAATTCACAGGCACGCGACTGCAGGAACTCCTGCAGGCGGGTCTTGGGGTCCTTGTTGGTGTCGACCAGCGTCAGGCTGTCGAACTCGGACGTCAGCCAGGACAGCACACGCTCACGCGCGACTTCCATGCCAGCATCCAGGTAGATCGCACCGATCAGCGCTTCCAGGGCATCGGCGAGGATCGACTCACGGCGGAAGCCGCCGCTTTTCAACTCACCGGAACCCAGGCGCAGGTATTCGCCCAGATCGAAACCGCGGGCCAGTACGGCCAGGGTTTCTCCCTTCACCAGGCGCGCGCGCAGACGCGACAGCTGGCCTTCGCGGGCCTGGGGGAAACGCTCGAACAGCGCTTCGCCGGCGACGAAGTTGAGGATGGCGTCACCGAGGAATTCCAGCCGTTCGTTGTTGCGCCCGGCAAAACTGCGGTGAGTGAGGGCCAGGACCATCAGTTCCTGGTCCTTGAAGGTGTAACCGAGCTGACGCTCGAGACGGCTCAAAGAAACGCTCACGGTTTACCCACGCTGAGTTCGTGGTTGAATTTCACCACCTTGGAGACGAGGCACGAGATGCCTGTGGCAATTAACGCTGTGTTCAAATCCACATCCTGAATATCGTTGACTGCTGCTTCTGGTAACGCCTGGGAGGCTGCCGAACCTGGCGGGCCGGTGTTCTGCAAGATCCAGAAAAGCATTCGGCGCTGTGTTCAACAGCGCCGTGTTTGATTACTTGATCAGGCCAACCCGCGAGAAATTCGGCAGATGGCTGAGTTTCGGTTCGGGCCAGCTCATCCAGACTGCGAAGGCCTTGCCGACGATATTCTTGTCGGGAACCATGCCCAGCAGGTCCTTGGGAATGCTCGGGTCATCCCAGTAGCGGCTGTCGTTCGAGTTGTCGCGGTTGTCGCCCATCATGAAGTAGTGCCCGGCAGGCACGGTCCACTGACGGTCCGGGGTGGCCCGGTAGCGGCTCATTTCCTTGCGGATCAGGTGCTCGGCGGCGCCGAGTTTTTCCTTGTAGAGCTCCGCGCTGCCCAGGGTGCCCGGCTCGGAGCCGACCAGCTGTTCGGCGACCGACTGGCCGTTGACCAGCAGGCGCTTGTCGCTGGTGTAGCGCACTTCGTCGCCCGGCAGGCCAACCACACGCTTGATGTAGTTGACGTTCGGATCGCTCGGGTAGCGGAACACCATCACATCGCCGCGCTGCGGATCACCGACCTCGATGATTTTCTTGTCGATCACCGGCAGGCGGATCCCGTAAGAAAACTTGTTCACCAGGATGAAGTCGCCCACATCCAGGGTCGGTTTCATCGATCCCGAAGGAATCTGAAACGGTTCCACCAGGAACGAACGCAGCACCAGCACGATGAACAGCACCGGAAAGAACGATTTGCCGTACTCGACCAGCATCGGCTCCTTGTTCAGTTTCTCGATGACCAGTCCATCCGGCTGGCTGACGCTGCCCTGATAGTTGGTAATGGCGGCACGCCGACGCGGCGCCAGAAAGACCAGATCGAGCAACGCCAAGAGGCCGCAGACGGCGACGGCGATGACCAGCAACAGCGGGAAATTTAGCGACATAGGACCTAACTATCCAACCTGAGCACGGCAAGGAAGGCTTCTTGTGGAATCTCCACGTTACCCACTTGCTTCATGCGTTTCTTACCGGCCTTCTGCTTTTCCAACAGCTTGCGCTTACGGCTAACGTCACCACCGTAGCATTTGGCCAGTACGTTCTTTCTGAGCGCCTTGACGGTTGTCCGCGCCACAATCTGCCCGCCAATGGCGGCCTGGATTGCCACGTCGAACATCTGCCGAGGAATCAGTTCCTTCATCTTCTCGGTCAACGCACGCCCTTTGTAGTGCGCGTTGTCACGGTGCACGATCAATGCCAGGGCGTCGACTTTCTCACCGTTGATCAGCACATCCAGCTTGACCAGATTAGCCGATTGGTAGCGATCGAAATGATAATCCAGCGAAGCATAGCCACGACTGGTGGATTTGAGGCGGTCGAAGAAGTCCAGGACCACTTCGTTCATCGGCAGGTCGTAGGTCACCTGGACCTGGCTGCCGAGGAACAGCATGTCGTGCTGTATGCCGCGTTTCTCGATGCACAGGGTAATGACGTTACCCAGGTGCTCCTGCGGCACAAGGATATTGGCCCGCACGATCGGCTCGCGCATGTCCTCGATGGACGACAGATCCGGCAACTTCGACGGGTTATCGACGTAGATCGTCTCACCATTCTTCAGTTGCAGCTCGAAAATCACCGTCGGCGCCGTGGTGATCAGGTCCAGGTCGTATTCGCGCTCCAGGCGCTCCTGGATGATTTCCATGTGCAGCATGCCGAGGAAGCCGCAACGGAAGCCGAAGCCCAGTGCGTCGGAGCTTTCCGGGGTGTATTGCAGCGACGAGTCGTTCAGCGTGAGCTTTTGCAGGGCTTCGCGGAAGTCTTCGAAGTCGTCGGAGCTGACCGGGAACAGGCCGGCGTAGACCTGCGGCTGAATGCGCTTGAAGCCGGGCAGTACTTCGACGTCAGGGGTCGAGCTCAGGGTCAGGGTGTCACCAACCGGTGCACCATGAATGTCCTTGATGCCGGCGATGATGAAGCCCACTTCACCGGCCTTCAGGTCGGTGGTGGCGGTGTGTTTCGGGTTGAATACACCGACGCTGTCCACCAGGTGGATCTTGCCGGTGGACTTCACCAGGATCTTGTCGCCCTTCTTCACGCGGCCATGGCGCACGCGAACCAGGGACACGACGCCCAGGTAGTTGTCGAACCAGGAGTCGATGATCAACGCTTGCAGCGGATCCTCGATGTTGCCGGTCGGCGCGGGAATGGTGGTTACCAGGCGCTCCAGCACCTCGTCGACACCCAGGCCGGTCTTGGCGCTGCAGGTCACGGCGTCGGTGGCATCGATACCGATGATCTTCTCGATCTCTTCCTTGACCCGGTCCGGATCGGCCTGCGGCAGGTCGATCTTGTTCAGCACCGGCATGACCTCCAGGCCCTGCTCGATGGCGGTGTAGCAGTTGGCGACCGACTGCGCTTCCACGCCCTGGCCGGCGTCGACCACCAGCAAGGCGCCTTCACAGGCGGCCAGCGAGCGGCTGACTTCATAGGTGAAGTCCACGTGGCCCGGGGTGTCGATGAAGTTCAGCTGGTAGGTGATGCCGTCGCGAGCTTTGTAATAGAGGGTAACGCTGTGGGCCTTGATGGTGATCCCGCGTTCACGCTCAAGGTCCATGGAGTCCAGAACCTGGGCTTCCATTTCGCGCTCGGCCAGGCCGCCGCACATCTGGATGAAGCGATCGGCCAGAGTCGACTTGCCATGGTCAATGTGGGCGATGATGGAGAAATTGCGGATATGACTCAAATCACTCACGGATCAACACTCAAAAAGGCTGCAGGCATAGCCCGCCGAAAAATAGCCGGGAATTGTACCTGATAGACGACGCAAGCGTCACGTTCGCCTGTCAGTGGTGCATAAACGCAAAACGCCCCGGTCTTTCGACAGGGGCGTTGCTCTTGCGCGTGGCGTCATTGGCGCCGGTCAGCCGGCCCGGCGCATCAGCCAGAACCCGGCCAGGGCACAGAAACCGGCGGGAACCAGCACCGCGAACAGCGGCGAGAAGCCAAATACCAGGCTCGACGGGCCCAGCAGGTCCTGGGCGATGCGGAAGGTGAACCCCACCAGCACGCCGGTGAATACCCGCTGGCCGAGCGTCACGGAACGCAACGGACCGAAAATGAACGAAATCGCCATCAATACCAGGGCCGCGGTGACCAGCGGTTGCAGCACCTTGACCCAGAACGCCAGCCAGTAGCGACCGTTGTTCAGGCCCTGATCGGCCAGGTAGTGGATATAGCCCCACAGACCGCTGATCGACAGGGACTCCGGCGCCATCACCACAGTGCTCAGCAGTTGCGGGCTCAAGGCCACGTCCCAGCGTTCCTGAGGGGTATTGATGACTTCGGTATGGCCTTCACGGAAATAAGTGGTGGTGACGTCGCTCAGTTGCCAGTAGTTCTCTTCGAAGCGGGCCTGGCGGGCGAAGCTCGAGGACAACATGTGCCGTTGATCGTCGAAGTGGTAACGGGTCACGCCATACAGCAGGCCATTGGGTTGCACGGCGTTGATGTGGATGAACTCCTCGCCCTGACGGTGCCACAGGCCGCGTTTGGAACTTTGCGCGTCGCCCGAACCCTGGGCCAGCGCGCGACTGGCCTGTGCCTGGCTTTCCGTGGCGGGAGCGACGTACTCGCCGATCAGCACACCGGCCAGCATCAGGAACAGCATCGGCTTCATCACCGCCCAGACGATCCGCCCGATGGACACGCCAGCGGCGCGCATAATGGTCAGCTCGCTGTTGCTGGCCAGGCTGCCCAGGCCGATCAGGCAGCCGATCAGGGCCGCCATCGGCAGCATTTCGTAGAGCCGGCGCGGCGCCGTCATGACCACGAAGCTCAGCACATCCATCACGGTGTAGTTGTCGCTGACACTGCCCATCTCGTCGATGAAGGCGAACAGCGACGCCAGGCCGAGAATGATCCCCAGTACCGCCAGAATGGCCAGCAGGACACTGTTGCCGATGTAGCGATCGAGCTTAACCACGAGCCACCTCCTTCATGCTGCGGCGGCTCGCCAGCTTCAGACGCAAGGGTTCCCAGTACAGCAATCCGAGGCCAATCAATAGAAACAGTCCGTGTACCCACCACAGGCCCAGCGCCTGCGGCAGCTTGCCCTTTTCCAGCGAGCCACGGGCCGCGATCAGGATGGTCAGGTAAGCCATATAAAGAAGAATCGCCGGCAGCAGTTTGAGGAAGCGGCCCTGGCGCGGGTTGACCCGGGACAGCGGCACCGCCATCAGGGTCACGACAAACACCAGCAGCGGCAGGGAAATACGCCATTGCAGCTCGGCATGGGCGCGCAGTTCCGGGTTGCCGATCAGGTCGCGGGTCGGCATGGCGTCGCGGTCGGTGACTTCGTCGCTGACGTCCGGCTTGGCCAGCAATACGCCGTAGGTGTCGTACTTGATGACCCGGTAATCGGCCTGGCCGGGGTTACCGTCGTAGCGGTAGCCGTTTTCCAGGATCAGGTAGCGGTTGCCGTCCGGACGAATGTCCTGGTGCCCCTTCTCTGCCACCAACACCGAGATGCCCTGGTCCTTCTTGTCCTGGCTCAGGCGTTTTTCCGAGATGAACACACCGCCCAGGTTGGCGCGGTCATCGGACAAGTGTTCGGTATAGGTCACCCGGGTACCGTCGTTGAGCGCCTGGAAGCGCCCCGGCACCAGGGTGTCGAATTCGGTCATGGCGTCCTGCTTGTTCAGCAGCAGCTGGAACTGATTGGCCCCCTGCGGCGCCAGGCTCAGGCTCAGCCACGCCACCAGCAGGGCCACCAGCGCGGCCGGGATCATGGTCATGCCCAGCAGGCGCTGCTGGCTCATGCCGGTGGCCGACAGCACGGTCATTTCGCTTTCGAGGTACAGCCGGCCGTAGGCCAGGAGAATGCCGAGGAACAACCCCAGCGGCAGGATCAGTTGCAGGAAGCCTGGCAGGCGAAAGCCCATGATCAGGAACAGCGAGCCCGGGTCCAGTGCACCCGAGGCCGCTTGCGCGAGGTATTTGACGAAACGTCCGCTCATGATGATGACCAGCAGAACGGCACTCACGGCGCTCAAGGTCAGCAACACTTCGCGGGATAGATAACGGAAGACGATCAAACCAGACACTCCAGGGTTGTCAGGCTAAGGCGGCCAAACAAGCAAACACGGCCCGTGAAGCCGAGCCGCCGAAAAAAGATGGCGCATTATCCTGTGATTGCATGCGCCTGTCACTGCGCATGCTCACGCAGGCCTCTAAAGCGGCGAAGTTCGCTCATGGGAGGGTTGTCAGCCTCGACCGCCCGGGTTCAAACTGGCGGCCCTGTCGTTGGCCGCTGCCGACGCCTCTCCTTAATAAAAGCTACAGACATGACAAGCCTGGCGCACGGCATTGGCCCTGCGCTCTTTGACCATTAATTCAGGGACCCAGACATGGAACTGGTTGTAAAAAGCGTTAGCCCGGAAACGTTGAAGACCGCCACCCTGGTGGTCGCCGTCGGCGAAGGCCGCAAGCTCGGCAGCGTTGCCAAACAACTCGACGAGCTCAGTGGCGGCGCCATCGGCGCGGTACTCAAGCGCGGCGACCTAGACGGCAAGGTCGGCCAGAGCCTGCTGTTGCACGCCCTGCCGAACTTGAAGGCCGAACGTGTCCTGCTGGTCGGTACCGGCAAGGACGCCGAACTGGGCGACCGCCCGTTCCGCAAGATCGTCAGTGGCATCCTCGCTACCCTCAAGGGCCTGGGCGGCAGCGATGCCGTGCTGGCGCTGGACGAAGTGGTGGTCAAGGGCCGCGACAGCTACGGCAAGACCCGCCTGCTGGCTGAAACCCTGGTGGACGGCGAATACAGCTTCGACCAGTTCAAGAGCCAGAAAGCCGAACCGCGCGCCCTGAAGAAAATCACCCTGCTGACCATCAAGGCCGCGCTGGCCGAAGTCGAGCGCGCCGTGGCCCACGCCAAGGCGATCGCCAACGGCATGGCCTTCACCCGCAACCTGGGCAACCTGCCGCCGAACATCTGCCACCCGACCTTCCTCGGCGAACAGGCCAAGGCCCTGGGCAAGGAATTCAAGGCCCTGAAAGTCGAAGTCCTCGACGAGAAGAAGATCAAGGAACTGGGCATGGGCTCGTTCTATGCCGTGGGCCAGGGCAGCGCCCAGCCGCCACGCCTGATCATCATGCAATACAACGGCGGCAAGAAATCCGAGAAGCCGTACACCCTGGTCGGCAAGGGCATCACCTTCGACACCGGCGGCATCAGCCTCAAGCCTGGCGCCGGCATGGATGAAATGAAGTACGACATGGGTGGCGCCGCCAGCGTGTTCGGTACCCTGCGCGCCGTGCTGGAACTCAAGTTGCCGATCAACCTGGTGTGCATCCTGGCCTGCGCCGAGAACATGCCGAGCGGCACCGCTTCGCGTCCGGGCGATATCGTCACCACCATGAGCGGCCAGACCGTGGAAATCCTCAACACCGACGCCGAAGGCCGCCTGGTGCTGTGCGATGCCCTGACCTACGCCGAGCGCTTCAAGCCACAGGCGGTGATCGACATCGCCACCCTGACCGGTGCCTGCGTGGTCGCCCTCGGCTCCCATACCTCGGGCCTCCTGGGCAACAACGACGAGTTGATCGGCCAGTTGCTGAGCGCCGGCGTTCAGGCTGACGACCGTGCCTGGCAACTGCCGCTGTTCGACGAGTACCAGGAACAGCTGGACAGCCCGTTCGCCGACATCGCCAACATCGGCGGCCCGAAAGCCGGCACCATCACCGCTGCCTGCTTCCTGTCGCGCTTCACCAAGCAGTACAACTGGGCGCACCTGGATATCGCCGGAACCGCCTGGACCAGCGGCGGCAAGGACAAGGGCGCCACTGGCCGTCCGGTGCCCCTGCTGACCCAGTACCTGCTGGACCGCGCCAAAGCCTGAAACCTATGACCTCGGGGTGCGCCGCCCACACGCGGCGCACTCCCGGGCTCAGGAACCGCAATGACCAAAGTCGACTTCTATATCCTTCCCAGCGCGGATCCTTCGGCGCGCCTGGACTTCGCCTGCAAGCTCACCGACAAGGCCTGGCGCATGGGGCACCGCATCTACCTGCATTGCAGCGACGCGGCCCAGCGCGATGAGCTCGACGCCCGGTTGTGGCGCTTCAAGGGCGAAACCTTCGTGCCCCACGGCCCCGCCGAAAGCGAGCCGGATGGCCTGATCGTTCTCGGCCTGGGCGACGACCCCGGCGAGCACCATGACCTGCTGGTCAACCTGGACCTGAAAGTCCCGGCATTTGCCCAGCGGTTTGCCCGCATCGCCGAAGTGGTGGTGGAAGACCCGACTATCCGCCAGGCTGCTCGCGAGAGTTTCCGTTTCTACCGCGAACAGGGCTATCCTCTGCAAGATCACCGTTTACAGCGACTCTGAGCCATCGATGGACACTCCCAAACCGCTGCAAAAGTCCGCGCACCTGCTGGATGACCTCGAGTCCATCCGCCAACTGCTCGGCGATGACGACCTGCAACCTCCGCTGCTGACCGAGACCGTCGACGGCGAAGTGCAGATTCCACTGCTGTTCGATATGGTCGGCGGCAAGCCTGCCGTCGAAACCCTCGAAGAGGCGCCGGCAGAACCACAACCGGCCCCCGCTCCGGTGGTCGAACCGCCACCTGCTCCTGTAGCGGCCGCTCCAGCCCCTGCACCAGCACCGACACCAAAACCCGCGCCAGCGCCCAAGAGCCAGGATGCCCTGCTGCACCTGGACAGCGAACTGCGCGCCGCCGCGCAACTGATCATGCAAGACGTGATCGACGACTTCGCCCCGCACATCGAAACCGAGATCAAGCGCCGCCTCGACGCGCGCATGGATCGCCTGCTCGCCGCAGCGACAAGCGGCAAGCCATAAGTCGCAAGCTGCAAGCAAAAGCCGGGTATGGCGATCTTGTCACTTGGAACTTGCCGCTTGTGGCTTGCAGCTACCCCCCTCCGCTATACTTCCCGGCTTTTCCTGAATAAATGCCAATAGGGTCCCGCCGCGCATGGATAAGACCTACCAGCCGCACGCCATTGAAACTTCCTGGTACCAGACCTGGGAGTCAGAGAATTACTTCGCCCCGCAAGGCGCGGGCGACTCGTACACCATCATGATTCCACCACCGAACGTCACTGGCAGCCTGCACATGGGCCATGGCTTCAACAACGCGATCATGGATGCCTTGATCCGCTTCCGCCGCATGCAGGGCCGCAACACCCTGTGGCAGCCGGGTACCGACCACGCCGGTATCGCCACCCAGATGCTGGTGGAGCGTCAGATCGAAGCCCAGGGCCAGAATCGTCACGATCTGGGCCGGGAAAAATTCCTCGAGAAAGTCTGGGAGTGGAAGGATCAGTCCGGCGGCAACATCAGCCGCCAGATCCGCCGCCTGGGCTCGTCCGTGGACTGGAGCCGCGAGCGCTTCACCATGGACGACGGTCTTTCCGAAGCCGTTAAAGAAGCCTTCGTGCGCCTGCACGAAGACGGCCTGATCTACCGCGGCAAGCGTCTGGTCAACTGGGACACCAAGCTGCACACCGCGATCTCCGACCTCGAAGTGGAGAACCACGACGAGAAAGGTTCGCTGTGGAACCTGCGCTACCCGCTGGCCGACGGCGCCAAGACCGCCGAAGGCCTGGACTACCTGATCGTCGCCACCACCCGTCCGGAAACCATGCTCGGCGACTCCGCCGTGGCCGTTAACCCGAACGACGAACGCTACAAGGCGCTGATCGGCAAGTTCGTCGAACTGCCGCTGGTGGGCCGTCGCATCCCGATCATCGGCGACGACTACTGCGACCCTGAATTCGGCACCGGCTGCGTGAAGATCACCCCGGCCCACGACTTCAACGACTACGAAGTCGGCAAGCGCCACAACCTGCCGCTGCTGAACATCTTCGACAAGAACGCCGAAGTGCTGCCGGCTGCCCAGGTGTTCAACCTGGACGGCACGCTGAACGAAAGCATCGACGGCAAGATCCCGGCCGAATTCGCCGGTCTCAACCGTTTCCAGGCGCGCAAGGAAATCGTCGCCGCGTTCGACGCCGCCGGCCTGCTGGTCAGCGTCGACGACCACGCCCTGAAAGTGCCGAAAGGCGACCGCTCCGGCACCATCATCGAGCCGTGGCTGACCGACCAGTGGTACGTCTCCACCAAGCCGCTGGCCGAGCCGGCCATTGCCGCCGTGGAAGACGGCCGCATCGCCTTCGTGCCGAAACAGTACGAAAACATGTACTTCTCCTGGATGCGCGATATCCAGGACTGGTGCATCAGCCGCCAGCTGTGGTGGGGCCACCGCATCCCGGCCTGGTACGACGAATCGGGCAAGGTCTATGTCGGCCGCGACGAAGCCGAAGTGCGCGCCAAGCACAACCTCGGGCCTGAGGTTGCACTGCAACAGGACAACGACGTCCTCGACACCTGGTTCAGTTCGGGCCTGTGGACCTTCTCCACCCTGGGCTGGCCGGAGCAGACCGAGTTCCTCAAGACCTTCCACCCGACCGACGTGCTGGTGACCGGTTTCGACATCATTTTCTTCTGGGTCGCCCGGATGATCATGCTCACCATGCACCTGGTGAAGAACGAAGACGGCACACCGCAGGTTCCGTTCAAGACCGTGTACGTACACGGCCTGGTACGCGACGGCCAGGGCCAGAAGATGTCCAAGTCCAAGGGCAACGTCCTGGACCCGCTGGACATCATCGACGGCATCGAGCTCGAAGCCCTGGTGCAGAAACGCACCACCGGCATGATGCAGCCGCAACTGGCGAAGAAGATCGAGAAGCAGACCCGCCAGGAGTTCGCCGACGGCATCGCCAGCTACGGCACCGACGCCCTGCGCTTCACCTTCTGCTCGCTGGCGTCCACCGGCCGCGACATCAAGTTCGATATGGGCCGCGTCGAAGGCTATCGCAACTTCTGCAACAAGATCTGGAACGCCGCGCGCTACGTGCTGGACAAGGGCGAGGACTGCGGTCAGAACGGCGAAGCCTACGAGCTGTCGCTGGCCGATCGCTGGATCATCTCCCAGCTGCAGCGCACCGAAGCCGAAGTGACCCGCCAGCTGGACCAGTTCCGCTTCGACCTGGCGGCCCAGGCGCTGTACGAGTTCATCTGGAACCAGTACTGCGACTGGTACCTGGAGTTGTCCAAGCCGGTGCTGTGGGACGAAAACGCGCCGGTCGAGCGCCAGCGCGGCACCCGTCGCACCCTGGTGCGCGTACTGGAAGTGGCGCTGCGCCTGGCCCACCCATTCATGCCGTTCATCACCGAAGAAATCTGGCAGCGCCTGGCGCCGCTGGCCGGCATCCAGGGCAAGACCATCATGCTGCAACCCTGGCCGGTGGCCGTTGAAGCGCGCATCGACCAGGCCGCCGAAGACGACATCGAATGGCTCAAGGGCCTGATGCTCGGCACCCGTAACATCCGTGCCGAAATGAACATCGGCCCAGGCAAGCCACTGGCATTGTTCCTGAAGAACGCCAGCGCCGAAGACCAGCGCCGCCTGAGCGAAAACGAGACCCTGCTGAGGAAGCTGGCCAAACTCGAATCGATCACCGTGCTGCAAGCCGGCGACGAAGCACCGCTGTCCGCCACCGCCCTGGTCGGCGAGATGGAAGTGCTGGTGCCGATGGCCGGCCTGATCGACAAGGGTGCCGAACTGGCGCGCCTGGACAAGGAAATCCAGCGCCTGCAAGGCGAAGTGCAGCGGGTCGGCGGCAAGCTGTCCAACGCCGCCTTCGTCGACAAGGCCCCGGCCGAAGTGATCGACAAGGAACGCGCCAAACTGGCCGAAGCCGAACAGGCTCTGGGCAAGCTGGCCGAGCAGCACGCACGGATCTCCAGCCTGTAACGGCGATTCGAGCGGTCATAAAAAGGGAGCCCTGCAAAGGGCTCCCTTTTTTATACCCGACCGAAAGGCTCATGCCTCTGTAGGCGCGAGGCTTACCCGCGAAGCGTTATTCCTGGCACACCGCGTTATCCTGGCGGC
>NZ_QHHP01000002.1:0-97665 GCF_003184125.1 Pseudomonas sp. RW409 | reverse complement strand
CCCCTCGCGCATTTCTATTGATCTGCTGCAAACCTGCGACTAATGGACCATGGATAATGGCTTTTTAGTGGCGCTCAATGCAGAGCAAATAATTAGAAAAACGTGGGGTAATCCAGATGACGCAAGACGGATCTTTGTCGGCTGCCACTGCGCAACCGCTGCCAACAGCCCAAGCCACCCGGCGCTGGTGGGGTCCAGCCCTGCAAAGCGGCGCCTTGCTGCTGGTGTTGTATGCCCTGTCCCAAGGGCTGCTTTCCTTCTATCTTGCCGTGCCGCTGATGCTGCTGATCGTCTGGCTGCCGCGCCTGGCCAGGCCCAAGGCCGCAGCGCCGGCGAGCAGCGTCGACAACGGCGAGATCGCCGCGCTGACTCGCGACCTGTCCTACAGCACCAGCCATAACGCACTGTCGGCCGCCGGCGTGGCCTATTCGGTCCGGCAACTGGCCGGGCGGGTGCAGTCGCAACTGGACTCGGCGGCGCGCATCGTCAGCAGCGCCGAGGCGATGATCCACACCGAGCAACTGGCCGCGCAGCTCAGCCAGCAGGCCCTGAGCGCCGCCAGCGAAGCCCATCGCAGCAGCGCCGAAGGCAGCGTGGTGCTGGGCGAGTCGATCACCCGCATGCACCGCCTCAGCCAAAGCGCCAACGACAGCCGTGAACTGATCGAAGCCTTGAGCCAGCGCAGCGAAGACATCCAGCGGGTGGCGCTGGTGATCCAGTCGATCGCCAGCCAGACCAACCTGCTGGCGCTGAATGCCGCCATCGAGGCGGCGCGGGCCGGGGAGCACGGGCGCGGGTTCGCCGTGGTGGCCGATGAAGTGCGCGGCCTGGCCGGGCGCACGGCCACCGCCACCGACGAGGTCGGGGTGATGGTCGGCGATATCCAGCAGCGCACCGCCCAGGTGGTGGAGCAGATCCGCCAGCTGTCCAGCGACCTGAACACCGGGGTGGAGCAGGTCGAGTCCACCGGCCAGCATTTGCAGAACATCGCCCGGCTGGCGGCCGGGGTGGAAAGCCAGGTCGGCGAGATCGCTAGAGGCGCCGAGACCAATCGCCAGCAACTGGACAGCTTGTTCCATGCCGTGGAGCAGGTGCGCGGCGACCTGGCGGTGAGCGACCAGCAGACCCGCAGCCTGGCCGAGGCGGCGGTGCAGATGGAAGGGCAGGCGGAAATCATCAGCGAACGCCTGGCCGAGGTCGGCCTGGATGACTATCACCAACGCATCTACGACCTGGCCCAGGAAGGCGCGCGGCGCATCGCCGAGCAGTTCGAGGCGGACCTGGACGCCAGCCGCATCAGCCTCGACGACCTGTTCGACCGCAGCTACCAGCCGATCGCCAATACCCAGCCGGTGAAATACCAGACCCGCTTCGACCGCTACGCCGATCAGGTGCTGCCGGCGATCCAGGAGCCGTTGCTGGCGCGTCACGAAGGCCTGGTGTTCGCCATCGCCTGCACGCCCCAGGGCTACGTGCCGACCCACAACCAGGTGTTCTCGCAGCCGCTGACCGGCGATCCGCAGGTGGATACCCTGCACAACCGCACCAAGCGCAAGTTCGAGGACCGCACCGGCATCCGCTGCGGCAGCCACCAGCAGCCACTGTTGCTGCAAACCTATACTCGCGATACCGGCGAGCTGATGCACGATTTGTCGGTGCCGATCAGGGTCAAGGGCCGGCATTGGGGCGGCCTGCGCCTGGGCTACAAGCCGGAGCAGGCTGTCGAGGCCGCGCGCGGCTGAAGCCGGGCAGGGCCGGCCATTGTTACCGGCCCTGCAACGAAGCTGTGCAAGAGATGGCTTTTTCCCAGCATGGGAACTCATTAGTATGGCGACATTGTTAGCTAGCTAACTAGTTGCCAGGAGAAGTCCTCATGCAAAGCAAAGTCGATGTCGCAGTGATGATTGGTAGCGGTGTACCGGCCACCTTTCGCGCGGTCGGGCTGAATGTGTGCTGGGTCGTGCTGGTCAATGGCGAGCGCCGCGGCGCACCGTTCGCCAGCCGGGAGGAAGCCGTGGAATGCCAGGCGTCCTGGCTGGCCCAGCTGGCGCGGGACAAGGCCGGACACCCGCTGTTCAGTCGTTCGGCCTGAGGGCGCAGGCATCCGCGCCTTCAGACCTCGCTGCCGATCACCGCGCTTTCGGCCTGGAACAGTGCCACCTGGGCCATCGACAAGGCGCTGCTGGCGGCCTGCGCCTGGGCCCGGGCGGCGGACAAGGCCTGCATGTGCGCGTCGGTTGTGCGATGCCGGGCGGCGCTTTGCACCATCGCCAGGCGCTCGTTGGCCTTGCGCAGCCGTTGCTGCAATTGCTCGATCTGTTTGCGCAGCAGCCTGATGCGTTTCTTTTTCGCTTCGAGCACGCCGTCGGGAGCAGCGTTGGTCGCCCGGGTGATCGCGGTGCGCAGGTCAAACGGATCGCTCGCCGGGCTTTCGCTGCCCGCCGCGCCTGGCAGGGCGAACTCGGCCAGGGACGGGAGGCGGGCAGGTGGGTTGAGGTCGATCATCATGGCGCTCTTTACAGGAAGGCTCGCCAATATGTCGGTCGGGCGCGGCAATCCTTTACCGCGGGCTCAGAGGTTCAGGGCGCCCTGGTCAACGGCCTGCTTGAGCGCGCGGGCGGCGTCCTTGGCGGCAGCTTCGGCCAGTTCCGCGGTCTTGAACCAACGGTCCTTTTCCACCTGGTGGTAGCGCACGGTGCGCAGCGGTGGCTTGGCGCGCATCACGATCACGGCCTGGAACTCGCCCTCGACGTCCCGGGCTTCGCCATGAATGAAAAACTCGCCTATATCGAATTCCGTCACGTCCGACTTTCCCCTGGAAAATATGCTGGTGAAGCCTGGCCGGTGGCTGGCTTCAAGGTCGCGGCAGTATGGCAGTTGTTGCCCGTCGATGGCTGAGTTAAGTCACGCAAGTGGCTGACCGGCAGGATAAAAGAGGTTTTTTCAGCGATTTGCTCACGCATGGGTTGCTCTGAATACATAAAGTTGCTCTAGAATTGCCCCGGCAGTCAGAGATTGATGTTTACCTGCAGCACTCCCGTCCCATTAAGGGTGACGAAAGGATCGTGAGGTTTTCCGATCGACAGTGAGTGCGCAGCTTTCTCGGCGGGTCGGAACCACTTCTTCTGCGCTTGATGCGGGCCAAACGGTCCGGTAGTCCTTCCGGTTGTCCTGGGGAGGGGCGCACCGGTGTTTGCGCCTACGCGTTGGCGAGTGGTGCTTTTTCGGATTGTTTTCATGTGGAGTCACGGCGCCGGTTCGGCCGCCTTTTTCTGCTGTCCGTCGTTTACGCGGGCAGAGTCATTTTCAGTTTCGGGGATCTTTCCTTGGCAGTCAGTAATCTTGATATGCACGCGTTGTTCGTCCTGGGCGATTTGCGCGCAAAGTTGGTCAAACAGTTCCAGTCACGTTTCGTCTACATCACCGAACAGACGCCGGAAGGCATTTACGTCGCCGAAATCGATACCGAGACGGCCCTGGTCGTGGACGACAAGCCACGCCTGGAGCTCAAGGTCGGCGATCATTTCCGCGCGGCGGTCCTGCCCAGCCGTGAAGGCGGCAAGTTCGAAATCCGTTTTCGCGAGATCAAGCTGACCGTCTACGGCCTGGGCGAATACGCCTTTGTCAGCACCGCCGACGGCCACGCCATCCTGTTCAAGGAAGGCCACAGCGTGGTGACGGTGTTCGCCGCCAACCAGCAGTTGCAGGAAGGCCTGACCAAGACCCTGAAAGCCGTGACCGGCAAGGCCGCCAAGTGGCGCAAGGGTGAACTGGTGAGCTTCAAGGCCAGCGAGTGAGCCGCGCCGAATTCCATCAGCAGCATCTTGCGCGCGCCCGCGCCGAGGCCCAGCGCCTGTTCGAACAGAAAGCCGTGTTGCAAGGCGCCTGGCTGGCCTGGGTGGCTTCGCAGCTGTATGTCCTGAAGCCTGCGGCATACGCCAGCATGGTGCGCCGCGAGTTGCAGCGCCTGCAGGAGCAGGGCGAAAACTGAAGTCCCCGTCGAAAGCAGGAACCTCTACTACAGTCAGATGACTCAATTAGTCAGAGGCTTGCGGTCCCAAACCGCGAGACCATCCTGCAACGCTGTGAACGGCACAAGGGGCACAGGCATGAAAGGACTGCGGACACTGCTGGGCGGCGCGCTGCTCGGCCTGGGTATTTTGCTGGCGCCCGCCGGCGCTTGGGCGGCACCGGCGCCGATTCACTTCGCCGACCTGAACTGGGAAAGCGGCAGCCTGATCACCGATATCCTGCGCACCATCGTCGAGAAGGGTTACGACCTGCCGACCGACACCTTGCCGGGCACCACCATCACCCTGGAAACCGCGCTGGCCAACAACGATATCCAGGTCATCGGCGAAGAGTGGGCCGGACGCAGCCCGGTGTGGGTCAAAGCCGAGGCCGAGGGCAAGGTAGCGGCCCTGGGCGACACGGTGAAGGGCGCGACCGAAGGCTGGTGGGTGCCGGAATACGTGGTCAAGGGCGACCCGGCCAAGGGCATCAAGCCACTGGCGCCGGGCCTGCGCAGCGTCACGGACCTTGCGCGCTACAAGGATGTGTTCAAGGACCCGGAAAGCCCGGGCAAGGGGCGTTTTCTCAATAGCCCCATCGGCTGGACCTCGGAAGTGGTGAACAAGCAGAAGCTCAAGGCCTATGGCCTGACCGACAGCTATGTGAATTTCCGCAGCGGTTCCGGCGCGGCGCTGGACGCCGAGATCACTTCATCGATCCGTCGCGGCCAGCCGGTCCTGTTCTACTACTGGTCGCCGACCCCGTTGCTCGGCCGCTTCAAGCTGATCCAGCTGGAAGAGCCGCCGTTCGATGCCGAGGCCTGGAAAACCCTGACCGATCCCGAGCACCCCAACCCACGCCCCACGCGTTCGCTGGCTTCGAAGCTGTCGATTGGCGTGTCCACGCCGTTCCAGAAGCAGTACCCGCAGATCGCCGAGTTCTTCAGCAAGGTCGATTTGCCGATCGAGGCGCTGAACAAGGCCCTGGCGGAGATGAGCGAAAAGCACACGCCACCCCGGGAGGCGGCGCGGGCGTTTCTCAAGGCGCATCCGCAGGTATGGCGGGCGTGGTTGCCCGGGGATGTGGCGGATAAGGTCAGTGCCAGTCTCGATTGAGAGATTGCGGTGAGAGTGAGATCGCTATCGCGGGCAAGCCTCGCTCCTACAGAAGTTTGCGTAACCCTGTAGGAGCGAGGCTTGCCCGCGATGCTTTTAGAAGCGGCTCTGCACCGCCAGTTCGAAGGTCCGTGGCGTGCCCAGGTAGTAAGCCGGCGAGACATGGGCGAACCTGGCGTAGACCTCGTCGGTCAGGTTGCGCACCCGCCCGGTGATTGCAGTGTGGCTGTCGAGCTTGTAGGTGAGGAAGGTGCCGTACAGGGTGTAGGAGGGCACGGTCAGGGTGTTGGCCGTGTCGGCGTACACCGACGCCACATAACGCGCGTCGAGCCCGGTCTGCCACTGTGGCGCCAGGTCATAGGTCAGCCACAGGTTGCCGACCCGGTCCGGCACGTTGGTCGGGGTATTGCCCTTGCGTGACACCACCACGCCCGCGGCGTTCTTCTCGGTGAACTCGTCGTACTGCGCATCGACCCAGGCGAAGTTGCCCTCGAGCAGCAGCTTCGGGGTGACCCGCAGCGAGCTGGCCACCTCGATGCCCTTGGAGGTCTGCTGGCCCACCGGGATGCTCAGGGTCGGGTCCAGCGGGTCGGTCACCGCGAAGTCCTTGCGCTCGATGCGGTAGGCCGCCAGGGTCGCCGAGCCGCGGCCGTCCAGGTAATCGAACTTGCTGCCCACTTCCCATTGCTTGCCCGTGGAGACATCGAAGTCCTGGGTGCTGTTGTTGGGCTGCTCGGCGGCGGTGCTGTACTGCACATAGACATTGGCACTCGGGAGAAACTGATAGCTCAGGCCGACCCGGCCGGTGACCGGTTCCCAACGGCGCTTGAGGTGTCGTGGATTGCTCGCGGTCACCTGGCGATGGTTGGTCACGTCCAGGTCGATGTCGTCGTAGCGCAGGCCGGTGAGCAGCGCCAGCTGGTCGGTCAGGGCCAGGCGATTCTCGATGAACAGCGCCTGGGTGGTGACCTCGTTGGTCTTGTCGGCGACAAAGCCCTGGCGGGTGCCCGGCAGGTCGTAGAAATGCCCCGGCTGGTAGTCGTTCGGGTCGACGCTGTTGGCCGCCTTGACGTTCAGCGGCGAGTTGGTGGTGCGGTTGACCTTGTACTCGAAGCCGCCGGACCAGGTGCTGTCCAGGCCGAAGATCGAGGTGTCGTGGCGCAGCTCGAACTGGTTGCCGTTCTGCTCGCCCTGGTGCCGCACCTGATAGGCCGTGGAGCGGTTCACCGCGCTGTTGTCGGCGTTGTACTGGTAGGTTTCCAGGTTGCGGTAGTCGCGCTGGCTGTCCAGGTGATAGAGGGTGTTGCGCAGGCTGGTGCTGTCGTTGATCCGGTAGTCGAGGATCGAGCGCATCCAGATCGTGCGCTGCTCGTAGCGGCCGTCCTCGACGTTGTAGTTGTTGAAGCGGTTGTGCTTGTCGATCTTCAGCTCGCCGGCCTTGGGGTTGAGCACCGGGGTGCCCCAGTACGGGCTGTCCTCGTGTTCGTCCTGGTATTCCACGGCCAGGGTGTGGGACAGGTCCGGCGTCAGGTCGCTGAGCAGGGAAAACGCCAGGCTCCAGGCATCGCGTTCCTGGCGGTCGATGTAGCCATTGCTGGTGTTGTGGCTGACGTCGAGGCGGGCGTAGTGCTGCACCTCGTCGCCGGCTTCGCTGAGGGCGTGGTTGAGGCCGAAGGCGGTTTGCGTGGTGTCGTAGCTGCCGTAGCTGACCCGGCCTTCGATGGCCCGTTCCTGGCGGTCGGCCAGCTTGGTCACGTAGTTCAGCGAACCGCCCACGGAGCCGGCGCCGTTGACCAGCGAGGAGGGGCCGCCGAGCAACTCGACTCGGTCATAGATCCACGAATCCACCGGCCGTGCCAGACCGCTGGACACGTTGATGCCGTTGAACATCTGGGTGATCTGGCTGTTGCTGAAACCCCGGTACGAGACGAAGCCGCCGAACCCCGGTGGGGCGCTGGCATTGACCCCGGGCAGGCTGTTGGCGGCGTCCTGGAAGTTCTGCGCGCCGCGCCGCTCGATATCGTTGCGGTTGGCCACCGCCACCGAAGCCGGGGTTTCGCGCAGGCTCAGGCCCAGGCGCGAGGCCATGCCGCTGGACTGGTCGAGGGCCAGGCCGGGTTCGACGGGCTGGTCGCCGTCGATGGTGATCGGTGCCAGGTCGACGCTGGATTGCGCCCAGGCGCTGACGGACAGGCAGCCGCACAGGCTGGCCAGCAGGGGAATGTGTTTCATCGGTAGATCCTGAATTCTTGGCTAGGAAGCAGCCCGGGGTTCAGGGTCCGTACGAAAAGTCGGCGAGCGAAGGTCAGGCGAGCCTGCTTTTAACACAGCATGGCCTGCATAGCGCGAAGGCGCTTAGCGCACAGTGACTTTCCGGACAGACCCTGACGCCGTGCATTGGCACGGGGCGGGCTGATGACAGGGGCAGAAGACTCAGGCGAAGGCGGGCGGCGCGCGCGGGTGGGCCGCGGGCCAGGTGAAGCGGGTGGGAATGTCAGCGGTGGCGCGGGGCGCCAGCGGCGGGCTGTGGTGTTGCGGCAGGATCGCCAGGGTCAGGCTGGAGTTGAACGCCGGGCCCATGCCGCCGGTGGAACACAGCGGGCAACCGAAGGCCTTGGACAGGGTCGGCAGCGTTTCGTCGACCGGGTTGGAGGAGGCCGGCGCCTGGGTGCGCGGGTCCACCGTACAGAACTGGCCGCCGATCCCGTTGAGCTGCTGGCCGACCATTTGCCCGTGGCCGATGCTACAGGCGAATACATTGAACAGGACGCAGCAATAGAGCATCCAGGCAATGAGCGAGCGATCGGTTCGGGCGAATTTCATGGGGCGGCACTTTACCATCGCAGGCGACGAACGTACTTACAAAAACGCGCGAGCGGGTCCATTCTTCAGCAACATTTTTTGCCATGGACGTTTGCATATGAATGTTTTGATCGCGCAATGGATGGCAGGAGCCTTCCTGCTGATCAGCCTGATCCACCTGTACTGGGCCGCCGGTGGCAAGCGCGGCAGCGAGGCGGCGATCCCCCAGGTGCCGGGCAGGACGTCGGGCGAGCTGGAGCCGGCGTTCAAACCCTCGGGGTTCGCCACCTTGCTGGTGGCGGTGGGCCTGCTGCTGATCGCGATGCTGGTGTGCCTGCGGGTGGGCCTGTACCTGCCGACGGTGAGCCACCCGGCGCTGCAATGGGTGATCAGCGCGATGGCCTTGCTGATGTTCGCCCGGGCCATTGGCGATTCGAACCTGGTGGGGTTCTTCAAGGAAGTCAGCGAGTCCAGGTTCGCCCGGCTGGACACCTTGTTCTATTCGCCGCTGTGCGTGGTGCTGGGGGCGGGGTTGCTGGTGGTGGCCTGGAACTGAGTGCCTCCCTATTGTAGGAGCGAGCTTGCTCGCGAAAAAAGCCGGTTCAACGGATTCCCGCAGATGGTCCGCGTCATCGTTGACGTTCATCGCGAGCAAGCTCGCTCCTACAAAGGGCGCGTGTGGCGGGCATCCCTCAACTGCCGCTTTCGCGACGCCGGCTGCTGACCTCCGCCGGCACATCGTCGCCGGCCATGCGCTTGCGGAACAGCGCCGCCCGCGCCAGCAGCAGGGTGGTCACCGGCACGGTGATCGACAGCAGGATCGGAATCAGCCAGGCGTGCAGCACCGGCGCGGATTTCATCCCTGAGAAATACAGGATCGACGCCAGGGCCACGCACCAGGCGCCCAGGGTCGAGGCCAGGGCCGGCGGGTGCATGCGCTGGAAGTAACTCTTCATGCGCACGATGCCGATCGCACCGATCAGGGCGAAGGCGCTGCTGAGCACCAGCAGGATCGCCACCGGTACCTCGATCCACCACGACAGTTCACTGACGGCATTCATTCGATCACCTCGCCACGCAGGAGGAATTTGGCCAGGGCGAAGGAGCCGACGAAGCCGAACAGGGCGATCAGCAGCGCCGCCTCGAAGTAGGTGTCGCTGGCATAACGGATGCCCAGCACCAGCATCATCAGCATCGCCAGGATGTACAGGTAGTCCAGGGCCAGGACCCGGTCCTGGGCCGAGGGGCCCTTGAACAGCCGGACCAGGGTCAGGACCATGGCCACGGAAAACAGGAACAGGCTGAGCAGGATCGCGTTCGTGAGCAGGGCACTCATTCGAAGATCTCCATCAACGGACGCTCGTAGGTCGTCTTGAAGTGCTGGATGAAAGCCGCTTCGTCGTCCAGGTCGAACACATGCAGCAGCAGGATGCTGCGGTCCAGGGACAGCTCGGACCACACCGTGCCCGGCACCACCGTGGTGATGGTCGAGAGCGCGGCCAGGCCGTTGGCGTCGCGCAGGTCCAGGGGGATCTTGACGAAGCGCGAGCGCGGCGGGCGGCGTCCGGCGTTGAGCACGCCCCAGGCCACGGCCAGGTTCGACAGCAGCACATCGCGGCCGACCAGCAGGAACAGGCGCAGGATGGTCGCGGGGCGGCGGATACGGATCGGCAGCGGGCGCAACGGCCGCATCATCAACGGCGCGCAGAAGCCCAGGAGCGCGCCGAGCAGCAGGTTGCCGGGGCTGACGGACAGGTTCAGCACCAGCCACAGCAGCCACAGCGCCAGGGACAACCAGGGCGCGGGGAACAGGCGCTTCATGGCTGCACCTCCTGCAACGCCGCCTGGGCCTCGGGGCTGGGGACCGCCCGGGTGCCGAGCACGGCCATCACATATTGCTGCGGGTCGTTGAGGCTGTCGGCGGCGGCCTGGGTAAAGCGCAGCAGCGGCTCGGCCTTGACGGTCAGCAGCATGCACAGCCCTAGCAGGGCGATGATCGGAACGCACTCGAAGCGCCGCAGCAGCGGCGACGGCCGTTCTTCCGGGCTCCAGAAGCGCTGGATGCCCAGGCGCGAAAAGGCGATCAGCGACGCCAGGCCGGAGAGGATCAGCAAGGCCAGCAGGCCCCAGGCGGCGCCGGACAGCGGCGCATCGCTGGCCTGGCCCAGCCCGGCGGGGTTGAGCAGGGCGCCGATCAGGCTCAGCTTGCCGATGAAACCCGACAGCGGCGGCATGCCGATGATCAGCAGCGCACAGGCAATGAAGCTCAGGCCGAGGAAGGCCATGGTCCAGGGAATCACCTGGCCGACCACGGCTTTGCGCTCGTCGTCGAGGTTGGTGCCCGGTGGCGGTTGCAGCGACTCCAGGGGCCGGGGCAGGGCTTCGGTCTCGTCGTCCAGGGGGATTTCGTTGGCCGAGCGCGAGCGCTCGATCAGCTCCGCCAGGAGGAACAGCGCGCTCAGGGCCAGGGTCGAGCTGACCAGGTAGAACAGCGCGCCGGCGATCAGCCTGGGCTGGGCGAAGCCAATCGCTGCCAGGAGGATCCCGGCCGAGACCAGGATGCTCAGGCTGGCCATGCGTTCCAGGCGCTGCGCGGCGAGGATCGCCAGGGCCGCGCAGGCGATGGTCGCCATGCCGCCGTAGATCAGCCAGTCGCCACCGAAGTAGGCCGAGGCCCCGGCCTGCCCGGAGAACAGCAGGGTCCACAGGCGCAGCAGGGTGTAGACGCCGACCTTGGTCATGATCGCGAACATCGCCGCCACCGGCGCGCTGGCCGCGGAGTAGGCCGGCACCAGCCAGAAGTTCAGCGGCCAGATGCCGGCCTTGGCCAGGAACGCGGTGGCGAGGATCGCCGCGCCGGCGTGCAGCAGGCCGCGGTCGGCTTCCGGCACCAGCGGGATCTTCAGCGCCAGGTCGGCCATGTTCAGGGTGCCGGTGACGCCGTAGATCAGCGCCGCGCCGATCAGGAACAGCGACGAGGCCAGCAGGTTGATCGCCACGTAGTGCAGGCCGGCGGACACCCGCGCGCGGCCGGAGCCGTGGAGCATCAGGCCGTAGGAGGCGGCCAGCAGCACTTCGAAGAACACGAACAGGTTGAACAGGTCGGCGGTCAGGAAGGCGCCGTACAGGCCCATCAGCTGGATCTGGAACAACGCGTGGAAGCTGGCCCCGGCGCGGTCCCAGCGAGCCATGGCGAACAGCAGGGCGCTGACGCCGATGATCCCGGTGAGTACCAGCATCAGCGCCGACAGGCGATCGACCACCAGCACGATGCCGAACGGCACCTGCCAGTTGCCCGGCAGGTACACGCCGACGGAGCCGGGCACGCCGGTCTGCTGGGTCCAGACCAGCAACAACACGGAGATGCCCAGGCCGAGCATGCTGGAGAACAGGTTGATCTTGGCTTTGAGCGGGCGATGTTTCTCGCCGAGCATCAGCATCACCGCGGCGGTCAGCAGCGGCAGCAGGATAGGCGCGACGATCAGGTGCGGCATCAGGCTCATTCCTTGGGCTCCCGGCCATCCACATGGTCGGTGCCGGTCAGGCCCCTGGACGCCAGCAGCACCACCAGGAACAGCGCGGTCATGGCGAAGCTGATGACGATCGCCGTGAGCACCAGCGCCTGGGGCAGCGGGTCGGTGTAGTGCAGCAGGTCCTGGGGCACGCCGTCCTTGATGATCGGCTCCTTGCCGATGAACAGGCTGCCCATGCTGAAGATGAACAGGTTGACCCCGTAGGACAGCAGGCACAGGCCCATCACCACCTGGAAGGTCCGTGGCCGCAGCACCAGCCAGACGCCGGAGGCCGCCAGCACACCAATGGCAATTGCAATGACTTCTTCCATCAGGCAGTGGCTCCTGTCTTGGCAAGGGATTTGGACGGGCTCGGCTTGTGCGCCCGCACCGACTGGTGCGCCAGCGCGGTGAGGATCAGCAGGGTCGAGCCGACCACCACGGCATACACGCCGATGTCGAAGAACAGCGCGCTGGCGATATGGATATCACCGAGCAGCGGCAGGTCCAGGTGCAGGGTGTGGGTGGTCAGGAACGGGTAGCCGAACGCCAGGGCGCCGAGCCCGGTCAGGGTGGCGAACAGCAGGCCGGTGCCCATCCAGCGCAGCGGTCGCAGGCTCATCTGGGCCTCGACCCACTGGGTGCCGGCGACCATGTATTGCAGGATGAACGCCACCGACATCACCAGGCCGGCGACGAAACCGCCGCCCGGCAGGTTGTGGCCGCGCATGAACAGGTAGAACGACACCACCAGGGCGATCGGCAGCAGCAGGCGCACCAGCACCGCCGGCACCATCATGAAGCCCAGGGCGGTGTCGCTGGCCTGGCGCGGGTTGACCAGGTCGGTGACCACGTCGGGCGCCAGCAGGCGCTGCTGGGCTGGCAGCTGCATGCTTTCCTTCGGTGGGCGGAAGCGTCGCAGCAGGGCGAATACGGTCAGGGCCACGGCCGCCAGCACGGTGATCTCGCCCAGGGTGTCGAAGCCGCGGAAGTCCACCAGCATCACGTTTACCACATTGCTGCCACCGCCTTCCGGCAGGGCGCGGCTGAGGTAGAACGAAGAAATGTCGTTGGGGGTCTGGCGGGTCAGCATGGCGTAGGACAGCACGGCCATGCCCAGGCCGACGGCGATCGACAGCAGCAGGTCGCGCAGGCGGCGGGCACGGGCCTTGGGCACGCTGCTCGGCAGTGGCGAGACGTCCTCGATCCGCCGTGGCAGCCAGCGCAGGCCGAGCAGGATCAGCACTGTGGTCACCACTTCCACCACCAGCTGGGTTAGGGCCAGGTCCGGCGCGGAGAACCAGACGAAGGTCACGCAGGTCATCAGGCCGCAGACGCTGACCATGGTCAGGGCCGCCAGGCGGTGGTACTTGGCTTGCCAGGCGGCGCCCAGGGCGCAGGCGATGGCCAGCAGCCAGAGGGTGACGAAGACGATGGAGCCCGGGATCTTCGGCCGGTCGCCCCAGCTCAGGCTGCTGTAGAGCATCGGGATCAGGCCGGCCAGCACCGCCACCAGCACCAGCAGGAACAGCTGGGTCTGCAGGCGCTTGGTGCTGATGTGCCGCTCCAGGCGCCGGGCCAGGCGCATCATGCTCACCAGGCTGCGCTCGAACAGGCGCTTGCCGTTGAAGCGGCCAATGAGCGGTGGGTAGGCGAAGTGGCCGCGCACCAGCGGGGCGCGCAGCAGCAGGTAGAGCACGATGCCAGCGGACATGGCGATCAGGCTCATGATGATCGGCGCATTCAGGCCGTGCCAGATCGCCAGGCTGTACTCCGGCAGGGTGCCGCCGACCACTGGCTGGGCGGCCGCGGCCAGCAGCGGGCCGACCATCTGCGCCGGGAAGATCCCCACCAGCAGGCAGGTGAACACCAGCAGCTCCACCGGCGCGCGCATCCAGCGCGGTGGCTCGTGGGGCGTATGCGGCAGGTCTTCGGCCGGTTTACCGAAGAACACATCCACGGTGAAGCGCAGGGAGTAGGCGACGCTGAAGGTCCCGGCGATGGTGGCGATCACCGGCAGGGCGGCCTCGACCCAGGCGGTGGAATTGATGAACACCGTCTCGGCGAAGAACATCTCTTTTGACAGGAAACCGTTGAGCAGCGGCACGCCGGCCATGGAGGCGCTGGCGACCATGGCCAGGGTCGCGGTGAACGGCATCAGCTTGATCAGGCCGTTGAGCTTGCGGATGTCGCGGGTGCCGCTTTCGTGGTCGATGATGCCGGCGGCCATGAACAGCGAGGCCTTGAAGGTGGCGTGGTTGAGGATATGGAACACCGCGGCCACCGCGGCCAGCGGGCTGTTCAGGCCCAGCAGCAGGGTGATCAGGCCCAGGTGGCTGATGGTCGAGTAGGCCAGCAGGCCCTTGAGGTCGTTCTGGAACATCGCGCAGTAGGCGCCCAGCACCAGGGTCGCGGCACCGGCGCCGCCGACGATCCAGAACCATTCTTCGCTGCCGGACAGCGACGGCCAGAGGCGGGCAAGGAGGAAGACCCCGGCCTTGACCATGGTCGCCGAGTGCAGGTAGGCCGAGACCGGTGTCGGCGCGGCCATGGCGTGGGGTAGCCAGAAGTGGAAGGGGAACTGCGCGCTTTTGCTGAGGGCGCCGATCAGGATCAGGGGCAGGAGGATGGGGTAGAGGGCGTGGGCTCGGATGAGATCTCCGGCAGCCAGGACCTGGTCCAGGTCGTAGCTGCCGACCACATGGCCGAGCAGCATGACCCCCGCCAGCAGGCACAAGCCCCCCGCGCCGGTGACCATCAGCGCCATGTAGGCGCCGCGCCGGGCATCGGAGCGGTGGTGCCAGTAGCCGATCAACAGGAAGGAGAACAGGCTGGTCAGTTCCCAGAAGAACACGATCTGGATCAGGTTGCCGGAAATCACCAGGCCGAGCATGGCGCCCATGAAGGCCAGGAAAAACGCGAAGAAGCGCGGCACCGGGTCTTCCGGCGACATGTAGTAGCGCGCGTAGAGCGACACCAGGGTGCCGATGGCCAGCACCAGCATGGAGAATAGCCAGGCGAAGCCGTCCATGCGCAGGACGAAGTTCAGGCCGAGGCTGGGCAGCCAGTTGAATTCTTCACGGATCACGCCGCCATGGGCGATCTGCGGGTACATCGAGGCCACCGCCACGGTACCGGCCAAGGCGACCAGGCCGGCCAGCAGGGACTCGGTGTTACGCGCGTTGTGCGGCAGCAGGGCCGCCAGACAGCTGCCGATAAAAGGCAGAAGCAGTAGAACTATCAGGGACATAGGCTTCTAATCTGCGGGAAATTGTGATGCATCATACGTGCCGACTCTGTGATCACCAACCTTGAAGCTGTGGCAGGATCCTACAAAACCCCTTCGAACGGCGTTCAAGACAGGGAACGAAAAGCCAGCCGGCACCAAAGTCATGGCAGTTTGCCCAGCATGAATGACAACAAAGCGCTGCGCGCGGTGCTATGGTCGCGCCCCTTGGCAACGGACCCGCTTGAACGGAAGCAGACAGGCCCTTTATGACCCTCGGAACCTTTACCCGCAAAACCCTCGCCAGCCTGCTGCTGATGGCCTTCGGCGGCTGGATTGTCTGGCTGTGGCTGACCCTGGCCGGGCCCACTGCCGGCATGAGCCGCTTCAAGACCCTGGAGCCCTTGTCGATCGAAGGGCCAGCGGCGGCGGCCTTGCCCGCCGGCACGGTGCTCTATTACGACACCGGCTTTGCCGAGGGCCATAGCCGCTACCTGGCGTACTTCTATCACAAGGGCGTCATCGCTCAGGAAGCCTTGCCCAAGGCCTTCTGGCCGGGGCAGGAGCGGATCAGCCCCCTGTGGTTATGGAATGTCGATGCCGAGCAGGCCCCGGCTCAAACCATGACGCGAGAAGACATTGTTGCTGCCGTAAAGGCTGGCCAGCTGTCCCGGCAGGAACTGGCGGCCATTGTCGAGTCGTTGCCGCGCTGACTCAGCGTTGCGAATCCGCCGTCTCATCCAGCCGATCCGCCTCGACCACCTCGCTACTCTTACCCTTGGTCTTCAACTCGCTGACGATCACCGCCGCGACGATCAGCGCGCCGCCCAGCAGGGCCAGGGCCGGCAGGCGCTCGCCGGCGATGCGCCCGACCAGCCCGGCCCACACCGGTTCGCCGGCGTAGATCAGGGTGGCGCGGGTCGGCGAGACGCTTTTCTGCGCCCAGTTCATCGCCACCTGGATCGCCGCGCTGGCGGCGCCCAGGCCCAGGGCACTGGCCAGCAGCAGCCAGGAAAAGTCCGGGATGGCTTCCTGGGTCGGCACCACCATCAGGAACGACAGCACCGAGGTGGCAGCCAGTTGTACTACGGTGACCCGGCGCACATCGACCTGGCCGGCGTAGGTGCTGATCAGGATGATTTCCGCGGCGATGGCCACGGTGCTGATCAGGGTGGCGATTTCGCCCGGGCTGAAGTCCAGCGCGGCGCCGCTCGGCCCTGAGAGCAGCATCAGGCCGGTGAAGGCCAGCATGATGCCGATGCTCGGCATCAGCCCCGGGCGCTTGCCCATGAACAGCCATTGCAGCAGCGGCACGAAGGGCACGTACAGCGCGGTGATAAAGGCCGACTGGCTGCTGGGAATGCTTTGCAGGCCCACGGTCTGCAGGCCGTAGCCGAGCATGATGGCGGTGCCGATGAAGACCCCGGCCTTGAGTTCGAACAGGGTCAGCCCGCGCAGGCTGCGCAGGGAGAACAGCCCGACGATGCAGGCCGCCGCGGCGAACCGCAGGCCGACGAAGAACATCGGGCCGCTGACGGTCATGGCGTGCTGCACGGTGAGAAAGGTCCCGCCCCAGACCATGGTGATCAGCACCAGCACGCACTCGGCTTTGCTCAGTTTGAGGAAGAAGGAGGAAGGTTTGGAGGAGTTCACCGACGTCATGCCCTTGCGCGCTACCCGGGGCGGCCGCACAATGCGCCGCGAAGTTGGGCAGTATACTGCGCAAATCCATACAGTGAGCAATATAGTGCACAAAGATCCTGGGCAGCGCGCATCCGTGCTGCAGCATGTCAGTCACAACGTCCGGCGCCTGCGCCACGCCGCCGAGCTGAGCCAGAGCGCCCTGGCGGAAAGGTCCGGGGTCAGCCGACGGATGCTGGTGGCCATCGAGGCCGGTGAGAAGAATGTCAGCCTCAGCACCCTGGACCGGGTGGCCGAGGCCCTGGACGTGGCCTTCAGCGACCTGATCCAGGCCCCCGATGCCCGCGACCCGAGCCGCATCAACGAGCTGGCCTGGGCCGGGCTGCTTCCCGGGAGCAAGGCGGTGCTGCTGGCCAAGGCCAACGCCTGCCGCGAAGTGGAGCTGTGGGAGTGGCGCCTGGAACCGGGTGAGCAATACCTGTCGGAGCCGGACGCCGAAGGCTGGAGCGAGCAGCTGTATGTCTGCGAGGGCTGCCTGACCCTGGTCCTGGGCGAGCAGGAGCGGCGCCTGGACAGCGGCGAGTTCTTCATGTTCGCCAGCAACCTGCCACATGCCTATCGCAACGATGGGACGGTGGCGGTGCGTTTCGTGCGCAACGTGGTGATCTGAGCACTGTTGCCTGGGCAACAGTGCTTGAACATTTTGCCTGTTTTAAGTTGATTCTATTTCTTATGAGTTCGATTCAACTTACTGATTCATAAGCTTTATAGGCTTCGGCACGACTCCTGCAATCTCCCGGTCAGAACGGATCTTCCGCATTCGACAGGACCTGGAGTCGGCCATGACAGCCACCGCTCAACCCACCCGAACCGCCCACATCATCCGCTCCGATGCCGAGGCAATCGCCGTCGCCCGGACCCTGGCCGAACGTTTCGCCGTCGAGGCCAGCGTGCGCGATCGCGAGCGGCGCCTGCCGTTCGCCGAGCTCGACGAGTTCTCCGCCAGCGGCCTGTGGGGCATCACCATTCCCAAGGCCTACGGCGGCGCCGGGGTGTCCTACGTGACGGTGGCGGAGGTGATCAAGATCATTTCCGCCGCCGACTCGTCCCTCGGCCAGCTGCCGCAGAACCACCTGGGCGTGCTCGACATCCTGCTGCAGACCGCCAGCGAAGCGCAGAAGCGCTACTACTTCGCCAAGGTGCTGCAGGGGTATCGCTTCGGCAACGCGTTCTCCGAAGCCGGCAGCAAGCACGCAGGCGCCTTCGAGACCCGCATCCGCTTCAACGCCGACGGCGCGCGGATCGACGGCGAGAAGTTCTACTGCACCGGTGCCTTGTTCGCCCATATCGTGCCGGCGGTGGCGGTCGACGAAGAGAACAAGGCGTTCATCGCTTTTATCGAACGGGATAACCCCGGCCTGACGGTGATCGACAGCTGGGACGGTTTCGGCCAGCGCACCACCGCCAGCGGCGGCGTCACCCTCGAGGCGGTGCAGGTGCCGCTGAGCGCGGTGATCCCGGCCCATCGCGCGTTCGACCAGCCCACCGCCGACGGGCCGATCTCGCAGATCATCCAGGCGGCGGTGGACACCGGCCTGGCAGTCGGCGCCCTGGAAGAGGCCAAGCGCCACGCCCGCCAGTCGCGGCCCTGGATCGACAGCGGCCAGGACCATGGCTGGCAGGACCCGTTCACTATCGCCGCCATTGGCGACCTGGAATGGCGGGTCCACGGCAGCGAAGCGATCCTGGAAAAAGCCGGCCTGGCCATCGACCAGGCCTTGCGCGAGCCCAACGAAGACACCGTGGCCCAGGCCTCGGTGGTGGTGGCGCAAGCCAAGGTGCTGTCGACGGAAAGCGCCTTGCTCGCCAGCAGCAAGCTGTTCGAGCTGGCCGGCACCCGCTCGGTGCTCGGCAAGTACAACCTCGACCGCTACTGGCGCAACGCGCGGACCCACACCCTGCATGACCCGGCGCGCTGGAAATACCACCTGATCGGCAACTTCCTGCTCAACGGCGTCAAGCCGGCACGCCACGCCTGGAACTGAGGAATCGCCCATGAACGCATTGAGCCAAGCCACCACCCAGCAAAAACACTCCGATGCAGAGCATGAGCCAAGCCATGGCGACCTGAGTCGCGCCCGCGAACTGCTGCAATCGACCCTCACCTTTGTCCGTGAACAGGCCAGGCCCTGGCCCGGCAGCGGCCTGGCCAGGGCCAGCGACGACCCTTATGTGATCAGCCGCTTTGGCGACCTGCTGATCCGGATCGAAGTCGCCGCCGCCTTGCAGGAGCGGGCGCAGGCCTTGCTCGCCAGGGAACAGGATGTCGCCGAGGTCGGGGTGGCCCAGGCCGAGGCGGCCATCGCCAGCCGCGAGGCCTTGCTCGCGGTGAGCCACGCCGAGTTCGAGTTGACCGGCCAGCGCAGTCCGCTGCCCGCCGCGCTGGATGAGCCGTTGCGCTGGAAATACCCGTTGATCGGCAACTACCGCCTCAACGGCGTGGTGCCGCCCAGTTTCAGGAGTGCGGTTTGATGTCCCGTGAAATCCGTCTCAACGCCTTCGACATGAACTGTGTCGGCCACCAGTCGCCGGGCCTGTGGGCCCACCCCCGGGACCGCTCCTGGCAGTACAAGGACCTCGAATACTGGACCGACCTGGCGCGGATCCTCGAGCGCGGCAAGTTCGACGGCCTGTTCATTGCCGATGTGCTGGGCATCTATGACGTCTACCAGGGCAACGGTGAGACGGCGATCCGCCAGGCGGCCCAGGTGCCGGTGAACGACCCGCTGCAACTGATCCCGCCCATGGCCCTGGTCACCGAACACCTGGGCTTCGGCCTGACCGCCTCCTTGTCGTTCGAGCATCCCTATCCCTTCGCCCGGCGCCTATCGACCCTCGATCACCTGACCAAGGGCCGGGCCGGCTGGAACATCGTCACTTCCTACCTGGAAAGCGGGGCGAAGAACCTCGGGCAGAAAGCCCAGACCGAGCACGACGCCCGCTACGACTACGCCGAGGAATATCTGGAGGTTTGCTACAAGCTCTGGGAAGGCAGCTGGGAAGAGGGCGCGGTGCTGCGCGACCGGGAACGACGGATCTTCAGCGACCCGAGCAAGATCCATGAGATCCAGCACTTCGGCCAACACTTCCAGGTGCCGGGCATCCACCTCTGCGAGCCTTCGCCGCAACGCACCCCGGTGCTTTACCAGGCCGGCGCGTCGAGCCGTGGCAAGCAGTTCGCTGCCGAGCAGGCCGAGTGCGTGTTTGTCGCCGCGCCATCCAAGGTGCTGCTGAAAAAGACCGTGGCCGATATCCGTCGCCGCGCCGCCGAGGCCGGGCGCGATCCGGCGAAGATCCTGATCTTCAACCTGCAGACGGTGATCCTCGGCGAGACCGACGCCAAGGCCAGGGCCAAGTTCGAGGAGTACAAGTCCTGGGTCAGCTACGAGGGCGCCATGGCGCTGATTTCCGGCTGGACCGGCATCGACTTCAGCCAGTTCAAGCCCGATGAGCCGCTCAAGCATGTGCACACCAACGCCATCCAGTCGGCGGTGGAAGCCTTCTCTACGGCCGACCCGAACAAGGTCTGGACGCCCCATGAGCTGGCGGACTGGGTCGGCATCGGCGGCTTCGGCCCGCTGTTCGTCGGCAGCCCGGAAACCGTGGCCGACCTGCTCCAGGAGTGGGTCGAGGACACCGATGTGGACGGCTTCAACCTGGCCTATGCGCTGACCCACGAAACCTTTGTCGACGCCGTCGAACTGCTGGTCCCCGAGCTGCAGAAGCGCGGCGTGTACAAGACCGAATACGCCCCCGGCACCTTGCGCGAGAAGCTGTTCGGCGCCGGGCCGCGCTTGCCGGAGAGTCATCCGGGCAGCGCTTATCGCGACCTGGCGGCCTTGCATCGCCAGGAGCAGCAGGTGGCCTCCATCCGGATACCGTCCCTGTAGCCGCTGCCGAAGGCTGCGATAGGTCCGGAGGACCTCCGGCGTGAGTGCAATCGCCGCGACCGTTCCGGTCGATCGCAGCCTGCGGCAGCGGCTACAGGTGCAGTGCAAACCAAAAAACCAGCCAGCGGACCACCGCACGCTTTTGCCCAAGGAACGAGGTCAGTCCATGAGCGTGCATGAACTCAAGCGTTCGCCCCCGGCGGATGCACGAACACCGGAAAACAGCGTGCTGCTGCCCGCGGCCCTGGAGCTGTTGCAGCACTGGGCGCAGGTCAGCCCGCTGGCCAGTGCGTTGCGCCACAAGCGCCACGGCCATTGGTACAACTGGCGCTGGATCGATGCCGCGCGGGATGTCGAGCGCCTGGCCGACGGCCTGCGGCAACAGGGTTTCGACGAAGGCTCGCGACTGGCGTTGAGCGGCCTGTTCGAGCCCAACCTGCTGCTTCTGGCCCTGGCCGCGCAACGGGTGGGCGGCCAGGTGCTGACCCTGAGCGACGAGCTCGACCCGCAAGCCCTGCGCCAGGCCCTGTGGAACCTGCGCCCCAGCCATGCCTTCGTGCATTCGCGCCAGCAACTGCTGCGCTGGGTCGCGGCGGGCGAAAACAGCGTTGCCCCGCAGGTATTGATCGCCCACCAGGCGGTTCCGCGCCTGCCAGAGGGTTCGCGCCAGCCGGTGCTGGCCTTCAGCGACCTGCTGGGCAGCCGGGAAAAGCCCCAGCGCCAGAACCACTGGCGGCATCCGGCCCATGCCGCGCAGCTGTGGAGCGAGGAGGGCACGCACTGGCCGGAAGGCCTGAGGGTCTTGCTGCACCAGTGGCTGCACAGCGGCCATAGCCTGGCCTTTCCGGAAAGCCGCGGTTCGGCCAGCCGCGACCGCCGCGATGTCGCT
The DNA here is from genome assembly GCF_003184125.1 of Pseudomonas sp. RW409. Taxonomy (NCBI): domain Bacteria; kingdom Pseudomonadati; phylum Pseudomonadota; class Gammaproteobacteria; order Pseudomonadales; family Pseudomonadaceae; genus Pseudomonas; species Pseudomonas sp. RW409. Next base: position 76,519 of record NZ_QHHP01000002.1, on the reverse strand, counting down.
CCCAGCGGCCTGCTGCTCTCGGGCCCTTGCCTGCAACGCCTGGCCGACGACATCGAAAGTCGCCTGGCACCCCCCGGCAGCTGGCGCCGCCGCCTGTGCGACTGGGCCATTGCCCAGCCGCACCGCCCCCTGCAACGGCTGCTGAAGAACCGGGTGCGCCGGCTCCTGGGGTTCCAGCGCCTGGATTACATCTGGCAGGCCCCCGGCACGCCCTCGAAACCTTCGGCGCCGGTGTGGCTGGCCGAATTCAAACGGAATATCGCATGAGCGCCGCCGACCCCATCCTGCAAGTCAATGCCATCTCCCTGTCGTTCAAGGGGGTGAAGGCGATCAACCAACTGTCCTTCGCCGTTGCGCGCGGCGAGATCTGCGCGCTGATCGGGCCCAACGGCGCCGGCAAGAGTTCCTTGCTCAATATCCTCAATGGCGTCTATCGCTTCGACGCCGGCTCGATTGTCTTCGACCGCGAGGCGTTCCAGCGCATCGACCCCTTGCGGGCCGCGCGCCGGGGCATCGGCCGCACCTTCCAGAACAACGCGCTGTTCAAGAAGATGAGCGTGATCGACAACCTGCTCAGCGGCCTGTCGCGGCATACCCGCGCCAGCTTTATCGAGCAGGCCCTGGGGTTGCCCCGGGCACGGCGCGAGGCCGAGGCCCATCGGCAGCTGGCCCAGGGCGTTCTCGAATTCCTCGACTTGCAGGCCCAGCGCGACGTGCCGGTGGGCAACCTGTCCTACGGCCTGCAAAAGCGCGTCGAGCTGGGCCGGGCCTTGATCGCCGGGCCCAGCCTGTTGCTGCTGGACGAGCCCATGGCCGGGATGAACGCCGAGGAAAAGCAGGACATGGCGCGCTTCATCGCCGATATCAACCGCGACCTCGGCACCACGGTGGTGCTGATCGAGCACGATATGAGCGTGGTCATGGAGCTGTCCGACCATGTGGTGGTGCTGGACTACGGGCGCAAGGTCGGCGACGGCACCCCGGCCGAAGTGCAGGCCGACCCCGAGGTGATCGCCGCCTACCTGGGGGTGGTGCACTGATGGGCTTTTTCTTCGAAACCCTGCTCGGCGGCCTGTTGGCCGGCACTATGTATTCGCTGGTGGCCATCGGCTTCGTGCTGATCTACAAGGCCAGCGGCGTGTTCAATTTCGCCCAGGGCGCGATGCTGCTGTTCGCCGCGCTGACCTTCGTCAGCCTGCACGACCAGGGCGTGCCCTTTGTCCTGGCGCTGCTGGCGACGGTGCTGGTGATGATCGCCGGCGCCTGGCTGATCGAGCGGCTGGTGCTGCGGCCGCTGGTCAATCGTTCGCAGATCACCCTGTTCATGGCCACCCTGGGCCTGTCGTTCATCATCGAGGGCCTGGCCCAGGGGTTGATGGGCTCCCAGGTCAGGGCGCTGGACCTGGGCATCGACGACGTGCCGCTGTTGCTCGGGCCGTTGATGCTCAGCCAGTTCGACCTGATCGCCGCGGCCACCGCCGTGGTGCTGGTGACAGTGCTGGCGCTGCTGTTCAACAAGACCCGCATCGGCGTGTCGCTGCGCGCGGTGGCCGACGACACCACGGCCGCGCTGTCGATCGGCATCAACCTCAACCGCATCTGGCAGATCGTCTGGGCCGTGGCCGGCATCGTCGGGCTGGTGGCCGGGCTGCTCTGGGGCGCGCGCCAGGGTGTGCAGTTCTCGCTGTCGCTGGTGGTGCTCAAGGCTTTGCCGGTGCTGATCATCGGCGGCTTCACCTCGATCGGCGGGGCGATTGTCGGCGGGCTGATCGTCGGCGCCGCCGAGAACCTGGCCGAGGTCTATATCGGCCCGCTGATCGGCGGCGGCATCACCCCGTGGTTCGCCTATGTGCTGGCCCTGGCCTTCCTTTATATCCGTCCCGCCGGCCTGTTCGGCGAGCGCGCCATCGAGCGAGTCTGAATCCATGTCCATTCCCTTGACCCAGGCCACCGCGCCTGTGCTGTTGGTCCCGCGCCGCCTGCCCTGGGGCCTGGGCGGCCTGTTGCTCCTGGCCTTGGTCGGCGTGCCGCTGGTGGGTAACGACTATTGGCTCAACGCCATTTTGATTCCGTTCCTGGTGCTGTCCCTGGCCGGGCTCGGCCTCAACCTGCTCACCGGCTACACCGGCCAGACCTCGGTCGGCGCCGCCGGCTTCATGGCGGTCGGCGCCTTCGCCACCTACGGCTTCCTGCTGCGCCTGCCGGAGCTGGGGCTGCCCCTGGCCTTGCTCGGCGGCGGGTTGGTCAGCGCGGCGGTGGGCTGGCTGTTCGGCCTGCCCAGTTCGCGGATCAAGGGCTTCTACCTGATGGTCACCACCCTGGCGGCGCAGTTCTTCCTGGAGTGGCTGTTCGTCAAGTTTCCCTGGTTCTACAACTACGGCTCCTCGGGGACCATCTCGGCGCCCCGGCTGAGCCTGTTCGGCCACGACCTCAATACCCCGGTCGGGCGTTACCTGCTGACCCTGGCCAGCGTGCTGCTGTTGACCTGGGTCGCGTTGAACCTGGTGCGCAGCCAGGTCGGGCGCAACTGGATGGCGATCCGCGACATGGACACCGCGGCGGCGGTGATCGGCATTCCGGTGGCACGCTACAAGCGCCTGGCATTTGCCGTCAGCTCCTTCTACCTGGGCATCGCCGGCGCCCTGTGGGCGTTCGCCTACCTGGGCACGGCCAGCGCCAGCAGCTTCGATATCAATCGTTCGTTCCAGATCCTGTTCATCATCATTATCGGCGGCATGGGCAGCGTGGCCGGCAACTTCGTCGGCGCGGCCTTTATCAGCCTGCTGCCGATCCTGCTCAGCCACGTCGGGCAAGCGCTGTCGGGCGGTGCGGTGGATGCCGGGCAGTTGCAGAACCTGCAGAAAATCATCTTCGGCGTGCTGATCATCCTGTTCCTGATCAAGGAACCGGAGGGGCTGATCCGCCTGCTGGGCAATCTCCGGCAACGGCTGGGCCACTGGCCGCTGCGTTTCTGAATTCCACTGCTGAGTAGAGAGAAAATATGCGTGCATCCTTGAAACGTTCCCTGGCCGGCGCCGTGGTGGCGCTGGCGATCCTCGGCGGTGCGGCGCCCGTGGCGCAGGCCGCGGCGGACCAGCAGTTCTTTCCGCTGGCCACCTACCGGGTCGGTGCCTATGCCTCCAGCGGGGTGCAGGTGTGGGCCGGCATGATCGACTACCTGAACTACATCAATCAGGTGGAAGGCGGGATCAACGGGGTCAAGCTGGTCTGGCAGGAGTGCGAGACCGAGTGGACGGCGGAGAAGGGCATCGAGTGCTACGAGCGCTTCAAGAACGGCCTGGATGGCGCGCCGGTGGCGGTCTACCAGCCCAACGGCGCCCCGGCGGCCTATGCCCTGAGCGAGCGCGCCGAGGTCGACAAGATCCCGCTGATCACCCTGGGCTACGGCCGTACCGAGGCCACCGACGGCACGGTGTTTCCCTATAACTTTCCGGTGATGCTGACCTTCTACAGCGAGGCTTCGACCCTGGTGAACTACATCGCCGAGCGCGAGGGCGGCTTCGACAAGCTCAAAGGCAAGAAGATCGCCACGGTCTACCACGACTCGGCCTATGGCCGGGAAACCCTCGGCCCGCTGAAGCTGCTGGCGGAGAAATACGGCTTCGAGAACATCCAGATCCCGGTGGCCGATCCGGGTAACGAGCAGTCGGCGCAATGGCGCCAGGTGCGCCAGCAGAACCCCGACTGGGTGTTCCTGCGCACCTGGGGCGTCTCGACCCCGGTGGCGGTGAAGACCGCCGCGCGCTTCGGCTTCCCGGTGGACCACATCATCGGCGACATCTGGGCCAGCTCCAGCGAAGACGTATTGCCGGCCGGCGCCGCGGCCAAGGGCTATCTGGCGCTGACACCGTATCCGGCGGGAAGCGATTTCGACATCCACCGACGCCTCAAGCAACACATCCTCGACCAGGGCAAGAGCGACCTCAAGGACCTGAAGAACTTCGGCAGCGTGTACTACAACTCCGGGCTGGTGAACGCTGCGGTGGCGGTCGAAGCGATCCGCACCGCCCAGGGCAAGTTCGGCAAGCGCCCGCTCAATGGCGAAGAAGGGCGCTGGGGCCTGGAGCACCTGAACATCGACGACGCCCGGCTCAAGGCCATGGGTTACCTGGGGTTGATGCAGAACCTCAAGCTGTCCTGCCGCGATCACGAGGGCGGCGGTTCGGCGCGGGTGCAGCAGTGGGACGGCGCCCACTGGACCCTGATCAGCGACTGGATCGCCGCCGACCGCGCCTTGCTGCGGCCACTGATCGACGAGAAGTCGGCGGCCTTCGCCAAGGAGAAGAACCTCACGCCACGCACTTGCACCGGGGATGAATGACGCATGAGCCAGACCGCCCCGGCCGCCACGGCCGACGACCTGTTGCAGGTGCGCGATATCGAGGTGATCTACGACGGGGCGATCCTCGCGGTGGCCGGGGTTTCCCTGGGCGTGCCCGAGGGCGGCATCGTCACTTTGCTGGGGGCCAACGGTGCCGGCAAGAGCACCACCCTCAAGGCCATCTCCGGGCTGCTGCGCGCCGAGCGGGCCGAGGTCAGCCGCGGCTCGATCGCCTTTCTCGGCCAGGACAGCGCCGGTGTCGACCCGAGCCAGCGGGTGCGCCAGGGCATGGTCCATGTGCTGGAGGGGCGCCATGTGTTCCCGCAGTTGACGGTGGAGGACAACCTGCGCAGCGGCGGTTTTGTCCGTGGCTTGAGCCGCCGGGAACTGGCCGCCGACCTGGAGCGCATCTACGCCTGGTTCCCGCGCCTGAAAACCAAGCGCGGCACCCGCGCCGGGCTGACCTCGGGCGGCGAGCAGCAGATGGTCGCCCTCGGCCGCGCGCTGATGACCCGGCCGCGCCTGGTGCTGCTGGACGAGCCGTCCATGGGCCTGGCGCCGATCATCGTCCAGGAGATTTTCGAAATCGTCGCGCAACTCAATCGCGAGGCGCGGGTGAGCTTCCTGATCGCCGAACAAAACATTAATGTGGCGCTCAAGTACGCCTCCAGGGCCTACGTACTCGACACCGGGCGCGTGGCCTGGTCGGGAACGGCCGATGAACTGCTGGCCCGGGGCGATCTGCAGGACTTCTACCTAGGCAGGCACTGACCCGTGAGAACCCCATGAGCCAAACACCCAACGGACAGGCGAGCGGCGCCACCCGTGATGCCGATGTATTGATCGTCGGCGGCGGCCTGAGCGGCGCCTTGCTCGCCGCCCAACTGCTGCGCCTGCCGGGCCGCCGCCAGGTGCGGGTGATCGAGCCGCGCAGCGAGCTGGGGCGCGGCGAAGCCTACAGCGCCGTCGAGCTGGGCCACACCCTGAACGGCAACGCCGCGCGCATGAGCGTCGACCCGGACAACTCCGACGACCTGACCCAGTGGCTGAGCGACTACCTCGCCGGCGGCGGCTGGCCCGAGTCGGAGCAGCAGCCGGTGCCGGTCAGCGAGCTGTTCCCGCCTCGCGGGATCTTCGGCCTCTATGTGCAGCAACGGCTGGCCGAAGCCCAGGCGATCGGCGCCTTGCAGGGCTCGACGGTGACGCATGTGCGCGCCGAGGCGGTGGATTTGCAGGCCGACGCCGAGGGTGCCTGGTTGACCCTCGACGACGGCCAGCGACTACGCGGCGCCTTTGCCGTGCTGGCCACCGGCATGTTCCCGGCGGCGCGCACGCCGCAGACCGAATCCAGCGGCCTCAACGCCGCCGCGCTGGACCCCTGGGATGTCTCGGCCATGAGCCGGCTCGACCCGCAGGCAACGGTGCTGATCATCGGCTCCGGGCTGACCATGGTCGACGCCGTGGTGTCCCTGGAGCAGGCTGGGCATCGCGGGCCGATCGAGGTGTTCTCGCGCCACGGCCTGCTGCCCCATGTGCGGCGCCAGCCACCGGCCTGGGTCGATTTTCTCGCCGAGGACCCGAGCATCCGCACGCCGCGCCAGCTGTTGCACGAGCTGCGTCGCCAGTGCCGCCAGGCGCTGGCGGACGGCGTGGACTGGCAGGCGCCGCTGGACACGGTGCGCGCGCATATCGGGCGCTTGTGGAGCCAGGCCACGGATGGGCAGCGCCGGCAGTTCGTGCGCCATGTGCGGCCGTGGTGGGAAAGCCATCACCACCGTTCGCCGCCGCTGAGCGCCGAGCTGGTGGCGCGTTTGCACGGGGAAGGGCGGCTGCGCATCCATGCCGCCTCGTTCAAGGGCTTGGAGCCTTCGGCGGATGGGCGCCTGGCGATTGGCATCCGCCGTCGCGGCGAGACGCAAACCACTTGGGTCGCGGGGGATGCGTTGATCAACTCCAGCGGCATCGAATACGACTGGCGCCGGGTGGCCCGACCGTTGCCGCAGCAGCTGCTGGCCCGTGGCCTGATCCAGCCGGGACCGCTGGCCCTGGGGATCCGCGCCGACGCCGGTGGCGCGGTGGTGGATGCCGAAGGGCAGGTGGCCAGTCGGCTGTTCGCCATGGGCCCGCCGTTGCGCGGCATGTGGTGGGAAAGCACCGCGGTGACCGATGTGGCCAGCCAGGCCAAGGCGTTGGCGGCGCGGTTGGTTGCATTGGCATAACAACGCCAACCCCCTGTAGGAGCGAGCTTGCTCGCGAAGCGTTGGGTCAGACACACCGCGTTGTTTCTATCGCGAGCAAGCTCGCTCCTACAGGCATGGCGGTGGGGTTTTAAAGGGGCTCGACACTCACCCAACGCTGCTCCCGCGCCGCGACCCGGATCGCCGCCGCCAGCCGCTCCACCTGCCAGGCTTCCGCGAAATCCGTCCCGCCTTGCCCCTGGCCGCCAAGCGCCATGATCAGTTCATGCACCTCCAGGGTCTTCAGCTCGTTGTAGCCCAGCTGATGCCCCGGGGCCGGGCTGAAGGCGGCGTAGCCGGGCAGGGCGGGCCCGGCCAGCAGACGCTGGAAGCCGCTATCGCCGATACGGTACAGGCGCAGTTCGTTGAGGCGCTCCTGGTCGAAGGCCAGGGTGCCGCGGGTGCCGCTGATCTCGAAACTCAGGTGGTTCTTGTAGCCGTGCTTGAGCCAGCTGCTGCTGAAGGTCCCGCGGGCGCCGCTGGCGAAACGCAGCAGGGCGTGGGCCTGGTCGTCCACGGCGATCGGGCGCTGTTCCTGGCTGCCGGCGCTGGCCGGGCGCTGGTGGTGCACGGTCTGGCTGTCGGCGCAGACCGCCTCGACCTCACCCAGCAGATAACGCGCCATGGCCAGCAGATGGCTGCCCAGGTCGGCCAGGGCGCCGCCGGCGTGTTGTGGCTCGCAGCGCCAGGAGAAGGGCGAGGCCGGGTCGGCCATGAAGTCTTCGCTGAACTCGCCCTGGAAGTTGACGATCTGCCCCAGTTCGCCGCTGTCGATCAGCGCCTTGGCCTGCACGATCATCGGGTTGTGCTGATAGTTGTAGCCGACCCGGGTGACCACCCCGGCGGCTTGGGCCGCCTGCTGCATCTGCTGCGCCTGCTCGACGCTGACCGCCAGGGGTTTTTCGCAGTACACCGCCTTGCCGGCCTTCAGCGCGGCCATGGCCATGGGGAAGTGCAGGTGATTGGGCGTGGTGATCGCCACCAGATCGACCCTGGGGTCGTCGATCAGCCGTTGCCAGTCGCTGTGGGCCCGGGCAAATCCCCAGGCCGCGGCGCAGTGTTCGGCGCGCTGGCTGTCGGCATCGGCCAGCGCCGCCAGGTGCAGGCGCACCGGCAATTCGAATACCGCACTGACATTACGAAACGCCAGCGCATGGGCCCGCCCCATGAAGCCGGTGCCGATCAAGCCTATTCCAAGTTCACCCATAGCCGGACCTTTCAGAATTCTTATTGTAGGGAGTGTTATTTATGGAATAAAAATTCGGTAATTGCAATCTGTGGAATAAATTTTCAGTGACGCGCCGCTGACGGCCGGGGCTTGGTTGAGTGTGGTTCTCTGCTGGGTGCTGAGTGGGCTCAATTGAGCCAGCCAGTGGTGAAAGGCTTGCGTATGCATGATCGGTAGACCTCCTGGGTGGATGCCTACCTTTCAGACGTGTTCTGGCAACAGGCTATTGAGGCATAGTTTTTTATGTCTCGGCCTCGGCTCCGCATGCCCTGGTCACATCAAAAGAGCCTGTTCCACAGGCGTTTGGCCGCATTCGGCTGTTCCGCCCGCTCGCCGGTCGATTGAGGTGCCGAGGGCGGCGGTGAAGGCCGCGCAGCGGACGGGCGCGGCGCCTGGGCACTGCGTTTGTGCTGCTCATGCTGGTCCCGGAGTGCGAGTAGTTCGGGGCTGTCCGGACGGGCTTCCAGGCCATGCTTGATATAGGCCCGCGCCAGGTCGCGATCACCCTTGGCATACGCGCTTTCGCTCATCTCGGCGTAGAGCAGCGCCACCTGGTTCAACCCGGCCAGCGCCTGGGCGTTCCCCGGCTCCAGGCCGAGCATCTGCCGGTAATAGAACACCGCGCTGTCATCCTCGGGTTCCAGCAGGTGTTCTTCGGCGATGCGCTGCTCGGCCAGTTGCCGGTAGCCGGCGATCCGCGCCGCGGCTACCCGTTGCAGTCCTTGCCGGGCCTGCGCGCTGGCTTCGTCGAGCTGCAAGGCCTGGTTGAAGAAATACTCGGCATTGTCCTGCGCCGGCTCGACCAGCTGGCCCGCCGCCAGGCGCTGTTCGCCACGTGCCAGCAGCTCGCCGATCTCGAACCGCTGCTGCAGGTACAGGCCGGTGCCGCTGGCAGCGCCGAGCAGCAGCAGGCCGCCGAGTGCCCACAGCGCCAGGCGCCTGTTCGGGCTGCGCCGGCGGGCGGGCTCGGGCTCCGCCTGGGGCGGCGCAGGATCGACCAGGGCCGGCGCGAAGCGGGTAGATTCCAGCGCCACCTCGCTGGGCTCGTCCGGTTGCTCTGGCTGGTCCAGCTCATCGAGTGCCTGCAGCAGCGCCCGGCAGTCGGCGAAGCGCTGGTTGGGGTCCTTCGCCAGCATCCGCTCGAGCACCGCCTTGTACGGGCTGATGTGCGCCGGCAAGCTCGGCGCCGGCATCTGCACGTGGTTCATCACGGTCTGGGTATAGCTGGCGCCGCGGAACGGATTGGTGCCGATGAGCATCTCCAGGAAGATCACGCCCAGGCTGTAGATGTCGGTGCGGATATCCAGCGGCTGGCACTGCGTCTGTTCCGGGCTGCTGTAGGCCGGGCTGCCGACCGCGATCCCGAGCCCGGTGAGCTCGCTGTCCATCTCCAGCGCCTTGGCGATGCCGAAATCGGTGATCACCACCGTGCCGTCGCTGCGAAAGAGGATGTTCGCCGGCTTGATATCGCGGTGGATCAGGCCCTGCTCATGCACCACGGCGAGGCCGGTGGCGATCTGCCGGACGATATCCAGGGCGCGCGTCGGCTCGAACACCTCGCCCTTGTGCCGGGCCAGGTCGCCGCCGCCGACGAATTCCATGGCCAGGTAGTAGCGGCCATCGGCCAGTCTGTTGATGTCGTGGATGGTGATGATCGAGGGGTGGTGCAACGAGGCGACGATATGCCCCTCGCGGATGAAGCGCTTGCTGAACGCCTCGTCATTGGCGTTGAGCAGTACCTTCACCGCCACCTTGCGGTGCAGCGACTCCTGGGTTGCCAGGTAGACTTCGGCCATCCCGCCTTGGCCAAGCCGGCTATGCACGCAGTAGCCGGGTATTTCGGGTAATCGTTCGTCCATGAAAGAATCCGTGCGCAGCCGCTGATTGAGGTATCACCGATACTGTCGGGCCGGATGTCACCCGTCGGATCAGGTCTCTATGAATTAAGAGCGGGGAACTTTTCCGGTAGTTCCTGGCTCGCCGTCTGCTGCCGTCCTGGCGTTTCGCGCTGCGCCTGGCTGGGCAGAACCCCGGCCTGTCGGGCCGAATGTCACCCGTCGGGGCTCTAATTGATAAGAGCGGGGAACTTTTCCGATAGTTCCCGGCTCGCCGTCTGCCGCCGTCCTGGCGTTTCGCGCTGCGCCTGGCTGGGCAAGCCCCCGGGCGCCGGGTCGAGTGCGCAATGCCGGCATATGAGCCTATCCTGGGGCGCTGCAAGCGACCGCCGGCGGTCGTTCAGCGGCGCTTCGTAGCCCACGGAGGTGAGCCACATGTCACGAATGGTTTCGCTCCTGGCGTTGCTCGGCGCCTTGTACCTGGCGCTCTGTGTCGCGGCGTGGGGGTTGCAGCGTTCGCTCATCTACTTCCCCCAGCCCCGCGCCATCTCCAGCCCCGCCACGCTGCTCAGGCTGCCGGTCGCCGACGCCGAGGTGCTGGTTTCCGTGAGGCCCCACGACGGTCCGAAGGCGTTGCTCTACTTCGGCGGCAACGCCGAGGACGTGTCCCTCAACCTGCCGGAGTTTGCCCGGGCCTTTCCCGAGCATGCACTCTACCTGCTGCACTACCGAGGCTATGGCGGCAGTTCCGGATCGCCCTCCGAGGCGGCCATCGCGGGCGATGCCATGGCCTTGTTCGACAAGGTGCAAGCCGCCCACCCGCGTATCGTGGTGGTCGGGCGCAGCCTCGGCGCGGCTGTCGCCGTGCGCCTGGCCAGCCAGCGCCCGGCATCGCGCCTGGTGCTGATCACGCCGTTCCACAGCCTGCAGGAGTTCGCCGCCGGCCAGTTTCCCTTTCTTCCGGTGAGGTGGCTGCTGCGGGACAAGTTCGAATCCTGGAAATACGCACCGCGCATCGCCGTGCCGACGTTGCTGATCGCCGCCGAACACGACGAAGTCATCCCGCGTTCGAGCACCGAGACGCTCTATGCGCATTTCGCCCCCGGCGTGGCCAGGCTCGAGGTCGTCCCGGACGCGGGGCATAATTCGATAGACGCGAGCCCGCGGTTCCTGGAACTGCTCCGCAGCGGGCTGTGAGCGCGCCGGCTTATGCCGGCTCCTCGCGCCTGTCCATGGCCACCTGGCGGATCGGCAGGCGGATCTGCGCCGACAGCACGCGCTTGGCGGCGCCTTCGGCCAGCTCGCCGAGCTGCGGGTGCTGGCTGAGCTTGCCGGCTTCGTCCTGGCGCGGCACGCGCTGGTCGAGCAGGCCCCGCGACCATCCCCAAGACGCTCAGCTTTGGCTTGGCAATGCGGGCAGAGCTGCAAGGCCGGCAAGCCATCCAGCGCTGCTGACGGCCGCGAACTCTGCAGGGCTTGGTTGAGTGGTTCTCTGCCGGGTGTTGAGTTGGCTCAATTGAGCCAGCCAGTGGTGAAAGGCTGCGTATCCATGATCGGTAGACCTCCTGGGTGGATGCCTACCTTTCAAACTGGTTCTTGCAACAGGCTATTGAGACATCGCCAATAAAAAGGGTGCAATGAACAGTCATTGCACCCATGGGCCGATCACCCGAGCAGGGTCAGAACTGGAAGGTGAACCCCAGGTTGACCGCGCTGCCACCGCCATGGCCGGACACCAGCCCGGTGTAGTTCAGCGACACCAGGGTGTCTTTGCTCATGGCCATTTCCGCAGCGGCCTTGACCACCGCGCCATCGCGAGACACCGGCACGCCGTTCACCGCAAAGGCCGCCGCACTGCCGGCAAATTTCAATGAGGTTTCACGATCCAGGTCGCCGTACTGGTGTTCCCAGCCCAGCTCGCCACGCAAGGTCACCGAGCGGGTGGCGCTCACCGGCAATTGCGTATGACCTCGCAGGCCAAGGGTCGAGAGCGTGGCGTCCTGGCTTTGCTTGCTGCCATGCAAGGCTGCTGCACCGCCGCGTTCCTTGAACGAGTCGTTCTGGAAGTTGATGTAGCTGAGGTTGGCGAAGGGTTCGAAAGCCGCCCACCGGGTGTAGCCGATTTCGCCGAACACCTGATCGGTACGCGCGTTGTAGTTGGCTTTTTCATGGCTCGACTGGTTGCCGTACGTCACGTCACGGGAAGTGTCGAAGCGGTGCCAGGTGGTGGCTCCGCCGAGGCGCAGGGCGATGCTGTCGAAACGTTTGCCGCCATAGATCGACAGGTGATAGTTGTCGCTGTCGGCGGAAGTCCTGGAGGCTCCGTTCAGATCGGTTCGGGTGTAGCCGGTTGCCGCCCCGACGCGCCAGCCATCGCCGACGTCGGTGTCCAGGCCGAGCAGGACGCCGGTGGTGGAAGTGCTGTAGCGCGTGGCGTTGTGATCGGCGTCGACTTGCCTGTGGCCGCCGAGCAATTGCACCCAGCCACCATTGCTGCTGGCCTGGATATCCCTATCGATATCCAGGGCCTGAGCCTGTTGCAGGCGGCCGTTGACTGCGTCACGCAGGTAACGGCTGTCAGCGATCTGCGCAGCGGCGATGTCGGCGTGCACCTGGCCATCGAGCTGGTTGAAGGCTTGTCGCGCCAGTTCCGCCGAGTCGGAGGCCAGGATGCTCTCGTACACCGGATTACCTGCGCTCAATGTGTCGATGGCGCTGGCGACGGCACGCTCGTTACGGGTCAAGGCTACGCTGGCGAACGCGGTCTGGTTGCGGTAGATGCCCAGGTTCAACTGGTTCGGCTGGTAGTCCAGGCGGGTGTCGAGGAACAAGAAGCCGGGGGCGACGGCAGCGAACTGGCCGTTGATACCCTGGCTGGCGCTGAGGATGTTGAACTGCTGGCCCAGGTAGCTGCTGGCCTGGGCCGCAGACAGCAGGTTGGGGCTGTTTTCCATCGAGAGGGTGACCTGTCCGCCGTTGAGAGTCGCCACGCCTGTGCTCTGGAGGGTGTCGGTCTGCCCGTTGGCGGCGATTTCCACCGCGTACACCGAACCCGGGTTGAACGTGACGTCGCCGGTGTGCAGGGTGCCGACCGAATGGCCGGGGGCCACGGTACCGCCGTTGTTCACCAGCAGGGTGCCGATGCTGCCGTTACCCGCCAGGGTGCCGCCGATACGGGTGACCACCTGGTTATTGGCATCGACGCTGCCCACGGCGCTGCCATCGACCGTCACGCTGGAGGTCAAGCTGCCGTCCACCGAGAGCTTGCCGCCACGGACCCAGGTACTGCCCGAATAGCGGCTCTGACCGTCGAGTACCAGTTCCCCATCCCCGGACTTTGTCAGGCTGCCGACATAGGTCTGGCCGGTCAGCGGGTCCAGGCCGCGGGTCAGCGTTGCCTGTTCCCGGGCCATGCCGATCTCGTACTGGAATTGATCGTCCGCCGAGGCCCCGGCCGGCAGACCGTTGACCCAACCTTTTTGCTGCTTGATCGCGCTCCAGGTGGCCTGTTCGGCAGCGTCTTCGCTGCGTCGGGCACGGATCGCTTCGTCGGAGATGTCGTTGGCCCAGATATCGCGGGTGCCGGCGGGCAGCGCCACGGCCAGTGCACCGACGAACTGTCCCGGGCCCTGCATGGCCTTTTTCAGGTTGGGCAGGCCCCAGCCGTTGACCACGCCTGGCACCTGCGGGGTGCCGGGAGCGGCGTCGTGCACCGGTTGCAGGTTGTCGTAGGTGCGTCCGCCCGTCCGGTCGCCGACCGGGGTGTCCGGGCCGTCCGGGGTTTGCAGGGTGGAGGTGGTCAGCAAGACATCGCGGGCCTGGCTCGCGGTCATGTAGGGAAAGCGCTGGATCACCAGGGCCAGGGCGCCGGAAACGCTGGGGGCGGCCGCCGAGGTGCCGTTGGCGTTGGGGATGATCTCGCCTTCCGGTCCTGCGGACGGAATGCCGGAAACCCCCATGACGCACCACCACTTGGAGGTGCCGCAGCGGTTGTAGACCTGGGCGCCGCTCTCGTCATAACCGGTGATGGACAGCCACTTGGATTCCAGGTCCGGCTTGAAGTAGGGGAGGTTGGCGTTGGTGTCCGGGTTGGCGCCATGGCTGTCGTTGCCGGCGGATATGATCTGGATGAACGAGTACTGCCGGCCGGCGTCGGCCATGGCATCCATCCAGGTCTTCTGGCCCGCGTGGGCCTTGTCCCAGAACGGCCGGTAGGCGGCGGTCATGTCCCTGAGGATAGCCTGCGGGCTGTCGCCGACCGTGCCGAAGTGGTTCTCTACGTCATTACGCGAGTTCTGCCCCCAGCTCTGGTTGACGATCGACACTTTTTTCGCCGCCAGCGCGTCGTAGCTGGCCATGAAGGCGTTGTAGTCGAGGTCGTTGGAGCCTTGATAACGGTCGTTATCGCTGCCGCCGGTGTTGGCCACGAACAGATTGGCGTCGAAGGCGATACCGTGCATGCCGGTACCATTGCGACTGGCCGCCAGTACTCCGGACATTTCCGTGCCGTGGCCGTCGTTGAAGCTCGGGTCGTACTCACCCGGGATACTGAAGTGCTCACCTTTGTGGAACTCGCCGGCAGGCACCTCCAGCCGATAGCGCGGATGGGTTGCGTAGTATTCGCCGGTCGAGGTGACCGCCTGCACACGGTTTTCGCCTGCGGCGTTCTTGCCCTGGAATTCCGAATGTTCACTGAGGATGCCCGAGTCCAGCACGCCGACGTTTACCCCTTTCCCGGTGATACCCAGGGCATAGGCGTAATAGGCGTTGGTCCGGTCCAGGCCGGAGTTGACCTGGGCTTCCGGAGTCTTCCAGGTTTGCGCGTTATTGCTCCAGTTGCCGGTCGCGGCGGACCATGACTGTCCGGTATTGAGTTGTTTATGCAGGTCCGTGGCCACACCCGGCTCTATATAGGTATAAGGTTGGGCAGCCGGCAGGTTGGTAATAATCGCTTGGGCGAAGTCGAATATGTTCTGGGTATAACGGCCAGAGTTGCTGAACAGGCGGCTTTTATAGCGATCCAGATTGTTGTTGTAATCAAGTGGCTTGCTCGTATCGCCGAGCATTGCACTGATCGACAGGTTTTCCGCCTGCAACTCGTAGTTCTGCTGGAGCAACGAGTCGAACTTTGTCGATTGCGCGGCAAACTCTTTGGCTGCCTGGTCCAGGGTATTGCCTACACCAAAACGCAAGTTGGTATACACGGCGCTGCCCGGCGCGAATGACGCAGCGGCGTTCCTGAACGCAGCCTCCAATACCTGGGGTGTATAGGGCGAGCCGGTGGGCGGATTATCTGCCAGAGCCATCTGGCCCTGACCCAGCCACAAGGCGATGGCCATTGCGACAGGGCTCAGGGAAGCCGGTTTTAAACGGTTGCTGCGTTTGCCTGAATCGATACCTGCTACGTCCATGTTCCTTTTCCTTGAGATATGTCCTTGGTCGAAACTGATGTTTCGATCTCTTGTAATAGGCAGGGTTTAAATGATGGGCTGAAACAAAGGTGCTGCTTGGAAGCACGTGGTGTGTTTATTGTTTTTACTGAGCAATAGGGAATTCAGTCGCGGTTATCGTTACTGTTCGCTTGATACTCACTAGGTGGTACATATTAAGAAGTCGACAATCAACGAGTTGTCAGTTGTTGATCCTCAAGTTGTTTTTCTTTAAGGCGCACATCGGCCTCCGCTGTTTTCAAACAATGGTCTTTCACATGAGTGGTGTTGCAGAAAACTAACTGCGAGAGGGTTATAGCATGACAAATGAGCTTGTAACAAAATATTTATAGAGTGCTACGAACTTGATACCAGAACTGTGACAGGTTTGGTTTTCTGTTTGAGAAAGGTTGGGGCGAGGTGTGGGTGCCGGGCACTAAAAAGGCAGCCCGCAGGCTGCCTTTAGTTGTACGGCGAGGATCGCTCAGGACAGGAAACCGCCGTCCACATTCAGCGATACGCCCGTGGTGTAGCTCGAGGCATCGCTGGCCAGGTAGAGCACGGCGCCGGCCATTTCGCTCGGGTCGGCCACGCGCTTGAGGGGGATCTGCGCCAGGGCGGTCTTGAGGATGGCGTCGTTCTTCACCAGCGCCGAGGCGAACTTGGTGTCGGTCAGGCCCGGCAGCAGGGCATTGCAGCGGATGCCGAACTGCGCGCATTCCTTGGCGAAGACCTTGGTCATGTTGATCACCGCCGCCTTGGTCACCGAGTAGATGCCCTGGAAGATGCCGGGGGATACGCCGTTGATCGAGGCCACGTTGATGATGCTGCCGCCGCCGTTGTCGCGCATCAGCTTGCCGGCTTCCACCGACATGAAGAAGTAGCCGCGGATGTTGACGTCGACGGTCTTCTGGAAGGCGCCGAGGTCGGTGTCCAGCACGTTGCAGAACTGCGGGTTGGTGGCGGCGTTGTTGACCAGGATGTCCAGGCGCCCGAACTGTTCGCGGATGCCGGCGAACACCTGGCTGATCTGCTCCATCTCGCCGATATGGCAGGCGATGGCGGTGGCCTTGCCGCCAGCGGCGATGATGGCGTCGGCCACATGCTGGCAGCCTTCGAGCTTGCGGCTCGAGACGATCACATGGGCGCCTTGCTGGGCCAGCAGCTTGGCGATGGCTTCACCGATGCCGCGGCTGGCGCCGGAGACGAAAGCGATCTTGCCGTCGAGGTCGAACAACTGAGTCTTGGACATGGTTTTTCCTTATTGTGTGCCTGGCGCCGGGACGATCAGAGGCTGGATTTTTGGATGACCTGCAGGCTCATCTGCTCCAGCAGCTTGTTCATGTGGATGAACTGCGCGAAGCGTTTGTCCTGGGTCTGGCCATGGAAGAAGCGGTAGTAGATCTGCTGCACGATGCCGGCCAGGCGGAACAGGCCGTAGGTGTAGTAGAAGTCGAAATTGCCGATCTGGATGCCGGCGCGCTCGGCGTAATAGTCGACGAACTGCTGGCGGGTCAGCATGCCCGGGGCGTTGCTCGGCTGGCGGCGCATCAGTTGCACCGGCGCCGGGTCGCTGGCTTCGATCCAGTAGGCCAGGGTGTTGCCCAGGTCCATCAGCGGGTCGCCCAGGGTGGTCAGCTCCCAGTCCAGCACGCCGATGATCTGCATCGGGTTGGCCGGGTCGAGGATCACGTTGTCGAAGCGGTAGTCGTTGTGCACGATGCTGGAGGTCGGGTGATCGGCCGGCATCTTGTCGTTGAGCCAGGCCTTGACCGCTTCCCACTTGGGCGCGTCGGGGGTCAGGGCTTTCTCGTAGCGGTCGCTCCAGCCCTTGATCTGGCGTTGCACATAACCTTCGGGCTTGCCCAGGTCGCTCAGGCCGCAAGCCTTGTAGTCGACGCGGTGCAGCTCGACGAACTTGTCGATGAAGCTCTTGCACAGGGCTTCGGTCCTGGCCGCGTCGAAACCCAGCTCCGGCGGCAGGTCGGAGCGCAGGATGATGCCCTTGACCCGCTCCATCACATAGAACTCGGCGCCGATCACCGATTCGTCGGTGCAGTGCACATAGGCTTTCGGGCAATACGGAAAGCCGTCCTTGAGCTGGTTGAGGATGCGGTATTCGCGGCCCATGTCGTGGGCCGACTTGGCCTTGTGGCCAAAGGGCGGGCGGCGCAGGACGAATTCCTGCTCCGGGTATTCCAGCAGGTAGGTCAGGTTCGAAGCGCCGCCCGGAAACTGGCTGATCTGCGGGGTGCCGGTCAGGCCCGGAATATGTGCCTTGAGGTACGGATCGATCAGGTTGGCATCGAGTTCCTCGCCGGAGCGAGTACGGGTGGACTGGTCAGTAAGCGCCATGCTTATCCCTTCTGCTTATTCTGGAGGCCAGAGATTATTGACTAATCTAATGCGCCCACCTGAGCGCCACAATCGCCGAAGGGCTTTATAGGTGAGCGTGTTGCCGGACAATCATTGCTTTTGATACAAGCGTTTGAATGTGCCCGGCTTCACTCTAGTCCAGATCGCGGGGCCTGAATGAGCATTCCGACCGGGCTCGTGCATCGGCAGCCGGTTGCTGCGCTGCGGCATGACCTGCACAGCGCGGCGGGCGCCTTTCGTACCGAGCCTGGTTCAGTTCGGGGCAGGCAGGGCGATGGGGGTCAACAGCGGCTGGCCGCTGAAATGGGCGACGAGGTTCTTGCCCACCAGCTCCACCGTGGCCTGGGTCGCTTCCGGCGACAGCCCGGCGACGTGCGGCGTCAGCACCACATTGTTCAGGGTCTTCAAGGCATCCGGCACCCGCGGCTCGTCGTCGAACACGTCCAGGGCCGCGCCGGCGATGCTGCGTTGCTCCAGGGCCTGCAGCAGGTCGGCGGTATTGACCACGCTGGCGCGGGCGATGTTCACCAGGAACCCCTCCGGGCCCAAGGCCTGGAGCACGGCTTTGTCGATCAGTTGGCGAGTGCCCAGGCCGCCGGGTGTGGCGACCACCAGGAAGTCCGAATGCCGCGCCAGTTCGGTCGGGGTCGGGCAGAAACTGTAGGGCACGTCGCTGCGGATCTGCCGGTTGTGGTAGCTGACGCTCATGTCGAAGCCGTTGGCGCAGCGTTTGGCGATGGCCAGGCCGACGGCGCCAAGGCCCAGGATGCCCAGGCGCTTGCCGGCCAGGGAAGGGCGCATGACTTTCGGCCATTCGCCGCGCCGCACGGCGGCATCGGCGCGGGGAATGTCACGCACCAGGGACAGCAACAGGGCCATGGCGTGGTCGGCCACCGACGAGGCGTTGACCCCGGCGCCGTTGCTCACCGCGATCCCGCGGTTGCTCGCCGCTTGCAGGTCGACCTGCTCGTAGCCGGCGCCGATCACGCAGATGATTTCCAGGTGCGGCAGGGCGGCGATTTCTTCGGCGGTCAGGCCCAGCGGGCCGCGGGTGAGCACGGCGTTGATCTGCCCGGCATGGGCCTTGATGGCGGCCGCCCGTTCGCTGGGCGTCGGCGCGAGGATCAGGTGGAAGCCCTGGTTTTCCAGGATCCACAGGTAGTCATTGATGGTTTCGACGAGGACCAGAACGGTGGCGGGCATGCGTGTCTCCTGAAGGACTGAAGAGGGACGGACGGCGTACGGCACATCGACGACAACCGGCGTACAGCTCCTGGAGCTGCTGTACCGTGATAAACCACTCAAGCGCTCAAGATTGCGGATTGCAGGGCACTTTGGCAAGGCGCAGTCGCGGGTTTTTCCCGCGGCTGCGGCCTGGAATGCATCGCCGTCCTCAAGGGCCTGATCGCCGGCAAGCCTGGCTCCTACAGAAGCAGCGGCGATCACGGTCTCGCGCCTGACATGGCTTCTGTAGGAGCGAGGCTTGCCCGCGATAACGGACTGGAGGGCACCACTCCTTCAGGGTGAATGCTCAGAAGCGAATATCAGCAGTTTTCACTCGCCGGACAAAGGCGCCGTCCAGGGTCGCGTTGTGGTGCTCGATGATCGCCCGGGCCGGCAGCGCCGGGGTGTCCATGCAGGTATGGGCATCCTCCACCAGCACGGCGGCGAACCCCAGGTCCAGGACGGCGCGGCAGGTGGCGTCGATGCAGTACTGGGTCTTCATGCCGACGATCACCAGCTCATCGACCTGCGCCGCCCGCAGCTGTTCGGCCAGCCCGGTGCCGACAAAACAATTGGGGCGGGTTTTGTCCAGCCGCAGGTCGCTGGCTTCGAGCTGCAATTGCGGCAGCAGTTGCCACGGCGCGCTGCCGGCGGCGATGGGGGAACCTTGCGGGCCGGTATGGCGCACGGCGATCACCGGCGCGCCGGCCTGCCGGGCGCGGTGGATCAACTGGTTGATGTTGTCGAGCACGCGCTGCCCCTCGAAGGGCTGCTCTGGTCCGTGAAACAGGCCGACCTGCATGTCGACGATCAGCAGGGCGGGGCGCTGGGCCTGGGGTGACGGCATGGTGTTTCTCCTTGTGAGCCAGCTGGACGGAGAAACAAAAGGCCCCGTCCATTGCTGGCGGGGCCTTGGGTTCGACTGCGCTGTTGTCAGCTCATGCAGCGACCACACGACCCGCCGGAAGCGGTCGTGGTGGTAGTACGGGTGAGGTGGCGCGGGAAAAGATTCATGGCGCCGATCATGGGGCCGAGGTTCGCGCGCTGTCAATCCGAGGGGATGCTGGTTTGAGTGTCCGGGCATTGGCGGTTTTCAGCCGTCGGGCGAAGGCGCCGAAGGCCTGGTGCCGCTTTTTGCAGCGCTGCATCAGCGAGCCGGGCGGGCGGGTAATCGAAGGGCCCCGTGGGCTACGCTGAGCTTGCTTGAGTGTCTTGAGCGGATGCGGGTCAGCGCTCCTGACCAGCAGGTCGCTTTCAGGACACGATGGGTCGCCTGGGTGCAATCGCCGGGCTATGGTGATGGGCAAGCTTCCAGGATGCCCCGGACCCGGTGCGCCAAGACACTTGGCCGGAGAGCAAGAATGGCGACCGAGGATCCACGCCTCCGTGACGTGCTCGGGCGCTGCAGCCGAAGACTCCGGACGGCTGCCGCTATGCGGCGGTGGCGTTCGAGATGCCGAGGTACGTTTATGTCTGATGACACGCTTCACCTGCCTTTGATTCACAGCGTATTGGAGCGCGAAAAGGACACTCCCGGTGCCTTGCTGCCCATTCTCCACGCCATTCAGGACGGTTGTGGGTACATCCCCGACACCGCCATCCCCGAGATCGCCCATGCCCTCAACCTCAGCCTGGCTGAAGTGCACGGCGTGATCAGCTTCTACCACGATTTCCGTACCACGCCGCCCGCGCGCCATACCCTGCGCCTGTGCCGGGCCGAGTCCTGTCAGAGCCGGGGCGCCGAACACCTGGCTGCGCAGCTGCGCGAACAACTGCTGCTGGACGACCATGGCACCACCGCCGACGGCAGTATCAACCTGCGTCCCGTCTATTGCCTGGGGGCCTGCGCCTGTTCGCCGGCCCTGGAACTGGACGGCGAGCTGCACGCCCGGATCACCCCCGAGCGCCTGCGCCAGCTGGTCAGTGGCTGCCTGGAGGATGGCGCATGCTGAAGCTCTATATCCCCCGTGATTCGGTGGCCCGTGCCGTGGGCGCGGACAAGGTGGCCGTGGCGCTGGTGCGTGAGGCCGAACGTCGACAACTGCCCTTGGAGCTGTGCCGCACCAGCTCCCGTGGCCTCTATTGGCTGGAGCCGCTGCTGGAAGTGGACAGCGCCGACGGCCGCCTGGGTTTCGGCCCCCTGACCGCGGAGGACGTGCCGAGCCTGCTCGACGCCCTGGCGGCAGACCCTGTCAGCCATCCCTTGGCCCTGGGGCCGGTGGAAGAGATCCCCTATCTGAAGAGCCAGCAGCGCCTGCTGTTCGCTCGGGCCGGCATCACCCAGCCACTGTCCCTGGACGACTACCGCGCCCAGGGCGGTTTCCGGGGCCTGGCCCGGGCCATCCAGATGGCGGGCGATGAGGTGGTCGCCAGCGTGCTCGACTCCGGCCTGCGCGGCCGGGGTGGCGCGGCCTTTCCGGCGGGTATCAAGTGGCGCACCGTGCGCGAAGCCGCGGGTGCCCAGAAATATGTGGTCTGTAACGCCGATGAAGGCGACTCCGGCACCTTCGCCGACCGCATGCTGATGGAGGGCGACCCCTTCCTGTTGATCGAAGGCATGATCATCGCCGGCATCGCCGTGGGCGCCAGCCAGGGCTATATCTACGTGCGCTCGGAATACCCGGACGCCATCGGCACCCTGAACGAGGCCCTGCGCATCGCCCGCGAGGCCGGTTACCTGGGGGCGAACGTGGGCGGTAGTGGCCGCCCCTTCGAGCTGGACGTGCGGGTGGGGGCCGGCGCCTACATCTGCGGTGAGGAAACGGCGCTGCTGGAGTCCCTCGAGGGCAAGCGCGGCACGGTTCGCGCCAAGCCGCCGTTGCCGGCCCTGCAGGGCCTGTTCGGCTTGCCAACGCTGGTGCACAACGTGCTGACCCTGGCCTCGGTACCGATCATCCTGGAGAAGGGCGCGCAGTTCTATCGCGACTTCGGCATGGGACGCTCCCTGGGCACCATGCCGTTCCAACTGGCCGGCAACGTCCGCCAGGCGGGCCTGGTCGAACGCGCCTTCGGCCTGAGCCTGCGCGAGCTGGTGGAAGGTTATGGCGGCGGTACCGCCAGTGGCCGGCCATTGAAGGCGGCGCAGGTGGGTGGGCCGCTGGGGGCCTGGGTGCCCCCCGCGCAGTTCGATACGCCGCTGGACTACGAGGCGTTCGCCGCCATGGGCGCGATGCTCGGCCACGGTGGCGTGGTGGTCGCCGACGACAGCCTGGACATGGCCCAGATGGCCCGTTTCGCCTTGCAGTTCTGCGCCGAGGAATCCTGCGGCAAGTGCACGCCGTGCCGGATCGGCTCGACCCGCGGGGTAGAGGTGGTGGACCGCTTGATCGCCAGCACCGACGCCGCGGCCCGCGAGGAACAGGCGCTGCTGCTGCAAGACCTCTGCGACACCCTGCAATACGGCTCGCTCTGTGCCCTGGGCGGGATGACTTCCTACCCTGTCGCCAGCGCCCTCAAGCACTTTCCCGCCGACTTCGGTCTGGCGACCACGGAGGCCGACCAATGATCAATATCTTCGACCCAACCAGTGATATCGACCTCGGCACCCCGGCCCGCGAAAGCGCGGTGCAGGTCAGCCTGACCATCGACGGCCGTGAGATCAGCGTCGCTTCCGGCACCTCGGTGATGCGCGCCGCGGCACTGCTCGGCACCACCATCCCCAAACTCTGCGCCACCGACAGCCTGGAAGCCTTCGGCTCCTGCCGCATGTGCCTGGTGGAGATCGAGGGCATGCGCGGCTATCCGGCCTCCTGCACCACACCGGTGACCGAGGGCATGGTCGTCCACACCCAGACTTCCAAACTCGCCAGCCTGCGGCGCAACGTGATGGAGCTGTACATCTCCGACCACCCGCTGGACTGCCTGACGTGTTCGGCCAACGGCAACTGCGAGTTGCAGACGGTGGCGGGGCAGGTGGGCCTGCGGGAAGTGCGCTACGGCTACGAGGGCGCCAACCACCTGGACGAACAGAAGGACGTCTCCAACCCCTATTTCGACTACGACCCGAGCAAGTGCATCGTCTGCAACCGCTGCGTGCGCGCCTGCGAGGAAACCCAGGGCACCTTCGCCCTGACGATCAGCGGGCGCGGCTTCGATTCGCGAGTGGCGGCGGCCGGCGGCGACAATTTCCTCGACTCCGAGTGCGTGTCCTGCGGCGCCTGCGTGCAGGCCTGCCCGACCGCGACCCTGATGGAAAAGAGCGTGGTGGAAATCGGCCAGCCCGAGCGCAGCGTCATCACCACCTGCGCCTACTGCGGCGTGGGCTGCTCCTTCCGCGCCGAGATGAAAGGCGAGCAACTGGTGCGCATGGTCCCGGACAAGAACGGCCAGGCCAACCACGGCCACTCCTGCGTCAAGGGCCGCTTCGCCTGGGGCTACGCCACCCACCCGGACCGCATCACCAAGCCGATGATCCGCAAGCACATCAGCGATCCGTGGCAAGAGGTCAGCTGGGAAGAGGCGGTCACCTACGCGGCCAGCGAGTTGCGCCGCATCCAGTTGAAATACGGACGCGATTCCATCGGTGGCATCACCTCCAGCCGTTGCACCAACGAAGAGACGTACCTGGTGCAGAAGCTGGTGCGCACCGCCTTCGGCAACAACAACGTCGACACCTGTGCCCGAGTCTGCCATTCGCCCACCGGCTACGGCCTCAAGCAGACGCTGGGCGAGTCCGCCGGTACCCAGAGTTTCGACTCGGTGATGCAGGCCGACGTCATCCTGGTGATGGGCGCCAACCCCACCGACGCGCACCCGGTATTCGGTTCCCAGCTCAAGCGCCGCCTGCGCCAGGGCGCGCGGCTGATCGTCATCGACCCACGGCGCATCGACCTGGTGGATTCGCCCCATGCCCGTGCCGACCTGCATTTGCAGCTGCGCCCGGGTACCAACGTGGCCATGCTCAATGCATTGGCCCATGTGATCGTCACCGAGGGCCTGGTCAACCAGCCTTTCGTCGATCAGCGCTGCGAAGCGGCGGACTTCGCCCGCTGGCGCGATTTCGTCAGCCTGGCGGAGAATTCCCCCGAGGTCCTGGGGCCGATTTGCGGGGTGCCGGCCAAACAGATCCGCGAGGCCGCGCGGCTGTACGCCACCGGTGGCAACGCGGCCATCTACTACGGCCTGGGCGTCACCGAGCACAGCCAGGGCAGCACCTCGGTGATGGGCATCGCCAACCTGGCGATGGTCACCGGCAACATCGGCCGCGAGGGTGTCGGGGTCAACCCGCTGCGCGGGCAGAACAACGTCCAGGGCTCCTGCGACATGGGTTCCTTCCCCCATGAGCTGCCTGGCTATCGGCATATTTCCAACGAGGCGGTGCGCGCCGAGTTCGAACAGGCCTGGAACGTGACCCTGCAACCTGACCCGGGCCTGCGCATCCCCAACATGTTCGAGGCGGCCCTGGACGGCACCTTCAAGGCGCTCTACTGCCAGGGCGAGGACATCGCCCAGAGCGACCCCAACACCCAGCACGTGACCGCCGCCCTGACGGCCATGGAGTGCGTGGTGGTGCAGGACATCTTCCTCAACGAGACGGCCAAGTTCGCCCATGTGTTCCTGCCGGGCAGCTCCTTCCTCGAGAAGGACGGCACCTTCACCAACGCCGAGCGCCGCATCTCGCGGGTGCGCAAGGTCATGGAACCGCTGGCCGGCAAGGCCGACTGGGAAGCCACCATCGCCCTGGCCGACGCCCTGGGCTACAAGATGCAGTACAGCCATCCATCGGAGATCATGGATGAGATCGCGCGCCTGACCCCGACCTTCCATCGCGTCAGCTACACCGAGCTGGACCGCCACGGCAGCCTGCAATGGCCGTGCAACGATGCCGCGCCGGACGGTACGCCGACCATGCACATCGATGAGTTCGTGCGCGGCAAGGGCCGCTTCATGCTCACCGGCTACGTGCCCACCGAGGAGAAGGTCAACAGCCGCTACCCGTTGCTGCTGACCACCGGGCGCATCCTCAGCCAGTACAACGTCGGCGCCCAGACCCGGCGCACCGACAACGTGGCCTGGCACGAGGAGGACCGCCTGGAAATCCACCCGACCGACGCCGAGAACCGCGGCATCGTCGATGGCGACTGGGTCGGCATCGGCAGCCGCGCCGGGCAGACGGTGCTGCGCGCCAAGGTCAGCGAGCGGGTGGCGCCGGGGGTGGTCTACACCACCTTCCACTTCCCGGAATCGGGCGCCAACGTGATCACCACCGACAACTCCGACTGGGCCACCAACTGCCCGGAATACAAGGTGACGGCGGTGGAGGTGGTGCGGGTCAACCAGCCTTCCGAATGGCAGAAGCGTTATCAGGCGTTCAGCGATGAACAGGGGCGCCTGCTGCGGGAACGTCGTCATGCCGAGAAAGCCGAGGTACGCCGATGAGCAGCGAAAGCCTGATCAAGATGGCCAACCAGATTGCCCAGTTCTTCGCCAGCGAACCGGACAAGGCCCAGGCAGTGCGCAGCGTGCGCCAGCACCTGAAAAGCTTCTGGACGCCGGCCATGCGCAGAGAGTTGACCGCCTGGGAGGTGACACACCCCGGCGCGGCGCTGCACCCCCTGGTGCAGGCGGCGTTGAAGGAGGAGGAAACGCAAGGGCAGACCTAGCGTCTGCCGATGGCGGGCAAACCTTGAACCGGACCGCCTTGTTGCAACCAACCAGAAGCCAGGGCCTTGCCCTGGCTTCTGCGTTACATCCAGCACGAAGGCCAGGCCTGGACCTGAATCCAGCGCTTGCCGCAGATCAATGAAAGGCTGCGCCTGACCCCGCAAAACCGCGCTCCAGACATCTGCACCGGCAAACCGTTCCTCAGCTAAGTCTTTGCTTCTGTCGAGTAATCCCGGACAATCGCGCCCCTGTTTCGGCGAGGGCTCTGTCTGTCGGGTATTCCGACGCGTCCTGGCCGAGTGGCAAATGACCGGAATGTGGAGATCCCACCGGATGAATGATCAGGCCAACAGCGTTGATCAACGCTTTGAAGCGGCAGCCCCAGCGACCCTCGCGAGCTGGAATCGCCAAGACACTACCTGGATGCTGGGCCTGTTCGGCACCGCCATCGGCGCAGGGACCCTGTTCTTGCCGATCAACGCCGGCCTGGGCGGCTTCTGGCCGCTGCTGATCCTGGCGCTGCTGGCGTTCCCGATGACCTTCTTCGCCCACCGTGGCCTGACCCGCTTCGTGCTCTCCGGGCGTGACGGCGCGGACATCACCGAAGTGGTGGAAGAGCATTTCGGGATCAAGGCCGGCGCCCTGATCACCTTGCTCTACTTCTTCGCCATCTTCCCGATCCTGCTGATCTACAGCGTGGCCCTGACCAACACCGTGGGCAGCTTCATGGAGCACCAGTTGCACATCATGCCGCCGCCGCGCGCCGTGCTGTCGCTGGTGCTGATCCTCGGCCTGCTGGCCGTGGTGCGCTGCGGCGAGCAGGTGATCGTCAAGGCCATGAGCCTGATGGTCTACCCGTTCATCGTCGCCTTGCTGTTCCTCGCGGTGTTCCTGGTTCCGCACTGGAACGGCGGCATCCTCAGCACCGCCAGCACCCTGCCTGAACCTTCGGCGTTCCTGCACACCCTGTGGCTGGCGATCCCGGTCATGGTGTTCTCGTTCAACCATTCGCCGATCATCTCGGCCTTTGCCGTGGACCAGAAGCGTCGTTATGGCGCACACGCCGAAGAGCGCAGCTCGCAGATCCTCTCCCGCGCGCACCTGCTGATGGTGGCGATGGTGCTGTTCTTCGTCTTCAGCTGCGTGCTGACCCTGTCGCCGGCCCAACTGGCCGAAGCCAAGGCGCAGAACCTGTCGATCCTGTCGTACCTGGCCAACCACTTCAGCAACCCGACCATCGCTTTCGCCGCGCCGCTGATCGCGTTCGTGGCCATCGCCAAGTCGTTCCTGGGCCATTACATCGGCGCCAGCGAAGGCCTCAAGGGGCTGATCGTGAAAAGCGGCCGCCGCCCGGGCGCCAAGGCCCTGGACCGCATGACCGCGGCCTTCATGCTGGTGGTGTGCTGGATAGTCGCCACGCTCAACCCGAGCATCCTCGGGATGATCGAAACCCTGGGCGGCCCGATCATCGCGGCCATCCTGTTCCTGATGCCGATGTACGCCATCCGCAAGGTGCCGGCCATGGCCCGCTACCGCGGCCAGGCCTCCAACGTGTTCGTCACCCTGGTCGGCCTGGTGGCAATCACCGCGCTGGTCTACTCCCTGAGCGCCTGACCCGCCGGCGGCCCACCGCGTGTTGGCGGTGGGTTGCCGCGCAGAAATGCCTGATTCAGCGAAGCCACGGCCGCTGACTGCGTGTAAAGCGCGGCGCGGCCGTTTTTCTGGTAGGCCGCAAAGTCCAGGGCCAGCAAGTGGTCGCGGTTGACCCGTTGCGGCTGGCCGAGCCGGCTCAGCGCCACGCCATGGCGCAGGAAGTAACGCTCCAGCGCCGGCGTGGTCACCGCCACCACCGAGTTCGCGCCCAGGGTCCAGGCGGTGTGCAGGGTGTGCCAGAACACCCGCATCGGCAGCTTGCCGTTTTCCAGGGCCGAGGCGGCGAAACGCGAGATTTCCCAGGTGTCGTGTTGCCGCGGCAAGGGCCGGTCGCAGAGAAAACCGAACACGTCCGCCAGCAGATAGGGCTGGGTGGTCGGCAGCAAGCGGGCGCAGCCGTGGATCTTTTCCTCGCTGTCCAGCGCCAGGGTGTAGCGGGTGTCGGCATGGTCGAACTGATCGACCTCGTGCCCGCACTGGCCGGTGCCGGCGGGCAGTCGCCAACCCAATTGCTTGATGAAGACCGCATGGCGATAGCGGCCGAGGTCGTCGCGCAGGGTCGGTGAAAGCTGGCTTTCATGCCGTGAAACCACAGTGATCATGGGTCGATATCCTTATCGTCGAATGAAGCGTCAGATCAGCCCCAGGACGGCGGCATAGGCGGCGGCCAGGGTCTTGTTGGCCGCGCCGAATTTCTTCTGGATGACCTTGAGGTGGAAGTTCACGGTATTCACCGAGATGCCCAGGATCAGGGCAATCTCCCCGGAACTCTTGCCGTCGGCCGTCCATTGCAGGATTTCCCGCTCGCGCGCGCTCAGCTCCAGCTGTTCGACCTGGCTGCTGGGGTGCCCGAGTTCGCCGAGGCGCGTGGTCGCCAGTTCGATGATGCAGCGCAGGCGCAGGCGGATTTCGCCCAGTTCCACGGCGCTGATCGCCGTGCATTCGCGGGCCACCGACAACACGCTCAGGGCGCTGTCGGGCGTGTGGATGGGCAAGGTGGCGCCCACCCGCAAACCCCATTCCCGGGCCTCGCCCCACAGTACCGAGCCTTTGCCGAACAAGGCGTCGCTCCAGACCACCATTTCCGTGGAGCGCAGGCCGTTGAGGATCGTCGGGTCGATCGCGGCGTAGTTCTGTTGCTGGTAACGCTCTATCCAGGCTTGCGGATAGGAGCCATAGATATCGATTTTCGGGCGGGTGAAGGGGATCGAATGCCTGACTCCGTAAGCGTAGAAATCAAACCCCAGGGACCGGACTTCCCGTTCCAGCAGCGCGAATACCTGTGCGCTCTCCTGTTGCTTGAGTATCTCCATGCGCAGGTCGTTCCACCAGTGCATGAAATCCTGTCGTTTCTCCATGGCGTTTGCCTTGATTCCTTGCACGTCAGGGAATCTAGTCCAGGGCAATACGCTGTCAATATTCATGAAGTTCATAGAAAACCCCGCAACTGCCCTGATCCGGCGTCCTTCATCGGGCCGCCCGGGCGCGGGGCCGGCAATTCGGACGGTGGCACTCTGCAAGGGGGCTCATGACCAAGGCTGGACTGCGTCAATATGTCGCGCTGTGGCCGCGTGCCGTAAAGGCGCTGGCCAGGCCGATAAGGGCAAAAGACGTCCCCGGCAAAACCGCTGGCGATCATGCACATAACTCTTTTCCTTGAGTGTTCTGGCTGTCTCCGGCCAGGGGGATGGGGCAGTTTCAGGCAGAGCGCAGGCGGGTCATGGGTTCCACAGCGGTGGCCGGCTCGCGGGCGCTCGGCAGCAACTGGGCGAGCAGGGCGCGATGTACGCCGTCGGCGGCGGTTCTCGATTCCAGGTCGAGAAAGTGCCCGCTGCCCTCGACCACCGCGAAGCTGCAATCGCGCACATAACGGCGGAACTGCCGGGCGTCCTGCGCCGGGGTGTATTCGTCCCACGCGCCATTGATGAAGTGCACATGGCTGTCGATCGCTGCCAGGCGCTGGACGAAGGTGCCCTGGTTGAGCCTGAGCGCCTGTTCGATATGAAAGCGCACCTGGTGCCGCTCGGCGTCCACCAGGGTGGCCATGTGCAACTGGTTGGCGGCCTTCAGGCGCGGTGGCAGGTGCTTGCCCAGGGTGTCGTTGAGCAGGTGGCCGATCCCGCCGCTGTCCTGCCGCTCCAGCAAGGCCTGGGCGCCGCTTATGTAATCGAGCATCGGCGGGTTGAGGAGGGGGGTGAAGGACATCACCACCGAGCTTTCCACGGTGCCCGGGTTGTGGGTCAGGGCCAGCAGGGTCGACAGGCCGCCCCAGGAGGTGGACACCACATGGTTGACCTTGAAACGCTCGATCAGCGCCAGCAGGATCGCCACTTCGTCGTCCTTGGTCACCAGGCGCTGGTCCGGGTTGTGTGGCCGCGAGTTGCCGGAGAACGGCAGGTCGAACATCACCACATTGAAATGTTCGGCCAGGCAGCGGCTGGTGCGGGCGAAGGCGGTGGTGGTGGCCATGGCACCGTTGACCAGCAACACCGTCTTGCGTTGCGGGTCGCTGCCCAATTGTTCGACATGCACACAGTAGTCGTTGAACGCTTTCTCGATCACACAATGGTTACGCCACATAGCACACCTCCATTTGTTGCTTTTGACGGGGCGAAAGAGTCCGCGGCAGCTGAGATCCAGCTGTCGTGCGCGGGATGTTTTTATAGTCGTGTGAGCGCTTTGAGCGATCGGCGCGGGTTGACAGCTGTCATCCCAAGGCCGTGGCAAGCGGGCAGCGTTCGACGTTCGGGCGAGCGTCGGGTGCCGTTGGCAGTGGCGTGATTTTTAGCAAGGGCGGGGAGGGCTAACAACTACCAGATCTGGTAGGCAAAGACGCCTGGCGTTCTGCTGCCAGAGCGACTAGCGAGGCGATCGCCGGGATAAAAAAACGCCGCGTATCGTCGTGGGATACGCGGCGTTCTTCATTGCCTTGCAGCCTTAGGCTTGAACCACCGGAATCTTGGCGTTCGCAGCAGCCTCACGGAACTCGGCGATCTGGTCGAAGCTCAGGTAGCGGTACACGTCCGCTGCCATGCTGTCGATCTTGCCGGCGTATTCCATGTATTCCTCGACGGTCGGCAGGCGACCCAGGATGGACGCAACGGACGCCAGCTCGGCCGAAGCCAGGTAGACGTTCGCGCCGTCACCCAGACGGTTCGGGAAGTTACGGGTCGAAGTCGAAACCACGGTGGAGTTCGGCTCTACACGTGCCTGGTTACCCATGCACAGCGAGCAGCCCGGCATTTCCATGCGCGCGCCAGCCTTGCCGTAGATGCCGTAGTAGCCTTCTTCGGTCAGCTGGTGAGCGTCCATCTTGGTCGGCGGCGACAGCCACAGGCGGGTTGGCAGCTGGCCCTTGACCTGATCCAGCAGTTTGCCGGCAGCGCGGAAGTGACCGATGTTGGTCATGCAGGAACCGATGAACACTTCGTCGATCTTCTCGCCAGCCACGCTGGAGAGCAGGCGAGCGTCGTCCGGGTCGTTCGGCGCGCAGAGCACAGGCTCCTTGACGTCGGCCAGGTCGATCTCGATGACTTCGGCGTATTCGGCGTCCTTGTCGGCTTCCAGCAGCTCAGGGTTGGCCAGCCAGGCTTCCATCGCTTGAGCGCGACGTTCCAGGGTACGGGCATCGCCGTAGCCTTCGCCGATCATCCAGCGCAGCAGGGTGATGTTCGACTGCAGGTATTCGGCGATCGACTCTTTGGACAGCTTGATGGTGCAACCGGCAGCCGAACGTTCGGCCGAGGCGTCGGACAGTTCGAAGGCTTGCTCGACGGTCAGGGTTTCCAGACCTTCGATCTCCAGGATGCGGCCGGAGAAGGCGTTCTTCTTGCCTTTCTTCTCGACGGTCAGCAGGCCTTTCTGGATCGCGTAGTAAGGGATGGCGTGGACCAGGTCACGCAGGGTGACGCCAGGCTGCAGCTTGCCCTTGAAGCGGACCAGGATCGATTCCGGCATGTCCAGCGGCATGACGCCAGTGGCGGCGGCGAAGGCCACCAGGCCGGAACCGGCCGGGAACGAGATGCCGATCGGGAAACGGGTGTGGGAGTCGCCACCGGTGCCGACGGTGTCCGGCAGCAGCATGCGGTTCAGCCAGCTGTGGATGATGCCGTCGCCCGGACGCAGGGACACGCCGCCACGGGTCATGATGAAGTCAGGCAGGGTGTGGTGGGTGGTGACGTCGATCGGCTTCGGATAGGCCGCGGTGTGGCAGAACGACTGCATTACCAGATCGGTGGAGAAGCCCAGGCAAGCCAGGTCCTTCAGTTCGTCACGGGTCATCGGGCCAGTGGTGTCCTGGGAGCCGACGGTGGTCATCTTCGGTTCGCAGTAGGTGCCTGGACGCACGCCTTTGACGCCGCACGCCTTGCCGACCATTTTCTGCGCCAGGGTGAAGCCCTTGGTGCTTTCGGCCGGAGCTTCCGGCTTCTTGAACAGGTCCGAAGGTGGCAGGCCCAGTTCGGTGCGCGCCTTCTCGGTCAGGCCACGGCCGATGATCAGCGGGATACGACCGCCAGCACGGACTTCGTCGAGCAGGACCGGGGTCTTCATTTCGAAGGTGGCCAGGACTTCGTCGCTGTTGTGCTTGGTGACTTTACCGGCGTGCGGGTACAGGTCGATCACGTCGCCCATGTTCATCTTCGACACATCGAATTCGATCGGCAGGGCGCCGGCGTCTTCCATGGTGTTGTAGAAGATCGGTGCGATCTTGCTGCCGAAGCAGAAGCCGCCCGCGCGCTTGTTCGGCACGTAAGGAACGTCGTCGCCGAAGAACCACAGTACGGAGTTGGTTGCCGATTTACGGGACGAACCGGTACCGACCACGTCGCCGACGTAGGCGATCGGGAAGCCGTCGTTGCGCATCTGCTCGATCTGTTTCATCGGGCCGATGGCGCCTTGCTGGTCCGGAACGATGCCGTCACGGGCCATTTTCAGCATGGCCAGGGCGTGCAGCGGGATGTCAGGACGGGACCAGGCGTCCGGGGCAGGGGACAGGTCGTCGGTGTTGGTTTCGCCAGTCACCTTGAACACGCGCAGGCTGATCTTGTCGGCCAGTACCGGGCGGTTCTTGAACCACTCGCCGTCGGCCCAGGATTGCAGTACGGCTTGGGCGTGAACGTTGCCGTTCTTGGCTTTTTCCGCGACGTCGTGGAAGGCATCGAACATCAACAGGGTGTGCTTGAGCTGTGCGGCCGCGACCGGCGCCAGCTCGGCGTCGTCCAGCAGCTCGACCAGGGTCACGATGTTGTAGCCGCCCTGCATGGTGCCCAGCAGTTCAACGGCGCGCTTCTTGTCCAGCAGAGGGGATTTGGCTTCGCCTTTGGCCAGCGCGGAGAGGAAACCGGCCTTTACATAGGCGGCTTCGTCGACTCCTGGCGGAACGCGATTGGTGATCAGGTCAACGAGGAAGGCTTCTTCGCCAGCGGGGGGATTCTTCAGCAGCTCGACCAGGCCTGCAGTTTGTTCGGCGTTTAGCGGCTGGGGAACGATACCCAGGGCTGCACGCTCTTCGATATGTTTGCGGTAGGCTTCAAGCACAGTATTACCCTCATCAGTGGTCCCAAATGGGTGTCCGGGACGCTCATCCCGAAATTGCCGTACTCATGCGCTGCGTGACGTTTTGGGTCGCTTAGCCAGAATTACCGACAATTCCTTACAGAAGCTGCTTTCAAAGTTTTACGCCTGCAGAACGGGAGCTGATGAGGGTTGGCGCTGGGCTTTCCCCGCTGGAAAGACCCATCGCCAACACCGCTCTGAAGGAACGACTGTGCTCGTGACGCTTTGAAAACAGCTTCTAACGGACATTGGCGCCTAAAAAGGCTGGCTGATTCTACGGCAAAAAAAAATTAAAGGTAAGACAGGGTCTATTGGACTTTGGTGGCGGCCGCCGTCGCGGCCGCCACCAAAGTCCAATAGACCCTCAGCCCCTGAAGTTTGAGGGGTGATCAATGTTAGACAAAGGGCTAACATGCGGGCCTGTTTCGCTTTTTTCCGCCAATTGCCTACTTATGCCCAATCAGACGATCAAGACCCCCTGCGTCGGCCTCTGCTCCACTGTCTACGGTGACCTGGTGTGCCGTGGCTGCAAGCGTTTCCACCATGAAGTGATCCACTGGAACGGCTACAACGAGGAAGAAAAGCACGCGGTGTGGCTGCGTCTCGAGCAATTGCTGGTGCAGGTGATGGCGGCCAAGCTGGAAGTCTTCGATCCCCAGCGGCTGCGCGAGCAACTGGAGCAGCGCAAGATCCGCTTCGTGCCGCACCAGTCGGAATATTGCTGGGCCTATCAGCTGATCGCCCGCGGGGCGCGGGTGATCAACCAGCTGGAGGCCTACGGGATGGTGTTGCTGCCGGAGTTTCGCGACTGGGAACTGCCGGAGTTGCGTGATGCCATCGATCGGGAGTTTTTCCTCCTGTCGGAAGCCCATTACCAGCGGTATATCGCCCCGGGGTTTCTCAAGGACGCCTTTGGCGCCTGACCGCTAAAAAAGCATCGCGAGCAAGCTCGCTCCTACAAGGTATGTGCAACCTGTAGGAGCGAGCTTGCTAGCGATGGCGTTCTATCAGTAAACCTATCACTCAATGCTTGCTGGCCACCTCTTCCAGGTGGTCCATGATCACCTCCGGCTTGAGCACCAGCACGTCGCTTTCCAGGGCATCGAGCACCACTTCCGCGGTGTTGCCGATCAGCGCCCCGGAAATCCCGGTGCGCGCCACGGTGCCGATGATGGTCAGCGCCGCCTGCAATTCATGGGCGGTGTGCGGGATCAGCACGTCCGCCGGGCCTTCTTCTATATGCAGGTGGGTATCGTCGATGTCGAATTCGGCCTGGAACGCCTTGCACTGCTCGCGGTAGCGCGCCTCGATGGTTTCCTTGAGCTGGAACACCGGGTCGGACGCCGACAGCATCGGCGACGGATGGGCGCTGATCACATGCAACTGCGCCTTGGCCAGGCTGGCGATGTCAAAACCATGGTCGACGATGGTGGCATGCAGGGTGCGATGCTCGCCG
Source organism: Pseudomonas sp. RW409 (assembly GCF_003184125.1). Lineage (NCBI taxonomy): Bacteria > Pseudomonadati > Pseudomonadota > Gammaproteobacteria > Pseudomonadales > Pseudomonadaceae > Pseudomonas > Pseudomonas sp. RW409. The sequence continues at coordinate 42,580 of NZ_QHHP01000002.1, read as the reverse complement.
TCGACATTGCCGACGTCGATGGCCGCCAGGATCACGCCGCCGGTCCAGGGCTTGGCAGTTTTCACCAGCAGCACCGGGCTTGGGCAGTAGCGCAGCAGTTTCCAGTCGGCGGGGGTGAGCAGGGCCTTTTTCAGCGGGTTGTCGGCAAAGTGCTGCTTGATCACCAGGCCACAACCTTCGGCCTGCTGCACGTCGATGATGGTGCCGTGCAGGCTGTCGTTCCAGGCCTGCTCGGTGGTCACGCTGTAGCCCTCGCTCAGCAGGCTGCTCTTGAGCACGCTCAACAGCGCCGAATGCTCGTGTTTCTTGTCGCACACCAGCAGGTGCAGATGGGCCTGGGTCACCCCGGCGATCAGCTTGGCGCGCTTGAGCGCAAGGCTTTCGGAATGCTCGGGCTCGATGACCACCAGGATGCTGCGGATGGCTTGCATGGTCGGGATCTCCAGAGAGGGATGAAGGCTACGTTGCACAACTATAGTTGCTGCGCGTCACCGTGGCTGTTGACGCACATCAAGCGCCGCGGCTGGTGGTCTGCGGCGTGGCCGGTATAATCGGCGCCCTTCGCCGTGAACCCTTATGCCGTGAGCCCCATGTTATCTATCCCTGAAGTCGCCACCGTCCTGTCTTGCGCGCCCGCTGCCGTAACAGGGGGGCAGCCATGAACCTGCCGGAAATCCATGAGTTCCTCGGCTGCCGCACGCCGGATGCCTGGGTCCGGGCGGCCCTGGCGGATCAGGAAACCCTGCTGATCGACCACAAGAACTGCGAATTCAAGGCAGCCAGCACGGCCCTGAGCCTGATCGCCAAGTACCACTCCCATGTCGACCTGATCAACATGATGTCGCGCCTGGCCCGGGAAGAGCTGGTGCACCACGAACAGGTCATGCGCCTGATGAAGCGGCGCAAGATCGAACTGCGCCAGCTGTCGGCCGGGCGTTATGCCTCGGGCCTGCGCAAGGTGGTGCGCAGCCACGAACCGGTGAAGCTGGTGGACACCCTGGTGGTCGGCGCCTTTATCGAGGCCCGCAGCTGCGAGCGTTTCGAGGCGCTGGTGCCGCACCTGGACGAAGAACTGGGCAAGTTCTACTTCGGCCTGCTGAAAAGCGAGGCCCGGCACTTCCAGGGTTACCTGAAGCTGGCCTATCAGTACGGCGACGCCAAGGACATCGCCCAGGTGATCGAGAAGGTGCGCGCCGCCGAGCGCGAACTGATCGAGTCGCCGGACGTCGAGTTCCGTTTCCACAGCGGCGTGCCTGCTCTGTAGAACGGCCGACGCCGGTATAAAACTACGGGCAAATTGTAAAAAACTCTTAAAAGCATGAAACATCATTGAAAACCGGCCATCTGGGCCGGTTTTTGCTGTCTGCCCTGGTCTCAGATTTATCCGATGCCGCCTATAATGCGCGCCCCAATTGTGCGCACTCAGACTGGTATTTATGGATAACCCGGGTCTTGGCAAAGTATTGCTGGTGGAAGATGACGAGAAGCTCGCCGGGCTGATCGCGCACTTCCTGTCCCAACACGGTTTCGAGGTCCTGACGGTACATCGTGGCGATGTGGCGCTGGCGGCCTTTCTCGAGTTCAAGCCGAAAATCGTCGTCCTCGACCTGATGCTGCCGGGCCAGAGCGGCCTGCACGTGTGCCGGGAGATCCGCAACGTGGCGGACACGCCCATCGTCATCCTCACCGCCAAGGAAGACGACCTGGACCATATCCTGGGCCTGGAGTCCGGCGCCGACGACTACGTGATCAAGCCGATCAAGCCGGCGGTGCTGCTGGCCCGCCTGCGCGCCCTGCAACGGCGCCAGTTGCCGGAGCCGACGGTGCGCGGCGCGCTGGAATTCGGCCGCCTGACCCTCGACCGCAGTTGCCGCGAAGTGCGCCTGGCCGGCGAGCCGATCGAGCTGACCACCATGGAGTTCGAGCTGCTGTGGCTGCTGGCCAGTTCGGCGGGCAAGATCCTCTCCCGCGACGACATCCTCAACCGCATGCGCGGCATCGCCTTCGACGGCCTCAACCGCAGCGTCGATGTCTACATCAGCAAGCTGCGCGGCAAACTCCAGGACAACCCTCGCGAGCCGGTGTGCATCAAGACCATCTGGGGCAAGGGCTATCTGTTCAATCCGTTCGCGTGGGAGCTCTAGATGCTGCGGCTGTTTCTGGGTTTGTACATTGTCCTGGCCATAGGTTTTGCCGGGGCGATCACCGCGGTCGATCACATCTTCACGGCCATCCTCGAAGACCCGCTGGAAGCCTACAACCGCGATGCGGTGCGCGGGCCGGCTTATAGCCTGGTGGAACAGTTGCGGCCGTTCGACAGCGCCGAGCGCGAACGGCAATTGCAGGCGTTGCAGCCGCACTACGGCTTGCAGTTGCGCCTGGTGAACGCCGACGCGCTGGGCCTGAGCGCCCGGGAACAGGCCTTGCTGGCCTCCAACCAGTTGGTGGTGCGGCAAGCGTTCACCGAGTTTATCGCCAGCATCGACCAGGGTCCGCAATTGCTCAGCATCAAGTTGCCGGAAGAGCCCTCGCTGACCCGCTTCTATACCACCGCGGCCTATTTTCTCCTCGCTACGCTGGTGGGCATCGTCCTGTATTTCTGGGTGCGCCCGCACTGGCGCGATCTGGAGCAACTGCGGCTGGCGGCCGAACGGTTCGGCGACAACGACCTGAGTACGCGCCTGCACCTGTCGCGGCGCTCGAACATTCGCGAGCTGGCCGAGCACTTCAACCGCATGGCCAGCCGCATCGAAGGCCTGATCGCCAATCAGCGCGAGCTGACCAACGCGGTGTCCCATGAGCTGCGCACGCCCATCGCCCGCCTGTCGTTCGAACTCGACCAGCTCAAGCAATCCGATCCGAAACACAACCGCGAGCTGATCGCCGACATGTACGCCGACCTCGGCGAGCTGGAGGAAATGGTTTCCGAACTGCTGACCTATGCCAGCCTGGAACACGGCGCCACGGTGATCAACCGCGAGACTATCCAGGCCCACAGCTGGCTCGACAGCGTGGTCGGCAGTGTCGCCCTGGAGGCGGAAGCGGCGGGGGTACAGATCCTGATCCGCGCCTGCGAGGTCGAGTGCATCAGCATCGAGCCGCGGTTCATGGCGCGGGCGGTGATCAACCTGCTGCGCAACGCCATTCGCTACGCCGAACGGCGCGTCGAGGTGTCCCTGGTGCGGGTCGGGCAGGGTTATGAAGTCCAGGTCAACGACGACGGCCCGGGCGTGCCGGTGGAAGGACGCAAGAAAATCTTCGAGCCGTTCTCCCGGCTCGACGCCAGCCGCGACCGCCGCACCGGCGGCTTCGGCCTTGGCCTGGCGCTGGTGCGGCGGGTGTCGCAGTCCCACGGCGGCCAGGTCGAGGTGACGGATTCGCAGTGGGGCGGCGCGTCGTTTCGCATGACCTGGGCGCAGCTCGAATAACCCGGAACACCTGATGGTCCGTGTCGCACCGATCGCGGGCAAGTCGGATCGCCGCCCGCTCGCTCCTACAGAATGGCGTGCTTCTGTAGGAGCGAGGCTTGCCCGCGATGAACGATAACGTGGTGTACCTGATGTTCCGCGATAGCGTCAGAACGACCAACGCCGCTTAGAAGCTGTACTCCAGCGTGGTCGCCAGCGACGTCTGCATCCGCCGCTCGACAATCGGGCTGTCCGCCGCTTCCCGCCCCAGGTACTGCAGCGCCAGCACCGTCGACACGTTCATCTGTTCACTGACCGGCACTGTCCAGGTCAGGTCGCCGCCACGGCTGAGAAAACCGCCCTTGGGCCGATAGGCTGCAAAACGGGTCCTGCCAGCCTGGGCCGTGCTGACGCCATACCAGGTGCGCAGGTAGTCGCCGTCGCCGAACTGGCTGTTGAGGCTGCCTTCGAGGCGGCCGTAGCGGCCTTCATACAGCGTGCTGCCGATGCTCAGTTGCAGGTGGTTGTAGGCCGAGCCGGTGTCCGGGTCGTCGTTCTTCTTCAGCGCGTGCTGCAACGTGGCCCCGAGCTCCACGGCGCCCAGGGTGTAGCCCAGGTGGGCGCCGAACTGCGCACGGGACTTGATCGAGCCCATGCCGGCCAGATGGTCCGAACCCTTGTAGCCGCTCTTGCGGTCCTTGCGTGCTTCGCTGGGGCCGACCCAGGTGCTGAACGCCAGGTCGCCCCATTCATGGCCCCAGCCAAGGCCCTGTTCGGTATTGAGAAACACCCCGTAGGGGCTGACGATTGCGCCGCCCAGGATCGGCGCGACGCTGCGTTCGTCGCTGCCGCTGTAGCGCGGCAGGCTGGCGGCGCCGGCTTGTAGTTGGTATTGCCAGTCCGCGGCGTAGAGCGGGCCGCTGGACGTGAGCAGGCACAGCGAAGCCAGAGGCAGCGCAGCAAGGGACAGGCACAAGGTTTTCGGACGGATCGAGGTCTTCATCGGCGGCTAGAAACTCAGCAGGGTGTGGGAATGGTCGTTGGGGGTGGAATAGGAGCTGCCCAGGCCATCGCGCGGTCGCTGGGCGACCTTGCGCGCCGGGGCGACAGGAGCCGGTTCGGCACGCAGGGCGGTCTTAGGTGGCGTGGCGATTTCAGGCGGCGGTTCGACGCTGGGCGTGGGGGCCGTGGGCGGCGTGCCCTGGCAGCTGAGGCCACCGAGCAGCACACCGATGAAGAGCGTGAAGAACCGACCGTACATGACGCACCCGTGGGGAAATGGATGCGCTCATGCTAGGGACGCGGGCGCGGGCAATCTTTGGCAGCTTTGTCGCAAAACTGTCAAAGACTGTGAATGCCCGGCGCTTAGCGTTCCAGGTCCAGGCGCTCATGCCACTGGGCGATGGACTCCTCGGGGTAGTGGGCGAATTGCAGGTCGTGGGGATGCCAGTCGATTTCCACCCAGGGCGCCCTGGAGTCGAGCATCAGGTGGGTGTGTTCCGGCGGTATCGGCAACGGTGTGTCGATGGCCGAGGCAAAGGGATGGATCAGTTCCGGCCACTGCGGGCTGAACAGCCACAACCCGGAGCCGCAGCGGCTGCAGAAATGCCGTTCGGCGCTGCTGCGCCGGGCGCGTTTGCCGGGTTCCCTGAGCAGCGCGTGGTAGATCGAGATGTGCTGGCGGCCGCGGACTTTCAGGCTGGCGGCATCGCCGCCGAGGTTGATCGCATACCCACCGCCGCCCTGGGTCTTGCGGCAGATCGAGCAGTAGCAGCGTTGATAAGGGTAGGGGTGGGCGCTGTTCAGGCTGAAGTGGACAGCGCCGCAATGGCAGGAACCTTCGAGTTGCATGACGACCTCCGACGATCCATGGGCTATGACCGTCAGCCTAGCCGCTGTCGGCTGGAGCGTTCGCCATGGGCGCTGGTCGGCGCCGGGTTGACCCTGTAGCTACTTCAGGCTTTTTACTCTCGACTCTCTTTATCAGGAGTGATCGACATGAGCTTTCTCGAACGTTTGCTGGGCGGCCATCGGGGCCGTGGGCATGGCGGTTATCAGGGTGGGCACCACAGTAATGTGCATGGCAGCGGGCATGGCCAGCGCGCAGACGGTGGAGCGCCGCCAGCGGGCGGCCCGCTGTGCCCGGACTGCGGGGCGAACAACGCGGCCAAGGCGCGGTTTTGCCAGCAGTGCGGGACTTCGTTGCAGCCCGCCGCGTGCCGCCAGTGCGGCAGCACGCTGGCCGCCGGCGCGCGGTTTTGCCCGCAGTGTGGCGGGGCGGCGGGCTGAAGCCGGTTACAGCGCCAGGTGGTAGCGGACCTGGGTTGCATCGTCCGGGTCGATGGCGCGACTGAAGCCCAGGGTCGCCGACAGTTCGCGCATGCGGTGGTTGGCCGGGCAATCCAGGGAGTACATCTGCTTGAAGCCCTGGTCCTTGGCCCGGGCGATCAGGTGGCGCATGAGCAAGGCGTCGAGGCCCTGGTGCTGCCACTCATCGGCCACGGTCACGGCAAATTCACAGGTGTCCGCGTCCGCGCCGATGGTGGCGTAGCGGCTGATGCCGATTTCCCGCAGCAAGCCGTTGTCGTGGACCAGGGCCACGTAAGCCACGCGTTCGCTGCCGTCGACGTCCATCAGCTGGCTGAGCAGGGCCTCGCCGACTTCCTTGACTTCACCCAGGAACCGGTGGTGCCGGGTGGTTGGCGAGAGGTTCTCGATAAAGGCCTTTTCCCGGTCGCGGTCTTCGGCGCGCAGCGGGCGGATCAGCACCGGGCTGCCGTCGTTGAGGGCGTCTATCCAGTGTTCGCCTTTCTGTTGAGCGAAGGCGGCCAGGGCAGGCGTATGGATGGCGGTGCTGGTCATGGGCAAGTCTCCGTGAAGGTGCAGAGGATTGCCTGAACATTCACACCTGTCAGGCGCCAGGCCCTTGATTCAGGTCAACGCGCCGCGGTGTCGCGGAGGGTTTTGCGCCAGGAGGCAGGTTGGCCGCGACCATCAGGCCTCGGGCATCAAGGTGGCGATCAGCGCCCGCACGGTGCCGGGCAGGGCCTCCAGCTCACGGACGATGATGCTGCGCTCGCGCACCGCCCAGGCCTCGTCGAGTTTCACCGTCACCAGCTGCATGGTGCGGCTGTGCCGGATGGCGGCCGACTCGGGAATGATGCCGATACCGACGCCGGCCTCGACCATGCGGCACACCGCTTCGAAGCTCGACACCTGGATCCGCAGCGACAGCTGCTTGCCGGTGCGCTCCACGTGTTCGCGCAAAAAACTCAGCAAGGTGCTGCCTTCGTGCAGGCCGATGTGCTGGTAGGCCAGGGTCTGCTCCAGGGTCACCGCCGGCTGCGTCGCCAGCGGGTGGTCGACCGGCAGGATCAGCACCAGGTGGTCGGTGCTGAAATGCAGGACCTGCAGGCCGCTGGCTTCCACCGGGCCGGCGATGATGCCCATGTCGGCGGTGCCGTCGAGCACGCCACGCACGATGTCCCGGGACAGGCGCTCCTGCAGGTCCACCGTGACCCCCGGGCGTTTCGACAGAAAGCCGGCGAGGATCTCCGGGAGGAACTCGGTGACCGCCGTGGTGTTGGCGAAGATGCGCATATGCCCGGTGGAGTCGCCGCCGTATTGGGCGAACTCGCTTTTCAGGTAATCCACCTGGCGCATGATCAGCCGCGCATGCTGCAACAGGCGCTCGCCCGCCGGAGTGACTTCGACGCCGCGGCTGTCGCGGTACAGCAGGCGGGTCTCGAGCTGGCTTTCCAGGGCCTTGATCCGCGCGCTGGCCGCCGCCGGCGAGAGAAAGGCGCGCTTGGCGCCCTGGGTCAGGCTCGGCGATTCGGCGATATGGATAAACAGGCGCAGGTCGGCCAGATCGAAATGCATGGGCGGCTCCTGGGAGGGAAGAGGGGCAAAGCGGCGTTCAGCATAACCGAACGCCGGTTTATTGAAATGCAAATTCTCAGAACGCACAGCGGCTTGCATGATCGGGCGCACCACCACTGCAACAGGACCCGACCCGATGAGCGTGACCGACCCCAGCGCCTGGATAGGCCGAAGCCAGCAAGCCCGAGACCTGCTCAGCGACAACCTGCTCAAGCGCATCGCCGCGACCTTTGGCGAACCCGTGCCGGCCCATGGCGAGGCCTTGCCACCGCTGTGGCAATGGTGCTTTTTCCAGGAGCCGCTGGCCGAAAGCGCCCTGGGCGGCGACGGCCATCCGGCCCGTGGCGGCTTCCTGCCGCCGGCGGCCAATCGCAACCGCATGTGGGCCGGTGGCCGGCTGGAGTTCTTCGAGCCGTTGCGCGCCGGTTTCGCCGCCGACTGTGTGTCGACCATCAGCCATGTCGAGGAAAAGACCGGGCGCACCGGCGCGCTGCTGTTCGTCACGGTGCGCCATGAGTATTCCCAGGACGGTCGCCTGGCGATTCGCGAAGAGCAGGACATCGTCTACCGCGAGCCGACCCCGCCCAAGCAAGCCAGCGGCGAGCCATTGATCCAGGGCGACTGGCGCGAGCCTGTCGAGCCCAGCCCGACCCTGCTGTTCCGCTACAGCGCCGTGACCTTCAACGGCCATCGCATCCATTACGACTTTCCCTACGTCACCGAGACCGAAGGGTATCCGGGGCTGGTGGTGCACGGCCCATTGATCGCCACCCTCAGCCTGCGGGCGTTCTGCCGCGCCCATCCCGGGGCCCGGTTGCGGCGCTTCGCTTATCGCGGCCTGCGGCCGTTGATCGCGCCGCAGCCGTTCGAGGTCGGCGGGCGCATCGTCCGCCCCGGCGTCGCCGAACTCTGGGCCGGCAACGACGCCGGCCTGGCCCAGCGCGGCGAAGTGTTGTTCGACCCGATCCCACAACAATAACCACAGGCGGAGAGCCGTTCGATGAACCCCAGCAGCAATGAACAATTGAATGCCATCCGTGAAGGCGTGCGAGCCCTGTGCGCGGACTTTCCCGCCGAATACTGGCGCCGGATCGACGAGAAGAAGGGTTTCCCGCAAGCCTTTGTCAAAGCCATGACAGACGCCGGCTGGCTCTCGGCGATGATCCCGGAGCAGTACGGCGGTTCGGGCCTGGGCCTGGCCGAAGCCTCGGTGATCCTGGAAGAGGTGAACCGCTGCGGCGGCAACTCCGGCACCGTGCACGGGCAGATGTACAACATGTTCACCCTGTTGCGGCACGGCAGCGAAGCGCAAAAAAGCTGTTACCTGCCCAAGCTCGCCAGCGGCGAACTGCGCCTGCAATCGATGGGCGTCACCGAGCCCACCACCGGCACCGACACCACCAAGATCAAGACCACCGCGATCAAGCGCGGCGACAAGTACGTGATCAATGGGCAGAAGGTGTGGATCTCGCGCATCCAGCATTCCGACCTGATGATCCTGCTGGCGCGCACCACGCCGCTGGCCGAGGTCAAGAAGAAGTCCGAAGGCATGTCGATCTTCCTGGTCGACCTGCGCCAAGCCATCGGCCACGGCCTGACCGTGCAGCCGATCGCCAACATGGTCAACCACGAGACCAACGAGCTGTTCTTCGACAACCTGGAAATCCCCGCCGACAGCCTGATCGGTGAGGAAGGCAAGGGTTTCCGCTACATCCTCGACGGCCTCAACGCCGAGCGCACCCTGATCGCCGCCGAGTGCATCGGCGACGGCCGCTGGTTTATCGAGAAGGCCAGCCAGTACGCCCGCGACCGCGTGGTGTTCGGCCGGCCGATCGGGCAGAACCAGGGCGTGCAGTTCCCCATCGCCGAAGCCCATATCGAGATCGAGGCCGCCGACCTGATGCGCTGGCGCGCCTGCGAGGAATACGACAGCGGCCTGAACGTCGGGGCCAGTGCCAACATGGCCAAGTACCTGGCGGCCAAGGCCTCGTGGGAGGCGGCCAATGCCTGCCTGCAGACCCACGGCGGTTTCGGCTTCGCCAATGAGTACGACGTCGAGCGCAAGTTCCGCGAGACCCGCCTGTACCAGGTGGCGCCGATCTCCACCAACCTGATCCTGTCCTACGTCGCCGAGCACCTGCTCGAACTGCCGCGCAGCTTCTGAGGAACCGAGCATGAGCCATACCCAAGCCTTGGCCGGGTTCCTTGCCGGCCTGAGTTACCCGCAGCTGCCCGACAGCGTGCTGGCGCGCACTGAAGAGCTGTTCCTCGACTGGCTCGGTTCCGCCCTGGCCAGCCAGGGCGCGCATCCGATTCCGTTGTTCGAGCGTTACGCCCGGCATATGGGCCCGGCCGATGGCCCGGCGCGGATCCTGGTCAACGGCCGGGGTAGCTCGGCCTATTTCGCCGCCCTGGTGAACGCCGCGTCTTCCCATCTGGTGGAGCAGGACGACCTGCACAACAGCTCGGTGTTGCACCCGGCCACCGTGGTGTTCCCGGCGGCCCTGGCGGCGGCCCAGGACCTGGGCAAGTCCGGCCGCGAGCTGCTGCTGGCGGCGGTGGCCGGCTACGAGGCGGGGATCCGTATCGGCGAGTTCATGGGCCGTTCCCATTACCGGATCTTCCACACCACGGCCACCGTCGGCACCCTCGCCGCGGCCGTCGCGGTGGGCAAGCTGATGGACTTCGACCAGGCGCAGTTCATCAACCTGCTGGGCAGCGCCGGGACCCAGGCCGCCGGGCTCTGGGAGTTCTTGCGCGACGCCGCGGACTCCAAGCAGCTGCACACGGCCAAGGCCGCGGCTGACGGGCTGCTCGCCGCCTACCTGACCCGCGACGGGCTGACCGGCGCGCGCAATATTCTCGAAGGCGAGCAGGGCCTGGCCGCGGGCATGTCCTGGGATGCCGAGCCGAGCAGGCTGTCCGATCGGCTCGGTTCGCGTTGGGCCTTGCTGGAGACCTCGTTCAAGTTCCACGCCTCCTGCCGCCATACCCATCCGGCCGCCGATGCCTTGCTGGCGCTGATGCAGCGCGAAGGCCTGAGCCATGGGCAGATCGCCCGGGTGGAAACCCGCGTGCACCAGGGCGCCATCGATGTGCTGGGGCGGGTGAGCGTGCCGCAGACCGTGCACCAGGCCAAGTTCTCCATGGGCACCGTGCTCGGCCTGATCGCCGTGCATGGCAAGGCCGGGCTGCCGGAGTTCCATGAGCTGGCGCTGAACGATCCGGCGGTGGCGGCGTTTCGCGACAAGGTGTCGATGGTCCTCGACCCCGAGGTCGACCGCGCTTACCCGCAACGCTGGCTTGGCCGGGTAGTGGTCAGCACCGACGACGGTCGTACCTTGCACGGCGCCATCGACGAGCCCAAGGGCGATCCGGGCAATGGCCTGTCGCGGGCGGAGCTGGAAGACAAGTTCCAGCGCCTGCTGCGCTTCTCCGGCGCACGCACGGCGGAGCAGGGCGCGGCCCTGATCCGCCAGGTATGGAACCTGCGCGACACCGCGCGACTGAACGAACTGCTCTGAGCCCGCCCCGAGGACGCTTTATGACACTCAATACAACACAACCCCGGCCGCTGGACGGCATCACCGTGGTCAGCCTGGAACACGCCATCGCCGCACCGTTCTGCACCCGCCAACTGGCCGACCTGGGCGCCCGGGTGATCAAGGTCGAGCGCCCCGGCAGCGGCGATTTTGCCCGCGGCTACGACGAGCGCGTGCGCGGCCTGGCCTCGCATTTCGTCTGGACCAACCGCTCCAAGGAAAGCCTGACCCTGGACCTCAAGCAGGACGCCGCCGGCGACATTCTGCAAAGCCTGCTGGCCCAGGCCGACGTGCTGGTGCAGAACCTCGCGCCGGGCGCGGCGGCGCGCATGGGCCTGTCGTTCGAGGCGCTGCATCAGCGTTTTCCGCGGCTGATCGTCTGCGACATTTCCGGTTATGGCGAGGGCGGCCCCTATGAGAAGAAAAAGGCCTATGACCTGCTGATCCAGAGCGAGGGCGGGTTCCTGTCGGTGACCGGCGGCCCGGGCGAGGAACAACTGGCCAAGGCCGGCTGCTCGATCGCCGACATCGCTGCCGGCATGTACGCCTACAGCGGCATCCTTTCGGCGCTGTTGCTGCGCGGCAGGACCGGGCAGGGCAGCCGCATCGACGTGAGCATGCTGGAAAGCCTGGTGGAATGGATGGGCTACCCGATGTACTACGCCTTCGACGGCGCGCCGCCACCGCCACGGGCCGGCGCGGCGCACTCGACCATCTACCCCTACGGGCCGTTTCCGGCGGGGGACGGCGGCACCGTGATGCTCGGCTTGCAGAACGAGCGCGAATGGGCGGCGTTCTGCGACAAGGTGCTGTTGCTGCCGGAACTGGCGGGCGACGAGCGCTTCTCGGCCAACTTCAAGCGCTCGGCCAATCGCGAGGCGCTGCGCCAGATCATTGTCGACAGCTTCGCCCGGCTGACGGTGGAGGCGGTGATCGAGCGGCTGGAGCAGGCGCAGATCGCCAGTGCCCGGGTCAACGACATGAAGGGCGTGTGGCAGCACCCGCAACTCAAGGCCCGCGACGGCTGGCGCGAGGTGGACAGCCCGGCCGGCAAGCTGCCGTCGCTGCTGCCGCCGGCGCGCAACGCCGCGTTCGAGCCGCGCATGGACGGCGTCCCGGCGCTGGGCCAGCACAGCGGCGCGATCCTCGCCGAACTGGGCCTGTCCGCCGAGGCCATCGAACAGCTGCAGGCCAACGGCGTGATCTGAGACCTGCAGGCTTGTACGGCTTCTGTAGGAGCAGCCGGTCGACGCTCGATTGCTGGCGATGGGGCCCTTGGGGGTTGCATCGATCTTGCGGGCCTCATCGCGGGCAAGTCGGATCGCCGCCCGCTCGCTCCTACAGAAGAGGAAATCTGTCGTGGCCTGGTGTCCGGGGCGCGATAACACGGTCTGTGGACCTGGTATTTATTACAAGGAATTCAACATGCCCAACCCTATTGTCCGTTCTGCCTTGTTCGTGCCGGGCAGCCGTCCCGAGCGTTTCGGCAAGGCCCTGGCCAGCGGCGCCGATGCGGTGATCGTCGATTTCGAGGACGCCGTGGAAGAGCCGCTCAAGCGCCAGGTCCGGGACAACCTCGAGCAGTTCCTCAGCAGCCAGCCCCAGGTCAGGCTGTGGGTACGGGTCAATGCCCCGGAACATGCCGAGCATGCCGCCGACCTGGTGTTCTGCAAGCGTCACGCCGGGGTCGTCGGCATCCTGCTGCCCAAGGTCGAAAGCGCCGCCCAGGTGGCGACCGTGGCGGCTACTGGCAAGCAGATCTGGCCGATCATCGAAAGCGCGTGCGGGCTACTGGCCCTGGCGGAAATCGCCCGGGCTCCTGCGGTGCAGCGCCTGTCTTTCGGCGGCCTGGACCTGGCGCTGGACCTTAACCTCAGCAGCGGTTCGGCGGCGGCGCAGTTCGCCCTGGACCAGGCGCGGTTGGCGCTGATCCTGCATTCGCGCGCCGCCGGGTTGGTCGCGCCGCTGGATGGCGTGCACCCGGCCATCGACGATCCGCAAGGTTTGCGCCACTCCATCCGCCACGCCTACGAAATGGGCTTCGGCGGCGCCTTGTGCATCCACCCGAAACAGGTGCCGGTGATCCACCAGGCCCTGGCCCCCAGCGCCGAGGACCTGGCCTGGGCGCAACGGGTGGTGGACGCCGGCAGCCACGGCGCCGGCGCCTATCAGATCGACGGCCAGATGGTCGATGCGCCGGTATTGCTGCGAGCGCAGCGACTGCTGGCGCTGAACCCGTGACAGCCGCAACCTGGTCGGCGCGTTACCAACTGCCATAGGGAATGCCGTACTTCTCTATGTAGCGCTTGGAATTCTCGGGTAGCGGGTAGTAGTGCCCGTTTGATTTACCCAGGTGCGGCCCCAGCGGTTCAATCTCAGCTTGCGCACGGGCGACTTTGACTGTGTTGCGGCATTCATCTCTGACCCAGACTTGTACGATGCCACCGGGGGCCAGGCCTAAATAGAGCGATGCCATATAGCGAGCAGTCTGATGCGGAGTTTCCGGGCAGCGTCGGTTAGTCGAGGTGGTCATGATTTTCCGGGCCTCTTCCGGAATATCCACCCATGCCCGATAGGCCTGTGGCTCTACGACCGATTGCCAGCGTACGAAAATGCGCTTGGGCAAGTCAGCGCCAACCACTGACTTAGCGCTACCTCCACCCCCACCACCCCATCCTCTGGCCCACTCTTTGTTGTAACCCATATCTCCACCCGCAGCGGAACCGCCGCCAGTACGACGGAATAGCTTGCCGTTGATATCTTCAACGGCGCTGTCTTCAACCCAAACTTTCATATAGAACGGCTCGATGAAGCCAAGCTCCCACCAAGGATCTTTGGGGTCGTTTTTTCCGGATAGGGGGTCGCTGGCCTGACAGCCAGTCAACAGCAGTGCGCCCAGCAGGGCGATGAATACTCTCATTACCAAAGCGTCCAGCCAGGCGCATGAGAGGACAGGGCTTATTAGCAAAGCGCTCTTCATATACAGAAGGGAAGTTGCTTACCAACTGTCATAGGGAATTCCGTATTTCTCTATATAGCGTTTGGACTTCTCGCTGACCTTATAGGCGTAACGCCCATTGTTTTTTCCTTGGTCCGGTCCTAATGGCTCAACTTCTGCTTGGGCCCGGGCTACTTTGACAGGGTGACGGCATTCATCCCTTACCCACACCTGAACGATGCCGCCAGGGGCCAGGCCTAAATAGACTGATGCCATATAGCGGGCAGTCTGATGCGGAGTCTCCGGGCAGCGTCGGTTAGTCGAGGTCCACATGATTTTTCGGGCTTCTTCCGGGATATCGACCCAGGCGCGATAAGTCTGTGGCTCTACGATGGATTGCCAGCGGACATAAATTCGCTTGGGAAGGTCTGCGCCAACTACCGATTTACCGTTGCCTCCAACTCCACCACTCCATCCTCTGGCCCACTCTTTGTCGTAACCCATGTCGCCACCCGCAGCGGAGCCGCCACCGGTACGAGTGAATAGTTTGCCGTTGACGTCCTCAACGGCGCTGTCCTCGACCCAAACCTTCATGTAGTACGGCTCGACGAAGCCAAGCTCCCACCAGGGATCTTTGGGGTCGTTTTTTCCGGATAGGGGGTCGCTGGCCTGACAGCCAGTCAACAGCAGTGCGCCCAGCAGGGCGATGAATACTCTCATTACCAAAGCGTCCAGTCAGGTACGTGAGGGTGTTGCACCCGCACGGCATCTGCCGTGGGGGCGTTGATATAAACGACTTTAAGGCTGCCGCCATCCTGTTTGCCAAGCGGGTGGTTCCAGTGGGCCGAGAGATGGATATAACGCAGCTTGAGCATGGTCTCCTCGGCTGGAGTCGTACTGTAGTCACCAGCGATAAACCTGTCACAAAGCTTTTGAAGCTCCAATGGAATCGCATACTCGGTTGTTTCTGGGATGTCCTCGAACTGCACACCGTTCTCCTTGGCCAGTTCATACATGACACGTAGATACACCTTCGCCAGCTTGTTGCTCATAGGCCTCTTGAGCTGTACACCGACATACACCCGATTTTGTCGTAAGCCGAGGCGGTCCTGTGAATCCTGAGGTAGCAACATCGGTTCTGGTGTGACGATCTCCAGCCATTGTGCGGGCCAGCCCTTGGCCAACCAGCGTTTTCTTGTCTGGGCCGCTTCCCGGTAAATCGAGGTCTGGGTCACGTCAGTATTGATTGGCACTTCCAGCGCTTGCATCGGACTGACCAGGACACACTCCTGCACCTCATCCAGATAACCGCCGCCGACATCCGAGTGTGCGCCGGGCAGGGTGATTTCCATGTGGTCGGGTTTGACCCGGCTCAGGGCAAAGTTGGCGCGGTACTCGTCGCGGGCGACCAACTGGACTACTGAGCGAAAGTATCGACGGTCGAGGTGCAGTTTGATTCCTGGGGTAATGGCGCTGCGCACGTTACCCAGATTACTCACGCCGGCAACCGACGGCACCGTATCGAATAGACCAATAAAACCCATGTCGACATCGTGGCCGTACTGTCGATTGAAGTTAGGGCTGAAGGCTTTGGACTGGTCGTGCAGAATCAGTTCAAGCGGGCCAAGCCAGCGCACGACTTCATTGGCGAAATGTCGGGCTGCTGCGGCGCCTCGGCTAAAGCCGAAGGCATCGAAGGTCAGCGAAGTGATTTCACTTTCGGGATTATCTTCGTGGACTTCACGGATACGTTCCTCGATCGCACGAAATGCTTTCCGCACGCATCCTGAGATTCCTGTGTCGCCACGCCCTGTACCCGAGGTGATCAGGCTGTCTTTTTCACCTGGCTGTGTGCCGATCCCATCGATGTAGATTGAGCGAAAGGCTAGATTTTGTATTTCTCCACCTTCGACTTTCCGGTTGGAATAGTACAAATCACTCAACCGCTTAACATTACTCACATCATTCCCATAACTGCTCTCCGGATCCCTCATATACGGCTTGCAACTGCCATCAATATCCCTGGCTTCGATAGGATTCTGCGCCCCGCAAATCTGGCCCATGGCCGAGTTGCTGGCGTTGTTGCCGGTGCCATCAAAGAACACACCGATGCGCAGCGCCACCTGGACCTTTTCAGGCGGTGGTGCGGGCTCTTTGGCGTATTTCTCGTACTGGGCCCAGAGCTGTTCGCCGTAGCTGGGTTGTTCGGTCTCGGCGGAGCGTTCAGCAGAGTGCTGGTTGGGGTTGGCGGGCCGAAGAAGGCTGGGCATTGGCCCGGGTCCGTTGCTGGCCATGGGTGGTCCTGGTTCAGGCGAAAGGGGCGCTGGAAACCGTACCGGGAATGGCGGGCGATGGATTTAGGAGGAATCTGCAAGAGGCTGGGCAGGTGCTGATTCCGGCGTAGGGGAAATGGAATTTCAGAGGGGGATTGCCGAGCGCGCGCGGCGTTCGGCTGAGGCGAACGCGGGTATCAAAAATTCAAAATTCTCAATACGCGTGCCCTTAGGCACTCTGCGATCAACCACAACAATAAGAAGGTGAAGTCCATGTTCAAGCTCTCCCGGGCGTTGTGCTGTGCCGCCGCATTGCTGGGCGCCGGTCTCGCGCAGGCCGCCGACCCTATCGTGATCAAGTTCGCCCACGTGGTGGCGGAAAACACCCCCAAGGGCCAGGGCGCCCTGTTGTTCAAGAAGCTGGCCGAGGAGCGCCTGCCGGGCCGGGTCAAGGTCGAGGTGTACCCGAACTCCTCGCTGTTCGGCGACGGCAAGGAAATGGAGGCGCTGCTGCTGGGCGACGTGCAGTTGCTCGCGCCATCCCTGGCCAAGTTCGAGCAGTACACCAAGAAGATCCAGATCTACGACCTGCCATTCCTCTTCGACAACCTCGCCGCCGTCGACCGTTTCCAGCACGCCGAGGGCAAGCAACTGCTGACCGCCATGCAGGACAAGGGCATCCTCGGCCTGGCCTATTGGCACAACGGCCTCAAGCAGCTGTCGGCCAACAAGAAACTGGTGGAACCCAAGGACGCCCGCGGCCTGAAGTTCCGTGTGCAGGCCTCCAGCGTGCTGGAGGAGCAGTTCAAGGCGGTGCGCGCCAACCCGCGCAAGATGAGCTTCGCCGAGGTCTACCAGGGCCTGCAGACCGGCGTGGTCAATGGCACCGAGAACACCTGGTCGAACTATGAAAGCCAGAAGGTCCACGAGGTGCAGAAGTACTTCACCGAGACCGACCACGGCCTGATCGACTACATGGTGATCACCAACGCCAAGTTCTGGACCGGCCTGCCGCCGGATGTGCGCGGCGAGCTGGAAAAAATCATGGCCGAGGTCTCGGTGGAGGTGAACAAGCAGGCCGAAGCCCTGAACCAGACCTCCCGGCAGAAGATCATCGATGCCAAGACCAGCGAAATCGTCGCCCTGACCCCCGAGCAGCGTAACGAGTGGCGCGAAGCCATGCGCCCGGTGTGGAAGAAATTCGAGGGCGATATCGGCGCCGACCTGATCCAGGCCGCCGAAGCCGCCAACCAGGCGCAATAACGCCCTGCATCCCGGCCGCTGCGCTCGCAGCGGCCCATCGGCAGCCGTTATCGGGCTGCACTCCACTGGCACTTTCGCGGAGAACCTCAATGCACAGGCTGAGGCGGTTCTGGGAACATTTTGAAGAGGCGTTCATCGCCTTCCTGCTGGCGGCCATGACGCTGGTGACTTTCGTCTACGTGGTGCTCAACAACCTGTACCCGCTGTTCTATGCCATCGGCGACGCCTGGGAAGGGGGCAGCGCGCTGTTCCTGGGGATCGGCGACTTCCTCATGGAGCTGGCCCAGGAGATGGTCTGGAGCGTGGCGCTGACCAAGATGCTGTTTGGCTGGCTGATCTTCTTCGGGATTTCCTACGGTGTGCGCACCGCCGGGCACCTGGGGGTGGACGCGCTGGTCAAGCTGGCCTCGCGCCCGGCCCAGCGCCTGCTGGCGGTGATCGCCTGCCTGTGCTGCATGGTCTACGCCGGGCTGTTCATGGTCGCCAGCTTCAAGTGGCTGATGGCGCTGATCCAGGCCGGCATCGAAGCCGAGGACCTGGACCAGTTCGGCATTCACCTGTCGCATATCGCGATGATCGTGCCCTTCGGTTTTGCCCTGGTGCTGATCCGCTACCTGGAAATCATGTGGCGCATCCTCATGCGCGGGCAGATCAACCTGGGCCTGGCCGATGAGGCGGCCGAGGCCAGCAAGCTTGCCAGTCACCACGAGGATCAGCACTGATGGCCATTCTCTGCCTGTTTCTGATGCTGTTCGTCTTCATGTTCCTCGGCGTGCCGATCGCCATTTCCCTGGGACTCGCCGGCGCCACCTCGATCCTGCTGTTCAGCCCGGACTCCTTGAGTTCCCTGGCGATCAAGCTGTTCGAAACCTCTGAGGCCTACACCTTGCTGGCGATCCCGTTCTTCCTGCTGTCCGGGGCCTTCATGACCACCGGCGGCGTGGCGCAGCGCCTGATCGATTTCGCCAATGCCTGCGTCGGGCACATCCGCGGCGGCCTGGCGATTGCCGCGGTGCTGGCGTGCATGCTGTTCGCCGCGCTGTCCGGTTCGTCGCCGGCAACGGTGGCGGCGGTGGGCTCGATTGCGGTGGCCGGCATGGTGCGTTCCGGTTACCCACGGGAGTTCGGCGCCGGGATCATCTGCAACGCCGGGACCCTGGGCATCTTGATCCCGCCGTCGATCGTCATGGTGGTGTACTCGGCGGCCACCGAAACCTCGGTGGGCAAGCTGTTCATGGCCGGGGTCGTCCCGGGGCTGCTGCTGGGCGTGATCCTGATGGTGGTGATCTACATCGTCGCGCGGATCAAGAAGCTGCCGGCGCAACCGCGGGTGTCGTTCCGCGAATGGCTGAGCACCGCGCGCCGGGCCTTCTGGGGCCTGCTGTTGCTGGTGATCATCCTCGGCGGCATCTACAGCGGCCTGTTCACCCCGACCGAAGCGGCGGCGGTGGCGGCGGTGTATTCGGCCTTCGTCGCGCTGTTCGTCTACAAGGACATGCGCCTGCGCGACTGCCCGAAAGTGCTGGTGGAGTCGGGCCGGCTGTCGATCATGCTGATGTTCATCATCGCCAACGCCATGCTCTTCGCCCATGTGCTGACCACCGAGCAGATCCCGCAGCAGATCACCACCTTCGTCATGGATGCCGGGCTGTCGCCCATCGGCTTCCTGCTGATGGTCAACGTGGTGCTGCTGGTGGCGGGTAGCTTCATGGAGCCCTCGGCCATCGTGCTGATCCTGGCGCCGATCTTCTTTCCGATCGCCATGAAGCTGGGCATCGACCCGATCCACCTGGGCATCGTCATGGTGGTCAACATGGAGATCGGCCTGGTGCATCCACCGGTGGGCCTGAACCTGTTCGTCACCTCGGCGGTGACCGGCCTGAGCCTGGGCCAGACCATCCGCGCGGCGCTGCCGTGGCTGATGATCCTGCTGGCGTTCCTGATCCTGGTGACCTACGTGCCGTTCATTTCCCTGGCGCTGCCGAACTGGTTGGGGATGAACTGAAACGCTGGGCGTACATGGTCTCTGTAGGAGCCAAGCTTGCTGGCGATGAGGGCCTTTGGGGCGATGCTGTTCTTGAGACCGTCATCGCGGGCAAGCCTCGCTCCTACGGGGGCGTGGTGCGGAATCGAGATGGACACGTTTCTGTGGGCGCCAGGCTTGCCGTGATCAACCCTCGTTCAACGCGCCGGCACCCGCCACAGATACCAGGCCGCCACCGTGCGGTGCGGGCGCAAGGACAGGCCGATCTCGATCATCTGCTTGCGCGTCGGCTGCCGCTCCAGGCCTTTCAGGCGGCGGTAGCCTTCGCGCACGCCGAAGTCGTCGGCGGGCAGGATGTCCAGGCGTTCCAGGCTGTAGATCAGCAGCATCTCCACGGTCCAGCGACCGATGCCGCGCAGGCTGGTCAGGCGCTCGATCAGCGCCTCATCGTCCATGGCCCGGGCCGTCTCGTAATCCGGCACCACACCGCGCAAGGTCGCCTCGGCAATACCACGAATGGTGGCGATCTTGCCGGCGGAAAAACCGCAGGCACGCAACTGCTCGAAATCGGTGGCGAGGATTTGTTCGGGGGAGGGGAAGGCCGCCGGGCCATACAGGCCAAGAAAACGCCCGAGAATCGCATCGCCAGCGCGGGCGTGCAGCTGCTGATAGGCAATCGCCCGCACCAGCGCCTCGCAGGGCTCGCGGGCCGGCTTGGCCTGGTGCAGGCACGGGCCGACCGCCTCGACATGACGAGCCCAGTCAGGGTCGAGCCCGGCCAGAAAGGCGCGGGCCTCAAGCAATGGATCGGGCATGGAAAGTCCTGGGCAATGGGCGTCGCCAGAGATTAACCAGCAATGCCCGGCGCTGCACTCGGTCTCTTGCGCTGGAATTGCCTGAGCTAGATCGAACGCTGATTGACCCGGCTGGACAGTGCCGCGGCGCTTTCCTTGCGTTCCGAATAACGGTCTACCAACAGGTCGGCGCGGCCGCGCAGGAGCAGGGTGAACTTCATCAGTTCTTCCATCACATCCACCACCCGGTCGTAGTAGGGCGAGGCCTTCATGCGGTCGTGGTCATCGAATTCGAGAAAGGCCTTGGGCACCGAGGACTGGTTGGGGATGGTGAACATGCGCATCCAGCGGCCCAGCACACGCAGCTGGTTGACCGTGTTGAACGACTGCGAGCCGCCGCAGACCTGCATCACCGCCAGGGTCTTGCCCTGGGTCGGGCGTACCGCGCCGAGGGTCAGGGGGATCCAGTCGATCTGCGCCTTGAACACCGCCGACATCGCGCCATGGCGTTCCGGCGAGCACCAGACCTGGCCCTCGGACCACAGCACCCGTTCGCGCAGTTCCTGGACCTTGGGGTGATCCACCGGCGCATCGTCCGGCAGGGGCAGGCCGCTGGGGTCGAAGATGTAGGTTTCGGCGCCGAGGAATTCGAGAATGCGCGCCGCTTCCCGGGTCAGCAGGCGGCTGAACGAGCGCTCGCGGGTGGAGCCGTAGAGCAGCAGGATGCGCGGTTTGTGCGCGGCGGTTGCCTGGGTTTCCAGATGCTCCGGCGCCAAGGCTTGCAGCAGTTCAAGGTCAAGGGCGGACAGCTGTTCTTCGCTGTGCTTTTGGTCGTCGCTCATCACAGCGCTCCGATGCGGTCGAGGGCATTTTTCAGCTCGGTGGGCGAAAGGTGGTCGAGGTCCAGGGCGAAGAAGGCGGCGAAGCGCTGGCGGATTTTCTGCACGGTCTGCTCGAAGGCGGCCTGGATCGCCTGCTCATCGCCCTGGACTTCCGAAGGATCTTCCAGCCCCCAGTGGCTTTTCAGCGCCGGGCCGAAATACACCGGGCAGGGCTCGCCGCCGGCCTTGTCGCAGACGGTGATGACGATATCGGGCGGATTGTCGGCGAAGACTTCCGAACCTTTGCTGTACAGGCCTTTGGTGCTGACGCCGGCCTGTTCCAGGGTGGCCAGGGCGCGGGCGTTGAGCGTGCCACTGGGGAAGCTGCCCGAACTCACCGCCTGATGAGCGGCCGGCGCCAGATGGTTGAACAGGGCTTCGGAAAGAACGCTGCGGCAGCTGTTGGCGGTGCACATGAAGAGGATTTTCATCGGGGCTTCCGGGTAGAAGGATTGAGCCATGGGGTTAAACAGGCGTCACTGGCTTGAATATATGGTTATTCGAATATACGGATGCGAAGGCGCGTTGCCAAGCTGCCGATAGGGCCGGGCGACCGAACGCAGGCTGCGTGTCTCGGTCCGGATCGGGCAGGGGATTTACCCGGTGTCTATGCTTCAGGTTCGGCGCAGGCTGAAGAGGCCAGGCCTGTCCATGAGGTTTACCGGGCCAGGCTTCATCTCTCTGCCTATGGGTGAACGCTATGCAAACCCCTTCCACACCTCGGGATCCGGACCCGATGTCGCGCGGCACAGCCATCGCCTATGCGATCGGCCTGCCGCTGGCGCTGCTGGGATTGATCTTCCTGCCAGCCGGCACGATCGCCTGGTGGCCCGGCTGGATATTCCTCGCCGTCATGACCCTGGGCTTTGGTGTTTCGGCCCTGGTGCTCGCCCGGGTCAACCCGGTGATCTACCGCGCGCGCAGCCGCTTCCAGGCGGGCACCAAAAGCTGGGACAAAAAACTGCTGGCGATCATCCTGCCGGCGATGGCAGCCGTGCTGCCGGTCGCCGCGCTCGATGCCGGGCGGCTGCAGGGCTCGGCTGTTCCGGCCTGGCTGGTGCTGGCGGGTTATCTGGCGGTGCTGGCGGGCATCGCAGTGACCGGCTGGGCGCAGGCGGTGAATCCGTTCTTCGAGCCGGGCGTGCGGATCCAGTCCGAGCGGCAGCAGCGGGTCATCGATAGCGGGCCTTACCGCTTTGTGCGGCATCCCGGGTATCTCGCCGCGCTGTGCCTGTTCTTCGGCATGGCGCTGGCTTCGTTCTGGGCACTGCTTCCCGCCGCGCTGGCGGCGGCGCTGCTGGTCCTGCGCACGTCATGGGAGGACCAGCTGTTGCAGGCCGAGTTGCCCGGTTATGCCGACTATTGCCAACGGGTGCGCTGGCGCTTGTTCCCCGGCCTCTGGTAATGGCGCCTCCGCGGTAAGGCCAGGGCAATGTCGGGTCTACAGCAGTTGGTCGATCAACACCGCATTGCTATAGATCAGGCTGCCATCGCTGGCTCGATGCCCCACCAGGTGGAACTGGCCGCGGCCGTGCTGCAGGTAGACGCGCATCCGGCAGTCGGACAGGGGGGTGTACCCCTCGGGCATGATCAGCTCCATGGTGTCCATGTCGACGTCGACCATGGCCTCCTGTTCATGGGTTTTCTGCAGACGTTCCTCGGCTTCTTCCAGGCGCAGGTGCAGGGGACCATCGACGTAGAAATGGATCTCTCCCAGCGGCATGGATTTTTGCCCATCGCTGGACTTGCACCAGCCTTCGATCGTCAGGGCGCTCATGACGAGACCTCCATTGTGAATGTCGGGGCTTTGTGGCGCTGCCCCATTCTCAATGCCATCACTGTTCAGACCGCCGCGCGGGCCGGTTCGTTTCCTTGGCGGGCGCCTGGCGGGCTACCGCGGGTCGCGTCAGGTCTTCGCAGGCCGATGGCTGCAGGCGCCAGGCTTTTGCCAGCTTGCGGGCAGCCTTTTCTGGCAGCACCGTGGATCCGCTGTGCCGCACCGCCTTGGCATGCTCGGCAAGCCCTTCGACCAGTGCGGCCCATTCCGGCCGTGGGTCGTTGACATAGTCCCAGCCCAGCCCCAGCCAGGGGCAACGCCCACCGATCCAGGCCTGCACCGCGGGTGTCGCGCGCCGGATATAGTCGGGGGCCTTGGCCGCCTTGGGCCGGAGCGCGCGCGCCTTGACGGCCGGTATTTGCAGCTGTGGGGTGCGGTCTGGCTCCCGGGTCACCCGCATGGCCCCGAGCAAGGCGATGTCGAAAGGCACCGGCTGGCCCTGGGCGGCATAGAAATACGCCAGGCGCCGGATGCTGTCGTAGTCGGCAACGGCGCGGTACAGGTAGGCGCAGATCACCCCCAGCATGGGGTCGGCATGCTTTTTATGGCACACGCCGGCGGCGAACTGGTCGATGTCTTCGGCCTGTAGCCGGCCAGCGGCGAAATCGTCGATCGCGCCGAGCATCGCCAGGTATCTGTCGGGGGCCTTGGGCATTCCGTAGGCCTGGAAAATATCGCCGAGGGGGCTGGGCATCACCACGGCGTACTGACCCGCATAAGGCACCACCGGCGTGAAGGTGCCGTCGGCCAGCGCCACCAGGACCGGCATCCCCTGGGGATCGCTGGGGGCGTGGAACGTCTCGAACAGCGAAGTGCTGTCCAGTCGCTCGATCGGGTTGCGGGACAAGAGCTTCGCGCCCTCGCCGTAGATGATCAGGTTGGCCTCGCCGGGGTCGCCGATCTGTTTCATCCTGCGGCGAACCTCGGTGGCCGCGGACTGGCGCATCTCGGCGGCGGCATCCGCTTCCAGGCGCTGGACCAGCGCCTTGACCTTCTGTCTCTTCTCGGGAAAGCGCGGGCTCTGCTGGCGGAGCACCACCAGGTCCTGCAGCAGCTCCTTGCTGGAGTCGGGAATGCTGATTATCTGGTCGGCGGGAACTGTCAGGTCGTGCTGCTTGAGCCCGAAATCGGCGCCGAGCATGCGCTCGCGAAAGGCCGCGTCGCTGTGGACCCGCTCAAGGTTATGCTCGGCGGAATCCACCGGGCCGGCCGCCGGGGACGGCCCCATGGTGGCGGCGTTGCCCGCGGCTGGCCAGGGCTGCAACCCGGCGGGGCCCGGCAACGGCTGGGCGGTGTTGTAGAGCACGGCCGGTTCCGGATCGACCAGGCACTGCGGGTTGAGCTTGAGGCGATATTCTTTCGCCCGCTCGGTGGTGCGCGAGCGCACGCACATGCCGAGGGTCGCGGTGGTGATCAGGCCATTGCTGATGGCGGTCGGCTCGATGCCCCACAGCGCATCGGCGATCACCCCGGAGAACACGCATTTGCCCGGAGCGCCGGACATCGGCTCGGACACCATGTAACCCAGCTGCCCGTCCTGGCAGGCAGCGAGGCGATCGAACCTGGGGTTTTCCACTTGCGTGCCTTGCACGACGATCCCGCGCACCGCATCCAGTCGCGTCAGGTCGAGGTTCTTCGGCGCTTCGCGGCAGGCATCGGTGATCAGGGTGATGCGCTGCACGCCGTGCAGCAGCAACTCGGTGTAGAACGAGTCGGCCAGGACCCGGTATTTCTGGCGCAGCGAGTCGCTGAACAGCCAGGAGATCGAGCCGATATTCGCGTCGGTCAGGCCATGGCCGCAAAACGCCAGGATCAATTGCTCGACCACTTCGGCGCCCGCGGGGAACAGCTCGTCCACCGCTTGCTGCACCCGCTCGCGGGTGACCGGATTGCCCTGGCCGTCTATGGGGCCGTCGTCGACGATCCTGACGTTGTCGGCGCCGAAGCCCGAGCGCAACGCCCAGTCGCCGATCGAACGGGCGGCAAGCACGGCGCCGTCCAGGTAGGCGAAACGCAGTGTCTGGTTGGGTAGCGGCGTCAGCGTGCTCACGCCGATCGTCAGGCAGGTCCGTCTAGTCATGGGCGTGCGCCACCTTGCGCGTCATAAGGAGCCAGAGATCGAGTCGAGGGAGAATCGCTGGCCAGTGCCAGCGCGGCCGATCGCCCGGTGCCAGGCGTTCGACCAGCATGATGGCCCCGGCCACCAGCATCAGTGGAATGTGCCAGGCCCCGCCCAGCAGCGGCACCAGCATCCAGGCCCAGCACGAAGCGATGCACAAGGCCCCGTGGGTTGCGCCGAACACCAGGCAATCGCGGTCGGCGGCCCAGCCGAACAGGCCGATCCGGCGCAGGCGGTGGCCACGGTTGAGCGCCGCGCGTTGCCACGGGCTGGCACTCCACAGCAGGGCAACCAGCAGGGCCGTGGCCAGCGCCGCGCCGGCGACGCTCAGTTGCAGCAGCAAGGCGAGCCCCATCAGCAGCGGCCCGGCGGCCATCCATAAGATCGTGTAACCGAGCAGGAAGCCGAGCGCCGCACGGATGCGCCGGCGCGGCAGGCTGGAGTGCCAGACATGCAGGAGCGGCATCGCCAGCAGGGGCGGCATCATCGCCAGCAGCATCAGGGCCCAGTCCGCCAGCATCTGCTGCGCCGGGTTCAGCGCCAGTTCCGCTTTCAGCGCGGTGGGCCAGCTGGTGACGATGGACAGCCCACCTACAGCACTGCAGAAGGCGGGAAGGCTGCGGTGCCCGGCGGTGTAGAGGCACAGGGCCAGGCCCAGCCCGGCCGTCGCGAACAGCAACGGCCAGGGCGCCCGGGTGAAGCTGAGCAAGACCGGTCCGGGTTGCATGAGGCGTTACTCAGCTGACGATACCACTGCGCTTGAGCACGCTGATCCGCTCCACGGTCACCGGTTTATCCGCCGAGACCTGCTCGCCCGGGACCAGGGTCACCCGCAGATAGTCCGGGTTGAAGTCGCCGGCATCGGTCAGGCGCTGGGCCAGGTCGGTGATGTCGATGGTATAGCCGAGGCCGTGGCCGCCGTGCCCACCGTCCGGGCGCGAGGCGACGTTCAGCCCGAACAGCGTCAGGCTGCCGGCATGGCACTCGGGATGCTGCTGCGGATCGCTGTCTTTCGGCAGGTTGATGTAGACCGCAAGCTGCGGCGAGGGCGCGGAGCCGCGCACCGATTCCAGCGCCAGGTAGAGCCGGGTCACCGGCTGGCCCAGGTCCGTCGCGCCCATCGCGGCGATGCCGGTGCTGGTGGCCTGGCGGTCGAGGTCGACCTGGGTGCGTACTGGCGAGCCGCCGACCGTGACCACCGATCGGTTGGCGCCGATCGGTTCGATGTTCTGTTGTTCCGGCGCACCCATCTTGACCCGTGTCACAGCCTCTACTCCTGGTTTCACGCCCGTGCCGATGCTCAAGTCGGCATAACGCGGATGCAATTTGCCATCCTTCAACGTGTCGCGGCCGGTGAATTTCATGCCAGGGTCACTGCCACCGACCGCCGGCATGATGAAACGGCGGTCGGCCGGACCGTCGAGCCAGCGCGGATCGCGGACCATGGTCTTGCCCGGGGTGTTCATCCAGGCTTCCCAGAGCCGGTCGACGTTGCAATGGTGCAACCAGAAGATCGGGTCCAGGGCGGCGAGGTACGGATCGGCCATGAAGCCTTCGCCACCGCCGATCAGGCGATGCACGGTGTTGTGCGGGTTGTTCTCCAGGTCGCCGGTCCAGCGGGCGAACTGGGCGAAATTGCCGGTGACCCCGCCACCGAAGCCGATGCTGCCGTCATTGCCGACCTGGAAATCGTTCTCCTGCATCGCCGCCAGGCTGAAGGCATCGAGGGAGTTCGGCCGCAGCGTGGTAAAGCCCTGCCGGCGAGGGTATTTCTTCAGCGGGTTGGGGCTGCCGTCCGGCAGGGTGTCCGCCAGGAACGCCTCCGGAGCCCGCCGCGCGTCCGGGTTTTTGCTATTGAGGTAGTTCCAGTACGGAAGCGCCCAGTCGTCGCCCGTCAGTTCCTTGACCTTGGCCGCGACGATCGCCTCGAAGGCCGCCAGGTAACCGCGGTGCCAGGACAGGAAGTACCAGCTGCCGTGCTGGCACTGGCTGCCGTAGGTGAAGTTGGTCAGGTCCTTGGGAACCGGATCGGAATCGCCCAGGACATTGACCTCGACCCACAACTGCCGATCGAAGCCGTGGATGGCGCCGAGAAACTTCCAGCTGTTGCGGTTGGTGATCGGTAGTTTGTCCAGTTCGCGCATGGCCAGCGCGTAATTGAGCAGGACCTTGTTGTTCCATCCGGAGCCGAGTGTTGCCACATCCTGTCGAATCGTGTTCATGAATGCACCTTCCTTGCAGCATCAGGCCAGGTGGCGCGTGTGGCGCCACACCCCTCGCAATCCTTTGCCGCTGGCGACTTCATGTTCACGGCGGAACTGCGCTCATGAGGCCCGCTGTGCTGGTGCGCGCCTCTGCGAAAATGAGTATAGAAGCCCGGCAAAAACGCCATGGCCGATTCCCGTTATCCCGATGAACGACACGGGTTTTGGCTCCTTAAGCAGACGGGCGGGGGATTGGCCTGGGTGTAATGGAAGGAACCTTTGTTCACAACGCCTGCAGCAGGCGCTGCAACTGCTGGTGTTCCCAGATGCTCAGCAGCTTGACCGGGTCGGTGCCGTAGCGCTGCCAGGCGTCGAGCATCTCGACCCGGCCATCCGGCGAATGGCATTGCTCGCAATGGCTCAGGGTCTGGCCATGGTTGACCAGGGTCAGGGTCCAGCCTTCGATATCGAGCCGCACCTGCCAGATATCGTCCGCCAGCAAAACGCGGTGGCTCGATGGACCCAGGGTGCGGGTGCCGAGCGCCAGTTCCCTGAGTACCTGACAGATTTCCCGGGCGGTGAGGGTGGGAGTGCTTTGCATAGAGACGATCTCGGGCATGGACGGCGGCTATTTTGCCATTGTTGCCGGCCAGCATCGGGCGGGATGACTGATTTCTTGAGCGGAAAAAAATGCCCGTATCGCGAGAGACGGGCATTTTTCATGGGCCTCCACCTGGTCCAGGCGGGGCTGGCCGGAAGGCCATCAGCGGTATTCAAAGAAGGGGGCAAGGCTTACTTGGCGGACTTTCGCACGCTGGACGAACGCCAGGCCTTTTCTTCCCCTGGATGCTGCACGGTCAGGTAGGCCCTCACGCCCAGTCCCGCCAGACAAAAGACCATGCCTGCGATGAATTGAAATGTAGTCATGACATGCCTCCAAAACAATCAACAGCGGACCATCTCATTTAAGCGGTGCCGGGGCCAGCCGGAGTTGTTACAGGTTGTCTAAGGACGAGGTCATCCTGCTGATGCAGGAGGGCGTAACGGCAACGGTGCTGGTTCGGGGTTCAGCTGGTCGGCACCCGGGCCGGTGCTGCGGCGTCGACTCGCCAATCCCGGCCGAGGATGTCAGAAGATCACGTCCCAGTCCTTGCGGGTAAAGGCGCTGATCTGGCTGTAGCGGCCACCTTCGGAGCCGATGTTCAGGTCGCCATTGAAATCGGGATAGATCACTCGCCCGCTGGACAGCGGCAGCAGCGCCACCTTGAGTTTCTCTTGCGGGCTGGAGGTGAACTTCAGGTCGTCAATGTTCGGTGCCATATGGGGCAGAGCATAACGTGCCCGCTTCAGCTCGCCGACATAGCTGTAGATCATCGGGGTCTGGTGGTCCTGGCCCCGGGGGCGGTAGGTCTGCGAGTAGCCGATGATGGTCAGGGTCCGGCCCTTGATCTCGACAAACATGAAGTCCGGGGTCTTCTCGGTGATTTTCGTGCTGTCTTCCAGCAATCGCATGGCTTCGACACCCGTGATCAGGCTGTTGTCTTCATGACCGCTACTGTCGTAGGCGTGAAAGCCGTTGAGCTCGGTCATGGCCCGGATCAGCAGCTCCTTGGACGGATCGGGGTGCATCCAGCGGATGGGGCGGTCGCAACCGCCAAGCAGCAACATGGGCAGGGCAAGCAGCAGGGCGAACAGCGGACGGCTAGTCATGGGGCGGGAGATTCCTTTCAGTGGATGATGCGCCTGGGAGCAGCGATGGGCATGGTCGCGCACCTCGGGCGGACTGTCATTCGGTAGATGACGGATTGTGCGGGTTGCCTACATAACGTTGAGGTTATTGGATCCAATAAATCGGGATTCTTTAGCCGCACACAGCCACAAGATCATCAACAGTCTGTGCCGGCTGAGTCTGGTCGATAATCGCCCGAAAAAATCTATAGATGATTGTTTTAATAAATGATTGATTTCTATTGAGTAAATAAAAAACCTCAGAATTTCTCCATGGATTTCAGTCGTCTTTCCAGGGATTGGTTCAATCTCACCTATTGTTAATGGATCCATTGGATGGTTGATTAGCCACCTGGCGATGGCGGGTCCCTCCCGACCGTCCCCGATAAAAACTACAAGAAGGGTCTCGTCATGAATGGCTTATCAAGGGCGCGGAACTGCCTGGGTTCCGTCCGCCGTCTGTCTGTGTGCACGCTGCTGTTTTCCCTCTCGCTGTCGCCGCTATGCGCTGGGGAGGTGCGGTCATGACGCTCGACCTGAAGAGCCGCGTGGACAGCGGCCCGATGAGCGCCTTCCAATGCCTGGCCATCGGCATCTGCATTGTCTTGAACATGATCGACGGTTTCGACGTGCTGGTGATGGCTTTCACCGCGGCCTCGGTCTCGGCCGAGTGGGGGCTGAACGGGGCGCAGGTCGGCCTGCTGCTCAGCGCCGGATTGTTCGGCATGGCGGCGGGTTCGCTGTTTATCGCGCCCTGGGCCGACCGGTTCGGCCGGCGTCCGCTGATCCTGTTCTGCCTGGCGCTGTCCGGGCTCGGCATGCTGCTCTCGGCCCTGAGCCAGACTCCCTTGCAACTGGCGCTGTTGCGCGGCCTGACCGGACTCGGTATTGGCGGCATCCTGGCCAGCAGCAACGTGATCGCCAGCGAGTATTCCAGCAAGCGCTGGCGCGGCCTGGCGGTCAGCCTGCAATCCACCGGTTATGCCCTGGGCGCCACCCTGGGCGGGCTGTTGGCGGTGTGGTTGCTGGGCCATTGGGGCTGGCGCTCGGTGTTCCTGTTCGGCGGTGCGGTGACCTGGCTGGTGATTCCCCTGGTGCTGCTGTGGCTGCCCGAATCCCTGGACTTCCTGCTTGCCCGTCGCCCCGGCAATGCCCTGGCGCGGGTCAATCGCCTGGCCCGGCGCCTGGAGCAGCCCGAGCTTGAACAGTTGCCGCCAGAGGTGCCCAGGCAACCCGGCGCGCCCAGCGGTTTCGGCCAGTTGCTGGCGCCGGCCATGCGCCGCACCACCTTGCTGATCTGGCTGCTGTTTTTCCTGGTGATGTTCGGCTTCTACTTCGTCATGAGCTGGACCCCGAAACTGCTGGTGGCCGCTGGGCTCTCGGCGCAGCAGGGGATCACCGGCGGGGTGCTGCTCAGCGTCGGCGGGATCTTCGGCGCGGCGCTGATCGGCGGCCTGGCCTCGCGCTGGCCGCTGGGCCGGGTGCTGGCGCTGTTCATGCTGATCACCGCCGGCCTGCTGGTGCTGTTCGTCGGCTCGGCCTCGTCGATTGCCGCGGCGCTCGGCCTGGGGTTGCTGATCGGGCTGTTTTCCAATGGCTGCGTGGCCGGTCTCTATGCGCTGTCGCCAGTGGTCTATGACGCCTCGGTGCGCGCCACGGGCGTTGGTTGGGGCATCGGTATCGGCCGCATCGGCGCGATCCTTTCGCCGACCGTGGCCGGCTTCCTGCTGGATGGTGGCTGGCAGCCGCTGCATCTGTACGGGGTGTTTGCCAGCGTGTTCGTGATCGCCGCCGGCTGCCTGTTGCTGCTCAAGCCGGCCCGGGCCCGGGCGCAGCCGGCGATGGCCGGCGTCTAGTTCTGGCCCTGGCCGCTGATGATGGCGTCGGCGATGGTGTCGCAGAACCAGCGCAAGGCGGCGGAGCTGTCGCTGTTGGGATGCCAGTTCAGGGACACGGCGAACTCGGCCACCGGGAACGGCAGTTCGAGCAGCTTCAGCTCGCCTTCGTGGATGAACAGCCGGGCGATCTGTGCCGGCAGCACCGCCAGCAGGTCGGTGCCGGGAATGATTTTCGGCAGCACCGAGAAGTGCGGCACATGCAGGCTGATGCGCCGTTCCACGTTCATGTTTTTCAGCACGTCTTCGACATTGCCGTGGCCGGTGGTGCGGGTCACGGCGACGTGCCGTTCGGCGAGGAACTGTTCCAGGCTCAACTGCTGGTCGATGCGCGGGTGGCCGGTGCTGAGCAGGCACACATAACGCTCGTGCATCAGCACTCGGCTGCGGACGCCGGGGACCGGCTGGCGGCAGATCGCGGCATCGACCTTGCCGCTGGCCAGCCACTCGCCGACCTGGTCCACCTGCAGGGGCAGGACCTCGACTTCGGCCAGCGGCGCGTCCTGGTTCAAGCGCGCGAGGATCAGCGGCAGAAAGCCGATTTCGCCGAGGTCGGAGAGGGCGATGCGAAAGCGCCGCTCGGTGCTCGCCGGGTCGAAGTGGCGACAGCCCTGCACGGTGCTTTCGATGCGGGTCAGGGATTCGCGCAAGGGGCCATACAACTGCTCGGCGACAAAGGTTGGCTGGATGCCGTCGCGGGTGCGGCTGAACAGGGCGTCGTCGAACAGCTCGCGCAGGCGCGCCAGGCCATAGCTGACCGAGGGCTGGGTGACGAACAGGCGCTCGGCGGCCAGGGTCACGCTGCGGGCTTCGTAGAGGGTGACGAAGGTGCGGATCAGGTTCAGATCGATGTGGCTCATGGTGCCCCTGGGATATAGACAGGTCTTATTTTTGATAGAGATAGTATCGATTTGATCAATTTTGTAGCGGCTGCAAGAGTAACCCGAAATCCAATAACAAGGGTCCTTATGAAAACCGTTCACTCTGCGTCCTACGAGATTCTTCGCGAGCAAGGCCTGACCACCATCTTCGGCAATCCTGGCTCCAACGAGCTGCCGTTTCTCAAGGGGTTTCCCGAGGACTTCCGCTACATCCTCGGCCTGCACGAAGGCGCGGTGGTCGGCATGGCCGACGGTTATGCCCTGGCCACTGGCAAGCCGACCTTCGTCAACCTGCATGCCGCCGCCGGTACCGGCAACGGCATGGGCGCGCTGACCAATGCCTGGTACTCCCACAGCCCGCTGGTGATCACCGCCGGGCAGCAGGTGCGCTCGATGGTCGGCGTGGAAGCGATGCTGGCCAACGTCGATGCGGCGCAACTGCCCAAGCCCCTGGTCAAGTGGAGCCACGAGCCGGCCTCGGCCCAGGACGTGCCGCGCACCCTGAGCCAGGCGATCCATATGGCCAGCCTGGCGCCACGCGGGCCGGTGTATGTGTCGATTCCCTATGACGACTGGGCCTGCGCGGCGCCGGCCGGGGTCGAGCATCTGGCGCGGCGCCAGGTGGCCAACGCCGGCCTGCCTTCGGCGGCGCAACTGCAAGCGCTGGCCGAGCGCCTGGCGGCGGCACGCAGTCCGGTGCTGGTGCTCGGCCCGGATGTCGACGGCAGCGGCAGCAACGGCCTGGCGGTGCAGCTGGCGGAAAAACTGCGGATGCCGGCCTGGGTCGCGCCTTCCGCTTCGCGTTGCCCGTTCCCCACCCGTCATCCGTGTTTCCGTGGCGTGCTGCCGGCGGCCATCGCCGGGATCAGCCGCTGCCTGGCCGAGCACGATCTGATCCTGGTGGTGGGCGCCCCGGTGTTCCGCTACCACCAATACGCCCCGGGCGATTACCTGCCGGCGAACTGTGAACTGGTGCACCTGACTTGCGATCCGGGCGAGGCGGCGCGGGCGCCCATGGGTGATGCGCTGGTGGGCGACATCGCCCTGACCCTCGAAGCCCTGGTCAACGTGCTGCCACAGAGCGAACGGCCGCTGCCGAGCGCCTTGCCGCTGCCGGCGCCGGTGCGCGAGGAGGGCGGCCTGCTGCGCCCGGAAACGGTGTTCGACCTGATCGACCAGTTGGCGCCGCGGGACGCGATCTACGTCAAGGAATCCACCTCCACCGTCGGCGCGTTCTGGCAGCGGGTGGAGATGAGCGAGCCCGGCAGTTACTTCTTTCCCGCCGCCGGCGGTCTGGGCTTCGGCTTGCCGGCCGCGGTCGGCGTGCAACTGGCGACGCCCGGGCGGCGGGTGGTGGCGATCATCGGCGACGGCTCGGCCAACTACGGCATCACCGCGCTGTGGACCGCTGCCCAGTACGGCATCCCGGTGGTGTTCATCATTCTCAAGAACGGCACCTACGGCGCACTGCGCTGGTTCGCCGATGTGCTACAGGTCAGCGATGCGCCGGGGCTGGACGTGCCGGGCCTGGATTTCTGCGCCATCGCCCAGGGCTACGGCGTGCAGGCGGTGCATGCCGCCACCGGCGCCGAGTTCGCCGCCGCCTTCAGCGCGGCCCTGGCCGGCGATCGCCCGGTACTGATCGAGGTGCCGACCCTGACCATCGAACCCTGATTCTCAAGGACTGAGCTTGCGCCGGGCTGCAGGCCCGGCAATGCCAACCGCGCCTTGCGCACACTCACCACAACAATAAAAAGAGGTGGCTATGAACACGACTTCGGTCAGTGAAGTGATGGAGGGGACGCCCCGGCAATCGCGGCCTGTTGCCGGCAGTGCCGATATCGGCACCTTGCTCGATGACGGGCCCTACACCGGGATGCAGAAGATCGTGGTGTTGCTGGCCGCGCTGTCGATCGTGATGGACGGTTTCGACGGTCAGCTCATCGGTTTCGCCATACCGCTGATGATCAAGGAATGGGGGATCACCCGCGAGGCCTTCGCCCCCGCGGTGGCCGCCGGGCTGATCGGCATGGGCATCGGCAGTGCCTGCGCCGGGCTGTTCGCCGACCGTTTCGGCCGGCGCATGGCGGTCATCGCCAGCGTGATCCTGTTCGGCACCGCGACCTGCGCCATCGGCCTGGCGCCGGATGCCCTGACCGTAGCGGCGCTGCGCTTTATCGCCGGGCTGGGCATCGGTGGTGCCTTGCCCAGCGCCACCACCATGACCGCCGAATTCACCCCGGCGCGCCGCCGCACCCTGGCGGTCACGGCGACCATCGTCTGTGTGCCCCTGGGCGGGATGCTGGCGGGGCTGTTCGCCTCCCACGTACTGCCGCTGTATGGCTGGCGCACCTTGTTCTTTATCGGCGGCAGCCTGCCCATCGTCCTGGGCCTGTTGCTGCTGGCGACCTTGCCGGAGTCGCCGCGTTTCCTGGCGCGCCGGCCGCAGCGTTGGGGCGAGTTGACCGCGCTGCTGGGACGCATGGGCCGACCCATGCCCGAGGGCGTGCGCTACACCGATGCGCTGGAGCAGAAGAGCGAGCAGCAGGGCGGCTTCCGTGCCTTGTTCGCCCCCGGCTACGGGCGCGATACGGTGGCGGTCTGGGTGGCGTTCTTCATGTGCCTGACCGCCGTCTACAGCGCCTTCAGCTGGCTGCCGACCATGCTCCTGGCCGAAGGCTTGCCGCTGGCGCTGGCCAGTTCGGGCCTTACCGCCTACAACCTGGGCGGGGTGATCGGCGCGCTGGTCTGTGCGGTCGCCATGACCCGCTGGGGTTCGTTCTGGCCGCTGCTGATCTGCTGCGCCGGCGGCGCAGCCAGCGCCTTCGCCATGCAGGCGGTGGACGTCGACCAGAACACCAGCCTGCTGATCTTCGGCTTTGGTGTACATGGCCTGTTCGTCAACGCCGTGCAGTCCACCCTCTATGCGCTGTGCGCCTTCATTTATCCCACCGCCGTGCGCGCCACCGGCACCGCATCGGCCCTGGCCTTCGGGCGCATGGGCGCGATCCTCAGCGCCTTCGTCGGCGCCACGGTGATCACCCAGGGCGGCGCCCACGCTTACCTGACGTTGCTCGGAACGGTGATGGTCTTGGCGCTGATCGCCCTGGTGCTGGTGCGCCGCCATATTCCCCGGCGGGTGCCTGGATCAGCCCGGGCCGACAAGCAGCACCTTGCCGATCAACCCTCACAGCCATAAGGAGGTTCGATGAACATCAGCATTCTCGGAGCAGGCGCCATGGGCTCGCTGTTTGGCGGCCTGCTGGCGGAAAGCGGGCAGCAGGTCACGCTGCTGGACATCAACGACGCGCACCTGGAGGCGATCCGCCGCCAGGGATTGCGCCTGGAGACCGACAGCGGCGACCGACGCATCGGCGGCCTGAGCGCCTGCCGGCCAGAGCAGGTAACGGGCCAGCCTGACCTGCTGCTGGTCTTCACCAAGGCCCAGCACACCGACAGTGCGCTGCGCAGTGTTGCCGGCCATATCGGCGAGCACACGCGGGTGCTGACTTTGCAGAACGGCCTGGGCAACGCCGAAGCGCTGTGCCGCCACGTCGCCCCGCAACGGGTGATGATCGGCATGACCACCTGGCCCGCCGACATGGCCGGGCCGGCCCACGTCCGCTCCCATGGCCAGGGCGTGGTCCGGCTGATGTCGCTGGAGGGTGTCGAACGCCAGGCCAGCAACCAGGTGGCCGCGGTGCTGGAGGCGGCGGGGCTGCAATGCGCGGTGGACCCGCAGGTCTGGACCTCGATCTGGGAGAAGGTGGCGTTCAACGCGGCCTTGAACAGCCTGTGCGCCGTCACCGGCTGCACGGTGGGGCAACTGGATGCCGCGCCGGAAGGCGTGGCGCTGGCCCGGGCCATCGTGCTGGAGGTGCTCAGCGTCGCGCAGTCGGTGGGGGTGGCAACGGATGCGCAGCGCTGCCTGGAGACGGTGGCCTATGCCATCGCCCACCACCGGACGCACAAGCCGTCGATGCTGCAAGACGTGCTGGCCGGACGGCCCACGGAAATCGGCGCGATCAATGGCGAGGTCCTGGCCAGGGCGCGCCAGGCCGGCATCGCCGTGCCGTACACCGAAACCCTGCTGGGGCTGCTGCGCCTGATCGAGGCGCGGGCGGCCACCGGAGGCGGTCATGAATAGCCACGCAAACCCGGTTCGGCGGCCTGAGTCGCGAGCCCATTTTTCCTGTGAGTCCTGCCTTCGAGGAGTTTTGTCATGAATGAGTCCCCAGCTGTCTACAGCGATCTGCACCTGCAACCCATCGCCGGGGAGTGGCGCGCCGGCGCCGCCGGCAAAACCCTGGCGGTGAGCAACCCGTTCGATGGCGCGCTGTTGCTGGAACTGGCCCAGGCCAACCGCGCGGACCTGGATGCCGCCTATGCCAAGGCCGCCGAAGTGCAGCCGCAATGGGCGGCGCTCGGGCCGTCGGCGCGGGCGGCGGTGCTGCATCAGGTGGTGGCGGTGTTCGACCGGCGCCGCGAGGAAATCGTCGACTGGATCATTCGCGAGTCCGGCAGCACCCGGCTCAAGGCGCAATTGGAGTGGGGCGCGGCGCGGGCCATCGCCCTGGAGTCGGCGTCGTTCCCGGCGCGGGTTCACGGGCGCATTCTCGAGTCCGATGTGCCGGGCAAGGAGAGCCGGGTCTATCGCAGTGCCCTGGGGGTGGTCGGGGTCATCAGCCCGTGGAACTTCCCGCTGCACCTGACCCAGCGCTCCATCGCCCCGGCGCTGGCTTTGGGCAACGCGGTGGTGGTCAAGCCGGCCAGCGATACGCCGGTGTGCGGCGGCCTGCTGCTGGCGAAGATCTTCGAGGAGGCCGGCCTGCCGGCGGGCGTGCTCAGCGTGGTGGTGGGGGCGGGCAGCGAGATCGGCGATGCCTTTGTCGAGCATCCGACTCCCTCGTTGATCACCTTCACCGGTTCGACCCCGGTGGGGCGTGGCATCGGCCGTATCGCCAGTGGCGGCGCACACCTCAAGCATGTGGCCCTGGAGCTGGGCGGCAACAGCCCGTTCGTGGTCCTGGCCGACGCCGATCTCGAACAGGCGGTGAACGCGGCGGTGTTCGGCAAGTTCCTGCACCAGGGGCAGATCTGCATGGCGGTCAACCGGATCATTGTCGACGACAGCCTCTACGACGCCTTTGCCGCGCGCTTCGTCGAACGGGTCAAGGGCCTCAAGGTCGGCGATCCGCAATCGATCGAGACGGTCATCGGCCCGGTGATCAATGAGCGGCAGTTGCAAGGCCTGCGGGAGAAGATCGAGCTGGCCCGCCGCGAAGGCGCCGAGCCGCTCTACGAGGGCGGGGCCCAGGGCAACCTGCTGGCGCCCCATGTCTACGGCGAGGTCACAGCCGACATGGACCTGGCGCGCAATGAAATCTTCGGCCCGCTGGTGGGGCTGCTGCGCGCGCGGGACGAGACCCATGCCCTGGAGCTGGCCAACGCCAGCGAATTCGGTCTGTCCAGCGCGGTGTTCACTCGCAACCTGGAGCGTGGGGTGAACTTCGCCCGGCAGATTCGCGCGGGCATGACCCATATCAACGATATCCCGGTGAACGACGAGGCCAACGCGCCCTTCGGTGGGGAAAAGAACTCGGGGCTCGGGCGCTTCAACGGCGACTGGGCGATCGATGAGTTCACCCGCGATCACTGGATCAGCGTGCAGCACTCGGCGCGTCGTTATCCCTTCTGATGCGTTGAGCTGACGATCTCGCCCGGCCCCTGAACAAGGCCGGGCATTCTTGCAGCCGATAGGAGGCGGGCCTGGAGCGGCCTGTCGGGGAACGGCTGCGCCTATGCAAAGCGGAGAACAATAATAATGAACACCCCTCACTGCATCCTCGCGCGCTCGCTGGCCGCGGCTTCATTGGCACTGGGCACGGGCCTGCCGGCCTGGGCCGAAGAAGGCGGCTTTTTCGACGACGCCAAGACTGACCTGGTGCTGCGCAACTATTACTTCAATCGGGACTTTCGCGATCCCGGGGCGGCCAAGAGCAAGGTCGAGGAATGGGCCCAGGGTTTTATCCTCAAGTTCAATTCCGGCTACACCCCGGGCCTTGTCGGGTTCGGCCTGGACGGCATCGCCATGTTTGGCGTCAAGCTCGACAGCGGGCGCGGCACCAGTGGTTCGGAGCTGTTGCCAGTGCACGACGATGGGCGCGCGGCGGACAACTACGGCCGCGCCGGCGTGGCGGCGAAAATGCGTATTTCCGCCACTGAATTGAAGGTTGGCGAGTTGCTGCCGGACATTCCGCTGCTGCGCTACGACGACGGCCGGCTGCTGCCGCAGACCTTCCGCGGGGCGATGCTCGATTCGCGGGAAATCGCCGGGCTGGGGTTGCAGGCCGGGCAGTACCGTTCGGTGAGCCTGCGCAACTCCTCGGACATGCAGGACCTCTCGGCCTGGGCCGCGCCCGGGGTGGCCTCCGACGGCTTCACCTATGCCGGCGCCGAGTACCGCTTCAACCAGCAGCGCACGCTGGTCGGTGCCTGGCATGCGCAGTTGGAAGACATCTATCAGCAAAGCTACTTCAACCTGCTGCACAAGCAGTCGGTGGGCGACTGGGTGCTGGGGGCGAACCTTGGTTATTTCATCGACAAGGATGACGGCCAGGCGCGCATCGGCGAGATCCGGAGCCGCACTGCCTATGCCTTGCTCTCGGCCTCAACCGCCGGGCATACCCTGTACCTGGGCTTGCAGAAGGTCAGTGGCGACAGCCCGTGGATGTCGGTGTACGGCAGCAGCGGCCGGACCCTGGGCAACGATATGTTCAACGGCAACTTCAGCAATGCCGACGAGCGTTCCTGGCAGGTGCGTTATGACTACAACTTTGCCGCCATGGGCGTGCCGGGGTTGTTGGCCATGGTGCGCTATGGGCATGGCGAGAATGCCACGACCAAGGCCGGGAGCAATGGCAAGGAGTGGGAGCGGGATACGGAGGTGGGGTATACCTTTCAGAGTGGGAGTCTGAAGAATCTCAGTGTGCGGGTGAATAACGCTACCAATCGGCGCAGCTTTAACAGCGACTTTGATCAGACTCGGGTGATTGTCAGCTATCCGTTGTCGTTCTGAACCTTCCAGCTCCGTCGCGGGTAGGCGCGGCCGGTCGACGCTCGATTGTCCGCGATGATGTCTGTTTTGGCGCTGCCGTTTTGATGGCGTACATGTCATGGCAGGCACGTTTGCAGGCTTCTGTAGGAGCGAGGCTTGCCCGCGATGGCGTCCGTGCTGGCGCTGCATTTTTTGGACGGTGTACATATCCATTCCTGCGGTAACGGCGGCTTAGGGTTCCGCCCTTACGGCGGCTCACTTTTGAAAAGCGCAAAAGTAAGCAAAACGCTCTTGCCCCACCACTCGGTGCCTCGCCTAGGCTCGGCATGCCCGAACGAAGGCATTGATCCGTGGGCCGCCGCCACAGGCCATCCATGGCCTGGGGCGGCTAACCCGGCATCCCTGCCGGGTTACCCACGGCTCAATGCCTGCGTTCGGCCATCGTGGTTAACGGGGCTTTCAGATCAAAAGCAAGACGGCGGCCTACCGGCCGGCCTGGGGCTGAGTCGCTCCCTGTAGCCGCTGCCGAGCCTGCGAGGCTGCGATCGACCCCGAAGGGGGCGCAGGATCTTGAGGTCGCTGAAGGCCTGCGGCCTTATCGCAGCCTTCGGCAACGGCTACAGGAAGGCGTGTGCTGTGAGGCAGTAGGTTACGTATTTTCTGTAGGAGCGAGGCTTGCCCGCGATGGTGTTGGTGAGGTCGCCACGCCGGTATCGGCATGCCGTCGGCGCAAGGCTTGCGGTACTATGGCGGCCCACGTTTTCTGGAAGTTGCCTGGATGAGTAAGCCCGGTCAATTGGTGCTGGTCGCGCTGCGCAAGATGATCGCCTCGGGCGAGCTGGCGGCGGGGGAGCGGTTGATGGAGATTCCCACGGCGGAGCTGTTCGGGGTGTCGCGGATGCCGGTGCGCATGGCGTTTCGTACCCTGGAGCAGGAAGGCCTGCTGGTGCGGTTTGGCGGGCGTGGGTTCCAGGTGCGTTCGGTGAGTGCCGAGGACATCGCCGGCGCGGTCGAGGTGCGGGGTGTGCTCGAGGGGCTGGCGGCGCGCCAGACCGCCGAGCGCGGTTTGTCGCAGGAGGCGCGGGCGGCCCTTGAGTTGTGCCTGGCCCAGGGCGACCAGCTGTTCGCCAAGGGTTATGTGACCGAGGACGACCTGGAGGTCTATCACGACCTCAACATGCGTTTTCACCAGGTGATTGTCGAAGGCAGCCACAACCCGGCGATCGCCGATGCCCTGGCGCGCAACGATCATCTGCCGTTCGCCTCGGTGACCGCTCTGGCGGTGGATCGCCAGGACATGGCCCGCGAATACCGGCGCTTCAACTACGCCCATATGCAGCACCATTCGGTGTTCGATGCCCTGGTCAATCGCCAGGGCGCGCGGGCCGAGGCGATCATGCGCGAGCACGCCAACGCCACCCTGCGCTATGCCGAGATCTTCAGCAGCGCGGCGGCGGACGAGCGGATGAAGGTCATTCTCCGCCCCGCCTGAATCCCTTCAGATATCCAGCACCAGCAGCGGCGTTTTCGAGCGCGAGCAGCAGGGGGTGAACTGGTCGTTGCGCGCCTGTTCGTCCTCGGTGAGGAACAGGTCGCGGTGCTCCGGCACCCCCTCCAGCACCCGGGTCAGGCAGGTGCCGCAAATCCCTTGCTCGCAGGACATGGCAATGTCGATGCCATGGCTCTCCAGGACGTGCACCACGCTCTTGTCCGCTGGCACCGCAAAGACCTGGCCGCTGCTGGCGACCTTTACCGAGAAACTGCCATCGGCGCGGGTGTCGACGGGGGTGGCGGCGAAGTACTCGCGATGCAGGCAGGGCTCCTGCCAGCCCGCAGCCTTGGCCGTGTCCAACACGTGCTGCATAAAGCCGCCGGGACCACACACATATAGATGAACGTCGTTGCGCGGCGTGGCCAGGACCTTGGCTGCGTCCAGCGTTGTCTCGGGTTCCTGGTCGAAATGCAGGAACACCCGGTCGGCAAAAGGCGAGCTGCATAGACGCTGGACAAAGGCTGCGCGCTCCCGCGAACGGGCGCAGTAGTGCAGCTCGAAATCCGCGCCGCTGTGGGCCAGGCGTTCGGCCATGCACAGGATCGGGGTGATGCCGATGCCGCCGGCGAACAGCAGGCGGCGCCGGGCTTCGTGGGCCAGCGGAAACAGATTGCGCGGTTCGCTGATAGTCAGCCGTGTGCCGGGGTGGATCTGCTCGTGCATGGCCAGCGAGCCGCCCCGTGAGGCCGGGTCCTTGAGCACGCCGATCAGGTAGCGATGGCGTTCTTCGGGGTGGTTGCACAGGGAGTATTGGCGGATCAAGCCGCCGGGCAGGTGCACATCGATATGCGCGCCGGCGCTGAAGGCCGGCAGCGGGCTGTCATCGGCACTGGCCAGCTCGTAGCTGCAGATGTCCTGGGCTTCGTCGTTACGGGATACCACCACCACATCGATCATCGTCGGTCCTCCGAGTGCTGCCGCCCGTGGCGGTCACTTCTGTTTCTTTTGTTGGGTAAAAGGCTGGGTAAAGGGCAGGGCGCGGCACCGGTGAAATGCCGCGCAGGATCAGGCCGTGGCCGTGGCGATCAGCTGCGTTTCGCCGGCGCGTTCCTGGGCGATCAGGCGCTCCAGCACCCGCCGCGACTGCACGCCGCCGGCGTCGATATTCAGCTTGAGCAGGTTACGCGTGGGATGGGCGAGCAGGTTCTGTTGCTGGCGTTCGAGCATCTCCAGGTCTTCGCTGAAGATTTTGCCCTGGCCTTCGCGAATGCTCGCGGTCAGCGCCTCGTCCCGCGGATTGAAGTTGCGCGCCATGCCCCAGAAGTACCAGATCGAGGTGTCGCTTTCCGGGGTGATGAAATCCACCACTATGCTCGACGCCTTGAACTGCGCCGGCGCGTCATAGCCGCCCTGGCCGGCATGGGCCACGCCGACTTCGATCAGCACATGGCTGGGCGGGGTGAAGCGGCAGATCTGCCAGCGGTCCACCGGCACGTCGTCGGCCAGGCCGTTGCCGCGCAGGGCCATGCGCCAGAACGGCGGGGCCATGATGTTTTCCATATGCCGCGCGGTGACTACTTCGTTGCCTTCGACCCTGGTGGTCGGCGGCGCCTCGTCGATTTCCTTCTGGCCGATGCTGGAGGCGTGGACGTAGGTTTCGTGGGTCAGGTCCATCAGGTTGTCGATCATCAGGCGGTAGTCGCACTGGATGTGGAACAGCCCGCCACCGTAGGCCCACTCATCGCTGACCGCCCACTCCAGATGATGGATCAGCGCCGGGTCGGCCAGCGCCTGGTCGCCGGGCCAGACCCAGATAAAGCCGTAGCGCTCGACCACGGCAAAGGTCTTGTTGCAGGGGAAGCCGCGCACCCGTTGCCCGGGCATTTCCACGGTCTTGCCATCGCAGCCCATCACCAGGCCGTGATAACCGCACACCAGGTTGCCGTTTTCCACATAACCCAGCGACAGCGGCGCACCGCGATGGGGGCAGAAGTCCTCGACCGCCGCGACCCGGCCCTCCAGGCCACGATAAAACACCATCTTCTCCCCGCAGATCTGCCGCCCCAGGGGCTTGTCGGCGATTTCATCGGGGGTGCAGGCAACGTACCAAGTGTTCTTGGGGTACATGGAAGGCTCTCCAGGCGAGTGATTGTTTTTATTTAATGGATCCATTAGAGAGGCGGTGGTGTTTGAGTGTCAACGATAAAAGCGCGATTTTAGGTGGATTTATGGGCGATTATCGGACTTCTAGTTGTAGTCTTCGTTTTTAATGGATCCATTTGTAAGTGTTGTAAAACACTCCCAATGGCAAAAAAACGTCAGCGATAAAGGTGGGGGATGTCGACGTTCGTCGACCCGAACTGGCGAGCGGGAAGCCGCTCATGCGGCGGGCATCTCTTGGGG
>NZ_QHHP01000014.1:0-10857 GCF_003184125.1 Pseudomonas sp. RW409 | reverse complement strand
CGCGAAGGCACATCCGCCGAATTTTCCCCAACATTTCTATGCTGATCACCCTGTGTTCTCCTGCTCGGAAAGCGAGCAGAAGCAGTTGAACACCTGGGTCAGTTTTCAGTCGGCAGAACAGCTTTTACTGGGTCAGTTTTCGGTCAGCGGCAACACAATAAGCCATACTGTGTCTCACTAATGGAGATGGTTCCAATTGTTTGTGTTGCGCCATCTGCGCTTACCAGACTCATAGGAACGTCAATAGAAGCAGCATGAGCCGCTTCCAGTGCGAACATCACCATGACACAACGTCTTTCTCTTTTTTAAATTCTAAATAGTAGCTCGCTCAGCAAACAACTTATCAGACTCATCAGAAAGAATGCCACCCCCTCTGGCTGATAAAACCCTCGTTTTTTCAGCGACTTCCAAAACCCCGATACTAATCTGATTGATTCCCCTCCCTTTTAAATCAAAGCCTCTAACTCATCGACAACAGAGTAGCAAATACGCAAATCTCTTTATTTACGGGCTGCTGTATAGCGGGACTCATCCAGAGCGGTCCTTCTGTAGACATACTCTAAAAACAAGCTTATACTTTTGAAAGTCATGAAAACATACCATTCAAAATACTGGAACAACCCGATAGAATTTTATTGATAGCAATAATAAACTAGTTTTACTCTATGACAAATCCATAACTTAAGCTTCCGCACGCCTCACCCGATATCGAAGCACCGTGAATTTAGCGTCTGCGTATTATTCAATATAAAACTCATGCTATGAATTCAACCGAGAGGATGACTTTCTACCAAAACGATTATCCTCTGTACTAGCAAGGCAATAGAATATCAGAAGCACAAAAGCCCCAATAAAAGGAATCATCCCTATGAGCAACCACCAACCGCTCCTATTGGTATCGTGAAGTCGCCGTATACAGATAATTAAACTCGGGATGATCATTCCTAGTGAGTACAGCACTGTAAGTGTATATATACCCCCTTCCTCATCAACCTCTGCACAAGAAAAACCTAAAAACTTGACGGCAATCCATCGATCAACAAACTGCAGCAGGGTTAAAACAACAAAATTTATGAATAGAAAAATCCAGAAGTCCTTCCTGCAAGTCCGCCCTTTCCAGTTAAAATGCCTTCTCAATAAATACATATAGACCCTCACTTATACCAGCTCCAAAAAACTTCTACTAAACGTACTTCTTGGCAATCCTCAT
Source organism: Pseudomonas sp. RW409 (assembly GCF_003184125.1). Classification (NCBI taxonomy): domain Bacteria; kingdom Pseudomonadati; phylum Pseudomonadota; class Gammaproteobacteria; order Pseudomonadales; family Pseudomonadaceae; genus Pseudomonas; species Pseudomonas sp. RW409. The sequence goes on along the minus strand of NZ_QHHP01000014.1, from coordinate 9,647 downwards.
TGACAACTCAATCGCAACCCCATCTTTAATCCCATATAATTCAATTGAGCTCGCGCAATTGAAAACATACAAAAACTCTACATCTACTACCTAAACAATCTAGACAACATTGCCACTCATTCTTTTCGATACTAATCCGGCTAGATTATTTACATCCCCCATAAAAAATTAAATTCCGAAAACAACTACTATGAATGCCACAGGCGCGGACAGACCTGGAGGTAACCGTCTATATGCTACAAACTATCCCTAGCTCTTAAAACCACTATCCCCGGGGTTTTGGCTACATACTCCATAAAAGGAGAATCCACTACCCTTTCATTTTCTTTTTGGGAGGATGCATGCCGTAAAACGTGGCCTCGCTCTGTACTGATAAAGAAACCTACATGAGTCACATCTAATCCTGCGAGATTAGTATAAATCCCAATTAAATCACCACTTCGCAAACGCCCTATGACCTCTTCATCAATAAGACCGCTTGGAATATAGGTGATATTGCGTTTAATCACTGGTAGCCCTGGAAGGTAGAAGGTCCCATCAGTTTTTTCATTAAGCTTTTTTTCAATGTTTTCTGCATTAGAGCTTATCTGACTGGTGATATCATCGGCGAGTTTATAGTCTCCACCATGTCCCCAGTCAGTGAAAAAGTGTTTGCGACTTAAAAAGTCAACATTACTATCCACATAGCGCCCTCTAATTACATTGCTCACAAACTCCGACTGTGAATTTGATTTCCGTAATGCCTCAACATAGTCCAAGTAAGTAAAACAATCCAAGCCTCTAAAATCGATCACTAATTTCTCGGGCGTACTTTCTGAGCCATCCAACATATTTGCACGGTATGGAGTCCCTAAAAAAGCCCCTGAAATCATATTGATCGCCTGATACGCATCAACAGGATTGCTCGTCGCCCGCACCTGAATAATTGCATTGACTTTACTTAAGGTATAAGGATCCAGCACTATTCCGGCTGCCTGCTTCGCTTTCAGCGTATCATACGGAATATAATCTTCTGTGCCAGCTCCGGAAAAACTGCATCCACCCGACAACATTGATATTAAAACCAAAATAAGAGTTGATTTTTTTTTCATTTCACTCTTCATCTATGAGTTGATGTATTTTTATCTTGCTCGCTCTCTAAATCGGCCCTACCGACGCAAAGTAAAGTAAAGTAAAAAAGAACCAACTCATGCTTTATTATCACCATTGCTATCTTTAGCTGGTTGGGATAACTCTCCCAGAAGAACTTTCATGCACCTCGGCGCATCAATACCAACGGCGACATACCTACCAGTCACCTTGGTAATTTTTATCTGAATATCCTCTGAAATATGCAGACACTTCCCGAGCTTTATTGTGATGACTAGCAACATTCTCTCCCCAAGTTTTATGGCCATTCAATAACTGGACATGAAAGTTTGGCTCTACATAAAACTGTCTATTTATGTTTGTTCAGCGCCAAGAATAAATTTGCGACTCCCTCACCAACACGTGGCGCTAGTCGTTGTCCAGTAGAAGTAGCTTTCGCTGAAGCCCCCTGTTATATCCGATCCAACCTTACCCCCCAAGACAAACAACACACTGTCACTCAAAAGCATGACAAGAGTATAAAAAAGTCCCTTGTCTACCTTTATCGATCAAACTCATGATATTCTTGATGGAATCACTATCCGGCACTCCGGATAGCTTTTTTATTATTTGCCCCTCCCCTTTCATCACGAAAAACTGCATCGCATGCCCATCATAAATCAGTGCATTGAGAATGCTCGGACAATTTCGGCAAAAGTCCTCAATTCGGTGTCCGGATCCCACCATCAGCGCACTGTTTATCACCAAAAGCTCAAAGGGTTCGAGAGCGTATTGGATAACAGTCAAAAGCTCTTCGAGAGACGCAATAGGCGCTACACGGTGATAGCCGTACTGATTAAGTATTTTCTCGATGCTCAAACGCTGTAGATGCTGACTGTCGGCAATCAAGATACGCAAGGAGAGTGTTGGCATGTTTATACCTGGATAAGTGAGCTCAATGGGCCGTCAGATAACTTTTGCGTGTGCATCCCAGGTATCCAACCAAACCAGCAGATCTTGTTTAGTCATGGGTTTTGCAAATAAGTACCCCTGCCCTTGAGCACACCCAAGGTCAATTAATTGCTGGTACTGTTCCTGCTTTTCGATGCCCTCGATCACCACAGATACGCCTAACGCCTCACCAAGCGCCAGGGTACTGTTGATGACCGCACGGTAGCGCGGCTCTTCACAGAACCTCTGGGCAAACTCACCGTCGAGCTTGATTTCGTTGAAAGGCAGCTGACACAGACGCTGCAATGAAGAAAACCCCACACCAAAATCGTCAATAGACAACCGACATCCCATCATGCGCAGACGCACCAAGTTTTCCAAACAAATCGTCGAGACTTCCAGCAAACCGCTTTCGGTCACTTCGAGAGTGATGGCCGAACCAAGTAAACCATGGCCCAATAGAACGCTTTTTATATTAGATACCAAGTCAGGATTGGAAAGTTGCATAGGGTGTAGATTGAACGCAATATTGAGCAAGTAGCCCTGTGACAAAGCCTGACGCCGTAAATCCAGGCCGTGATTAAGCTGGGCAAAAAACAGATCATTCAACAAGCCACAGCTTTCGATAACTGGCATAAAAACAGCCGGCGAAACCACGCCTTTAGTTGGATGATTCCAACGCGTTAAAGCCTCTACACCTATAACCCCTCCTTTGAGCAGGTTTATTTTTGGTTGAAAATACGTTTCCAGTTGTTGGCTCTGTATAGCCGAGTGGACCTCGTCTACACTCGCCGATATAGATGGCTGTCTGGTCGCTGGTTTAATAACAGGCTCATTTAGATGCTTTTTCAGAAGTACCTCCAATGCGCAAAACTGCAGTGGCTTGGCTAAGCCTCCTAGCAGTGCCCCTCCCAACAACGGCACCAGTTGCTGAGCGGCACGCCGCACGTCTTCTGTGAACGAACTAGTGATAATCACCGAGCCTACTAATCCCGAGCGCGCCGCATGATGCAAGAACTCCAAGCCATCTATACCGTCCATATGCAGATCACAAAGTGCGATATCCACTGGACCAGTCCTGTACAAGGCGTCCAATGCCTGAACACTATTAGTAGCGCCAAAAACTTCCTGACAACCCGCCTGCTTCAATAAATTTACCGCAACTGTCTGCTGAAGAATATGACCTTCAAGCACAAGAACACGTAAGGGTACTACCTGCATAAATAGTTTCCGCAAAGAGATTAGAGCCCTGGCATCAATACTCCTACGGCAGTTATTTTCTCGAAGTATCCTCCTTCAAAAACACACACCAATTAGCCCAAGCTATCGACCTCGACAGACAAGAGAAACTTCCATCCTTGAACTTATCAGCCGCTGGCAAAAAACAAAATAACATTAATAAAAGTGATTCAGCATACTTAATTCCATTTCATGAAGATCCGAACACGCCTGATAAAGCCAAGTATTAATCATTTATTATTTCGCAAAAAAAAATCAAAAACTCTTACCAAGAATCACGCCTCGCAACACTTGGGTACGAAATATACATATAGCTGAAAAGTCCAACCAAAAAACGACATTATAAAGACACAATATTATGACTAAAGCCATATACAAAGTAAAAGCAAGCATTAACATAGCAAAATATGCATACCGCTCACTCTTCTCGCAAGCCTCTAACGTTTCGACCTTAACTCAACTCATATGATGCATATATTCGCGGCATTACAATGTTTTGCTGAGAGGAAAATTCCCAAGGGAATGTAGGAGAATTCCTAAAGGATAATCAGAAGAGTACCGATAGATCTTGGGCAAGTGTTCAAATCGTCGAAAATCTAGTAATTGATACGACTGATTTCATATTGCCCCCGTTATGAAAAGGGAGACATGACAACACACCGTCTACGGTGAAGGCGCGCCAATTATCTGCGCCAATATCCCCCCTAGTGTTTCCATTGATTGGTGTAATGCGTCAACTGCCTCTGTCAAACGAGCGACATCTAACCCGTCACAATTAGCTTGTACCTGTTCGCAACACTGGATAAGCCGCCGTGCCTTGATAATGCGAGCCCCTCCCTTAACCCTGTGGGCTAGGTCAGAGAGGCCGACCAAGTCATTTTGGCTGAAGAGCTTGAGTAAGCGCAGAAGATCTTCTTCGTTGCTACTGGCCAGATCCTTTAGCAGGCTGTTGATTGATGCTTGATCACCAAAGGTCAACTGCTCAAGGCTGCTCAAGTCAATGCCGTCACTCAATTGCTCAACCTCATCGGTTACAGATGTCTGCTTGAACACCGATGTCACCTTGGCAAGCCTCACCGTCAAGTCCATCATGCTAATTGGCTTAAACATGCAGTCGTCCATCCCGGCCGCCAGACAGCGATCTATTTCCTCCGGTTGAGCATTGGCTGTGAAGCCCACGATTAAACAAGGAGCATTTGCTGAAGCCATTTCCTCGGCACGAATGGCTTTTGCTAGTTCATATCCGCTCATAACCGGCATATTGCAGTCTGTGATCACCACATCGAAATGGTAGTTGCGCCAGGTGCGCAAACCATGTGCACCATCTTGCTCGTCAATTACATTGTGGCCGAGGTAGCTCAACTGTTGTGACAGCAGCAAGCGGTTGGCTGGGTAATCATCTACTACCAATACCTTCAGCTCTCTGACCGGGTGTGTTAGCACCGACTCAGGTTTGCTGGCGGGGAGCGGAGCGAGGATAGGCAGCTCCAGCAACACCTCCGCTTGGGTCCCTAGTCCAGGAACACTGCTCAGGGTCAACGCCCCCTGCATCATAGAGCACAACTTCCGGCTAATCACCAAGCCCAGCCCTGACCCGCCTGTAGTCGGCTGGCTGCCAGGAGCTATCTGACTGAATGGTTGAAACAAACGCTGCTGATCCTCCTTGGAAATACCAATCCCGGTGTCCTGCACCCACAAACGGATGCCCAATCTTTCCCGGTCTTCAGTAGGGGTGACATGAACGCTGATCAAAATCCGCCCTGCGACAGTGAACTTGACTGCATTACTCAACAGATTGGATATCACCTGCTTGAAACGTAACGGATCGATTAGCACCACCCGATCGGCCCTTTCATCGAACTCCAGAACAAGTGTAAGATGCTTTTGCCGCGCCATCCCCTCGAACATCCGCACCACTGACTCGACCAAATCTTTGAATAGGGCCCTCTCCGGGGCTAGGGTCAAACGTCCAGACTCGATTTGTACCACATCCAGAATGTCACCAATCAGGTCCAGCATTCCCCGCGCAGCGCTTGACGCCACCTCAATCGAAAACCGATCAAGTATGCCTTGATTTGCTTTTTTCATGACCAGTTCGAGCATTCCCATCACCGCATTCATCGGTGTACGTATTTCATGACTCATGGTGGCCAAGAAGGTCGTTTTCGCCTGGTTTGCTTTCTCTGCTTCCTGCTTGGCATCCTTTAATTGATTCAACAACTCTTCACGCTCAGTAATGTCGATCCAACCGGCAATAATACCTTTCACATCACCAGTACTACCACGGAACGGCAGTATCCAATGATAAGCAGTTATAATCCGTCCATTAGGTAGCATTAATTCGCTATCGCGGAGCAACTCCTGGCCTCCGTCCATCACCTCATGGTATTGGCGCTCAAGCTCCAGGTTGTAGTGAGAGTCGATGCTCATCCCTTCGAATGGCTGTGTGCCAATCAGCTCTTCAAGGGAACGACCAGCTAACTCAAGGTAGCGGCTGTTACACAACAGCATACGAGCCTGCCGATCACGCACATATATAGGATGAGGCAACCCATTGATCAGGACCCGCATGAACTCCATTTGTTCATTTAACGCCTGTTCGGCTATATCACGCTTTTGAATCAGCCGACGTAAATAAAAAATCCACCCTACCGCGACCAAAGATAAAATTGCCGCAATACTTAGCCCTTGGAAAGTAGCCTTCTGGTAGGCACGCGCAATGCTGCGATCCACCATCACCTCACCACGCCCGCGGCTAGTTAGTTCGTCCAACTCTTCAGGTGGAATGCTCATCAGTACCTTGTCGAGAATGGAATATAACTCTAACGAGCTACGTTTCACTGCAATCCCTTGCAGAGCTGGTCGTGAGCCAACAGTGCTAACTAATTGCAAACGATTTTTATATTCGCCCGCGAGGAGATAGCGTGCATTGGACATGGTATTAACAGCAGCATCTGTTTTGCCTTGGGCTACTAACTTCATTGCGTCTAGTGTATTCTCAGTGTCAACCAAAACTACTTTAGGATAATACTGAGAAATATATTCCCGCTGGGAATTCCTTATACTTATAGCAAGACGCTTTCCTGCCATCTGACTTAAACTATTGACTTCAGTTGAGCCACTACGACTCACCAGAACGAAAGGATCTGTAAAATATGGGCGAGTGAACCGCAGCTCATTTTCACGCGAGGCATTTTGACTGAGCTCGACAATTAAATCTGCCTTACCTGCTTGTAGCAACCCAACAAGATCATTTTTTGAACCACCTCGTACCAATTCGAATTTAAGCCCCGTATAATGACTAATTTTTTCCAGCAGGTCGGCAGCCACGCCTTTGAATTCATTACCCTGATCAAAAAAAGAAATCGGCGGATTTTCTCCCACAATTGCAACCCTCAGTTGAGGATGACCATGTAGCCACTGCCTCTCCTTGAGACTCAAATCGAGATGTTCATGACTATTTACCGTAATGCTCCCCCCTCCCCAACGACGCATAATTGCCATGCTTTCGGTGGAAGGAATTGCCTTTAGCGCCCGATTTATTATGCGCAGGAGTTGATGATTGTCAGATCGAAGGGCAAACCCAATGTTAGCAAACTCAAATTTCGCGAAATCTTCAATGTGTAATTCATTTAGAAGATTTCGATTAATTATATAATTTGAAGTGATCGCTCCACCGATATAGGCGTCGGCTTTTCCAAATATAACCGCACTAATCGCATCAAGAGCACTTGGATAGAAAAAAGGTATGGCCATCGGGTAATTTTCTTTGACCGATGAAGGATCGAGATAATGATCGGACAATGCAAGGCGCGCGCCCTCGAGATTCGCCTTCAAAGAACCAGCCATCGCTCGTGGAGCGACTAACACAGGTTGATCCTCAAAATATGCGCGAGAAACAACCAAATCTTTGTCTGCGGCTTCAAAAGCACCGGCGGAGCTCAACAAGTCTAACTCACCACGCTTCAAAGCCTCCAGCGCCTTTGTTCTACTCTCATAGAGGCGCACCTCAACTTTTATGTTCAACAGCTTGGAAATTAATTGCGCATAGTCCGCTGTCAAGCCTTCGTATTGATATTGGTTGGAAGCCATATCAAAGGGTGCAGCATCTGTAGTTGAGGTACCTAACAATAAAACTTTCTTATCACGCAACCAACTCCACTCCGCTGCATCAAGTATGGCAACAAGCCCCGGTGCGCGGGAGCGCCCGAGGAGCTCCAAGCTTTCATACGCAACTGGCTCAGAATGTGCATGACTCGAACAATAAAATACAAAAAAAACTACGAGAAACCTCAACCGAAACTTCATTTAGATTAGACTATTACGCTTGGCAAATTCCGCCAAGTAAACCACTGACTTCACATTAAGCTTTTCAATCAGCCGACTCTTATAAGTGCTAATAGTTTTGTTACTCAGCAGCATGGCATCGCCAATTTCTTTATTGCTAAACCCACGAGCTAGCTGCTGTAGTATCGCTAATTCACGGTTAGACAGCTGTCGAATCATCGCCTGTTCCGAGGCTTGGCTATCAACAGCACGCACGGAGCTGTTGGAAAGCACAGGGAAGTAGGTATAACCGCCCATGACAACTTTAATAGCCCGGCTCAGCTCTTCAAGATCACTACTTTTCGAGACATAGCCGAAAGCCCCGGCACTCATGCAACGCTGAGCGTAAAATGAAGCCTCTAGGGAGGTCAGCACCAGAATCTTACTAGACAGCCCAAGTGCACAGATTCGATTGATGACTTCCAAGCCATCAAGCAGTGGCATTGAGATGTCCAACAGAATCAGGTCAGGCACATGCTCACGAGCCTGGTGCAGGGCTTCAACCCCATTGCTGGCTTCAGCCACCACCTCAAACTGTTCCGCTTTGAGCAGCATTTTCACAGATGCACGGATAAATGGATGGTCATCAACCACCAACGCTTTGAGCATATGAACCTCTTTCAAAAAGACGAAGAGCACACCATCTGCTACTCACAACAAGTGCAAGAATAGCTTAAGCCTCATTAAAAAAAAATAAAGTCAATTATTTTTTTCACGCCCTGCAAATACAACATCGCGATCAGTCCGGTACCTTCTCAACCAACCGCAAAACTCTGAGCCCACCATGGGAGGCGCCAAGTAAAAACCCTGTCCGAAAGAACAACCCAGTGTTATGAGCGTCTCCAGAGCAGATGAGCTACTGATACCTTCGATAATCAAATCCATGCTTAATGCTTTGGCTAATGCCAAGCTACTGGCAATCATAGCTTTGTTGCTTTGGTCGGAAAGGTCCTGGACAAATCTTCCATCAAGTTTGAGCTGACTAAACGGCAACTGCCCCAATAGCTTCAACGAAGAGAATCCCCCCCCAAAATCATCAATCGATAAACCACAACCTGCTTGATACAGACGCAAAAGGTTTTCATAAGCAGGTACTGGGAGATTTAGCAGGCTGTTTTCAATCACTTCAAATATTAGAACCGTACCCGACAGCCTATGCTGCTCCAAGCGATGAAGAATGTGCTCGACCAAATCATCGTGAACCAGCTGTGAGGCCGTGAGGTTAAACGAGAGCCCAATTTCGACCCCCTGCTTGCGCAGCCGACTCAAGACCAGCAACCCCTGATCCAGAAGCTGCTTGAACATATCGTCAATCAAATCGTAAGCCAGTACGGCCGCCAATAGGTCCTTGGGCAATAGCACCCCCCGAACCGGATGATCCCACCGCACCAGAACCTCAGCGCCGAACAACTGACCATCACATAGATTGAACTTCGGCTGGTACCAAGCTTGGAAGGCTCCGGACGCCAACCCGTGCCGAACCTGCTCCTCCGGGATCAGTTCATGTTCTATCATTGAACATGCCCATGTCGATGCAGAAGGAGGTATCTGCGACCGTACGAAGCGTGATATTAATTTCTGCAGGGCCGTTAGCTGTAATGGTTTATCCAGCACTCCTAATAATTTGATATCGAACAATGTCTTCACTTGAATAGCTGCTCGACAGAGCTCCAGTTGCAGCTCGCTGTACACCACCAAGGTTCTTACGTTGCCCAACTCACCGGCGATCCGCAAGAGCTCCCGGTGATCGATCGAACTATCATTCAGATCGAGGAAGACGACGTCGATTACACCCCGACGCTGTATATAAGCCTCTGCCTGCGCAGCATTACCCGCGGACAGAACATGCTCAATGCGCAGACTCATCAGCGCCTTAGCCAACACGCCACGCTGGAAAGTATGACTTTCTATAACAAGAACACGACCAGGAAACATATTATTCAACCGATCAAACACTCAGGTCGTGATCTTTGCAGGTCAGTCATACCTTTAAGGCGAGGAAAATTCACACGCAAACGTAGGATATTTCCCAAGAAATAAACGGATAGATCGCCCCCCCCCCC
>NZ_QHHP01000013.1:0-1425 GCF_003184125.1 Pseudomonas sp. RW409 | reverse complement strand
GGCCATCCCTTTCAAGGTCTTGGGTAAAATCCGCTGAAATTCAGTCAGGAAGACCCGAACGATGTGGGCCGATGTACTAGCGCGATTCGAGAAAAAAGCACCTGCCAGCGTGATGGCCAAACTTGCCTTGGAGCAAGCCATTGCGCCGGAGTGGGTCGATCAGGTTTTCGAAGAACACCGGCAACGGCAGTACTCCCGCGAATTGCTGTTCTCAACCATCGTTAAGCTCATGTCCCTTGTTTCATTGGGCTTGAAGCCGTCATTACATGCCGCGGCCAAGCAGCTGGAGGATCTTCCGGTTAGCCTGGCGGCCCTTTACGACAAGGTCAGCCGTACCGAACCGGCTCTGTTGCGCGCCTTGGTCACAGGTTGCGCGCAGCGCCTGACTCCGACGATCAAGGAGTTGGGGGGCTCAGCCATGCTGCCCGATTGGCAGGTTCGGGTGGTAGACGGCAGCCACCTGGCGTCCACCGAAAAGCGCCTTGGAGCACTACGGCACGAGCGCGGAGCGGCTCGTCCCGGATTCTCGGTCGTGGTCTACGATCCCGACCTGGATCAGGTCATTGACCTGCAACCCTGCGAAGACGCCTACGCAAGCGAGCGAGTCTGCGTGTTGCCGCTACTGTCCGATGCCAAGACGAACCAGGTTTGGATCGCTGATCGGCTCTACTGCACGCTTCCTGTAATGGAGGCCTGTGAACAAGTGAAAACGTCATTTGTCATTCGCCAGCAGGCCAAGCACCCGCGCCTGATTCAAGAGGGCGAGTGGCAAGCATCTTTGCCTGTTGCAACAGGTACGGTGCGTGAACAAAGCATTGAGGTAAGAGGGGGGCATCAGTGGCGACGCATCGAGTTGACGCTCCATTCACCAAACGACTCAGGTGACCGCAGTTTGATGTTCTGGAGCAACCTGCCCGAGAGCATCAGCGCACCGCAGATCGCGGACTTCTATCGCCGTCGTTGGAGTATTGAAGGGATGTTCCAGCGACTGGAAGCCATTCTGGAAAGTGAAATTGAATCCCTCGGCAGTCCACGAGCTGCCTTGCTTGGATTCACCACTGCCGTGCTGGCGTACAACGTACTGGCCTTGCTCAAGCGCAGCGTCGAACACGCTCATCGAGAGACTCAGCCTGAGGGCTGGGAGGCTTCGATCTATCACTTGGCGATCCAGGTCAGAGCTGGATATGAGGGCATGCAGATCGCTCTGCCCGTCGAATATCTACCGATCGTCTCAATGGAAAAACTGGCCCAGCGCTTGTTGGAATTAGCCAAGAACATTCAACCCAAGCAAGTCGCCAAAAGCCAACGAGGCCCCAAGGTACCCAAGCCCAGGACATGGGTTCAAGGGACGGCGGTACATGCCCACGTTTCAACAGACAGGGTCATCAAGGCTGCCAAAACGAAAAGACCTTGAAAGGGATGGCC
>NZ_QHHP01000001.1:0-22751 GCF_003184125.1 Pseudomonas sp. RW409 | reverse complement strand
CGCTTGGAGCTGGAGATCGGCCTGGAAGCAATGGTTGCGCCATGCTCATGAAAGCGAAATACCGGCACTGATCCAGTTCGCCAAACGGCTAAAGAGTTACTGGCGGGGCATCGTCAGCCGCGTTCGCTGGCCGATGCACACCGGTCAGTTGGAAGGAATAAACAATCGAATAAAGGTCATCAAACGAATGGCGTACGGTTACCGGGATAGCGAATTCTTTTTCATGAAGATCAAGAGCGTCTTTCCCGGTATTCCGTGAAGAACCTTTATTTTCCGGGTACTGCCTTGTCAGCCATCGCCACTGCCGACGGTAAAGCATTGAATTATTTCATTTCTGTCCTTGACATGCCCTGCGAACAAGTCCAGAATTGCGTCCATTCCTGATTCAGGAACGCGAAAAACCCCTTAGAATTCAAAGGGTTGGAAGTTAGATTAAGTTCAGGCTTCCAGCTTAGAGTTGTATGCCTTTGATGCGGTTGTAAGGCATCGAAAGTTTGGCCGAGTAGCAAAATGGTTATGCAGCGGATTGCAAATCCGCCTACGCCGGTTCGATTCCGACCTCGGCCTCCAAACTGAAAACCCCGTAGATCAACGATCTGCGGGGTTTTTTATTGGCTGGAAAAAACATCGTTGGCGCCTTTTTCGGAATCGTTTCCGTGCTCATTCTCAAGCCGCTCAGATTGGTGATCGGGGGCCCTGCAAGGCTTTGTGCTCAAGCAACACCTTGGTGAAGAGGCCGGCCCCGTCTGCTGCTACCGGGTGTTTGCTGATGCTGGCGACCGGTCGCGCGTTGCCGCAGGCTGATAAAAGAGCGGCGGAATTGATGGGCGGCGCATGGTCGATCCTGAATAGCGGGGCTGGCGTGCGAGTGGGCCGGCAGCATTTTATCGATTGGCATTTATCAATTCGAAGCCCTGGCCTCCCATGGCTGCGTCGCTTAGGGAATGTTGCGAGATTGCAGCCGTGAAGAATCACTGATAGTCCAGCAGAACGTTCAGTGCCCCGTTTACCGTTCCCGGTGTGGCCGTGACGCCAGTCCTTAGGTAGGACGCTTGCATGGGAATCGCATGCGAACCACCGGTTTCCTTTTTGTAACCGTCCACTTGTATCGAGGTCCCCATGGTTGCTGGCTGACCCTTGTCATCGGTGATCTGGATTTTCACACCACTGGCGGTTGAGCCGCCGGTAAGCGGTAACACACCCGGCGCATTTTCGATTACGCCGCCGACCGGCTCAAGCAGGTAGCCAATTCGGTTGTACCCTTTCGGGCAGTTGTTGACTTGAATCTGGAAATTCTTGGTACCGGCTGTCGAACCGACCTGGTCTAATTTGTTCAGCATTGTGCTGGGCAATTTGACGGTTTGACTTGGCACCGAGCAGGTGCCGGCGATCGGCGTAATTGTTCCAGTCATGTAGATATAGGTATCGCCGTATTTCGTAAAGATCTTGTAATAGGGCAGAGTCCCCGACCCGGCGCCTGCAAGCGAGCCACCTAAGTTTGGGTATTCATTACTGAGCAACTGCACCTCGATCGGTTGGGTGAACGAGGTCGCTGATGAAAATACGCTTCCATTGATCAGCAAGCGAGTCGATATGCCTGAAACGTTTGTTTTGATGATCGGTCCTGAGTGTGGAGCTCCACCAGCTGAATAATTAGTCACGCCTATGACGTAGCATCTCAGAGAGCCGCATACCTGCATTGGCGTGATGTAATGCCGGGCCAACACTTGCCCGCTGGCGGTGTTTTGCGGAATCGACAGTTGCTGTCCGAATGCGTACACATTGTACCTGTCCGCCTTAACGGATGGTGATGTGGCGATGGCCATGAATGCTACCGTGCATAGTCGCCGTGCGACGATAGTGCGCGTTATTTTCTTTGCTGTAAACTTCATTGGAAAGTGCTTTTTCATGATGTTTCCAGAGTGTTGAGAAAATGATGATTTGCCACTTTTTGCCAGATTATTTCTAAGCTTTTTGACTTGGTTTATTGATTCGCTTCAGGCTTCTTGGCTGAAAAAACAATATGATAATTTTATGAGAGTGACACGAACATCAGACCATTCTTAAATCTGCCAACGAATTTATCTACAGTTAATGGTTTGCCCTGAGTGAAGGTTTTTAGTGGGCCTTGATTTGTATTGATTGGTTTTTTATGTGTTTGATTTTAGTTTGCCGCTAAGTCAATGTTGAGTTGGGCTTCTAGCCTATATTCGAAAAATAACACCATGTGCTCGACTGGCGAAGCCTCCTGTCGTTGATTCGAAGGAGGCAAGCAGGATGGCGAGCGGAAAGGGTTACCGATAATCAATAAACACGTTCAATGCGCCATTTACCGTTCCCGGTGTAGTGACTGTGTCGGTTCTGATGTAGGACGCCTGCATCGGAATTGCAAATGAACCACCTGCCGCCTTTTTGTATCCATCGACCGTTATTGAAGTACCCAGGGTGGCTGGAGCGCCCTGGGCGTTTTCGACCCGGATCTTTATGCCGCTCGCGGTCGAACCGCCAGCCAGCGGCAACACCCCTGGCGAGTTCGCGATCACGCCGCCAACCGGGTCAAGGGTATAGCCAATCCGGTTATAGCCCTTGGGGCAGTTGTTGACCTGTATCTGGAAACTCTGGGCGCCGGCTGTCGAGCCGATGCTGTCCAGGCGTTGCAGCGCGGTTGTGGGTAGCTTTACCGTCTGGTTCGGTACCGAGCAGGTGCCATCGATAGGGGTGATGGTGCCCCTCAGGCTGATTTCCAATAACCCCCCCTCGTATGTTGAAAATTGGAAGTAGGATGGATTGGGGGAGGTGCCTGCAAGAGAGCCGCCCAGATTTTCTCGACCGTCGCTGAGCAACTGCACTTCGATGGGCTGGCTGAACTCGACCGATAACGATTGAGTTCCGTAGGCACTTCCATTGATCAACAAGCGAGTCGATATGCCCGAGACGTTCGTGGTGATTACTGCTGAGGTTGAGCTGTTGTCGCCACCTTTTGGGTAGGTGTCAAGTCTTGTGGCTCTGCACTTAGATTTGCCGCATACCTGCGACGGAGTAAAGTAATGTCGAGCCAGTATGGTGCCACTGGCCGTGTTCTTCGGGGTCGAAATATTCTGCCCAAATGCTGTTACAGCCGCTGCCTTCGCGGATGGTGATACGACGAGGGTCATAAGGACTATTACGCAAAGTTGTGGCGCGACGAACAGGGCACTGATTTTTTTTGCTGTGGTCTTCATTGCCTGTTTCTCTCTGATCGACCTTGAATGTAGTTTGTGGGTGAATCGTTTTTGCGCACCCTGGGCAGTGTGTAAGTCACTAACAAGTGGTACTCAGCCAATAACAAATGCTGGGTTAAGCAACCAACAAAGAGCTCTGATCTTTAACTATGCTCAGCTGGATATATCGCCTGAGTGTTGTACAGGCGCTCCGTCGTCGTCATTGAGGCTCTCGAACTCGATCCTTGTTGTTCCGCCTGGAACCAAGGAAGAAGCGCTCTCGATCGCGAATGATTGGCTTGGCTAGCCAGGCATGTGCTCGACTGGCGAAGCCTCCTGTCGTTGATTCGAAGGAGGCAAGCAGGATGGCGAGCGGAAAGGGTTACCGGTAATCCATAAACACGGTCATCGCACCGTTTACCGTTCCCGGTGTGGCGACTGTGTCGGTTCTGATGTAGGACGCCTGCATCGGAATGACAAACGAGCCACCTGCCGCCTTGCTGTATCCATCGACCGTTATCGAACTCCCCATGGTTGCTGGAGTGCCCTGGGCGTTTTCGACCCGGATCTTTATGCCGCTCGCGGTCGAACCGCCAGCCAGCGGCAACACCCCTGGCGAGTTCTCGATCACGCCGCCAACCGGGTCAAGGGTATAGCCAATCCGGTTATAGCCCTTGGGGCAGTTGTTGACCTGTATCTGGAAACTCTGGGTGCCGGCTGTCGAGCCGATGCGCTCCAGGCGCTGAATCAAGGTTTTAGGTAGCTTTACCGTCTGGCTCGGCACCGAGCAGGTACCGTCGATTGGGGTGATAGTGCCCTTCAGATAGATTCGAAGAGAGTAGCTGCTCTCTACTGTATCGAGCTCGTAGTAGTACGGTGAGACCTGGGCGCTTCCTGCAAGGGAACCGCCTAGATTTACTCGACCATCGCCGAGTAGCTGTACTTCGATTGGCCGGTTGGTCTCGAGCGATAACGCTTGAGTTCCGAAGGCTCTTCCATTGATCAACAAACGAGTCGATATGCCTGAGACGTTCGTGGTGATTACTGGTGAAGTTGAGGCTCCGCCCTCGCCATTTGGGTAGATGCGAAGATACTTGATTGTGCACTTCGATTGGCGGCATACCTGCATCGGATAGATGTAGTGCCGAGCCAGTATGGTTCCGCTGGCCGTGTTCTTCGGGATCGACAGTTCCATCCCAAATGCATCCTCAGCGCTCGCGGACGGTGACACGGCGAGGGCCATGAATGCTATTGCCCAGAGTTGCGGCGAGATGAATAGGGCGCTGATCTTTTTTTTTGCTGTGGTCTTCATTGCCTGTTTCTCTCTGATCGACCTTGAATATGGTTCGTGGGTGAGTCGCTCTCGAGCTCCCTTGGCTCCATTCGTTCGGAAATGATTCTTTTGTAGGCTGCAGATCGTTAGCGAAGTGTGTACGTCACTAATAAGTGATATTCAGCCGGTAACTAGATGTGGGGTTAAGCAACAAACAAAGCGTCCTGGTCTTTAACTAGGCTCAGCTGGAAATGTTGCTTGAGTGCTGTACCGCTAATCCATCGTCGTTGATGCTTTCGAACTCGATCTTTGTTGCTCCGGCTGGAGCCAGGGAAGAAGCCCCCTCGATCGCGAATGACTGGCTTGAATAGGGGGGCAGCATTGCCGCGGGAATCGGATAGTTGTTCGAACCGCTCTTGAGGTTCACCGTGCCGAAAGAGATGTGAAACGCTGAGTCATTCCTGACTTCCAGGCCCGGCTTGCCATCCTTGGGCACCATGCGCCACTTCAACCTGGATGGGGCCTGGCCAACGTCGCCTGGCAAGTCGGCGGGCCGGTAGAACAACTTGATGCGCTGGCGCACGGCAATCTGCAGGATGTTTTCATCCTGCGACTTCTGGGGGACTTCCTGCACGCTCAACCAGAACACCGACTCCCTGTCCGCCGGAAGCCCCGCGCCCTGATACAGAACACGCAACTGCTGGCGTGCGTTCCCGTTCAGGCGTTTCAGGGGAGGGGTAAGGGCAAAGGGGACGTCCTGATCGGTGCTGGTGCTGAAGGGCTCGATCCAGGACTGGACCATGAAGGGGGTCGACTCATCGTTCAGCATTAGAACGGACGCTTCCTTCTTCGGCGCAACCAGTACCACTCGGTTTACACCCAATGAGATGCCAGCATGGGAGGGCATGGCAAACAACGACAGAAATCCGGCAAGCGCCGCACTTACGGCAAGGTGCTTTTTCATGAAGTTTCTCGAGACAACTGAAAGAGACATCAAGGCGCCTCTTCTTCGTGGAGTGTTCAGAAAACCGTGCGACGGGTTGTGGAACTTTCGCCGCATGTCCTGACTAAGTGCCCGGGCATACTAGTGGCGTTGGATTTCTCCAGGTATCAGGCGATTCTTAAAGTGCTACTGGTCCTATCCAGGGGCACTGGGATACCAGTGCAAAGTCGTGGTGACTTTGCCGGAGCCTTCTACAGCACGTCATATTCAACAAACCCTCTGAAGCTGGCATTTTCGACCGAACATAAGCCTGGAGAAGCGACCCTGTATGGCGCCGCAAAGGTGCGGGCTTTTTATTGGCTGGAGGGAAGCCGGTGTTCCACCGCTTTTAATGGGGGCTGGGTTCCGTGGTGCTTTGTCCTCCCAGAAATCTCTTGGGTGAGTTCATCGGGGCTATTTTGTTGCCTGCTATCTCCAGCAAAATGCGCAATCCCTTATCCGTCTTCCCGTGATGAGTAGGTCCAACCCGTTGCACCAATGTACCTACTGTCTCCGGCGTCAGTGGAGTGATTCATAGGGCTGCACGCACCTGGCGTGTCCGGCCGGATGTTCAACGAACTATCAGAATTACTGACGATGGTGATCAAGGGCCGATTGCTTTGTTGCGTACCAGGCGTTATCGCAAAGAAGTTTCTAGAGGCAAGTGGTGAAGTGCTTTCGTCTAGGTGTATTGAGACATAAGAACTCAACTAAATATGAGGGCGTCTGGTGGTCGCTAGTCGGATGAGTGGTTTACTTTTTTACGGGAATGGCCAGCATCTTGTACGATACTGGCCATTTTATATATGCGCTTACTGCTAGGTATTACGCATTTGCCACTTTTTTCTTCCCGGCCGCAGCGACTGGGTTAAGAGTTCGGCCGTGATCCTTTACGAGGTTGTCTTCGATGACAATTGCACTGTTGCAGGAGACGTAGTATTCAGTTGTTTGGGATTTATCCTGTATGGCCATCAAGTAACCCCTTGGGTCACTACGTTTCCAGGTGTCACCGCTGCCTTGCTCTAATGGGTAGTAAGCGTCACTGCCGTCTTTCTCCCATGTGCTGATTGCCACGTTAACTACTGCGCTTGCTCCGTTTGTGACTGTGATGCTCATGTTCATATTCCTTTTTGATTGTGCATTCCATGAGTTGGCTCCCTATTCAAAATCAAATTGCAGACTTGCCACTGCTACGAGAAAACAGTAGTTAGGTTAACTCATTGAAGATGTCGTGGAGTATTGATGGCAAAGACGATTGATATCGGTGTCAAGAGTTGTGTCGGTTTCTTGAGCTGATATGTTTCGTTTCCTCCTTCGATCATAGATAGGAATACAGTCAAGCCTGTAAACAGGTAAAAGCAAGGTACCTCCACCTTTATGAAGTGACGGTTCCGACGAGTGGTAGAGTTAGTGTCAGAGTCAATTGTTTTTGCTGTTTTATCAATGTTCGCTCATGTGGGTTCTGCATCGAGATTTTCAATCTGGGGTAAAGGTGCTCCAACGGCGCGAAGGTCTGGCTATCGAACCTGACAGATGACATGCGCTTGCTCGCCGAGGCGGCGGTCACT
Source organism: Pseudomonas sp. RW409 (assembly GCF_003184125.1). Classification (NCBI taxonomy): domain Bacteria; kingdom Pseudomonadati; phylum Pseudomonadota; class Gammaproteobacteria; order Pseudomonadales; family Pseudomonadaceae; genus Pseudomonas; species Pseudomonas sp. RW409. The sequence goes on along the minus strand of NZ_QHHP01000001.1, from coordinate 15,728 downwards.
CGTTGCGCTTGGGCACATCTTCCAGCTGTGTTTTAAAGCGCTAAGGTCATGCGGCTGATCCGTCTTGCCCTGGCCAACGGTTCCTGCCGCATGTGCGAGTCAATGGAGTCCCATCCACCGCCTCGCTATCGCTGCCTGTTCAAGAGACTGGCTTGGTGGTTAAGGAAAGTGCCGCTCTCTGTTCGCCGAGTTGGATAAGCAGCATCGCCAGCCCCGCCTCGAATGCTTCTGTCTATACGCTGGCCCGTCCGATCACCAGGCAGCCTTCCAGCACGACCAGGGTGCTCAAGGCACAACCGCTTCGTCATGGCACCCTTGACCAAGTCGTTCTCGCCTGGTGGCGTCGCCACGGCACAGGTGGCGGCCTACTATCGTCCAGGCTTCTTCAAGCCGTTCAGGTTTCTTCAGAATTGTCTTCGAGACATGCGCGACCGCTCTGGATAGAGTGGTCGCGCTTGCCCGGCCAGGTGTGTTTACGATGGAATGCTGAACGGCCAACAGCTGGTCAGGGTGGGCGCCAATTTATCAGGCATTACGCCTGGTGATCTTGTGGCACCTTTGAATAATCCCTCGTTGAAAAGTCCGGAAGAGCGATGCGGCTCTGTCTCTTTATTGTCCTTGCGTTTAGCTGATCGCGCCTTCGCAGTTTGGCCTTTGGCCTGCCTCTTCGACTTCGCTGGCCCATGGGGTTAGTGGCGTCACGATCCCTACACTGGCTGGGCAAATCTGTCTTCGCCTGTTCGCCCAGCTACAAGCCTTTTAAAATCAGATGGTTACGCCGTTTTTGCTGTGGTAACCTATTGAAATATCTGGTTTTATCAGTGGAATGCGGCGCCATCTGCACCGGTTCGGTTCTGGCAGTTGCTCCCACTTATAAAAATAGCGCTGTAGATCGATGATTTACGGCGCCTTTTTGTTTTTGGCCGTACTCGACATCCAGTCTTGAATTTGACGCCAACGAACTTGCTTCAAGGGTAGGGGATGTATATATTTCACCCCCTTGCCGCAAGGCGCTGAAACGGCTCAAGCAATTCAAGCCTTTCAGATTGCAGCACCGCGCTACCGCCCGAATGGCGAAACTGGTAGACGCATGGGACTTAAAATCCCCCGCTCGTAAGGGCGTGCCGGTTCGATTCCGGCTTCGGGCACCATCTTGCATTCCACAGAGCGCTTTTGAGTTCTTTGGAAGCCTTGAAAAACCTGCCTTCTGGCGGGTTTTTTCGTTTTAGCATTCCGTCGGAATCTTGCCCATTCTTCTCGAATCCAGTCATTTAGAGGGTAAAGTTAGGGGTAGTCTTTGGTTCGATTAAGGATAGTACCCTTATGTCGCGCACAACTGCTCCGCTTACCGACGCTGCTTGCCGTTTAGCCAAGCCAACAGACCGTCCCTACAAGCTTTTCGACGGCGACGGTCTCTATCTCCTAATCCAACCCAATGGCCGTAAAGGCTGGCGTCTCAGGTACGTAAAGCCTGACGGCCGGGAGGGGTTGACCTCCCTCGGCAGCTATCCGGTGATTGGCCTTGCCGATGCGCGCCAGAAGCGTTTAGATGCGAAGCGGATGCTCGCAGACGGCATTGATCCCGTTGAGAACAAGCGTAAAGCCAAAACGGAAAATGCTGTCAACGGCCGTACCTTTGAAAGCGTTGCGTTGGACTGGCACAAGAACATGTCGGCCAGATGGACACCCGACCATTCCAAAAATGTGTTCAACCGTCTGAATAACTATGTGTTCCCGTTTATCGGTGCTCGCGCGATTGCTGATCTCGATACTTATGATCTGATGCAACCTTTGGAGGCGATCAGAAAACGTGGAACGATTGACGTCGCCTTAAGGGTACAAAGATACCTGCAAAGTATTATGCGTGAGGCAAAACGCCTTCGTCTTATTCCGATAAACCCTGCGTACGATCTTCAGGGCTTGATCAAAGCGCCGCGAGTCTCTCATCGGCCTGCATTGCCCCTTTCACGCCTGCCTGAATTGCTGACACGAATCTATGCCTACAAGGGCCGAGAGCTGACCCGGCTAACGCTCATGCTCTCGCTGCACGTGTTTGTTCGCTCGAGTGAGTTACGTTTCGCTCGTTGGTGTGAGTTCGACCTCAAGCGTGGCGTATGGGAGATCCCGGATACTCGGCCGGAGCTGGAGGACGTACGCCATTCAACACGGGGGACGAAAATGGCGGGCGATGTTCATCTTGTGCCTTTATCGCCGCAAGTTGTGGCCGTGCTTGAACAGATCCACACCCTCACTGGCACATTCGACCTGGTGTTTGCCGGTGATGCTAGGGCCTGGAAGCCGATGTCAGAAAACACCGTGAACAAAGCGTTGCGCACCATGGGATACGACACGAAGACAGACATTTGTGGCCACGGATTCCGCTCAATGGCCTGTAGCGCACTGATCGAGTCAGGTCTGTGGTCTGAGACGGCCATCGAAAGGCAAATGAGTCATAGAGAGCGCAACAGCGTTCGAGCTGCCTACATTCACAAGGCAGAGTTCATTGAGGAGCGTCGGTTGATCATGAACTGGTGGAGCCGATACCTTACGGCGAATCTTCAGGAGCATGTCACGCCTCATGAGTTTGCGAATCTGGCCGGCGAGAATGTCACTCGATTGGCGACAAAAAGATCGTTCGCCAATTGATGCCCTCACTTCGGATAATTTCGACGTGACCAAGCGGATCGTGTGTAGTGCCCTGGGATGACGCGCTTGAGTTGAATGCGCCACCATCCAGCCCTGACGCCGGTACTGCCGATTGTCTCTGTAAGTCCAGCTATGGCTCTTGCTCCGCGTACAAAGCGCTGCGAGTCTAGAATCTGTTATTTACAGTCAAACTCTTGCTCTCCGAAGAACATTTTGACTTAGCTCTAGGACGGTAGTTTCACAACAAAAAAAGTGCATTGTGCCCCCATTTTTGCCCCCAGTCGCGTCGAGTGTGCGAGCGACTGCGAATGGCGATTTATGAAAGCTACTAATACGGCACTTGCTGGCTTTCAATGTGTCCACCCACTATGAGGGGGAGTGGCGGCTACGCGCTTGCGATGAGCTGGGCCCCCCTGATTTCAAGGCTACAATACGGCCTTCTCATGGTACCGACGGGACAAATAAGCGTAACCCAGATGTGATAACGTCTCGCACCTCAGCAAGCCGCGTAGACAAAGGAGTTCGTGTGGATAGGGATTGGGTAAGAGATCTGATTGAGAATTTTTCTTCGGCCACTATCGGTGACATGGACATCCCGAAGCTAATTAACGACAAGTACCTGCACACACCCAATCGACTGTTCAAAATCAGAACCTGCAGCAAGCTCGCGCTGAAGAATCTGGCTGAGAAAACACTCTATCTGAGCGTAGCCAATGGATTCAACGATCCCTACGACACGGCTTTCTGGGTTGACTACCGAAAGCTCGCCGCTTGGGAAAAACTCGACGAATTGGGTTTTAGCGAAGATCAAATCGCCACTACGCTTAAATCCGAGGATCCCATCGCAGCTGCAATAGCACTGGCTTCGGCTCAGGAGCCACCCACCCTGAACGTTAAGCACTGGCTTCATGAAGTCGGAGTATTGGCGCCAAATCACCAGGCTGGGCAGCTCCCATGGCTAATTGACCAACTCAAAAGCAGCTACAAAATCTGCAGCCTGAGCGAACGTGTGGATTCGGTGCTGATGTGGAGCCACTATGGCCTTGACCACACCGGATTCGCCATGGAGTACGACTTCACAGGCCTTCATCGAAATCACCTTTCGACCCTTACTCTATGGCCCGTCGCATACTCAAATCAACTGTTCGACATCACGCACATTCTCAGAGCTCAACGCCGGGAGAAAAACTACAACGAGCTTTATGGAATTGCCGCCTCTCTGTGCAAGGCTGTCGATTGGCAGTACGAGCGAGAGTGGCGTTTAGTGGTTCCAGACGACGATAGAGAAGTCAAAGGATTCAATGTCCCCGCGCCCCTGAAGGCCGTTCATCTCGGGGCCAAAATCTCGGATCATGATGGGCTCAAGATCTTGAAGATCTGTAGTGAAATCGACATCCCTGTCTACAGGGTCAGGCTTGCACCCCACGAGTACCGGATGATCTCGGAGCTTACTAGCCTGGACGATTGGTGTTCCTATCGTTGAAGGAAAGGTGCCAACGTACCTGGTAGACACCATTGTCCCTAGTCTCTAAATTTTGAAGGGGTCTCTGCGAGACCCTTACGCATCAATTCACGGAAAATCACAATCAGGAGACTTGCATGGACGTGAAGTGGGAACCGTTGGTTGTAAAAAACACAGGACTAGGCACCCTTCGGGGCTACCTGACAGAAGAAGGGAAGCTGTTTGTGGAGAACACGCCGGACGCTAACCTAGTAGGCTTTATGCCGGGAGGAATGCGCCCGGTGGGCGAAGCTGTGAAAAATCCTGAAAATGCCCTTATCGTCGCGGGCCCACAGGCGTTTGTGGGGGAATGGCTGTGGGAAGGTCGGGACAATAGTGCGAGAAATCCATTTACGCATCCCCCATTCATTTTCTGCCGAAAATGAGGGTGGCTTAGTTATTGCTGGACTCCTGCCTCTTGTCTGAGAAAGCCAAGTTCCAGATTCGGTTAAGTAAACTCATCATGTCTGTACCCCAGCAGCTACCGCGAAAAAGCAATGGTGTGGGCGTCGAGCCGGGATGGCTACGGGTTTGAATGGGAGGGATGGCAAGAGCTTCACGAGCCGCTACACCGCACGGCTTGTGAAACTCGATCGGGATTTACGGTTCGAGTCCGAGCGCTTGCCTCATTCGGATGATCGCCATATCCGCCTCGCCGTTGGGCAGCGTCTCCGCTCGATACGGGACGTCTACACGTGAGCCTGGCGGCACCTCAGTCAAGGTAACCTCGATTCCCGCCGTCCGAAGTGCATCCACAATGACTTCTACAATTGGGTCAAGGCTGGCAAGGCCATCCCAAGAAACTCTTGATTCCCAAGCATCGCGCAGTGCTCCTAACAGCGCGTCGAAGTGCTGGGTCAGATCGCTGGCCATTTCGCAGCGTTCCTCAAGGTCGACAGCCTCGTCAATACCCTCAAGATGGCCCATGAGATAGGCCGCCATCTTGAGTGGCATCGCTGTCTCGCGTCCGGTTTCTACCAACAGTCGAGCAACGTCGCCGTGAGTCCTAAATTCTTTGATCGAGGCACGTGCTCGGTCTACAGCACCGTCAAGAGACGTTTCTAGGCCCTGAACGTAACTGTCGGTCACAAGCGTTCCCTGACTGACCAGCGCGCTAAGCCGGCAGGCTGCGTATTCCTCCCAGATGATGTGGGCTGTTTCCCGCAGTGTGCTTGTTGCCCAGTCTCCTTGATGCGGTTCCAGCATGATTCCCGGGGAGTGTGCTTCAAACCAGCCTGCTGTCTGCACGTGGCCAAGCTCATGGGCAAGGAAATTGGCTGCAGCCCAGAACTCATCGGTCTCGAGTTCATGCTCAACAAGACCGAGCAAAACGCTTCCCTTCAGCACAACGTGCATTTTGACCTCGCCATCCCGGCGAACCCTGAGGGCCTTACCAACACCCACAAGTCCATCCTGGTTGGTGTACTGCTTCGCAATCGTTGAGTCGTAACCCAAGTCGACAGAGGCAAGCGCGTCGTCGTAGTCGAGGCCAATCGTGATGCCGTCCAAATTGGACAGGTTCATGTATCGACCAGAGGCTTCAACCACCTTTCGAACAGTGGCGATGAATTTTTCCTGCCATTCAATACCTTCAGGTATGCCCCGAAATGATATTTGGCAAGATGCAGGGATGGAGCAGGGCGGAAGTGGCTGGTCTTCGGATCGGACGTCATCAGTCAAGTTCATGTCTCCTTGCATAGTCCGGCCCTTACGCCGGAGCAGGTTGCTCTTTATGGTGAAAGCGCCCTTGGCCGAAGGGCGCTCAACTTAACAAGGGACAATGGCTCAGATAGCCGGTCTGCGGCTCCATCCGTGGGTGGCGTAATCCAGGGTCACGATGGCAGCAGCCTCGGAAGCCACCTTGTGGAAAGTGTTGTCCTTGGTCTTGTCACCGTAATCGCTGATGCCGCGTACGACTATCACAGGCACGTTCTGCTTGTCGCAGGCGTCGAACACCCCGTAGGCCTCCATTTCAGCTACCACAGCTTTGTCGTGAATGCCTTGGAAACTCTCGAAAAGTTTCGGGTCTCGAATTAGCAGTTCGCCGGAAGCAATGGTTGCAGGGGATACTTTTAACTGGGTAGCAACCTCACCCGCTATGGACGCTACCGGCATCGCGAAGCCAAGCTTGTTCGCATGGTCTTGCAGACGATCGGGTAAGGACGCGGTTGCGAAGTAAGCATTGAGATCTTGCTGGGTAGAGAGCCCAGGTCGAGGCATTTCCGGTCGCGCTGCAAGCTTGCCACCGGCAAGCGCTGCTGCCCCTTCGTAGTACACGACGCGCTCGGACAAGATGACTTCACCAAGGCTCAGTTTTTTACGCCGGCCCGCTGCGATCCCCATCATCAGAACTTTTTTGGGTTTCAGCTCCGACAGCAGGAGCGTTGTGATGGCGGTTGCATTGACGTTGCCAGCATTGCCGAGAGAAGCGATGACGCAAGAAAGTGGGCCGTCAGGTCGTTGAATTGTCACGGGCCAATAGTGGACGCCATGTGCGGTGAAGCGCGTTGGAACATCTTCGCCAACACCGAACATTTTCTTTGCAGCTGCCAGCTCAATGGCGATGGCCGTGATGACCAGAAGGTCTGGAGAGCGTGCCGCTTCCCTGGCCACGATCTCATCTTGGAACATTCCTACGGAAAGATCTGCCAGCTTGTCCAGGCTGTGCAGCGGCTCCTGCAGAGACATGCTGTCCAGTCGGCCTTTCATCTGCTCGCCCGTGAACGGAAACAACGTCAGGGGCTCCTTGAAGAAGTTTGCGTGAAGGCCGAGCGCTCCTTGGCCGTCCTCGCTGAACCCACCAAGGTTCAAATCAAATGGCAGCACGGGCAGCTTTCGTTTGCGCATCTTGCGGGCTCGGTCTGAAACACCTTTACCGCCACCCAGCGCAATCATCGCCGTGGCAACTTCCACTTGTTCATCACCGATGTTTCCGCCGGTGACCACGTCGTCTTCGAGGTAGATGATCTCCGCGAAATTTTCAGCCGAGAGCCGGCGGATGAACATTCGCTGCTCTGGAGTCATTTTTTCCTGCATGGCCAACTTAGAGGTCACAATCTTCAACTGGCGGGCAGGGGTGTAGCTAGCCAACAGCTTTTCCGCCTCGTAGGCCACCGTCCAATCGAAGGTCAGCGCATCACCACCTTCATTGGTGGGGCAGCCTGCCAAGTAGACGACCAAGCCACCCTGTGCATCCAGGACGCTCTTAGTAACCGCGCGAGTGAAGTCATGCGCGAGGTCGATCGAGGCCTTCTCTGTCTTCTTGGAGATGCTGCCTGCGATCAGAATGAATTCATTTTCAAGATTTGCCATCGTGACAATTCCAGTAGCTGATGTGGTGAGTGTTGGCTGGCTTCTAATCGTTATGGGTGTAGCAGGGCATAAATCTCATCCCTATTTTTGAGTGCCAGTTGAATGACTTCGGGACGTTGTACAGCTTGATCCTCCGTGAGGTTGAGCTGGAAAAGCAGGTAGAGCAGCAATGCTTGGCGGCACTCCAGATGCATTTCTCCCTTTTCCATTGAATAGTCACTTTCGATCAGCCGACGCTTAGCAGGGCTGAGCTTGGGGTGAGCCGTGAGAACAACGTCGACCACCTTGTTCCAAGCTGTATCCATCGATGCCCGCTCATCATCCGGGCCTGCATATTGGGCACGCTTAATACGTGTCAGCGAGAAATCTCGGAAGTCATTACGTTTATGGCAGTACGCTCGTGCATGCCAGCGATTTCCGTCATGCACTAACGCATGAGGGGTCAGCTTGCGTTCGCTCCCTTCGGGATCAGTCATGGACTGATACGTGACTTCCACTGAACCATTCTCACGAATGGCTCGCAGAATCTCACCGACGATCTCGGCGTTCAGACGACGTCCCAGCTTGGGAACACCTGCGACGGGGGATTGCCACCCTAAAAAGCTCCCGTAAGGCACATCGGGTTGAACAGCAACGCGCAACAGATCTTCGAGGTAGCGCTCAACAGCACTGGACTGGAAAACCGGCTGGAATGCCTCCGTCGCTCGGTAAACACGCGCTCGCGTGTCGTACTCCATGTTGTTGGAGGCCAGCTTCGTGTACTCGGTTATATCCAGCGAAGCTTGTGGCACGGAGATGCCGAAGAAGTCAGTGAGATTGCTTCGATTGATTTGCCCATCCCACCGCAACCGATAGTCGATGAATTCCAAGCGACGCTCCTGGCCCCAACGTGCTCCTTGCCGCCCCTTAGTGGGTTGCTCGTCCGTGGGATTGGAATCGTTTGTCATGTCGAACCTCGATAGCGTATAAAAACTAGACTGCATCTAAAAAATATGCGTATAGTAATCATACGCTAGCAACCTGTTAGGTGCAATTTCTCCCTGCGATCCACCGATTTGGTGCGTTTTAGGAGGGTGGCGACTGACAGCGAGCCGTTTGAATGGTGTGTGCATGAAGCAGGCATCGTTCCGCCAACTCATCCGTCGGCATGTGGTGTAGCTGCTGGTAGGAAGGCTGTTGCAACTATCTCAACCATTTCTAGGAAGGAGCGGCCGATGCCACTTACCAATACGCAGGTCAGGTACTACGACAGTAACGTTTTGCGCTTGCCGAAGGACAAGCGTGAAACCTACAACGCCCAGGTCGATCGGCTGATTGCTGCGTTGCGCGATAGCCTAAAGGAGCAGGACAAGATCACCATTAAACGTGTGGTGAAAGCCGGATCGTTCGCCAAGCACACCATCCTTCGGAAGACCTCTGAGGACGCCGTCGATGTGGATGTGGTGTTTTACATCAGCGGCGAAAAGGTAGATGAGGAAACGTTCTCTAGCCTGAGCCAAAAAATCTATGAGGCGCTGATCAAGCTGTATCCGAATAAAGCTGTTGAGGACTTTGAAATCCAGCGCAAGGCCGCAACCGTCACCTTCGTTGGTACCGGGCTGGACGTCGACATAGTTCCAGTCATTGAAAACCCGAACAAGGAGGGTTACGGCTGGCAGTTTGACCGTGTTGATGGCTCGAAGACCGAGACTTGCGCTCCGTGCCAGGTGAAATTCGTGAAGGATCGCAAGGATCAAGATCCTGACTTCCGCACCCTTGTGCGCCTGGCCAAGCGCTGGCGTACGAAGGCCGAGTGCCCACTTAAGTCCTTTCACATTGAACTCATCATGGCTCACGTGCTGGAGGTGAACGGAAAAGAGGGTTCTCTGGAAAAGCGCTTTCGAGATTTTCTCCTCTACATCGTCGAGTCGGGCCTACAGGACGTCATCAAATTTCCCGAGAACCGAACAATCTCCGAGTTTACCGACCCAGTCGTGATTCTTGATCCCGTATGTGACACGAATAACGTGGCCAGCCGGATTACTGAAGCTGAACGCGAAGAAATTGTTCGGATCGCTGATGCGTCTTGGGAAACAGCGAATTTTGCGTCCGTCGAAGGGGATTTCGAAATCTGGAAAGAGTTGTTCGGTCGATCGTTTAAGGTGGAGGATGCAGCATGACCCAGAGCTCCACTCAGACTACAACATTCACCACCACGGATGTCGAAGCGGTGGTTCGGCGTATCACCGCTGACCTAGTAATGATCGCTTCCAGCAGTGGCGCTGTCACTGAAGAGCGTGCTCGCGAATGGGGGAATGACATCGAACTGCTGGCCAAGAACGGCTATCTAAATTACGTCGATCTCACGCTCCTCAGTCACGGGGTCGAACAGAAGGCAACTCGTTTTTACGTCAATGAGTCGGGGACGCTAGCTAACGATCGTCCTGGCGATGCCCGCTGGCCGAAAGTTGCTGGGCCCCATCTGCGAATCGTACTGTCTCACCACAGCACTTACGATCAACAAGCACAAGAAAAATTGGCCGGGAGAATGAAGATCTCCTGGACGACGAGCAACGACGATATCAGTCACTCGCGGCTGACACAGAGCGGTGGGCGTGAATACTCCAGCAATGGCTACGGCATGCAACGCAAGGACTACACCTGATGACTAAGAACAGCGTATTCGATGCCGCAATCGACTTGCCGCAGCGGCAACTAACCGAGCGTGAGGGCGTGCTGCTTGGATTTGATAGTCGCTATGAGCGTATCCACAACCAGCTTCGCCTGTTGCTCAACCAAGGCCAATTGCAGGAGTGGAGCAATACTCATCACAAAAGCGTATTGCCCATCTGCAATCTGATAGCTGACCAATATCCACTTGTAATTTTTCACGGTGACGTGGGGACAGGCAAGACAGCAACAGCAGAGTGCATTGCGAACCGAATCGTCCGTGAGTCGCGCACTGAAGATTCCGTATTGTTCAAACTGAGCAATCGGGTGCGCGGTTCCGGCAAGGTCGGTGAAATGGGAACGCTGTTGACTCAAGCCTGGGCAGAGGTGGTAGAGGCCGCGGGCAAGAACCGCCGTGCAATCTTGATCATCGACGAGGGGGATTCGATCGCTGCTTCCAGGTCTCAAAGCCAGAGTCACCACGAAGACAAAGTCGCAGTGAACACGCTAATTCAAGGTGTCGATGACCTACGGAAATACGGTGGTCGTGTTGTGGTGATCCTCTGCACTAATCGGTTGTCGGTGCTTGACGCTGCTCTACGTCGACGTGCTGCCATCGTTGAGGAGTTCACTCGCCCTGACGTTGCTGAGAGAAAAGCGCTCTTCAGCATGGATCTGGCGGGGATGGGGCTTTCGGATAAACAACTTGGTGAGTTGGCTGCTGCGACGGGAGAGCGGGGAAATCAACCCGCCTGGACATACTCCGATATTCGCACTCGGTTATACCCATCAGCAATGGCCAAGGCTTTTCCAGATCGAGCCTTGAGCTTCAAGGATCTGACTGAGTCCCTTTTGTCGATGCGTCCGTCTCCCGTCATGGAAGACAACTGACGCATGCTGTCCATGGTAGCGGTGCTACCCACGCGTAGAACATTCCAATGCAAGCGGAGCATGTATGAAGGCAGGTAAAGAGATATTCGTGTCGGTCGACGTTGAGGCTTCAGGCCCAATTCCTGGCAAATACAGCATGCTTTCTATAGGGGCATGCGTCGTCTCAGACGTCGACGCTCAGTTTTCCTGCTATATCAAGCCCATTTCCGATGACTTCGTCCCGGAGGCAATGGAGGTTACGGGTCTCTCGCTAGAGAAGCTTCGTGCAGAAGGTCTGGAGCCGAAAGAGGCAATGTCTCGCTTCAAGACCTGGATCGATTCATTGGCTTCCGATAGCGAAACCGTAGTATTCGTGGGATTCAATGCATCCTTTGACTGGGGGTTCGTGAATTATTATTTTCACCAATTTCTCGGTGAAAATCCATTCGGTATAGCCGCGCTGGACATCAAGTCGATGTATTTTGGTGCTTCAGACTGCACATGGAAGATGACGCGATCTAGCGAAATAGCAAAGGTGGTTAATCCGGAAAGTGCCGGCGACCACGATGCCTTGCATGACGCTATTTACCAGGCAGAATTGTTTTCTCTGATCCGTAAAAAAATTATGGAATAAAACTCCTTCGCAATCTTGTTTGTCCTGGTTTTATTAATTGTAACTAGCTTAACTCTGCTCTGGCGGGGAGGGTGGAGTGTGGCTCCTCCAACGAGTGTAAGGAAGGGAAATGGGATCTCGTGGCTACTTGAGTTTTATTAAAGATAATCCAGTTTACAAAAATGCTGAAAAGGACTGGCATGTTGAGCTGACAGACTACACGGTTTTTTGGTTTGATCTGTTAGTGAATCCACCCGCCGGTGTTGACTACCAGAAACGCATTTCAGACCAGCTACGTGCCTACCGAAAAGAAGTCGAAGAATGTAATGATAAGCGCTTTGTCTACTTCATCACGTCTAGAGATAAAGTGCGGTTTAGTACCAAGAAGGCCCCTGAGTATAGCTGGACTAAGAAAGAAGTAATTATTCACCTAGAGGTGGGTTCGAAAAGAAAGCCCAAGAAAGTCCGACTTCCAGCTTTGCCCGAGCTGATAGGTGTTCAGCTTCCAGTAATTTTCGATGAAGGTCGATTCATCGGGCTTTGGGGCCCTGGTCAGTCCTATGCAACAGGGTTCACTGTGCATGAGTTTTTGATGATGCATAACATAAATCTTGGAATTGACACGGAGGTTCTATACGTCGGCTCCACCGACGATCCTGCTCGCCGCCCGTTAAAACGAGATCACCGCGGCTACAGTGACTCACTGTATGGTATCTCTACAGCAGAAAAAGACGTATTTGTTTATTATAATTTGTTCAAGGCTCTCTCAATTACAAAAGAAAGCCCGTATGCACTTCATTTTATTTTAGGTAACTCGATGATTGATGAGGTGCAGAAAAAAGAAGAAGGCCTGTTGCTTGAACATGGCCTTATCCATTACTTTGGTGCGAAGAGCCAGGAGAAGAGTAGAGAACAGGAGTATGGGAGGCTGCGAGAGGGTATGAGCAGGCTGAAAGAGAATTACAAGATCGCCTCTGTTAACTTTCACATGGAAGCAGAAATTTCGACTGAGTATTGGACGCTATTTTCTAGTCAAGTGCAGAGTGGTCATCGTCACTGGTTTTCTCTTACATTGGATAATGGCCAGGTAAAAACTGGTGATGCCAAGAATCCGCTTATGCAGTATAGCGATGTTGAGCAGGCTGTGGTGAAGAAGTAGTTTTAGCGAGCTATTTGGCAATCATGGCCTTTGAATGTTGGTCTGAATTTTGGAAGATGGTTAGAGGTCAGGTGATACATTAAGCGCTATTCTCGATCTTCTCAAGGCGAAACTTGACGTCGCTGGGTTGCAATAATAAACAATCGTGGTATTCCCTAGGTGCGTGCCCAGTAGCTTCCGTAAAAAGGATTTTTAAATTATATGTTACCTGAAGAATTTGATGAGCTCAGCTCTGGTACTAGCGAAATCGCCTTCGTCAAGACGACTGAGGTAATTGCTGATCCACTAGGTCATCTCTCTGCCGAGCAAGTTGAAAGTATTTATCAACGATATCTACAAGGCGAAAAGGTCAGCGAGCTATTAAATGAGTTTTCCATCAAATCTAATGCAAACTCACTTTTACCGCTCCTTCCTAATTTGGAACGTAAAGATCTTTCGTGTCCTCATTGCACTGCCCATGCGACTCAGAAGCGTGCTGCCCGAAATAGAACTGCGAATAGACCAGTGTGCACCAGGTGCGATCACACTTACGCGATATATCGGGACGATACCTGTGGTTGTAGGGGTTGTGTAAGTGAATACTTAGGCCAGCTCAATGGCGACGGTATGCACTGCAGAGTCCCCTACGAGGGGTTGACGCTTCGTGAAAAGGTAATCTTGCTCGCTGCTCTTATGATGGCAGGCCCAACTGACGTGACGTGTTTATCATTTGTACAGCTTCAACGATGGCATCGCCGGTTGGCACCTACGTCCGGGTATCAAGATAGGTGCATCAAAGATTTATTCAGTAGGCGTATCATCCTGGTATCCCCGGAAACATCGTTTGATGCGCTAGACTTTTATCGCACATATGAACGATATGACTTTTTGTGGTGGGTTCCTAATGTCAGCGATGATGCTGACGGCATAGCCTTAGATATTCAGTCTCTTCAGATGCTAATCGCTTATGACCTGGATAGAAATAAGGCTGAACTTGAGCCTGTTTTGAAAGAGCTAATCTATGAGCTTGCTGAAGAAGAACTCATAGAGTATCTGAACTACCGAGTGGAGAACGCATCGGTAAAGTTCAAGGCCGAGCGCGCAACACGCGAGGTTTTGAGGCCTTTGCTTGCCTCTAGCTCTGTCAGCAACATATTTAGCATTATTTGGAAGGCTGTTAAACAAGCGGATAAATCGCTTGAGAAAGGAGTTTTCAAGGGGGCCACGCATGCTGGTAACTGGATCCCGTCTGCCATCGTGCGTGTGGCTGAGGAGGAGAAACAGTACGAATATGACCGATTGAAAGGGTCTAAAATCTGTCAGATTTCTGAGGTCATTTACAGCCTGATTCTAGACGACCCAGATGGTAGCTTTAAGATGCCTCTACCGCGTTACACCGCCGAGGTGATGCGACCGGTGCTCGAAGGTATCAGTAGCGCAAAAGGCGCGAAAATCGCGTGATTCTGTCGAGAGGCAAAGTCAGCAGAGGGCGTACGCTCCCTGCTGAATTTTATTGCACGTCACTTGCGGGGTTTACCCGCATCACTCCGCTTATCTCGAATCTGTCCATCTTGATTTCGAGAGCGTGGCTGCTCACCACCGCCTGGCTTGGGAACGTTGACGTCTTTGTTGATAGGGCGACGATCTGTCATACGAAATCTCCTTCATGCGTTAAGGATATTACGAAATACATCGGTAGACAGCAGGCGAATCAGATGGAAACCACGTTATGTGGTGTTTTTTAATTTGCCTGACCACAACATAGTGTGTTTTTGCTGGACTCGCAATTGTTTTGGATCACATCCTATGGCGCTTGAGCAAGGGGGGCTGCGGATAGAGCAACTATTGGCACAGCTATACGAGCCGGACTTGCCCGTGCGCTCAGGAATCAAGCTATCATCTGGCCATTACTGTTACCTACCAAGGATGGGCGGGTAGGCACCCTAAATGGGCGCTCACTCCATCTGATGATCCGATGGCAAGCAAGGAGAATCGCAGTGAGATCCCAGGTCAGAATCATCGACTCGACGCAGTTAAAAAACGCCAACCCGAACCTTGTAGATCCTGTCGGTTACCGCAAAAGCGGGCTGAGCTTGAATCACATCATCGGCTGTCCACTCGATTGCAGCTACTGCGTTCGTCATCTCTATGGAAATTTCGATCAGCGCACGCCGCAAGCATTGATGAGCGATGAAGAAGCCTTCCAGCGATTTATCACTCACCGGTATTTCCAGCCTCATATCACACCCGTTCAGTTGTTCAACCGGGCTACCGACCCGATGCTCCCCGAGGTCAAGAGTCATACCCATAATCTGCTGCGTATGCTTGATGAGGCCGGGCTAACCAACAATGTGCTTGTGATCACTCGATGGCGTGTATCTCAGGAGGATTGCGAGCGCTTCAATACGCTCAGAAATATCAAGCTGACAGTGCTGGTTACATACTCAGGAATTGATGATCCGAAGATCGAGCCCATCAAGTCTTCGATCGCTGCCAACAGCCTGAAGATGCTGTTCCGCCATGCCAGGCATTACAAAGTGGTGTTGTATTGGCGCCCAATCGTTCCAGGGCTAAACGACTCGTTAGAACACATTGCAAAGGCTGCGGCGCTGGCCAACCATGCCCATGCGACCGTATTTAGCGGGCTGTTCTATCGAAAGGAAATAGCCGAGTTTTACCAGAGCCAAGGAATCCCTGAACCGTACAAAATGACGGCAAGGCGAAAACTACTCCCGCTGGAAGATGAGCATAGGTTGCTCAGATTGTATGGGGAACAGAATCAGGTGACACCGATCTTCCACAAAACCTCTTGCGGAGTCGCCTTTGCGCATGCGCAACCCGATTACAACGGTGTAGTGGTCAACTAATCCCGGACACGACGTTAAGTTTTTTCTCGGCCTGAGCTGGGGCCAGCCCATCGTTGAACTGGTGCGGTCGAATCCAGTTGTACCGATGCATCAGATAATGACTGATGTCTCGATGCGCTTCTTGAGCCGTCA
>NZ_QHHP01000012.1:0-4719 GCF_003184125.1 Pseudomonas sp. RW409 | reverse complement strand
CGAAAGGGACCGACCTGGCGGAGCACTCGCAAGCCACGCTCAATGAAGTGGCAAGGCAGTTGAACAGTCGTCCTCGGAAAACACTAAACTACGAAACGCCCGCTGAACGATTTAGCCAATCTGTTGCATCGACCGGTTGAATCCACAGTCGACATGAGTCAGTCGCCGTAAGCGGCAGTCTACCGATGCCGTTCAGTCATGAAAGGCACAGGCAATGAACGCGGAAACAATCCAGAGCTAAGTTAGAGCGGCTTCCAAAGCATACTCATCCACAATGTCGCCAGACTCGAAGATTCCGGTCTCGGCGATTTTTTCTCGAGCATTTTCGATGTCCTGCACGAACATGACGACAGCGAGATCCCTAGTCGCTCGGGAACAACACACGTAGAAAAGCCTTCTGGTGCGATCCATCACGCTATCCTTGCCCTGCGCAAAGTTTTCCATATCAGTATCTGAGGGCTCCACAATGCCGAAGTACTTTTCGTAGGAGAACTGCCTTTGCCCCCTGCCTTCTTCGTCATCTATGAGCACCAAAACTCGTTCAAATTCCGCCCCTTTCACTCCCTGCTGGGTCGCAAACGGTGAAAGATCTTCGAGGTAGTGACGATAGCCAGCCAATTCACCGACACCGCAACGTAGGAAAGCCGACACTGCAGGGATCTCAGGATCATCATCGTCGGCTGCGCGGTCTGGGCCCAAGTATTTTTCCCACGCTTCGTCCAGCTGCAGCAGACCTGCTGCCTGGGAGTGAACGAGCACGTCCTGCATTAATGCATCGCTCGAAAAAATGAGTCTGGCCAACTCTGTTGTGGATACTTGCAATGCCCGAAGCACCGCTACCGGATCGCCACCGACGAGAGCCGTTGGCTGTAGTAACGGACATTCCGAACGCAGGAAAGTCATGACGTCAAGCTTTCGGTTTTCTGAAACCGCAATTGCCAAGGGTAGCAAGTAACTCAGAAACGGCCGCAGTGGCCATGCGGTGCCGTCCTTGAGACCCTCCTTGATGGACGGTGGTGCTTCGTTGTCATTCAAAGCAGCGTAAAGATTAGGAAAGCCGAGCCTCGCCGCTGCCATCCGATGCACGACCACCAACACCCGGAAGTCAGCGGCAGAGTCATCACTCACCCAATGATCGTCTTCGTTCGCACGCCGCATCCATTCACGAACTTTGTCTAGCTTCACTGAGCGATGGTCATCCGCTCTCAGTAGGAAGAAGCGTGCAGATCCCATGACAGGTTCAGGATTGCCGTCAACCCAGTTCATCCGGCCTCGTGTTTGACACAAACCGTCATCGGGCTCCCGGATAGCATTCACTACTTGGAGCACTCGTTGCGGACACCTGAAGTTTTCGGGCTTGGTGATTTGCTCCCAGCCTGTGGCCGTCTCGATGACTCCAACACCGTCAAGGTAGATTTTTTGCATGGGATCGCCAAAAAATCCAAGGCAGAACTCCACAGGAGTCGTCTCGGCAATCCTTCTAAATGCAGCCACTACTTCCGGACGCGTATCTTGGCTTTCATCAATGAAGAGGACTGGATACCTGCTGGCGATGACATCACGAAGCAACTGGCTCTGCTCGATTAGCTCGACCGCCGCCGAAATAACGTCGAAGTGCCCGAGTACACCTCGTCCGAAATCGCTTCCCGCGCCGTAGTTAAAATGAGTCAAATGCCTTACGGCCTCAAGGTGACGTTGGTAACGCGCGATATCTTTCACGAGCCGCTCACGAGTTGCTGCCCGAGTCCTAGGCTTGTCATGATGTTGTTGCGCCTCGGCGATTTTCTCGTGGATCCTTGCGATGACCCAAGCCTTCAAATTTACTTGGAATGGCCTAATTACCGTCCACAGAAAACTATGAATCGTCGACACGTGGAACAGCGGATCGTTACCTACGTCACCCCAGATTTCCTTGACCGCTACTTCAGTGTAGGTAATGCAAGCGACTCTCTGACCACGCACGTTGAGTTTTAGTCTTCGCGTCTGGCCGAGGTGCGCAAGGGCTTTTACCAGCGACGTCGTCTTCCCAGAACCCGCGCCGGCAACCATGACAAAGCTGCGTTGGGGGCGCTGGTCCAAGCACATTCGCAGTTCGATATCTGCTTGAGTATCTGGTTGACCGATACGCGCAGTCATACCTCACCTCCGTTGTGAGGCTCCTCCGCCGCTGCTATTACGGGCGGTGGCGGGGCGACCAGACTTTCTAACCACCGAAGACCGTCCGAAATGTAATTCGGCACCACCCATGCCGACGGCTCTTGAGCCAGCAGCCCGAGAGCGAAATCAGTTTTACGAAAACTTGAGCTTTTGACCTTACGGTAGAGGCGCTCCGCAATACCTTCGATTTCCAGATTGTTGGAGCCCTTGATGCGTAGGCCAAGATCCTTGCGGTCCAGGTGCTGCGTCCAGGTTAGATTTTGCAGTGCGAACGCTTCCTCCAACGTCCTACCTGTCCTCACTTGAGTCGCTCCGCCCCACACCACCTCTACTGGTGTCTGGTAAGCAACGCGCACAAGGGCGCCGCCTTCTTCGTTTCGGAGTTGAGTGCGCTGTTCGGCAGTCGCAGCCAGCAGATCGTCAATCGTGGTGTGCCCAGGCAGCCACTTGATCAACATCTGGTTTGAAGTAAGAGCTCCAGCTTCATGAACCATGCACGCCTTGCGCCCTGTACGTCTCGCTTCAGCCTCCTCAGCTTCCTCATTGTCGTCAGGCTCTGCATCCGCTGGATCCTCATCAACCGGCACCTCGCCGTTTGCGTGCAAAGCGCCCGCTGCGGGCGGCGAAACACTGTCAATGTCGGTCACGATCAGAGAAGTGAGCCCCAAGAAATCAATGAGGCCTTTGAATCGATGGCCGAACGCGCCACCCACTTCTAAAACGCTCAAATAATTCGACTGAAGTCGAGGTGCAGCTTTAGCAATCATTTGCGGCATCAGTAGCCGCTCGACGTTCCCTTCAACCAAAATGGCCGCATCAGCGAAGAACAGGTCGCAGTGCGTTAGCCTAAGGTATCGCTCAAGAAAATCCCTAGTGCGGTCATTTGGGTCGCTAGGATCTACGGCCGCCTCATAAAAAGCTGTCATGCTGAGCACTTGAGATTGCTGTATGCCGGCATCCGCTACTCGCCGAAAATACCGTATGGGTTTAAAGCCTCGTTCGTAAAGGACGTGAGGCGAGTGCGTCGAGACTACAAGCTGGCTGGTGCAATATGGGGCGTCTTCCTCGGGCACGGCAAGGATGTCTAACACCTTCCGAATGAATACCTGCTGCAACTGAGCATGGAGATGCGCCTCCGGCTCTTCTATGAAGATCAGGTGGAGCGGTGGGCGGCTTTCCTCAATGTCCAACCATCGACCATGAACATCGAGCAGTTCAACAACCATATAAATCAGGTTCTTGAAACCGAGGCCGTTGTACCTATCAGGCAAGGTTGCCGTGACCTCTGCTGCTCCGAGAGCGCCGAGCGCGTAGTGAACACGTGCCCCTTCATGGCTACTCAGAATGGTCGCAGGGTTCAATGCAGTCTTGATCAGCAGCCGAGGATTATTGACCCCGGGATATCCCAGATCGGCCAAACGCTCCAAAGTGGGACCGAAGACACGTTCCAGATGGTCATTCAGCAGACTCTCGGACTGGTATAGTGCGCGCTGAGCGTCATAGTCCTCGCCGCGCTTCTCAAGGTTCCGTTCATAGAAACGACTCAAACAACGGGAGAGATCTTCGGATCGAGATCCAGCATTGGAGTCGGACAGGTGACGCTGGGCATGCAAACAGTCGACCTTTACCAAGCTACCCAGTACATCCCTGCCGCTACGACCCTTATCAGGAAGCAGGCGTAGAGGCACGTAACCATCAAACTGTTTAAAACCAGCGTCAAATCCGGCGCTATCGAGTATGTAGTACCGCAATTCGAAATCACGCCTTAGCCTGTCACCCACGGTGTCTGCAATGAAGTCACAAAGGTCACGCGGTCGCGGGTTGTACCCGTCTTGCGCAATGGCTGATGCCACGCCTTCCCCTACTGGCTGCAACTGAGCACGCCGCGCGCCGGCCCGTGCTTCTTGGAAACTGCTTCTCAGCAGGCCGGCATCTGTTGCTGCGAGTTCCACTCGAATACCAACCCGGGCACCTTGCCACTCTAGGCTAGGTAGCAGATCTACAACTCGATGCAGATCGGCTGGCGTGACGCGAAACCAGATGTCGAGGGAGATGGTTGGCAGTTCGACTCCGTCCGCCCCTTCTCCGAAAGCGTTGATGGCATCCCAGCATTCTGAGCTGAAATCATGGAGGGTAAATCGATCCTTCGAAGCTGAGGTAAAAAGCTGCAAAGCGTGCGCCGCAGATGTTTTACCGCTGTTGTTGGCCCCGACAAATATTGAAATATCGGACGCCAGATCAATGCGAGTGTCCTTCAGACGACGGAAATTACGTACCCAAACGGTCTCAATATGCATATCACTCAGACCCCTGAAGATAGTTTTTTAACACTGAATGAGTCGCTTCCACGTTCCTAGACACGCCAGGTAATTTAGTTGGGTGCACAGGCCCTCTGACCAATGTCCACTTCTGGCTGTGGATTCAACCGGTCGATGCAACACAACTAAATTCTGTGTAAGCAGAAGGAGTGTTGCAGATGAAGCAGAGACCTCGGATCTATTACACCGAAAGCCAGAAGAAACTGATGTGGGATCACTGGCAGAAAGGCGACTCTCTCCAGCA
>NZ_QHHP01000011.1:0-2404 GCF_003184125.1 Pseudomonas sp. RW409 | reverse complement strand
GTACTCCTCCGTTACTCTTTAGGAGGAGACCGCCCCAGTCAAACTACCCACCATACACTGTCCTCGATCCGGATAACGGACCTGAGTTAGAACCTCAAAGTTGCCAGGGTGGTATTTCAAGGATGGCTCCACGCGAACTGGCGTCCACGCTTCAAAGCCTCCCACCTATCCTACACAAGCAAATTCAAAGTCCAGTGCAAAGCTATAGTAAAGGTTCACGGGGTCTTTCCGTCTAGCCGCGGATACACTGCATCTTCACAGCGATTTCAATTTCACTGAGTCTCGGGTGGAGACAGCGCCGCCATCGTTACGCCATTCGTGCAGGTCGGAACTTACCCGACAAGGAATTTCGCTACCTTAGGACCGTTATAGTTACGGCCGCCGTTTACCGGGGCTTCGATCAAGAGCTTCGCGTTAGCTAACCCCATCAATTAACCTTCCGGCACCGGGCAGGCGTCACACCCTATACGTCCACTTTCGTGTTTGCAGAGTGCTGTGTTTTTAATAAACAGTCGCAGCGGCCTGGTATCTTCGACCGGCATGGGCTTACGGAGCAAGTCCTTCACCCTCACCGGCGCACCTTCTCCCGAAGTTACGGTGCCATTTTGCCTAGTTCCTTCACCCGAGTTCTCTCAAGCGCCTTGGTATTCTCTACCCAACCACCTGTGTCGGTTTGGGGTACGGTTCCTAGTTATCTGAAGCTTAGAAGCTTTTCTTGGAAGCATGGCATCAACCACTTCGTCACCTAAAAGGTAACTCGTCATCAGCTCTCGGCCTTAGAACCCCGGATTTACCTAAGATTCCAGCCTACCACCTTAAACTTGGACAACCAACGCCAAGCTGGCCTAGCCTTCTCCGTCCCTCCATCGCAATAACTAGAAGTACAGGAATATTAACCTGTTTTCCATCGACTACGCTTTTCAGCCTCGCCTTAGGGACCGACTAACCCTGCGTCGATTAACGTTGCGCAGGAAACCTTGGTCTTTCGGCGTGGGTGTTTTTCACACCCATTGTCGTTACTCATGTCAGCATTCGCACTTCTGATACCTCCAGCAAGCTTCTCAACTCACCTTCACAGGCTTACAGAACGCTCCTCTACCGCATCACTTACGTGATACCCGTAGCTTCGGTGTATGGTTTGAGCCCCGTTACATCTTCCGCGCAGGCCGACTCGACTAGTGAGCTATTACGCTTTCTTTAAAGGGTGGCTGCTTCTAAGCCAACCTCCTAGCTGTCTAAGCCTTCCCACATCGTTTCCCACTTAACCATAACTTTGGGACCTTAGCTGACGGTCTGGGTTGTTTCCCTTTTCACGACGGACGTTAGCACCCGCCGTGTGTCTCCCATGCTCGGCACTTGTAGGTATTCGGAGTTTGCATCGGTTTGGTAAGTCGGGATGACCCCCTAGCCGAAACAGTGCTCTACCCCCTACAGTGATACATGAGGCGCTACCTAAATAGCTTTCGAGGAGAACCAGCTATCTCCGAGCTTGATTAGCCTTTCACTCCGATCCACAGGTCATCCGCTAACTTTTCAACGGTAGTCGGTTCGGTCCTCCAGTCAGTGTTACCTAACCTTCAACCTGCCCATGGATAGATCGCCCGGTTTCGGGTCTATACCCAGCGACTAAACGCCCTATTAAGACTCGCTTTCGCTACGCCTCCCCTATTCGGTTAAGCTCGCCACTGAATATAAGTCGCTGACCCATTATACAAAAGGTACGCAGTCACAGAACAAAGTCTGCTCCCACTGCTTGTACGCATACGGTTTCAGGATCTATTTCACTCCCCTCTCCGGGGTTCTTTTCGCCTTTCCCTCACGGTACTAGTTCACTATCGGTCAGTCAGTAGTATTTAGCCTTGGAGGATGGTCCCCCCATATTCAGACAAAGTTTCTCGTGCTCCGTCCTACTCGATTTCATGACTAAGAGACTTTCGCGTACAGGGCTATCACCCACTATGGCCGCACTTTCCAGAGCGTTCCGCTAATCTCAAAGCCACTTAAGGGCTAGTCCCCGTTCGCTCGCCACTACTAAGGGAATCTCGGTTGATTTCTTTTCCTCAGGGTACTTAGATGTTTCAGTTCCCCTGGTTCGCCTCTTGCACCTATGTATTCAGTACAAGATAACCATCTTATGATGGCTGGGTTCCCCCATTCAGACATCTCCGGATCAAAGTCTGTTTGCCGACTCCCCGAAGCTTTTCGCAGGCTACCACGTCTTTCATCGCCTCTGACTGCCAAGGCATCCACCGTATGCGCTTCTTCACTTGACCATATAACCCCAAGCAATCTGGTTATACTGTGAAGACGACATTCGCCGAAAATTCGCGATTAAACTCACAAATTTTACCTTAGCCTGAATAAACACCAGTGAAAGTGCTATCCAGTCTATCTTTCTATCACA
>NZ_QHHP01000010.1:0-2174 GCF_003184125.1 Pseudomonas sp. RW409 | reverse complement strand
ACCCAAATTTTTAAAGAACGATTCTGATAAAGATCAGAAATCAACATTCATCGCCTATCAGCGGAATGCTCATTTCTAAGCTTTAAACGATGGACACCAATCTGTAATGGTGGAGCCAAGCGGGATCGAACCGCTGACCTCCTGCGTGCAAGGCAGGCGCTCTCCCAGCTGAGCTATGGCCCCGTATCGCTACAGGGTGCACCAGTAATTGGTGGGTCTGGGCAGATTCGAACTGCCGACCTCACCCTTATCAGGGGTGCGCTCTAACCAACTGAGCTACAGACCCAATCGTCTTCTTCAATGAATCAAGCAATTCGTGTGGGAGCTTATGAAGCAGCTGATGTCGTCGATTAAGGAGGTGATCCAGCCGCAGGTTCCCCTACGGCTACCTTGTTACGACTTCACCCCAGTCATGAATCACACCGTGGTAACCGTCCTCCCGAAGGTTAGACTAGCTACTTCTGGTGCAACCCACTCCCATGGTGTGACGGGCGGTGTGTACAAGGCCCGGGAACGTATTCACCGCGACATTCTGATTCGCGATTACTAGCGATTCCGACTTCACGCAGTCGAGTTGCAGACTGCGATCCGGACTACGATCGGTTTTATGGGATTAGCTCCACCTCGCGGCTTGGCAACCCTCTGTACCGACCATTGTAGCACGTGTGTAGCCCAGGCCGTAAGGGCCATGATGACTTGACGTCATCCCCACCTTCCTCCGGTTTGTCACCGGCAGTCTCCTTAGAGTGCCCACCATGACGTGCTGGTAACTAAGGACAAGGGTTGCGCTCGTTACGGGACTTAACCCAACATCTCACGACACGAGCTGACGACAGCCATGCAGCACCTGTCTCAATGTTCCCGAAGGCACCAATCCATCTCTGGAAAGTTCATTGGATGTCAAGGCCTGGTAAGGTTCTTCGCGTTGCTTCGAATTAAACCACATGCTCCACCGCTTGTGCGGGCCCCCGTCAATTCATTTGAGTTTTAACCTTGCGGCCGTACTCCCCAGGCGGTCAACTTAATGCGTTAGCTGCGCCACTAAGAGCTCAAGGCTCCCAACGGCTAGTTGACATCGTTTACGGCGTGGACTACCAGGGTATCTAATCCTGTTTGCTCCCCACGCTTTCGCACCTCAGTGTCAGTATCAGTCCAGGTGGTCGCCTTCGCCACTGGTGTTCCTTCCTATATCTACGCATTTCACCGCTACACAGGAAATTCCACCACCCTCTACCATACTCTAGCTCGCCAGTTTTGGATGCAGTTCCCAGGTTGAGCCCGGGGATTTCACATCCAACTTAACGAACCACCTACGCGCGCTTTACGCCCAGTAATTCCGATTAACGCTTGCACCCTCTGTATTACCGCGGCTGCTGGCACAGAGTTAGCCGGTGCTTATTCTGTCGGTAACGTCAAAATACTCACGTATTAGGTAAGTACCCTTCCTCCCAACTTAAAGTGCTTTACAATCCGAAGACCTTCTTCACACACGCGGCATGGCTGGATCAGGCTTTCGCCCATTGTCCAATATTCCCCACTGCTGCCTCCCGTAGGAGTCTGGACCGTGTCTCAGTTCCAGTGTGACTGATCATCCTCTCAGACCAGTTACGGATCGTCGCCTTGGTGAGCCATTACCTCACCAACTAGCTAATCCGACCTAGGCTCATCTGATAGCGCAAGGCCCGAAGGTCCCCTGCTTTCTCCCGTAGGACGTATGCGGTATTAGCGTCCGTTTCCGAACGTTATCCCCCACTACCAGGCAGATTCCTAGGCATTACTCACCCGTCCGCCGCTCTCAAGAGAAGCAAGCTTCTCTCTACCGCTCGACTTGCATGTGTTAGGCCTGCCGCCAGCGTTCAATCTGAGCCATGATCAAACTCTTCAGTTCAAACATCTTTGGGTTTTGAGAAAACCCTAAACTTGGCTCAGCAATCGTTGGTTACATCTTTGATTTCTCGCGGAGTAACTTGTGATGCTGATAATCTTTCTGACTATCAGTCTGACTCCACAAGCACCCACACGAATTGCTTGATTCAGTTGTTAAAGAGCGGTTGGTTAAGTCTTTCGTCTCAACCGAGGCGCGCATTCTACAGCAGCCTCTGTATCTGTCAAGCGGTTATTTTAAGAAGTTTTCAAAGTTTCCTTTGCAACTTCAACCACTTGCGCTTCCGATC
>NZ_QHHP01000009.1:0-1231 GCF_003184125.1 Pseudomonas sp. RW409 | reverse complement strand
TGTGGATTCAACCGGTCGATGCAACACAACTAAATTCTGTGTAAGCAGAAGGAGTGTTGCAGATGAAGCAGAGACCTCGGATCTATTACACCGAAAGCCAGAAGAAACTGATGTGGGATCACTGGCAGAAAGGCGACTCTCTCCAGCAGATCGCCCAACTATTTGATCGAAACCACTCATCGGTACAGCGCATCCTGGCGGAAACAGGGGGTATTAGACCCGCTGTACGGCGCAGGTCCAGATTGGCCCTGACGTTGGCTGAACGCGAAGAGATTTCGCGGGCAGTGGTGGCAGGTAACTCGATCCGTTCCATAGCCGCGCTGCTAGGGCGAGCAGCCTCTACGATCAGTCGTGAGATCAGACGCAACGGTGGCCAAGGAGGCTACCGGGCTAATCGAGCTGATCAGGCGGCCTGGGATCGCGCCCATCGACCCAAGGTCTGCAAGCTTGTTGAGAACCGAGCGGTGGCGCAAATTGTTG
This sequence comes from Pseudomonas sp. RW409, assembly GCF_003184125.1. NCBI lineage: Bacteria > Pseudomonadati > Pseudomonadota > Gammaproteobacteria > Pseudomonadales > Pseudomonadaceae > Pseudomonas > Pseudomonas sp. RW409. The sequence goes on along the minus strand of NZ_QHHP01000009.1, from coordinate 751 downwards.
CAGACAAGCTTCAATTGCAGTGGTCACCGGAACAAATTGCCGGCTGGCTGAAGCGCACCTACCCGGATGATACGAGCTATCAGGTGTCACACGAGACGATCTATCGCACCCTCTTCATACAGGCTCGCGGGGCCCTGAAGAAGGAGTTGCTTGAGCATTTACGGCGCACGAGAGCCATGCGTCGCTCGCGACATCACACGCAGAAGAAAGAAAATCACGGCCGAATCACAGACGCGGTATCCATCCGCGAACGCCCGGCCACGGCTAAGGATCGGGCGGTGCCTGGTCACTGGGAAGGTGACCTGCTGTGCGGCAGCAGGAACAGCCAGATCGCCACTCTTGTTGAGCGAAATACCCGCTACGTGATGCTGGTGAAGTTGGCCGGTAAGGATACCGAGACGGTCATCAGCGCCCTGATCGAAAACGCCCGCGAACTCCCCGAGGAACTCTACCAATCGCTGACGTGGGATCGCGGCAAAGAGATGGCTGACCATAAGCGTTTTACGGTGGCGACCGACATCAAGGTCTACTTCTGCGACCCCCATCGTCCCTGGCAACGGGGATCGAATGAGAACACCAACGGGTTGTTAAGGCAGTACTTCCCGAAAGGGACCGACCTGGCGGAGCACTCGCAAGCCACGCTCAATGAAGTGGCAAGGCAGTTGAACAGTCGTCCTCGGAAAACACTAAACTACGAAACGCCCGCTGAACGATTTAGCCAATCTGTTGCATCGACCGGTTGAATCCACAG
>NZ_QHHP01000042.1:1179196-1244388 GCF_003184125.1 Pseudomonas sp. RW409 | reverse complement strand
TGCCGGGTATTTCGCGGGCGGGTTTGACGATGGGCCGGTTTTTTCGCGAGCCAGCTTGTACCCGCAGGAATCAGGCTTGCTCCCGTAAGCGGCCCTGCAAATCATGAAACCTTCAGCCACAAAAAAGCCCCGCAAGGCGAACCGTGCGGGGCTTGGGTAAGTGCTGCCGGGATTACAGGCTGGCAGCGGCGCGCAGGGCTTCGGCGCGGTCGGTCTTTTCCCAGGTGAAGGTGGTGAAGGTGTCATCACCCACGGTCTTGGTTTGCGGGGTACGGCCGAAGTGGCCGTAGGCCGCAGTCTCGCGGTACATCGGGTGCAGCAGGTCGAGCATGGTGGTGATCGCGTAAGGGCGCAGGTCGAAAATTTCGCGGACCAGCTTGATGATCTTGTCGTCGCTGATCTTGCCGGTGCCGAAGGTGTTCAGCGAGATCGAAGTCGGTTGCGCCACGCCGATGGCGTAGGACACCTGGATTTCGCAGCGCTCGGCCAGGCCGGCGGCAACGATGTTCTTGGCCACGTAACGACCGGCGTAGGCGGCCGAACGGTCGACCTTCGATGGGTCCTTGCCGGAGAACGCGCCGCCGCCATGACGGGCCATGCCGCCGTAGCTGTCGACGATGATCTTGCGACCGGTCAGGCCGCAGTCGCCGACCGGGCCGCCGATGATGAACTGGCCAGTCGGGTTGATGTGGAACTGGGTGTCCTTGGACAGCAGCTCGGCCGGCAGCACGTGCTTGACGATCAGCTCCATCACGCCTTCGCGCAGGTCTTTGTACGACACGTCAGGGTTGTGCTGGGTCGACAGGACCACGGCGTCGATGCCGACCACCTTGCCGCCTTCGTAGCGGCAGGTGACCTGGGACTTGGCATCCGGACGCAGCCACGGCAGCAGGCCGGACTTGCGGGCTTCGGCCTGGCGCTGCACCAGTTGGTGCGAGAAGGTGATCGGGGCTGGCATCAGCACGTCGGTTTCGTTGCTGGCGTAGCCGAACATCAGGCCCTGGTCGCCGGCGCCCTGGTCTTCAGGCTTGGCGCGGTCGACACCCTGGTTGATGTCGGGGGACTGCTTGCCGATGATGTTCATCACGCCGCAGGTCGCGCCGTCGAAGCCGACGTCGGAGCTGGTGTAGCCGATGTCGGTGATCACGTCACGAACGATCTGCTCCAGGTCAACCCAGGCCGAGGTGGTGACTTCGCCGGCGACGATGGCCACGCCGGTCTTGACCAGGGTTTCCACCGCTACGCGGGCGTGCTTGTCCTGGGCAATGATGGCGTCCAGCACCGCATCGGAAATCTGGTCGGCGATTTTGTCCGGATGCCCTTCAGACACGGACTCGGAGGTGAAAAGGGAGTATTCGCTCATCTCGACGGTTTCCTAAAATTTACCGATGGTGAGTGTCGCCAGCCGGTCGCTGAAAGTGGCGGACCTGGATCTGGAAACCATTACGTAAACCTACATACAGACTTTCTCCGGGAACCAGTCCCGCAGCGGTGGCCCAGCGGGCCAGGTCGTCCTGGTCAAACCCCAGCCAGAGATCACCGCAGGCCTCCCTGGCCCAACTCTGGTTGTGGCTGCACAACTCTGTCACTAACAGGCTGCCGCCCGGTTGCAGCAAGCCGGCCAGGCGTTTCAGCGCATCGGCCGGCGCGGCGAAATGGTGCAGGACCATGTTCAGCACCACGCAATCGGCCGTCAGGCTCACGCCATTCAATGCATCGGCCAGTTGCAGGCTGACGTTAGCCAGCGTTTCGCGTTCACAGACCTGGCGTGCCAGTTCGAGCATGGCCGGGCTGTTGTCCAGCGCGGTCACCCGGGTGAAGCGGTGGGCCAGTTCCGGCAGGAAGCTGCCATCCCCGGGGCCGACTTCGATCGCCGTGGCGGTGTCCGTGAAGTTCAGTTTGTCGAGCAGTGCCAGCACGCTTTCGCGGTACTGGGGCAGTCCTGCGATCAGGTCCTGCTGGGCGCGAAACTTCTCCGCGACCCGTGAGAAAAAGTCCTGGCTGGCGGCCGCCCGCTGGCGGTGCACCAGGCCGATACGCGATTGCACTTCGCCGGGCAGCGTCAGGTTATCCACTTCATCCAGCAGGGCGGCGTGCAGCCGGCCGCCCAGCAGTTCGGTGTGGGGCAGGGCGCGCCGGTAGAAGATCGCGTTGCCTTCGCGGCGGGTCGCCACCAGCTCGGCCTGGGCCAGCACCTTCAGGTGGTGGCTCATGCCGGACTGGCCAATGGCGAAGATCTGCGCCAGTTCCAGTACGCCGAACGAGTCGTTGGCCAGCGCGCGCAATACATTCAGCCGCAGCGGATCGCCGCCGGCCTTGCACAGGGCCGCCAGCTCATCACAGTCATCATGGCTAATGGAGGGCGCGCGTAAATTCATAAGGCCAGCAGTCTAGTGACGCACCCCCAACCTCGCAAGACCAATATCAAAAAGTTTTGATATTGCTCGATAGATGGCACTTAACGGAGGTCGTGATGTTCTACAGACGAACTGCGGAATGGTTTCATCAGGCGATTGCCCCTTTATCGACCGGAAAAACGCGCCAGAGTCATTATCTGTCATTGCCCCCGGCCTACCGCTGAGGGAAAATGCACGCCTTTTTCCGATTCGTTTTATCCAACTCGACTTAGATAACCCCCAGGAGATCAGCGATGCCAAGCCGTCGTGAGCGTGCCAACGCCATTCGTGCCCTCAGCATGGATGCCGTGCAAAAAGCCAACAGCGGCCATCCCGGTGCCCCTATGGGTATGGCGGATATCGCCGAGGTACTTTGGCGTGACTACCTGAAGCACAACCCGAGCAATCCATCCTTCGCCGACCGTGACCGCTTCGTGCTGTCCAACGGCCACGGCTCGATGCTGATCTACTCGCTGCTGCACCTGACTGGCTACGACGTCACCATCGACGACCTGAAGAGCTTCCGCCAGCTGCACAGCCGCACCCCGGGCCACCCGGAGTTCGGCTACACCCCGGGCGTCGAGACCACCACCGGCCCGCTGGGCCAAGGCCTGGCCAATGCCGTGGGCTTCGCCCTGGCGGAAAAGGTCCTGGCGGCGCAGTTCAACCGTCCCGGCCACAACGTCGTCGACCACCACACCTACGTGTTCCTGGGCGATGGCTGCATGATGGAAGGCATTTCCCATGAAGTCGCGTCCCTGGCCGGCACCCTGGGCCTGGGCAAGCTGATCGCCTTCTACGATGACAACGGCATTTCCATCGACGGCGAAGTCGAAGGCTGGTTCACCGATGACACGCCAAAGCGTTTCGAAGCCTACAACTGGCAGGTGATCCGCAACGTCGACGGTCACGACCCTGAAGAGATCAAGACCGCGATCGACACCGCGCGCAAAAGCGAGCAGCCGACCCTGATCTGCTGCAAGACCACCATCGGTTTCGGTTCGCCGAACAAGCAAGGCAAGGAAGACTGCCACGGCGCGCCACTGGGTGCCGAGGAAATCGCCCTGACCCGCGCCGCGCTGAAGTGGAACCACGGCCCGTTCGAAATCCCGGCCGACATCTACGCCGAGTGGGATGCCAAGGAAACCGGTCGCGCCGTCGAAGCCGAGTGGGACCAGCGTTTCTCCGCCTACTCCGCCGAATTCCCTGAGCTGGCCAACGAGCTGGTGCGTCGCCTGAGCGGTGACCTGCCGGCCGACTTCTCCGAGAAGGCCGATGCCTACATCGCCGAAGTCGCGGCCAAGGGCGAAACCATCGCCAGCCGTAAAGCCAGCCAGAACGCCTTGAACGCGTTCGGCCCGCTGCTGCCGGAATTCCTCGGCGGTTCGGCCGACCTGGCCGGTTCCAACCTGACCCTGTGGAAAGGCTGCAAGGGCGTCAGCGCCGAAGACGCCAGCGGCAACTACATGTACTACGGCGTTCGCGAGTTCGGCATGACCGCCATCATGAACGGCGTGGCCCTGCACGGTGGCCTGGTGCCTTACGGCGCGACCTTCCTGATGTTCATGGAATACGCCCGCAACGCGGTACGCATGTCGGCCCTGATGAAGCAGCGCGTGATCCACGTCTACACCCACGACTCCATCGGTCTGGGCGAAGACGGCCCGACGCACCAGCCGATCGAGCAGATCGCCAGCTTGCGCTGCACCCCGAACCTCGACACCTGGCGTCCAGCCGATGCCGTGGAATCGGCTGTGGCCTGGAAAAGCGCGATCGAGCGCAAGGACGGTCCTTCGGCGCTGATCTTCTCCCGCCAGAACCTGCAGCATCAGACCCGCGATGCCGTGCAGATCGCCGCAATCAGCCGCGGCGGCTACGTGCTCAAGGACTGCGTAGGCGAGCCTGAGCTGATCCTGATCGCCACCGGTTCCGAAGTCGGCCTGGCGGTGCAGGCCTTCGACAAACTGACCGAGCAGGGCCGTAAGGTGCGCGTGGTGTCCATGCCATGCACCAGCGTGTTCGATGCTCAGGACGCCGGTTACAAACAGTCGGTCCTGCCGCTGCAGGTCAGCGCCCGTATCGCCATCGAGGCCGCTCACGCGGACTACTGGTACAAGTACGTCGGCCTGGAAGGTCGCGTCATCGGCATGACCACCTACGGCGAGTCGGCGCCTGCGCCGGCCTTGTTCGAAGAGTTCGGTTTCACCCTGGAGAACATCCTGGGTCAGGCTGAAGAGCTGCTGGAAGACTAAGTCCGCCAGTCGCGTTGTCTGCTGTTCTTCGCGGGCAAGCCTCGTTCCTACAGATCATCACGATCCCGTAGGCGCGAGGCTTGCCCGCGATGACAATGGAGCTGGCAACACGACAGTGATGGATTCACCCCGGTAATCGAGAACCCCATGCCTCAACCGCGTCCCTATAAAGTTGCACTCAACGGCTACGGCCGGATCGGTCGTTGTGTCTTGCGTGCCCTGTTCGAACGGGGGGCTGCGGCCGGGTTCGAGATTGTCGCGATCAACGACCTGGCCGACATGGCCAGCGTGGAATACCTGACACGCTTCGACTCCACCCACGGCCGGTTTCCCGGCGAGGTGAAGGTCGATGGCGATTGTCTGCATATCAATGGCAACTGCGTGAAGGTCCTGCGCAGTGCCACCCCCGAAGGCATCGATTGGGCGTCCCTGGGCGTCGACCTGGTGCTCGAATGTTCCGGCGCCTATCACACCCGTGAAGACGGCCAGCGCTTTCTCGACGCCGGCGCGCCGCGGGTGCTGTTTTCCCAGCCGATGGCCAGCGAGGCGGATGTCGACGCCACCATCGTCTACGGCGTCAACCAGGACTGCCTGACCGGCGCCGAGCTGCTGGTGTCCAACGCATCCTGCACCACCAACTGCGGCGTGCCGCTGTTGCGCCTGCTGGACCAGGCCATCGGTCTGGAATATGTGTCGATCACCACCATCCACTCGGCGATGAACGACCAGCCGGTGATCGACGCCTATCACCACGAAGACCTGCGCCGCACCCGTTCGGCGTTCCAGTCGGTGATCCCGGTGTCCACTGGTCTGGCGCGTGGCATCGAGCGGCTGCTGCCGGAACTTGCCGGGCGAATTCAGGCCAAAGCTGTGCGCGTGCCGACCGTCAACGTGTCTTGCCTCGACATCACGATGCAGACCGTGAGCGATACCGACACCGGCGAAGTCAACCGGATCCTGCGCGAGGCCGCCACCAGCGGTCCGCTCAAGGGCCTGTTGGCCTACACCGAGTTGCCGCACGCCAGTTGTGATTTCAACCATGATCCGCATTCGGCGATCGTCGATGCCAGCCAGACCCGTGTTTCCGGCCCGCGGCTGGTGAACATCCTGGCCTGGTTCGACAACGAATGGGGTTTTGCCAACCGAATGCTGGATGTTGCAGGACACTATCTGCAAGCCGCTGCACCCAAAGCTGTCTCTTAACTTCCCGTTTCCAAAAAAACAGTAACCCAGGAATTGCGACCCATGACCGTGTTGAAGATGTCCGACCTCGATCTGCAAGGTAAGCGCGTACTGATCCGCGAAGACCTCAACGTCCCAGTCAAGGACGGTGTTGTCACCAGCGATGCGCGTATCCTGGCTTCGCTGCCGACCATCAAGCTGGCCCTGGAAAAAGGCGCGGCCGTGATGGTCTGCTCGCACCTCGGTCGTCCGACCGAAGGCGAGTTCTCCGCCGAGAACAGCCTCAAGCCAGTGGCCGACTACCTGAGCCGTGCCCTGGGTCGCGAAGTACCGCTGGTGGCCGACTACCTGGGCGGCGTCGACGTCAAGGCCGGCGACATCGTGCTGTTCGAGAACGTGCGCTTCAACAAGGGCGAGAAAAAGAACGCCGACGAGCTGGCCCAGCAATACGCCGCCCTGTGCGACGTGTTCGTGATGGACGCCTTCGGCACCGCGCACCGCGCCGAGGGCTCGACCCACGGCGTGGCCAAGTTCGCCAAGGTCGCCGCTGCCGGTCCGCTGCTGGCCGCCGAGCTGGAAGCGCTGGGCAAGGCCCTGGGCGCCCCGGCCAAGCCGATGGCCGCTATCGTTGCCGGCTCCAAGGTGTCGACCAAGCTCGACGTGCTCAACAGCCTGAGCCAGATCTGCGACCAACTGATCGTCGGCGGCGGCATCGCCAACACCTTCCTCGCCGCTGCCGGTCACCCGGTCGGCAAGTCGCTGTACGAGCCGGACCTGCTGGATACCGCTCGCGCCATCGCCGCCAAGGTCAGCGTGCCGCTGCCAGTGGACGTGGTAGTGGCCAAGGAGTTCGCCGAAAGCGCGACCGCCACCGTCAAGCTGATTGCCGAGGTGGCCGCCGACGACATGATCCTGGACATCGGCCCGCAAACCGCGGCGAACTTCGCCGAGCTGCTGAAATCGTCCAAGACCATCCTGTGGAACGGTCCGGTCGGTGTGTTCGAGTTCGACCAGTTCGGTAACGGCACCAAGGTGCTGGCCCAGGCCATCGCGGAAAGTGCGGCGTTCTCCATCGCCGGCGGCGGCGACACCCTGGCGGCCATCGATAAATATGGCGTAGCCGAGCAAATCTCCTACATTTCTACCGGCGGTGGCGCTTTCCTCGAATTCGTCGAAGGCAAGGTGCTGCCGGCGGTCGAAGTCCTGGAAAGCCGGGCCAAAGCCTGAAGTCCCAATGGCCAGGCAAAGGAGTGTTCATATGGTCAAGACGTTACCGCTGTTGATCGTTGCGGGCTTGCTGGCCGGTTGCGGCAGCCAGCCTGCCCAGCCGGAGCCCGAGTCGGGAGAGCCAGAGAGAGGCTGCTATCAGGCCGACTGGCAGGCCGAGACCGCGCCGGTGATCAACAAGCGCATGGGACCCGATGGTCTGGACAAGTACGAGACTCCAGCCAAGGCCAAGGAACATGGTTGCCCTTGACGGGTCTGATTCGATAACGCGCTGTGCTGGCGGCCGTGGGCCGTCAGTCGAGGAACACCGATGAAAGGCTTTATCGCCGTGGCTGCGCTGGGATTGCTGGCAGGTTGCGCCAACTTCGACCTGTTCAAGCCGGCCGAGACGGACAACTGGACGACCTGGGTGTGCGACAGCCAGGCGCAAGTGGTCTGGCGCTACACCGACAGCAGCCGCAAGGAAGTCGATGTGCGGCTGGGCGGGGCCGACCAGGTCTATCGCCTGAAGCTGGAGCCGAGCGGTTCCGGTTCGCTGTACAGCAACGACATGCTGGCGTTTCACGAAAAAGGTGACGAAGGCCTGGTTTACTGGGTCGCCACCAACGATTTGATCGGCCGCGGCTGTAAAGCGCCGTAGGCCGGGAGCCGATGCTGAACCTGTAGGAGCGAAGCTTGCTCGCGATAGCGATCCAACCGTCAACAGAGATGTTGAATGTGATGACCCTGATCGCGAGCAAGCTTCGCTCCTACAGAGAGAGGCGCGACTCTTGAGATTGATGCAGTAACGAATCGGCAGGCCGGGCTGACCCCCGATCTGCAATCACTTGAATAGCAGCCGCCGCTACGGCAGGCTTGCACGATTAACGACCCTCGACCGGGAGAGATACACACAATGGCACTCATCAGCATGCGCCAGATGCTGGACCACGCAGCCGAATTCGGCTACGGCGTTCCAGCCTTCAACGTCAACAACCTTGAACAGATGCGCGCCATCATGGAAGCAGCTGACAAGACTGACTCTCCGGTGATCGTCCAGGCTTCGGCCGGTGCCCGCAAATACGCCGGCGCGCCTTTCCTGCGCCACCTGATCCTGGCGGCGATCGAAGAATTCCCGCACATCCCGGTGTGCATGCACCAGGACCACGGCACCAGCCCTGACGTCTGCCAGCGTTCGATCCAGCTGGGCTTCTCCTCGGTCATGATGGACGGCTCCCTCGGTGAAGACGGCAAGACCCCGACCGACTACGAGTACAACGTGCGCGTGACCCAGCAGACCGTGGCCATGGCTCACGCCTGCGGCGTTTCGGTAGAAGGCGAGCTGGGCTGCCTGGGTTCCCTGGAAACCGGCATGGCCGGTGAAGAAGACGGCATCGGCGCCGAAGGCGTGCTGGACCACAGCCAGATGCTGACCGACCCGGAAGAAGCCGCGGACTTCGTCAAGAAGACCCAGGTCGACGCCCTGGCCATCGCCATCGGTACCAGCCACGGTGCCTACAAGTTCACCAAGCCGCCTACCGGCGACGTGCTGGCGATCGACCGCATCAAAGAGATCCACAAGCGCATCCCCAACACCCACCTGGTGATGCACGGTTCGTCTTCGGTTCCGCAAGAGTGGCTGGCGATCATCAACCAGTACGGCGGCGACATCAAGGAAACCTACGGCGTGCCGGTTGAAGAAATCGTCGAAGGCATCAAGTACGGCGTGCGCAAGGTCAACATCGACACCGACCTGCGCCTGGCGTCCACCGGTGCGATGCGTCGCCTGATGGCCACCAACCCGAGCGAGTTCGACCCGCGCAAGTTCTTCGGCGCCACCGTAACCGCCATGCGCGACGTGTGCATTGCCCGTTACGAAGCCTTCGGCACCGCCGGCAACGCTTCGAAGATCAAGCCGATCTCCCTGGAAGCGATGTTCCAGCGTTACCTCAAAGGTGAGCTGAACGCCAAGGTCAACTAAGCCTTAGCGTTTCACGAAAAAGCCCGCAGCGATGCGGGCTTTTTTGTGCCTGTGGCAAACACCTCATCGTGCAGGAGCGAGGCTTGCCCGCGATAGCGGTCTGCCAGGCGACATCCATGGCGAATGTCAGGCCCTCATCGCGGGCAAGCCTCGCTCCTACGGAAGATCAGGTTTCGTTGTGATCGATATCCAGCTTGTAGAAGGTCACCTTGCCGCCTTCGGTGGTGTAGCCGGTGTTGTCCTGCACATACACCCCGGCCTTGAAGTACAGCGGCTTGTCGCGCCAGGTGCTGCTGATCTGGGTGTCCCATTGGTAGCCCGCGGCGCTGACGCCCAGCGCGCCCCCGGGGCTGAGGTGGATCAGGTAGGAGAACTCGCGGTCCAGCGGCACGTTCTCGGCGACGATGATCACCCGGCTATCGGCATCGTCCGGATGCATGCGGACCTTGGCGACGATGTTGCCGCTCTGGGTGGTGGTCTTGTACTGGTACTCGACCTTCACCAGCGGCTTGGTGCTGTTGTAGGCGTGGATCTGGCCGATGACGATCTTGCCCGTGGACGGCACCTGGTTCACCGCCAGGGTGGCGTAGAGCAGGTTGTCGGCTTCCGGGTAGGTCCAGTTCTTCAGGGTGCCGTTGGCGTAGGTTTCACGCAGCTCGCTGCGCGGGTAGATGGCGTTGGCGGTGCGGGAGCCGGTGACGGGCGACCAGAAGAACAGGGTGCCGGTGTCGGAATGGAAATACTGGTCCTTGAAGCCATCCACCAGTTTGGGGGTGTCGATGGTCGCCGGTGGACTGCCTTCGGGAATGCTCAGATTCCAGGTTGCGAGGTCGATCATAGTCAAAGCTTCCCGATTTGGTGCCGGATGAAAAGCCGACAAAGGCTTTAGCCTGCGCTTTTGAAGGCGGTCTTTATAAGCGTAGAAGCTGCTTTTGTTAATGCCCGTCCGGCGGATAATTGGCGTCAACCATCTGTCGAAAAAATGCCTCCACCGCTTTCAGCGCCTATGGGGTTGACCGTTAGTCGGGAGCCTGGGGCTTTGGTTAGATGATGGCGCTGTGACAGCTTCTGCTTTGCGGGTTCCGGGTCTAGAGTGAAGGCTCAGTTTTTGTCCGGTCTTCTTCGCAGGCCGGCCCTACACAGACAAGAGAAGCAGCATGGAATGCGCGCAAACTCGGCCAGGTGAAGCCAGCTCGGTCTTACTGATTGTTGATGATTACCCCGAAAACCTGCTCAGCATGCGCGCACTCCTGCAGCGCCACGACTGGCAGGTCATGACCGCCGCCTCGGGCGTCGAGGCCCTGGGTCTGTTACTGGAACACGACATCGATCTGGTGTTGCTGGATGTGCAGATGCCGGAAATGGACGGTTTCGAAGTCGCCCGCCTGATGCGCGGCAGCCAGCGAACCCGCCTGACCCCGATCATTTTCCTGACCGCCAACGAGCAGTCCAAGGACGCCGTGATCAAGGGCTACGCCAGCGGTGCGGTGGATTACCTGTTCAAGCCGTTCGACCCGCAGATCCTCAAGCCCAAGGTCCAGGCGTTGCTGGAGCAGCAGCGCAACCGCCGTGCGCTGCAGCGCCTGAGCCACGACCTGGAGAACGCCCGGGCCTTCAACGCCTCGGTGCTGGAAAACGCCGCGGAAGGGATTCTGGTGGTGGATGAAGGCGGGATCGTCCGTTTCGCCAACCCGGCGATCTCGCGTTTGCTCGACGCTCCGGTGAGCGAGCTGGAGGGCTCGGCGCTGCTCGACTATCTGCAAAAACCCCATGTGCCGCAGTGGGCCGAATCCGAGCTGTATGCCTGCTATCGCAAGGGCGAGACCTACCGCCTGCACGACGCCACGCTGCGTACCCTGCCGGGCCAGCAGGTGTCGGTGGCGTTGTCCTGCGCGCCGTTGCCGAGCGAACAGAAGGCGATGGTGGTGACCCTGCTCGACATGTCGGAAGTCCGCCACCTGCACCAGCAACTGGAATACCAGGCGGTGACCGATCCGCTGACTGGCCTGCTCAACCGGCGCGGCTTCTACCAGACCGTGGAAAGCGTGTTGCTGCGCAGCGAGCGCTCGGACAAGTCGCTGGTGCTGCTGTACCTGGACCTGGATGGTTTCAAGCGGGTCAACGATTCCCTGGGGCACGACGCGGGGGACCGGGTGCTGCGCTGGGTGTCCGAGCAGATGAAAGCCTGCCTGCGCTCCTTCGACATCCTGGCGCGCATGGGCGGCGACGAGTTCACCGCCTTGCTGGAACTGGAGTTTCCGGAACAGGCGGCGAAGATTTCCGAGAAGCTCATCGAACGGATATCCATCTGTCAGCAGATCGACGGCCTGGATGTCGCCCTGGGGGCCAGCATCGGCATCGCCATCTACCCCGATTGCGGCTCCAACCTGGATGGCCTGATGCGCGCGGCGGACATCGCCATGTACGAGTCCAAGCGTGCCGGGCGCCAGCAATACCGTTATTACGACCACGAAATGAATGGCCGTGCCCGTTCGCGACTGATGCTCGAGGAAAGTGTGCGCAGTGCGGTCGAGCGCAAGGAGTTCAACCTGGTGTACCAGCCCCAGGTGGCGATTGCCGACGGGCGCCTGCGCGGTTTCGAAGCCTTGTTGCGCTGGCGGCATCCGAGCGTCGGCGATGTGCCGCCGGGGTTGTTCCTGCCGCTGCTGGAGGAAGCGCGGCTGATCAGTCGCCTGGGCAGCTGGATCTACCAGCAGAGTACGAGCCAGCGGGCGTCCTGGAAAACCCTGTTCGCCGAGCAGACCGTGCTCGCCGTGAGCTTGAGCGGCACCCAGTTCGCCATGCCGAACCTGGCCACCGAACTGCGCCAGGTCCTGGAACGTCATGGCCTGGAGCCTTGGCAACTGGAAGTCGAGATTACGGAAAGCGCCTTGACCCAGAACCTCGATGAGTCGCGCAAGCAACTGCGCCTGTTACGCAGCCTCGGGGTGCGGGTGGCGCTGGACGACTTCGGTTCGGGCGACTGTTCGTTGGCTCATCTGCGGGACCTGGAGCTCGATACCCTCAAGCTCGACCGCCACCTGATCGCCAGGTTGCCGGATTCGACGCGGGATGCGGCGCTGGCGCGCTGCGTGATCGACCTGTGCAAGGCGTTCGGTGTGCTGGTGATCGCCGAAGGCGTGGAAACCCTGGAACAGTACCGCTGGCTGCAGGCCAACGGCTGCGAGTACGTGCAGGGTTTCCTGGTGGCACGGCCGTTGATCGCCGCGGATGCCGAACGCTTCGCCGAGCCCTTCGACTGGAGCGCTTTGCCGGGTTGAATTCGCTACACTGGCGGCCTTTCGTGATTGCGTTGCCGCCCCATGACCGCGTTGAAATACCTCCAGGCCTATCCCGCCACCCTGCAAGAACAAGTGCGCCAGCTGATCGCGCAAGGGCGGCTGGGCGACTACCTGAGCCAGCGTTACCCCGGCAAGCATGGGGTGCAGAGCGACAAGGCGCTGTACGGCTATGCCCTGGAGTTGAAGCAGGAGTACCTGCGCAATGCCCCGGCCATCGACAAGGTGCTGTTCGACAACCGCCTGGACCTGACGCACCGCGCCCTGGGCCTGCACACCACGATTTCGCGGGTCCAGGGCGGCAAGCTCAAGGCCAAGAAGGAAATCCGCATCGCCTCGCTGTTCAAGGAAGCGGCGCCGGAGTTCCTGCGCATGATCGTTGTCCACGAGCTGGCGCACTTCAAGGAAAGCGAGCACAACAAGGCCTTCTACAAGCTCTGCGAGCATATGCTGCCGGGCTATCACCAACTGGAATTCGACCTGCGGGTCTACCTGACCTGGCGCGACCTGCAAGCGCGCCCGGGCGGGGCCGAGTGACCCTGGGCAAGGAGCGGGCTATGGACGTGAGCAAGACCAAGAGCAGTTTTTACCGCCGGCTGTACGTGGCCTACCTGATCGACAGCGGCCTGGCCAGCAACGTCCCGGCCCTGACCGAGGCGACCGGCATGCCGCGGCGCACGGCGCAGGACACCATCGCCGCCCTGGCGGATCTGGACATCGTCTGTGAGTTCGAACAGCAGGACGGTGCGCGCAATCATGCCGGCAGCTATCGGATCAAAAACTGGGGCGCGATCGACAAGGGCTGGATCGAGGCGAATCTGTCGCGGATCAAGGCGGTGCTGGAGTATCCCTGAGGGAGCCCGGCAGCCCACTGGTGTGAATGCGAACCTGCTGGCGGCAGCAGGCTCGCGATCGCGGTATCAGCTGCGGCGCATGCCGATATGCGGGATATCGTCTTCCAGGTACTCCTCGCCCACGACGTTGAAGCCGTAGCGCCCGTAATACCCCTGCAAATGCGCCTGGGCCGACAGATAGATCGGCGTGTGCGGCCAGTGTTTCTGCGCCTGTTTCAGGGCGTGCTCCATCAGTTCATGGCCCAGCCCCTTGCCCCGGGCTTGCGGGGCAATCACTACGCGGCCGATGACCACGTCGCCACCCTGGGAGACCGGGTCGAGCAGGCGCAGGTAAGCCACCAACTGGTCATCGTCCCAGGCCATCAGGTGACAGGTGTCGCCTTCCAGGTCCTGGCCATCGACTTCCTGGTAAGCGCATTTCTGCTCGACCACGAAGACTTCGGTACGCAACCGCAGGATCGCGTACAACTGCTCCTTGCCCAGATCGGTGTGGTGTTTGCAGACCCATTCGATTGTCATCGTTTCATCCTTTGGAAAGCTGTGCCCGGATGTTAAGCGCCTGGCGGGTGGCTTGTCTTGCCTGGCGGCGCAGTGGCAATTCTGTGAGGCAGGTCAAAATGCCATCATCGCGTTGGTTCGTGGCTGGCTTCTTTGTGTAATCTGCGCTGAAGCGCCGTGCAGTGGCGCCCATAAGCTACTGTTAGGAGCTGGATCGCGGCCGTCCACCGGCCGGAGAACCTCGAGTCTGGGCAAAAACACGCAGGGCTGTCCGCCCGCTAAGGATCTTTTAGCATGCTGCGATTGCATCGAGCTTTTGCTTTGATCGGATTGCTGTTGCTGGGCCAGAGCGCTTATGCGGAAAAATTGCGATTGGTGGCCGACGCCTGGCCGCCCTTCACGGATGCGACGCTGGTCAACGGCGGGCTGGCCACCGACATCGTCAGCACCGCGCTGGCCCGGGCCGGTTACGCCAGCGAGTTCGAACAGGTGCCCTGGGCGCGGGCCCTGCTCGGCGTCGGCGAGGGCCGTTACGACGTGCTGGTGAATGCCTGGTTCAATGAGGCCCGCACCCAGCTGGGGCAGTTCTCCTCGGAGTACCTGGTCAATCGGGTGCGTTTCATCCGGCGCAAGGATACCCCCGTCGAATACACCAACCTCAAGCAATTGCACCAGTACCCCATCGCCGTGGTGCGTGGTTATGCCTACTCGCCCGATTTCGACAGCGATCCGGAGCTGCAGAAGGTCCTGGTGCACAACTTCGCGATGGCGGTGCGCATGCTGGCGGCCGACCGGGTCAAGCTGACCCTGGAAGACGAATACGTCGCCCGCTATTACCTGGCGCGGGAGTCGCCACGGGTACGCAATGCGGTGGAGTTTCTGCCCAATTCCCTGAGCGAGAACGGCCTGCATATCCTGGTCAGCCTGAAGAACCCCGCGCATGCGCAGATCGTGGCGAAGTTCGACCGGGAGATCGAGGCGATGAAAGCCGACGGCAGCTACGACCGCTTGCTGCGCCAGCACGGGATGTAAACGGCGCCATTAAAGCTATTGCGGCAAGCTGGGCGCCAAGGCTGAAACCTGCGGCGTGCTTGAAAGCTTGCGCCTCCTGCGGAGGCGATCGCAGCCTGCGGCAGCGGCTACGCGGCCTGTTCTTCGCCGGTGTCCTTGATCAGGTGCGCCGCCAGGGTCCGCAAGGGGCCCAGTTGGCGGCAGATCAGTGCCAGTTGGGTCTGCACCAGCCGTTGGCCTTCATCGATCTCGTCCGGCATCTGCTCCAGCTCGTTGGCCAGGGCTTCTTCGGTATCGCTCTGGATCGCCACCGGCTGCTTGCTTGCCAGGCCCTGGGCAATTTCATCGATGCTGCTGGCCAGGCTGACCCCGGCCCCATCGATCAGGTGCTCGCGGACTTCCGTCGGCAACTGGGTTTCCCGGTGCGCGCCGAGGCCGGAGAGGTAGCTGAGCAAGGTGTGCGACAGCACCAGGAAACGAAAGCCGACGTCCGCTTCCTTACGGAAGTGCCCAGGCTCCATCAGCATGTTGGCCAGGGTGGTGGACAGCGCCGCGTCGGCGTTATGGGCATTGCGCCGGGCCAGGCGGTACGCCAGGTCGTCGCTCTTGCCGGCCGCGTACTGCTGCATGATCTGCCGCAGGTAGATGCTGTTGCAGGTCAGGGTATTGGCCAGCACCTTGTTCAGGCGTCGGCCCTGCCAGTCCGGCAGGAACAGGAACACCGCCAGGCCGGCGATCAGGCTGCCCAGCAGGGTATCGAACAGGCGCGGAAGCAACAGCCCGTAGCCGTCGCCCACCTGGTTGAAACAGAACAACACCATGATGGTGATGGCGGCGGTGGCCAGGGTGTAGCGGGTGGTGCGGTTGGTAAAGAACACCACCCCGGCAGCGATGGCGAACAGCGACTGCACCAGCGGGCTGGGGAACAGGTCGAACAGCGCCCAGGCGACCACCAGGCCGATGGCGGTGCCGATGATCCGCTGGCCCAGCTTGCGCCGCGTGGCGCCGTAGTTCGGCTGGCAGACGAACAGGGTGGTGAGGATGATCCAGTAACCCTGGGACGGGTGGATCAGGTGCACCATGCCATAGCCGATGCTCAGGGCCAGGGGCAGGCGCAGGGCGTGGCGAAACAGCAGCGATGTCGGGGTCAGCTGGGTGCGCAGGCGGGTCCAGACGTCCTTGAGGTTGCGCGGCGAACGGTCCAGCAGGCTGCTGTCGGTGGCGTCGGCCAGGGCGTCGGGGTTGCTGGCGTCGCTGAGCAGGCGGTCGAGGGTGCCGAGGTTGGCGGCCAGCGCCCGCAGCGAACGCAGCAGGCCGCGCCAGGCCGGGTTGCTCTGGATGCGCAGGTGTTCCAGGGAGGCGTGCAGGTCGCTCAGGGCCTCGGCGAAGCTGGCGTCGTAGACGAAGGGCTGGCGCAGCTGGATGGATTCGCCCAGGGCCCGGCAGGCCTTGCCTTGCTGACGCAGCAGGCGCTGGCAGCGGAACAGCACGTCGCTGTGGAAGAACGCATCGGCCAGGGCGTTGTAGGGGTAGTGGGACGAGCTGGCGCGTTCGTGGATGTCCTGGGCGAGGAAGTACAGCTTCAGGTAGCGGCTGACTTTCGAGCCCGGCCGGCCGTTGCCGACCCGGTGCAGGATGATTTCCTTGGCGGCGTTCAGGGCCGCCACCACCCGGCCGTTCTGCTGCGCCAGCTCCAGCCGGCGCGCTTCCACGTCCAGTTGGCGAATCGGTTCGAACAGCGACGACTTGAGCTTGAGGTAATAGCCCAGCTCGCGGAACAGGCGCGCCAGGCTCTGCTGCACCGGCTGGTTGGAAAACATCGCCTGCCACAGCACCGACAGCAGGCCGTACCAGGCAGCGCCGGCCACCAGCAGCAGCGGTTCGTGCCAGAAGTCGGTGACGGCGCCGCCGCGCTGGTCCACGCCGATCATGGTGTAGACCGACAGGATCAGGGTCGCCGAGGCGATCGCCCCGTAACGTTCGCCCAGGGCGCCGAGCATGGTCAGGCCAAAGCTGGCCAGCGCCAGGGCGATCACGAAGATCCAGGGGTAGGGGAACAACAGTTCGACGGAAAGGGCGGCGACGCTGAAGCACACCAGGGTCACGGCCAGGGCATTGATCCGGCCTTGCCAGCTGTCGTCGGTCTCGGCCAGGGCGCTGGCGATAATCCCCAGGAACAACGGGATCAGCAAAGCCATTTCGTCCTGGTACCAGCACAGCGCCATGCTCCCGGTCAGAGCGATGAACACCCGCACGCTGTAGCTGAATTTATCCAGCGCCCAAAGGCGCCGCAGTGACTGACGAAAGCTGGTCGATGACATGAAGTGAGAAAGCCTTCCGGGGCGATGCCGCTAAATTGAGCCAGTATTGACGCCCGCGCAATGGGGTCGTCACATCCGCCAGCAAATTCTGTTCCTGCTGATGTTCATCGGTACCTGTAGCCGCTGCCGAAGGCTGCGATCGACCCGAAGGGGCGCAGCGATCTGGCGTCCTCCGAGGTCCTGCGGACCTATCGCAGCCTGCGGCAGCGGCTACAGGGATCGGGTGAGCGCCAGGAAGCGGATCAGACGTACTGCGCGGCCGCGTAACCCGAGGCCCAGGCCCACTGGAAGTTGAAGCCGCCCAGGTGGCCGGTGACATCCAATACCTCACCGATGAAATACAGCCCCGGGCTTTTCAGCGATTCCATGGTCTTGGACGACACCTCGCGGGTGTCGACGCCGCCCAGGGTCACCTCGGCGGTGCGATAACCCTCGGTGCCGGCGGGCACCAGTTGCCAGTTCGCCAGCTTGCTGGCGATGTCCGCCAGCTCGGCGTGGGTGTACTGCTTCATCGGCTTGGAGACGAACCAATTGTCGGCCAGCAGGCCGGCCATCTTCTTGGTGAAGATCTCGCCGAGCAGGGTCTTGAGCTCGCTGTTGGGACGCTCGGCCTGCTGCTGTTGCAGCCAGCCCGGTACGTCGTGGTCCGGCAGCAGGTTGATCTCCAGCGTGTCGCCGGGTTGCCAGTACGAGGAAATCTGCAGGATCGCCGGGCCGCTCAGGCCGCGGTGGGTGAACAGGATGTTCTCGCGGAAACTCATGTCGTTGCAGCTCACCAGGCAGTCCACCGAGGTGCCGGACAGCTCGCCGCACAGCTCCTTGAGCTGGTCGGTGATGGTGAACGGCACCAGGCCCGCGCGGGTCGGCAGCAGCTCGTGGCCGAACTGCTTGGCGACCTGATAACCGAAGCCGGTGGCGCCCAGGGTCGGAATCGACAGGCCGCCGGTGGCGATCACCAGGGATTCGCACTGGAGCTGGCCGAGGGTGGTTTCCAGCAGGTAGCCGGTGTCGAGCTTCTCGATCTGCTGGATCGAGGTGTCCAGGTGCAGCTGCACGCCGACCTGGTCGCACTCGTCGAGCAGCATGCCGAGGATGTCGCTGGACTTGTTGTCGCAGAACAGCTGGCCGAGCTTTTTCTCGTGGTACGGCACGCCGTGCTTGGCCACCAGGCCGATGAAATCCCATTGGGTGTAGCGGGCCAGGGCCGACTTGCAGAAGTGCGGGTTCTGCGAGAGGAAGTTGCCGGGCTCGGTGTACATGTTGGTGAAGTTGCAGCGCCCACCGCCGGACATGAGGATCTTCTTGCCGGCCTTGTTGGCATGGTCCAGCAGCATCACCTGGCGGCCACGACCGGCCGCGGTCAGCGCGCACATCAACCCTGCGGCGCCAGCGCCAATGATCACGACTTCGGTAGAGCGCAAAACGGTGTCCTCAATAGGGGCGAACGATCCTGTAGCCGCTGCCGCAGGCTGCGATAAGGCCGAAGGCCTTCAGCGATCTCAAGATCCCGCGCCCCTTCGGGGCGATCGCAGCCTGCGGCAGCGGCTACAGGTTAAGCGGTGGTATTACAGGATGCGCACGCGCAGCGAGCGGCCCTTGATCTTGCCGCTGTTCAGGCGTTGCAGGGCCTGCTTGGCGATGCCGCGGTCCACGGCGACATAAGCCTGGAAGTCGAAGATCGCGATCTTGCCGACCTGGGTGCCGGGGATGCCGGCTTCACCGGTCAGGGCGCCGAGGATGTCGCCCGGACGCACTTTGTCCTTGCGCCCGGCACCGATGCACAGGGTGCTCATGGCCGGCAGCAGCGGGCCGCCGCCCTGGGATTTCAGGCTGTCGATCTGTTCCCAGTTCAAGGGCGACTTCTGCAACTGCTCGATGGCCTGGGCGCGGTGCGCTTCGGACGGCGCCACCAGGCTGACCGCCAGGCCCTTCTCACCGGCGCGGCCGGTGCGGCCGACGCGGTGGATGTGAATCTCCGAATCCCGCGCCAGCTCGACGTTGATCACCATGTCCAGGGCATCGATGTCCAGGCCGCGGGCGGCCACATCGGTGGCCACCAGCACCGAGGTGCTGCGGTTGGCGAACATCGCCAATACCTGGTCGCGGTCGCGCTGTTCCAGGTCGCCGTGCAGGCCCACCGCGGACATGCCCTTGGCGGTCAGGTGGTCGACGGTTTCCTGGACCTGCTGCTTGGTGAAGCAGAAGGCCACGCAGGATTGCGGGCGGAAGTGGTTCAGCACCTTGACCACCGCGTCGATGCGCTCTTCCGGCGAGATCTCGTAGAAGCGCTGCTCGATCTGGCTGTCGGCGTGCAGGGCTTCGGCCTTCACCTGCTGCGGGTCGCGCATGAACTTCGAGGCCAGCTGCTTGATGCCCACCGGGTAAGTGGCGGAGAACAGCAGGGTCTGCCGGCGCTCGGGGGTGTAGGCGATGATTTCTTCGATCGGGTCGTAGAAGCCCATGTCCAGCATGCGGTCGGCTTCGTCGAGGACCAGGGTGTTGAGACCGTCGAGTTTCAGCGAACCCTTGCGCAGGTGCTGGGACAGGCGGCCCGGGGTGCCGACGATGATGTGCGCGCCGTGCTCCAGCGAGGCGATCTGCGGGCCGAAGGACACGCCGCCGCAAAGGGTCAGGACCTTGATGTTGTCTTCGGCGCGGGCCAGGCGACGGATTTCCTTGGCCACCTGGTCGGCCAGCTCGCGGGTCGGGCAGATCACCAGGGCCTGGCAACCGAAGTAGCGCGGATTGATCGGGTTCAGCAGGCCGATGCCGAACGCGGCGGTCTTGCCGCTGCCGGTCTTGGCCTGGGCGATCAGGTCCATCCCCTTGAGGATCACCGGCAAGCTTTGCGCCTGGACCGGCGTCATCTGGGCATAACCGAGTGAGTCGAGGTTAGCCAGCATGGCGGCGGACAGCGGCAAAGTATTAAAAGCGGTGGCAATGGTGGTCACGGGACGGGCCTGCAAAACAAAATGTCGCGCAGTGTATCAGTCCCGCTCCCTTTACCTGCAATTTCTGGACGAAAAGTAGCCAGAACTCCCACAGGTCCCACGAATCCTGTAGGAGCGAGCTTGCTCGCGAAAAAAACTCCAGGGTAGCGCGAGGTACCTGACCTAGCGCGTTGCCTTGACGCTCATCGCGAGCAATCGAACGTCGACCGGCTGCTCCTACCGAAGAGGGAGATCAGTGCTCGATATGCTCCTGGACCTTCTTCGCCCGCCGGCCGTCCTTGGGCGACAGCTGCAGGAAGATCGCCGCCGCCAGCATCGCCATGATCCCCACCGTGAGGAAGGTCAGCTGGAAGGCGCCGAGCACGGTGTTCACGCCATCGTTGCCGACTTCGGCGGTGAAGCCGCCGAGCAGCGCGCCGGCGCAGGCCACCCCCAGGCTCAGGGACAGTTGCGCCACCACCGACAGCAGGCTGTTGCCGCTGCTGGCGGAGGCGTCGTCGAGGTCGATCAGGGTCACGGTGTTCATCGCCGTGAACTGCAGCGAGTTGATCGCCCCCAGCACCGCCAGCATGCCCAGCAGCAGCGGGTAGGGCGTCTGTTCCGTGACCAGGCCCATGCTGGCGAGCATGATCCCCAGCGCCAGGGTGTTGCCGGTGAGGACGATGCGGTAGCCCAGGTGTTCGATCAGCGGACGGGCGATGGACTTGGCCAGCATCGCCGCGGCGGCCAGCGGCAGCATGCTCATCCCGGCCTGGGACGGTGAATAACCGAGGGCCACTTGCAGCAGCAGCGGCACCAGGAACGGCAGGGCACCGCTGCCGAGGCGGGCGAACAGGTTGCCGAGGATGCCCACGGCGAAGGTCCGCACCTTGAACAGCGAAGGCGCGAACAGCGGATTGTCGACGTGCCCGGCCCGCAGCCAGTACGCCGCGAGGCAGGCCAGGCCGCCGAACAGCAGCAACATCACCCGCAGGTGCGGCAGGTGCAGTTCGCCCAGGCCTTCCATGGCGATGGTGATCAGCACCATCGCCGCGCCGAACAGCAAAAAGCCCAGGCCGTCGAAACGCGTGCGTTCGCTGCCGCGCAGGTCGGGAATGAACTTCCAGACGGCATAACAGCCGATCACGCCCACCGGCAGGTTGATCAGGAAGATCCAGTGCCAGGTCAGGTACTGCACCATCCAGCCGCCCATGGTCGGGCCGATCAGCGGGCCAAGCAGCCCGGGAATGGTGATGAAGCCCATGATCCGCACCAGTTCCGAACGCGGGTAGGCGCGCAGCACCACCAATCGGCCGACGGGCAGCATCAGGGCGCCGCCCAGGCCCTGGATTACCCGGGCGCCGACCAGCAGGCTCAGGGAGTTGGACAGGGCACAGAGCAGCGAGCCGATGCTGAACAACAGGATGGCGCCGAAGAAAATCTTGCGGGTGCCGAAGCGGTCGGCGATCCAGCCGGAGGCCGGGATCAGCAGCGCCACGGTGAGCATGTAGGCGATGACTACGCCCTGCATGCGCAATGGGTCTTCCGCCAGGTCGCGGGCCATGGCCGGCAGGGCGGTGTTGAGGATGGTCCCGTCGAGGGATTGCATGAAGAAGGCGATGGCCACCACCCAGGGCAGCCAGCGGGCGGTGTTGGCGTCAAGCTCGGCACGGTTGGGCATGGGACCTCTTTCTTGTTGTGAGCACGCCCCCTGTAGGAGCGAAGCTTGCTCGCGATAGCGGTGTGACATTCAACATCGATGCCGAAGACCAACCGTTATCGTGAGCAATCGAGCATCGGCCGGTTACCCCAGCGACCGCATCGCGGGCAAGCCTCGCTCCTACAGAGGCATGGTTCTCCTGCTGGGGCGAAGTTTGCCCGCGACAGCGGTTACAAGGTCAGCGTCAGCCGGCTCACCAGTGCGCCCGGCAGTTGCGCCGAGGCGGTCTGGCGCTGGCTGTAGGTACTGGCCGACAGCAGCAGCTCGCGCTCCTGGGTCAGGCCTTCCAGGTGCGAACCCAGCAGGCTGTAGACGCTGTCATCGAAACGCATGGTGCTGACTGGCGCCTGGATCTCGCCGTTCTCCACCCAGAAGGTGGCGAAGCGGGTCATGCCGGTCAGGCGCGCCGCCGGCTGGTCCGAGTAGTTCAGGTACCACAGGTTGCTGATGTACAGGCCGGTGCCCAGTTGCTGGAGAATGTCCTGCTGCGACAACTGCCCGGGCGCCATGTTCAATGCGCTGGGGTATTCGCCGCTGCCGGCGCCGTTGGTGGCCAGGCTGTATTCGGCGGCGCTGCGCGAGTTGATCAACTGCCCTTGGGCGACGCCGCCGGCGATCAGCGACAGGTCGCTGCGCGGGTAGCCTTCATCGGAAAACGCCGGGCTCAACGAGCCGGTGACCTGCTCGTCCAGCGACACCAGGGGGCTCAGGCGGGCATCGCCGGCATAGAGCTTTTGCAGCGGGCTGTGCTTGCTGGCGATGGATTGGGCGGAAAACCCGCCCCAGCTCAGCATGCCCATGATTTCCTCCAGGGCCGCCGGTGCCAGGTAGGCGCGATACTGCCCGGGCGCCAGGGTGCGCAGCGGTCGGCCGAGAAACGCCAGCTGTTCCCGGGCCTGCTGGAAGCGCTGGGCGAAGCCCTGGCTGCTCCATTCGTGCCCGGCGTAGCTGGCTTTGACGGCCTGGCCATTCTCGTGGAACAGGCTGAAATCGAAGTTGAAGCTGTTGGCCTGATGCCAGCCAAAGGCTCCCGAGGAGCTGGCAAAACCCCGGCTGATCGGGCCGGCCGCGTAGAACCCCACCAGGTCCAGCCCGGCGGCGGCCTGGCCGATTTCGGCCACCACCTGCTCGCTGCTGGGCAGTGGGTGCTCCTGCACATTGTGGGTGTTCCAGGCGTCGTGGTTGAGCAGCAGGTACGGGTCCTGGGGCAGCAGCGGCAGGGTCTCGCGCAACTGTTGCAGGCCTTCGGCCAGGCGCTGGATGTCGACCTGCGGGTCGCCGGCGAGGGTGATGCTGAGGTCGGCATGGCGCCCGTCGTCGATCAGCTTGAAGCCGAGGCTGGCCTGCTGCACTTGCCCGGCCTGGCGCACCTTGGCGTGGTTGAAGCGGATGAACTGCGAAGACTCGGCGGCGTAGCTCAGGGTGAACTGCTCAGGCTCGCGCACGGCGTCGCGCAGCCAGTCCACCAGGGCCTTGAACTGCTCGGCCTGATTCAGGGACGTACTCATCAGGCGTCTCCTCCAAATACATCGACATTGCTGAAAACACAGGCCGGCGAGGCATGGCCGACGCGGATCACCTGGTTCGGTTCGCCCTTGCCGCAGTTCGGCGTGCCCAGGACCTTGAAAGTGCTGGCGTCGCCGACGGCGCTGAGGCTCTTCCAGAAGTGCGCGGAAATCGCCCGGTAGTTGGGGTTTTTCACCACGCCCTTGAGTTCGCCGTTCTCGATCAACTGGCCCCATTCGCAGCCGAACTGGAACTTGTTGCGCGCATCGTCGATGGACCAGGAACGGTTGGTGGACATCAGGATGCCGTTCTCGATGCCGCCGATCAGTTGCGCCAGCGGCTGGTCGCCGGGCTCGATGTTGAGGTTGGCCATGCGGTCGATGGGCGGGCGGTTCCAGCTGCAGGCGCGGCTGTTGGCGACACCGTCGAGGCCGGCGCGAAATTGCGAGAGCGCGCCGCCCAGTGGGCGCAACAGCAGGCCCTGCTTGATCAGGAACTGCTTGCTGGCGGCCGTGCCGTCGTCGTCATGGCCGTAGCTGGCCAACTGCTCGGGAATGTCCGGGTCGAAGGTCACGTTGAGCAGGCTGGAGCCATATTGCAGGCTGCCGAAATCGCTGCTTTTCACGAAGCTGGTGCCGGCGTAATTGCGCTCGTCGCCGAGGATGCGGTCCAGCTCCAGCGGGTGGCCGATGGACTCGTGGATCTGCAGCATCATCTGGTCTGGCATCAGCAACAGGTCGCGTGGGCCTTGCGGCGTATTGGGCGCCAGCAGCAGTTGCAGCGCCTGGTCGGCGACCTGGGCGCCGGCACCGATCAGGCCGCAGCGGCTGATCACGTCGGCGCCGCCCTGCTGGCCGAAGTTCTCGCGGCCCAGGCTGCGGGTCTGGCTGTCATTGCCGTCGTAGGCGGTGACGTCCATGCCCGGGTAGACGAAACGCTGGGCCTGACGCAGTTCGGCGCCGGCGCTGTTGAGGTAGATCTGCTCGACGTGGGTGAGGCCGAGGCTGACCTGCCAGTTCACCAGGCGCTCGTCCTTGGGCACGGCCGCGGACTCGTCGCCGAGCAGCTGGTAGCAGTCGCTCAGGGACGGGAAGGGCTGCTCGAGGTTAGGCGAGAAGTAATCGGCGCGGTCGCTGGACACCGCCTGTTCGCGCAGGTCGAGCAGGGCGTGGGCGGCGATCAGCCGGGCTTGCTGCTCGGCCCGTTGCAGGGCGGCCTGCAGGCCGTTTTGCGACAGGTCGTTGGTGGCGGCGTAGGCCTCGACGCCATTGACCCGCACGGTGAGCATCGCACCTTCGTCGCGGCTCAGGCTCGGCGGCTCCGCGACGTTCTTGCGCACCGACAGGTACTGGCCGGATTCGCGCACGTAACGCAGGGAAAAGAATTCGGCGCCCGTGCGCAAGGCAGCGAAGCGCTGCTTGAGCTGGGGGTGGAAATCGAACATGTGAGGAACCTCCATGTGAACAGTCCGGCTGTTGCAGGCCTTATCGAGAGCAAGCGAGCGTCGGGCCAGGGTTTTTCTGTAGGAGCAGCCGGTCGACGCTCGATTGCTCGCGATAAAGCCCGAAGGGCTTTGAAGCCAGGTCGGAAAAGGTGCTGGGGAATGCTGCGAGCGCCTAGATTAGGCCGGTGCGGTGGGCGGTATCAAGCGGGGAGGCGCAGGGAAATGTTGGAGAACTGTAGTCGTTGCTAAGGTCTGTGATTCGGCAATCGGGTTCTTGCCTGGTGAATCGGGGTGGCTGGTTTACGTCGGCTGCGCCGCCGATCGCAGCCTGCGGCAGCGGCTACAGGCCGGATACAGCAAAACGGCGCCGATCGTTGCGATCGGCGCCGTTCGACGTTACTGCGCGGTAGCGCTCACTTCACGTACCGGCTTGCCACGTACCGGGGCATCGCCCGCCACGTAGTAGGCCGCCTTGCTGCGTGGCAGAGGCTGACGGCCACGGATCTTGTCGGCGATTTTCTCGGCCATCATGATCGTCGGCGCGTTCAGGTTGCCGGTGGTGATGATCGGCATGATCGAGGCATCGACCACTCGCAGACCCTGCATGCCATGCACGCGACCCTGGCCATCGACCACGGCCATTTCGTCGGTGCCCATCTTGCACGAGCAGGATGGGTGGAACGCGGTTTCGGCGTGCTCGCGGATGAATTTATCCAGCTGCTCGTCGGTCTGCACTTCGATGCCCGGGCTGATTTCGCGGCCGCGGAAGGCGTCCAGTGCCGGCTGTTGCATGATTTCCCGGGTCAGGCGGATGCCGTCGCGGAATTCCTGCCAGTCCTGCTCGGTGGCCATGTAGTTGAACAGGATGCTCGGGTAGTCGCGTGGGTTCTTCGACTTGAGCTGGATCCGGCCGCGGCTTGGCGAACGCATGGATCCCATGTGTGCCTGGAAGCCGTGTTCCTGTACGCCGTTGCTGCCGTTGTAGTTAATCGCCACCGGCAGGAAGTGGTACTGGATGTTCGGCCATTCGAACTCTTCGCGAGTGCGGATGAAACCGCCCGCTTCGAACTGGTTGCTGGCGCCGATGCCGGTGCCATTGAACAGCCATTCGGCACCGATGGCCGGCTGGTTGTACCAGAGCAGCGACGGGTACAGCGAGACCGGCTGGGTGCAGGCGTACTGCAGGTACAGCTCCAGGTGGTCTTGCAGGTTTTCGCCGACGCCCGGCAGGTCGTGGACCACCGGGATGTCCAGGCTTTCCAGCAGCTTGGCCGGGCCGACGCCGGAGCGTTGCAGGATCTGTGGCGAGGCGATGGCGCCGGAGCACAGCAGCACTTCCTTGCGGGCACGGGCTTCGACGCGCTCTTCGGCGGAGCCGACCAGGTAACGCACGCCAACGGCACGCTTGCCTTCGAACAGGATCTTGTCGGTCAGGGCGTGGGTGACGATGCTCAGGGTCGAACGCTTTTTCGCCACGTCGAGGTAGCCGCGGGCGGTGCTGGCGCGACGGCCTTTAGGCGTCACGGTGCGGTCCATCGGACCGAAACCTTCCTGCTGGTAGCCGTTGAGGTCTTCGGTACGCGGGTAACCGGCCTGCACGCCGGCTTCGACCATGGCGTGGAACAGCGGGTTGTTGCCGGCTTTCGGCGTGGTCACGCTGACCGGGCCGTCGCCACCGTGGTAGTCGTTCGGGCCGATGTCGCGGGTTTCCGCCTTGCGGAAATACGGCAGGCAGTCCAGGTAGGTCCAGTCTTCCAGGCCTGGCAGTTTTGCCCAGCCGTCGTAGTCCATGGCGTTGCCGCGGATGTAGCACATGCCGTTGATCAACGAGGAACCGCCCAGGCCCTTGCCGCGGCCGCATTCCATCCGGCGACCGTTCATGTGTGGCTCTGGATCGGTCTCGTAGGCCCAGTTGTAGCGACGGCCTTGCAGCGGGAATGCCAACGCCGCAGGCATCTGCGTGCGGAAGTCGAAGCGGTAGTCCGGGCCGCCGGCTTCGAGCAGCAGCACGGTGACGCCTTCGTCTTCAGTCAGACGGGTCGCCAGGGTGTTACCGGCGGAGCCGGCACCGATGATGATGTAATCGTATTCTTGGGACATTGAATGCACCCTCTTTGGAGTTGGTCAGGTCTGGCCATGGCGAGTGCTGCGCACTCGATCGCGGGCAAGCTCCGCTCCTACAGGAGATTTGCGTGCTTCTGTAGGAGCAGGGGGGACGCCTAGTTCTTGCCCGCGAAGGCGGCCTCGCAGGCGAAGCGAGTTTCGCCTTAGAACACCGAGGCGTAGTCGCCCAGCTCGACCTGTACCGATTTGATGCGGGTGAAGTTGTTCAGCGAGCTGATGCCGTTCTCACGGCCAACACCCGACTGCTTGTAGCCACCGACCGGCATCTTGGCGTCGGATTCGCCCCAGGCGTTGATCCAGCAGATACCGGCTTCGAGCTGATGAATCACGCGGTGCGCGCGGTTCAGGTCGCGGGTTACCACACCGGCGGCCAGGCCGAAGTCGGTGTCGTTGGCGCGACGGATCACTTCTTCTTCGGTTTCGTAGGTCAGGATGCTCATCACCGGGCCGAAGATTTCTTCGCGAACGATGGTCATCTCGTCGGTGCAGTCGGTGAACACGGTCGGTGCCACGAATGCGCCTTTGGCGAATGCGCCGTCGGTCAGGCGTTCGCCGCCGCACAGCAGGCGGGCGCCTTCTTCCTTACCTTTGGCGATATAGCCCAGCACGCTTTCCATGTGGGCGAAGCTGACCAGCGGGCCGAAGTTGGTGTTTTCGTCTTCCGGGTTGCCAACGCGAATGCGCGCGACGCGCTCGACGATCTTGGCTTCGAAAGCGGCTTTCAGGTGGCTCGGTACGAAGACACGGGTACCGTTGGTGCAGACCTGGCCGGAGCTGTAGAAGTTGGCCATCATCGCGGTGTCGGCGGCGCGATCCAGATCGGCGTCGTCGAAGATGATCAGCGGCGACTTGCCGCCCAGTTCCATGGTCACGTCTTTCAGCGAGGAGCTGGAAGCGCTGGCCATGACCTTCTTGCCGGTGTCGGTGCCGCCGGTGAAGGAGACTTTCTCGATGCGCGGGTGTTCGGTCAGCCAGGTGCCGACTTCGCGACCGCTACCGGTCAGGACGTTGAACACGCCAGCCGGAACGCCGGCTTCGGTGTAGATCTCGGCCAGTTTCAGGGTGGTCAGCGAGGTGACTTCGCTTGGCTTGAAGATCATCGCGTTACCGGCCGCCAGGGCTGGCGCGGATTTCCACAGGGCGATCTGGATCGGGTAGTTCCACGCGCCGATACCAGCCACGACGCCCAGCGGCTCGCGACGGGTGTAGACGAACGAAGTGGTGCGCAGCGGGATCTGCTCGCCTTCGATGGCCGGTACCAGGCCCGCGTAGTATTCCAGCACGTCGGCGCCGGTGACGATGTCGACATACTTGGTTTCGGAGTAGGCCTTGCCGGTGTCCAGGGTTTCCAGGGCAGCCAGTTCATCGTTGCGCTCGCGCAGGATGTCCACGGCGCGACGCAGGATGCGCGAACGCTCCATGGCGGTCATCGCGGCCCAGATCTTCTGGCCTTTCTCGGCGCTGACGACAGCGCGCTCGACGTCTTCCTTGGTCGCACGTTGCACTTGAGCGAGGACTTCACCGTTGGCCGGGTTGATGGCGTCGAAGGTGGCGTCGCTGCCGGCGTCGGTGTAGCCGCCGTCAATGTAGAGTTTTTGCAGTTCGAAACGGGCCATGTTGATAGTCCTCGCAAGTGCATAAGTGGTTGGCGTTCACCACTGGGCGTGCCGTGTAGCCTGGGCGCGCTGGTCAGTGGCAGTTCAGGGGGCCGAGCGTCTTGTAATGTGCTCTAGCGCTCCTGCTTAGCCAGTTGGAAATCCATGTATTCGTAAGCGATCCGGTGCGCCTGCTCGGTGTCGAAAGAGTCTCCCGACAGCGCGCCGCGCAACCACAAACCGTCGATCAGGGCTGCCAGGCCTCGCGCTGCGCTGCGTGCATCATCCAGCGGCAGGACGCGGCGGAACTGGCAGCACAGGTTGGAATACAGGCGGTGATCGTTGATCCGCTGCAACCTGTGCAAAGACGGGTGGTGCATGCTGGTGGCCCAGAAGGCCAGCCAGGTTTTCATTGCCGGGCCATTGACCTGGCTGGCGTCGAAGTTGCCTTCGATGATCACCTGGAGGTGCGCCCGCGGGCTCTTGTCCTCCAGCGCCTGACGGCGCGCGGTGACGTTCTCGCTGAGGACACTCATCAGATACTGCGCCGTGGCGGCGATCAGGCCGTTCTTGTCCTGAAAGTAGTGACTGATGATGCCGTTCGAGACACCGGCCAAACGGGCGATCAGCGCAATGCTGGCGTCCCCCATCCCGACCTGATCGACCGCCAGCAACGTGGCTTCGATCAACTGCTGGCGGCGGATGGGTTGCATACCGACCTTGGGCATCTTGCACATCTCCTTAGGCCTGCTGGCAGTCGTAAAACGGCTACCGGCGTGAGGGCCAGTCTATTTTGTTTTGATTGAACGTTCAATCAACAAAGAATAAGATCTGCGACAAATCGTCGCTGCCTCCAGGTCCTTCCTGCGTGTAGATGGCGGAAAAGCGACCTCCGAAAAAGCCTGAAACCCAAGCAGGGCATAGCGTGAGCCAGCGAGGACGGATGTGTTGAATGGGCAAGACGCTTAAGGCCAGGTGACGAACTGCACGTTTGCACTCGGCCTTCGACGCTGGTTCTCAACGCAACTCCTGCAGGTTCGGGCTTTTTCGGGGTGTCTTTATATCACCCGTCGGTCGGCTGCCAACTAACCGATTGGTCGGGTGCCGTGTTGCCTTGTGTTCTTCTCTCGCACTGCCTGGAGCATCTGTGCCATGAGTTCTGCCTCTCTTATAAAGACCCCACCGGAAAAGGTGCGGGTCAACGGTTGGGTGTTCTACACCTCTACCGCGCTGATCCTGTTGCTGACCGCCATTCTGATCATCGCCCCGCAAGAGGCCGGCAGACTGCTTGGCATTGCCCAGGCCTGGTTGTCCCGCAGCTTCGGCTGGTACTACATGGTGGTGATCGCCGCCTACCTGGTATTCGTCGTCGGCCTGGCGTTTTCCTCCTACGGCAAGCTCAAGCTGGGGACCAAGCAAGACACCCCGGATTTCAGCTATGGCGCCTGGGCCGGCATGCTGTTCTCGTCCGGTATCGGTATCTCGCTGCTGTACTTCGGCGCTTCCGAACCGCTGGACCATTACTTCAACCCGCCTGAAGGCGTAGCGGGCAGCAACCAGGCCGCGCGCCAGGCGCTGCAGCTGACCTTCCTGCACTGGGGCCTGCACGGCTGGGCGATCTACGCCCTGGTCGGCCTGGCCGTGGCCTACTTTGCCTACCGCCATAACCAGCCGCTGGCGCTGCGTTCGGCGCTGTACCCGCTGGTGGGCGAGCGCTGGGTCAAGGGCGCGGCCGGCCACGCGGTGGACGGTTTCGGCATGTTCGTGACCCTGCTGGGCCTGGTGACCAACCTGGGCATCGGCTCGATGCAGGTGTCTTCCGGCCTGGAAAACCTGTTCGGCATGGAGCACAGCAACACCAACCTGCTGATCGTGATCATCGTCATGAGCACCGTGGCCACCATCGCCGCGGTATCGGGCGTGGAAAACGGCATCCGCCGCCTGTCCAACCTGAACATCGTGCTGTTCAGCGGCCTGCTGATCTTCGTGCTGCTGTTTGGTCCGACCCTGCACCTGCTCAACGGTTTCGTGCAAAACGTCGGCGATTACCTCAACGGTGTGGTGCTCAAGACCTTCGACCTCTATGTGTACGAAGGCGACAGCGCCAAGTCCGACCGCTGGCTGGGCCTGTGGACCCTGTTCTACTGGGCGTGGTGGATTTCCTGGGCGCCATTCGTCGGCATGTTCATCGCGCGTATTTCCCGTGGCCGTACCGTGCGCGAGCTGGTGGCGGGCGTGCTGCTGATTCCGCTGGGCTTCACCCTGGCCTGGCTGTCGGTGTTCGGTAACTCGGCCCTGGACCTGGTGATGAACCACGGTGCGGTGGAGCTCGGCAAGACGGCGCTGGAACAGCCGTCCATGGCGATCTACCAGCTGCTGGACCACTACCCGGCGTCGAAGATTGTCATCGGCGTGTCGATTTTCGTCGGCTTCGTGCTGTTCCTGACCCCGGCCGACTCCGGCGCGGTGATGATGGCCAACCTGTCCTGCAAGGGCGGCAACGTCGACGAAGACGCCCCGCACTGGCTGCGGATCTTCTGGTCGGTGGTGATCACCCTGGTGACCGTCGGCCTGCTGTTCGCCGGTAACTTCGAAGCCATGCAGACCATGGTGGTGCTGGCCGGCCTGCCGTTCTCGGTGGTACTGGTGTGCTTCATGTTCGGCCTGCACAAGGCCATGCGCCAGGACACGCAGATCGAACAGGAGCAAGCGGAACTGGCGGCCCGTGGTCGTCGTGGTTTCAGCGAGCGCCTGACCCAGCTGGACCTGCAGCCGACCCAGGCGGTGGTCCAGCGTTTCATGGACAAGCACGTGACGCCGGCACTGGAAGAGGCCGCTACCCAGCTGCGTAACCAGGGCCTGGATGTGCAAACCCTGCTGGGCAAGTCCAAGCGCTGCATGGGCGTGCGGATCGAGATGGAAGAGGGCAACCCTTTCGTCTATGAAGTGAGCCTGGACGGCTATCTGGCGGCGCCGAGCGAATCGGCCGATGCGTCCGAGGAGCGTGCGCGCTACTACCGCGCCGAGGTCTACCTGCACAACGGCAGTCAGGAATACGACTTGATGGGCTTCACTCAGGAGCAGATCACCCGTGACGTGCTCGATCAGTTCGAAAGCCATCGGCAGCTCCTTGGCCGGGTCTACAGCTAAGAGGTGAAAGGCGCGGTGTAGCCCTGTTACACCGCGTCGCCTTCATCGCGGGCAGTCGAGCGTCGACCGGCCGCTCCTACAGAAGACGCACGCGCATGCCTCTGTAGGAGCGAGCGGGCGGCGATCCGACTTGCCCGCGAAGCGATGTACCTGGTTCCCCGCAATATCAGCAACGCCCCCATCGCCAGCAAGCTGGCCCCTGCAACAGGGGGCAATCTGCCGAAGCCTTACCCGATAAAACAAAAACGCCGCGATCGATGTCGCGGCGTTTTTGTTTACGTGTCGCTGTTACCCCAGGTTCTTGCCGAGCAGCGCGTGGTAGAGCTCGCTGTCGCCAAGGATCCCCACCACCTTGTTGTTGTCGTGCAGCACCAGCTTGTTGCCGGTCTGGTAGCGGATCTGCAGCGCGTCACGCATGCCGATGTTGGAGTCGACCAGGGTCGGCTTGCGGCCCAGGCCTTCCACCGCCTGGCCCGGGATCCAGTTCTGCAGGTCGAGGCTGGCGCCGTTCTGGCGTGCGCCCTTGATGGTGTTGCCTTCGGCCAGGTCGAGCCAGGAGTCGCCACCCGGATCCAGGCACACGGAGCCGTTGATGCGCTTGCAGTTGTCCAGGGTGCGCATCAGGCTGCGACCGCAGAGCACGTTGAGCGGGTTGGTATGGGCGACGAAGGTGCGCACATAGTCGTCCGCCGGGTTCAGCACGATCTCTTCCGGCTTGCTGTACTGGATGATCCGGCCGTCTTTCATGATGGCGATGCGGCTGCCCAGTTTCAGGGCTTCGTCGAGGTCATGGCTGACGAACACGATGGTCTTGCTCAGCTTGCGTTGCAGTTCCAGCAGTTCGTCCTGCAGGCCCTGGCGGATCAGCGGATCGAGGGCGGAGAAAGGTTCATCCATCAGCAGGATGTCGGCGTCCATCGCCAGGGCGCGGGCCAGGCCGACACGCTGCTGCATACCGCCGGACAATTCGTCGGGCTTCTTGTTGCGCCACTGGGTCAGTCCCACCAGCTCGAGTTTCTCGTCCACCAGCTTGCGCCGTTCCTTTTCCGGCCGGCCCTGCATCTCCAGGCCGAAGCTGATGT
This sequence comes from Pseudomonas sp. RW409, assembly GCF_003184125.1. Lineage (NCBI taxonomy): Bacteria > Pseudomonadati > Pseudomonadota > Gammaproteobacteria > Pseudomonadales > Pseudomonadaceae > Pseudomonas > Pseudomonas sp. RW409. The sequence goes on along the minus strand of NZ_QHHP01000042.1, from coordinate 1,211,837 downwards.
TCTCGCGAACGGTCAGCCAGGGCATCAGGGCGAACTTCTGGAACACCATGGCGATGCGCTTGGTGCGCATCATCTTCAGTTCCGCCGGGGTGCAGGAAGCGATGTCGATCTGCCTGCCGTCATGCTCGACGAACAGCTTGCCGCGGCTGACGGTGTTGAGGCCGTTGATGCAGCGCAGCAGGCTCGACTTGCCGGAACCGGAGAGGCCCATCAGCACGCAGATTTCGCCTTTCTCGATGTCCAGGCTGGCCTTTTCCACACCGACGATCTGGCCGGTCTTTTTCAGGATCTCGTTGCGGCTCATGCCCTGATCCAGCAGCTTGAGCGCCTCGCGTGGATCCTTGGAGAAGATAACGTCGACGTTATCGAAGCGGATTATGCTCATGCGTCACCCCCTACTTTGGCTTCGGGTTGTTTGCAGATACGGTCGAGCATGATCGCCAGCAGTACGATTGCCAGGCCTGCTTCGAAGCCCAGGGCGATATCGGCGGTGTTCAGTGCGTTGACCACGGGTTTGCCCAGGCCGTCGGCGCCCACCAGGGCTGCGATCACCACCATCGACAACGACAGCATGATGCACTGGGTGATGCCGGCAGCGATGCTCGGCATGGCGTGGGGCAGCTCGATACGCGACAACAGTTGACGGCGCGAGCAGCCAAAGGCCTTGCCGGCGTCCATCAACTCTTGTGGTACATCGCGGATGCCCAGGTAGGTCAGGCGGATCGGCGCGGCAATGGCGAACACCACCGTGGAGATCAGGCCCGGCACAACGCCCAGACCGAACAGGGTCAGGGTAGGAATGAGGTAAACGAAGGTCGGTACGGTCTGCATCAGATCGAGCACCGGACGCATCATGGTGTAGAACATCGGCTTGTGCGCGGCGACGATGCCCAACGGCACGCCAATGAGCACGCAGACCAGGGTGGCGAACAGCACCTGGGCCAGGGTTTCCATGGTTTCCTGCCAGTAACCCAGATTGAGAATCAGCAGGAAGGACAGCACGACAAAGGCCGTCAGGCCCCATTTGCGTTGAATGATGTGCGCCAGCAAGGCAATCAGGCCGATCAAGGCCAGCGGGTTGAACCAGGTCAGCGCAAACGTCACGCCGTGGATCATCGTTTCCAGGGTCGATGCGATCGCATCGAATGTGTTGGCGCCGTGTTGCGTCAACCATTCAACGAAGGCAGCGATGTACTGGCCTAAAGGGATTTTCTGATCAATGAGCATGGTATTGAACGTCCGCATGCAAGGAATAAACAGCCCGGGCGGGCGAACCCACCCGGCGTAAGCGACCTACTTAATTAGCAGCTTGCGCAAGCTTGGCTTTCACGGCCTCCAGGCCTGGTTTTCCGTCAATGGTGGTCACGCCAGCGAGCCAGGTATCGAGTACCTCGGGGTTTTTCTTCAGCCAGGCCTTGGCGGCCGCCTCGGGCTTCATCTTGTCGTCCAGGACGTTACCCATCAGGGTGCTTTCCATATTCAGGGTGAACGACAGATTCTTCAGCAACTGACCAACGTTGCTGCATTCCTCGGCGTAGCCCTTGCGGGTGTTGGTGTAGATGGTCGCCTGGCCGTAGTTGGGGCCGAAGAACTCGTCGCCGCCGGTCAGGTACTTCATCTTGAAACGGGTGTTCATCGGGTGCGGTTCCCAGCCCAGGAACACCACCGCGGTGCTGCGCCGTTGCGCGCGCTCGACCTGGGACAGCATGCCCGCCTCGCTGGACTCGACCACCTTGAAGCCGGCGTCTTTCAGGCCGAAGGCGTTCTTGTCGATCATGCTCTGGATCATGCGGTTGCCGTCGTTACCCGGCTCGATACCGTAGATCTTGCCGTCCAGTTCTTTCTTGAACTTGGCGATGTCGGCGAAATCCTTCAGGCCCTTGTTGTACAGCTCTTCCGGGACCGCCAGGGTGTACTTGGCGTTCTCCAGGTTGGCGCGGATGGTTTCCACAGTGCCGGCATCGCGATAGGGCTTGATGTCGTTTTCCATGGTCGGCATCCAGTTGCCGAGGAACACGTCCATGTTCTTGCCGTCGGCCAGGGACTTGTAGGTCACCGGCACGGAAATCATCGTGGTCTTGGTCTTGTAGCCAAGTGCCTCGAGAACCACGCTGGTGGTCGCGGTGGTGACGGTGATGTCGGTCCAGCCGACATCGGAGAAGTTTACGGTGCTGCATTGCGCCGGTTCTGCGGCGTGCGCCAGAAGCGGCAGACTCAGCATGGCGGCCAACAACAACGACGGGGAACCTTTCATGGGATGGACTCCTGGGTGTTTTCTGGCGGTGTGTCTGACCGCACTTATAAGTGTTGCGGTTGGGGCGAGTGGGACAGCTCTACCACAGTGCCTTGCAATCGAGTCGAGACTGATCATGTACCAGTGAAAATCTGACGCCTACAGGGTGCGTCGTATCCAGTACAGGGAGGGTCGCATCCAGTGTCGGTAAGGTCGCTTACAGCTTTTTTCAGCACTTTTTGCCCATCTGAACCGCAAAAAAACGGCCAGAACCGGAGGTCGGCGGGCCACGGCGTTGGTGGGCATGAGTGAGTCGGTGTGAGACGTCGAACGACACTGCAAAAGCCTGATGATGCGCGTATCTCGGCGGATTACTGCTTGAGCGTAGCAGCTTCGCCACCGGGCGTTTGGGCGCCCGGCGTGTGCTCATCGAGGAGTTTCGCAGTAATGGCTATCAGTGTTTTCGACCTGTTCAAAATCGGCATCGGCCCCTCCAGTTCCCACACCGTCGGGCCCATGCGCGCCGCGGTGCTGTTCGTCCAGGCGCTGCGGGAAAAAGACCTGCTGGAGCAGGTGCGCCGCATCGAGGTAAGGCTCTACGGTTCGCTGTCGGCCACCGGCATCGGGCACGGCAGCGACAACGCGGTAATCATGGGGCTGATGGGCGAATGGCCGGATGCGATCGATCCGTCGCAGATCGGCGGTCGCATCGAGACCCTGCGCGAAACCAATACCCTGCTGCTCGACAACCGCCTGCCGATCCCCTTCGTCTGGGCGCGCGACATGCTGCTGCTCGACGAGAACCTGCCGTTCCACCCCAACGCCATGACCCTGGTGGCCGAAGGCGAGTCCGGGGAGCTGCACCGCGATACCTATTATTCCGTGGGCGGCGGTTTTGTCGTCGACGAGGCCCAGGCCAGCAGCGGCGTGGTGGACCTGGATCGCACCGAATTGCCTTACGACTTCTCCAGCGCCGTGGAGCTGCTGAGCCTGTGCCAGAAGCACAACCTGCGGGTGGCCGAACTGATGATGGCCAACGAGAAGGTCTGGCGTTCGGAGGAGGAGATCCGCGCGGGCCTGATGAAGCTCTGGCAGGCCATGCAGGATTGCGTCGAGCAGGGCCTCAAGCATGAAGGCATCCTGCCCGGCGGGCTCAATGTGCGACGCCGCGCGGCCAAGCTGCACCGCAGCCTGCAGGAATTGAACAAACCCAATGTGATCGGCTCGACCCTGAGCGCCATGGAGTGGGTCAACCTGTATGCCCTGGCGGTCAATGAAGAGAACGCCGCCGGCGGGCGCATGGTGACGGCGCCGACCAACGGCGCGGCGGGGATCATTCCGGCGGTGCTGCATTATTTCATGCGCTTCAGCGAGGATGTCACCGACGCCAACGTGGTGGACTTTTTCCTCGGCGCGGCGGCGGTGGGGATCCTTTGCAAGAAGAACGCCTCGATCTCCGGTGCCGAAGTCGGTTGCCAGGGCGAGGTGGGTTCTGCCTGCGCCATGGCTGCCGCCGGTCTGGCGGAGATTCTCGGGGCGTCGCCGGAGCAGCTGTGCAACGCCGCGGAAATCGGCCTGGAGCATAACCTCGGCCTGACCTGCGACCCGGTCGGCGGCCTGGTGCAGGTGCCGTGCATCGAGCGCAACGCGATTGCCGCGGTGAAGGCTATCAATGCCGCGCAAATGGCCCTGCGCGGCGACGGCCAGCACTTCATTTCCCTGGACCGGGTGATCCGCACCATGCGCGATACCGGCGCCGATATGCATGACAAATACAAGGAGACATCGCGCGGCGGGTTGGCGGTCAGCGCTGTGGAGTGTTGAGGGCTTAAACAGTGGGGCCGCTGCGCGGTCCATCGCGAGCAAGCTCGCTCCTACAAGGTGCCGCGTTCTCCTGTAGGAGCGAGCTTGCTCGCGATGACGCCCGGTATTTCACCACCATCCACAAGCAGAATTCACCCACCTCAATGGCAATGTTCTGCTCATAAATTGAACACCCCGCGACGCCCTCGCCACCTTTTGGAGCGTCGCAAACAGGTAAGTCCAAGGGCTCATCGGTCAGGTTTTTCACTCACCTCGGCTGAGCGCCCGCCTGTGCTTGCGGTGACACTCTTTTCCCGGGACGTTTCTCGCCGTTCCCACAAGTGCTACCGATTTGCTCACAGCCACCGGCCCAGGGCCCTCCACGGCCGATTCGGCACTGATAACCCGCACATTGCGCACGGCTTATATAGACGCATCGCGACGTCGTTTTCAGGAGTTATTGAATGGCCATTCAATTTTAGGCATGGCAATTGCTCTGTCATCACAAAGCCCGTCTCCCACGTGAGAATGATGGCAATAACAAGAGCCTCCGCCTGAGGCCATCACCTGCTTTGTGTGAGGAGATACCGCGATGACGACGTTCAACTCCGGGGCTCAACCCCAGAACCGTGCGCCTCAATCCATCGGCTTTTTGCTGCTGGACAATTTCACGCTGATTTCCCTGGCCTCCGCGGTCGAGCCGCTGCGCATGGCCAACCAGTTGTCCGGTCGCGAGCTGTATCGCTGGACCACCCTCAGCGTCGACGGCGGCCAGGTCTGGGCCAGTGATGGCCTGCAGATCACCCCCGACGCCTCCATGCACAAAGCCCCCGCCCTGGACACTGTGATCGTCTGCGGCGGCATCGGCATCCAGCGCACCGTGACCCGCGAGCATGTGTCCTGGCTGCAAAGCCAGGCGCGCCAGTCCCGCCGTCTCGGCGCGGTCTGCACCGGCAGTTGGGCCCTGGCCTGCGCCGGCCTGCTCGACGGTTTCGATTGCAGCGTGCACTGGGAATGCCTGGCCTCGATGCAGGAAGCTTTCCCGCGGGTGGCCATGAGCACTCGCTTGTTCACCCTCGACCGCAACCGCTTCACCAGCTCCGGCGGCACCGCGCCGCTGGACATGATGCTGCACCTGATCAGCCGCGATCACGGCCGTGAACTGTCGGCGGCGATCTCGGAAATGTTCGTCTACGAACGCATCCGCAACGAGCAGGATCACCAGCGCGTGCCGCTCAAGCACATGCTCGGCACCAACCAGCCGAAGTTGCAGGAAATCGTCGCGCTGATGGAAGCCAACCTGGAAGAGCCGATCGACCTCGACGAACTGGCGGTCTATGTCTCGGTATCGCGGCGCCAGCTGGAGCGGCTGTTCCAGAAATACCTGCACTGCTCGCCATCGCGCTACTACCTGAAGCTGCGGCTGATCCGCGCCCGCCAGCTGCTCAAGCAGACGCCGATGTCGATCATCGAAGTGGCCTCGGTCTGCGGTTTCGTCTCCACGCCGCACTTCTCCAAGTGCTACCGCGAGTACTTCGGCATTCCACCGCGTGACGAACGCGTAGGATCCAACACCGCTCAACAGGTGGCGATGATGCCGATTCCGCAGGCGCTGGTGCTGGCTGGCCCGATGTCCTCGCTGAGCCAGGCGCGCAACGAATCGACCTTCGCCAGCGTCAGGCTGTAATCACAGGCTTTTCCTGAAGTACACGACGCGCTCGGTTTCCTCGAAACCGAGCGCCTTGTGCACGGTCTGGCTCAACAGGTTTTCCAGGCCGGTATCCGAAGCCATTTCCACGCAGCCCTGGTCCCGTCCCCATTGGGCGACGGCTTCTATCAGTTGTTCGGCAATGCCCTGGCGCCGCTGTTCGGCGCTGACGTACAACCCCTCCAGAAACACCACCGGCGAATGCTCGGTGCCGTTGACGTAGTCGCGCCGCAACGAAGCTTCGGCCAATCCCACTGGCTGGCCCTCGGCGGTATAAGCGAGCAGGTTGATATAGCGCTGCGGGTCGTCCAGCAAGCTGGCGATTTCCTCCAGGTGTTCCTCGGCCGGGCAGTCGGGCCACAGCGCCTGGCGCAATGACAGCCAGCCCGATCGATGGGCTGACTGGCAGGGTTCGATTCGAATCATGGGGGCGGTTCCTTGGTGTGCAAGTACCGCACTCTACGCCGCGATCCGCTCCCGGCGAAGGCTCAGGCGCGGCTGTTCTGGAACTGGGCCAGGGCCGGCAACAGCTGTTTGTCGATGGCCTGGCGCACGGCCGGCAGGATGGTCGCATTGCCGGTGAGCATCTGCTCGACCATGCCCTTGAGGGCCTTGGCCCGGGCATCGCTCAAGCCGCGCACCGCGCACTCGCAGGCCTGGTCGGCCGTGGCGCCGGCTGGCATTTCAAAACCCAGGGCCCTCAGTTGGCCGAGCAGGTCGTCCTGGTCAATCAGATCCGCGTGCATCATGACTCTTATCCTTGTTCAGGGAGCGTGGTCGTGAGCCGATTCTGGTAGCCGTCCGGACAGTCGGCAAGGGCGAATTGTCGCAATGGCCGGGATGCCTATGAACAGGTCGTTTTCGGCTAACTTGGCTTGAGGGCGACTGGGCACACTGGATTCCAGCTCGGTCATCGAAGGTTTGGTCACCCTCGTGTCGGCTCCTCAGAAAACCTCCTCTGCCCCGATCCTGTCACGGCTTGATCGGGGTCTTTTTTTGTCTGGAAAAAATGCGCCGCCTGGGAGATTTTTTCGCGAGCAAGCTCGCTCCTACAGGAAACTGCGCGTACCTGTAGGAGCGAGCTTGCTCGCGATAGAACCGACGCGGTCTAGCGCTGCAACACCAGGATTCGCGACAGCAACTCGTCGCGATCGATGTAGCACCCCTGGAAATGTCGCGCGCCGCTGGCGGGGTCGAAGGCGTTGCGCGCGTGCAGGGTGCGGCGGTTGTCGAAGCACCACAGTTCGCCGGGGTTGAGGCGCTGGATCAGGCGAAAGCGCGGCTCGCGGGTCATGGCGATAAAACGTCGATAGGCGCGGTACAGCCGGGGCATCTCGTCCACCGAGGCTTCGAACGGCCCGCGCAGGAAGTTGGCCATGCGGATCTCCGCGACGTCGCCCACTGCATCCAGGGCGATCACTGGCGCCAGGCAGCGGTAGTCGCTGTGGCGGTCCTTGTTGCGAAACTCCACGGGGATCTCGCACAACGCGCGAAATGCCTCGGGGTCTTCGCGGCGCAAGGCGTCGGCGATGGCAAAACCATCGACAAAAATGCTTTCGCCACCTTCGGCGTTGTTCACCAGGCAATGCAGGAACTGCAGGCCCGGTTGCAGCTCGCGGGTCGGCAGGTCGGTGTGCAGCGGCAGGTTGAAGGCGGTGTAGGCGTTGCTGTCGGCGTCGGCCTTGGACTGTACGTTGAACAGCACGCCGAAATTGCTCTCGCGGATAAAGGCAATACGCTTGGCGACCTGGGCCAGCGACCCCGGTTCGGTGGGCACGCCGCGGACCTGCGTCAGGCCGATATCGCGCACCGCCAGCAGCCATTGCAGCAGCGCCTGCGGGTCCTCCATCAGCGCCTGGTATTCGAATACCGGCAGTTGCAGCCGGCTGTCCCACAGCTGGCTTTGCGGCCGGCGCGCACGGCGCTCGGCGCGGCTTTCATCGTCGTAGGCGTGGGCCCGCAGCCAGCCCGGGTCGAAGCGGCTGAGGTGGCCGTCCTGCCAGGCGATGCTCAGGCAGCCCTGGGCGTCGATCCTGCTGGACGCCGGGGCCAGGTCTTCGGCGACGTCGACTATCTCCAGCACCTGCTCGCGGGTGACGCTGTAGACGCAGTGCGGGCAGGGGCAGTTGTCGCGCAGCCACTGATGATGAAAGGGGCTCGAGCGACCGTCGGCCCACTGCACCTGAACACGGTCCGCCAGGGCTTGTACGGCGGTCAACGCGCTGATCAACGGGTAACTGCGGAAGTCGGCAAAAGCGGTGGAGGTATTCACGGTGCAGTCCTTTTTTAGGCTCTGTACGAAAAGTGGCTGCGCTCGGTCATGCTGCGTTAAAAACAGGCTCGGAATGCTCATGTAGGCCCCTACACTCCGCTTCCTCGCCTGTTTTTGCCTTGCCTGACCTTCGCTCGCCGACTTTTCGTACAGACCCAGGGGTGGTTATTTTTCCGGCGGCAAGGCAATCACCCGGCCGATCCAGGCAGGGGCGGGCAGGTCGGCCTGCTCGGCGGCGATGGCTCGCAACCTGTTCAGCACCGGCTCGCTGAACGGCGCCGAACGCGGGCCGGCGAGGTCGACGTGGAGCAGCATCTGCTCGTTGCCGGCCAGTTCCAGGTCGCCACCGACCTTGTGCAGGCTGTGGTACAGGTGCAGGCGCTTGCGGTCGTGGCCGATGATTTGGGTGCGCACTTCGACCTCGGTATCGAGCTTCACTTCATGCAGGTAATTGAGGTGCAGCTCCAGGGTGAACAGCGAGTTGCCGCTGGCTTCGCGGTGGTTGCTGTCCATGCCCAGCTGGTCCATCAGGGCGTCGGTGGCGTAGCTGAAAATCAGCAGGTAGAAGGCGTCCCGCAGGTGGCCGTTGTAATCGACCCAGTCGGGGCTGATGCGGGTGGTGTAGGTGGTGAGTGCAGGCATGTCATGGGCTCACGAAAATGGCGGGCTGAACCTGTAGCCGCTGCCGCAGGCTGCGATAAGGCTCGAAGAGCCTTCCGAGGGCCGCATGAGCGCGTCTCCTTCGGAGCCGATCGCAGCCTGCGGCAGCGGCTACAGGGATGGGGGTTATTCGCTGAAGCTCATGCCGTGCTTGGCCTTGGTGGTTTTCACCGCGTCGAGCACGGCGAGCAGGCAGTCATCACGATAGCGCTCCAGCGCCGAAATGCTGTGTGTGCCGAGCTGCTCGGCAGTGCCTTCGACCACGTCGTCGATCAGCTTGTCGGTCAGTTCCGGGGCCGGCAGGTAGGTCCACGGCAGCTGCAGGGCCGGGCCGAACTGGGCCATGAAGTGCCGCATGCCGGCATCGCCCCCGGCCAGGGTGTAGGTCAGGAAGGTACCCATGAACGACCAGCGCAGGCCGGCGCCGAAGCGGATCGCGTCGTCGATTTCGCCGGTGGTGGCGACGCCGTCGTTGACCAGGTGCAGGGCCTCGCGCCACAGCGCCTCCAAAAGACGGTCGGCGATAAAACCCGGGACTTCCTTGCGTACATGCAGCGGGCGCATGCCGAGGGATTCATAGATCTTAATCGCCGCCTGCACGGCTTCTGGCGCGGTGTTCTTGCCGCCGACCACTTCCACCAGCGGCAGCAGGTACACCGGGTTGAACGGGTGGCCGACCACGCAGCGTTGCGGGTGGGTGGAACTCTCGTAGAACTCGCTCGGCAGCAGGCCGGAGGTGCTGGAGCCGATCAGCGCATCGGGCTTGGCCGCGGCGCTGATCCTGGCGTGCAGCTCGAGTTTCAGTTCCAGGCGTTCCGGGGCGCTTTCCTGGATGAAGTCGGCGTCTTTCACGCACTCCTCGATGGTCGCGACAAAGCGCAGGCGATCCTGCGAAGCGCCCGGTGCCAGGCCCTGTTTTTCCAGGGCACCCCAGGCATTGGCCACGCGCTTGCGCAGGGCCGCCTCGGCGCCGGGCGCCGGATCCCAGGCCACCACGTCCAGGCCGTGGGCGAGGGCGCGCGCTACCCAGCCGCTGCCGATGACACCGCTGCCCAGGGCAGCGAAGGTTTTGATCTCGGTGATAAAGCTCATGACAGGTTTCCTGAAAGTCAAAAGTGAACATATCTGTAGCCGCTGCCGAGCAACGCGAGGCTGCGTGCGGCTGCGCAGCAGTCGTAAGGCCGGTCGGCGCGGTGGATCAGGTAACTCGTGGTCGCCCTTGTGGCGGCTGCGTTGCAGCCGTGCGCAGCCTCGCGGGCTCGGCAGCGGCTACAGGCAACCGCCTTCGGGTCAGCCGCGCTTGCTCAGGCCCATCTTGGCCCGGCCCTCGGCCGGGGTCAGGACGCGGGCGCCGAGGCGGCTGAGGATCTCGCTGGCGCGTTCCACCAACTGGCCGTTGGTCGCCAGCACGCCCTTGTCCAGCCACAGGTTGTCCTCCAGGCCGACCCGCACGTTGCCGCCCAGCAGCACCGCCTGCGCGGCCATCGGCATCTGCATGCGGCCGATACCGAAACCGGCCCAGACCGCGCCCGCCGGCAGGTTGTCGACCATGGCCTTCATGGTGGTGGTGTCGGCCGGCGCGCCCCAGGGAATGCCCAGGCACAGCTGGAACAGCGGGTCGTCCAGCAGGCCTTCCTTGATCATCTGCTTGGCGAACCACAGGTGGCCGGTGTCGAAGATTTCCAGCTCGGCCTTCACCCCCAGCTCCTGGATGCGCTTGGCGCCGGCGCGCAGTTGCGCCGGGGTGGACACGTAAATGGTGTCGCCGTCGCCGAAGTTCAGGGTGCCGCAGTCCAGGGTGCAGATTTCCGGCAGCAGCTCCTCGACGTGGGCCAGGCGGGTCAGCGGGCCGACCAGGTCGGTATTGGGGCCGAACTCCATCGGGTTTTCGCCGGCGCCGATCTCCAGGTCGCCGCCCATGCCGGCGGTGAGGTTGACGATGATGTCGACGTCCGCTTCGCGGATACGCTCCATCACCTCCCGGTACAGCGCGACGTCGCGGCTGAACTTGCCGGTTTGCGGGTTGCGCACGTGGCAGTGGACCACGGTGGCGCCGGCCTTGGCCGCTTCCACCGCGGCGGCGGCAATCTGTTTCGGGGTGACCGGCACGTGGGGGCTCTTGGCGGTCGTGTCGCCAGCACCGGTGAGTGCGCAGGTGATGATGACGTCGTGGTTCATGGTGCGGGTTCCTTACAGGCGTGGTGAGTCGCTGCGCAGCCGTTTGGCGCTGCGCAGAGGGAGTTCGGGGTGGTTATTGGCTGGTCAGTTTCAGGTTGCCGGCGGCCGGCTTGCCATCGAAGGTGGTGACCCCTTCGAGCCAGCGCGCCTTGTCCTGCGGATGGTCGGCCAGCCATTGCCTGGCCGACTCCAGGGCGTCCTTGTGGTCGAGCAGAGGCTGCATCATGCGGCTCTCGTCCTCGGCGCTGAACGTCAGGTTGCTCAGCAGCCGGCTGACGTTCGGGCACTGTTCGGCATAGGCCGGCGCGGTAACGGTCCACACCGTGGCCATGCCTTCGTTCGGGCCCAGGGCATCGTCGCTGCCGGTGAGGTAGGTCATCTGCACGTTGACGTTCATCGGGTGCGGCGCCCAGCCGAAGAACACCACGGCTTCCTTGCGTCGTACCGCGCGATCCACCGCCGCCAGCATGCCGGCCTCGCTGGATTCGACCAGCTGGAATTTGCCCAGGCCGAACTGGTTCTTGGTGATCATCGCCTTGATCTGGGTATTGGCGCCCGAGCCGGGCTCGATGCCGTAGATCTTGCCGCCCAGCTCTTTCTCGAACTTGGCGATGTCGGCGAAGGTCTTCAGGCCCTTGTCCGCCAGGTAGGTGGGCACGGCGAGGGTGGCGCGGGCGTCCTTGAGGCTGGGCTCGGCCAGCACCTTGACCTGCTTGGCGTCGACGAACGGGGTGATGGTCTGGGTCATCAGCGGGTTCCAGTAGCCGAGGAACAGGTCCAGGCGCTGGTCGCGGATGCCGGCGAAAATGATCTGCTGCGAGGCGCTGGTCTGCTTGGTCTTGTAGCCGAGGCCGTCGAGCAGAACCTGGGCCATGGCGCTGGTGGCGATCACGTCGGTCCAGTTGACCACGCCGAGGCGCACGTTCTGGCAGCTGGCGGCGTCGGCGGCCATGGCGCCGGAGCTGAGAAAGACGGTACCGCTGAGTGCAAGGACGCAACTGCTGATCAGTCGTTTCATGAAGGTTTCCTCGGCAGGTCGTTATTGTCGGTCCCGGCGTCTATGTGCGCCGGTGATGCCACGTTACGCAGCCGGCGGGCGCTGAAAACGCACAGCGGCGACCGGCTCTTGCACTGCAGCGACCTTCGTCTTGAACCCGGCGTGGAAACGGCGTATCACAGTGGCCACGCTGCCCGTCATCCGAGTGCGTTCCATGTCCCAGGATTTCTATTTCTTGCTGATGCCGGGCTTCTCGGCCATCGGGTTCATCTCGGCCATTGAGCCGCTGCGGGTGGCCAATCGCTTTCGCGGCGAGCTGTATCGCTGGCATGTGCTGAGCGCCGATGGCGGCGCGGTATTGGCGAGCAACGGCATGTCGGTCAACGCCGATGCGGCGCTGGAGCCGTTGAAGAAGGGCGCGACCCTGTTGGTGGTGGCTGGCTTCGAGCCACTGAAGTTCGTCACCCCGGCGCTGGTGCACTGGTTGCGCCGCCTGGATGTGGAGGGCGTGACCCTGGGCGGCATCGACACCGGCAGCGTGGTCCTGGCCGAAGCCGGGCTGCTCGAAGGCCACCGCGTGACCCTGCACTGGGAAGCGATCGAGGCGTTCAAGGAGTCCTATCCGCAGCTCAGCGTGACCCAGGAGTTGTTCGAGATCGACCGGCGGCGCATCACTTCGGCCGGCGGCACCGCGTCCATCGACATGATGCTCGACCTGATCGGCCAGGCCCACGGCCCGGAGCTGGCGATCCAGGTCAGCGAACAGTTCGTGCTCGGGCGCATCCGCCCGCGCAAGGACCACCAGCGCATGGAAGTCGCCACCCGCTACGGTATCCGCAACAAGAAACTGGTGCAGGTGATCGGCGAGATGGAGCAACACAGCGAGCCGCCCCTGAGCACCCTGCAACTGGCCGAGTCGATCAAGGTCACCCGACGCCAGCTCGAACGCTTGTTCCGCCTGCACCTGAACGACACCCCGAGCAACTTCTACCTGGGGCTGCGCCTGGAAAAGGCCCGGCAACTGCTGCGCCAGACCGACATGAGCGTGCTGGAAGTCAGCATCGCCTGCGGCTTCGAGTCACCCTCGTATTTCACCCGCAGCTATCGCGCGCGTTTTGCCCAGTGCCCGCGGGAAGACCGGCGCCAAAGCCTGAAGGCCTGAGCGACCTGATCCTGTAGGAGCGAAGCTTGCTCGCGATGCAGGCAACGCGCAGCGTCAGACAAACCGCCATCGCGGGCAAGCCTCGCTCCTACGCAGGGTTATTTTTTCAGCAGCGCCGCACACGCGGTCTTGTACGCCTCATGCTGATACTTGTTCAGCGTCGCCGGCAGGTCGAAGTTGTGCTTTTTGTTCTGCGCATTGATGGTCTGCGGCGATAGCAGGGTCACCTCGCAGTTGTCCAGCAGCTGGAACACGCCTTCGATCTTGAAGGTGGTCGGGCCGCCGGCGAATTCGCCTTTTTTACTGCGTTTCTTGATGGCAATGCGGCTGATGCCGTTGTCGCGGACGAAGGCAGCGACCTGGGTGGCGAAGGCTTTGACGTTGGTGGCCTCGTCATCGTCGTCCAGGGCGATTTTCTTGCAGGCGTTGGCCAGGTGCTGCACCGTGCCGTCTTGCAGGGTGGCCATGGCGAAGATGGCTTCGCTGCCTTTGATTTCGATGCCGCAGATGCTCATGGAAAGACCTTTTCTCGGTGAATGGCGTGCAGCTTACAGTTCCAGCTGGTCGGCGCGAATGCCAAAGGCCGCGGCGATCTTCTCGCGGGTGGCGCGCCGGGGCTTGGCGACGCTTTCCTGCTGGGCGAAGGCCGACTGGGAAATGCCCAGGCGCCTGGCGACCTCGTCCTGGGTCAGGTGCAGGTGTTCGCGCCAGGCGCGGATCGGCGTGGCGCCGTCAACGATGCGGCTGACCACGTCATGGGGGATCAGGTCCGGCTCCTGCTGTTGCGCCACATAGTGCGCATAAGGGATCACCACGAACGCCGGCTTGCCGTCCGTGCCATTGATGATCTGGATGTCAGTAGGTGCGTTCGTCACGTTTCTTGACCTCTTGGATACTGACCACTCGGATAGCGCCATCCCAGTCGAACAGGATTCGATAGTTGCCCACTCGCAGGCGGTAGGCATAGGTGTGGCCGCTGAGTGCCTTGACGTTGCCGGTATCGGGCATGTCGCCGAGCAAGGTCACCGCATCGCGGATCTGTACCTGATGGGCGCTGTGCAATCGCAGCAGTTGTTTGACGGCCTTACGGGTCCACAGGATGCTGTTCATGAACGAATATAAGCCTTTTATAAGATTAAGCAATCTTTGCTTATATTCGCCTGCGGGCCAAGGCGAGAACCTTGTCCAGGTATTGCTCATGGCTTGTTACAGCTGGGGGGAGGGGAAGGTCAGGGGATTTTCGCGAGCAAGCTCGCTCCTACAGGCGTTGCGCCATACCTTTAGGAGCGAGCTTGCTCGCGATGACGTCATGACGGTTGCCGCAGAGGCATCGGTCGGGCCTATTCCTGCCCGATCGACTCCAGAAACTCCGACCGCTCATCGCTCATGCGCGCCAGGCAATCGGCCTGGGCAATGGCGTAGGCCTTGCTGCCGGGTTTGGCGGGGAAGGTGTCGATGGCGCAGTCGGCGTCGCGCTGTTTCTGCCACAGCTGCTGGGCGTTCTGGACCTTGGCGGTGATGTCGGCCAGCTGCGCCTTGTCGCTGCCGTATTGCGTGCCCAGGCGTTCGAGCAGGCCCTGCAGGTTGTCGCTCAGCAGTTGCTCGGCGGTGGTTTTGTTGAAAGTGGCGCATTCCAGAGTCTGTTGGTCCTGTTCGACGCTGTCGCACGGGGAGTTGTCGGCTTCTTCAGCCGCCTGTGCGCCAGTCGCCAGCAGTGCCAAAGCCAGGAAGATCGATTTCATTGCGTCGCAGCCCCCTCTAATCCAGTGATGCGGCGGATTCTGGCCCATGCGCATGACAAAGAACAGATGGGGCAAGGGACGCCTGGCAGACCCTTTGTCGCGGATTGACGCTTTCGGCAATTCCCCTGTCGTTTTTGCACCCGGCTGCCCGGGCACCGAGGCATATGCTGACCCCAAAGCGCCGGCAGACGATTCGGCGCATGAATTGCCAATAAGGGGACTGCCTGATGAGCCCAGCCGAATTGCACGCCGACAGCATCGTTATCGACGGGCTGATCATTGCCAAGTGGAACCGTGAGCTGTTCGAAGACATGCGCAAGGGCGGCCTGACCGCGGCCAACTGCACCGTGTCGGTGTGGGAGGGCTTCCAGGCCACGGTCAACAACATTGCCTCCAGCCAGAAGCTGATCCGCGAGAACAGCGACCTGGTGATGCCGGTGCGCACCACCGCCGACATCCGCAAGGCCAAGGAGCTGGGCAAGACCGGCATCCTTTTCGGCTTCCAGAATGCCCACGCCTACGAGGACCAGATCGGCTACGTCGAGGTGTTCAAGCAGCTGGGCGTGGGTATCGTGCAGATGTGCTACAACACCCAGAACCTGGTGGGCACCGGCTGCTACGAGCGCGACGGCGGCCTGTCGGGCTTCGGTCGCGAGATCGTCGCCGAGATGAACCGCGTCGGCGTCATGTGCGACCTGTCCCACGTCGGCTCCAAGACCAGCGAGGAAGTCATCCTCGAATCGAAGAAACCGGTCTGCTACTCCCACTGCCTGCCGTCGGGCCTCAAGGAGCACCCGCGCAATAAGTCCGATGAAGAGCTGAAGTTCATCGCCGACCACGGCGGTTTCGTCGGCGTGACCATGTTCGCGCCGTTCCTGGCCAAGGGTATCGATTCGACCATCGACGACTACGCCGAGGCCATCGAATACACCATGAACATCGTCGGCGAAGACGCCATCGGCATTGGCACCGACTTCACCCAGGGCCATGGCCAGGACTTCTTCGAATACCTGACCCACGACAAGGGCTACGCCCGTCGCCTGACCAACTTCGGCAAGATCATCAACCCGCTGGGCATCCGCACCGTGGGCGAGTTCCCCAACCTCACCGAGACCCTGCTCAAGCGCGGTCACTCCGAGCGTGTGGTGCGCAAGATCATGGGCGAGAACTGGGTCAACGTCCTCAAGGACGTCTGGGGCGAATAACGCCAACCTTCCACTGCACACACCTGTAGCCGCTGCCGAAGGCTGCGATCGGCTCCGAAGGAGACGCGTTCTTGCGGTCCTCGGAAGGCTCTTCGAGCCTTATCGCAGCCTTCGGCAGCGGCTACAGATGCACCAATCCAAAGAATTCTGGAGTTTTTACCCATGGCCAAGATCGCCCCGCAACTGCCCATCGAAGTCGACAGCGAAACCGGTGTCTGGACCTCCGACGCCCTGCCGATGCTGTACGTGCCGCGTCACTTCTTCGTCAACAACCACATGGGCATCGAGGAAGTGCTGGGCGCCGAGGCCTATGCCGAGATCCTCTACAAGGCCGGCTACAAGTCCGCCTGGCACTGGTGCGAAAAAGAAGCCGAATGCCACGGCCTGGAAGGCGTCGCGGTGTTCGAGCACTACATGAAGCGCCTGTCGCAGCGCGGCTGGGGCCTGTTCAAGATCCAGGACATCGACCTCGACAAGGGCACCGCCAGCGTCAAGCTCGAACACTCGGCCTTCGTCTATGTGTACGGCAAGGTCGGACGCAAGGTCGACTACATGTTCACCGGCTGGTTCGCCGGCGCCATGGACCAGATTCTGGCCGCCCGCGGTAGCAAGATCCGCACCGTCGCCGAACAGGTCTACGGCGGTTCCGAAGAAGGCCACGACGATGGCCTGTTCACCGTCAAGCCGTTGTAAGCGGAGTTAAGAAAAATGGCTTTCGAAGCGATGTTCCAGCCGATCCAGATCGGCAAACTGACCATCCGCAACCGGGTGCTCAGCACCGCGCACGCCGAGGTCTACGCCACCGACGGCGGCATGACCACCGACCGCTACGTGAAGTATTACGAAGAGAAAGCCAAGGGCGGTATCGGCCTGGCGATCTGTGGCGGCTCGTCCGTGGTGGCCATCGACAGCCCGCAGGAATGGTGGAGCTCGGTGAACCTGTCCACCGACCGCATCATTCCGCACTTCCAGAACCTGGCCGACGCCATGCACAAGCATGGTGCCAAGATCATGATCCAGATTACCCACATGGGCCGCCGCTCGCGCTGGGACGGTTTCAACTGGCCGACCCTGATGTCGCCGTCGGGCATCCGTGAACCGGTGCATCGCGCCACCTGCAAGACCATCGAGCCGGAAGAGATCTGGCGGGTGATCGGCAACTACGCCCAGGCCGCGCGCCGGGCCAAGGCCGGCGGCCTGGACGGCGTCGAGCTGTCCGCCGTGCACCAGCACATGATCGACCAGTTCTGGAGCCCGCGGGTCAACAAGCGGACCGACGAATGGGGCGGCAGCTTCGAAGGCCGGATGAAGTTCGGCCTGGAAGTGCTCAAGGCAGTGCGCGCCGAAGTCGGCGACGATTTCTGCGTGGGCATGCGTATCTGCGGTGACGAGTTCCACCCGGACGGCCTGTCCCATGAGGACATGAAGCAGATCGCCAAGTATTACGACGACACCGGCATGCTCGATTTCATCGGCGTCGTGGGTTCGGGTTGCGACACCCACAACACCCTGGCCAACGTGATTCCGAACATGAGTTATCCACCGGAGCCGTTCCTGCACCTGGCCGCCGGGATCAAGGAAGTGGTCAAGGTTCCGGTGCTGCATGCGCAGAACATCAAGGACCCGAACCAGGCTACCCGTATCCTGGAAGGCGGCTATGTCGACATGGTCGGCATGACCCGCGCGCACATCGCCGACCCGCACCTGATCGCCAAGATCAAGATGGGCCAGATCGACCAGATCAAGCAGTGCGTGGGCGCCAACTACTGCATCGACCGCCAGTACCAGGGCCTGGACGTGCTGTGCATCCAGAACGCCGCGACCTCCCGTGAGTACCTGGGCGTGCCGCACATCATCGAGAAATCCACCGGGCCGAAACGCAAGGTGGTGGTGGTCGGTGCCGGCCCTGCCGGCATGGAATCGGCACGGGTGGCGGCCGAACGGGGCCACGACGTGACCCTGTTCGAGAAGAAAGAGGCCATCGGCGGGCAGATCACCACCGCCGCGAAAGCGCCGCAACGCGACCAGATCGCCGGTATCACCCGCTGGTACCAGCTGGAGCTGGCACGGCTGAAGGTCGACCTGCGCCTGGGCACCGCAGCCGATGCCGAGACCATCCTCGACCTGCGTCCGGACATCGTGGTGCTGGCCGTCGGCGGGCATCCGTTCCTCGAGCAGAACGAGCACTGGGGCGCCGCCGAAGGGCTGGTGGTCAGCAGCTGGGACGTGCTCGACGGCAAGGTTGCGCCGGGCAAGAACGTGCTGGTCTACGACACCATCTGCGAGTTCACCGGCATGTCGGTGGCCGACTTCCTCGCCGACAAGGGCAGCCAGGTCGAGATCGTCACCGACGACATCAAGCCGGGCGTGGCCATCGGCGGTACGTCCTTCCCGACCTACTACCGCAGTATGTACCCCAAAGAAGTGATCATGACCGGCGACATGATGCTGGAAAAGGTCTACCGCGAAGGCGACAAGTTGGTGGCGGTGCTGGAGAACGAATACACCGGCGCCAAAGAGGAGCGGGTGGTCGACCAGGTGGTGGTGGAAAACGGCGTGCGGCCTGACGAAGCGATCTACTACGCG
The DNA here is from genome assembly GCF_003184125.1 of Pseudomonas sp. RW409. NCBI lineage: Bacteria > Pseudomonadati > Pseudomonadota > Gammaproteobacteria > Pseudomonadales > Pseudomonadaceae > Pseudomonas > Pseudomonas sp. RW409. The sequence continues at coordinate 1,193,291 of NZ_QHHP01000042.1, read as the reverse complement.
CTCAAGGAAGGTTCGCGCAACAAGGGCCAGGTCGACGTCGAAGCGCTGTTCGCGATCAAGCCGCAGCCTTCGTTGAGCCAGGCGGGCGACGGTTATCTGCTGTTCCGCATCGGTGACTGTGTGGCGCAGCGCAACACCCACGCGGCCATCTATGACGCCCTGCGGATCTGCAAGGATTTCTAAGCGCTTGTGGATAACCCTGTAGGAGCGAGGCTTGCCCGCGAAAGCAATGGATCTGCCGACATCCACGGTGAATGTCAGCACGTCTTCGCGGGCAAGCCTCGCTCCTACAGAGGACGAGCAAGTCATCCAGGTAGTTAAGCCCGAGGTCTTTGGGAGCTCCACCATGTTGAACACCCTTCTTCCCATCCTGCTGTTCGCAGCCATCGGCCTGGCTGTCCTGGGCGCGTTGCGGCGGGTGGCCATGTGGCGCCGGGGCCGTGCGTCCAAGGTCGACCTGATCGGCGGCCTGCTGGCCATGCCCAAGCGCTACATGGTCGACCTGCACCATGTGGTGGCGCGGGACAAATACATCGCCAACACCCACGTGGCCACGGCCGGTGGCGCGGTGGCGTCCATCGTGCTGGCGATTCTGGTGCACGGTTTCGGCCTGCATAACCGCATCCTCGGCTACGCCTTGCTGCTGATGTCGGCGGTGATGTTCGTCGGCGCGATCTTCGTCTACCTGCGCCGCCGCAACCCGCCGGCGCGCCTGTCGAAAGGCCCGTGGATGCGCCTGCCGAAAAGCCTGCTGGCGTTCTCGGCGTCGTTCTTCCTGGTGACCCTGCCGGTGGCCGGGATCCTCCCGGAAAACTTCGGTGGCTGGGTACTGGCGGTGATCCTCGGCATCGGCGTGCTGTGGGGCGTGTCCGAGCTGTTTTTCGGCATGACCTGGGGCGGCCCGATGAAGCACGCCTTCGCCGGTGCCCTGCACCTGGCCTGGCACCGCCGCGCCGAGCGCTTTGGCGGCGGCCGTTCCACCGGCCTCAAGCCGCTGGACCTGGAAGACCCGAACGCGCCGCTGGGCGTGGAAAAACCCAAGGATTTCACCTGGAACCAACTGCTGGGCTTCGACGCCTGCGTGCAGTGCGGTAAATGCGAAGCCGCGTGCCCGGCCTTTGCCGCCGGCCAGCCGCTGAACCCGAAAAAGCTGATCCAGGACATGGTGGTTGGCCTGGCGGGCGGTACCGATGCCAAGTTCGCTGGCAGCCCGTATCCGGGTAAACCGATTGGCGAACACAGCGGCAATCCGCACCAGCCGATCGTCAACGGCCTGGTGGACGCCGAGACCCTGTGGTCCTGCACCACTTGCCGCGCTTGCGTCGAGGAATGCCCGATGATGATCGAGCACGTCGATGCCATCGTCGACATGCGTCGTCACCTGACCCTGGAGAAGGGCGCCACCCCGAACAAGGGCGCCGAAGTCCTGGAAAACCTGATCGCCACCGACAACCCGGGCGGTTTTGCCCCGGGCGGGCGGATGAACTGGGCGGCGGACCTCAACCTGGCGCTGCTGGGCGAGAAGAAGACCACCGACGTGCTGTTCTGGGTTGGCGACGGTGCGTTCGACATGCGCAACCAGCGCACCCTGCGCGCCTTCGTCAAAGTGCTGAAAGCGGCCAAGGTCGACTTCGCGGTACTCGGCCTGGAAGAGCGCGACAGCGGCGACGTGGCCCGGCGCCTGGGCGACGAGGCGACCTTCCAGCTGCTGGCCAAGCGCAATATCCAGACCCTGGCCAAGTACAGCTTCAAGCGCATCGTCACCTGCGACCCCCACAGTTTCCATGTGCTGAAAAACGAATACGGCGCCCTCGGTGGCGACTACGTGGTGCAGCACCACAGCACCTACATGGCCGAGCTGATTACCGCTGGTGCCCTGAATCTGGGCCAGCACAAAGGCAACAGCGTGACCTATCACGACCCGTGCTACCTGGGCCGCTACAACGGCGAGTACGAGGCGCCGCGGGAAGTGCTGCGGGCGCTGGGGATCGAGGTCAAGGAAATGCAACGTTCCGGTTTCCGCTCGCGCTGCTGCGGCGGTGGCGGCGGCGCGCCGATCACCGACATCCCGGGCAAGCAGCGGATCCCCGACATGCGCATGGACGACATCCGCGAAACCGGCGCCGAGCTGGTGGCCGTGGGTTGTCCACAATGCACCGCGATGCTCGAAGGCGTGGTCGAACCACGACCGCTGATCAAGGACATTGCCGAACTGGTGGCCGACGCCTTGCTGGAAGACGCCGCGCCCGGCAAGCCGGCGACCCCGGCCAAACGTGAACCTGCGGAGGCCCACTGATGAGCGACATTATCCGCCGCGACCCGCGGGCCGAATGGATCGCCCGTAACCGCCTGCACCCGCTGCACGCGGCCATGCAGCCGGCGCAGCACAGCTGGATGGGGCCCAACGGCATCATCCGCAAGAACCCCCACGGGGTCGGTTTCATCGGCCCCAACGGCATCAAGCGCATCGACCGCAGCGGCGCCCAGCAGGGCGGGGCGGTCAAGCGCAGTGCTGCGGTCGAAGTCCAGCTGCCGTTGCATCAGGTGGCGCAGCCGGCGTTCTACATCAGCGTGGTGCCGGACATGGTCGGCGGCCGCCTGAGCAGCCACGACCGCGACCTGCTGGGCCTGGCCCATCAGTTGGCCGGCAAGGACGGCGCGGTGCTGGCGGTGGTGTTCGGCGAGCACAAGGAAAACGCCTTCGCCACGGCCGGCGTCGACCGCCTGCTGGTGCTGGAAGGCAACGAATTCAGCGGTTATGCACCGGAACAACGGGTCCAGGGCCTGCGGGCTGTGGATAACCAGTTCAGCCCGCGCCACTGGCTGCTGCCCGACAGCCGCACCGGTGGCGGCGAACTGGGCCGACGCTTTGCCGCGGCCCTGGGCGAACGCCCGGCCACGCGGGTCTGGCAGGTCAAGGACGAGCAGTGCATCGGCCGCGCCGGTGCCGGCTTGCAGGACCTGGCCCGGCCGCTGGCACGCTTGATCCTGGCCGCCGCCGAATGCGCGGAACCGGTCAGCGAAACCCGCCACGAAGCCCTGCCGGTGGAGTTATCCACAACGGTGGCGCGCAGCCTGGCGCGGATCGAAGACCTGGGCGCGGTGGCGGTGGACCCGGCGGCGATTCCCATGGCCGAGGCCGAATTCATTTTCTCCGGCGGCAACGGGGTCAAGGACTGGGAGCTTTTCCACAGGACCGCCGCGGCCCTGGGCGCCACCGAAGGCGCGTCGCGGGTGGCGGTGGACGACGGTTTCATGGCCCGCGACCGTCAGGTCGGCGCCTCGGGCACCTGGGTTACCGCCCGGGTGTACGTGGCGGTGGGGATTTCCGGGGCGATCCAGCACCTGCAGGGCATCGGTGCCTGCGACAAGGTGGTGGCGATCAACCTCGATCCGGGCTGCGACATGATCAAACGCGCCGACCTGTCGGTGATTGGCGAAAGCGCCGAGCTTCTTCAAGCCTTGATCGCGGCGGTAGAGGCCTACCGCAACGGCGCCAAGCGCGATGCGGCTTAAGGGAAGGATAGGGTTATGAGTACTAATGTGATCAGCCTGGTGTCCATCGGCGCCCACCCGACTTCCGGCCGGCCACGGCGTGCCGAGCAGGATGCGCGGGCGGTCGAGCTGGGGCTGCAACTGGCCGGGGACAGGCTGCAGGTGCTGCATGCCGGCGATATCGCCGAACCGGCCCTGCGCGCGTACCTGGGCATGGGCCTGGAACAGATGCACGTGCTGGAGCAGTCGGCCGGTGCCGATGCGCTGCCGGCGCTGACCGATTATCTGCGCGATGCCGGGGCGCAAGTGGTGCTCACCGGCAGCCAGGCGGAAACCGGCGAAGGTTCGGGCATGCTGCCGTTCCTGCTGGCGGAAAACCTCGGCTGGCCGCTGGTGGTGGGCCTGGCCCAGGTGGAATCCATCGACAGTGGCGTGGCCCTGGTGCTGCAAGCCCTGCCGCGTGGCCAGCGCCGTCGGCTGAAGGTGCGCCTGCCGTTCCTCGCCACTGTGGATAACGCCGCGCCCAAGCCACGGCAGAGTGCCTACGGCCCGGCCCGACGCGGGGTGCTGCAGGCGCGGCAGGTGGAAGTGCTCGACGATGAGTTGTTCACCAGCGCCACCCTGCAACCGGCCAAACCCCGGCCCAAGCGCCTGAAAGTGATCAAGGCCAAGAGCGGCGCCGACCGCATGAAAGCCGCGACTGCCAAGGCCAGCGGCGGTGGTGGCCAGGTGCTCAAGGGCGTCAGCGCCGAAGCCGGGGCCGAGGCCATCCTCAAGCTGTTGATCGAAGAAGGCGTGGTCCGTTAGGGCCAGGCCTGTCGCTCCACCGTTATCGCGAGCAAGCTTCGCTCCTATAGGGGCGCGGCTTGCTTGTGACTGATTCCCCTCCTGCATCCACGGTTACCCACAATCCCTGTGCGCGCCTCTGTGGATAAGATGTTCGTCCCTCTCTGCAAGCCTCGCCAATCAAGCGCTGCAGCGCGTTGTACGAAAAATGATCAAGCTAAGTCGAGGTTTTTCCGAAGGTTTTTCTGTGGATAAGGAATTCCCTCGCTCCTCTGCTGCTGCCGACTTGCCCCCAAAGTCTGTTGGCCTCTTTGTGGATAAGATGTTCGCTGTCCGCTGAGAGCCATATAAACAGCGGTCTGCAAGGGGTTGGTCAAAAAATAGGCAAATCCGGGGTTTTGCCTTGCCGGCGTACTGAAGCCTCGATATTTCGCGCTATTCGGCGGTTTTCCACAGCCCGATGCCTTTCACTGCGAAGTTGCCCCCAAAGTCTGTTGGCGCTTCTGTGGATAAGGTGTTCGCCTTCGTCTATGGCCCTTTAAATACGTGGCTTACAGGCTGATGATCAAAAAACGATCAAAGCTGTATGGAAAAGGCCTTTCTGGATAAGTCACGGATTTTCTTCAGGTTCTGACAATGAATCAGCTGGCTGAAAGCCGAGTTGCCCACATTTGCTGTGGGTGGAGATGTGGATAACTTGTTCGCGGAAGGCTGGGGGCCTTGTCGGCCATGGCCGGGAAGGGGGTAGATCAGATTTTGTACAGCGACTTCGTCCTGGTAGGAGCGAAGCTTGCTCGCGATGAACGATAACCCGGTGTGGCAGATGCACCGTGTCGCGGTCATCGCGAGCAAGGACTCGGGGTCAGCCGTGAACCGGCACGCCCTTGAGGTACGGAGCCGGTTCGGCGCCGAGGTTGCTCAGCATGCGCTCGCTGTACCAGTCCACGAAGTTGACCACGCCGAACTCGTAGGTCTTGGAGTACGGGCCTGGCTGGTAGGCCGTGGAGTTGATGCCACGCTGGTTCTCTTCGGCCAGGCGACGGTCCTGGTCGTTGGTGGCGTCCCACACCTGGCGCATACGCTCGACGTCGTAGTCCACGCCTTCGACCGCGTCCTTGTGCACCAGCCACTTGGTGGTGACCATGGTTTCCTGGGCGCTGATCGGCCACACGGTGAACACGATGATGTGGTCGCCCATGCAGTGGTTCCACGAGTGCGGCAGGTGCAGGATGCGCATCGAGCCCAGGTCCGGGTTCTTGATCCGGCCCATCAGCTTGGCGCAGCCCTGCTTGCCGTCCATGGTCATGGACACGGTGCCCTTGAGCAGCGGCATGCGCACGATGCGGTTACGCAGGCCGAAGCTGGCGTGGGCGTAAGGGATCTTCTCGGCTTCCCAGGCGGTGGCGCAGGCGCTCACGTGGTCCTTGAACGCCTGGTCGGCGCGCGGGTCGGTGACGTCGTCCCACTCCAGCAGGGTTTTCAGCAACTCCGGGTGCGAACCGCCGCAGTGGTAGCACTCGCGGTTGTTCTCCAGCACCAGCTTCCAGTTGGCCTTTTCCATCAAGGTGGTTTGCACCGCCACCTTGGTGTTCTCCATGTCGTAGGGTTCCATGTAGTGCGTCAGGGTCGCCAGGAAGTCATCGATGGCCGGCGGGTTTTCCGCGAGGCTGATGAAGATGTAGCCACCGGCGGTCTTCACGTTCACCGGCTTGAGGCCGTACTGCTTCATGTCGAAGTCGGCGCCCATCTCGGTGCCGGCGAACAGCAGGCGGCCGTCCAGCTCGTAGGTCCACTGGTGGTAGTGGCAGACCAGCTTGGCGACCTTGCCCTTATCGCTGGTGCACAGGCGCGAACCGCGGTGGCGGCAGACGTTGTGGAAGGCATGGACTACGCCGTCGGCGCCACGGATCACGATGATCGGGTTCTTGCCGACCTGCAGGGTCATGTAGTTGCCCTTGGTCGGAATCTCGCAGGTCATGCCGGCGATCAGCCATTCCTTCTGGAAGATCTCCTGCATGTCGATATCGAACAGGCGCTCGTCGCAATAGAACGGCTGCGGCAGGGAAAAGGTCCGCTCGCGTTCTTGGAGCATTTGTGCGGTGGCCTTGCGTGCGGGTTCCAGCGGATCGCCCAGGCTCAGGGTTGCGGTGACGTCCATCGTTTTGGTCCTCATGGCCATCTGTGTGGCCGGCGAAAGTGACTACGGTTGCTACGCAAGGCTGAAAGAAAATCAGCGGTTATCAGTTGAGGCGAGTGTGGGGCCGGCGCGGTCCAGAACCTTATCCATGGGCGACATGGCCCAATCTGTTCCCGACGCGCAAGCCCCGGTGGTTGGGGGCTGGTCGCGATAAGTATGTGAATGTCGCAGATAGGTAAATGGGTGTTTATGGGCCTGCGCACAATCGCCACATAAAGGCCGGCAGTCGGCCGTGGAGATCAGCATGTCCAACAACTTCCTGAACCCGGTAACCACCCAGACCTGGGCCAATGGCCGACACATCGTCCGTTGCGTCAAAGTCATCCAGGAAACCTGGGACGTGCGCACCTTCTGTTTCATGGCCGACCAGCCGATCATGTTCTTCTTCAAGCCGGGGCAGTTCGTCACCCTGGAGCTGGAGATCGAAGGCCAGCCGATCATGCGTTCCTACACCATTTCCAGCTCGCCCTCGGTGCCCTACAGCTTCTCGGTGACCATCAAGCGCGTCCCTGGCGGCAAGGTGTCCAACTGGCTGCACGACACCCTGCACGAAGGCCAGGAGCTGGCGGTGCACGGGCCGGTGGGGCTGTTCAACGCCATCGACTTCCCGAGCCCGAAAGTCCTCTACCTCAGCGGCGGCGTCGGCATCACCCCGGTGATGTCCATGGCGCGCTGGTTCTACGACACCAACGGCAATGTCGACATGGTGTTTATCCACAGCGCGCGCTCGCCGAAGGACATCATTTATCACCGCGAGCTGGAGCACATGGCGTCGCGGATCGACAACTTCAGCCTGCACCTGATCTGCGAGAAACATGGCCTGGGCGAGCCCTGGGCCGGTTATCGCGGCTACCTGAACCACAAGATGCTGGAGCTGATGGCGCCGGACTTCCTCGAGCGCGAGGTGTTCTGCTGCGGCCCGACCCCTTACATGAACGCGGTCAAGCGCCTGCTCGAGGCCAGTGGCTTCGACATGTCGCGCTACCACGAGGAATCCTTCGGCGCGACGCCACCGGAAGCCCGTGCCGACGCCGTGGAACAGGCCGAACAGGCCGCCGAGGCGCCGGAAATCGACGTCGCCGACCTGCACCAGGTGGAGTTCACCGCTTCCGGCAAGAGCATCCGCGTGGCGCCGGGCGAGACTGTCCATGCCGCCGCGGCCAAGCTTGGCCTGATGATCCCCAAGGCCTGCGGCATGGGCATCTGCGGCACCTGCAAGGTGCTCAAGCTGGGCGGTGAAGTGGAGATGGACCACAACGGTGGCATCACCGAGGAAGACGAAGCCGAAGGCTACATCCTGTCCTGCTGCAGCGTGCCGAAGGGGGATGTGCGGGTCGAGTATTGATCGAGGGTTTGCGATCCCGGGCCTGGCCTGGGGTCGACCGTGAAATAACACCCGTGCCGCAATGGCTACTTGAGCGAATTGCAGAAAATCGTGACGCAGGTAACCGAACTTCTGGCGTGAACGACAACGGTGGCCCGCACCGATAAAGCCGGCCCGGCTTATGTAAGCCTGCGCAGAGGCGTCTGTGCCGGAGTGCCGTCTCTAGTTCTCCTGGCAGTGAGTCTTGAGGAATAAGTGGCCGCTTCGGGCATCTTTGTTTTAAAGGCAGGTGGGCGAGTGAAGAGTATGTAAGACGGTGAAGAGACGCTGGCGTTATAGGATGGGCCCCTGAAATTTCAGGAGGGCAATATAAAGCTTCCCAATCGATGAGTGTGCAATGTTTGGGAGGTAAAACATCGAGCCGCTATCTAAAGCCGCCCGATGTTTATAACGCAAAGGATTAAGGGAAGATGCCAACATCCCCAGCGTCTATGCACTGGCCGCTAGGGAAGCAAATGCACTTAGGCTCGCCGTATTCACAGGGGTTTTTCCCCGCGTATGCCATGCTGTTGATCGATAGGAGTGATAAAGCCAAGATCAGGTATTTCATTATTGCCTCTCTTTGAGTAGTGGTTAATAGGGTTCAGGAGAAGGAACTGAAGTCTGGCGCAGGGGGAGGGACCCTATCCATAGGACGAGTACTAAGTTCGTGCTGTTGTTAGCTATGTAGTTAATGATTCGAATCGGAGGGTGTCTCCAGACAGGCTGGCGAAGTACTGACTCAAGTTGCTGAAATTGGAGCGAATGGAACACTTGAGTTGAGTGCCGAGTATTGATCAGGCGTATTCGCCTTTGGGCAGGCTTGGGATCGGACGGATGTTCATGGCAAGCCCCCGTTTCTGCGGGGCAGGTGAAACCTCCACAAACACCTCTTTCACGGTCTGTCAGGCAAAGGTGTCGGACGGTTCGCGACGGCTGCGCCGGAATGCCATTCATCCCGGCTATCCGACCGATACCCGCTCAATCGATAAACAGATCCGTCATCAGCGCTTCGCTGCTGTCGGGATCGAAGCGGTAATGGGCGAAATCGCTCACCCCCTGTTCGCGCAGTATTTCCTCGTCGATCAGCAAGCGCCCGGTGATGCGGCGCTGGCTGCTGGAGAGGATCGCATGAGCCGCGTCGGCCATGATCGCAGGCGTGCGCGCATGCTTGAACGACTCGCGTGAACCCAGCTGGAACTCGATGGCGGCGGTGGCGATCATGGTCTGCGGCCACAGCGAGTTGACGCTGATGCCGTAGTTCTTGAATTCCTCGCTCATGCCCAGGGTCAGCATGCTCATGCCGTATTTGGTCACGGTGTAGGGGCTGTACTGGGCGAACCATTTGCTCGCCAGGTTCAGCGGCGGCGACAGGTTGAGAATGTGGCCGCCGCTGCTTTTCAGGTAGGGCAGGGCCGCCTGGCTGCACAGCAGCACGGCGCGGGTGTTGATCTGGTGCATCAGGTCGAAGCGCTTGAGCTCGATGTGTTGCACCCCGGTCAGCTTGATTGCCCCCGCATTGTTGACCAGCGCATCGATGCCGCCGAACTGCTCGGCGGCCTTGGCCAGGGCCTGGCGCACCACCTCTTCGTCACGCACGTCCACTTGCAGGGCCAGGGCCTTGCCCCCCAGCGCCTCGACCTCGCGGGCCACGCTGAAGATGGTGCCGGGCAGCTTGGGATGAGGGTCGGCGCTTTTCGCCGCGATCACGATATTGGCCCCGTCCCGCGCCGCCCGCAGGGCGATCTCGCGGCCGATGCCACGACTGGCGCCGGTGATGAACAGGGTCTTGCCTTGTAAGGACATGGAGACGCTCCTGATTATTGTCGTTATCCGAGCGGGTACAGCGGCTCGCCAGTCAATCTAGTTCATGTCTGGCGCGTGTGCGGGGCGGGGGCGAAAAGGCGCTGGGCCGCGGGCCTTGCCCGCGGCAGGGGGAGGACTCAGTACAGCGCCGGACGGCGATCCAGGTGCACGTGGTTATGGGCGCTGATGTGTTTGTGCCGGGCGTCCGCCAGGGGCAGCTCCGCCAGCAGCAGTTGCTGCTGGGGATGACGGGCGCTGCCGGCCAGCGGATAACCGTCGGCGTCGACGATCAGCGAGCCGCCGACCCAGGCCACGCCACGCTCGTCGCCGCAGCGGTCGCAGGCGGCGATGAACATGCGGTTGACCGCGGCGTTGGCCTGGACCCGGACCATTTCCGCCGGGCGCTCGCCCAGGGGGCGCGGCCCGTCCGGCCAGTTGACCGGGGCACAGAGCAGGGCGGCGCCGGCCAGCGCGGGCAGGCGCACCCATTCCGGGAACTCCAGGTCGTAGCAGATCAGCATCGCGATCGCGCCAAAACGGGTCTCGACCACCGGTGGCGGCTGGTCGCCGACCGTGAATACCAGCTTCTCCCGGTCCCACAGATGGGCCTTGCGATACACCGTCACCCGCCCTTCGGGCTCGACCAGCGCGGCGCTGTTGGCCACTTGCCCGGCATTCAGGCGCTCGCAGAAGCCGCCGACGATCACCACCTGCAGTTCCGCAGCCAGGGCCTTCCACAGGGTCAATGTCGGCCCGTCGAGGGGCTCGGACAGCGCCAGCGCCTCTTGCCGGTCGGCGAACACATAGCCGCTTTGCACCAGTTCCGGCAGCACCACCACCTGGGCGCCCTCGGCGGCGGCCTCGCGAATGGCCCGTTGGCCCAGGTCACGGTTGTAGTCGAGCTCGCCCACCCGCGGGGCGAGCTGTAGGCAGGCGACTTTCAGGGTATGCGGTCCAGTCATTGGCCGACTCCTTCCAGTTGGCGTTCGCTGGCCTGGATCGCCAGGCGCTCGACATCCAGGTCCAGGCCACGGGTCAGCGCCCAGTAAGCCACGCCGGCCACGGCCAGGCCGATGACAAAGGCAATGTCCGCGCCCTCCAGCGCCCGGGAAACCGGGCCCTGGTAGAAGCTCAGGGACATGAACGGAATCATTGCGATCAGGCCGAGGAAATAGGCGACCAGCCCAGGCATGGCCCAGCGGCCATAAATGCCGGCCGGGTTGAAAATGTCGCTGATGGCGTAGTGACCTTTGCGCACCACGTAGAAGTCCGCCAGGTTGACCGCGGTCCAGGGCACCAGGAAATACAGCATCAGCAGCACGAAGGTGTTGAAGCTCGCCAGGTAGCTGTCGGGGATGTTCATGGCGATCAGGAAAATCACCACCGCCACCAGGGCAATGCCCACCACCCGGCTCTTGAGGTTCGGCTGGATCTGCAGGAAACCGTCGATGGCACTGATGCCGGTGAGCATCGCGCCGTAGCAGTTGACCGCCATGATGCCGACCAGGGCGGGCACGGCGATCAGCACGGTGAAGGTGCCGAAGCCCGGGATCATCTGGTTGCCGACTTCGCGGACGCTGCCGATGGCGTCCGGGGACGGCAGGGCGGACGCCAGGAAGGCGCCCAGGGACATCAGCCACAGCGCCGAACCCGCGGCGCCCAGGTAGGTCCAGAAAATCACCTGGCGCGACGAGGTCTTGTGCGGCAGGTAGCGCGAGTAATCCGAGACATACACCGAGTAGCTGATCTGGTAGCCGGCGGCCGCCGACAGCTGGATCAGGAAGGCCGACCAGGAAAAATGCGCGTCGGCCACGGCGGCATCGGCCTGCAGGGTCATCAGCGCGCTGACGGTCAGTACGCTGAACACGCTGATCATGATGTAGGTCAGCCAGCGCTGCACGGCGTGCAGCAGGTCATGGCCGACCACGGCGATGATCACCGCGAGGATGATCATCAGGCTGTACCAGGGCGCCCGCGCGCCGGGTACCACAGTGTTGATCGCATCGGTGGCGAGGATCACGTTGAACACATTGAAGCCGATGTAGACGAAGACCACGGCGGTGAACGGCACGATGGCGCCGCGCAGGCCGAATTGCGCCCGCGACTGGATCATCTGCGGCAGGCCCATGCGGGGTCCCTGGTTGGCGTGGAAGGCCATGCAGAAGGTGCCCAGGCAGACGCCGAGGACGATGGCCAGGATCGAGTAGTGCAGGCTCAGGCCGAGGGCGGCGCCGGTGAAGCCGGTGACCATGGTGGTCAGGACAAAGTTACCGGTGAACCAGAACGGTCCCTGGTGCCAGACCTTGCCGTGGCGCTCGTGGCGCGGCACGTAGTCGATGGAACGGGTTTCGATCTTGAGGCTGGGTGACGGGGCTTTTTCCGTTGCCGCGGGCAGGCTGGTCATGGGGTATTGCCTTGTTTTTATAAATTGACCCCGGAGTCTCGGATATACGCCTGTGATGTTGAATCAGTGGCGGGAAATAATCAGTTCAGGAATCTGTGAACTGATGTCACGCAGCGCCGGCCCGCCGCTCCTGGTCGCGACAGGAAGCAGCGGGCCGGCGAAGGCGCTTAGCCGGCCATGACCTGGCGAATGTCCGCGGCCAGTTCGCGGACCCGCGCTTCTTCGGTGTCCCACGAGCACATGAAGCGCGCGCCGCCTTTACCGATGAAGGTGTAGAAGCGCCAGCCCCGGGTGGTCAGTGCAGCGATGGCCGGTTCCGAGAGTTGCAGGAACACGCCGTTGGCCTGCACCGGGAACATCAGCTCCACCCCAGGAATGTCCGCCACCAGCTCGGCCAGCAACTGCGCGCAATGGTTGGCGTGGCGGGCGTATTTGAGCCAGGCGTCGTTTTCCAGCAGGCCGACCCAGGGCGCCGACAGAAAACGCATCTTCGAGGCCAACTGGCCGGCCTGTTTGCAGCGGTAGTCGAAGTCTTCGGCCAGCTTGTGGTTGAAGAACAGGATCGCCTCGCCCACCGCCATGCCGTTTTTCGTGCCGCCGAAGCACAGCACGTCGACCCCGGCTTTCCAGGTCAGGTCGGCGGGCGAGCAGCCGAGGAAGGCGCAGGCGTTGGAGAAGCGCGCGCCGTCCATGTGCAGGTTCAGCCCCAGTTCCTTGCAGGTGGCGCTGATGGCGCGGATTTCTTCCGGGGTGTAGACGCTGCCGACTTCGGTGGCCTGGGTCAGGGTCACCACCCGTGGCTTGGGATAGTGGATGTCCTGGCGCTTGAGGGCGATGTCGCGGATCGAGTCCGGGGTCAGCTTGCCGTTCTCGGTGCCGGCGATCAGCAGCTTGGAGCCGTTGGAGAAGAATTCCGGGGCGCCGCATTCGTCGGTTTCGACGTGGGCGGTTTCCGAGCAGATGACGCTGTGGTAACTCTGGCACAGCGACGACAGGGCCAGGGAGTTGGCGGCGGTGCCGTTGAAAGCGAAGAACACCTCGCAGTCGGTCTCGAACAGTTTGCGGAAATAATCGGCGGCGCGTGCGGTCCACTGGTCGTCGCCGTAGGCGCGTTCGTGGCCGCGATTGGCCTGTTCCATGGCCGCCCAGGCCTCGGGGCAAATGCCGGAATAGTTGTCGCTGGCGAATTGTTGGCTCTTGTCGGTCATGGCCGTCTTCCGTGCTAAGGGTCCGAAAGGGGAGTCCTTCGATAAAGGGCTCCGGATAAGGCGCTCCTGGGTAAGGAGCCCTTGGGTAAAGCGTTTGCAACGAGGTCTGGGCCAGCAGGACAGCGCAGGCCTCGCAGAGATCGGTGGAGCGCCACTTTACCCAAGATTGACGGGGGAGCACACGCTCTGTTTATGGGTGAAAAATGCACAGGCCATGAGGATATATGCCAGACCCGATGCTGACCCCGCTGGCCGCCCGGCGCGATGGCGCCCTGGACCTGCTCAAGTGGCTGGCGCTGCTTTGCATGGTGCTCGATCACCTGCGCTACGTCGGCTGGAACCTCGATCTGCTGTATGTGCCCGGGCGCCTGGCGTTTCCCTGGTTCTGCCTGGCGCTGGCGGCCAATGTGGCGCGGGCCGGCGCGGTGGAGCGCGAGGGTGCGGGGCAATGGCGTTACCTGGGCTGGCTGCTGCTGTTCAGCCTGCTCAGCGAAGTGCCGTACCGGCTGTACATTCCCGACCCCGACACCCTGAATGTGCTGCCGACCCTGGCCCTGGGCCTGCTGGTGGCCCGTGCCTGGCAGCGCCGCGGTGGCCTGGCGCTGTGGCTGGGGATCGTCGCGGCCTTGCTGGGCGGGCTGTTCGACCGCTACCTGATGTTCGGCCTGTTTGGCGTATTGCTGCCGCTGGCGCTGTTAATAGTGCTGCAGCGCCGCTGGTACTGGGCGCTGCTGCCGGGGTTGCTGTGCCTGGCGGCCAATCAGTGGGAAAGCCTGCTGCCGGCGGCGCGCCAGGGCAACCAGGTGGCGGCCTGGGCCTTGGTCACCTGCGTATTG
>NZ_QHHP01000042.1:1137667-1179186 GCF_003184125.1 Pseudomonas sp. RW409 | reverse complement strand
CCTACGGACTGGAGGCTGTTGAATACCGGACGAAACGCCCCGGTCGAGCCTCCTGCGATAATCCCCCCTCCAGTAACTCCGCCTCCCGTGGAGCCCCCGCCTGTGCTGCCGCCACCGGTTCCGCCTCTCCCCGTCGATCCGCCACCGGTCACTCCCCCTGGCCCTGACAAGCCGCGGCCGGAACATTTGTCGACGGCTGCCAACGCGGCGATCAACACCTCGGCCGCCAGCACCGCGCAGGCGATCTGGCATGCGGAGTCAGGCACGCTGGCCAGGCGCATGGGCGAGCTGCGTCAGGGCAAGGATCAAGACGGGCTCTGGATACGCAGCTTTGGCGAGCGTCAGAAGCTCGATAACCATGGAGCGCGAGCATTCGAACAGACCGTCAGCGGGATGCAAATCGGCGCCGACAAATCCCTGCCGGTCGAGGATGGCCGTTGGTACATCGGCGGCATCGCCGGCTACAGCTCCGCCGACCGCCACTTCTCCGGCGATGGCTCGGGCAGTGCCAACAGCTATCACCTGGGCGCTTATACCACCTGGTTGGCGGATTCCGGTTGGTACGTCGATGGCGTGCTCAAGGCCAACCGTATACAGCAGGACTTCAAGGTGGAGGCCACCGATGGCCAAAGGGTGAAAGGCAAAACGTCCCAGAACGCCATCGGCGCCACCCTCGAAGCGGGGCGCCAGCTGCAATTGGGCGAGGGCTGGTTCGTGGAGCCGCAGGCTGGCATGGCGGTCGTCCACGTCAACGGCGATAACTATCGAGCCAGCAACGGGCTCGACGTTTCGGCGGGAGCCGGCAATTCACTGCAATTACGGGCAGGCTCCGCGCTGGGTCGCCGCATCGAACTGGCCAACGCAGATTTTATCCAACCCTATGTCAAGGTAGGCCGTGCGCAGGAGTTCAACGGCAAAAGTACGGTGCGCACCAACGGCATCGCCACCCGCACCGACCTGTCCGGTGGCCGTACCGAGCTGGGCCTGGGCATCGCTGCCGCGCTGGGTGCCAGCCACCGCGTCTATGCCGACTATGAATACGCCAACGGCTCGAAGCTGGATAAACCCTGGTCGGTCAGCGCCGGCTACCGGTATACGTGGTGACAGCTCTCTTTGAGTCGACGCACTCATTGCCCGGCAAATACACACGTCCATTCGGTATTTGAAACCGCCCTGGCGTTCGGGCAAAAGGTCGAGGCCTTGCTCGCCCGTTCGCCGCGGTGAGACTTTAGTCGTACAGGTCGCCCACAGGCACGCGCGGACGAGTACGGCTACGCCCAGGTCGCATCCGGTGCATCGGCAGCGCTCGAAACTTCTACGATGGGCCCTCGCCTTTCACCGTAGAGACCGACCATGCGCCAGATCCTGCTCGCTCCCTTGCTCGCACTTTCACTGGTCGCCGGCAGCTGTCTGGCCGGCCCTTCGTTCGATCATCTCTACGCCTTTGGCGACAGCTATTCCGACAACGGCGCCAGCGACCGCTTGACCCGGGACATGCTCGCCCAGCAGCTCAAGGACGCTCAGCAACTGCCCGGCGAGCTGTACTGGCAAGGCCGCTGGAGCAACGGTCCGACCGCCGTCGAAGTGCTTGCCAAAAGCCTGCGGCTGCCCCTCACCGACCACGCCGTTGGCGGCGCGAAAAGCGGCCAGAACAATTACTACGCCTGGATGACCGCATACCGCGACACAGGAGTGAGCGGGCAAATCGACGACTACCTGGCCAACGCCAAAGGCCAGGCCGACCCTCGCGCGCTGTACTTCATCTTCATCAGCGCCAACGACTTTTTCGAGCACGCCGACTTCGGCCACCAGGAGCCGATCGACGAATTGGCCGCCAGCAGCATCGGTCATATCCAGAACGCCGTCAGCCGCCTGGCCAAGGCCGGGGCCAGGCATTTCCTGGTAATCGGCAGCACCGACCTGAGCCATGCTCCGGCAGTGGTGGCCAGCGGGCAGCGCGAACCGGCGCTGCGCTATCAGCAGATACTTGAACGGCAACTGCCGCCGCTGCTGGTGGCCGAGAGCAAAAAGCTCGATGTACAAATCACCTACTTCGACCACATCGCCTTCAGCGACCAGCTGCGCCGCCAGCCTGGCGAACAGGGCCTGACCCAGCTCGACCAGCCGTGCCAGCCGACCTACCCCGAGGTGAAGCCGGCATGCGCCCATCCAGACGAATATTTCTATTGGGATGAATGGCACCCGACCCGCAAGGTTCATGCCCTGGTGGGGGAAGCCATGGCCAAGGCCCTCGGCCAGGCCCACTAAGCCACAGCCTCATCGATGAGCAGCAGCCCTGCCCTAGACGCAGGACTGCAACGGAAAACGATTCGCCCCGCTCCAGGCCAGGAAGCGCTCCTGCAACATCGGCCGGGCGAGGAAATAGCCCTGGGCCTCATCGCAACCGAACGCGTACAGCATCTGCAGACATTTGAAACTCTCGATACCCTCGGCCACGGTGCGATAACCCAGTTCGCGGGCCAGGCTGATGATCGAGCGGGTGATCTTCTGGTGCTGGGTGTTGCGTTCCAGGTCGGTGATCATCGACTTATCGAGTTTCACCACATTGGCCGGGATCTGATGCAGGTAGGCGAAGTTGCTGTAGCCAGTGCCGAAATCATCGATGGCCACATCCATGCCCAACTCGCGGATGCGCGTCAGCTGCGCCAGGACATTCGGGTTGGAACGTAGCCACTCGCCTTCGGTGATCTCCACTTCAAGCCGCCGCGGGTCGATGCGATGCAGCTCGCAGGCGCGACGGATCAGCTCGGCGATATCCTGGTCCTCGAAATCCTTGGGCGACAGATTGATCGACAGCTTGCTGCTCTCAGGCAGGCTCCAGGTGTGCAACTTGCTCAGCACCGTGTCGATGACCCAGCGGGTCACCTGATGAATCAGGCCATTGCGCTCCATCACCGGAATGAACTCGGCGGGCGAGATCGGCCCCAGCCACGGATGCTCCCAGCGCAGCAAGGCTTCGGCACTCACCTGGGCCCCGTCGGGCAGGGCGAAGCGTGGCTGGAACATCAGGTAGATCTGGCCACTGCGCAAGGCATCGTTGAGGTCCGAGGCCAGGTTGAAGGCGCGGCGCTGGGCATGATCGCGCCCGGCATCGTAGTGCGCCCAGAAGCTGCGCCTGGCCATGGCCAGCTCCAGGGCGAACATGGCCTTGCGCAAGGCATCGTCCACCGACTGGGTATCGATCTCGAACTCCACGGTTCCGGCGCAGACCGTGGGAATCATGGGAAACCCCAGCCCGGGCGGCTGGCGGCGCAGGCGACTGACCAGGGCATCGAGCAACTTGTCGAGTCCTTCGGCCGGCGCCGGCAGCAGGAAACCGAAGCGCTTGACCGACACGTGATAGACCCGCACATGCCGCCCCAGGTACTCCTGCAGGCGCAGCGCGAGAAAACGGATGATGGTCTCGAAAGGTGCCAGCCCCAGGGCCAGGGTCAATTCGTGGGCGACCTTCATGTCCAGGGCATCGATCAACACCAGCACGCGCTTTTCGCCGAGGTGATGCTCGGCCAGATCCCGCAGGTCGCCCTGGAACTGCTCGCGATTGGCCAGGCCGCTGACCGGGTCGCGACGCCGCAGGCGCTGGCGCTGCTCGACCTGCTCCATGACCATCGCCGCCATGTCCCGCAACTGCTGGCGTTCGACGATGCTCAACTGCTGCTCGACCTTGTCGATGATGCACAGGCTGCCGATGGCATAACCGGAGGAGGTCAACAGCGGCGCCCCGGCGTAAAAGCGGATGCCCTGGTCCCGGGTCACCAGCGGGTTGTCGCAAAAGCGCGGATCGAGCGCCGCGTTGCGCACCTCCAGCACCTCGCGGCCTTGCACCGTGAAGACACAGAATGACTGGCTGATGGGGGTCTGCGGCTGATCGAACCCCACCCGCGACTTGAACCACTGGCGATCGCGGTCCACCAGGCTGATCAAGGCGGTCGGCACCTTGAAGTACTCGGCCGCCATGCGGCAGATCCGGTCGAAATTCTCGCAACTGGCGGTGTCCAGCAACTCCAGGGCATGCAGGGCGGCCAGGCGCCGCTCCTCGGCAATCGCCTTATCGGGCATACACAACCTCGGGCCGGGATAACGCGATCATCACAATAAACAACCTATTCGCAGGGAGGCTGGAGGGACGCGACGACCTTGAATGCGATAGTGGCATTAGGACATCGCCCTCCAGAATGACTGACGGGCAGGCGCTTGCCAAACCCATCCGTCGGACGAACGGTATCGGTTACAAAAAAGTGCGGTTCTCAAGACCTTCGGCCTAGAGCGCTTTGACGGTTTTCGGCGCTGATCTCAGGCGCCAAAACGTGCGATAGCCGCATCGATGAAGTGCCGCAGCTTGGCGGTCATCCGCCGATCCGGCCGGTACAGCAGATGCATGGCGCGGCTCGGCGCCTCATAGCCGGGCAGCAACTGCACCAACTCCCCCGCGGCCCGCGCCGGTTCGAGAAAATCCGCCGGCCCCAGGACGATGCCGAAGCCATCCACGGCCGCCGACAGCAGGGCCCTGCTCTCGTTGACCTGCAAGCGGCTGCGCACCTGAACCTCATGCACCTGGCCGGCGCGGCGGAACTGCCATTGGTGGTCCGCCGGCCGCGACCAGTAGACGTACCCCAGGCACTCATGCTGTTCGAGATCGGCCGGCACCCGTGGCGTGCCCCGGGCGGCGAGGTAGGCAGGCGCCGCGCAGGCGATCAGCCGATAGGGCGCCAGCGGCCTGGCGGTGAGGCTGGAGTCGGCCAGTGGCCCGATACGAAAGGCTGCCTCGTAGCCCTCCTCCACCAGGTCGATGTAGCGATCGGTGAGGTGCAGGTCGATTTCCACCTCCGGATGCTCGCGCAAAAACGCCGTCACGAACGGCATGAGGCTGTAGGAGCCGAAGGTCACCGGCGCGCTGATACGCAGTTTGCCCCGGGGCGTGGCGTTCATGATCTGCGCCAGGGAATCGGCGGCCTGGGCCTCGCCGAGGATGTGTTTGCAGCGCTCGAGATAGGCACTGCCCAGCTCGGTCAGGCTTTGCCGGCGCGTGGTGCGGTTAAGCAGGCGCGCGCCCAGCCGCTGCTCCAGCGCCGCGACATGCTTGGCGACCATCTGCGGCGACAGCCCCAGGCGGATCGCCGCACGGGCGTAGGAACCGTTTTCGGCGGCCGCGACAAAGGCCTCCATGCTGGTCAGGCGATCCATCATTCAACACTCCCAGTAACGAGACCCAGTACCAGATGCTTATTTATCGCCATCCGGTGGCGAATCATCATAGCCGCTCGACCCTTTCAACGGAGCATGGACATGCGTATCGGCATTATCGGAGCAGGTTTTATCGGGCGCGCCGTGGCGCAACTGGCCCTGGCGGCGGGACATGAGGTGCTGCTCAGCAACTCCCGCGGCCCGCAGACCATGAGCAGCGTGGCCAGCGGCATTCGCGGCAGCCGCATCGGCAGCGTCGAAGACGCCGTGCAGTTCGGCGAGCTGGTGCTGGTGGCCATTCCGCTGGCCCACTACCGCAGCCTCCCCGCGGCCCTGCTGGCCGGCAAGACGGTGCTGGATGCCAACAACTATTACCCGGATCGCGACGGCCATATCGAGGCCCTGGACCGCTTCGAAACCACCACCAGCCAACTGCTCGCCGAGCACCTCGAAGGCGCCAGGGTGGTGAAGGTGTTCAATGCCATCCTCGCCCAGGACCTGCTGACCGACGCCCGCCCTGGCGGTGCTGCCGATCGTCGGGCCCTGCCGATTGCCGGCGACGATCCGCAGGCCAAGGCGCAGGTCGTGCAATTGCTCGACGAGCTGGGTTTCGACGCTGTCGATGGTGGCGGGCTGGCAGACAGCTGGCGCTTCGAACGGGCCAAACCGGCCTACTGCATCCCGCTGGATAAACCGGGGCTGCGCGCGGCCCTGGCGCAGGCGCAACGCGAGGTCGAACTGCCCGAAGGCTGGTGGCGCTCCTAACGCCAGCAGCATTTGATGTCGATCAGTCAAAGAAAGGGTAGGAGCGAAGCTTGCTCGCGATGGTCGCTAACGATAACGCGCATCTACTGGGTAAACGCGGCGCTCTCAAGTCCATCGCGGGCAAGCCTCGCTCCTACAACGGATTACCTTCGCTTTTATAGCTGGGGCTATTCTCGCTCAACTGGCCCAGCCACCCGCATGCAGGTGCCAGCCATCGCCGCGACGCTCCCAGAACGGGTGCACATAATGGTACCCGGGGCGCAACGGCTCCCAGTGGCCATGGACCGCCACATACTGCCGGCCATCCCAGTGCCAGTAAGCCCGGGACCAGACATAACCCGGGCGATGCATGGGCTCGACTTCGATGACCCGCACCGGCGGTGGCTGCGACGCAACCACCTCGGTGTACTCCACCGGCGCCGCGCGTTCGACCACCCGCCGCTCATGCACCACCCGTTCCTGCACACACCCGGAGGCCACTACGACCACCGCCATCAGAGCCGTGTAACGTAACAACATGCTGCCTCCCCGGCGCTTGACGCCGACGTTTGAACTGCTGACAACGCCCCCTGCAACTACCCGGCTCCTGCCAGGCGTACGGAGTGTTTTAACAGCTCGAAACTGTCTGCTTGCTGAACCTGGTAGCGGCCGGCAGACCGCGACAGCGGGGTGGCGACAAACGGCCAGTCAGCGGCGGTAGATCAAGGTCGTCGAGCGTCGAAATCCGCCCGGGTCATCTCGAAGAACTTGCTCGGCAAGCCTTCGAACTCACCGTCGCGCACAAAACGAAAACCCACTTTGCGCGCCACCGCCAACGACGCCTGGTTCAAGGCATGGGCATCGGCGACGATGCGTTCGACTCCAGCGCCGAGAAAGGCATGCTCGACGATGCGCCCCGCCGCCTCGGACGCAACCCCCTTGCCCCACGCCCGTCGCACCAGGCGCCAGCCCATTTCCAACTCGGGGCCGACGGCCTCGTAGGGAATGAACGACACCCAGCCGAGAAACTCCTCCGGCGCGGACTTGGCAAAGATCGCCCAGTAACCGCAGTGCTCACCAAAATCGCGCTCGATACGCGAACGCACAAAATCGCGGTGCTCCTCGCCACCGTCCCAGGGGCCGGGAAGGTAACGAGTGACGTGCGGATCGAGGTCCATGGCGATGCATGCATCGAAGTGTTCGAGGGTGCGCGGGCGCAGCAGCAGGTTGGGGGTTTCGAAGTGGAGGTTCATTTGTCGTGATATCCATATTCCATGACATTGGCAGCACCCAGGGAGCAGCGTGTGCTCAAGAACAACAACACCTGGCATGCGATATCATTTGAGTTCTTTATAATTAAAGCCATAGCCATACGGAGCGACATTATAGAGCTTCACATAAGGAAACTTACTCCGAAACATATCGACCACGTCCTCGCTGTACTTCTCATCCATATTCGGCCCCAGATAAACACCTTTGATAGCCTCATTGGAAATATTGAACAACCCTTCCCTGCCACTCAGGAAGCGGAGTTCCTTTTCATACTCCCAGATCGAATGTTTTCTTAGAATCGATGTCTTGATGTAATCGTCCATTCCCACCTGATGGGGCTTGATGGCATTACGCATGAACTGCGGAAAATCCAGCTCACACATTTCAGGTTCGTAACTGATCAGCTCGTTATCCATGGCGTCATCGCGATTGAGCTCACGAAGCGATCTGTCGAGCACATGAAAGTCAAAGTCTATACACAAGCCGCGGAAGCTTTTCGTGTAGTGAGCCCACATAAGGATTTCATTCGCTCGTTCTGCGACGGTACTTCCAGACATGACTCGGCAGCATGAGAAAGCGGAGAAGGTTTCCATGATGTTTCGGACAGTATCTTTCTCTATCTCGCCAATGGCTTCCACAAGCCCATCATAGTGACCATCAATCTCCAAAGCTTTTCTGTATTCCGGAAGCTCCGCCGGGGCAATGGCCCCTTTAGAAGTGACGACCTCCAGAAATACATTAATAACTTCCTCACGCTCCAGCTTCGAAAAGCGGACATTGCCCTCAAAGGGATCATTCAGATTCTTCAAGTAACTGAACCAGACTTTTTCGTCTTTCAAAGAATCCAAGACATAGTCTTCTGGCGGTAGAAACTTCAACAACTTCTCGATTTTATCAACACTCATCACACTGTCCTTGTTCAACCCGCATAAGGTCCCTATCTAAAAGCCAGGGCAAGAATACAGAAGCCCCACCACACATATCAATGTGATATCACTCAAGCAAAAGCGAACATGCCTTGCGGTTTTTCAGCGGGATAAAGCGCCAGGCAACACGTAAGCCCATTGGTTATGCAGACGCTCAGGACAGTAGCGCCTGAATGTCTTGCCAGAGGGAACGAGGAATCTGCACACCGTGCTCGAGACTGCGCTTTCGAGCCTCGAAACGCCGCTGCGACGGCAGCCGCGCGCCTTGCGCGGTGATGGCCGCGAATAGCCCTTCGGCGCGCGCCAGGCCGTTCTCGTAGTCCTGCCCCAGAAACACCTTCGGATCGAACGCCAGGATCAGTTCACCATGGCAAGGCGCGGCGCCGACGCCGGCGTCGAAGGCCATAGACTCGGCGCTGGTGAGGTCGCCGATCAGCGCGCCGGCCAGCAGTTCGATCATCGCCGCCAGGGCTGACCCCTTGTGCCCGCCGAAGGTTTGCATGGCGCCTTGCAGGGCCGCCTTGGCGTCCGTGGTGGGCTGGCCCTGGGCGTCGATGGCCCAATGTTCGGGGATGGCTTTGCCTTGGCGCGCGTGCAGTTCGATATCGCCGCGGGCGATGGCGCTGGTGGCGAAGTCGAACACGAACGGCTGGCCCGACGGCCGTGGCCAGGCGAAGGCCAGGGGGTTGGTGCCGAACACCGGCTTGCTGCCACCGGCCGGCGCCACCCAGCTGTGGCTGGGGTTCATGGCGATGCCCACCAGCCCTTCGGCGGCAATCGCCTCGACCTCCGGCCACAGCGCCGAGAAGTGGAAGCAGCGCTTGATCGCCATGGCCACGAGCCCCTGGCTGCGGGCCTTTTCCGCCAGCAGCGGCAAGCCGGTCTGGAACGCCAGCAAGGAATAGCCGTAGTGCGCATCCACCTCCAGCACGCCCGCGGAAATAGACCGCAGGCTCGGTTCGGCCAGCGGGTCGACCTGGCCCTCGCGCACGGAACGCACACAGCCCAGCAGGCGATACACCCCGTGGGAGTGGCACTCGTCGCGCTGCCCCTGGGTGATGACCTCGGCAATAGCCCGGGCATGGGCATCGGACAGGCCGTGGCGGGTCAGGACTTTGAGGGATAGTGCCTGGACTTCGGCAAGGGAAAGGGTAACGAGATCGGACATAGGGACTCCTGGTCCGGTGGCGACAGTCAAGGCCGGGGAAACCCGACCCTATTGGGTTGAAGGTGAGATCGCCGAAGGCCTGCGGCCTTATCGTCCGAACGCGGCCCGAACCTTCGGCAGCGGCTACAGACTCTCAACACGGCCGCTCACCGTTGAGGCGCAGCGGAACCTGCCAGGGGTTGTCGCTGCGCAGGGCCTGCGGCAGCAGTGCTTGCGGCAAGTCCTGATAGGACACCGGACGCAGGAAACGCTGGATCGCCAGGCTGCCCACCGAGGTGGTGCGCGTATCCGAGGTGGCGGGGAACGGCCCGCCATGGACCATGGCATGGCCGACTTCGACACCAGTGCCAAAACCGTTGACCAGCAGGCGGCCGGCCTTTCGCTCCAGCAACGGCAGCAGTTCCCGGGCTTGCGGATGGTCGTCGTCACTCAGGTGCAGGGCGATGGTCAGTTGACCTTCCAGGCTCGCCAGCAGCGCTTTCATCTGGGCCGCATCAGTGCAGCGCACGATCAACGAGGCCGGGCCAAAGACTTCTTCGCGCAGCGCAGCGCGGGCCATAAAAGCCGCAGCCGACGTGGCGAACAGCGCGGCCCGGGCCTGATAACGCTCGCCGTCACCGCCCTGTCCCAGGCAGTCCACCTCGGCATGCCGCAGCAGCCGCTCGACACCCTGGCAGTAGCTGGCGTGAATGCCTGGCGTCAGCATGGTCTGCGCCGGCGCCACCTTGAGCGCCGCGGCCGCCGCGGCTTCGAATGCCCGCAGCGCCGGGCTGTCGACGGCGAGGATCAACCCCGGGTTGGTGCAGAACTGGCCGGCGCCCAGGGTCAGGGAGCCGACAAAGGCCTTGGCAATTTCCTCTCCCCGCTCGGCCAGTGCATTGGCCAACAACAGCACCGGGTTGATCGAACTCATCTCGGCATAGACCGGGATCGGCTCCTCACGGGCCGCGGCGATCTGCATCAACGCCACGCCGCCGCTACGCGAACCGGTAAAGCCCACGGCCTTGATCCGCCCATCCGCCACCAGCCCCTGGCCGATGCTGCGGCCGGCATCGAACAGCAGCGAGAACACCCCTTCCGGCAACCCGTGGCTGTGCACCGCCTGCTGGATCGCCTGCCCTACCAGTTCCGAAGTGCCGGGGTGCGCCGAATGCGCCTTGACCACCACCGGGCAACCGGCGGCCAGCGCCGAGGCGGTGTCGCCGCCGGCCACGGAAAACGCCAGGGGAAAGTTCGAGGCACCGAACACCACCACCGGCCCGATGGCGATCTGGCGCAGGCGCAGATCCACCTTGGGCAAAGGCTGGCGTTCCGGCTGGGCCGGGTCGATGCGCGCTTCCAGGAAACTGCCGTCGCGCACCACCGCCGCGAACAGGCGCAGTTGACCGACCGTGCGCCCGCGCTCGCCTTCCAGGCGGGCGCGAGGCAGGCCGGTCTCGCTCATGCAGCGCTCGATCAGCTCGTCGCCGAGGGCGAGGATGTTACTGGCGATGCTCTCGAGGAACGCCGCCCGTTGTTCCAGGCTGGTTTCCCGATAGCGGTCGAATGCCGCTTCGGCCAGGGCGCAGGCGCGCTCCAGGTCATTCGGGCCGGCGCCGCCAAAACTCGGCGCCAGGGCCTCGCCAGTGGCGGCGGCCAGCGCATGCACTTCGCCGTGGCCGCCACGCACGCGGGCTTGGCCGATCAGCAGTTGTCCTGTTACAGGCATGGGTTACCTCTCCGAATAGATGGTATGAACAGCGGTCATTCGTCTTCCCCTTCCAGCACCAGCTTGCTGCCTGGCACCCCGGTATTGGCGCCCCAGTAGTAGATGCACAGGGCCATGACCGTGACGGCCAGGGTGTCGTAAGGGTGAGTGAGGGTGCCGATACCGCCGAAGCTGCCCAGGTAGGAAATGACCATGGTCAGGGCGTAAAAGGCGATCAGCCACAGGGACGAGCGCACCTGTTCGCTGAGGCTCAGGTGGTCGGTGGGCACCAGGCGCTTGCAGCCCAGGTAGATGACGAACATCAGGATCTGCAGGCCCAGCAGCCAGGACACCGTGCCCCAGCCGGACCAGTAGACAATCAGCGCGGCGATGACAAAGGACACCGGCCCCAGCAGGCCGAAGCCGCTGACCCGGAACGGCCGCGGCAGGTCCGGCGCGCTCTTGCGCAGCGCCGCCACGCTGATCGGGGCAATCGCATAACTGAGCACCAGGGCCGCCGACACCACATTGATCAGCGCCTCCCAGGACGGGAACGGCAAGGTCCAGAACACCGACAGGCCGAAGGTCAGCCACAGCGCCGGGCGCGGGATGCCGGACTGCTCGTCGATGCGGGTGAAGATCTTGAAGAAGGTCCCGGTCTTCGCCCAGCCGTAGACCACCCGTGGCGTGGCGTTCATGTAGATGTTGCCGCAGCCGCTGGGGGAAATCACCGCGTCCGCCACCACCAGATAGGCCAGCCAGCCGACGCCCAGGGTCAGGGCGATGTCGCGGTACGGCAGGGAGAATTCCTTGCTGATGCTGCTCCAGCCGTTGGCCAGCATGTCGGTGGGAATGCTGCCGAGGAACGCCAGTTGCAGCAGGCCGTAGATCAGGGTCGAGAGCAGCACCGAAAGGATCAATGCGATGGGAATGGTGCGCTGTGGATTACGCACTTCGCTGGCCACCGAAATGATCGGCGTCAGGCCCAGGTAGGCGAAGATGATACCGCCGGCGGAGACCGCCATTTCGATGCCGGACAGGCCGAAGGGGGCAAAGCCCTGGACGTGGAAATTGTCCGGTTTGAAGAAGCTGAACAGCACGCCGATGACCAGCAGCGGCACGACGAACTTGAACAGGCTGATGAGGTTGTTGGACTTGGCGAAGGTCTTGACGCTGGAGTAGTTGAGCCAGAAGAACAGGCACAACAGGGCGAACTGCACCAGCCAGCCGAGAATGGTCGGGTTGCTGTTGCCGGCATGGGTCAGCCCCGGAAACCAGGCCGCCGCGTATTGCCGCGCCGCCACCACTTCAATGGCCACCAGGCTGGAAAACGCGATCAGTGTGATAAAGCCCATCAGGTAGCCCAGCAACGGCCCGTGGGAGAACACCGGATAGCGCACCACCCCGCCCGCTCGCGGCAAGGCCGCGCCCAGTTCGCAATAGACGATGCCCAGCAGCAGGACGGCGAAACCGCCAAGCAACCAGGAGAAGATCCCCGCCGGCCCGGCGATGGCCGAGACATGGCTGGCGGCGAACAACCAGCCGGAGCCGAAGATCGCCCCCAGGCCGATGAATGTGAGGTCAACCAGAGAGAGCTGTTTCTTGAATTTGCCTTGGCCTGACATAGGCGCGCCTTCTTATTGAGTTATTGGAGTAGGCAGATCGAATGTCGCGCCGGCCTCCCGCGGACGGGGTACCGACGTGGTGAAACACGGCACTGCGCGAGTACCTGATTGTTCTTCTCGTGGACCAGGGCGCCCCCGCCACCCAGCGCGCGGGGGCGTCCTGTCGGCGGGCCTACAGACCGACGTCGGGCAATTGCGGACGCTCGGCCAGGGCCTTGGCGACTATCGCCTTGACCTCGGCCAGGGTCTCGCCCTGCAGGGCCAGGCGCGGTGGGCGGGTGATCGAGGAGCCGCGGCCGACCAGTTCCTCGCAGAGCTTGATGCACTGCACCAGGTCCGGACGCGCGTCCAGGTGCAGCAGCGGCATGAACCAGCGGTACAGCGTCAGGGCCTCTTCAAAGCGTTTTTCCTTGGCCAGGCGGAACAGGGTCTCGCCCTCTTTCGGGAAGGCGTTGGACATGCCGGAGACCCAGCCTTCGGCGCCGACGGCGATGCTTTCCACCACCACGTCATCCAGGCCGGCGAACAGCACGAAGCGATCACCCACGGCATTGCGCAGGTCGATGAAGCGCCGGGTGTCGCCGGAGGAGTCCTTGAAGCAGACGATGTTTTCGCAGTCCTGCAGGGCGATCAGCACGTCCGGGGTGACGTCGTTTTTGTAGATCGGCGGGTTGTTGTAGACCATCACCGGTAGGTCGGTGCCGGTGGCGATGCTGCGAAAGTGCGCGGCGGTCTCATGGGACTTGGCCGAATACACCAGGGCCGGCATCACCATTACCCCGTCGACCCCGACCTTGGCCGCTTCGCGCACGGTGTTGCGGGCGAACTCGGTGGTGAACTCGGCGATCCCGGCGATCACCGGTACGCGGCCGCCGGCGGCGTCCTTGGCGACCTCGATCACCGAGAGTTTTTCCGCGGTGCTCAGCGAAGTGTTTTCGCCCACGGTGCCGCACACCACCAGGCCCGACACGCCGTCGGCCACCAGGTTGCGCATGACGCTGTGGGTGGCGTCCAGGTCCAGGGAAAAGTCAGCTTTGAACTGGGTGCTGACAGCAGGGAACACACCGCTCCAGTGGATGGCTTTACGGCTCATGGTCTTGTCCTTGTTGGTTGAGTCGGCCGGGCCGACAGGCGTTGAAAACGAAAAACAGATTCCGCCTTTCGCCGCCCTGGAGCTTGAGGTTTTTCCCGCTCAAGCAAGACGAAATCGGCACATTCGCCCAATCGTCCACAGACCTTTTCCGTCCATTGCGCCTGCGCGCTACCCTCCTTCGACCCGCCTGAAATCCCCTGCACCAGCAGCCGCACCGCACGCCTGTAGCCGCTGTCGAGGTACGAGGCTGCGATCGGCTGCGCAGCAGACGCAGAACCTGTATCCCCGATCTGTCTGTCACACCACGTCGTCCGATCTGGCGGACGCTGCGCGTCCGTGCGCAGCCTGCGGCAGCGGCTACAGGGTTGGCGGGAAACCCCACTGTGCCAATTTCGTCATCCGCCGCAGAGAAAACCCACAAGCGATACAGCCCTTTCCCGAGCCAATCTGTAGGCCTTTTCCGTCAGGTGCTGCCATGAAAAAAATAACCGTCATCGATTCACATACGGGGGGCGAGCCGACTCGCCTGGTTGTCGACGGCTTTCCCGACCTGGGCAGCGGTTCGATGGCCGAACGGCTGGCGATCCTGCAAGAGCGTCACGATCGCTGGCGCACGGCCTGCGTGCTGGAACCGCGGGGCAGCGACGTGCTGGTGGGGGCCCTGCTGTGCGAACCCCAGGCGGCGGATGCCTGTGCCGGGGTGATCTTCTTCAACAACAGCGGCTACCTGGGCATGTGCGGCCACGGCACCATCGGCCTGGTGCGCTCGCTGCATCACCTGGGCCGCATCGCCCCCGGCGTACACCGCATCGAAACCCCAGTGGGCACCGTCAGCGCCACCCTGCACGACGACCTCTCGGTCAGCGTGCGCAACGTGCCGGCCTACCGTTACCGCAGCGGCGTCGAACTGCAGTTGCCCGGCCACGGCCCCGTCCGCGGCGATATCGCCTGGGGCGGCAACTGGTTCTTCCTGATCAGCGAGCATGGCCAGCGCATCGCCCTGGATAACGTCGAAGCCCTGACCCACTACACCTGGGCCGTGCGCGAAGCCCTGGAGGCCGCCGGCATCAGCGGCGCCGATGGCGGCGTGATCGACCATATCGAGCTGTTCGCCGACGACCCGCATGCCGACAGCCGCAACTTCGTGCTGTGCCCCGGCAAGGCCTACGACCGCTCCCCCTGCGGCACCGGCACCAGCGCCAAGCTGGCCTGCCTGGCCGCCGACGGCAAGCTGGCGCCCGGGGCGATTTGGCGTCAGGCCAGTGTAATCGGCAGCCAGTTCAGCGCCCGCTACGAGCAGGCGGGCGAGCAGGTCATCCCGACCCTTCGCGGCACCGCCCATATCAGCGCCGAAGCCACTTTGCTGATCGAGGACAGCGATCCCTTCGCCTGGGGCATCGTCTCGTGAGCGAGCCGGCCGAAGCCGACGTGCTGGTGATTGGCGGCGGCATTGTCGGGGCCGCCTGCGCCCACGAAATGACCCGCCGCGGCCTGCGGGTGCGGGTGCTCGACAACGCCAGCGGCGGCGCCACCGGCGCAGGCATGGGCCACCTGGTGGCGATGGACGACAACCCCGCAGAACTGGTGCTGAGTCACTACTCCATCGGCCTGTGGAACCAGCTGCGCACGCACCTGCCGGCCGCCTGCGCCTACCGCAATTGCGGCACCCTGTGGCTGGCGGCGGACCCGGCGGAAATGGACCTGGCCCGGGCCAAGCAGGCGACCCTGGCCCAACACGGCGTGGCAGGCGAATTGCTCGACAGTACGACCCTGGCCGGACTCGAACCCATGTTGCGCAAAGGTCTTGGCGGCGCCCTGAAGATCCCCGGCGACGGCATTCTCTATGCCCCGGCCACGGCCCATTGGCTGTTGCACAACACACCTGGGATCAGCTGCGAGCGAGCCACCGTCAGCGCCATCGCCGCCCAGCGCGTGGAGCTGGATGACGGCCGTGTGCTGCGCGCCGAGTACGTGGTGCTGGCCAACGGTCTGGCGGCCAGCAGCCTGCTGCCGGAGTTGCCGCTGCGGCCGAAGAAGGGCCACTTGCTGATCACCGATCGTTACCCCCGACAGGTGTCCCACCAACTGGTGGAGCTGGGCTACGCCGCCAGCGCCCACGCCAGCAACGGCACCTCGGTGGCGTTCAATGTGCAGCCACGGCCGACCGGGCAATTGCTGATCGGCTCGTCCCGGCAGTTCGACACTCTCGACCCGGCCATCGAGCCCGAGGTGCTGCGGCCGATGCTGCAACGGGCCGTGGCCTATCTGCCGGGGCTGGCGCAACTGAACGGCATCCGCGCCTGGACCGGCTTTCGCGCCGCCACCCCGGACGGCCTGCCGATCCTTGGCGAACACCCGCGATACACCGGCCTGTGGCTGGCGGTCGGTCATGAAGGCCTGGGCGTCACCACCGCCCCCGGCAGTGGCCGGCTGTTGACCAGCCTGATGCTCGGCGAACGGCCGGATATCGATGCCCATGCCTATCGCCCCGAACGCTTCGCCGAGCTGACCGCCACCCTGACAGGAAGCGCCCCATGATCATCTACCTGGACCGTCAGACGCTGACCGTGCGCGATGGCCTGAGCGTCGCCGCGGCCATCGCCGCCAGCGGCGACCCACGTACCCGAACCTCCTGCAGCGGCCAGCCCCGGGCGCCCTTCTGCGGCATGGGCATCTGCCAGGAGTGCCGCATGACCATCGACGGCCGGCGCCAACTTGCCTGCCAGACCCTGTGCCGCGAAGGCATGCACGTGGAGCGCACGCCATGAGCCAACAACGCCTGACCTGCGACATCCTGATCGTCGGCGGTGGCCCGGCCGGCCTCGCGGCAGCCCGAGCGGCGAGCCGTAGCGAGCTCTCCATCGTCCTGCTCGACGACAACCCACGCCCCGGCGGCCAGATCTGGCGCAACGGGCCCGGCGTCACGCTCCCCGGTATCGCCCGCGAAGCCTTGCAGGTGCTGCAACACTCGCGGCTGCGCTACCTGCCGGGCACCCGGGTGGTGGCCGGCGCTGGTGCCAATGCCCTGCTGCTGGAAGATGCCGAGCAGGCTCTGCTGGTCCACTACCAGAGCCTGATTCTGTGCTGCGGCGCCCGCGAACTGCTGCTGCCCTTCCCCGGCTGGACCTTGCCCGGAGTGACAGGCGCCGGGGCCTTGCAGGCGCTACTGAAAAACGGCCTGGCCGTGGCCGGCGAGCGGGTGGTTATCGCCGGCAGCGGGCCGTTGCTGCTGGCCAGCGCCGCCACCGCCCGTCAAGTTGGTGCCCGGGTCGAGGCGGTCCTGGAACAGGCCCCGTTGCCCGCGCTGGCGACATTCACCGCCGGGCTCTGGCGCTGGCCGGCCAAGCTCGGCCAGGCCGTCGGGCTGGCCACCACTTCCTATCGCTGCAACGCCCATGTGCTCGAAGCCCTGGGCGACGATCGCCTGGAAGCGGTGCGCATCCAGCAGGGCGAACAGGTGCGGGAAATCCCCTGCGAACGTCTCGCCTGCGGGTTCGGGCTGGTGCCCAACACCACCCTGGCCAGCCACCTCGGCTGCCAGCTGCAAGCCAACGCGATTGCGGTGGACCGTTACCAGGGCACCAGCCTCGCCCGGGTCTACGCGGCCGGCGAATGCACCGGGGTCGGCGGCAGCGAACTGGCGAGGGTCGAAGGCGAGATCGCCGGACTGGCCGCCAGCGGGCAGACCCGGGAGGCCACCGCGTTGATCCAGCGCCGGACCCATTGGCAGGCGTTCGCCGAGCGAGTGAGTGAAACCTTCGCCCTGCAACCGGCGCTTCTGCGCCTGGCGCGAGCTGATACGCTGCTGTGCCGCTGCGAGGATGTGCCCTACGCCGCCGTGGCTGGCGAAGCGGGCTGGAGCGAGGCCAAACTGCACAGCCGCTGCGGCATGGGTGCCTGCCAGGGGCGGGTTTGCGCCACGGCGGCACAGGCCCTGTTCGGCTGGACCGTGCCGACACCACGAGCGCCCCTGGTGCCGGCGCGGATCGAGACCTTGCTGATGGAGTCGACGCCCGGCGCGAAGTGACGAGCAGACCGTTGCCGCTGGCCGCCCGCCAACGGCGCCGTGGGATTCAAGGATGAGCCAGTAGACCCGAAGTCGCGGGGCGCGCCCCGCCCCCTAACAAGAGCAGCCCTTGATGATCGACACCGCTCAGCTGCACCGCCTGCCCGAAGCCATCGCCAGCCAGGCGCCCGAGGATATTCACGACCTGCTGGGCAGCATGGCCCTGGTGATCCCGCTGCTCGACACCCTGCCCAACGCGGTGTTTTTCATCAAGGACCTGCAGGCCCGCTACCTCACCGCCAACCTGACCCTGGCCCAGCGTTGCGGTTTCAAGAACGTCGCGCCGCTGCTGGGCAAGACCTCGGCCGAGGTGTTTCCCGCCGTGCTCGGCCCGGTCTATACCGAGCAGGACCAGCGCGTGCTGCGCCAGGGCATCACCATCAAGGGCCAGCTGGAACTGCACCTGTACGGCAGCCGCGAACCCGGCTGGTGCCTGACCCACAAGCTGCCGCTGCATGGGCGCGACGGGCGGATCATCGGCATGGCCGGCATCTCCCTCGACCTGCAGGCCGCCCGCGACGCGCACCCGGCCTACGAACGCCTGGCCGCGGTCGACCGGCATATCCGCGAGCACTACAACGAAGCCATCCGCCTCGACGACCTGACCCACATCGCCGACCTGTCCATCGCCCAGCTGGAGCGCTACTGCAAACGCATCTTCCACCTCACCCCGCGGCAGATGATCCACAAAGTGCGCCTGGAACACGCCTCGCGCCTGCTGCTCGGCGAACTGCCGATCACCGACGTCGCCCTGCAATGCGGCTACACCGACCACAGCGCCTTCAGCCGCCAGTTCAAGGCCCTGACCGGCGTCAGCCCACGGCAGTTCCGGCAGAACGCCGCGCACTGACCTGGGCCCATTTTTCCTGGGGTGATAAAAGAGCATGCCGTTAGAGCCAGAAGCCCCTGGCTCATAACCGAATGTTCCATATCGGCCTTATGACTCCGCTATTTTTCATGCCCCCGCACGGCATAAGATGGCGACGGGAAAAACACCCCGTAACCGTTGAACAGCCCAGCCGCGCCTACCCGTCCACATCGACGCCCTGGCCCCGTGATAGAACATTTAACGGATTAAATTTCTGTGCACACCTCTTTCAATTCAACGGCGCGGTCAGTGTGGTCCTTTGTGGCTTTGGGGGTATTACTTATACTTTCCGAAGCCATCTACGACCTGGTATTCGCCAACCTCGCCTATTCCATTAGCGGAACGACGCTCGCTGTTACCACCACCTACGCCGTCGGCTATAGCGCTGAAATACTGGTAACCCTGCTAGGCGCGGGTTTTATCGATCGTTTCAACAAATGGAAACTGTTCATTGCCACGCAACTGGCCAACATTGCGGTGTTTGTCCTGGCTGTTTTTGTCCTCAGGATCTACGACAGCTCCGTGGAGTGGGTGTGGTTTTTTGCCTTCTTAATCGACCTGATCCATCAGTACTCACGGCTGATCATGTTTGCCTTGATCCCGTTCCTTTTCACCGCTGACAACATCCCCAGAATCAACGGCCTGCTCGCCACCTTCAATGGCATCGCCAGGACCCTGGGGCCGGTCATCGGCGCCCTGGTCATTTTCAACGTCGGCTTGTCGATCTCACTGCTGGCCTCCATTGCCTTCATGCTGGCGGCGCTCGCCTTGACGATCAGCCTGAGCGCCTTGAATGAGAAGACCTCGACCCTCGATATCTGCAGCACGTCGTTTGCCCAACGCTTACAGGAAAGTGTCACCGGCGCATCAAGAGCCACCATCGATCTGTTGCGCGCTCCACGCTGGCGGTATTTCCTTGCCTCCTATGCCACCTGCCTGCTGGTGGTCAGCGTGCTGGCGCTGCTGTGGGTCCCCTTGCTGCGGGGCTTTCATGGGTTTTCTGAAGCACAGACCGGCTACCTGTTCTCCGTTGGAGCAGCAGGCGCCATAGCCGGCGGACTCGCCTTGCGCGCCAGTGGCCAGGCCTCCCGGGTGCCGGGCACGATATTGCTGTCCCACCTGATCATGATCTCGGGGGTCTGCATCACGTTATGTCTGCGCGGCAACCTCTGGCTCGCGGGCACCGGCATGTTCGTGTTCCAGTTCGGTACCACGCTGTATTTTCGTACCACGGCCAGTGCCATCCAGCTCACCGTACCCAAGGAAATCATTGGCAGCTGGTATGGCTCGATAGACTTCATCAGCCGCTTTGCCGGACTCGTGGGCATTCTGCTGGCGGGTTGGGCCTACGATAAGCTCGGGACCTACGCCATCTACTCGATACTCTTGCTCTTGCTGGCACTGAGCAGTTTCAACTGGCGCGGCAGTCGCCAGGCTCGTTGGTTGGTCAATACCTGAGGCTGTGCCCCCTCGGTCCGACTCAGTGCCCATGACCTGAAGCATGGGCACTTTGCGCGAAAGCCTCCTTGCCCGATGTTACTCGAGCAGCTCGCTGCATAGCTCGTCAGCATCTTGTCGTCCTCTGCTTCTGCATCATCGTTATCGGCATTCCCTGCTCCGAAGGCGCAGGCAACCGCAAGAGACGGCTGGATAGCACCACTCATTGCAGACCTGAGACGATCATTGATTTGATCATTGAGAAATTGACCCACCATTTTTCGAGTCAGCTCATAAAACTGTTCCCGGACTTTTTGGGTAATCACTCCGTCGTACACCCGCGATGCAAAGACATGGTTTTTTCCAGCGCCAGGGCACGCCGGCCGCACAACCCGGATCAATTTCGTGAACGCCAGGACTTGCGATGAATTATGATGCGCGCCCTTTCGGCTCGCGTTTCAGCGCAGGCTCACAGCGCCACCCCCTCGTTCGCCATCCAAGGCCAGGAACCCTACATGCTTCACCTCAGGAGCTTCACCCGAACGCTGCATCGGCAGCAGATCGATGGCGTGACCTTCCATTTCGATCCATCCCACCGGCACGAACTGGACAGGCTGCTACGGCGTTTTTTGGCCAAGCCCGAGCAATACCCCACGCTGGATATTCCGGAAGACACCCGGGGCGTATTCCTGCTCGAAGGCGAACGCCAATGGGTGCTCAAGCGCAACCGCCTGACTCACTGGAAAAAGCAGCTGCAGAACTTCCTCGGGCTCAAGCGCAGCTTCGGCCTGCACGACCTGACCAACGAATTCATCAACCTGTCGGTGGTGTCGGGCAAATCCGCCCTCTCGCCCCAGGTCTCGGCGTTTGGCTACAAGGGGCGTTTTCCGTTCCTGCGCGAAGAGTACTTGCTGGTGGGTTTCTGGGCCGATCATTGCAGTGTCGACGACCGTCTGCTGGCCCATCCCGAGCAGGCTGAAACCCTGTTGTCGGCGATCTTCCGGCTGTTCGGCCAGATGCTCGACGACGACTTCGTGCACATGGACCCCCACCCGAAAAACATTCTGGTCGCCGCCGATGGCCGACTGCGCCTGATCGACTTCGAGTGCTGCGCCCACTCGGTACTCGACCGCGACTTCAGCCTGGGTTTCCTGCTGGGTTACTTCTACCGCTTCTGGTTCCGGCGCTTCATCTCACAGCAGGATTACGACCGGCTTTGCGAGGCCTACCTGAGCGCGGAGCAACCCCACCTGGATCGCACCGTCTTCCAGCCGGTGTACCAGCGCTTTCGCGACCAAACCGTCTCCCGCAGCACGCGCTACCGCATCCTCACCTGTGCCCGGGCACAAGCGGCGTTCCAGCGTGAAATCAGCGGTCTGCCCGAGCAAGCGCGGAAGCCGAGTTGAATCGATATTGAACAATGCCTGGGGGAAACGGCGGCACTGGACGCGGTGCGCCTTCAGGTCATGCCCAAAGACACATCAGCGGCAGAGCCCCACTCAGCCATCCAACTGATCCAGGGCCCGCCCAGCCTTGAGGGCCTTGGCCATTTGCAGGTGGTTTTGCAGTTTCGGCAGGGTCTCTTCGGCAAAGGCCTTGAGTTCCGGTACCTCGGTGATTTCGGCCTGTTGCTGGATCTGCTCGATGGCCTCTTCAGTGGCCTTGACCTGGCTCTCGGCATAGGCGGCGTCGAAGGCTTCGCCTTCCGGGACCTCGGGGATCAGCGCCTTGGCCTTGCTGATCACTTCTTCCCTAGGCGCCACGGGCAGGTCGAGCTTTTTGGCGATTTTCGCCAGGTGCTGGTTGGCGGTGGTGCGGTCGTTGATGACCACGATGGTGTAGTCCTTGACGGCCTTGGAGGACGTCTTCTGGTGGGCCAGGCGACTGGCCTCGATGTCTGCCATGCCCTTGGCCGAGGCGTCATCGATAAACTCCGCGGGGGACTGGGCGAACGCCGCGCTGGCGCTCAGGCCGAGCAGCAGCGCGAGGCAGGTGCGGGACAGATGGGTGGCCATGAAGCTCATGGTGTCGGCCTCCTTTGATCAGGTGACGGCGCACGGCGCCTGCACAGAGTGAGAGTTTTCAGGCCATCGAAGGTTTGAAAAAGTTGCATCGGCCACGACGAACGGTTGGCAAAAAAACGGCCAGCTCCGCCGCTTCCGTCAAGCGCGGGATGGGCTTCGCTGGGCGCGCTTGGCCGCGTACATCGCCTCGTCGGCGTGCTTGAACAACTGCTTTTCGTCATGGCCGTGTTCGGGGAACAGGCCGATACCGATGCTCGGCAGAATGCTCAGCTGATGGCCGTCCAGGCGCAGCGGCTCGTTGAGTGCCTGGCGAATCTTCCCGGCGACGATGCCGGCATCTTCCGCGTGCTGGATACAGCCGAGCAGCACCACGAACTCATCGCCACCGATCCGCGCCACGGTATCGCTTTCGCGCACGCAGGCCTTGAGCCGGTTGGCCACGGCCTGCAACAGCATGTCACCCACGGCGTGGCCAAGTGTGTCGTTGACCTGCTTGAACCGGTCCAGGTCGACATAGAGCAAGGCCATGCGCCCGGACTCGCGACGGGCTCGGGCCAGGGCGTTGCGCAGGCGCTCGCGTAGCAGTTCGCGGTTGGGCAACTGGGTCAGCTGGTCGTACTGGGCCATGTACTGCAGGCGCGCATGCAGCTGCTTGCGCTCGATGGCGGTGGCGAGCTGGGCGCAGACGTATTGCAGCAACTCCTTGTCCTGCTCGGTGTATCGCTCGTCGCCCGGCGCGCTCTTGACGATCAGCGCGCCGATGGTGCCCTTCTGCGAATTCAGCGGCACACCGAGCCAGCAGGGTGAATGCGGGTCGGCGCTGGCATCCGGCAGCGGCACATAATCGTCAGGGGTCAGCAGCAACGGCTGGCCACTGCGGATCACCTCGGCACACAGGCTGCCGGTCAGCGTGCCCGCCTGCTCCGGGCAACGCTCGCGGTCGTCGACGTGATAGGGAAAGCTCAGCGCCTGGCATTGCTCGTCGTACAGCGCGACGGAGAAATTCAGCGCCGGCAGCCATTCCCCGATGATCCGGTGCACGCGCCGGAACAACGCCAGCAGGTCCTCGGCGGCATGGGCCGCTTCGGAAATTGCATACAGCGCCGCCTGCCGCGACTCGGCCTGCTTGCGTTCGGTGATGTCGCGGGCCACGGCGATGCGCAGCTGGTCGACCTCGGACCAGCGCGCCGACCAGAGGATATGTGCGACCTGCCCGTCCTTGCGCAGGTAACGGTTCTCGAAGTTGGGCATGGGTTCGCCGGCCATGATCCGGTCGGCGGCCTGCAAGGTGCGCGCACGGTCCGCGGGGTGCACCAGCTCGATCATGCGCCGGCCGACCAGCTCGTCCGGCGTGTAGCCGAAAATCCGCTCGCAGGCGGCGCTGACGAAGACGAAACGGCCTTCGACATCCACCGCGCAGACGGCATCCAGCAGAAGGTCGATGAAACTGGCCAGGGGCGCGGAGTTGTTGGTTGCCATCAGGGAACGACACTGCCTGTGAAGATAAAGCGCCGAGTATCAATCCCTGGGTTCCGGCAGCGGCGCAAAGCCGCTGCTTGTCCGTGACTGTCGCAACCTTGCGAACAGCCTTTATGCCTTGTTCGCCAGCAATCCCGGAACGGCATGCAGCAAGGCGTTGATGGCAAACCCGATGAACATCACGCCGCAAAGCCGGGTGATCGCCAGTTCGTGGCGCTGATACAGGGTCCGCACCCGCCGCGCACCGACGATGCCAATCAGAATAGCGTATGCGCCGATGCCGCCGAGGAAACTGAGGAAGATCAGCCAGGGCAGCATCGACCAGTTGAGCAGCTCGGCGCGACTGGACAGCAGCGCGGTGAAAGTCGCCACGGCCACCGGGTACGCCTTGGGGTTGGTCAGGCCGAACAGGATGCCGTGCCAGAACGGCTGGCGCGCCGGCCCCTGGGGCTCCTGCCCGCTGCTGCGCTGGCTGCGGATTGCCCGCAGGCCGAGCCAGAACAGATAAAGGCCGCTGAGCACGCCCAGCACATCGAAGGCACTGCTGCCGATCTCCCGCGCGCCGACGATGGCGATCAGCGCGGTGCTGCACCAGACCACATCGCCCAGCAGATGCCCGCAGAGAAAGCTGGCCCCGGCCCGCCGCCCGCGCGCCGCGCCAATGCCGAAGACCGCCAGCACGCCAGGCCCTGGGGTAATGCCGTAGATAAAGCCCGAGGCGAGGACAGCCAGTAACAGCGAAGAAGTCATGCCACACTCCGAAGCGCCGAAGGTGGCGCGGTTTTGATCGCAGGATTCTGCCGGCTTGTGCGCCCCCGCACCACCCCACCATGGTCGTCACAGCGACAGCCAGTCGTCTTGAAGCGGCGGCGAGCGGTCATTCGTCGGTAAAGATCGTCATCCCGGCATAGGGTTGCTGCCGACAGGCGCGCAAGCGCGAGGCCAGATCGCCGACATGGGCTTCCAGCTGGTGGCCGTCGGGGTCGAGGAAATAGAACGAGGCGCCTTCGCTACGGTTGTCGCGCCACTCCCGCACACCGGCAGCACGCAGGCGCTGGACGAACGCCACGAAATGCCCGGCCTCGATGCTGAAGGCGTAATGGGTGTAGTCCGGCACCTCCGCCGAACGGCGCGACGAGTCCAGCGACAGGCACAACCACAGGCCCGGCAGCGACAGATAGGCGCCGCTGTCCCAGCTGGCGTCCAGGCGCAGGCCCAGCAGGTCGCGGTAAAACCCCAGGCTGCGGTTCAGATCGGTAACGGCGAGGGTCAGGTGGTTGAGGCCGGTCAGCATGCAAAGTCCTTGTTAAGAGGAAGGTCCTGAATCGTCTTGAATCAAAGCAGCGTTCGCACTGGACGAATGGCTCTGGCGGCGAGCCCCGATTGGCGATGTAGTATGTTGTATTACAAACCACTACATCGAGATCACCATGTCCGTCATGTCCTTGCGCCTGCCCGATGATGTTGCCGATACCCTGGCTCACTTGGCCAAGGCGACAGGCCGCAGCAAGTCATTCCTCGCTGTGGATGCACTGAGAGAATATCTGGCCCGCGAAGCCTGGCAAATCAACGAGATCCAGAAAGCCCTGACTGAAGCAGAGGCAGGCGACTTCGCCAGCGCCGAAGAGCTGGATGGCGTACTCAACAAATGGACTGGCAATGCACGTTGAGTGGCTGCGCAGCGCCCTCAAGAACCTCGATGACGAAGCCGCCTACATTGCACAGGACAGTCCTCAGGCCGCCGCGGAATTCGTCAAAGCCATCCTGAGTAGCATTCAACACCTGAGCCGTTTTCCTGCCAGTGGTCGCGAAGGTCGCCTGCCCGGTACCCGGGAGTGGGTGGTCCCCAATCGTCCTTACCTGATCCCCTACCGCGTACGTCAGGGACGCCTGCAGATACTGCGGATTTTCCACACCCGGCGCTTGCCGCCTGCCGGTTGGCAAGACGACCGCCAATAGCTCGTGGCGGCGCGCCCAGGACAGCAAGTCCCGAGCGCGCGGTAAAACATCTGTAGGTATCAGAACGCGCTGCGGAAGATTTCCTCGATCTGGCGCTGGTCGGCGGTGCGGGGGTTGGTCAGGCCGCAGGCGTCTTTCAGGGCGTTGGCGGCCAG
The DNA here is from genome assembly GCF_003184125.1 of Pseudomonas sp. RW409. Lineage (NCBI taxonomy): Bacteria > Pseudomonadati > Pseudomonadota > Gammaproteobacteria > Pseudomonadales > Pseudomonadaceae > Pseudomonas > Pseudomonas sp. RW409. Next base: position 1,153,478 of record NZ_QHHP01000042.1, on the reverse strand, counting down.
GATCGGGATGTCCGTCAGCTTGGCACCCAGGTCGCGCAAGCCGCTGGGGATCTCGACATCCCGGGCCAGGCTGCGAATGGCGCTGATGGCCGCCTGCGCGCCCTCCTCCGGGCTGAAGCCACGGATGTCCGCGCCCATGGCGTGGGCCACGTCGGTCAGGCGTCCGGCGCAGACCATGGCGTTGAAGCTCTGCACATGGGGCAGCAGCACGGCGTTGCACACGCCATGGGGCAAGTCGTAGAAGCCACCCAGCTGGTGCGCCATGGCATGCACGAAACCCAGCGACGCATTGTTGAAGGCCATGCCGGCGAGGAACTGGGCGTAGGCCATGTTTTCCCGGGCCACCAGGTCGCTGCCGTCGTGCACCGCCTGGCGCAGGTTCTGGCTGATCATGGTCATGGCTTTCAACGCACAGGCATCGGTGATCGGGTTGGCCGCGGTGGACACATAGGCTTCGATGGCGTGGGTCAGCGCGTCCATGCCGGTGGCGGCGGTCAGGCCCTTGGGCATGGCGACCATCAGCGCAGGGTCGTTGACCGACAGCAGCGGCGTGACGTTACGGTCGACGATGGCCATTTTCACGTGGCGCTTTTCGTCGGTGATGATGCAGAAACGGGTCATTTCGCTGGCGGTGCCGGCGGTGGTGTTGATGGCGATCAGCGGCAGCTGGGGCTTGGCCGAACGGTCGACGCCTTCGTAGTCGCTGATATGCCCGCCATTGGTGGCGCACAGGGCGATGCCCTTGGCGCAGTCATGGGGCGAGCCGCCACCGAGGGAAATCACGAAGTCGCAGCCACTTTGCTGCAATTGCGCCAGACCCTTCTCGACGTTGTCGATGCTCGGGTTGGGCTTGGCGCCGTCGAAGATCACCGAATCGATGTCCTGCATCGCCAGCTTCTCGGCAATCATTCCGGCCACCCCGGCCTTGGCCAGGCCGGCGTCGGTGACGATCAGCGCCTTGCGAAAACCGTAGTTGCGAATCGCGACCATGGCCTCGTCGAGACAATCGATACCCATGATGTTCACGGCGGGGATGAAAAAAGTGCTGCTCATGGCGCGTCCTCCAGGCTAGGGGCGGATCGACCGTGCCGATCCGGCAAATGCGCACAGGATCGACCCATCGGTCACGCGCGTTGTTGATCTGGCTCAAGGGTCGGTCGTGATAAAGTCGGCGCCCTGTACACCTTCTGCCTTGAGACGACGAACCGCGATGATGGATTTCCAGGAATTTGATACCGACCTTGAAGACTGGAACGCCTTGCGCGCCAGCACGCCGATCGCCGGCCTGCTGATCGGCAACGGCGCCAGCCGCGCGGTGTGGGAAGACTTCGCCTACGACTCGCTGTTCGAGAACGCCCGCACCGTCGAGGAAAAGCCCCTGAGCCCCTCCGAGCTGAGCGTGTTCGACGCCCTGCAGACCCGCAGTTTCGAGCAGGTGCTGGGCGCGCTGAAGACCACCAGCCGGGTCAACAAGGCCCTGGCCGTCAGCTCCGCGGCGCCGCGCAATCGCTACTACGCGATCAAGGAAGCGCTGATCAATACCGTGCACGCGGTGCACATTCCGTGGCGCCTGGTGCAGCCGGCGAGTCTTTCGCAGATCAACCAGGAACTGCGCCGCTACCGCACGGTGTTCACCAGCAATTACGACCTGCTCAACTACTGGGCGATCCAGCACGACGCCCAGGGCATCGACGACCTGTTCCAGGGCGCCGACCCGAGCTTCGACATCGGCCAGACCGCCAGCCAACAGACCCGCGTGCTGTACCTGCACGGCGGCCTGCACCTGGTGCGCAACCAGGACGGCACCGCGCGCAAGCTGGGTTCCACCGAGGGCACCCTGCTGGGCAACTTCGCCATCAACAACACCCTGAAGACCCTCGACGATGTGCCGCTGTTCGTCAGCGAAGGCCCGGTGGCGGACAAGCTCAAGACCATTCGCAGCAGCGACTACCTGTCGTTCTGCTACCAGCAGTTGCTCAACCACAGCGACGCGCTGTGCATCTTCGGCCACGACCTCGGCCCCCAGGACAGCCACCTGGTGCAGGCGATCCGCCAGTCCGGGGTGCAGACCCTGGCGATCTCGATCCACCCGCGCAGCAAGGCCTTTATCCAGAACCAGAAGCGGCGCTACACCCAGCTGTTTGAAGGGATGGAAGTGACGCTGCGCTTCTTCGATTCGAAGAGCCATGCCCTGGGCGCGCCTGCGCTGTCGGTGCCGGTCGAACGCTGAAAGCTACCCGCGATCCGTAGGAGCGAGGCTTGCCCGCGATCCAGGCACTGCGGTCTGCCCGCAAGGACGCCATCGCGAGCAAGCTTCGCTCCTACAGTTTTCATGCTGGTACGCCACCTGTAGCCGCTGCCGAGCGCAGCGAGGCAGCGGCTACGGGCCTACGGGGCAGCGGTTCGGCGCCGATGGTGTAGGAAAATCCACAATCCGCAGGAGCGGGCTCATTCCTCGCCGCTGTGCACCACCACCAGCAACTGTGCCTGCACCTCGCCCACCGAGCGCAGGCGGTGGGGTTTCTGCGCGTTGAAGTGCAGCGCATCGCCACGGTTGAGGATCACCCGCTCGTTCATGAAATCCACTTCCACCTGCCCTTCGTGGACAAACAGGAACTCCTCCCCCAGGTGTTCCTTGAAGCTCTTGTCGGTGAACTCCCTGGGCGGATAGATGATGAACGGCAGCAGGCTGCGCTCGCTGACCTGATGCGCCAGCACCGCGTAACCCGGCGCCTGGTCGTTGGCCGCCAGCGACTGGCGTTCGTCGCTGCGCACCAGGCTGTAGCTGTCGAGGCTGACCTTGTCTTCGGCGAACAGCTCCTCGACGTTCACGTTCAACGCCTTGGCCAGTTTCAACGCCGCGGCGATCGAGGGCGTGTTCAGGCCGCGTTCGACTTTCGACAGGTAACTCTTGGTCATGCCGGATTTCTCGGCCAGGGCCTCCAGCGTCACGCCAAGTTTTTTTCTCAATAATTTCAAACGGATAGACATGTAGAACGGTTAACCCATCAAGGAGCCGACGATTTGTCCTTGCCAATGACACAAAGTGTCATATAGCCTCTTTAGTGTCATTTGCTTTCACCCAACGACCTTGCGAGCAGCGGGAGCTGGCAAATCCGACGTCCATTGAAACGACCAAAGGACACCGATATGGCCAAGACATTAGCACTACCCAAAGAGCAACTGGTCAAGCAAGCCTTGACCCAGATGCAAAACACCCTGGCGGATAATACGTGGACCGACCGGCAAAAGCTGGCGCTGACGTGCCGCATCCTGTTCGAGAACGGGCATGACTCCGGCCTGGCCGGGCAGATCACCGCCCGCGGCCCGCAGCCGGGCACTTACTACACCCAGCAACTGGGCCTGGGCTTCGATGAAATCACCGCGGGCAACCTGCTGCTGGTCAACGAAGACCTGGAGGTGCTCGAAGGCCACGGCATGCCCAACCCGGCCAACCGTTTCCACAGCTGGGTGTACCGCGCCCGCCCCGACGTGAACTGCATCATCCACACGCACCCGACCCACGTCGCCGCGTTGTCGATGATCGAAGTGCCGCTGGAAATCTCCCACATGGACCTGTGCCCGCTGTATGACGACTGCGCCTTTCTCAAGGCCTGGCCGGGCGTGCCGGTGGGTAACGAAGAAGGCGAGATCATCTCCGCGGCCCTGGGCGACAAGCGCGCCATCCTGCTCTCGCACCACGGCCAGCTGTCCACCGGCGCCAGCATCGAGGAAGCCTGTGTGATCGCCCAGTTGATCGAGCGCGCCGCCAAGCTGCAGTTGCAGGCCATGGCCGCCGGCACCATCAAGCCGATCCAGCCGGAGCTCGGTCGCGAGGCCCATGACTGGATCTCCAAACCCAAGCGCCACGCCGCCGCCTTCAACTACTACGCTCGGCAGAACCTCAAGCAACACGCCGATTGCCTGAACTGAAACCACCCTATTCGCTAAAGGAGCGTCGCCATGTCGAACACCCACATTCACGGCATCATCGGCTACACCATCACCCCGTTCACCGCCAACGGTGAGCAACTGGACCTGGACACCCTCGGCCGTTCCATCGATCGCCTGATCGACAGCGGCGTGCATGCCATCGCGCCCCTGGGCAGCACCGGCGAAGGCGCCTACCTGAGCGACGCCGAGTGGGATCAGGTCGCCGAATTCAGCATCCGCCACATCGCCAAGCGCGTGCCGACCATCGTCAGCGTTTCCGACCTGACCACCGCCAAGGCCGTGCGCCGCGCGCGCTTTGCCGAGGCCAAGGGCGCCGATGCGGTGATGGTCTTGCCGGCTTCCTACTGGAAACTCAGCGAAGCCGAAATCCTCGGCCACTACCAGGCCATCGGCGCCAGCATCGGCGTGCCGATCATGCTCTACAACAACCCGGCCACCAGCGGCACCGACATGTCGGTGGAGCTGATCCTGCGGATCTTCAATGCCGTGGAAAACGTGACCATGGTCAAGGAGAGCACCGGCGACATCCAGCGCATGCACAAGCTGCAACTGCTGGGCGAAGGCCAGGTGCCGTTCTACAACGGTTGCAACCCGCTGGCCCTGGAAGCCTTCGCCGCCGGCGCCAAGGGTTGGTGCACCGCCGCCGCGAACCTGATCCCGCAGCTCAACCTGGACCTGTACCAGGCGGTGCTGGACAACGACCTGGACCGCGCGCGCGAGCTGTTTTACCGCCAGTTGCCGGTGCTCGACTTCATCCTCAAGGGCGGCCTGCCGACCACCATCAAGGCCGGGTTGAACATGACCGGGCTGCAGGTCGGCGACCCGCGCCGGCCGGTGTTCCCGCTGGGTGAGGCTGGGCGTAATCAATTGCAGGCCATGTTGAACGCCGTGCGCTGATCGGGCCTTCACTGTAGCGGCGAGCTTGCGGGCCTCATCGCCGGCAAGCCTGGCTCCTACAGAAGCCAAAGACGCCACCGACCTGTAGGAGCGAGCTTGCTCGCGATGACGCCAGCAGGAGCGCCGCACAACTTGCCCGAGATAGCGGTGCATCAGGCAAAACACCTTGCCTTAAAACGCCGCCCAACAAAAAGCCCGGCAGGTTGTCCTGCCGGGCTCTTTTGCTTCAGAGCAGAAAACTAAACGGTCTTGTCCTTGATGGTGGTGGTTGGACCGTTGGTCTTGACGCTTTCGATACCGCCGTCGCGCGCCGCCTCGGACGAATAGCGCTGGCTATTGCCGATGATCTGGTGGTTCGCCGCCTTGAGGTTGAAATAAGGCTTGCCGTCCTTGGAGACTTCCTTGGCGTAGCGGGCCTCGTTGGGGCTGTTGCTCTGCACCGAAGCGATGCCGTTTTCGGCGGCGCTGCGGGAGGAATACAGCTCACTCGTCAAAATGGTTTCAGCGTTGCCAGCCTTGAGAACGAAGCGGAACTGCCCGTCACTGCTTTTGCTCAATTCATACCATCCAGCCATGGTCCTGCTCCTGAGTGTCCAAAGATGCGAATGCACTTCGGATTAAAGCTTGTCTTTGCCGGTTTACCAGCGTTTGGGGTGTGTTGCTGAGGCACGCAGCATCAGACAGGAAAAATCGCATCCGGTTCATGAAGCGAAACTCATGCAGACAAATAGTAATAATTCTCGATATCATTCGCGACCTTTCTGCCCGGCAGTACTTGCGAAGGATTTTCATGTCTCGCTTCAAGCCCGACCCCACCTCGGCGGACCCCGTCCGCGGGTTCTATGCGGACATCCTGCATTACCTGCGTAAACGCACGGACAACGCCAGCGATGCGGCGGACATGACCCAGGACGTCTTCACCCAATGGCTCGATTACCGCGACCGGGCCAAGGTCGAACAACCCCGCGCCTTTCTGTTCCAGATGGCGCGCAACCTGCTGCGCGATCACTGGCGCCGGCAGAAGGTCAGGCACAAGGTGCACCACGAACCGCATGCAACAGAACCCGAGCCGCTGGCCGACGAACACCACGAGCCACTGCCCGCGGCCCAGCGCCTGCAACGCCTGGAGCGCTTGAAGAGCGTGCTCGCCGAACTCTCGCCGCGCCGCCGCGAAGCCCTTATGCTGCACCGCTTCGAAGGCCTGAGCCAGGCGCAGATCGCCGAACGCATGGGCATCTCCCTGAGCATGGTGGAAAAACACATCGCCTTTGCCCTGCTGCACTGCAAGCAGCGCCTGGAACAGGAACACGGCAAGGAGCAAGCCCAATGACCCGCCCCCACGACACCGAGCAGCAGATCGACAGCATCGATGCCCAGGCGGCCGGCTGGTTCACCCGCAATCGCGACGATCGCAGCCAGGCCACGCGCGACGCCTTCGCGGCCTGGTCCAGCGAACCGGCCCACACCCGGGCTTATGCCGAGTTCGAGCGCTTGTGGGCCGACCTGGCCGAACTCGAACCACTGAACCGACCGACGCCGCTGCCGCTGAGCAAAAAGCCGCGCTGGCGTCCGGCCCTGGCGGTGGCCGCCGCGCTGGTCTGCGCATTGCTGGCCATCGAACTGGGTGCACCGCCGGCGATCTATTCGCAGCAGATCGCCGCGCAACGCCAGGGCATGCGCAGCTTCAACCTGCCCGACGGCAGTACCCTGTACGTCAACGCCAACACCCGTTTGCGCATCGACTTTACGGCGCAGCAACGCAACCTCTATCTGGACCAGGGCCAGCTGTACCTGGAAGTCGCCGCCGACAAGGAACGGCCGCTGTGGGTGCATGCCGGCGCGGCGCGGGTGCGGGTGGTCGGCACCGGCTTCGATGTGCGCCGCGGCGAGAAGCAATTGGTGGTCAGCGTCGCCCATGGCCAGGTGGCGTTCGTTCCCGACGAACAAAAGCCCGATTCGCTGCTGCTTGGCGCCCGCCAGCGCGGCATCTATGACTACGCCAGCGGCACCCTGCGGGAACAGCCCGTGAACGTCGCCGAGGTCGCCGACTGGCGCGGCGGCCACCTGGCCTTTCGCAATCGCGACCTGGCCAGCCTGGTGGACGAGTTGAACCTCTATCGCCGCCAGCCGGTGTTATTGGCCGACGGCGCCCTGGGCAACTTCAAGGTCTCGGGCAACCTCGATGTGCGGGATCCGGACGCCCTGATCAAGGCCCTGCCGGCGCTGATCCCGGTGAAAACCGTGGCCCTGGCCGACGGCCGCGTGCGCATCGAAGCCCGGCGCTGAAACTCATATGCGAATATTTTTCATTCGCATATGAGGTTTTAGTTTACTGACGCGTCTTCCTCCGGTCTGCGTTGTTTACGCACACCTTTTCTGGCCTTTGTCGCCGCTTCGGGGGATTTCATGTTTCGCGTGCCTTATCACTTGCAGCTCATCTGTTCGCGTCCGACCTTGCTCGCCGCCTGCCTGGCGTTCAGCCTGCAGGGCCAGGCGCAGACTCAGGCCGAATCGTTCGCCTTCGCCCTGCCCGCCCAGCCGCTGGCGGCCTCGCTGAGCCAGGTGGCGCAGCAGGCGAAGATCCAGTTGCTGTTCGACGAAGAGTTGCTGCGCAACGTGAAGGCCCCGGCGCTGAAGGGCGACTTCAGCCCCGAGGCGGCGATCCAGCAACTGCTGGGCGGCAGCCAGTTCAGCCTGGTCAAGGTCGACCAGACCTACGTGGTGCGCCCCGCGGAAAACAGCAGCACCCGCAGTTCGGCGTTGCAGCTGGGCGCCATGAGCGTCATCGGCAGCGGCCTGGAAGTGGACTCCGCCACGGTCGGCCGCTCGACCCTGAACCAGGCCGAGATCGATCGCCACCAGGCCACCAACATTCCCAGCCTGATCGCCACCCTGCCCGGCGTCAGCCTCGGCGGCTCGCTCAAGCCCGGCGGCCAGACCATCAACATCTGGGGCCTGGGCGATGCCGAAGACGTGCCGATGAGCGTCGACGGCGCGACCAAGAGCGGCTTCGAACGCTACCAGCAGGGCTCGATCTTCATCGAGCCGGAACTGATCAAGCGCATCGAGGTGGAAAAGGGCCCGCACTCGCCCGAGACCGGCAACGGCGGCTTCGGCGGCACCGTGCATATGGAGACCAAGGACGCCCCGGACCTGCTGCAAGAAGGCCGCGACACCGGCGCCATGCTCAAGTACGGCTACAGCAGCAACAGCCATGAGCAGGCCTACACCGGCGCGGTGTACGGGCGCACCGAGGACCGGCGTTTCGATGCCCTGGCCTACTGGACCAAACGCGACGGCGACGACATGAAGCTGGCCAGCGCCCAGCCAGACCCGCGCAACGCCTACCCGATCAACCCCAAGCGCCTGCCCAACACCGCCCAGGACCTGGACGGCGAGCTGTTCAAGCTGAACATGCAGCTGACCGACGAACATCGCCTGGGCTTCAGCTACATGCGCTCCAACAGTGATATCTGGGCGCCCTTCTCGGCCAAGAGCTACCCGACGCCGCCGACCCAGCGCGATATCGACAAGTACGGTTACGACGGCGCCACCCGGCGCTTCCTGGCCCAGCGCAACACCATCGACACCACTTGGCAGGCCAAGTACCAGTACACGCCGCTGGACAACCCGTGGATCGACTTCGAGGCCAAGTACTCCGACTCCAAGACCGACCAGACCGACGAGCGCGGCCCGAACGCCTACGCCCAGCCGGCCTCCGGTGGCCGCAAGATCACCGTGGGTTACGAGGACAGGATCCTCTCGCTGAAAAACACCAGCCGCTTCAACACCGGCCCGCTGGAACATGCCCTGACCCAGGGCATCCAGATCCGCAAGCACGACCGCGAAGTGGACATGTGGATGCCGGGCAAGACCTACGAGGTGCCCAAGTACAACAACGGGCATTACCAGCCGGGCTTCATGCCCCATGGCAAGGTCGACAACAACGCCTTCTATATCCAGGACGCCATCACCCTGGGCAACTTCACCCTGACCCCGTCCCTGCGCTACGACCATGTGCGCAACCGTGGGCAGAAAAACGACGCGCCGATCTACAACAGCCCCGACCCGGTGGTCGGCCACGATTACGGCGACAAGACCTACACCGGTTGGTCGCCACGGCTGTCGGCGTTCTGGACGGTCACCCCGCAATTCGCCCTGTTCGCCGACTACAGCAAGACCTGGCGCGCGCCGGTGATCGACGAGCAATACGAAGTCCAGGCGGCGGGCACCACCCGCTCCTCCACCAGCCGCGACCTCGACCCGGAGCGCATCACCGCATTGCGCGCCGGTAACATCACTAGCTTCTCCGACGTCCTGACCCAGGCCGACAGCCTGCAGATCCGCACCACAGTGTTTCGCAATGAGATCAAGGACGAAATCATGAAGAACCTGGGGATCGGCTGCCCCGAGCAACTGAGCAGCGGCAAGAACATCGGCCAGGTGTGCAACCAGCCGACCATCGGCGTCTACCGCAATATCGGCGACCTGACCATCAAGGGCTTCGAAGTCGAGAGTTTCTACGATTCGACCTACCTGTTCGGCTCGCTGTCCTACTCCTGGATCACCGGCAAGCATGAAGGCGCCTACACCAACCCCTGGGGGCCGAATGTCTGGGCCCGGGACATCCCGCCACGCAAGTGGGTCGCCACCCTGGGGGTGAAGATCCCGCAGTGGGATGCGCAAGTGGGCTGGCAGGGCCAGTGGGTACGCCAGACCGACCGCGTGCCGAGCGACATCTACCCGAGCGGCCCGGCCAGCGCCGCGGGCGATTCCTACTGGGACCAGTACGAGAACGACCGCTACAACGTGCAGGGCCTGTTCGCCAACTGGAAACCGCAGCAGCCGTACCTCAAGGGCACCGAGGTCAACTTCACCCTGGACAACATGTTCAACCGCGATTACCGCCCGCCCCTGAGCGGCGAAAACGCCTCCAGCCTGGGGCGCAACGCCAAGATCAGCGTGACGCGGTTCTTCTGAAGCGGCGTTGCCTGATCGATCGCCATCGCGAGCAAGCTCGCTCCTACAAAGGAACGCCTATCCCTGTAGGAGCGAGCTTGCTCGCGATGGCAGTACGTCAGACACACCGCATTGCCCGCATCGCCGGCAAGCCTGGCTCCTACACAAGCCAAGATCGCCACGGACCTGTAGGAGCGAGGCTTGCCCGCGATGACATTCTCACAGCCGCTGGAGGTCCTGCGACCAGCGTGGCCCGAACCATCGCAGCCTCGCTGGGGCTCGGCAGCGGCTACAGGTATTGGTCAGGGAGAGGTGCTGGGCAGAGAAGAAGTTTCGCTTTGTTTTGTAAGGTATTTCCTAGAAAATCCCCAACGCCTTTGAGCGTCTTGTACCCCTCAGATTGATCGGGCAGTCTGCCTGGGTCGCTGCAAAATCAGCGGCCCGGATGTGGAAGTTCGGTTCTGGAGAGCGTGCAATTCGTCTCATACGAAAACATCAGTGACTTTCAGTCCTGGTGAGTTCGTTTTATGGCGGCTGTACGTGGGGCATCCTCGGGTGCGCCGGTGGCTCCAGACCGGTCTTCCACACCTGCGTACGGCTGCCACCTCTCATGTGGAAGTGAGACCCGGCGGTTCCTTGAACAACTGGAGAAATCACCTCATGAAAAAGCTCGTCCCCGATCCCCCCCTGCAATCCCCTCGTAAACTGCGCGACCCGGAACTGGATCGCGCCAACGCCAGCCTGATCGCCACCTTGCAAGCCACTCGCCACCGCCCCTTTGGCCTGCGCGATGGCCAGCACAACCCGCTGTTCGCCGTGCAGCCCGGCGTCAATGCCGAAGACGCGCTGATGCACGTTTCCCTGCTGCTCAAATGCGCCGAGGAGGTTTCCGATGAAATCACCGAACGCGCCAGCGGCGTCGAGCGCGGGCTGATCTGGTCCATGGTGCATTCGGTGGAAATGGCCCGGGCAGTGGTGGATGCCCTGCTCGATGGCACGCGCCCGACCTCATGACCTGAAACGCCCCCTGTAGCCGCTGCCGAGCCCCGGCGAGGCTGCGATCGGGGCGCAGCCCCGTAAAACCTGGCGACACGGTATGCCTGATGTATGGCGTTGCCTGGCTTGGCGCCTGCTACGTCGGAGTGCCGCCCAAGTCGATCGCAGCCTCGCCAAGGCTCGGCAGCGGCTACAGGGTTGTGGGGTTATTTGGTGGCGCTGCGGCGCTGGCTCAGTAAAACCTGGCGACGCGGTATGTCTGATGTGCGGCGTCGCCTGGCTTGGCGCCTGCTACGCAGGCGATCGCAGCCTCGCCAAGGCTCCGCAGCGGCTACAGGGGTACGGGGTTATTTGGTGGCGCTGCGCACTACGCTGAGTTCCGGCGTGGCGCTGCGGCGCTGGCTCAGGTAGCGGGTGCAGCTGACCCGCAGGAAGGAGGCGAAATTCACCACTTCGCCGCGGTAGTCCATCACTTCTTCGTAGAGTTTGGCGATCAACTGGTTGGTGGTCATGCCATCGACTTCGGCGATTTCGCTGAGGATGTCCCAGAACTGGTTCTCCAGGCGCAGGGTGGTGACCACCCCGCAGATGCGCAGCGAGCGCGAGCGGGACTCGTAGAGGATCGGGTCGGCTTTGACGTAGAGCTCGCACATGCTGGGCGCTCCTCGGTTGGAAGTAGGACGATGGCGCTGCTTCCTGACAGAAAAGCAGCGCCAGCGGGTCATCCGTTTACAGGGTGATTTTGGTGCCCAGCAGGCCGAGGAAACCGGCCAGCCAGCTGGGGTGCGCCGGCCAGGCCGGGGCTGTCGCCAGATTGCCTTGAACGTGGCTGTCCGTCACCGGGATGTCGATATAGGTCCCACCGGCCAGGCGCACTTCCGGGGCGCAGGCCGGATAGGCGCTGCACTCGCGGCCTTCGAGAATACCCGCCGCGGCCAGCAGCTGGGCGCCGTGGCAGACGGCGGCGATCGGCTTGCCAGCCTTGTCGAAGGCCTGCACCAGTTGCAGGACCTTTTCGTTCAGCCGCAGGTACTCCGGGGCGCGACCGCCAGGTATCAGCAGCGCGTCATAATCGGCCGCCTCGACCTTGGCGAAATCGAAGTTCAGGGCGAACTGATGGCCCGGTTTTTCGCTGTAGGTCTGGTCGCCTTCGAAGTCGTGGATCGCGGTGCGCACGGTCTGCCCGGCCTTTTTGTCCGGGCACACCGCATGCACGGTGTGGCCGACCATCAGCAGCGCCTGGAACGGCACCATCACTTCGTAGTCCTCGACGTAATCGCCGACCAGCATGAGGATTTTTTTCGCGGCCATGGAGATGACTCCTCTTCAAGGGAAAACAGGAATGTTCAAGGTAGTCCTTATCTGTGGAGCCGGGTAATAACCCGGTACTACGCCCTCAACGCTTCTGTAGGAGCGAGGCTTGCCCGCGATAGAGGCAACGCGGATTGCCTGATACACCGCGTCATCGTTCATCGCGAGCAAGCTTCGCTCCTACAAAAAAGCGTGATCCATGGCCTGCAGGAACGAGGCTTTCCCACAATAAAAGCGACGCGGATTGCCTGATACACCGCGTCATCGTTCATCGCGAGCAAGCTTCGCTCCTACAAAAAAGCGTGATCCATGGCCTGCAGGAACGAGGCTTTCCCACAATAAAAGCGACGCGGATTGCCTGATACACCGCGTTATCGTTCATCGCGAGCAAGCTTCGCTCCTGCAGAAGAGCATGCTCTCCGCTGCCCCGTAGGAACGAGTCTTGCCCGCGATAAAAGCGACGCGGATTGCCTGATACACCGCGTTATCGTTCATCGCGGGCAATCGAGCGTCGACCGGCCGCTCCTACAGAAGCCGAACTGTATGGATAACTCTGCGTACAGCTGTAACAGGGTGCCGCGGTGGGTTTATGGCTAGATAAGCGCACCTGCCCTTCCCCAATAAAAAACGGTTGTCATCATGTCTTCCCGCGAAAACACCGGCATGGCCCTGGGCCTGCTCGGCGTGGTTATTTTCAGCCTGACCCTGCCCTTCACCCGCATCGTGGTGCAGGAACTTCACCCACTGCTCAACGGCCTGGGACGGGCGCTGTTCGCGGCGATCCCGGCGGCGCTGCTGTTGCTCTGGCGGCGGGAAAAGTGGCCGACCTGGCACCAGATCAAAGGCCTGAGCCTGGTGATCGCCGGGGTGATCCTGGGGTTTCCGGTGCTGTCGGCCTGGGCCATGCAGACCCTGCCGGCGTCCCACGGCGCGCTGGTCAATGGCCTGCAACCCTTGTGCGTGGCGCTGTACGCGGCGTGGCTGTCCCATGAACGGCCGTCGAAAGCCTTCTGGGGCTGCGCCGCACTGGGCAGCGCATTGGTCCTGGGTTACGCGCTGATCAGCGGCGCCGGCAGTATCCAGGCCGGCGACTTGCTGATGCTCGGGGCGATTGCGGTCGGCGGCCTGGGTTATGCCGAAGGCGGCCGGCTGGCCAGGGAGATGGGCGGCTGGCAGGTGATCTGCTGGGCCCTGGTGCTGTCGACGCCGCTGTTGATCGGCCCGGTCTGGTACCTCGCGGCGCAGCATCAGGGTGCGGTCTCGACGAAGACCTGGTGGGCCTTCGGCTATGTCGCGCTGTTCTCGCAGTTCATCGGTTTTTTTGCCTGGTACGCCGGGCTGGCCATGGGCGGTATCGCCCGGGTCAGCCAGATCCAGCTGCTGCAGATCTTCTTCACCATCGCCTTCTCGGCGCTGTTCTTCGGCGAACAGGTGGAACCGGTCACCTGGCTGTTCGCCGTGGGCGTGATCCTTACCGTGATGCTCGGGCGCAAGACTGCCGTGCAGCAAGCAACCCCAGCACGCGCCCTGTAGCCGCTGCCGCAGGTTCGGGCCGCGTTCGGACGATCGACGGCGTAGCCGGCGCAAAGGCGGTATCCCGGCCCTGTCAGATGTAGCGCGTCGCCTGGTTTGCGGCCCCTTCGGTGCCGATCGCAGCCTGCGGCAGCGGCTACAGGCGCGTGGTCAGCCCAGGTAGCCGTCGGCCCGCAGCAGGGTTTCCAGGCAGTGCTCGCTGATGTGGTAGAAGGCCTTCAACTCGCCGATCTTCGCCAGCAGCTGGGTCGGGTCCTGGGGCTCGGCACGTTTGACCGCGAGGATCATCTTGTTCTTGTTGGTGTGTTCCAGGGAGATGAACTCGAAGACCTTGGTCTCGTAGCCGCAGGCTTCGAGGAACAGCGCACGCAGGCTGTCGGTGACCATCTCCGCCTGCTGGCCCAGGTGCAGGCCGTATTGCAGCATCGGCTTGAGCAGCGCCGGGCTCTGCATCTGCGGGCGGATCTGTTTGTGGCAGCACGGCGAGCACATGATGATCGACGCGCCGGAACGAATGCCGGTATGGATCGCGTAGTCGGTAGCGATATCGCAGGCATGCAGGGCAATCATCACGTCCAGCTCGCTCGGCGCCACACTGCGCACGTCGCCGCATTTGAACTCCAGGCCCTGATGCTCCAGGCGCGCCGCCGCGGCGTTGCACAGTGTCACCATGTCCTCACGCAGCTCGACGCCGGTCACCTGCCCTTGCGCCTGCAAGGTGTTGCACAGGTAGTCGTGGATGGCGAAGGTCAGGTAGCCCTTGCCGGAACCGAAGTCCGCCACCCGCACCGGCTGCTGCAGATCGATCGGCGACGAACTCAGCGCATGGCTGAACACCTCGATGAACTTGTTGATCTGCTTCCACTTGCGCGACATCGCCGGGATCAGCTCGTGCTGCTTGTTGGTCACCCCCAGGTCGGTGAGGAAGGGCCGGCTCAGCTCCAGGTAGCGATTCTTCTCGCGGTTGTGCTCGGCGGACGGCACTTCGCGCTGCTGCTGGGCCTTGCCCTTGAACAGCGAGCTTTTGCCCTTCTTGCTGTATTCGAGCTGCACTTCATCGGTGAGCGACAGCAGGTGCGCGTTCTTGAACGACGCCGGCAGCAGCCCGGCGATCAGCGCCACGCCTTCGTCTAGGGGGAAGTTCTTGGTGATGTCGCGGGTCTTGTAGCGGTAGACGAAGGACAGACACGGCTGCTCCTTGACCGTCAGTTGCTTGATGATCAGCCGCTGCAAATCCGCCTCGGCCCCCACATGCTTGGCCAGCACCAGTTTGATAAAGGCGTTCTGCGCCAGGCTGGTTTCCAGCAGTTCGAGAAACTGGGCGTGATGATCCGGCGCGAGGCTGGCGGGGGTTGCGGTTGCAGACATGGAAAAAGGTGCCTCGGGCGGTGCGGGTGTGAATCGGGGAATGGCGGGTATTTTAGGGGGGATGGCCCGCCGGGGCACGGAGTTATTTACCCGGCGGTGCAGAATTCCACGGGAGTGGGCTTCCTGTAGCCGCTGCCGAAGGCTGCGCAAGGTCCGCAGGACCTCCAGCGATCTTGCGGACGCCACGGCCTTCGGCCGATCGCAGCCTGCGGCAGCGGCTACAGGAGCGGGGGAAATCAGGCCAGGACCACCAGGCGGTTGGGCAGTTCGTTGCGCACGTGGGTCACCGGCACATGCACCTTGAGCAGTTCGCCGCAGGCCTCGATGCAGGTGATGAAGCCTTGCAGGGTCTGCCCCTGCTTCACCTGCTGGGTGAAGGTCTGGACGATGGTGTCCCAGGTCTTGTCGTCGAGGCGCTTGGAGATGCCCTCGTCCACCAGGATCTCCACATAGCGCTCGGCTTCGCAGACGAAGATCAGCATCCCGGTGCTGCCGACAGTGTGGTGCAGGTTCTGTTCGAGAAACTGGCGGCGGGCCAGGTTCGAGGCGCGCCAGTGGCGTACCGAGCGCGGAATCAGGCGGGTGGTGATGCGCGGAATGCGGAACACCAGGCAGAGCACGATAAAGGTCACCCACTGCACCAGCAGCAACAGGTGCATGCTCATCCAGCCGGTGGCGTAATGCACCACGCCCGGCACGATCAGCGCCAGCAGGCTGGCCCAGAGCAAGGGGATATAGGCATAGTCGTCGGCGCGGGCGGCCAGCACGGTGACCAGTTCGGCATCGGTCTGCT
>NZ_QHHP01000042.1:982561-1137657 GCF_003184125.1 Pseudomonas sp. RW409 | reverse complement strand
GAAGGTGTGGAGCATCTGGTGCGGCGTGGAGCCGAGTTCGTCCAGGGTGACTTGAGCGATGCCGACCTGGTGCGCGACCTGTGCCGCGATGTCGATGCGGTGGTGCACTGCGCGGGGGCGGTGGGGCTCTGGGGGCGCTATCAGGATTTCCACCAGGGCAACGTGCTGGTCACTGAAAACGTGGTCGAGGCTTGTCTCAAGCGCCATGTCCGGCGCCTGGTGCACCTGTCGTCGCCGTCGATCTATTTCGACGGTCGCGACCATCTGGGCCTGACCGAAGAACAAGTGCCCAAGCGCTTCAAGCATCCTTATGCCGCCACCAAATACCTGGCGGAGCAGAAGGTGTTCGGCGCCCAGGAGTTCGGCCTGGAGGTGCTGGCGCTGCGTCCGCGTTTTGTCACCGGCGCCGGCGACATGAGCATTTTCCCGCGCCTGTTGAAGATGCAGCGCAAGGGCCGCCTGGCGATCATCGGCAACGGCCTGAACAAGGTCGACTTCACCAGTGTGCAGAACCTCAACGAAGCGCTGCTCAGCAGTCTGCTGGCCAGCGGCTCGGCCCTGGGCAAGGCCTACAACATCAGTAACGGCGCGCCCGTGCCGTTGTGGGACGTGGTGAACTATGTGATGCGCCAGATGGGCGTGCCACAGGTCACGCGCTACCGCTCCTTTGGCCTGGCCTACAGCGTGGCGGCCCTCAATGAAGGTTTCTGCAAGCTCTGGCCGGGCCGTCCGGAGCCGACCCTGTCGCGCCTGGGCATGCAGGTCATGAACAAGAACTTCACCCTGGATATCAGCCGCGCCCGCCATTATCTGGATTACGAACCGAAGGTC
This sequence comes from Pseudomonas sp. RW409, assembly GCF_003184125.1. Lineage (NCBI taxonomy): Bacteria > Pseudomonadati > Pseudomonadota > Gammaproteobacteria > Pseudomonadales > Pseudomonadaceae > Pseudomonas > Pseudomonas sp. RW409. The sequence continues at coordinate 1,136,826 of NZ_QHHP01000042.1, read as the reverse complement.
AGCCTGTGGACCGCCCTGGATGAATTCTGCGGCTGGTGGAAGGCCCAGGACATACGCTGAAAATAAACACTGAACCGAGTTCGGGGTTCAGGGTCGATCAGGGCGGCGGGTTAGCGGTTTATACTCGCCGCATTCAGCTATCACCGCGGTTTTAGAAAGGTTGCCCCATGCGTAACGATGCCAACGACGACTTCGACGATGTTCCAAGCCTGCGTGCCGATACCCTCGACGATGATTTCCCGACCACCGTCGCGGGCCGCGCGCGTACTTCGGTGCATTCGCGCAGCGTGCCGGTAACCAAGGTCAAGGCGCCGAGTGCCGGGCCGCTCTGGGCGCTGGTCGGCGCCTTGTTCTTCGCCTTTATCGGCCTGGCCTGGTGGAGCTTCCAGCAGATCTCGCTGATGGAGCAGCAACTGGTCGCCACCCAGGAGAGTTTCGCCCGCATCAGCGAAGAAGCGGCGGGACGCCTGCAGGATATTTCCGGCAAGGTGGTTGCCAGCCAGTCCAGCGTCAACAGCGACAGCGAAGCCTTGAAGCTGCAGATCAAGCAGCTGGAAAGCCGCCTGCAGGACCAGGGCAAGCAGCAGCAAGGCGTGGCCGGGCAGGCCACGGACCTGGACAAGCGCCTGGCGCAGATGACCGCGCAAGCCACCGAGCAGCAGGCGGCCAATACCCAGTTGCAGGCCCAGGTGAAATCCTTGAGCAGCGAACTGGCGGCCCTGAAGAGCGCGCCTGCCGACACCAGCAAGGTCGATGCCCAGTTCAAGAGCCTGAACGCCGAGATCGCCGCCTTGAAAAGACAGGGCAACCCGAGCGCCGCCATCGAACGCCTGGAGCAGGACATCATTGTGCTCAAGAGCCAGCAGGACAATCGTCCCGCCGCTGCCCAGGGTGGCACCAACACCGCCGAGTTCGATGCCTTCCGCGGCCAGGTCACCCGCAACATCAATACCCTGCAGAGCCAGATCCAGAATCTGCAGCAGCAGCTCAATACCCGCCCCTGACCTTGACCACCTTCCCGCGCCAGGCGTGGGAAGGTCGCGGTCTTGCCTCGCGCCTCCCTGCTTCGCTGAATACTCGACCATATCCCGCAGCCGTCTACGCTCTTGAAACACCAACAAGAACGAGGGACGCGCAATGAGGGGATTGCTGAGAGCCACGGTGCTGGGGTGGCTGCTGGTGTTCTGCACCAGCCAGGTCCAGGCGGCGGACGATGCCACGGCGGCCAAGGCCCTGCTGGAAAAGGCCCTGGCCTATTACCACGACCAGGGTGACAAGGCCTTCGCCGCGTTCAGCCGGCAGGGCGAGTTCGTCGACAAGGACCGTTATGTGTTTGTGGTCGACACCAAGGGGGTGATGCTGGCCAGTGGCGGGCCGTCGTCGGCGCTGATCGGCCGCGATGTTTCCGAAGTGCTCGGGCCGGATCTGCAAAAGGCCTTCAAGGACGCGCTGAAGATTCCCGAGGGCAATGGCATCCAGCAAGCCGAGTACCGCTGGCAGAACTGGACCGACGGCAAGGTCGAGCGCAAGCATGTGTATTTCCAGCGGGTCGGCGAGCGAATCCTCGCGGTCGGCTATTACCTGCCACGGGCTTCCGCCGAGCAGGCCAGGGCCTTGCTGGACAAGGCGGCGAGCGAGCTGGTCAAGGACGAGAAAGGCACGCTGACGGCGATCAACTCGCTCAAGGGCGGTTTCCTGCAGGACGACCTGTATGTGTTCGTGGTCGACCTGGACAGCCAGCGCTACGTGGCCCACGGCACCAACCTGCGGCTGATCAATACCGACTTCAACAAGGTCAAGGACCCGGATGGCAAACCGGTGGGCGAGCCGATCCTGGCGCTGATGGCCGCCCAGGATCAGGGCGAGTATGAGTACCGCTGGAAGAACCCGGTGACGGCCAAGGTGGAAGACAAGCACGCCTACCTGCGCAAGGTCGGGCACTTCCTGGTGGCGGTGGGGTACTACAGCCCGTGAGGGCCGGTCGCCAGCCGGCTCGCGTGTAGATAGAGCTGGCTGGCGATGCTGCTATTTGACCTTGTCTTCACGCCCGCGCAGCAGCGTATTGGGCATGGCGAGCGCCGCCGCCAGCCCCAGCAACGACACCGCCGCGCTGACCATCAGCAAGTGTTTGAAGGTCAGCAGCAGCTCAGCCCGCAAGGCTCCCTGTTCCGGACCCGGCGCGGCATTCAGGCCGTCGAGCAGCACATTGCCCGAGTGGCCTTCGCCGATCAGCGCCGAACCGCTCAACTGGGCGAAGCTGGAATCCTGCAACAGCGCCAGCAGCAGCGCCGACATCAAGGCCACGCCCACCGCGCCGCCCAGGGAGCGGAACAGGTTGGTGGTGCTGGTGGCGACCCCGATGTCCCGTTGCTCCACCGAGTTCTGGCTGCCCACCAGCGAGGTCGGGAATTGCATGCCGGAGGCAATCCCGCTGAACAACATGAACACGCTGCTCAGCAGCACCGCCTGGGGTGGGCTGAAGGCCATGCCGAGAACGGTCAGCGGCATCAACAGGGCGCCACTGAGGATCATCGGTTTGTAGCGACCGGTCACCGAGGTCATGCGCCCGGCGAAGTAGGCGCCTATCGGCAGGCCGATGGCCAGCGGCAACAGGTGCAGCGCAGCGCTGTCGGCACCGGCGCCGGTGACGCTCTGAAAGCGCAACGGCATCAGCACCGTCAGCGAGATGGCCTGGAAGCTGGTGAAGAACACCGTGCACCAGCACAGCATGGCGTTGCGGTTGGCAAACAGGTGCATGGGCAGCAGCGGTTCTTCCGTGCGCCGTTCATGCCAGGCGAACAGGGCCAGGGCGACGACGGCACAGGCCAGCAGGCCCAGCACCTCTTGGCTGCGCCAGGCGTGACCCTGGCCGAAATGGGTGATCGCCAGCAGCAGGGCGGTCAGGCCGATGATCATCAACAGCGTGCCGAGGTAGTCGATGATCGGTTTGCGCTGCGGGATAGGCAGTCCTCGCAGGTTGCGCCTGGCCACCAGCCAGGCGCCCAGGCCCAGGGGCAGGTTGATCAGGAACACCCAGCGCCAGGACAGGTATTCGGTCATGTAGCCGCCGAGAACCGGGCCGGCGACGCTGGCCGCCGCGTACATGCTGCTGAAGTAACCCTGGTAACGCCCGCGTTCGCGGGGCGGGACTATGTCGCCGATGATCGCCTGGCTGACCGAAATCATCCCGCCGGCGCCGATGCCCTGGAAGATCCGCGCCAGCACCAGCTGTTCCATGTTCTGCGCCATGCCGCAGAACAGCGATGCCAGGGTGAACAGGCCCATGCCGAACAGCATCAGCTTGCGCCGCCCGTAGAGGTCGCCGAGCTTGCCGTAGATCGGCACCGCCACGGTCATGGCCACCATGTAGCCGGAAATCACCCAGGCCAGCAGGCTGACGTCCTTGAACTGCGCGGAGATGGCGGGCATGGAGACCGCGACTATGGTCTGGTCCAGGGCGCCGAGGAAGATCGCCAGCATCAGGGCGATCAGTACGCTGCGAAGAGCCAATTGGGGTTGGCCAGGCGGGTTGGGATGGGTCACGAAAGAACCTGCGGGCAGTGATTGACCCGCAAGGGGCAAGGCGAGCGGGAATGCTCGCCAGTGTACTCGATAGGCCCCTACTCGATAGCCTCATAAGGAAGGCCGACGTAATTTTCCGCAATGGTTTTGCGACCGGCCTCGGAGTCGACGAAGTACGCCAGCTCCGACTCGGCGATGCGCTGGCTGAAGTCGTCGGAGTCGGGGAAACGGTGCAGCATCGCGGTCATCCACCAGGAGAAACGCTCGGCCTTCCAGATCCGCCGCAGGCAGATTTGCGAATACTTTTTCAGCAGGTCGGTGCGCTGCTCGCGGTAGACCTTGAGCAGAATGTTGAACAGTGTGCTGACATCGCTGGCGGCCAGGTTCAGGCCCTTGGCCCCGGTGGGCGGCACGATGTGCGCGGCGTCGCCGACCAGGAACATCCGTCCGTATTGCATCGGCTCGACCACGAAGCTGCGCAGTGGCGCGATGCTTTTCTCGATCGACGGCCCGGTCACCAGGCGCTCGGCCAGCTCCTCGGGCAGGCGCTTCTTGAGCTCGTCCCAGAAGCGTTGATCGGACCAGTCGGCGACATTTTCCTCCGCCGGTACTTGCAGGTAGTAACGGGTGCGGGTGGTCGACCGCATGCTGCACAGGGCGAAACCGCGTTCGTGGCGGGCGTAGACCAGTTCGTCGTGGACCGGCGGGGTATCGGCGAGAATGCCGAGCCAGCCGAACGGATAGACGCGCTCGAAAACCTTGAGCTTGTCGGCCGGGATCGACTGTCGGGCGACCCCGTGGAAACCGTCGCAACCGGCGATGTAGTCGCAGTCCAGGCGATGGGGCTCGCCCTGGTAATCGAAGGTCAGGTAGGGCTGGTCGCTCTGCATGTCGTGGGGGCGCACGTTATCGGCCTGGTACAGGGTCCGGGCGCCGACGGCCTGGCGGGCTTGCATCAGGTCGCGGGTGACTTCGGTCTGGCCGTAGATCGTGACGCTCTTGCCGCCAGTGAGGGCGTGCAGGTCGATGGCCACCCGGCGACCGTCGAGGGCCAGCTCGAAGCCGCCGTGCACCAGGCCTTCGGCGTCCATGCGCTGGCTGACCCCGGCCTGGCGCAGCAGGTCGACCATGCCTTGTTCCAGTACCCCGGCGCGGATGCGCCCGAGTACGTAATCCGGGGTTTTTCGTTCGAGGATCAGGGTATCGATGCCGGCCTTGTGCAGCAGCTGGCCGAGCAGCAATCCGGAGGGGCCGGCGCCAATGATGGCGACTTGAGTTTTCAGGGTTTTCATTGTTTTTATGACTCGCAAGCTTCACGCGAACAGGTTCGCTGAGTGATTTTTATGTTTCGAGTGCCTGCATTTTTCACTTGTGATGCTGTCAGTTGAAGGTGAAAACTGAGCCGATACCTGTTCATTTCACCAATCGGTGCGATTATCGCCCGTCACCCAGAGGCCTGGATTGCAGTTATGAATAAGCCTGCCTTGCCTTCAATTCCGGTGTTCAAACTCTATGGGGAAAGCCTGGATTGGCCGACACCGGACCTGCTGCACTGCGAAACCATTTCCAAGCGCAGCCGCGAGCACCATTGGGAAATCAAACCGCATCGGCATGCCGATCTCTGTCAGTTGCTGTTCGTGCATCGCGGGCAGGCCGAGCTTGAGATCGAAGGCCAGCGCACGTTGCTGGGGGAGTCGGCGCTACAGATCCTGCCGGCCCTGTCGGTGCACGGCTTTCGTTTTTCCGAGGACATCGACGGTTATGTGGTGACCCTGGCGGCGCCCTTGATGGCCCATCTGCAAGCCCAGTTGGGGCACTCGGTGAATGCCCTGGCCGTGGCCGAGAGCTACCCGGCGGGCGCCGACGGCGACTACCTGAACAGCCTGTTTGCCGCGTTGCAGAATGAGTACCAAGGGCGTGAGCCAGCGCGGGAAATGCTCATGCATTCGCTGGTCAGCGTGATCATGGTGTGGGTCAGCCGCCAGGCGATCCGGCGCCGCAGTGCCAGCCAGCGGCCGCAGCGGGCACGGGAGTATTTCAATGGCTATATCCAGCTGGTGGAAAACCACTATCGCGAACATGTGAAGGTCGAGGACCTGGCGCACAAGCTGGGGATTTCCGTTTCCCATCTCAATGGCACCTGTCGTGAACTGGCGGGCCAGCCGGCCCTGCAGATCATGCATGAGCGCCAGCTGCTGGAGGCCAAGCGCCTGCTGACCTACACCAGCATGACCATCTATGAGATTTCCGACACCCTGGGGTTTTCCGATCCCACCAACTTCACCCGGCTGTTCCGCCGCCGCGTCGGGATCTCGCCCAAGGCTTTCCGCGACCGCTTGAAGAGCGATCACGAACAGTGACGCCGCGCGTCTGCATCATTTCAGGGAGTTGAGGGTCGCGGTGTGCGGGATGCACTGATCGACGTTGCAACTGGCATAGACACGGGGCTGCTGCCGGGCCTGCTCGACGCGATAGGCCGCTGTTCCATACAGCGCCAGGGTCACGGTGCAGGTGACGAAAATGGCCAGGTATCTTCTTGTTTTGATGTTCATGGCAAACACCTCTGAACGAATACCCCTGCGCGTGTGGGGGTACTGTTATCAGCATAGATCAGCCATAGGGATCAGCCATGGCCGCCGGCCAGGTTGCGGGCAGCGTGTTGAGGGGGTATTCAGCGGTCTTATCGGGTTTTACAGGCCCTTGTCCCACTCCGGCTCCTCGGGGAAACGCAGCACCAGGAAATCCAGCATGCTGCGCAGGGCCACCGGCATGTGTTTGCGCGAGGCATAGACCGCGTACATGGGCATTTGCCGGGGTTCTGCCTGCGGCAGCAGGCGCACCAGTTCGCCGCTGTGGATATACACCCAGGCCTGGTAGGTGGGCAGCATGGCCACGCCGGCCCCGGCCATGGTCGCGCGCAACAGGGTGCTGGCGTCGTTGGCGCTGATATTGCCCTGCACCGGTACCGAAACCTGTTCGCCGTCCTGTTCGAAATGCCACAGGCTCTTGCCGAAATAGGAGTGGGTCAGGCAGTTGTGCTGGCTGAGCTCCTCGACCCGCTGTGGCGTCGGGTGCTCGCGCAGATAGGCCGGGGAGGCGCAGATCACCGAGCGGCATACCGTCAGCCGCCGGGCGATCAGGTTCGGGTCCAGGTCGTTGCTGGCGCGGATCGCCAGGTCGATGCGTTCGTCCACCAGGTTCACCGCGCGGTCGAGCATCTGCAGGTCGATGCTGACGCCGGGGTAGCGCTCGACGTAGGCGGCCATGGCATCCGCCAGCTGGGCCTGGCCGAACGAGGTGCTGGCGCTGATGCGCAGCAAGCCGCGGGGCACATCGTCCGGTTCGCTGACGGCGGCCTGCATGTCCATCGACAACTCGAGCATCTGCTGGCAGCGCGGCAGGATCTCGGTGCCCGCCGCGGTCAGGCTCAGCTTGCGGGTGGTGCGGTGCATCAGCCGGGCGCCGACCCAGTCCTCCAGCTCCGCCAGATAGCGCGAAACCACCGGCCGCGAGAGGTCCAGATGGTCGGCGGCGGCCGACTGGCTGCCAAGGTCGACTACGGTGACGAAGACGCGCATTGCTTGAAGACGATCCATGATTTGCCCGCTTTCAGAAACAAACTATGTCCAAGCATCGCATTTTTTGTAACGAGTGCGGCAACTAAGCTTCATCTCCATCGCCACCTACCCATGGCCACTTACGGCCGACAGACCATCGGAGCTGCACATGATCGGATTCACCTCACTCAAGCGCCTGCTGCTGGCGACCGCCACCCTGGGTTTCGCCGCCCATGCCGCCGCCGTCGAGCCGGCCCTGAAGCTGGATGTGTACAACCCGGGGACTGCGGCGATCTTCCCGGTGACCTCGGTGCTGGTCAGCGGCAAGAAGGAAGCGATCCTGGTGGACGCGCAGTTCGGCAAATCCCAGGCCGAGCAACTGGTGGAAAAGATCCGCGCCAGCGGCAAGCAACTGACCACCATCTACATCAGCCACGGTGACCCGGACTACTACTTCGGCCTCGACACCATCACCCAGGCCTTCCCCAAGGCCAAGGTCGTGGCGTCGCAGCCGACCGTCGAGCACATCAAGGCCACGGTCGACGGCAAGCTCGCGTTCTGGGGCCCGAAAATGGGCGCCGACGTTCCAGCCAAGACCATTGTGCCAAGCGTGCTCAAGGGCCACAGCTTGACCCTGGAAGGGCAGAAGCTGGACATCATCGGCCTGGACGGCAAACAACCGGACCGCACCTTCGTCTGGATCCCGTCGATCAAGGCGGTCGTCGGTGGCGTGGTGGTGGCGGAAAACATCCATGTGTGGATGGCCGACACCCAGACCGCGCAATCCCACAAGGACTGGCTGACCACCCTGGACACCATCGCCGCGCTGAAACCCCAGACCGTGGTGCCGGGCCATTACCTCGGTGAAAGCGCCCGCTCCCTGGTTCCCGTGCATTTCACCGCCGACTACATCAAGGCCTTCGATGAAGAAACCGCCAAGGCCAAGGATTCCGCCGCACTGATCGCGGCGATGAAAAAGCGTTACCCGGACCTGGGCGAAGACAGCTCCCTGGAGCTGAGCGCCAAGGTCGCCAAGGGCGAAATGAAGTGGTGATTCGACCGCTCCCGCGCCTGGCGCGGGGGCATTCCCTGTAAGGCTTTGCGTCACTTATCGGAACTGGAGAACTGTCATGAGCAAGATCGCAATCATTGGTGCTACCGGTCGTGCCGGTAGCCAACTGCTGGAAGAAGCCCTGCGTCGTGGTCACAGTGTCACCGCGATTGCCCGTAACCCGGCGAAAATCGGCAACCGCGCCGGAGTGGTGAGCAAGGCGGTCGACGTGCTGGACGGCGCGGCGTTGCAGGCAGCGGTCGCCGGCCACGATGTGGTGATCAGCGCGGCGCTCTTTTCCACTATCCCGCCCAAGGCCCTGATCGAGCCGGTGAAAAAAGCCGGCGTCAAACGCCTGCTGGTGGTGGGTGGTGCCGGTAGTTTGTTGCTGCCCGACGGCAGCCGGGTGATCGACTCTGTCGGTTTTCCGGAAGAGTACAAGCCAGAGGCCAGTGCCGGTGCGGTGCTCCTCGATACCCTGCGCCAGGAGAAGGAGCTGGACTGGACTTTCCTGTCGCCGTCGGCGGAGTTCATCGAAGGCGAGCGCCGTGGCCAGTTCCGCCTGGGCCAGGACCATCTGCTGGTAAGCGCCGAAGGCAAGAGCTGGATCACCTTCGCTGACTACGCCATCGCCATGATCGATGAGGTGGAAACAGCGAAGCACCCCCGCCAGCGGTTCACGGTCGGTTACTGAGACATCCTGTAGTCGCTGCCGAAGGCTGCGATCGGCTGCGCAGCAGTCGTAAAACCAGACACCGCGTTTTTGCAGGTACAAGGTGTTGACCGGATTACGACCGCTGCGCGCTCGATCGCAGGCTGCGCCAGCGGCTACATCGGCTACAGGGCTATCTGGCCCTGGCCTGTTCCACCAGCCAGTCCAGCAAGGCCCGCAACTGCGGCGATGGCGCTGAGCGATCGGGGTGGACCAGGTAGTAGCCCAGGCCGGTGCGCACCTTCAATGCAAATGGCATGACCAGCCGCCCGGCGCTCAGGTCTTCGCCGATCAATGCCCAGTCGCCAATGGCCACTCCCGTCCCCTGGGAGGCCACCGACATCGCCAGGTCCAGGGTTTCGAAATGCTGCCCCTTGCCGATGTTGTTCAGCACCGTTCCCGAGGCTTTCAACCAGGTATTCCAGTCATGAGTATCCAGGGTCGGATGCAGCAGCATGTGTTGCTGCAGGTCGGCCAGGGTCTTCAGCGCTATCGCCCCTTCGAGCAATGCCGGTGAACACACCGGCGTCAGCTGTTCGTCGAACAGGTGATAGGCGCCGAGGGTGGCGGGGGGCGGGGCGCCGTAGATCACCGCGGCATCGAACTGTTCGCGGCTGAAGTCCACGCCGTGCTGCACTGTGGTGGTCAGCCGCACAGGCACGTCCGGCCGCTCCTTCTGCCACTGCATCAGGCGCGGCAACAACCAGCGCATCACGCAGGTGGACGCCTTGAGTTGCAGGGTGTCGCGGTTTCCCCCGACCTGTTCCACGCCCTCGCTGATCAGGCCGAACACCTGCTCCACCCGTGGCAGCCATTCCCGTCCTTCGCTCGTCAGGCTCAGGCCGCGGGCCTGGCGCTGGAACAAGGCATAACCCAGATGACTCTCCAGGCCGGCGATCTGCCGGCTCACCGCACCCTGGGTGATATGCAGCTGCTCGGCCGCGTGGGTGAAGTTGCAGCAGCGCGCGGTGATCAGAAAGGTGTGCAGCGCGGGCAGGGGCGGGAGGCGTTTCATAAAGGGCCAAGGCATGACGTGAGGACATGGCTAGTATGACTTTTTATCCATTGTTCCCGCTACACGCGGCCCGTTCCAATGACGCCTTCCCCGTGCCTGGCCATGCAGCGGCCAGCCAGGCACACCGTCTCAAGCGAACAAGAAGGGCAAGACATGGCGACGTGCGGCGAAGTGTTGGTCAAGTTACTCGAAGGTTATGGCGTCGAGCAGGTCTTCGGCATTCCCGGGGTGCATACCGTCGAGCTGTATCGCGGCCTGGCCCGTTCGCGCATCCGGCATGTCACGCCGCGTCACGAGCAGGGCGCCGGATTCATGGCCGACGGTTATGCCCGCACCAGCGGCAAGCCGGGGGTGTGCTTCATCATCACCGGCCCGGGGATGACCAACATCACCACCGCCATGGGCCAGGCCTATGCCGACTCGATTCCGATGCTGGTGATCTCCAGCGTGCAGTCGCGCAACCAGCTCGGCGGCGGTCGCGGCAAGCTGCACGAGCTGCCGAACCAGGGCGCCCTGGTGGGCGGCGTGGCGGCGTTCTCCCATACCCTGATGTCCGCGGCGGAACTGCCGGGCGTCCTGGCCCGCGCCTTCGCGTTGTTCCAGGCCGGTCGCCCTCGGCCGGTGCACATCGAGATCCCCCTCGATGTGCTGGTGGAGGAGGCCGATGAGCTGCTCGACAGCGAGCCGGTGAGCATCGCCCGGGCCGGCGCCGCGCCCACCGCGATTGCCCGGATGAGCCAGCTGCTGGCGGGCGCCCGGCGCCCGCTGATCCTCGCCGGTGGCGGCGCGATCGATGCCGCCGCGTCCCTGACCCGCCTCGCCGAATTGCTCCAGGCCCCCGTGGCCCTGACTATCAATGCCAAAGGCATGCTGCCGTCGCGGCACCCGCTGCTGATCGGCTCGACCCAGTCGCTGGTGGCGACTCGCGCCCTGGTGGCCGATGCCGACGTGGTCCTGGCCATCGGCACCGAACTGGCCGAAACCGACTACGACGTGACTTTCGCCGGTGGCTTCGAGATTCCGGGCGCCCTGCTGCGCATCGACATCGACCCTGACCAGACCGTGCGCAACTATCCGCCGAAAGTGGCGCTGGTGGCCGACGCGCACAGCGCAACCGAAGCCTTGCTGGCCGAGCTGGGCAAACAATCGCTGAGCGAGCGCGACAGTGCCTGGGGCACCGCCCGCGCCGCTGCCTTGCGCAACGCACTGGAGCAGCAGTGGGACGCACCGACCCGGGCGCAGACGCGGTTCCTCGAAACCCTAGTGCAGGAGTTGCCGGAGATCGTCATCGTCGGCGACTCCACGCAGCCGGTGTACAGCGGCAACCTGACCTTCAACCCCGAGCGTCCGCGTCGCTGGTTCAACTCCTCGACCGGCTACGGCACCTTGGGTTATGCCTTGCCGGCGGCGATCGGTGCCTGGCTCGGCGGTGCTTCCGAGCGCCATGCCCGGGGCCCGGTGGCGTGCCTGATCGGCGATGGCGGCCTGCAGTTCACCCTGTCGGAACTGGCCTGCGCGGTGGAAGCGCGCACGCCGGTCATCGTGCTGCTGTGGAATAACCAGGGCTATGAAGAGATCAAGAAATACATGGTCAACCGCGACATCGAGCCGGTGGGCGTGGACATCTACACGCCGGACTTCATCGGCGTGGCCAAGGCCCTGGGCTGCGCTGCCGAGGCCATCGACAGCGTCGACGGATTGCGCGATGCGCTGCGCGCGGCCAGCGATCGCCAGGGACCGACCCTGATCGAAATCGACCAGGCCGGCTGGATGCGGGCGGTGCAGGCATGAGCCAGGCAAACCTGTTGAACGGTCTCTACATCGACGGTCAGTGGTGTGCTGGCAGCGAGCTGTTGCCGGTGATCAATCCGTCCACCGAAGAGCCGCTGGCGCTGGTTGGTGGTGGCGACCGGCACAGCGTCGAGCAGGCGGTGACCGCCGCCCAGGCCGGGCTGGTGCCGTGGGCCGCGGCCAGCGGTGCCGAGCGTGGCGCGGTATTGCGGCGGATCGCCGCCGGGGTCGCCGAGCGTCGTGAGCGCCTGATGCACCTGCAGTCGAGCAACAACGGCAAGCCGCAATTCGAAGCGGCCATCGACGTCGACGATGTGATTGCCACCTTCGAGTACTACGCAGGGCTGGCCGAAGGTTTGGACGCCGGCCAGGACCGCGACGTGCCGCTGCCCAGCGATGATTTCAGCGCCCGTGTGCGGCGTGAGCCCTGCGGCGTGGTCGGCTTGATCGTGCCGTGGAATTTCCCGATGGTCACCACCGCCTGGAAGCTCGCGCCGGCGCTGGCCGCCGGTTGCAGCGTGGTGCTCAAGCCCTCGGAAGTCACCCCGCTGCCGGAGCTGGAACTGGCGGCGATTATCGCCCGGAGCGGCTTGCCCAAGGGCGTGTTCAACCTGGTCTGCGGCACCGGGCTGGCGGTGGGTGCGCCGCTGGCGGCCGATCCGCGGGTGGCGAAGATTTCCTTCACCGGCAGCAATGCGGTCGGGGTCCAGGTCATGCAGCGCGCGGCGGAGACGGTCAAGGGCGTGAGCCTGGAGCTGGGCGGCAAATCTTCGCTGCTGGTACTGGCGGATGCCGATCTCGAACTGGCGGTGGAACTGGCCTGCGGCGGCGGTTTTTTCAACGCCGGGCAGATGTGCTCCGCCACCAGCCGGGTGCTGGTGGCCGACGAACTGGCGGACGAGTTCCTGCTGCGCCTCAAGGCGCGGGCCGAGGCGATTCGGGTGGCGGACCCTTTCGATCCGGACGTGGAGATGGGCGCGCTGGTCAACCAGGCGCAATACCAGCGAGTGCTCGGCCATATCGATCGCGGGCTGAGTGCCGGGGCCAGGCTGGTATGTGGTGGCGAGCGTCCGGCGGACCGCGCGCGCGGCTTTTTTGTCCGGCCGACCATCTTCACCGAAGTGCCCCTCGACAGCGCGCTGTGGCGTGAGGAGATCTTTGGCCCGGTGCTCTGCGTGCGCAGTTTCGCCAGCGAGGCCGAGGCCATCGCGCTGGCCAATGACAGCGAATTCGGCCTGGTGGCCAGTGTGGTCGGCAGCGATGTAGAGAACGCCGAGCGGGTCGCCAATGCCTTGCAGGCCGGGCTGGTGTGGATCAACGCACCGCAGGTGATCTTCCCGCAGACCGCCTGGGGCGGCTACAAGCAGAGCAGCATCGGCCGCGAGCTGGGTCCTTGGGGATTGCAGGCATTCCAGGAGATCAAGCACGTGGTTCGCGCGCGCTGAGCCGCGCAAAAAATGCCCCATACCTGGCCAGGAGGCATGGGGTCTTCAGTTTTCGGTGATTGCGCTTATCGGACGCTGCTGCGCAGGCGCGCCATGTCCCGCAGCGGCGGGGCGCCGAACTGGCGGCTGTATTCGCGGCTGAACTGCGAAGGGCTTTCGTAGCCGACCCGGTAACCGGCAGCGGACGCCTCCAGCCCCTCGGTCAGCATCAGGCGCCGGGCTTCCTGCAGGCGCAATTGCTTCTGATACTGCAAGGGGCTCATGGCGGTCATGGCCTTGAAGCGGTGGTGCAGAGTCGACACGCTGAGGTTCACCCCGCGCGCCAGATCGTCGATGCGCAGCGGTTGCTCGTAGTTGCTGTTCAGCCATTTGATGGCCTGGCTGACCCGATGGCCCTGGCTGTTGGCGATGGCAATCTCATACAGCCGGTGGCCCTGAGGGCTGCGCAGCAGCCGGTAGAGAATCTCCCGACGAATCAGCGGCGCGAGCATGGCGATGTCTTTGGGCGTATCCAGCAGGCGGGTCAGGCGCAGCACGGCGTCGAGCATCGGCGTATCCAGGCGCTCCACATACAGGCCGCGGCCGACCGGACGGTTCGGCACCCCCAGCGGCCCGGCATCGGCGATCAGCGTGCTGATCTCGGCCGGGTCGATGTCCAGGCGCAGGGCCAGGACCGGTTCCAGCGGCGAGACATCGGCCAGACGCCCGCTCAACGGCATGGAAACCGAGACCACCAGGTAGTTGAGCGGGTCGTAGTTGAACTCCTCGTCGGCCAGCCGTACTTCCTTGCGACCCTGGGCCATGATGCACAGGGCCGGCTGGGCCAGCACCGAGGCGAAATCGTGGGAGTGGCTGTAGCGCGAGACGAACAGCGACTGGATCGCCGTGGCGTAGCTGCCGTCTTCGCCGGTGTTGCGCGCAATGATCCCGGCCAGCTCCGCCCGCTGTTTTTCCATCTCCGCATCCAGTGGCGGCTGCTGGGTTTCGAGCGATGACATGAAGGCCCCTCCGGGAAGATTGCGAATGGCCACAGCTTAAATTTGTGCAAGCGCCAGGGGTAGGCGAATCCTGCGCAAATCTTGCCTGATCCTGCCGCACGTGCGCGCGAGAGCAGAGCCGGGTCCTGCACGCGGGCTGTCACTTGCTTGAAACAACGTTGTGGTTTTTTTCCGCAGCCAGGTCCGGCCTCGGTGTTGTCCAGCCAGGTTCGCAGGATTGTGCAATGCGCTGGCAGGAATCGACTAACGGCCGTTGCGCCGGACGCTTAATCTTGGATCCTGTCGCAGCCCGTCCCATGGCTGCCTCGACACCACCCTGGGAGGGTCGCACATGTCCACGCATATTCCCGTCAGCCACATGGCATTCGTTCGCGCCCGCGCCGGTCGCTCAACCGAGCTGGGTGCTCGCTTGAGCAGCCTGATCGAACCATCCCGCCAGGCCACAGGTTGCCTGCAGTTCGCCTTGCAGCATTCGCAGTGCGACGCTGATTTGTGGCTGGTCTCCGGATTCTGGAGCAGCCAGCAGGCAATGACCGATTACTTCTGTTCGCCGGCCATGGCGATATTCGCCGAACTGGTCCAGGACCTGGTGGTCAACAGCCTGGATTTCCATACCTTCCGCGACGTCTCGGCGGCCCAGGCCGAAGGCGAATACGCACAACTGAACGGGGCACCGGTACACCAGCTGGCCAGCTGAGGGTTTAGAATGGCCGACTTTCCATTGGCCAGGACCAGCAACATGGCACGTAAAGAGTTTGCAGCATACGAAGCGGTTTCCGCCGTGGTTCCAGGTGAAGGGGGCTACAGCGCCGCCATCGCGGTCAAGGCCCTGGGTGGTTCAGGGGCACCGCGCTTTCACAAGATCCTGGACGACCAGAAATTCAAGACCGCCCACGACGCCGACCAGGCTGCCGCGCAGAAGCTTGAGCAGTTGATCGACGTGAACGAAGACGGCGAACTGGCCTGGGCAACGGCCTGATCCAGGTTGCCGATCTGAGAAGCTATCTGATCTGAAAAACTACCTGACCGCCCCCGGGCGGAACATCTTGAACAAGGCCTCTGGCCCCAGCTGGAAATAATCCGCCGGCCCGCCGCCGCGCAGAATCGGTTCTGCCGCGGCGGTGTCGTATATCCCATCCTTGAGCAGCCACTTGGCGATATGCACGGCGACCACTTCGCCGAGGATCAGCCAGCTGGGCACCAACTCCTGATCCACGCGCTGCAGTTGAATGATCTGGGTGACCTTGCACTCGAAGGACACCGGGCTTTCGGCTACCCGCGGCACAGCAATCACTTTCGAGGCCACGGGCGTCAGCCCCGCCAGTTCGAACTCATTGACCTCGGCCGATACGGCGGCGCAGCTCTGGTTCATCTGCTCGGCCAGCGGGCGGGTGGCGAGGTTCCAGGCGAACTCGCCGGTCTGCTCGATGTTGTTCAGGCTGTCTTTGCGACCGACGCTGGAGAAACCGATGATCGGTGGAATGTAATTGAAGGCGTTGAAAAAACTGTAGGGCGCCAGGTTCAGCCGGCCTTGCGTGTCCTGGGAGGAAATCCAGCCGATCGGCCGCGGGCCGACGATGGCATTGAACGGATCGTGGGGCAGGCCGTGGCCCTGGGCGGGTTCGTAGTAATGAATGTCTTCGGACATGACAGGCTCTTGCGCGGACAAAGAGGGAAGCTCGCCATAGTGCAAGCCATTGAACGTGAATGCCAGCTTGCGGCGCGCGGTTTTTCCCCGGGCCAGAAACACTAAGCCCGGCCGAAGCCGGGCTGCGGGACATCCCTGAGGGTTAGCCGATAGCGGCGGCAGTCCCGGTGCGATCGAAGCCGTCGGCAGCGATTGCGTCAGCGGTACCGGTGCGATCGAAACCATCGGAGGCGACTGCGCCTGCGGTGCCAGTGTGGTCGAAGCCATCGGCAGCGATAGCGGCGGCGGTGCCGGTACGATCGAAACCGTCGGAAGCCAGGCTGGCGCTGGCCGAGCTGCCCGAGGTGAAAGTGGCCGAGCCAGTGCGGTCGTAACCATCGGCGGCGAAGGTGTTGGCAGCCAGTACGGAAAGGGTCAGGGCGAGGAACAGTTTGCTTTTCATGGTGGTCACTCCAGGTTCGTTGACGTTTTGTGCAGTGGGTGTGAAATGGATACTACGCCAGTTAATTTGATTAAAAAGCGTAAATATGTGCTTAAAAATATCGATTAAATCGATGCTTGTGGCGTCAGGAACCACTGCATAAAGCCGCTTTGCTGCTTCTACGTGTTTGACGCGCCGACACCGATTTCGATGGAGGCAGGATGCGGGCAGGGCATTAACCGATCATTAACCTGTCCGGGCCGTCGAAATATCGTGATCAACGGTTTGATTGGCGGGGGCGGGAATGTTGTTGGCGATGAATGCCGGAGGGCTTGCTACGTGAGCTGGAGGGCAGGTCTTGATCGTTGAGCGGGCGGTGTTGCGGTGATCGCGGGCAAGTCGGATTGCCGCCCGCTCGCTCCTACAGAAGCACGCTTGCTCGCGATGGATTTTTACCTGACAGCACAGCGCGAGGGCCTTGCACCCTCGCGCTTTTTTTGCCGGTCAGTCAGTTTCGATCCGCGAGTGTTTGCGGGTGTCTTTCATGGTGATGTAGACCAGCAGCGACACGGCGATGCAGGCGGTGACATACCAGTAGTAACCGGTTTCCATGCCGACGCTCTTGAACCACAGCGCGATGTATTCGGCGGTGCCGCCGAAGATCGACACGGTCAGCGCGTAGGGCAGGCCCACGCCCAGGGCGCGGATCTCGGTCGGGAACAGCTCGGCCTTGACCACCGCGTTGATCGAGGTGTAGCCGCTGACGATGATCAGCGCCGCCATGATCAGGAAGAACGCACCCCACCAGCTCTGGATGGTGTGCAGGGTGGTGAGGATCGGCACGGTGAAAAGAGTGCCGAGGATGCCGAAGGCGATCAGGATCGGACGTCGGCCGATCTTGTCCGACAGCGCGCCGATCACCGGCTGCAGGCACATGAACAGGAACAGGGTCGCCGCGGAAATGGTGGTGGAGTCGGAGATGCTCATGCCGACGGTGTTCACCAGGTATTTCTGCATGTAGGTGGTGTAGGTGTAGAAGGCCAGGGTGCCGCCCATGGTCAGGCCGACCACGGTCATCAGCTCTTTCGGATGACGCATCAGGGTGCGCATCAGGCTTTCTTTCGGCTTTTCCTTCTTCTTGGTGAAGGACTCGGTTTCTTCCATGCCGCGACGCAGGTACAGCGCGACGATCGCGCACAGGGCGCCGATGCCGAACGGAATGCGCCAGCCCCAGGATTGCAGCTCTTCGGTGGTCAGCACGTTCTGCAGCACGATCAGCACCGCCAGGGCGATGAGCTGGCCGGAGATCAGGGTCACGTACTGGAAGCTGGAGAAGAAGCCACGACGTTCCTTGGTCGCCATCTCGCTGAGGTAGGTGGCCGAGGTGCCGTATTCGCCGCCGACCGACAGGCCCTGCATCAGGCGCGCCAGGACCAGCAGGATCGGGGCGCCGACGCCGATGGTTTCATAGCCGGGAGTCAGGGCGATGATCAGGGAGCCGAAGCACATCAGCAGTACCGAGGCCATCAATGCGGCCTTGCGGCCCTTGCGGTCAGCGTAGAGCCCCATCAGCCAGCCGCCGATCGGACGCATCAGGAAGCCCACGGCGAAGATCGCTGCGGTGTTGAGCAGTTGTGCGGTGGTGTCGCCCTTGGGGAAGAAGACTTTGGCGAAGTACAGGGAGAAGGCGGCGTAGACGTACCAGTCGTACCACTCGACCATGTTGCCGACCGAACCGCTGAAGATCGATTTCAGACGACTGGCGGTGGTCTTTTCTTTGGCAGGCGCAGCTGCCGCCCCAAGAGGCAGGGTTTGCGAGTTATCCATGACGGATCCTTCATTTAATTGTTTTTGTGGAGCGCGCCGAAACGCAGCCTGCTGGGGCTATAGCAGGAGCTGTGCCAGGAGCCGAGAGGCCCGGTTTAGAAGGGTCTTGAGAATTCGATGAGCGGAAATCCGCTCATTGGCGAAGGTGCGTGAGCGGAAAGTTGCCGATGAGGGTGGTGTTGCTGAGGGCGTCTTCGCGAGCAAGCTCGCTCCTACAGAAGCTAGGTGATCCCTGTAGGAGCGAGCTTGCTCGCGATAGGACCTCGGGCCTCACTCCTCCCCGAGAAACATCTCCCGCGCCAGCCCATGGCGCTGCATCTTTTCATTGAAGGTGCGGCGCGGCAGTTGCAGCTCATTGAGCACCGCCTTGATATCACCCTTGTGCCGGGTCAGCGCGGCCCGCAGGCATTGCGCCTCGAAGGCTTCCTGCTGCGCCGCCAGGGACTGGCCGGGATCGATGGCTTCCGGCTCGGGCTCGCCCAGGCCGAGCACCTGGCGTTCGGCGACGTTGGCCAGTTCGCGCACGTTGCCCGGCCAGTCGTGGCTGAGCAGGCGGCTCAACTGCGCTCCGCTCAGGGGCACGACGCCGCGGCCCAGGCGTTCGGCGGCGGCATGGGCGAAGTGTTCGTACAGCAGCGGAATGTCCTCGCGTCGATCCCGCAGCGGTGGCAGGCGCAGCTGCGCGACGTTCAGGCGGTAGGCCAGGTCTTCGCGAAAGCGCCCGGCGCGGGCTTCGTCCAGCAGGTCTGGCTTGGTCGCGGCAATGATCCGCAGATCCACGGCAATGCTCTGGTTGGACCCCAGTCGCTCGAGCTTCTGTTCCTGCAGCACACGCAGCAGCTTGACCTGCTGGGCCAGCGGCATGCTTTCGATCTCGTCGAGGAACAGGGTGCCGCCGTCGGCGTATTCCAGCTTTCCGATGCGCTTGCCCTGGGCGCCGGTAAAGGCGCCGCTTTCATGGCCGAACAACTCGGCTTCGAACAGCTGCTCGGGAATCGCCGCGCAGTTCAGGGCGACAAAGGGCTTGTCGGCGCGCGGCCCGAAATCATGCAGGCAGCGGGCGACCAGTTCCTTGCCGCTGCCGGTCTCGCCGCGGATCAGCACGTTGACCGGCAGCGCGGCCAGGTCGACCACCTGGCGCCGCAGGGTCTGCAAGGCGCGGGATACGCCGAGCAGGGTGGAGTCGATTTTCTCCCGGGTATCGGCCTGTTCGTGCAGGCGCCGGTTCTCCAGGACCAGGCTGCGTTTGTCCAGGGCACGGCGCAGGCTGCTCAGCAGGGTTTCCGGGCTGAAGGGTTTTTCCAGGAAGTCATAGGCGCCGTCGCGCATCGCTTCCACCGCCATCGGCACGTCGCCGTGGCCAGTCAGCAGGATCACCGGCAGGTCGGGGTCGCGTTGCTGCACCTGTTTGAGCAGCTCCAGGCCGCTGATGCCAGGCATGCGCACGTCGCTGAGGATCACCCCGGGGAAGTCCCTGGGCAGCCGGGCCAGGCAGTCCTCGGCGCGGCTGAACAGCTGCACCTCGAAGCCCGACAGGCTCAGCCATTGTTCGACGGCGGTACGAATACTGGCTTCGTCGTCGACCAGCATCACCGAATTCAACATGGGATATGCGCCTCCAGGTCGATGGGCAGGCTCAGGGTGAAGATCGCGCCCTGGCCTTGATTGCCGGCGCTCAGGCGCCCGCCCAGTTCGTGGACGATAGCGTAGGACACCGCCAGCCCCAGGCCCAGGCCGTCGCCCACCGGCTTGGTGGTGAAGAACGGATCGAAGACGTTCGGCAGGTGTTCTTCGGCGATGCCGCCACCGCTGTCGATGACGCTCAGGTTCCACAGCTGCTGGTCGGCTTCGAGGCGGATTTCCAGGTGCTTGAGGGGCTTGTCGTGCATGGCGTCCAGGGCGTTGCGCAGCAGGTTGATCAGCACCTGCTCCAGGCGTATGGCATCGCCGCGCACCCAGGCCGGGCGCGTCAGTTGCAGGCGCGTGTCGACCTGTTCGTCGCGCAGCCGGGTGTCCAGTAGTTGCAGGGCCTGGTCGACCACCGCCGCCAGGTCCAGGCGTTCGCGCAGGCCGCTGGGGCTCTTGCGGGCGAAGGTTTTCAGGTGGCCGGTGAGGCTGGCCATGCGGGTCAGCATGTCGTCCAGCGGCTTCAGGGCCTGGTAGGCCTCGTCGACCCGCCCGTGATCGAGCAGCAGGCGCAGGGTGGCCAGCTGCATGCGCTGGGTGGTCAGCGGCTGGTTGATCTCGTGGGCCAGGGCCGCGGACATCTGCCCCAGGGCCGCCAGCTTGGCCGATTGCACCAGGCCGTCCTGGGCGGTGCGCAGGTCGCGGGTGCGTTCCTCGACCAGGCGTTCGAGCTCTTCGCGGCTGCGCTGGCGCAGCCTGGCCAGGCGCCACCGCTGGTTGAGGAACAGCAGGAGGAACACCAGGGTCAGCCAGGCGCCGGCGGCGGCCAGGCCGGCGTTGCGTCGGTCTTCGAAGGCGATCTGTGGGCGGCGCAGCAGGTGCAGGGTCCAGCCTTCGGTGGCCAGGGGCAGGGACTCCCACAGGTAGTCGACGCTGCCGTCCGGGCCCTCGACCCGGGTCAGCGTACTGTCGTCGTCAAAGCGTCGCAGTGGCCGGTGTTCGAGCGGGGTCAGCAGTTGTTTGTCGTACTGCCGGGTGGCCTTGAGTTCGGCGCGGTCGCTGTCCGACAACGGGCGCAACTG
Source organism: Pseudomonas sp. RW409 (assembly GCF_003184125.1). Taxonomy (NCBI): domain Bacteria; kingdom Pseudomonadati; phylum Pseudomonadota; class Gammaproteobacteria; order Pseudomonadales; family Pseudomonadaceae; genus Pseudomonas; species Pseudomonas sp. RW409. Next base: position 1,116,131 of record NZ_QHHP01000042.1, on the reverse strand, counting down.
GCGATAACGCCAGCCCGGCTGGTTGGCGATGAACACGATGCCACGGGCATCGCTGACCAGCAGGGTGTCGCTGCCCTGGCTCCATTCGCGTTCCAGTTCGGGAAACTCCAGTTTCACCACCATGGCGCCGAGGAACTGCTCCTGCTCGTCCTTGACTGCGCTGGAGAGGAAATAGCCGGGAATGCCGCTGGTGACACCCACCGCATAGAAGCGTCCGCTGCCCTGGCTGCGAGTCTGGCTGAAGTAGGGGCGAAAGCCGTAGTTGTGCCCGACGTAGCTGCTGGGCAGGCGCCAGTTGCTGGCGGCCACCGCGAGGCCGGTGTGGTCCAGCAGTTCCAGGGTGGAGGAGCGGGCGGCGCCGTTGATCCGTTCCAGTTTGCGGTTCAGGGCGTCCTGCTGTTCCGGGCCGACCGAGCCCTTGAGCGCCGAGCGCAGTTCCGGGTCCAGCGCCAGCACGGCGGGCAGGGCGCGGTAACGCTCGATCAGGGTATGCAGGGAGTTGGCGTACAACGCCAGTTGCTCGCTGGCGCGGGCGGCATCGTCTTCCAGCGCCTGACGTTCGGCATGGCGCATGGCGAAGGTCGCGCTGACCACGGCGCCGGCCAGAATCACCAGGGTATAGAAGGTCAAGCGCAGCGGGCGGGAGATCTGGACCATGAGTCAAGGGCAGGCTGAAAGGGGCAGGCAAGATAACATGCCTGTCCGAGGCTTCGTTGATCGTGGACAGCCCTGGCCCGGGCAGGCATGAAAAAGGCGGCGCTGCTCATCGAGCAACGCCGCCTTGGGTGACCGGCCGAAACGCTTACTGCACTTCTACCGCCAGGCTTTCACTGATCTTTTTCTGCCAGATGGCAGGACCGGTGATGTGCACCGACTCGCCTTTGCTGTCGACCGCGACAGTGACCGGCATGTCTTTGACTTCGAACTCGTAGATCGCTTCCATGCCCAGTTCGGCAAAGGCCAGGACCTTGGACTTCTTGATCGCCTGGGCCACCAGGTAGGCAGCGCCGCCGACGGCCATCAGGTACACGGCCTTGCTGTCCTTGATCGCTTCGATCGCGGTCGGGCCGCGCTCGGACTTGCCGATCATGCCCAAGAGGCCAGTCTGCTCGAGGATCTGGCGGGTGAACTTGTCCATCCGCGTCGCGGTGGTCGGGCCAGCCGGGCCCACCACTTCGTCACCGACCGGATCGACCGGGCCGACGTAGTAGATGAAGCGACCCTTGAGGTCCACCGGCAGGGTTTCGCCCTTGTTCAGCATCTCGACCATGCGCTTGTGCGCGGCGTCGCGACCGGTGAGCATCTTGCCGTTGAGCAGGACGGTTTCGCCCGGCTTCCAGCTCTGCACTTCTTCCGGGGTCAGGGTGTCGAGGTTGACGCGACGGGCCGACGGACCGGCTTCCCAGACGATTTCCGGGTAGGCGTCCAGAGGTGGCGCTTCCAGGGACGCAGGGCCCGAGCCGTCGAGCACGAAGTGCGCGTGACGGGTCGCGGCGCAGTTCGGGATCATGCACACCGGCAGGGAGGCGGCGTGGGTCGGGTAGTCCATGATCTTCACGTCGAGCACGGTGGTCAGGCCGCCCAGGCCCTGGGCACCGATACCCAGCTGGTTGACCTTCTCGAACAGCTCCAGGCGCATCTCTTCGATACGGTTCTGTGGGCCGCGGGCCTTCAGCTCGTGGATGTCGATGGATTCCATCAACACTTCCTTGGCCATCACCGCGGCTTTCTCGGCGGTGCCGCCGATGCCGATGCCGAGCATGCCCGGCGGGCACCAGCCGGCGCCCATGGTCGGAACGGTCTTCAGCACCCAGTCGACGATCGAGTCGGACGGGTTGAGCATGGCCATCTTCGACTTGTTCTCGGAACCGCCGCCCTTGGCCGCCACGTCCACTTCCACGGTGTTGCCGGGAACGATGGAGTAGTGGATGACCGCCGGGGTGTTGTCCTTGGTGTTTTTACGAGCGCCCGCCGGGTCGGCGAGGATCGAGGCCCGCAAGACGTTTTCCGGCAGGTTGTAAGCGCGACGCACGCCTTCGTTGATCATGTCGTCCAGGCCCATGGTCGCGCCGTCCCAGCGCACGTCCATGCCCACGCGTACGAATACGGTGACGATACCGGTGTCCTGGCAGATCGGGCGGTGGCCGGTGGCACACATGCGCGAGTTGATCAGGATCTGCGCCATGGAGTCACGGGCCGCTGGCGATTCTTCGCGCAGGTAGGCTTCGTGCATCGCCTGGATGAAGTCCACGGGGTGGTAGTAGGAAATGAATTGCAGGGCGTCGGCAACGCTCTGAATCAGGTCGTCTTGCTTGATCACGGTCATGAGTCGCGCTCCTCTAAAAGACGGGAACATTTAATAAGGTGCTTGCAGCTTGGGTGCATCGGTCGGTTGCAAACACCTTCAAGGCACGCCGGACACACTGGCGCGACGCTAAAAAGGCGCGGCAGTATACCGCGCCTCGGGGCCAGGCACACGCGCCGGCAGTCAAACCAAAGTCGCATGCCCGGGACACGCCAGCCGGGGATGCCGCCAGGCATGACGGTGAGTGCGGCCCGGGGCGGGATGGCGCCGGGCGGGGACAAAAATGGGATAGTTATTTTTTTGCGACACCACTAAAGTGGCAAGTGGCCTGTAGGGTAGGAAACTCTTTAAAGCCCCCTTTCGCATGGTGAGTCAACGATTGACCCATAACGCTATCCAGAGTCTTTTACTCAAGCGCTTCGTTCTTGCGGCGGGTACCTATGGACTGGCGTTACTGCTGCTCTGGCTGGCGATTTTCAGTGGCTACTATTCGGCGCCGCTGCGTTCGGCGCTGATCGATACCGGCTTGGTGGTGCTGAGCCAGGCGGTGCTGCTCTGGCTGTTTGTGTCCGGGCGCAACCTGCGCTTTCGCGACCCGAGCCTGACCGAGATCCAGATCCTCCTGGGCATCGGCTGGCAGACCTGGATGCTGGCCCACCTCGATACCGCGCGCGGCACCTTCCTGGTGTTCTATCCGCTGATGCTGTTGTTCGGCCTGTTCCATCTGCCGCGCCGGGCCTTCGTGCGGTGCGCCCTGTGCATTTTCATCGGCTTTGCCGGGATCACGCTGTGGGACGGTTACCACTTCCGCCTGGCCGATCCGATGCTCGCCGTGCTGCAGGTGTGCGTGCTGTTCGTGGTGCTGGCCTGGCTGTGCCTGTATGCCAGCTATGTGCAGGCTTCCCGGCAGCGCATGCGGCAACGGCGCTTCGCCTTGCAGGCGCACCAGGACACCTTGCGCGGCATGATGCGACAACTGGAAGACCTGGTCGCCACCGACGAACTGACCGGCCTGTACAATCGACGGCATTTCCTGCGGCTGGCGTCGCGCGAACTGCACGCGATGAGCCTGGACCAGATGCATGGCCTGGCGCTGATCGACCTCGATCACTTCAAGCGGATCAACGACGTGCACGGCCATGCCGCCGGCGATCAGGTGCTGCAGGCGTTCGCCGCCGTGGCCAGCGCCTGCTTGCGCGATGGTGATGTATTGGCCCGCTACGGCGGCGAGGAGTTTGTCATGTTGTTGCCCGATTGCGATCCCGAACGCCTGACCTCCTGCTGCGAGCGCCTGCGCGTGGCCTTCATGGACGCCCAGTTGATCGGGGTCGAGGTGCATGGCCTGAGCCTGTCCGTGGGGATGACCCTGGTGGAGCTGGGCGACGATCTGGACGACGCCCTGCAACGCGCCGACCAGGCGCTGTACCGGGCCAAGCGCGACGGGCGCAACCGCTGCGCCGCGGCCTGGGAAAATATCGATGCCTGAGCTGCGTGTCGGTGAGCGGCAGTGGTCGGTGGCCGCCGGCAGCAATCTGCTCGATGCCTTGAATCAGGCTGGCGTGGCGGTGCCTTACAGCTGCCGTGCCGGCAGTTGTCACGCCTGCCTGGTGCACTGCGTCGAGGGCCTGCCCAGCGACAGCCGGCCCGATGCCCTGAGCGACGATCAGCGCCAGCGCGGCTGGCGGCTGGCCTGCCAGTGTCAGGTGGTGGAGGACCTGCGGGTCGAAACCTACGACCCGCTGCGCGATGGCGCGCCGGCCGAGGTGGTGGGCGTCGACTGGCTGTCGGCCACGGTGCTGCGCCTGCGCTTGCAGCCGGAGCGCAACCTGCGTTATCAGGCCGGCCAGCACCTGGTGCTGTGGACGGCCTCCGGCGTGGCGCGGCCGTATTCGCTGGCGAGCCTGCCCGGCGAAGACCGCTTTCTCGAGTTCCACCTCGATTGCCGCCAGCCCGGCGAGTTCAGCGACGCGGCGCGCCAGCTCAAGCCCGGCGATGGTTTGCGCCTGGGCGAGCTGCGCGGCGGGGCGCTGCATTACGACCCGGACTGGCAAACCCGGCCATTGTGGCTGCTGGCGGCGGGCACCGGGCTGGCGCCCTTGTTCGGCATCCTGCGCGAGGCCTTGCGCCAGGATCATCAAGGCGCCATCCGCGTCATTCACCTGGCCCATGACGCCAGCGAACATTACCTGGCCAAGCCTCTGGCGGCGCTGGCGGCGAGCCGCGCCAACCTCAGTGTCGAGCTATGGACCGCGACCGAGCTGCCAGCGGCTTTGGCACAACTGCGGCTTGTTTCGCGGCAAACCCAGGCCTTACTCTGCGGGCACCCCGACAGCGTCGATGCCTTCGCCCGACGTTTGTACCTGGCGGGGCTGCCGCGCAATCAACTGCTGGCCGACGTATTCCTGCCCCGTGGTTGAGCGCTGATCCGGCCTGAGCGAGACCCCCATGACCGATACCATCCTGCTTGAACGCGAGGGCGGGCTGTTGACCCTGCGTCTGAACCGCCCGGACAAGAAAAATGCCCTGACCCGGGTCATGTACAGCCAGTTGGCCGAAGGACTGCGACAAGCCGACGCCGACCCTGAGGTCCGTGCGGTTCTGCTCAGCGGCAGCAGCGACTGCTTTACCGCCGGCAACGACATTGCCGACTTCCTCCAGCAGCCGCCCAGCGGGCTCGACAGCCCGGTCTTCCAGTTCATGCGCAGCCTGTTCGAATGCCGCAAGCCGGTGGTCGCCGCGGTCGCGGGCCCGGCCGTGGGGATTGGCACCACCCTGTTGCTGCATTGCGACCTGGTGTACGTCAGCCGCGATGCCCGCTTGCGCATGCCTTTCGTCAATCTCGGCTTGTGCCCGGAGTTCGGTTCCAGCCTGATCCTGCCGCGCCTGCTCGGGCCGGCCAGGGCCGCGGAGCTGTTGCTGCTGGGCGAAGGTTTCAGCGGTGAACAGGCGGCGCAGTGGGGCATTGCCAACCTGGCCTTGGCCGATGGCGTGGCGACCCTGGACAAGGCCCGGGAGATGGCGCTGCGTTTCGAGAAGCTGGCGCCGCAGGCGGTGCAGATCAGCAAGCAGCTGATGCGCACGCCCGATCGCGAACAACTGCGCAAGGTGATCGAGGAGGAGGGCATCCTGTTCACCCAGCGCCTGCATTCGCCGGAAGCACTGGCTGCCTTGTCGGGGTTTCTTGCCAAGGGCTGATTCCAGCCCTGTAGGAACGAAGCTTGCTCGCGATCGCGGGCAACGCGTTGTTTCTGGTGGGCCGCGGTGTAGCTATCGCGGGCAAGTCGGATCGCCGCCCGCTCGCTCCTACAGGTTCGCAGGATCCATAAAAAAGCCCCGCAGTCTTCACTGCGGGGCTTTTTATTGTTGCATCAGGGGGACTCAGACCATCGGGTCGCCAACGTGCAGGATCTTCATGCCGTTGGTGCCGCCGGTGGTGTGGTAGCTGTCGCCCTTGGTCAGGATCACCCAGTCGCCTTTCTCCACGACGCCGCGCTTGACCAACTCGTCGATGGCCTTCTGGCTGACTTCGCTTGGCGGCAGGGATGCCGGGTCGAACGGGATGGTGTAGACGCCACGGAACATCGCAGTGCGGGCCTGGGCTTCGCGGTGCGGGGTGAACGCGTAGATCGGCACCGAGGAGCGGATACGCGACATGATCAGCGGGGTGTAGCCGCTTTCAGTCAAGGCGATGATCGCTTTAACGCCCGGGAAGTGGTTGGCGGTGTACATGGTGGCCAGGGCAATGCTCTCGTCGCAGCGCTCGAAGGTCTTGCCGATGCGGTGGCTGGAGGTCTTGCTGGTCGGGTGCTTTTCCGCGCCGATGCAGATACGCGCCATGGCCTGGACCGCTTCGAGCGGGTAGGCGCCGGCGGCGGATTCGGCGGACAGCATCACGGCGTCGGTGTAGTCGAGCACGGCGTTGGCCACGTCGGACACTTCGGCACGGGTCGGCATCGGGTTCTGGATCATCGACTCCATCATCTGGGTCGCGACGATCACCGCCTTGTTGTGGCGACGCGCGTGCAGGATGATTTTCTTCTGGATGCCCACCAGCTCGGCGTCGCCGATTTCCACGCCCAGGTCACCACGGGCCACCATCACGGCGTCGGAGGCCTTGATCAGGCCGTCGAGGGTTTCGTCGTTGGCCACGGCTTCGGCGCGCTCGATCTTCGCCACCAGCCAGGCGGTGCCGCCGGCCTCGTCGCGCAGTTGGCGGGCGTATTCCATGTCCGCGGCGTCGCGCGGGAAGGACACGGCTAGGTAGTCCAGGTCCATGGCCGCGGCCAGCTTGATGTCGGCCTTGTCTTTTTCGGTCAGGGCCGGGGCGGTCAGGCCGCCACCGCGACGGTTGATGCCCTTGTGATCCGACAGCGGGCCGCCGATGGTCACGACGCAATGCAGTTCGGTGTTGGTGGCGGTTTCGACGCGCATCACCACGCGGCCGTCGTCGAGCAGCAGTTCGTCGCCCACGCCGCAGTCCTTGACCAGGTCCGGATAGTCGATGCCGACGATGTCCTGGTTACCTTCGGTCAGCGGGTGGCTGGTGGAGAAGGTGAACTTGTCACCGATCTTCAGCTCGATGCGCTTGTTGGCGAATTTGGCGATACGGATCTTCGGGCCTTGCAGGTCACCCAGCAGCGCGACGAAGCGGCCATGCTTGGCGGCCAGGTCACGCACCAGCTTGGCGCGAGCCTTGTGCTCGTCCGGGGTGCCGTGGGAGAAGTTCAGGCGGGCGACGTCCAGGCCAGCCAGAATCAGCTGTTCGAGAACTTCCGGCGAGTTACTGGCCGGGCCAAGGGTAGCGACGATTTTGGTACGACGGACGGACATGCAAAGACTCCTGAGTTCAAGCGCAACGAGAGGCTACTATGGTCCGCAGCTGTAGTCATTGTTCGTTTGCACTACTTATTCGTTTGTTTCTTTAAACGAACATTCCTGAAGATTTTCCAACGCGGGTCGATAACGTGCACAAGACAGGAGAACCCCCATGCGATTCGTGCTCATTGCTGCCCTGGCCGTCAGTGTTGTCGGCTGTACCCGCTGGTCGATGGACCATCATCTGAATACCGCCTACCGCGCCTATGACGCCGGCAACTGCGAACGGGTGATACTCGAACTGAGCCAGGTCGACCGCACGAGTCGCTCGCGCCCTTATATCCAGCCCGAGGTATCGATGCTGCGCGGACAGTGCCTGGAGCGGCAGAAGCTGTTCCTCGATGCGGCGCAGACCTATCAGTACATCATCACCGAGCACCCCAACAGCGAATACGCCTACCGCGCCCGCGCGCGCCTGGAAACCCTGCAGCAACTGGGGCATTTCCCTTCGCGCGGCAGCGCTCAAGCGCGTCCGACCGCGTTGTAACAATCGTCATCAGGCTATTGCTGATCCCGCATGAGCCTTGAGCTAACATCTGTGAGCCTGTTTTAGAGTATTGTTTCTAAAATGGGCCGACCGGGGCCGACAGTCCTCGGCGCGACGATGTTGAATGACCTTCTTGAATAGCGATGCATGACATGTTCACGGACCGGCGGATCGAGCGGCACCAGTTGCCGTGTTTTTTGAAAGTGTTCAATCGGCTGACCGATCGACCCATCGGTTATCTGGGCAACGTCTCCGAAGACGGCTTCATGTTGATCAGCCAGTTGCCGATGCTGATCGGCGCCGACTTCGAGTTGCGCCTGCAGGTGCCCGGCCGCGACGGCCAGCTGCAATCGATCGAGATCACTGCCTCCTGCCGCTGGTGCCATGAAGATGTCACGCCCCATCATTACGACACCGGCTTCGTGCTGCTGCGTTCGCCTCCCGAGTACCGCGAGCTGGTGACGGCCTTGCGCAGCTACTTCAGTTTCTACCCGTTGCAGACCTCCGCCTGACCGTTACAGCGTCCCGGCCTTTTTCCAGCTGAGGTAACGGGTCACCAGTTCCGCCCCCAGTTCACCCGGCCGCACATCGAGCAGGGCAACGCCCTGGGCGCTCAGGCGCTCATGCAGGTCGGCACGGGCATTCAGGTAATTGATCGTGCCGCAGTAAGTCAGGGCGTCGGGCAGGTTGTGCACGGGCGCCTGGTGCAGCTGATCGAGGACTTCCTCGCGCAGGCTGGCCACCAGCACCCGGTGCTGGCGCCCGAGGCGCTTGACCGCGGTCAGCAGTTCCTCGTCGTCCTCGTCCCGCAGATTGGTCACCAGCACCACCAGGGCCCGGCGTTTCTGCCGAGCCAGCAGCTCGCTGGCGGCGGCCTGGAAGTCGGCGCAGCGCTGGCTGCTGTCCAGGTCGTAGACGGCGTTGAGCAAGGCGCTCAACTGGCCCGCGCCCTTGACCGGCGCCAGGTAGCGGCGGCGTTCGCCGGCAAAGGTGCTCAGGCCCACCGCGTCGCCCTGGCGCAAGGCGACATAACTGAGCAGCAGGCAGGCGTTGAGCGCATGGTCGAAATGCGCCAGTTCACCGTCCTGGCTGCGCATGCGTCGACCGCAGTCGAGCATGAAGACGATCTGCTGGTCGCGTTCGTCCTGGTACTCGCGGGCAATCGGCGTGCGTTGCCGGGCGGTGGCTTTCCAGTCGATCTGGCGCAGGCTGTCGCCTTCGCGAAACTCGCGCAGCTGGTTGAACTCCAGGCCCAGGCCACGACGCGGCTGTTGCCGTACGCCGATCTGGTTCAGCCAGTTGTCGACAGCCAGCAGCCGGGCGCCGTAGAGGCGGGCGAAATCCGGGTAGACGCGCGTGCTGTCGTTGAGCTTCAGCAACCGACGCGCCGACCACAGGCCCAGTGGGCTGGGCAGGCTGATCTCGCAGCGCTCGAAGTTGAAATGGCCGCGCTTGAGCGGACGCACCCGATAACCTAGCGCCTGCGACTGGCCCGGCTCCAGGAGCAGTGACTGCGGCAGGTATTCGAAGCCCAGGCCATCCGGCACATGATCGAACAGTTCCAGGGTCAGCGGCTGGGTAAAGTCGTGGCGAACCTCCAGGCGCACTTCGCTCCAGCGGCCCAGGGGCAGGCTGCCGGGCAGCTGGCGCTGGAGCTGGGGCGAAGGCAGGCGCCTGAGCCTGAAGGCATCCAGCATGGCCAGCAGCAACAGGGCCAGGAGCAGGCCCCAGGCAATCGCTTGCAGGCTGGCGGCGACCGCCAGGCCGTAGGCGCGCGCGGCGCCGAGCAGCACGTCCAGCGCCAGCAATACGCCAAGCCAGGTCAGAAACAGGCGTGTGGGTTTCATCGCTTCGGCGGGCTCGCAGTCATGAAGCTCATAGTCATGAAACTCAAGGTCACAAAGCTCACAGTCGCGGTGCCGGCACTTGATCGAGCAGTTGCTTGAGCACCTGCTCCACCGACAGGCCTTCGATATCCAGCTCCGGGGCGATCCGCACGCGATGGCGTAGCACCGCCAGGGCGCAGCCCTTGATGTCGTCCGGAATGACGAACTCGCCGCCGCGCAGCAAGGCCCTGGCCCGCGCCCCACGGACCAGGGCGATCGACGCGCGCGGCCCGGCGCCGAGGGTCAGCCCAGGCCAGCTGCGGGTGGCCCGGGCCAGCCGCACGGCATAGTCGAGGACCTGCTCGTCCAGCGGCAGGTCGCTGGCGATCCGCTGCAGGGCCAGCACGTCCTTGGCCTGCAGCAGGGTACGCAGCGGCTGCACGTCGAGCATGTCGGCCCGGGGCGAGCGGGTGACCTGGCGGACCATGTTCAATTCCTCGTCGCTGTCCGGGTAATCCATGCGCAGCTTGAGCATGAAACGGTCGAGTTCGGACTCCGGCAGCGGGTAGGTGCCTTCCTGTTCGATCGGGTTCTGCGTGGCCAGGACCATGAAGGGCTGGGCGATGGGCAGTGCCCGGCCCTCGAGGGTGACCTGGCGTTCCTGCATGGCTTCGAGCAGGGCGGCCTGGGTCTTGGCCGGCGCGCGGTTGATCTCGTCGGCCAGCAGCAGGTTGGTGAACAAGGGGCCCTTGCGCAGCTTGAACTGCTCAGTCTGCAGGTCGTAGACCGCATGGCCGGTGACATCGCTGGGCATCAGGTCCGGGGTGAACTGGATGCGCGCGAACTCGCCGCCAAAGCAACGGGCCAGGGCGCGCACCAGCAAAGTCTTGCCCAGCCCCGGCACGCCTTCGAGCAGCACATGGCCGCCGGCGATCAGGGCGGTGAGCACGTCGTCGATCACCGCGTCCTGGCCGATCACGACCTTTTGCAGCTCGTGGCGCAGGGCCTGGGCCAACTGGCTGGCGCGCTGGCGTTGCTGGGCGGCATGCGCTTGCGCATGACCGGGCTCGGTGGCGGGAAGCGGTTCGGCGGGGAGGTCGCTCATAGGGCATTCCTGAGAGTTTGCAGGTGGGTGACCAGGCGGCTGAAGTCGGCGCTGGAAAGGCGTTGTGTCGGCTGGGGAGCCAGGGCCTGGCTGATGACGCTGTCCGGTTGCCGGGTGAGGCGGGCCAGTACCTGCCCTTGTTCGGCGGCGGTGAGTCGTTCGAAACCGGGATGCCGATGCTGGGCGCGGCGCAGGATGTCCTGGCGCAGGGCGTGCAGCAGTCCTTGCTGGCCGGTATGGCGCAGCAGGAAGTGGGCGCTGGCTTGCAGGTGCTCGCGCAACTGGCGCCGGGCCCTGGGGGCCGGGGCCTGCATCGGCCCGTGACGAACCCCGACATGCCACAGCCACAGGCCGAGCAGCGCCGCCAGGGCGACCAATGCCTGGGGGAAATACTTCAGCAGCAGGCTCCAGAGGCTGTCGTGATCGGTGTCGAACAGCAGGGTGACGTCGCTGTCGGCGCTCAGGTACCAGAGCAGCCAGGCGTTGTCGTACTTGGCGATGAGTGGGGTCTTCCAGATCTCGGCATCGGTGAGCACGGTAACCGAACCCTTGCCATAGCTCAGTTGCATCATGTGGGTCGCCCGGGCGCTGTTGGCCCAGGACTGGGCGAGGTTGTCCGGGTCTTCCAGGTGGAAGTCGGTATCGAAACCGATGTAGGCCGGCGCGTCTTCGTCTTCCAGGTAGAGCTTGGTCAGTTTCGGGTAAGGCTCTTTGCCGGCGCCGGGCGGCGGGGCTTTGAGGTCCTTGCTGAGAAACTGGCGCAGGTGCAGGCGATCGAGCAGCAGGTCGCCACTGCGTCCGGCCTCTTTGTTCCACAGCGCTTCGGCGACGAACAGCAGGCGCCCGCCGGCCCGGGCCCAGTCCAGCAGGTGCTCGACCTGCTGCGGCGTCATGTTCGAGCGCTCGCCCAGCAGCAACAGGCTGTGCTGTTCCGGCTTGAGGGTCGGCAGCACCTCCAGGCCGTTGGCGTGGTGGACCTGCAAGCCGCGCTGGCGCAGGAACATTTCCGCCGCCAGGTAAGGGTTGGCGCGGGCTTGCGGGGAGGGGCCGTGATCGATGGTTTCCTGATAGGGCCGGGCGTTGAGGTAGAGGTACAGCAGCAAGCCGCCGAGCAGGCCGGCGATCAGCAGCGCGAGCAGCGGCAGCAGGCGCCGGTTCATCGTGGGGCTCCCGGGCCGAACAGGGTCCGCCAGCCATCGCACAGTTCCTGCCTCAACTGCGCGGGAGGCAGGCGATGACCGTAGGCCAGGTTCTGCCAGTGCAGGGTCAGGCTGCTGCTGAACGCCTGGAGCTGGGGCAACTGCAAGGCCTTGACCTGTTCGAGGACCTGGCCCTCGGTGTCCGCCGGTTTCAGCGGCAGGCGAAAGTCATGCAGCAGCCGGCTCAGCAGCGCGCGGTACAACAGCCCGAGGGCTTCGCGTGGCTGCTGTGGCCAGAGCGCTTCGGCTGCGCTGGCGACATCCTCGGGCAAGGCGTCGGGGTTGAGGTCCAGGCCGAACAACTGTTGCGGAGCGGCGCGCGCAGGGATCTTGCCAGGCAGCGCTCGACGGCCGACAAAGGCCCGCAACCACTCGCGATGACGCCACACCAGCAAGGCCAGCGCTCCCAGCAGCAGGGCCCAGAGCAGGATCTCCAGGGCCTTGGCCGCGGCGCCGAAGACGCTGCTGTCGAGCCGATCGATCAGGGCCTTGAGCCAGCCCGGCAGCTCGGATTGTTCAGCGCTTTTCGGGCTGTCTTCGGCGAACCGGTACCGGGTCACGGTCTGCGGGTTCTTGAAGGGTGACTGGTCGAGGATCTGGTCGATGCTGTCTTTCGCGGCCTGGCTGGTCAGCGGTTGCTCCAGCAGGCGCGGGCTGTCGGGGGTGGCGATCGGCTCGGCGGCCCAGGCCTCGGGCGCCAGGGGCAGCAGGCTCAGGCTGCCCAGGACCAGCAGCACGGCGACGCCGCTCAAGCGCTGGCGCAGGCGGCGCAGCACCAACTCGATGTCCCAGGCTTCCAGCAGCGTGCGGCGATTGAGGTAGAGGCTGAAGCCGCAGGCGACGTACACCGGCTCCCAGACAATCAGGATCAGCGCATAAAAGGCGTTGGTCAGGTGTTCGAGCCAGAGCCAGTCCTGCTCGGCGGCGGCGATCAACGTCTGCCAGTCCCAGTCCAGCTCGATCTGCTGCGGCAGCAGCAGATAGAACAGCGCCAGCAGGCCGATCCACAAAACACCTTCCAGGTGCACGCCGATCAGGGTCAGCCAGTGCGCGGCCCCGGCATAACGCTGTTGCAGCACCCGCACCCGTTGCTGGCGCGCCTCGCCGCTCAGGCCCTCGAGCTGCACCACGGGCATGATGAAGCTGCGGCTCAGGCTCAGGCGCCGCCAGGTCAGGCTGGCCAGCAGTTGCGGCTTGAGCAGCCTGGGCCATTGACGCAGGGCCTGGCGCAAGGTCGGGGTTTCGCCGAACAGGGCCTTGGCGAGGATGTACAGCGGCAGCCGTTCGAAGGCCGGCTTGAGCCACCAGAACAGCAGCAGGGCGAGGGTGGGCGAGTCCCAGAGCAGCAGGCTGAGCAGGGCGAATACCGGCAGGGTGATCAGCGCCCAGCTGGTCATCAGCAGGCGCCGGTGGCGCTGGCTCAGCAGCACGCCCAGGTCCATGGCTTCCCAGGTGGTGCGCGGGCGAATCACCACGCTGGCTTCACTCAGGCGCATGACGGCGTCCAGCGAATATCAGGTAGGCCAGGACCAGCAGCCAGCAGGTGCCGCCGACCAGGTATTTGATCCAGAGCGCCGGCCAGGTCAGGGAGGACCAATAGGCTTCGATGAACGCGGCGATCAGCAGGAACAGGATGACCCCGCAGATCAACCGCACGCTGGTGCGCGCGGCCAGCAGCAAGGCTTCGCCGCGGGGCAGGCGCCCGGGGGCGATCAGCGACCAGCCCATTTTCAGCCCCGCCGCGCCGGCCAGGGCGATGGCGCTGAGCTCGAAGGCGCTGTGGCCGACGACAAACGACCAGAAGGTGGCGCCATAGCCGATCTGGGTCAGGTGGCCGGCCACCGCGCCGATGGTCAGGCCGTTGAAGAACAGGAAGAACAGGCTCCCCAGGCCAAACAACAGGCCGCTGGCAAAGGTCTGAAAGGCGATGCCGATGTTGTTCATGATGTAGTAGCCGAACATCATCCAGTCTTCGCCGGCGGCCCGGTTGGCGAGGCGGCCCAGGCGACTGGCGTCCGGATCGTAGAGGCGTTGCATTTCGGCCACCTGTTGCGGGCTGACCACGCTGTAGATCAGTTCGGGCACCAGGTACACCAGCAGGCCGATACCCAGCAGGCTGCCAAAGAACACCAGGCTGGCGGCCAGGACGAAGCGCCACTGTTCGCGCACCAGTTGCGGGAAACCGGCCAGGATGAAGCCCAGGACCCGGGCGCCCAACGGGCTGCGTTGGCGATAGAGCTGCTGATGGCCACGTAGCGCCAACTGCTGCAGCGGGTCGACCAGGAAACTGCTGTAGCCGCGCTCCTGGGCCAGGGCCAGGTGCTGGCACAAACGGCGGTAATCCTCAGGGAAGCGGGCGCAGGTCTCGGGCGTCGCCTGGCCGCGCTCCAGTTGCTCGAGCTGTTCGCGCAGGCGCTGCCACAAGGCTTGATGACGGCTTTCGAACAGGCTCTGTTTCATGTCGGCCCCAGCAGCCCGCGGGCAATACCGTTGAGTTCGGCACTGGCCTGCGCCGGCGTTACATGCAGGGGCTCGGCGAGCAGGGCGGCCAGTTCCTGGACCCGCTGCGCGGACAGTTGCTCCTGGCGTTCGGCGAAGCTGAGGATAGCCCGCTGTTCGGCCAGGCTCAGGGCGAAGGCGGCGGTTTTGGCGGGCACGGCCGGCAAGGTTGGGCGGACCACCGGCTGCTCGCGATAGATCACCAGCGTGCCGGCGGCCAGGTCACCGAGGCGCTTGAAGGTCGGGTGCTGCAAACAGCTGATGGCGCCGAGGAAATAACCGAACGGCAGCATGTCGACAAAACGCAGCAGGTTGCGGGTCAGGGAAGGGCCCCAGCCGATCGGCGTGCCATCGTCCTGCACGACCCGCAGGCCCATCAGTTGCTTGCCGGGCGAGCGGCCCTGGTTCAACACCTCGAACAGCACCATGTACCACCAACTGACCAGAAACAGCAGGATCGAGCCCAGCCCCATGCCGAGCTGTCCGAGAAACCCCAGGACAATAAACAGCACGCCGAGGATCAGGCCGCGAAAGCCCAGGTCGATGGCAAAGGCCAGGGCGCGCGACATCAGCCCCGCCGGCCGCAGCGGCAGGTCGATGCCTTCTGGCGTTTCGACCTGGTAGCGAGTGTCCAGTGGCGGGGGCAATGCTTTCCCTGGCAGTGCTGTCGTCTCGAGCATAGGCAACGTGAGGCTGGCCTGGTGGCGATGAATGACCGCCTGATGCTAGCAGTGTCGGAGGGGCGAACGACATCATTAACTGTCCCGCGTGACGTGCGCCGTTACTCTTGAATTGCAAGAAGGCTGGCCGCGGCCGGTGCCAAGCGCCTAGACTTTGCCGGTCTTTTGCTCAGGAACAGCCCGTGACTTCCATCTTCTGGTACGACTACGAAACCACCGGCATCAACCCGCGCTGCGATCGGCCGTTGCAGGTGGCAGGGATTCGCACCGACTTCGAACTCAACGAGATCGGCGAGCCGGTCAATCTCTATTGTCAGCCCAGCGACGACATCCTGCCCCATCCGGCGGCCTGCATGATCACCGGCATTACCCCGGGCCGGCTGGCCGAGCAGGGGCTGAGCGAAGCCGATTTCATGACCCGGGTGCACGCCCAGCTGGCGGCGCCGGGCACCTGTGGCGCCGGCTATAACACTCTGCGCTTCGACGATGAGATGACCCGCTACAGCCTGTACCGGAATTTCTTCGACCCTTATGCCCGCGAGTGGCAAGGCGGCAACAGCCGCTGGGACCTGATCGATGTGGTGCGCACCGCCTATGCTTTGCGCCCGGAAGGAATCGTCTGGCCACGGGACGAGGAAGGGCGGGTGACCCTGAAGCTGGAGCGCCTGACCGCCGCCAATGGCATCGATCACGGGCATGCCCACGAAGCGCTGTCCGATGTGCGCGCCACCATTGCCTTGGCCAAGTTGATTCGCGACAAGCAGCCGAAGTTGTATGAATGGCTGTTCCAGTTGCGCAGCAAACAGAAGGTCATGGACCAGATTCGCCTGCTGCAACCGCTGGTGCATATTTCCGGACGCTTTTCCGCTGCGCGCAGTTATGTCGGTGTGGTCCTGCCGCTGGCCTGGCACCCGCGCAATCGCAACGCCCTGATTGTCTGCGACCTGCACCTGGACCCGCAGGGATTACTCGACCTGGACGCCGAGACGCTGCGCCAGCGCCTGTATGCCCGCCGCGAAGACCTGGCCGAAGGCGAGTTGCCGGTGCCGTTGAAGCTGATCCATATCAACCGCTGTCCGGTCGTCGCGCCGCTGAATGTATTGCGCGGCGAAGACCAGCAGCGCTTGCAACTGGACATGGCGGAATATAAGGCCCGGGCGCTGCGGCTAAGTGACGCACAAGAAGTTTGGCGGGATAAACTTGCGGCGATTTATGCCAGCGAGGATTTTGCTCCCAGCCTCGATCCCGAGCAGCAGTTGTACGACGGTTTTATCGGCGATCGCGACCGACGCTTATGCGAACAAGTGCGCAATGCCGAGCCGGTTCATTTAGGGCAAGAGCAATGGCCGTTCGATGATGAACGTTTGCCGGAATTATTATTTCGTTATCGCGCCCGTAACTTTCCTGACACCTTGAACGGGGAGGAGCAAGAGCGCTGGAAAACATTCTGTCAGCAGCGCCTGTGCGACCCGCAGTGGGGAGCGCCCAATACCCTGGAAAGTTTCAATCAGGCGGCTGCCGAACTACTGGCGAGTGCTACATCGATTCAGCGTCAGGTGCTGGATGAATGGCAGGATTACAGCCGGTCGCTGGCCCTGCGCTTCGGCCTTTGATTGTTCGGCTTAGAACATTTCGGGTATTTGCCGGAAATAAAAAAACGCCAGCAAGCTGGCGTTTTTTCATAAGGTCGCAAATCCCTCTGTGACGGGCGTACGGCTTAACCCAGCAGGGTTGCCCAGCCTTCGACCACGTCGCCGCCCCACTTGGCTTTCCACTCTTTCAGGGTTTTGTGGTTGCCACCCTTGGTTTCGATGACTTCACCATTGTGCGGGTTCTTGTATTGTTTGACCTTGCGCGCGCGCTTGGTGCCGGTAGTTTTGGCGGCAACACGTGGCGCCTTAACTTTCGAGTCCGGATCCAGCAGCGCGATGATGTCGCGCAGGGACTTGGAGTATTCACCCATCAGGGCGCGCAGTTTGCCTTCGAATTCCAGCTCGGCTTGCAGTTTGTCGTCTTGCGACAGGTTCTTCAAACGGGCTTGCAGCTCTTTGATAGCTTCTTCTGTGGCGCGGTATTCGTTGATCAGGGACATGAGAATTGCCTTATGTTGAGTGCTGAGTGGCAGGTGATAATGGCGTAATAATAGTCAGGCAGTTTGCCCAAGTAAACAATAAAGCCGGCTTTTATTTAATTTGATTAGAGTGTTTAGCAAAGAAGCTGAGTGATGAGTTAAATGTTGTGAGCGAGTCCGCAGGAATATTTCCCAAAGAGTTATGGGACTATTTCCAAGTGTGACTGATTTCCCGCTCGCATCGGGCATGAGCCCTACAGGTGGCTCAGAGGAATCGGATTCCGACATCACGAATACTGCAGTTTTGTCGCGCAATCGCTAGAATGGCGGCCTTTGCGAAGTTCTGGAGTTTCCCCCTCATGCGCACTTTTCGGTTGGTGATTTCTTGCCCGGACCGCGTTGGCATCGTTGCCAAAGTCAGTAACTTTCTGGCGTCCCACAACGGCTGGATCACCGAAGCCAGTCACCACTCGGATGACCTGAGCGGCTGGTTCTTCATGCGTCACGAAATACGTGCCGACTCTTTGCCGTTCGGCCTTGAAGCCTTCCGTGAAGCCTTCGCGCCGATTGCCGAAGAATTCTCGATGGACTGGCGTATCACCGATACCGCGCAAAAGAAGCGCGTGGTGTTGATGGCCAGCCGCGAGTCCCATTGCCTGGCTGACCTGCTGCACCGCTGGCACAGCGACGAACTCGACTGCGAAATCTCCTGTGTGATTTCCAACCACGACGACTTGCGCAGCATGGTCGAGTGGCATGGCATTCCTTATTACCACGTACCGGTCAACCCGCAGGACAAGGAGCCGGCGTTCGCCGAGGTCTCGCGCCTGGTCAAGCAGCACGACGCCGAAGTGGTGGTGCTGGCGCGCTACATGCAAATCCTGCCGCCGGAACTGTGCAGCGAATACGCGCACAAGGTGATCAACATCCACCACAGCTTCCTGCCGTCGTTCGTCGGCGCCAAGCCTTACCACCAGGCTTCCCTGCGTGGTGTGAAGCTGATCGGCGCGACCTGCCACTACGTGACCGAAGAGCTGGACGCCGGCCCGATCATCGAGCAGGACGTGGTCCGTGTCAGCCACAGCGACAGCATCGAAGACATGGTGCGTTTCGGCCGTGACGTCGAGAAGATGGTCCTGGCCCGCGGCCTGCGCTACCACCTGGAAGACCGCGTGCTGGTGCACGGCAACAAGACTGTAGTGTTCTAATCGAGAGTATTCTGATCGAGAGTGCTCTGATCAAAAAATGCTCTGATCGAATTCGCCGGGCCCGGGCATCCAAGCTCCAGACCCGGCGATTTTTGATGAGGATCGGCCGATGAGTGATCCACTGGATAAAGCCACATCCAAGGCACCCGCCACCCTCGGCGAGGGCTGCCTGAGTCGCTACGACCCGGACGACATGAGCGCCGAGGACGGTACCGAGTTTCCCGGCGCCGCCGAGTTGTGGCAGCAGTTGCAGCAGGATGCCCCGGATACAGACCCGCCTAAGCCTGCTTGAGCTTCATCAGGGTGCGCAGCAAGGGGCGCCCGACCATCAGCAGGAATACCGGCCCGCCGGCCAGCAGATAGAAATAATAGGTAACGGCCCGCCAGATCAGGATGGCCGCGGCCGCCGTCGTTTTCCCCACCATGGGCGCCAGCAGCGCCGCCGATGTCAGCTCCGCCGCTCCCGCGCCGCCGGGCAGCAGGCTGAATTGCTCTGCGCTCAGGGCGAGCATCTGGATCAGAAAGGTCCAGGCCCATTGCAGGTCCACCCCCAGCCCGCGCAACGCCAGGTACAGCACGCTGTAGCGCAGCGCCCAATGCAGGCAGGTCAGGGCAAAGACTCCTGTCAGGGTCTGCCAGGGCAGTTTCAGGCTGTCGCCGAAGGCCTTGAGGAAGTGCAGCCACTTGCGCGCCAGGCGTCGACGGGTAGCGGGGC
Organism: Pseudomonas sp. RW409; assembly: GCF_003184125.1. NCBI lineage: Bacteria > Pseudomonadati > Pseudomonadota > Gammaproteobacteria > Pseudomonadales > Pseudomonadaceae > Pseudomonas > Pseudomonas sp. RW409. The sequence continues at coordinate 1,097,161 of NZ_QHHP01000042.1, read as the reverse complement.
GAACCTTGAAGGGCGCCAGTAGATGGCCGCTGAGCAGGATCAGGCGACGGTGGTAGCGGGCTATCGCCAGGCAGATGCATAACCCGCCGAACAGCGAAAGGCTGCTGAGGATCAGCAGCCATTCCAGGCGCTGGCTGAGGTTCTGGAACAGCGCGTAGAACAGGATCCCCAGCAGCGCGCAGAGGAAAAACAGCAGGTCGCTCAACTGATCCATGGCAAACACCGCGCTGCCGCGGGCCGGGCGCACACCATTGCGCGCCAGCAGGGCCATCAGCGTCAGGGGGCCGCCACTGCCGCCGGGCGTGGCGCAGATGGCGAACTCGGTGGACATCACCACCGCGAGGCTCTTCCAGCGTCCCAGCTGGCCGCGGTGTCGGCCCAGCAGCAGGCTCAGGCGCAGCGAATTGATGACCCAGCACAGCAGGATCATGCTCAGCATGCCGAGCAGCAACGGCAGGGAAAAACGCTGGACCCGCCCCCACAGTTCGCCGCCGCCCAGCAGCAGCGGCACCAGGATCGCCACCAGCAAGGCCATGGCCAGCCAGATCGCCCGGCTCATGGGGTACCGCGCGCCCTTGGCGGCTGGGTGTCGAGCCAGTCGGCCTTGGTCAGCGGCTTTCGTCCTTGTTCCAGCAGGCGCTCGAGGGTGTCCAGCCAGTACTGGCGCGAGTCGGGGTAACGCATGTCCACCGGGTGCAGGCCGAGGCGAATCACCGGTGCCTGCCGCCAGCGTCGTTCACGTTGCAGGCTGACCAGCCGGGAGGCTTTTCGGCGCCAGGCGCTGCGGGCACTCCACACCAGGCCGGGGGCGGCGATCGGCGAGAAGTCCGGCAGCCGGTACAGCTGTTGCGGGCCGCTGGTGTAGCGCAGAGGCAGTTGGCGCAGGGCCTGGCGTGTGCCCGGGCTCATCAGCCAGGCGGGGGCGACAAACCCCTGCAGGGGCCAGTTATAGCGCTGGAACAGTTCCAGGCCAGCATGCAGGCGTGCCAGGGCAGCATTTTCCGAGAGGCTGTAGAACTCGCCCTCATGGGTGTACACGCGGCGCATGAACCCGTCATACGGGGTACGCGGTGGCGGACCCTCATCGCAATGGAAGTAACCGTGCAGCACCAGTTCGTCGCCCCGTTCCAGGCGCGCGCTGAGCAGCCGGCGAAACCCGGGGTGAGCATCGAGCGGGTTGTGTCGGTGAAAATCCGGTACCACCAGCCAGGTCATCGGCACGTTGCCCATGGCGTCGACGGCTTCGACGAAGGGTTGGTAGTCGATCCAGGTCTGTGGCGCGACATCGTGCAAGACCAGCAGCACGCTGGGCACACCGGCGGACTCAACCATGGGCCAGCATCGGCTGCTGGGTGCCGAGTACGGCGCGGTAGTGCTCCAGCAGGCTGGCGACCACCGTATCCCAGGCGTAGTAGCGTTCGACATGGCGGCGCGCCCGTTGGCCTCGCTCGGCACAGCCTTGGGCGAACAATTCCTGTACGGCCTGGGCCATCGCCAGCGGATTGTTTGGCGCGCACAGCAGGCCACCTTCCGCGGTGACGATTTCCTGAAAGGCCCCGGCGGCCACCGCGACCACGGGAATGCCACTGGCCATGGCTTCCAGGATCACCAGGCCAAAGGTTTCCTGATCCCCGGCATGTACCAGGGCGTCGGCGCTGGCCATCAGGCGGGCGACCTGAGGGGCCGGGCAGAACTGGTCGATCACCGTGACATTCTCCGGCACCGCGGTCGGCATGGCCGAGCCCACCAGCAGCAGGTGGTAGCGCTTGTCCAGGCGCTGCATACAGTTGAGCAGCACCGGCAGGTTCTTTTCCTTGGAGCCACGGCCGGCAAAGATCAGCAGGCGGCTGTCTTCGGCAATCCCCAGTGCGGCGCGCAGGCCAGGGTCGCGGTGGCTCGGGTGGAAGGTCTGCAGGTCCACGCCCAGGGGTTGCACATAGACGTTGCGCACGCCCAGGCCGATCAGTTTGTCGGCCATGACCTGGCTGGGGGCCAGGACCCGGTCGAAATTGCCGTACAGCTTGCGCACATAGGCCTCGACATTCGGGGTGAACCAGGGGCCCATGCGGTTGCTGACCAGCAGCGGCAGGTCCGAGTGATAAAAGCCGATCACAGGTACATCCAGCTGGCGGCGGGCATCCAGGGCCGCCCAGGCGGTGAGGTAGGGGTCGCCGACTTCGATCAGGTCCGGTTGCAGGTCATGGAGCACATTGCGCCAGGGCCCCAGGCGCAGGGGAAAACGGTAGCCCTTGCCAAAGGGCAGGGCGGGAGCGGGGACTTTATAGATGCCGTCGCGTTCGCTGAAGTGAGCCCCGGGGATCAGCAAACTGTGGCGGATTCCTGGTTGGCGTCCCAGGCGACGATGCTTGGCGTCCAGATAAGTGCGCACGCCACCGCTGGCAGGGGCGTAGAACATGGTTATGTCAGCGATATGCACGATGATCATCCCTCCGATCCGGTGTTCTCCTTAGGGTTGACCCTTATCAAGGATAGATGTTCGGTCGGGATGCCGTGGCGGTTGGCGACGCGTCTGGATGAACGGCTTGCTGTGGATCCAGGGGCGATTGTTGCCAGCCGATGCCTGGGTTTTGCCCAGGCATCGGCTGGCGGAAGGGTCAGATACGGAAGCTGCCGACCAGTTGCTTCAGGCGGGCGGCCTGCTGCTCGAGGTCGGAACAGGCACGCAGGGTCGACTGCAGGTTTTCCACCCCTTCCTGGTTCAGGGTGTTGATTTCGGTGATGTCCATGTTGATCGACTCCACCACCGAGGTCTGTTCCTCGGTCGCGGTGGCGACCGACTGGTTCATGCCGTCGATCTCGCCAATGCGCTGGGTCACGCTGTTCAGGCGTTCGCCGGCCTGGTTGGCGATCTCCACGCTGTCCTGGCTGTGGCGCTGGCTGTTGCTCATGGTGCTGACCGACTCGCGGGCACCAACCTGCAGCTCCTCGATCATGGTCTGCACCTGTTGCGCCGATTCCTGGGTGCGATGGGCCAGGTTGCGCACTTCATCGGCGACCACGGCGAAACCGCGTCCGGCCTCGCCCGCCCGCGCCGCTTCGATGGCGGCGTTGAGGGCCAGCAAGTTGGTCTGCTGGGAGATGCTGGTGATGACTTCGAGGATCTGCCCGATGTTCACCGTCTTGCTGTTGAGGGTTTCGATGTTGCTGCTGGAGGCGCTGATCATGTCCGACAGCTGGTTCATCGCCAGGATGCTGCGGTCCACCACCTGCTGGCCGTCCTCGGCCAGGCTGCGCGCATCGCTGGCCTGCTGCGAAGCCTGGGCGGCGTTGCGGGCGATTTCCTGGGCGGCGGCGCCGAGCTGATTGATCGCCGCGGCCACGCTGTTGGTGCGGCTGGCCTGCTCGTCGGAGTTGAGCATCGACGAATTGGAGGCGCTGACCACCCGCAGGGCGACTTCGTTGACGTGCTCGGTGGCCGACGACACTTCGCGGATCGAACCGTGGATGCGCTCCACGAAGCGGTTGAACGCGGTGCCGAGGATGCCGAATTCATCCTGGTTCTGGATGGTCAGGCGACGGGTCAGGTCGCCTTCGCCGTCGGCGATGTCCTGCATGGCGCGGGTCATGACGTGCAGGGGCTGCATCAGCACCCGGATCAGCATGCCCAGCAGGGCGATGATGATGGCCACGGCGATGATAGTGGCAATGATGGCGGAGGCGCGGAACTCGCTGAGCATCGAGAACGCCTTGTCCTTGTCCACGGACAGGCCGATGTACCAATTCACCGACGGCAGGCCCTTGATCGGGGTGAAGGTGACGATGCGGGTCTTGCCCTCGACTTCGATTTCGCTGAAGTCGCCACTGATGCGTGGGGTGTTCTGCGGATAGGCCTCGCTCAGGCTCTTCATCACCAGCGCCTTGTCCGGGTGCACCAGGATCTTGCCGTCGGCGCTGACCAGGAAGGCATAGCCCATGCCGTCGAAATCCAGGGCATTGAGGGTTTCGACCAGGGTCTGCAGGCTCAGGTCGCCACCCACCACGCCGATGCTCTGCCCGGCATGACGCGAGGCGGTGGCGACGGAAATGATCAGCTGGCCGGTGGCGGCATCTATATAGGGTTCGGTGAGGGTCGAGCCGCTGCTGCTTTCGGCGCCCTTGTACCAGGGGCGAACCCGGGGATCGAAACCGTCGGGCATCTTCGCATCCGGGCGGATGGTGAAGCTGCCGCTGGCATCGCCCAGGTAGGAGGCCATGAAGGTCGAGGTCAAGGCCTTCTGTTCGAGCAGGCTGGCGACCTTGGTCGATTGCGGGTCGATTGCCAGGTTCTGCGCCAGGTTTTCGATCAACAGGATGCGCCCGGTGAGCCAGGTCTGGATGTTGCTCGCGGTCACATCGCCCATTTCATGCAGGTAATTGTCCAGGTCTTCGCGGATCGCGTTGCGCTGTAAATAATCGTTGTACAGCGTAAAGGAGGCGAAGGCGGCAATAACGATGAGGGCGGCGGCAAGCAGGATTTTATGGCTGAAGCGCAGGTTTTTGTTCATGGCTTGTGGTGTCCGCTAGGTCTTAATGTCACGAGCGTGCTCTTATAAAAGCGCGCAAAATGGGCGGGGTTGAAAGTAAGTTGATATTTCCACCTCTCCTTGGGGAATTATCTGGCCTATTTTTCAGTCTTTTCTGATCTATCGGCCGGTCAAGGCTAAAGATTAACCATGGGTGACAAAATGCCGGATTCATCGCAACTCGTTATCGGTGCCGATCTCGCGGGGCAACCGATTGCCCAGGCCATGCGCCTGGCAAATCGTCACGGGCTGGTGGCAGGCGCTACCGGGACAGGGAAAACCGTCACCTTGCAACGGCTGGCAGAAACTTTCAGCGATGCCGGTGTCGCGGTGTTCGCCGCGGACATCAAGGGTGACCTGTGTGGCCTGGGCGCCGCGGGCAATCCCCAGGGCAAGGTTGCCGAACGTATTGCCGGGATGCCGTGGCTGAACCACAAGCCCCAGGCTTATCCGGTCACGTTGTGGGACATTCACGGGCAGTCCGGGCACCCGCTGCGGACCACCCTGAGCGAAATGGGCCCGCTGCTGCTGGGCAGCCTGCTGGAACTGACCGACAGCCAGCAATCGGCGTTGTATGCGGCATTCAAGGTGGCTGACCGCGAAGGCCTGTTGCTGCTCGACCTGAAAGACCTCAAGGCGTTGCTCAACCACCTCAAGGACAACCCGCAGCTGCTGGGGGATGACGCGGCGCTGATGACCACCGGCTCCAGCCAGGCCCTGTTGCGGCGGCTGGCCACCCTGGAGCAGCAGGGCGCCGAAGCCCTGTTCGGCGAGCCGGCCCTGCAACTGGAAGACATCCTGCAGCCGGCCAGTGACGGGCGCGGGCGGATTCACCTGCTCGACGCCAGCCGCCTGGTGCACGAGGCGCCCAAGGTCTATGCGACCTTCCTGTTGTGGCTGCTGGCCGAGCTGTTCGAGCAACTGCCGGAGCGCGGCGATGCGGAAAAGCCGCTGCTGGCGCTGTTTTTCGACGAAGCCCACCTGTTGTTCGCCGGCACGCCCAAGGCGTTGCAGGAGCGGCTGGAGCAGGTGGTACGGCTGATTCGCTCCAAAGGCGTGGGCGTGTACTTCGTCACCCAGTCGCCAGGCGACTTACCGGACGACGTGCTGGCGCAACTGGGGCTGCGCGTCCAGCACGGCTTGCGGGCATTCACCGCCAAGGAACAGAAATCCTTGCGCGCCGTGGCGGACGGCTTCCGGCCGAACCCGGCGTTCGATGCCCTGTCGGTGCTCACCGAGCTGGGGATTGGCGAGGCGCTGGTCGGTACCCTGCAGGAAAAAGGTACGCCGGAGATGGTCCAGCGAGTGCTGGTGGCACCGCCGCAGTCGCGCATCGGGCCGTTGACCGAGGCCGAGCGTGCGGCGCTGATCAACAGTTCGCCGTTGGTCGGCCGTTATGACAAGCCGGTCGACCGCGAGTCGGCCTATGAAGTGCTGATGGGACGCAAGGGCCTGGCACCGGAGGCCGAGGTTGCGCCAGGCAAACCGGCCGCCGAGGAGCCGAGCTTTACCGATCGGGCTGGCGAGTTCCTCGGTACCGCCGCCGGTCAGGCCCTGAAGTCCGCCATGCGCCAGGCCGCCAATCAATTGGGGCGGCAGCTGGTGCGTGGGCTGATGGGGTCTCTGCTGGGTGGCAGCAAGCGCCGCTGATCGGCGGTTGGCCAGTTACGTCCGTGATTTGGCGTGGCTGGCCAGGCGCTCCAGGGCGGCGCGCAGGTTGGGATCGGTGATGCCGTCGGCAGTGGCCTGAATGGTCTCGGCGGCGTTGCTCGACAGGTCCATGGTGTGCCCGGTCGCACCGCGTTGCACGGTGGGAGGCTGCACTTTGAACAGGATTCGCGTCAGATTGTTGAACTCATTGAACTCCAAAAGCTGACGTTGCAGGCGTTTTTGCTGATAACGCAGGCGCGTCGCCCAATGGCCGTCGGTGACGATCAGCAGCAGGCTGCCTTCGCGCCAGGAGGCAACATGGCAGTGCTCGCGCGCGGCCGGTTGCAGCTGGCTTTCCAGCAGGCGCTGCAAGTGCGCCAGGCGCTGGGCGTGGCCGAGTATGGCTTTGAGAGGCTTGGCTTCGCGAAGGAGTACGGCGGGTGCTCTGGCCGTAAGAGGGCGAAATGCCATGATCAGACACCTGAAGTTACAGAGCCGCCATGGTAGCAGAAAGCGCCGGCCTGACCTCGTTCATCGCTGCGGCGAGGCTTTATCCATTAAATCAATGGTTAACTTCGTATTCGTCCGGGTTGAAACTGGCGTAAAAGGCCTTATTGTAAGTGGGCCCCGTCACAGCGCTGTACCAGCATCGTGGAATAACGCCACTTTCCTCACCATCGTTTCCGGGTAGAATACTCGTTCGCATGCGGCCATGAGGGCTGCACGGGCGACTCACGGGGCCGCCCTCCATCCCTATGTGTGGAAGATCCTGCCGATATGTTTGCGCCTTTGTTAAAGAAACTTTTTGGAAGCAAGAACGAGCGTGAAGTCAAACGCATGCTCAAGACGGTACAGATCGTCAATGCCTTCGAAGAGCAAATGGTGGCCCTTTCGGACGATCAGTTGCGCGCCAAGACTGCAGAGTTCAAGGCCCGCATAGCCAAAGGTGAATCCCTCGACAAACTGCTTCCCGAAGCCTTTGCGGTCGCCCGCGAAGCCGGCAAGCGGGTCATGGGTATGCGCCACTTCGACGTACAGTTGATCGGCGGCATGACCTTGCATGAAGGCAAGATCGCCGAAATGCGTACCGGTGAAGGCAAGACCCTGGTGGCAACACTGGGCGTTTACCTCAACGCGCTGTCCGGCAAGGGCGTGCACGTGGTTACGGTGAACGACTATCTGGCCCGCCGCGACGCCAACTGGATGCGCCCGCTCTATGAATTCCTCGGCCTGACGGTCGGCGTGGTCACGCCGTTCCAGCCGCCGGAAGAGAAGCGCGCTGCCTACGCCGCCGACATCACCTACGGCACCAACAACGAATTCGGTTTCGACTACCTGCGCGACAACATGGCTTTCAGCATGGAAGACAAGTTCCAGCGCGAGCTCAATTTTGCCGTGATCGACGAAGTCGACTCGATCCTGATCGACGAGGCCCGTACCCCGCTGATCATCTCCGGCCAGGCCGAAGACAGCTCCAAGCTCTACACCGAGATCAACAAGCTGATCCCGCGCCTTGAGCAGCACATCGAGGAAGTGGAAGGCGAGGTGACCAAGGCCGGTCACTTCACCGTCGACGAGAAGACCCGTCAGGTCGAACTCAACGAAGCCGGTCACCAGTTCATCGAAGAGATGCTGACCCAGGTCGGCCTGCTGGCGGAAGGCGAGAGCCTGTACTCGGCGCACAACCTGGGCCTGCTGACCCACGTGTATGCCGGACTGCGCGCGCACAAGCTGTTCAACCGCAACGTCGAGTACATCGTCCAGGATGGCCAGGTGGTCCTGGTGGACGAGCACACCGGTCGTACCATGCCGGGTCGCCGTCTGTCCGAAGGCCTGCACCAGGCCATCGAAGCCAAGGAAAACCTCAACATCCAGGCCGAGAGCCAGACCCTGGCGTCGACCACCTTCCAGAACTACTTCCGTCTGTACACCAAGCTGTCCGGCATGACCGGTACCGCGGACACCGAAGCCTTCGAGTTCCATCAGATCTACGGTCTGCAGGTGATGGTCATCCCGCCGAACAAGCCGCTGGCGCGCAAAGACTACAACGATCTGGTGTTCCTGACCGCGGACGAGAAATATGCCGCGATCATCAACGACATCAAGGAATGCATGACCCAGGGCCGTCCGGTTCTGGTGGGCACCGCGACCATCGAAACTTCCGAGCACATGTCCAACCTGCTCCAGAAGGAAGGCATCGAACACAAGGTCCTGAACGCCAAGTTCCACGAAAAAGAAGCGGAAATCATTGCCCAGGCCGGCCGTCCGGGTGCCCTGACCATCGCCACCAACATGGCCGGTCGCGGTACCGACATCCTGTTGGGCGGTAACTGGGAAGTCGAAGTCGCCTCCCTGGAAAACCCGACTCCTGAGCAGATTGCCCAGATCAAGGCCGACTGGCAGAAGCGTCACCAGCAGGTGCTGGAATCCGGCGGCCTGCAGGTGATCGCGTCCGAGCGTCACGAATCGCGCCGAATCGACAACCAGCTGCGTGGTCGCGCCGGTCGTCAGGGCGACGCCGGTTCCAGCCGTTTCTACCTGTCCCTGGAAGACAGCCTGATGCGCATCTTCGCCTCCGACCGGGTGAAGAACTTCATGAAGGCCCTGGGCATGCAGTCCGGCGAAGCGATCGAGCACCGCATGGTGACCAACGCGATCGAAAAGGCCCAGCGCAAGGTAGAAGGCCGCAACTTCGACATTCGCAAGCAACTGCTCGAGTTCGACGACGTCAACAACGAACAGCGTAAAGTGATCTATCACATGCGTAACACGTTGCTGGCCGCGGACAACATCGGCGAAACCATCTCCGACTTCCGCCAGGACGTGCTCAACGCCACCGTCAGCGCGCACATCCCTCCACAATCGCTGCCTGAGCAGTGGGACGTGGCCGGTCTGGAAGCGGCGTTGCAGAGCGACTTCGGTGTGACCCTGCCGATCCAGCAATGGCTCGACGAAGACGATCACCTGTACGAAGAAACCCTGCGCGAGAAACTGCTGAACGAGCTGGTGGCGGCGTACAACGAGAAAGAAGACCAGGCCGGTGCCGAAGCACTGCGCACCTTCGAGAAGCAAATCGTTCTGCGCGTCCTGGACGACCTGTGGAAAGACCATCTGTCGACCATGGATCACCTGCGCCACGGTATTCACCTGCGTGGTTATGCGCAGAAGAACCCGAAACAGGAATACAAGCGCGAGTCCTTCACCCTGTTCTCCGAACTGCTGGATTCCATCAAGCGCGACTCGATCCGTGTGCTGTCGCACGTTCAGGTTCGCCGCGAGGATCCGGTCGAGGAAGAGGCGCGCCTGCGCCAGGAAGCCGAGGCACTGGCTCAGCGCATGCAGTTCGAGCACGCCGAAGCTCCGGGCCTTGAGCAGCCGGAAGCGCTGGAAGAGGGCGTCGATGTCGACGTGGCCCTGGCCTCCGCTCCGGTACGCAACGAGCAGAAACTGGGTCGCAACGAACTGTGCTACTGCGGTTCGGGCAAGAAGTACAAACACTGTCACGGCCAGATCAACTAAGATTTTCGCCAGACACTGAAATACCCGCGCCGCGACCGGCATCAGCCGTCGCGGCGTTTTTCCATTCGCCGCACTGCCTTTCGCGATGGCAGTGCACACATCAGGTTAAAGAGGAGCGCATTCATGGCTGTTGGTCTTGGTCCTTTGCCAACGTTGCACCCGGTTGCCGGTTTTGAACTCGGTATCGCTTCGGCGGGCATCAAGCGCCCGGGGCGCAAGGATGTTGTGGTCATGCGCTGCGCCGAGGGTTCCACAGTGGCCGGTGTGTTCACCTTGAACGCGTTCTGCGCCGCTCCGGTGATCCTGGCCAAGCAGCGTGTGCAAGGCCCTGTGCGTTACCTGCTGACCAACACCGGCAACGCCAACGCCGGTACCGGCGAGCCAGGCCTGGCCGCCGCGACCCGCACCTGCGCCAAGCTGGCCGAGCTGACGGGCGTCGACGCCAGCGCCGTACTGCCGTATTCCACCGGGGTCATCGGCGAGCCACTGCCGGTCGAGAAGATCGAAGGCGCGCTGCAGGCCGCGCTGGACGACCTGTCCGTGGACAACTGGGCCGCCGCGGCCACTGGCATCATGACCACCGACACTCTGCCCAAGGGGGCCAGCCGCCAGTTCCAGCACGACGGCGTGACCATCACTGTCACTGGTATCAGCAAGGGCGCGGGCATGATTCGTCCGAACATGGCGACCATGCTCGGCTACATCGCCACCGATGCCAAAGTGTCCCGTGAAGTGCTGCAGAACCTGTTGCTGGACGGCGCCAACAAGTCGTTCAACCGCATCACCATCGACGGCGATACCTCCACCAACGACTGCTGCATGCTGATCGCCACTGGCCAGGCAGGCTTGCCGGAAATCACCGAAGCCAGCGGCCCGCTGTTCGCCGCGCTGAAGCAGGCGGTATTCGAAGTGTGCATGGAAGTGGCCCAGGCCATCGTGCGTGACGGCGAAGGGGCGACCAAGTTCGTCACGGTCGAAGTCAACGGCGGCGGCAATCACCAGGAGTGCCTGGATGTCGGCTACACCGTGGCCCACTCGCCGTTGATCAAGACCGCGCTGTTCGCGTCCGACCCGAACTGGGGGCGTATCCTGGCCGCTGTCGGTCGTGCCGGCGTGCCGGACCTGGATGTGAGCAAGATCGACGTTTTCCTCGGCGAAGTCTGTATCGCCAGCCGTGGCGCGCGCGCCGCCAGCTACACCGAAGCCCAGGGCGCGGCGGTGATGCAGCAGGAAGAAATCACCATCCGCATCGAGCTGGGACGCGGTGATTGCAGCGAAACCATCTGGACCACCGACCTGTCCCACGAGTACGTGAAAATCAACGCGGAATACCGTACCTGATACACCGCTACTCGCTTCTACATGGACGCGACGCATCACGTGTAGGAGCGAGCCTGCTCGCGATGGAGGCCCATGGCCTCCATCTCCTCTGAAAGGTGCCCGACATGAATCTTCACCTGATCATCGGCGACAAACTCTATTCCTCCTGGTCGCTGCGCGCCGCCCTGGCGCTTGAGCTGGCCGGCGCGACTTACACCGAAGAACTGATCAAGCTGAACCAGCCCGATACCCGCGAGCGGATTCTCAAGCATTCGCCGACCGGCAAAGTCCCGTTGCTGAAGACCGAACACGGCACCATCGCCGATTCCCTGGCGATTGCCGAATACCTGGTCGAGCGTTTCCCCGAAGCCGAGCTCTGGCCGCGCGATGTGGCCGCCCGTGCCCAGGCCCGCTCGGCCTGTGCGCAGATGCACAGCGGTTTCTTCGGCCTGCGCGGCAACCTGCCGTTCGACCTGAGCCGCGATGCTGCGCTGTCGCCCATGCCACCCGAAGCCCAGGCCGATATCGAGCGGATGCTGGCCTTGTGGGCCGAGTGTCGCGCGGCCGCGACCGAGCCAGGACCTTTCCTGTTTGGCCGGGTCAGCCTGGCGGACGCCTTTTTTGCGCCGATCGCCGTGCGCCTGCGCACCTATCGGGTGGCGCTGCCGGCTGTCGATGCAGCCTATGTTGAAACGATCTATCAATGGCCAGCCTTCAAGGCGTGGCAGAAAGCCGGTTTAGAGGAAGTAGTGCGGTGAAACGAGTACATGTGGCGGCGGCCGTTATCCGTGATACCGACGGCAGGATCCTGATTGCCCGACGTGCCGATACCCAGCATCAGGGCGGCCTCTGGGAGTTTCCCGGCGGCAAGGTCGAAGCGGACGAGGCGGTGGAAGCGGCGCTGACCCGTGAGCTGCAGGAAGAGCTGGGCATTCTGGTGTCCCAGGCGCGACCATTGATCAAGGTGCAGCATGACTACCCGGACAAGCAGGTGTTGCTGGATGTCTGGGAAGTTTCCGCCTTTACCGGCGAGCCCCATGGCGCCGAGGGCCAGCCTTTGGCCTGGGTCACGGCCCGCGAGCTGGAGAACTACGAGTTCCCGGCGGCCAACCAGCCGATCGTGGCGGCGGCGCGCTTGCCGAGCGAATACCTGATCACCCCGGAAGGGTTGGAAACGCCGGCGCTGTTGCGGGGCATGCAGAAAGCCATTGCCGGTGGCGGCAGGTTGATCCAGCTACGTGCACCCAATGGCTACGACCCGCAATACCGCGACCTGGCGGTGGATGCGGTTGGCCTGTGCGCGGGCAAGGCGCAATTGATGCTCAAGGGGCCGTTCGAATGGCTGGGGGATTTCCCCTCGGCGGGCTGGCATATCACCTCGGCGCAGCTGCGCAAATATGCCAGCGCCGGGCGTCCCTTTGGCAAGGAGCGCTGGCTGGCGGCGTCCTGCCATGACGCTGAAGAGCTGTCCTTGGCGCAGCAGATGGATGTGGACTTCGTGACGCTGTCGCCGGTCCAGCCGACCCAGACCCACCCTGATGCGCAGCCGCTGGGTTGGGAGCAGGCCGCCCGACTGATCAGCGGTTTCAACAAACCGGTGTACCTGCTGGGCGGCGTCGGTCCGGACCAGCGCGAGCAGGCCTGGCAGGCCGGGGCGCAAGGGGTGGCGGGGATTCGCGCGTTCTGGCCCTGATGCCAGTCACCGGCCGGTTCGCTCCTGCATAAGCTGCAGGAGCGGGCTTGCTGGTGATCAGAGAGGGTAAAGGCGCCTGCTATTCGGGTTTCGCCGCCGCCTGCCAGAGAATCTCGGCGATCCCCTGGCGCTTGGCAATCAGGCGCGCCGCCACGAACAGCAAGTCGGACAGGCGATTGATGTAGGCCAGGCCGACCCCCTCCAGCGGTTCCACGGCATTCAAGTGCTGGCAACGTCGCTCGGTACTGCGCGCCAGGCTGCGGCAAACATGAGCCTGGGCGATCAAGGCCGAACCGCCCGGCAAAATGAAATTCTCCAGCGGCCCCAACTCTTCGTTCCAGGTATCGATAGCTGCTTCCAGGCGTTCGACTTCCGTGGCATTCAGTGCCTGATACACCGGCATGGCTAACTCACCACCCAGGTCGAAGAGGCGGTGCTGGCAGGGCGCCAGGACATCGATCAATTCCTGCAAACCCGGATGCTCGGTGCGCTGTTCAATCAGCCCGGCCAGGAGCAACCCGAGCTGGCTGTTCAGCGTATCGACTTCGCCGATGGCTTCGACCCGCGGATGGTCCTTGGGAACCCGGCGCCCGTCACCCAGCCCGGTTTCGCCTTTGTCGCCGGTGCGGGTGTAAATCTTCGACAAGCGAAAGCCCATGCTTACCTCTCCAGTGGGGGATGTTCCAGTGGTGGCGGCTGACTGCCCGCCAGTGGCAAACGCAAGGTGAAGCATGTGCCCTGGCCCTGCGTCGACTGCACTTCCATCTGGCCTTTGTGATTGTTGGTGATGATGAAGTACGAAACCGACAGCCCAAGGCCGGTGCCCTGGCCGATTTCCTTGGTGGTGAAGAACGGCTCGAAGGTCCGTTTGCGCACGTTTTCGCTCATGCCGATGCCGTTGTCCTCGACCTGGATTTCCGCCCAGGGCGGGTTCAGCCGAGTACGCAGGATAATGCGCCCGGGTTCGCTGTCGTCTACCCGCTGGTGAATGGCCTGGGCGGCGTTTTTCAGCAGGTTGAGCAGGACCTGTTCCAGTTCGTTGGCGGTACCGGGCACCGGCCCCAGTTGCGGGTCGAACTGGCGGATGATGGCCTGGCCCTTGAAGTCGAAGCCTATGGCCAGGTCGAAGTCGTTGCCGGCAATTTCCACGGCCTGGTCGATCAGTGCCGGCAGGTCACAAGGCGCCATCTGCCGGTTGCTGCGCCGGCTGAAGCTGAGCATATGGGTCACGATCTTCGCCGCCCGGGCGCCGGCCTGCTGGATGCCGTCGAGCAGTTGCGGCACTTCGCGGCTCTGCAGGTAATGGTTGACGGTTTCCAGTTCGATGCCCAACTGCTCGGCATGCTCCAGGTTCTTCGGCAGCTCGGGTGACAGGCGCCGACGAATGTTCTGCACGTTGTGCAGGATCGCTCCCAGCGGGTTGTTGATTTCATGGGCCATGCCGGCGGCCAACCCTCCCACGGAGAGCATTTTTTCCGACTGCACCATCATTTCTTCCAGGGACAGGCGCTGGGTGATGTCGTCGATCCGGATCACCACGCCGCGCCCGGCACCGCCCATCAGCGGGTAGAAGGTAAGGGCGTAATGCCGGGCCTCGTCGTCCTTGACCCAGGTGACCCGCTCGACCTTGGTGACCGTATGCTGCTCTACGGTTTCCTTGAGTTGCGGCAGGAACGGCTTGAGCGGTTCGAAGGCGAGGAAGATCGGCTGGTTCAGCGCTTCGTCCAGGCGCGTGCCGGAGAGGGCGCTGGCTTCCTGGTTCCATTGGGTGACATAGAGCTGCTCGTCCAGGGCGATCAGGGCCGAGGGCATCGAGTCGATGATGCTGTTGAGGTAGTTCTGGAAGCCGGTGAGTTTCTTTTCGATCTTGCTGCGCACCTGGACTTCCAGTTCCAGCTTGCGGTTGGTGTGGCGGGTTTCTTCGGCCAGTCCCTGGGCCTGGTCATAGGCCGCCTGGGAGTCGTCGCGGGCGCGCTTGAGTTGCTGCTCTCGCGCCTCGATGCGCGACAGCATGGTGTTGAAGGCCTCGGCCAGGCTGCCGATCTCATCGCGGTTGCCGCGGGCGGCGCGCAGGGAATAGTTTTCCTCGCGTGTCACTTGTCGGGACAGTTCTTCCAGCTGGTGGATGGGTTGGGTGATCAGCCGCTTGATCTGCCGGGCAATGATCAACCACAGCAGCACACTGAAGATCAGGATACCCAGGCTCGCGGTCAGGGTGCCGGTGTAGAAGGCCATCGGCAGTTCACTGCTGGCCACCAGCAACAGATGGCCGGGGGGCTGGCCGGCGCGGGGCAGGGTGATGATCTGGTTGCTGCGAAATTCGGTCAGTTGCCAGGCTTCGATATGCCGATAGCGCTCCGGCAGGCTCAGGCGTTCGCCATGTTGCAACTGGGCCAGGCGCGTGCCCTTGCCGTCATAGATCGCTGCGGCGCGCAGGGGGGAGTAGCTGTTGAGTTCGTTGAGTAGCTTCTCGGCGTTTTGTGGCGAATCCAGCGCCTGCGCGGCCAGGGTTGGGTTGGATACCAGCCTTCCGATGGTCTGCAAGGCTTGCGGGGCCATGCTTTCCTGGGAGATCCAGTAGGCGGCGCTGATGAAGGTCAGGTTGGCGACCAGCAGTACGGTAATCAGCAGGACGAGCAAGGCGGCCAGCAGTTTTTGGCCGACCGGCAGGTTTTCAAGGCGCTGGCGCAATGGCATCGGGGACGTCGCTAGAGAGGAACACGTGGGCAGCGTAGCCGCTGCTCAGTCGCTGGGCAATCCGCGCTGTTGCAGGTGTTCCACCAATAGCCGACGCAGGCGGCTGAGGTTGGGCAGGTGCAACTGGTGCCTGGCGGCAACGTCGCAGGCATGCCCCAATAAATAGCTGATTTCGGTCCTGCGTCGGCTGGCGACGTCCTGGTACATGGAGGAGTAGTTGGCGGCGGTCGCCTGGATCACCCGCTCCACTTCCTGCTGCAGGTTTTCGGCCGCGGTGGGCTGGCCGCAACGTTCCAGCAGTTCGCTCAACTCGACGCACAGCATCGCCACTTCGCAATGATGCTGCAGCAGGCCGCCGTTGCGGCAGTCATGCAGGACCGTCAGGGGATTGATCGCGCAGTTGAGCGCCAGCTTGCGCCAGAGGCGGGTCAGGATGTCCGCGCTCCATTCATGGGGGATGCCGCTGGCGCTCAGGTCGTCGAGCCAGAAGGGCGCGGTGGGGTGGCTGGCGTCCCCCAGCCAGGTGTAGCCATGACCGGCGAACACCACGCGCCAGTCGCCGTCGCGAAAGGCGCCTTCGGTGCTCGAGGCATAAATGCAGCGGGCCTGCGGCACCTGGGCGGCCACGGCGTCCTGGCTGCCCAGGCCGTTCTGCAGCAGGATCAGTTCGGCATCGGGCGCCAGGCGCGCGACCAACTGGCTGACGGCCTGTTGCGCGTCATAGGCCTTGCAGGCCACCAGCAGGCGGGTAATGGGTTCAGGGTTGTCGACGGTCTCGCCGGGAATGGCATGAAAACTGGCCTGCCCTTGTTCCACCAGCGTCAGCCCACCCGCGGCCTGGTAAGCCTGCAGGCGAGCCTGGTCGCGCAGGATCAGGCGTACCGGCAAGCCGGCCCGGGCCAGGCGTGTTGCCCAGAGGGTGCCGAGGCTGCCCGTGCCCAGAATGTGCCAGGTAGTCGACATCAGCGTGGTGCTCGGTTTGGCAGGCGCATGCGCGGCTCGCAGTGAAGGAGGGGAAAGACCCGTTATAATGAGCCCGGATTTTAACCGCAAACCGGGCGTGCTCCATCTTTATCGAGCTGCGCCCCTTTTTTATTGGAGAAATTACATGCCGTCGTTCGACGTGGTATCCGAACTGGACAAACACGAAGTCACCAACGCCGTGGAAAACGCCGTCAAGGAGTTGGACCGCCGCTATGACTTGAAGGGCAAGGGCAGTTTCGAGTTCAAGGAAAAGGAACTCACCGTCAACCTCACCGCTGAAGCTGAATTCCAGCTGGAAGCGATGATCGAGATCCTCAAGCTGGCCCTGGTCAAGCGCAAGATCGATGTGCAGTGCCTTGAGGTCAAGGACGCTTACGCTTCGGGCAAGGTGATGAAGCAGGAAGCGACCCTCAAGGAAGGCATCGACAAAGAGCTGGCGAAAAAGATCGTTGCCCATATCAAGGACGCCAAGCTGAAGGTCCAGGCTGCGATCCAGGGCGAGCAGGTACGGGTGACCGGCAAGAAGCGCGACGATCTGCAGGAAGCCATCGCCGCCCTGCGCGCGAAAGAGTTCGGCATGCCGCTGCAGTTCAACAACTTCCGCGACTGATCGGATTTTTCGGGAACCTCGCGAGCTTATTGGCGTCCGAGGCCCGAGTAATGGGCGGAAACGATTGAGCTTCCATGGAACCACTCGTTTCACCCTTGTTTTTGTATGCCCGACCGCCGGGAATCAGGAGAGATAGATGGATTTGAATGCTGAAGTGGACAACCTGGTCAAGGCTTCCCAAGCCTGGATTCCGATGATCATGGAATACGGCAGTCGGGTACTGCTGGCCGTCATCACACTGGCCATCGGTTGGTGGCTGATCAACAGTCTGACGCAAAAAGTCGGCAAGCTGCTGGCGCTGCGTAATGCCGACCAGGCCTTGCAGGGTTTTATCAGCAGCCTGGCGAACGTCATTCTCAAGGTGCTGCTGATTGTCAGCGTGGCCTCGATGATTGGTGTCGAAACCACTTCGTTCGTTGCCGCGATCGGTGCGGCGGGCCTGGCCATCGGCCTGGCCTTGCAAGGCAGCCTGGCTAACTTCGCTGGTGGTGTGCTGATCCTGCTGTTCCGTCCTTTCCGCATCGGCGACGTGATCGAAGCCCAGGGCATCAGCGGCACGGTCGACAGCATCCAGATCTTCCACACGGTGCTGCGTACCGGCGACAACAAGACCGTCATCGTGCCTAACGGCAACCTGTCCAACGGCATCATCACCAACCACAACCGCCAGCTGACCCGCAAAGTGATCTTCGATGTCGGCGTGAACTACGAGGCTGACCTGCAAAAGGCCCGTGAGGTCCTGCTGGACCTGGCCAAGGACGAGCGCGTGCTGGCCGATCCGGAGCCAGTGGCGGTAGTTTCCATGCTGGGTGACAGCGCCATTACCCTTTCGCTGCGTGTCTGGGTGAAGACTGCCGACTACTGGGACGTGATGTTCCGCTTCAACGAGTTGTCCCGTGATCGCTTGAAGGAAGCGGGTATCGATATTCCGTTTCCACAGCGAGTGATTCGTGTGGTTCAGGAAGCGGCTGTTTGAGTCAGTAGCGGGGATATGGGTTAAAAGTCTGATCGAGTGGTCAGGCTTTTAAAGCGGTACTCGCTGGAGAATGTTTGAAACATGGTTGTAACAATAGACTGTCGATAACCGAAGATTCAGCGAGTTGCCAGCCCCAATAAAAAGGCCCATCGAATGATGGGCCTTTTTTATTACTCGCTAAGTAACCGCTATTACAAGATCGACAGTGGGTAGTCGACGATCAGGCGGAACTCGGAGATATCGCCTTCGGCCTGATCTGCGTTAGCAGTGTGCCAGGCTTGACGAGCGCGGAACGACAGGTCTTTGGCTGGGCCAGTCTGGATGACGTACTTGGCTTCCAGGTTGGTTTCGTGGTGTTTGCCATCTTCACCGTAACCGTAGTTGCGGTATGGGCTGTCAATGTCCATCTTGGTGCCGTCGATGTCCCAGCCTTTTACGTAGCGGGCCATGAAGCTCAGGCCTGGAACGCCGTATTCAGCCATCTTCAGGTCATAACGAGCCTGTACCGATTTCTCGCCTGGGCCGTTGAAGTCGGAGTATTGGATGGAGTTGGCGAGGAAGATCGAGTCGCCACCGCGGTTGTTGTCACCCACACCGATATAGTCGAACGGAGTGTCACCGTTGACCTTCTGGAAGCCCAGGGTAAGGGTGTGCGCCTTCAGGAACGAGTAGGCCGCTGCCAGCGAGTAGGTGGTGTTGCTGATATCACCAGCTTTGGCTTTGCCAGTATCGGTGGTGCGGTAGATGTTACCGTCCAGGTTGATCGACTGGTCGCCGCCCAGTGGAATGGTGTAGTTCAGGTTGGCGTAGTACTGGTTCCAGACGTCTTCCAGTTTGCCACCATAGAGCGAAGCGCTCAGTTCAGGGGTGATCGCATACTTGCCGCCGATATAGTTCATGCTGTTGGAGGTGACAGCAAGTTTGTCAGAACTGGCGTAATTAGCATGCAACTCACCGTCGCGGTTCATTTCGTCCTGGCTGGAAGCCGAGTAGAAATGACCAGCCTCGAGATCGAGACCTTCGAGTTCGCTGCTCTGCAGTTGAATACCGCTCGCAGTTTGAGGCAGCAGACGAGAACCGCCTACGGCGAACACTGGGCTGGTGGAAGGCTGCATGTCGCCGATTTTCAGCTCGGTCTTGGAGATGCGGAACTTCGCTGCCGCACCGGCTTTACCGAAGCTGTCGTGGTTATGACCTTCACTGTCGGTGCTCAGGTTGCCCGAACCGGAATAACGGTCTTCACCGTCCAGTTTGATACCCAGGTAACCGAAAGCATCAACGCCTACCCCAACAGTGCCTTGGGTATAGCCAGACTTGAAGACACCATGGAAGCCTTGGGTCCAGTCTTTGTCGTCACGGTTGTGGTAGCCGGTCTTGTTACGGTTGTAGTAGTAGTTGCGAAGCAGCAGGTCGAGCTTGCTGTCTTCAACGAAACCTTTAGCGTCGGCCTGGTTGCCAACAAAAGGTTCGGCCATAGCCACTTGCGTACCGGCTGCTGCAACTGCCAGTGCGATCATGCTCCACTTCATCACGCGCATCGTGATTTGCTCCTTTGGTTTTTAGAAGAGTACTGCCGTCCCACCTGTTTTATTATCTGGGCGGCTCTTTCTTTTTGTGTCGGCGCAAACTTATATCACGCCGACAATGTTGGCGATACTTGCGTATCAGTCCTTTCAGCTTCTTTACGACCCTGTCGCAAAATGCTCGATCAATGTCGCAAATCCGCAGTCCGCATGTATCCGGACTGACAACTTCAGCGCTGTTTTCGAAGGCTTGAACCTGGAACAAAAAGAACTTTGGTCAAGCAGTCAAATCTCCATGGGGCAGCCTTGCCACTATTGTTATTAGTCTCAGGAAAGGCCGTTTTCCGATGGCTTCTCCCTGGGACAATATGAGTGTGAATGCAACAAGCGTGCACAAAACGCGAAGGCGCCGAGTTTTTTTCGGTGATTGCCCTTCAGGCTGTAAAAACCGCATAAAACAGTGGTTTTAAGGTCGTTTTGTTTGGGCTTGACGTTCCCTGTCCTCCTGGTGTTGCTCCTTGAAAAAAACGCATGCCATTCCAAAACGTTACCGGTTCACCCTGGTGAGTGAGTAGATGGCGGATGGTCAACGCACTGAGCGTAGACGCACTGTGAGATTTTGGTGCAAAAGTTTCTTGATGCAGCTCAATAGTCATCCGGCGTCGGGCACTGGAAGAATGCGCAGGGAAGGGGCTCTTTAGCGGTTTTCTCCTTGTTTTTTATGAGCTTCGTTCTGTCATGGTGCAGCCCGCTGGAAAATGTTCCAGGCCGGGGCGCTCTGACGTGTGGCATCTGGGATGAGTGTTGAGGCGGATCTGCGCAGCAGAGCGATGAACGCAAGAGCTTTCGCAGGTATGCTGCCGTTCTGTCGCTTGGCGGGCAGCCGGTCATGGCGTTCGCTAAGCTGAAACTTGATGAGCTGAGCGGGAGTGCGCGCGGTGTTCGCTTTAGATCCACGACTTCAACAAGACACATTGCCCATTGGGGACTTCCCCCTTTGCCGGCTGCTGTTGTCCAACGATTCCAATTACCCGTGGTTCATCCTGGTACCGCGCCGGGAAGATATCAGCGAGTTGTTTCAACTGGATGACGCGGACCAGCAGCAACTATGGCGAGAAACCACAGCGCTGGCGGAGTTGCTTAAAGACTCGTTCGATGCGGACAAGTTGAATGTGGCGACTCTGGGTAATGTCGTCAGCCAGTTGCACATGCACGTTATCGTTCGCAAGCGCGACGACGCGGCCTGGCCTGCTCCGGTATGGGGCAAGCTGCCTGCCAAGCCCTATGACGCCGAACAGGTGGCCGTGATTCGTGAGCGGTTACGACTGGTCCTGACCGATGATTTCAAGTTTCTGGAGGGCTGAGTCATGAGCCTGGAAGAACGGGTAACCGATCTGGAAAGCCGATTGGCTTTTCAGGATGACACCATTCAAGCCCTGAACGATGTGCTGGTAGGGCAGCAGCGGGTGGTCGAGCGCCTGCAGTTGCAGATGGCCGCTTTGCTCAAGCGTCAGGAGGAAATGGTGGGGCAGTTCGAGTCATTCGAAGAAGAGGCTCCGCCGCCACATTACTGAGCACCGGACGGTCTGCCGTCCAGGCAATAAAAAACCGCGAGCAGCCTGGCTGCGTCGCGGTTTTTTTATGGGCGTGAATCAGCGGCGTGGCAATGCCGCAATCACGTCTTCGGCTTGCAGGCCCTTGTCACGATTCATGACGGAGAACTCCACGCGCTGGCCTTCCACCAGGACGCGGTGACCTTCGCCACGGATGGCGCGGAAATGCACGAAGATGTCATCGCCGGAGTCGCGAGAGATGAAGCCGAACCCCTTCGAAGTGTTGAACCACTTGACGGTGCCGGTATCGCGATTGCTCATGTCGTAGGTTTGCGAAGTGTTCGCCGAAGGAGACGATTTGTAGAAGCTGACGGCCAGGTGCAGAAGAACGGCAATCGCCGCGGTCACCAGGCTGAACAGCACAGCCGGTTGACCTGCGATAACCGGCATCGGTGCCAGCAGGGTCAAGGTCTGCAAGACCACCGCCAGCACCAGAAGCGCGCTGACCAGGTTTTGCAGTTGGTGACGCGGGCCTTTGTTCCAGTAGGGGATAACCGGAGCCAGTGTCAGGTTGAGCAGGCCGAAAAAGGCCAGGTAAAGAGCATCGGGTTGTTGCAGGAAGGGAACGGCTTCGGATCGCAGGCTAGGGATAAAGGACAGCAGCAAGGCTGCTGCGCCCGTTAGCAGGTGGACGATTTTCAACATTTTAATGAACTCACGTTAAGACGGATCACAAGGAAGAGCTGAGCGTGCACGGTTCGCTTCTGAACAATGGGAGGCGGTGAGCACGTGCGCGGGATCAGCCTATGCGCTGAAGCCGAGAAATAGGCAACAGCGACACGGCCTCTATTTAACAGCAAAGCCCAGGCCTTCTCAAATCAGGTGCTGTGGCCGGGTGGAGGGCGAAAGTCCTGATTGTCCTGAGGGAATACCGGACTATCGGGCAAAGCCTTGTTCTAGAGAGCCAGCATCTAAGAAATCGGGAACGGTGGCTTCTCAGGTGGGTCACAACCGGCGTGGGCTTTCTTGCAGGTACTGGTCGCCCGCTCGGGGGGGCAATCTGTCGCACGGTCTCGGGCAATCCCGGGCTGCGGGTGCAGGGTAGTCTTGCTAGAGTGGTCCGGTACCTGACCTGTTGAATTCAATGTGCTAACGGAGATAGACATGGCAATCGATATCGGTATCAGCGCAGAAGATCGCAAATCCATCGTGGAGGGGCTCTCTCGCCTGCTTTCAGATACTTATGTGCTGTATCTGAAGACCCATAATTTCCACTGGAACGTCACGGGCCCGCAGTTCCGTACGCTGCACCTGATGTTCGAAGAGCAGTACAACGAACTGGCGCTGGCGGTGGACCTGATCGCCGAGCGTATCCGCGCCCTGGGGTTCCCGGCGCCAGGCGCCTATTCCATCTACGCGCGTCTTTCTTCGATCAAGGAAGAAGAGGGCGTACCAAGCGCCGATGAGATGATCAAGCAACTGGTGGCGGGGCAGGAAGCGGTGACCCGCACTGCGCGTGGCATTTTCCCGATCATCGACAAGGTCAGCGACGAACCCACCGCGGACCTGTTGACCCAGCGGATGCAGGTGCATGAGAAAACCGCGTGGATGCTGCGCTCGCTGTTGAGCGAGCAATAATCCCGCAGACCGAATGGCGCCGTTATCGGCGCCATTTGCTTTTATGGGGCATGACTTGTCGTCCGATCATGGCGGTTCGCCCTCAGGCCCGATGGCTGGGGTATGGCAGCGGAGTGCTGGCTTCGTTTCGGCGGGCGGTGGTCTATCGGTGCCGTCATACGGCTGCACAGGGCCGATTTAATGGATATAATCCCGCCCTTTGCTATATAACCCGGGCCTCGGCACGGGTTAAGCCAGACGTTAAGTACGCCGAGACGCTCTCATGCCCATGTACGACTACCAATGTGCTTCCTGTGGTCATCAGCTGGAAGCCATTCAAAAGATCAGCGCGCCTGCGTTGGTCGATTGCCCTGCCTGCCAGGCGCCCGAGCTGAAAAAAATGCTGTCCATGCCAGGTTTCCGCCTCGGCGGTTCGGGCTGGTATGAGACCGACTTCAAGACCGGCGCCAAGAAGAACCTGGCCGGTGGCGACAAAGCTGATTAAGTTGAACGACACGCGCGAGCTCTTGCATTATCCGGTACCCCGAGGTGCGCAAGGCCTCCCATCGAATTTCGAATTACGAGAAGTGAAACCACTACCATGATGCGCAGCCATTATTGCGGCCAACTGAACGAAAGCCTGGAAGGTCAGGAAGTTACCCTTTGCGGATGGGTCCACCGTCGTCGCGACCATGGCGGGGTGATCTTCCTCGATATCCGTGATCGTGAAGGTCTGGCCCAGGTGGTGTTCGACCCGGACCGCGCTGAAACCTTTGCCGCCGCGGACCGTGTGCGCAGCGAATACGTGGTCAAGATCACCGGCAAGGTGCGCCTGCGTCCGGCCGGTGCCGGCAACGCCAACATGGCTTCGGGCATGATCGAAGTCCTGGGCTACCAGCTGGAAGTGCTGAACGAAGCGGAAACCCCGCCGTTCCCGCTCAACGAATACTCCGACGTGGGCGAAGAAACCCGCCTGCGCTATCGTTTCATCGACCTGCGCCGTCCGGAAATGGCCGAGAAGCTGCGTCTGCGCTCGCGCATGACCACCAGCATCCGTCGCTACCTGGACGAGAACGGTTTCCTCGACGTCGAAACCCCGATCCTGACCCGTGCCACCCCTGAAGGCGCGCGTGACTATCTGGTGCCGAGCCGTACCCACGCCGGCAGCTTCTTCGCTCTGCCGCAGTCGCCACAGCTGTTCAAGCAGTTGCTGATGGTCGCCGGCTTCGACCGCTACTACCAGATCGCCAAATGCTTCCGCGACGAAGACCTGCGTGCGGACCGTCAGCCTGAGTTCACTCAGATCGACATCGAAACCAGCTTCCTCGATGAAAAAGACATCATGGGCCTGACCGAAGGCATGATCCGCAACCTGTTCAAGGAAGTGCTGGATCTGGAATTCGGCGAGTTCCCGCACATGACCTTTGAAGAGGCCATGCGTCGCTACGGTTCCGACAAGCCGGACCTGCGTATCCCGCTGGAACTGGTGGACGTTGCCGACCAGCTCAAGGAAGTCGAATTCAAGGTGTTCAGCGGCCCGGCCAATGATCCGAAATGCCGTATCGCCGCCTTGCGCGTTCCTGGCGGGGCGAGCATGCCGCGCAAGCAGATCGACGACTACACCAAGTTCGTCGGCATCTACGGCGCCAAGGGCCTGGCCTACATCAAGGTCAACGAACGCGCCAATGGCGTTGACGGTCTGCAGTCTCCAATCGTCAAGAACATCCCGGAAGCCAACCTGAACGTGATCCTCGATCGCGTGGGTGCGGTCGACGGCGACATCGTGTTCTTCGGCGCCGACAAGGCCAAGATCGTCAGCGAGGCCCTGGGCGCGCTGCGGATCAAGCTCGGTCACGACCTGAACCTGCTGACCTGCGAATGGGCTCCGCTGTGGGTCGTCGACTTCCCGATGTTCGAAGAGAACGACGACGGCAGCTTCACCGCGCTGCACCACCCGTTCACCGCGCCGAAGTGCTCGCCGGAAGAGCTGGAGGCCAACCCGGCGACCGCGCTGTCCCGTGCCTACGACATGGTGCTCAACGGCACCGAGCTGGGTGGCGGTTCGATCCGTATCCATCGCAAGGAAATGCAACAGGCGGTCTTCCGTCTGCTGGGCATCGATGAAGCGGAACAGGAAGAGAAATTCGGCTTCCTGCTGGACGCCCTGAAGTACGGCGCACCGCCGCACGGCGGCCTGGCGTTCGGTCTGGACCGTCTGGTGATGCTGATGACCGGCGCCCAGTCGATCCGTGAAGTGATTGCCTTCCCGAAAACCCAGAGCGCTGCTTGCGTGATGACCCAGGCTCCTGGCCTGGTCGACGCCAAGGCGCTGCGCGAGCTGCACATCCGCCTGCGCGAACAGCCAAAGGCTGAGTAAGGCCGACCTGAAGGCGCATCTGCGGATGCGCCTTTTTCTATTGGGTCGAGATATTTGTTGCCCGCCCGCCGTTACAGGCGTTGCGGGCATTGTTTCAAAGAGAATTTGGAGCGCGTTATGGCAGGTCATTCCAAGTGGGCGAACATCAAGCACCGCAAAGAGCGTCAGGATGCCAAGAGAGGCAAGATTTTCACCAAGTGGATTCGTGAGCTGACGGTCGCCGCTCGCCAGGGCGGTGGCGAACCCGGTTCCAACCCGCGTTTGCGTCTGGCCCTGGACAAGGCCCTGGGCGCCAACATGAGCCGCGACATCATCGATCGCGCCATTGCCCGTGGCGCTGGTGCGACCGAGGCCGACAATGTCGAAGAGCTGACCTATGAGGGGTATGGCCCGGGCGGCGTGGCGGTGATGGTCGAATGCATGACCGACAACCGCAACCGTACTGCAGCGGCCGTGCGCCATGCGTTCAGCAAATGTGGCGGCAACCTGGGTACCGACGGTTCGGTGGCGTATCTGTTCGAGCGCAAGGGGCAGATTAGCTTTGCACCGGGCGTCGATGAGGACGCACTGACCGATGCGGCGTTGGAAGCCGACGCCGATGACGTGGTTGTTCACGAAGACGGCTCGATCGATGTGTTTACCTCGTTCACTGGCTTCTATGCGGTACGCAACGCACTCGAAGAGGCCGGTTTCAAGGGCGACGACGCGGAAATCGTCATGCAGCCGACCACCAGCGCCGAGCTGGACCTGGAAGGCGCCGAGAAGATCCTCAAGCTGATCGACATGCTCGAAGACCTGGACGATGTGCAGAACGTCTACTCCAACGCGGATATTCCCCAGTCGGTGGCCGAGCAACTCGGCTGATGCTGATAGCACGATAAAAGATCGCAGCCTTCGGCGGTTTCCCCCCTTTACACACAGGGTTACGCTGTACCTGTAGGGGAGCTGTCGAAGGCTGCGATTTTTTGTTTCTCCAGCTTCTCCCGGCGTTACCTTAGGCAACCGAATTTTCTCTTTGCAGGCGTTATGACTCTTATTCTTGGTATCGACCCGGGTTCGCGCATCACCGGTTACGGCGTGGTACGTGATACCGGGCGTGGCTGCGTGTACGTGGCTTCGGGCTGTATTCGCACGGGCGCCGGCGAGCTGCATGAGCGGCTGCAAATCGTCTATCGCGGGGTTCGTGAGGTCATTCAGACCTACGGTCCGGTGACCATGGGCATTGAAAAGGTGTTCATGGCGCGTAACGCCGACTCGGCCCTGAAACTGGGCCAGGCCCGTGGCGCGGCGATTGTGGCGGGGGCCGAGGAAAGCCTGGAAATCGCCGAATACACCGCCACTCAGGTCAAGCAGGCCGTGGCGGGCACCGGCGGGGCCAACAAGGAACAGGTGCAAATGATGGTCATGCACTTGCTCAAGTTGACCAGCAAGCCGCAGATCGACGCTTCGGACGCCCTGGCGATTGCCATCTGTCATGCCCACACCCGTTCCAGCCTGCTGCCCCACGGCCTGGGTACCGCACGCAGTCGTGGCGGCCGCCTGCGTCTCTGATAGCATCTGCGCAAACATTTGATGAGTGGAGCATCCCGCGCCTGTCTGCCCGGCCCGGATCTTCGCTCTGTGACCCGCCGGCCGCTGATCTGGCCTGAGCTAAGGATCTGAAACGTGATTGGACGCTTGCGCGGCACCCTGGCTGAAAAACAGCCGCCGCACCTGATTCTCGATGTAAACGGTCTGGGTTACGAGGTGGAAGTCCCCATGACCACCCTGTACCGCCTGCCGTCGGTCGGTGAACCGCTCACCCTGCACACCCATTTGGTCGTGCGTGAAGATGCCCAGTTACTCTATGGCTTTGCCAGCAAGCGCGAGCGGGACTTCTTTCGCGAACTGATTCGCCTCAATGGCGTAGGGCCGAAACTGGCGCTGGCGCTGATGTCCAGCCTGGAGGTCGACGAACTGGTGCGTTGCGTGCAAGCACAGGACACCTCGGCGCTGACCAAGGTGCCGGGGGTCGGTAAAAAGACCGCGGAGCGTCTGCTGGTCGAGCTCAAGGACCGCTTCAAGGCCTGGGAAACCGTGCCGAGCATGTTTGCCCTGGTGCCGAACCAGCCGGATGCGCCGATGCCGGTGGCCAGTGCCGAGACCGATGCGGTCAGTGCCTTGATCTCCCTGGGCTACAAGCCGCAGGAAGCCAGCAAGGCGGTTTCCGCGATCAAGGAAAAAGGCCTGAGCAGTGAAGACATGATTCGCCGCGCCCTGAAGGGAATGATTTAAGTGATAGAAGCAGATCGTCTGATCGCCGCCACGGGCCCCCGTGAGCGCGAGGAAGTCCAGGACCGTGCGATTCGCCCCGTCAGCCTGGCCGAATACATCGGCCAGCCGACGGTGCGCGAGCAAATGGAGCTGTTCATCCAGGCTGCCCGCGGGCGCAACGAGTCGTTGGACCACACCCTGATCTTCGGCCCGCCGGGGCTGGGCAAGACCACGCTGGCCAACATCATCGCCCAGGAAATGGGGGTGTCGATCAAGAGCACCTCGGGCCCGGTGCTGGAGCGCCCCGGGGACCTGGCGGCGCTGCTGACCAATCTCGAACCGAACGACGTACTGTTTATCGATGAGATCCATCGTCTGTCGCCGATCGTCGAGGAAGTGCTGTACCCGGCCATGGAAGATTTCCAGCTGGACATCATGATCGGCGAAGGGCCAGCGGCCCGTTCGATCAAGCTCGACCTGCCGCCGTTCACCCTGGTGGGGGCGACGACTCGCGCGGGCATGTTGACCAACCCGCTGCGCGATCGCTTCGGCATTGTCCAGCGCCTGGAGTTCTATAGCACCGCGGACCTGGCGACCATTGTCGGGCGTTCCGCCGGCATTCTCGGCTTGCCGCTGGACCCGGACGGCGCCTTCGAAATCGCCCGGCGCGCCCGCGGCACGCCGCGTATCGCCAACCGTTTGTTGCGTCGGGTGCGGGACTTTGCCGAGGTTCGTGCCAAGGGCCACATCACCAAGCCCATCGCCGATCTGGCGTTGAACCTGCTGGATGTCGACGAGCGTGGCTTCGACCACCAGGACCGGCGCCTGTTGTTGACCATGATCGAGAAGTTCGACGGCGGGCCGGTGGGGGTCGACAGCCTGGCGGCCGCGATCAGCGAAGAGCGGCACACCATCGAGGACGTACTCGAGCCCTATCTGATCCAGCAGGGCTATATCATGCGTACGCCGCGGGGCCGTGTGGTGACCCGGCATGCCTATCTGCACTTCGGTCTTAACATCCCGTCACGATTGGGCGAGATGCCCGTGGTAGACGAATTCCTCGATGCCGTGGACGATTAATAACCGCTTGGGCAGCGATTTATTCGCAGCCTGTGTGGTCCTAGGGGGCTGGCATTGCCGTTATTTCGCCAGAAAGGCGTTCGAGAATGAAAAACAGTTGCCTGGCCGGATTGGCAACCTGAGGAGTAAGCACTAGAGTATGCGCGCGCAAAACGGGCTTGGGTCGTTCGCACATCGTTGTCGCGTTTATTACGAAGACACCGATGCCGGCGGCATCGTGTATTACGTTAATTACCTTAAGTTTATGGAACGGGCTCGAACCGAGCGGCTACGAGATCTGGGCTTTGCCCAATCGCAGCTGGCAGGGGAGAACCTGTTGTTCGTCGTGCATTCCAGCGAAGCGCGCTACCACGCGCCGGCGCGACTGGACGACGAGCTTCTGGTAAGTGCAGAAGTCATCGAATTGAACCGGGCCAGCCTGCGCTTCAAACAGCAGGTCAGGCGAGCCACGGATAATGCACTGCTCTGCGAAGGGCAGTTTCTGGTGGCCTGTGTGCGCACCGACAATTTGAAACCCCGGGCCATTCCCGAAGCTCTACGTGCGGCCTTTGCCGACGTGAGCGGCGCGGGTACACACTCAGAGCAGGAGATAAAGCGTGGAAGCTAACGTCGTCGACCATTCCTCCATGTGGAGCTTGGTCAGCAATGCCAGCATCGTTGTGCAGTTGGTAATGCTGACCCTGGTAGCCGCATCGGTGACCTCATGGATCATGATCTTTCAGCGCAGCAACCTGCTGCGCGCCGGTCGACGCGCCCTGGAGAGCTTCGAAGAGCGCTTCTGGTCGGGCATCGACCTGTCCAAGCTGTACCGTCAGGCGGGCAGCAACCCGGACCCTGATTCCGGTGTGGAGCAGATCTTCCGTGCCGGTTTCAAAGAGTTTTCGCGCCTGCGCCAGCAATCGGGCGTTGATCCCGAGGCGGTCATGGAAGGTGTCGCGCGTGCCATGCGTGTCGCCATCTCCCGCGAAGAAGAGAAGCTCGAGCAGAGCCTGCCGTTCCTCGCCACCGTCGGTTCGGTCAGCCCGTACATCGGTCTGTTCGGTACCGTCTGGGGGATCATGAACTCCTTCCGCGGCCTGGCCAGCGCCCAGCAGGCGACCCTGGCGACCGTAGCACCGGGTATCGCCGAAGCCCTGATCGCCACCGCGATCGGCCTGTTTGCCGCGATCCCGGCCGTTATTGCCTATAACCGTTTTGCGGCCCGTGGCGAGACCCTGATCAGCCGTTACTACACCTTCGCCGACGAGTTCCAGGCGATCCTGCACCGTAAAGTGCACACCAGCGAAGAGTGAGCAGGTAAATCCCCATGGCCCGAGTTCGCCACAAACGCAAGCCGGTTGCCGAGATGAACGTGGTGCCCTACATCGACGTGATGTTGGTACTGCTGGTTATCTTCATGGTGACCGCGCCGATGCTCAATCAGGGCGTGAAAGTCGATCTGCCCAAGGTTTCCAGCGAAGCCTTGCCGCAGGACAACAACACCCAGGTCCTGACCATTTCGATCAAGGCTGACAAGACCTACTACTGGAACCTTGGCAGTGAAGTCGACACTGACAAGCAGATGGACAAGGCCATGACCTTGCCGCAGATGACCGACGCCGTGACCAAGATCATTCGCGCCGGCAATGAAGGCGGCAAGCATACCCAGGTGTTCATTCGCGGCGACAAGTCCGTTGACTACGGTGCCGTCATGGGCGCCATGGGCGGGCTGCAGAAGGCCGGCGTCGGTAACGTTGGCTTGATTACCGAGGCGCCCTGATGCAGCAACAGCGAGAGCCGTCCGCCTCGGAAAGCTACTTCTGGCCTAGCGTGTGGGCAATTGCCCTGCACGTTCTGGTGTTCGGCATGCTGTTCGTCAGTTTTGCCATGACGCCGGAGTTGCCGCCGTCCAAGCCGATCGTCCAGGCGACCCTGTATCAGCTGAAATCGAAAAGTCAGGCGACCACCCAGACCAATCAGAAGATTGCGGGAGAGGCGAAGAAATCCGCCGCGCGCCAGACCGAAGTCGAGCAGATGGAGCAGAAAAAGGT
The DNA here is from genome assembly GCF_003184125.1 of Pseudomonas sp. RW409. Classification (NCBI taxonomy): domain Bacteria; kingdom Pseudomonadati; phylum Pseudomonadota; class Gammaproteobacteria; order Pseudomonadales; family Pseudomonadaceae; genus Pseudomonas; species Pseudomonas sp. RW409. The sequence goes on along the minus strand of NZ_QHHP01000042.1, from coordinate 1,066,756 downwards.
CGAGCAGGAAGCGGTCAAGGCTGCGGAACAAAAGAAAGAAGAGGCTGCTCAAAAAGCCGAGGAAGCGAAAAAGGCCGACGAAGCCAAGAAAGCGGATGAAGCGAAGAAGGCTGATGAAGCCAAGAAAGCCGACGACGCGAAGAAGGCTGCGGAAGCGAAAAAGGCTGAAGAGAAACAATTGGCTGATATAGCCAAAAAGAAAGCCGAAGAAGAAGCCAAGAAAGCCGCCGAAGAAGAGGCCAAGAAAAAGGCCGCTGAAGAGGCGAAGAAAAAGATAGTCGAAGACGCGAAGAAGAAAGCCGCGGAAGACGCCAAGAAGAAAGCTGAAGCAGACGAGGCGAAGAAGAAGGTCGCCGAGGACGCGAAGAAGAAAGCCGCCGCCGACGCAGCCAAGAAAAAGGCTCAGGAAGCAGCGCGTAAATCCGCCGAAGATAAAAAGGCCCAGGCCCTGGCTGATTTGCTTTCCGACACGCCGCAGCGTCAGCAGGCCTTGGCGGACGAGCAGGGCGACGAAGTCGCGGGCAGTTTCGACGATCTGATTCGTGCTCGTGCGGCGGAAGGCTGGGCTCGTCCTCCTTCGGCGCGCAACAACATGACTGTCGTGCTGCAAATCGGCATGTTGCCGGATGGTACGGTGACTTCCGTGTCGGTGGCCAAGTCCAGCGGCGATGGTCCGTTCGATGCCTCGGCGGTAGCTGCGGTCAAGAACATTGGACGTTTGACAGAAATGCAGGGAATGAAGCCGAGCGATTTCGCTCCGTATCGTTCATTCAAGATGACATTCACACCTGAGGATCTAGCCTTGTGAGAAACCTTCTTCGAGGATTGCTTGTCGTTATTTGCTGTATGGCAGGGATAGCGACAGCGGATGAAAAGAACATTCTGGTCACCAGTGGCAGTGACCGGGCCACGCCCATCGCCGTAGTGCCGTTCGGTTGGCAAGGGGGCAGCGTGCTGCCCGACGACATGGCTGAAATCATCGGCAACGACCTGCGCAACTCGGGTTACTACTCGCCGATTCCAAAGCAGAACATGATCAGCCTGCCGACCCAGGCCAGCGAAGTCATCTACCGTGACTGGAAGGCCCTGGGCGCCCAGTACATCATGGTCGGCAGCATTGTCCCGGCGGGCGGTCGCCTGCAGGTGCAATACGCCCTGTTCAACGTCGCCACCGAACAGCAAGTGCTGACCGGTAGCGTCTCGGGCAGCGTCGACCAGCTGCGCGACATGGCTCACTACATCTCCGACCAGTCGTTCGAGAAGCTCACCGGTATCAAGGGCGCCTTCTCGACTCGCATGCTGTATGTCACGGCAGAGCGTTTCTCCGAGAAGAACACGCGCTACACCCTGCAACGCTCCGACTATGACGGCGCGCGTGCGGTGACCCTGCTGCAATCCCGTGAGCCGATCCTGTCGCCGCGCTTCGCGCCGGACGGCAAGCGCATTGCCTATGTGTCGTTCGAACAGAAGCGTCCGCGCATCTTCGTTCAGCACATCGACACTGGCCGTCGCGAGCAGATCACCAACTTCGAAGGCCTGAACGGCGCGCCTGCCTGGTCGCCGGACGGCCAGCGCCTGGCGTTCGTGCTGTCCAAGGACGGCAACCCGGACATCTATGTGATGAACCTGGGGTCGCGTCAGATCTCGCGTGTGACCGCAGGTCCTGGCATCAACACCGAACCGTTCTGGGGCAAGGATGGTTCGACCATCTACTTCACCTCGGACCGTGGCGGCAAACCACAGATCTACAAGACCAGCGCCGGTGGTGGCGGTGCGGAACGGGTGACTTTCGTGGGCAACTACAACGCCAACCCGAAACTGTCCGCGGATGAAAAAACCCTGGTCATGATTCACCGGCAGGACGGCTTCACAAACTTCAAGGTAGCTGCCCAGGATTTGCAGCGTGGCAACGTAAAAATCCTTACCGACAGCACACTTGATGAGTCGCCTACTGTTGCGCCCAACGGCACCATGGTAATCTACGCCACCCGCCAGCAGGGCCGGGGAGTCTTGATGCTCGTGTCCATTAATGGACGCGTGAGGCTCCCGCTTCCTACCGCTCAAGGCGAAGTCAGAGAACCGTCCTGGTCCCCTTACCTGAACTGACGCGGCGCTTTACGTTTTACTTAACACACTGGGGTTCATTAGGAGTTTCACGATGGAAATGCTGAAGTTTGGTAAGTTTGCTGCGCTGGCTCTGGCCATGGCTGTAGCTGTAGGTTGCTCCTCCAAAGGCGGCGACAACGCTGGTGAAGGCGCTGTTGATCCAAACGCTGGTTACGGCGCTAACACCGGTGCAGTTGACGGCTCCCTGAGCGAAGAAGCCGCTCTGCGCGCAATCACCACCTTCTACTTCGAATACGACAGCTCGGACCTGAAGCCAGAAGCCATGCGCGCTCTGGACGTTCACGCCAAGGACCTGAAAGCAAACGGCGCTCGCGTTGTTCTGGAAGGCAACACCGACGAACGTGGTACTCGTGAGTACAACATGGCTCTGGGCGAGCGTCGTGCGAAAGCCGTTCAGCGCTACCTGGTGCTGCAAGGCGTTTCCCCAGCTCAGCTGGAACTGGTTTCCTACGGCGAAGAGCGTCCAGTTGCTACCGGCAACGACGAGCAGTCCTGGGCTCAAAACCGTCGCGTCGAACTGCGTAAGTAATTCGTCATGCGAACGTGCCGTCGTGCTCTAACTGTCTTGGCTCTCAGCCTCGCGCCGCTTTCGGTGTGGGCTGCGGTTCCTGTGGTCGATAACAACTCGGGCTATAACAATAGCGGAGGCAGTTATCCGCCAGCGGGTTATGGCACGAACGGCGCCTATGCCGGGGGAGGGGTTTCGACCCCTGTCTCGGCACAGGGCGAGCTGTTCCAGCAACTGCAGCAAATGCAGGATCAAATCGCACGGCAACAAGGTGTGATTGAAGTACTGCAAAACGATATTGCGCGCATGAAGCAGGAAAGCCTGGAGCGTTACCAGGATCTTGATCGGCGCATTGGAGCGGGCGGTGCACCTGCCGCGACTCCTGATAATTCTTCTGCCGGTGGTGATGCAAGTGCCGCCGGTGCCGCTGCCGGGGCTGCCTCGCAAGCTCCAGCGGCAAGCAGTGAACCGGGCGATCCGGCGAAGGAAAAGCTGTATTACGAGGCAGCCTTCGACCTGATCAAGGCCAAGGACTTCGACAAGGCCAGCCAGGCTTTCGCCGCGTTCCTGCGTAAATACCCGAATAGCCAGTACGCGGGTAATGCCCAGTACTGGTTGGGCGAAGTGAACCTGGCCAAAGGCGACCTGCAAGGGGCCGGCCAGGCATTCGCCAAGGTATCCCAGCTGTATCCGAAGCATGCCAAGGTGCCGGACTCGCTGTACAAGCTGGCTGACGTAGAGCGCCGCCTGGGTCACACTGACAAGGTCAAGGGCATTCTGCAGCAGGTGGTGGCCCAATATCCGGGTACTTCCGCCGCCCAGCTGGCTCAGCGCGATCTGCAACGCATGTAATCGAGTTTGAGCTGTTTGGAAGAAACCCGCGCTTGCCGCGGGTTTTTTCGTTAGAATCCATGCCCTTTTTATGAAACACGCTTCCTGGGATTACCGTGTTTGCGGGATTCCTCGAGGTGCCTGACGGAGGCGGACAGCCTGTTTAGCTGTTACGCCCGTGGCGACTATGCAAGACACATTGAGAATTACCGAAGTTTTCTACTCGTTGCAGGGTGAAACTCGGACTGCCGGCCTGCCCACGGTATTTGTGCGCCTGACCGGTTGTCCGCTGCGTTGCCAGTACTGCGACAGTGCCTATGCCTTCAGCGGCGGCACCATCCGCACCCTCGAGAGCATTCTCGAGCAGGTCGCCGGTTTCCGCCCGCGTTATGTCTGTGTGACCGGGGGCGAACCTCTGGCGCAACCTAACGCCATTCCCCTGCTCAAGCAGCTGTGTGACGCCGGTTACGAAGTCTCGCTGGAAACCAGCGGAGCCCTGGATATTTCCGCGGTCGATCCGCGGGTCAGTCGAGTGCTCGACCTGAAGACGCCGGGATCGGAAGAGGTCCAGCGCAATCGTTATGAAAACATCGAGCTGCTGACGCCGAACGACCAGGTCAAGTTTGTCATCTGTTCCCGTGAGGACTACGACTGGGCGGTTTCCAAGCTGATCCAGTATGGTCTGGAGCGGCGGGCGGGCGAGGTGCTGTTCTCGCCGAGCCATCACGACCTGAATGCGCGCGATCTGGCCGACTGGATCGTCGCGGATAACCTGCCGGTGCGCCTGCAATTGCAGCTGCATAAATATCTTTGGAATGACGAGCCGGGGCGCTGATATGACTGATCAAGCACAGAACCAAGTGGCCGCTGAAAAGCGTGCGGTAATCCTGCTGTCCGGCGGCCTGGATTCGGCCACCGTGGTGGCCATGGCCCGTGCCGAAGGTTACCGCTGCTACACCATGAGCTTCGATTACGGCCAGCGTCATCGCGCCGAGTTGCAGGCGGCCGAGCGTGTCGCTCGCGACCTGGGCGTGGTCGAGCACAAGGTGATCGGCCTCAACCTCAACGGTATCGGCGGCTCCGCGCTGACCGACAGCTCCATCGATGTGCCCGAGGCTCCGAGCGAAGGGATCCCCGTCACCTACGTGCCGGCACGTAACACCGTGTTCCTGTCCCTGGCACTGGGCTGGGCAGAAGTATTGGGCGCGCGGGACATCTTCATTGGTGTCAACGCTGTGGACTATTCGGGGTACCCGGATTGCCGTCCGGAGTTCGTCGAGGCCTTCGAGCGCATGGCCAACCTGGCGACCAAGGCCGGGGTAGAGGGGCAGGGATTCCGTATCCAGGCACCACTGCAGAACCTGAGCAAGGCCGATATCGTCAAGGCAGGCGTCAAGCTCGGGGTTGATTACGGCCTGACCGTGTCCTGCTACCAGGCCGATGATCAAGGGCGTGCCTGCGGCAAGTGCGACAGCTGCCGTCTGCGTGCAGAAGGTTTTGCCGCGGCCGGTGTCAGCGACCCAACAGCTTATTTTTGATTTTTTTCATATTTGGTGTTGAATTCTTTTTATAAATCAGTATTATACGCGCCACCACACAGCGGGTCGTTAGCTCAGTTGGTAGAGCAGTTGGCTTTTAACCAATTGGTCGTAGGTTCGAATCCCACACGACCCACCATTTTCTAGCAGTATTTAAAATCCGAAAGGCCCACGAAAGTGAGGATTTTCGGGTTTTTTTTTGCCTGCAGAAAAGAGGGGGCGGGGCTGGAAGGTGTTCAAGGTACAACAGGGGCCTCTAAGGTCTACGTACTTGTGATGGTCCTACCGCGCTTCTTTCGGCCCATACCGCCCATGGCCCTTCAAGATCTTGTGGCTTCAGCATTCTCCCCCTCATGAAGGGAGCACAGGCCACTACCCATCCATGTCGTCTCACATGCACGAACGCGTTGCGACGATGCGTGCCTGCACCAGACCCGATGCCATTCGGCCACTCAAAGGCCGCGATCGGACAGCATCCGGTTCGATACGAAAAAGCAGAATACATGCCACATGCACCTACCAACTCTGGTAGTTGCCGGTGCTCAAGAATGCCCGAATGATGATCCGGCCGCTCACTCGTCCTTATCAATGACTCAAACAACGCTCGCCGGCACGCGGGTGACAAGGTCGAGCGTTCCGGCACGACGCTCACTTCATGTCACAGGACGTTACGGGAGACAGAGTTATGTTGGATATCGGAACCTCGGATACCTTGAAGTACGATTTCGGCGGAAGGTCATACACGATCCAGATTTACAAGGACAATCAGGACGCGAAAAAGTATTACATCGTTCCGCAGCCGCAATTCGCGATCGCCACGAGCGGTCTGCCGGAATTCTCGCTGCAGCAGTTCACGAATGGCGCGGGCGTTTCCGGACAGTGCAATTTCCAGACTGTGCTGCAAACTCCGCCGGGGGCCATCGAGGCCGTGCAGCAGAAGTTCGGCAGCGACGTCCGGATCGGCGGCTGGGACTGGACTCTCGGTACCACCTGGTTCAACTACCAGTATCCCGACAAAGACGGGCAGATACACAGCTATTCGGCGGTGGCCTGGCCTTCTCTGGCGCCGACCACCGGTGATATCGGGCAGGCGAGTGCCCGTGCGTCGTTCTTGATCTCCCTGCCGGACCAGGCCGCGGTCGCGGCGTTCATCACCGCGTTCAGCAGCCCGGGTGGTGGTGGCACGTACGATGTCCAGTACCAGATGCACGTGCCGGGATCGTTACCGGGCGTGACGGTCACGATTGGATTCGACTCGAGCGTCGCCTATCAGTACGAGCAGACCATCCAGGTCGACAAAAACGTCTGGGGTTCGGAAACCAGCCGCACCGTCGAAATCAATCAGTACCTGAGCCAGTCGCAGTCCGGCACGATCGATTATATCTGGGGCAAGATCGACCCGATGTCGGCGCAGGGGCAGGCGATCACCAACTGGGCTCAGCAAACCCTGCAGAATGCCGTCACCCAGTCTGTCAACGCGACCATCGCGATGATGCAGACGAACAATCCATCAGGAAACGACTACTCCTTCAGCATGAGCCAGGTGAGTTCGTTCTCGTACACCTACTCGCAGAACACGGTGGTCGATTGGATTGCGCAGTCGTCGAGCCTGCTGCCTGCCTTCCCGGCGGATGTGTGGGATCGGGTCTACAAGGTGGTCGACTACACCCCGCTCTCGGTCGTGTTCCAGCTGACCAACGTCGACCTGATCAGCGCCGGGGTCGCCTCGGTGCAGGTTCTGGTGCAATCGCCGTCGGGCAACGACTCCGCGACCCTGACCAAGGACAACACCAGTTGGCCCTTCAAGCGCCCCGCGGTCAGCAATCCGGATGGCTCGCCCAACCTGCGCTATTCGTACAAATACATCGTTACCTACACGGACAAAACGTCGTATGAGTCGCCGACGATCCAGGGCGACGCCGCCGCCGTGGGAGGCGCGAGCGTGACATTCACTGCCGGTTCGCTCGCAGCGCTGGCCGTTACGTTCCAGACGTCGGGCATCCAGTTTGGGACCTCTGCGCAATCGGTGCGGCAAGTGCAAGTCGACTTCGTATTCGTCAATACCAACGTGGCACCCGGCCAGGCGGCAGAGGCCAAGACGCTGAACTATGTGTTCTATGCGAACGAGGAAAAGTGGCCCGTATCGTTCCTGACCGCGCTCCCTTATACGACGAACTACACCTACTCGGTGATCTACGTCATGGGCGACGGTTCGCGCGTGTCCCTCGCGCCCAGCCAGCCAACCAACCAGAACTCTGTGCAGATCGGATCCCCGCTGGCCCTGCAGCAGGTCACCCTGTATCCGGTATGGGCGCCGGGCATGGAAAACGTCTATGTATCCGCGTACTACGTCGATCCGGACAACAGCATTTCGGTGCAGGGCAATGTCTGGCAGGTCGACCAGAAAGGCGATCCGATCGACCCGTGGAAATTTCTCGCGCCGAACAACAAGAACGCCTACTGCGACGTGACGGTGCAATACGTAGACGACGGCGAAATCATCGGTTACCCGACGCCGTGGTACGTGCCGCAGCGGCAACCGATCAACGTTACCGCGAAGCAGACTCCGACCATGGTGACCATCGATCCGTCGCTGATCCAGTGGAACCTGTATGACATGGTCAAGATCGACATCTACCTGCTGAATGCGACCGGGCAACCGATCAAGCAGCACCCGTTCCAGTTCCTCAAGGGAACGGGCAGTCAGTACTACTCGTTCATGCTCGACGGGCAGGAGCCCAGCCTGACCTGGTACTACTCGGGTGCCTACTATCCGAAGGACGCAGCGCCAGTCGTCATCCAGCAGACGAAGATGACATCGGCGTTGCTCGTGCTGCCAAGGACATGGAGCGAGAGGCAGGTGCTGGCCAACGAACGGCCCTACCTCGTTCCGCAAGAGCATGCGCACGCGATCGAGGCAGCTCACCTTCGTCTGATCACGGGCGTCAACGTGGCCAGAGAGGAAGCGCTCACGAGTGTGAAATAACGTGCGCCACCGCCCGGCTTGCGCCGGGCGGACTGCAATGTCGCGGGGGCTGTTGCCCCCGCATTCCTGCACGCACTCATAGGTTCGGAGCCACCATGGCGAACATCCTCTATCGCATCGTCGGTCACGGGCTGGACGGGGATACCCCACCGCTCAGCTTGATCGTGCTGAATCTCGTTTATCTCGACACGGAGCACAATTACTGCGCGAACCACTGGTGCGCGCTCACCGCCGCGCATCCGGAGGACACGTGGCAGTTCGACCCTGGCCCTGCCACCGCCGGCGGCGTCCTGTATGAGGGCCAGCAATTCGGCCCCACCGGCGAAGCCACGCCGATTCCACTCACGGTGGCCGACGGTACGACGATCCAGGTCGGCGCCGGCATTCCCGCCACCACCGCCGTCACCGTCACACCGCTGCTGATCGACTGGACCCGGGTCGCGCGCATCGACGTGGAGCTCGCCGGTCATTCGCTGACCTTCACCACCGCCAGCGCCACCGCCCGCTGGCTGTCGCTGCCGCCCGCAGGTTACCCATGGACGGCGACCTACACGCTGAACGACGACTCGACCTGGGTGCAGTCGGGCGCCGGTTCGACGCCGCTGCTGGTGCTACCGGCGCTGCCGCCCGTCACACCGGTCACTTTCTCGCCGGTCGCGGACTACTTCGAAACGCTGCCGATCGAATCGATCGCGCTGACCGTCGCCAACCCGGGCGGGGCGCCTGGTCACAACGTCTTCAATCCGGGCCGCACACAGCCATGGTCGACCGGCATCTTCCAGACGGCGATTTCCCCGGTCGCGTGGTGGCTCGACTACCACTATCGCTATGTCGTCACGTTCAAGCCGGAGGCGGGACTCCAGCCGTTCGACTCGGGCGAGATCGACGGGCTGGGCGCGACATCGATCACGCTCGACGAGGTCGGCATTCGCGACTTCGTCCTCGACGGCCAGATGCCCGCCCTCATCCAGAGCGTCAGCGTCCGCTATGAGTTCGGCGGGAATAGCGAGAGGAGCGCGCTGCCGGTGCGCCTCGTCGCGCGCAGCGACTATACGCCGGGTTCGTTCTCCTACTGGCTCGAGTACACGATCGCCGGCAAGACGCCGGACCAGGCCGGTCAGGAGACCGGCACCGTCATCCAGCCCGGCGCGCAGCCCGCCCTCGCGTTCGTCAAGGCCGAGTCTCCGTTGCAGGAGAAGTCGGTCACGTTGACCGCGCACAGGCTCGGCGTGGGGGATCAGGTGCAGCTTGCGCTCAGCACGAGCGAATCGGGCAACCTGGGTATCCCGTCATGGACATGGGCGATCCAGGGCTTCGGTCCGGCGGGTGTCACGCTCGACCGCGTCCATCCGTCCATCACGTACCGGTACATGGTGGTCGATCCGGATTCAGCCGCGACCAGCTTCGCGGGCACGCTGCAGGTCAACGATGAGCTCACGCCGTTCGATATCCCGACAGCCGCCGTCAGCGTGGACATCACGCCTCATACGCTACCGGCGTCGGTCACGCTCGATCCATCGCGGATCGACTGGAGCGTGAACGAGCAGGTGAAGGTGACGGTAACGTTCACCAACCCGCCAGGCGACGGGCAAGACTTCACGTTCACCCGCGAAAGCGGCTACGAGTATGCAAGTAGCACGTCCGTCGACGGTGTGACGCCGATCTACGATTACCTTGCCCTTTATTACCTGGCAGACGGGACGACGCGTATCGAGTCCGCGAACAATCAGACGAGCATGCTGCTGGTTCTGCCCCCGCGCGGCACCGGGCAGGGATAGCGCGATGGCCTGGCACCCGGCACTCGAGCGCACGCTGCAGATCGCCCGGCACTTTCACGGCAACGACGCGGAGCAGGCGCGTGCGCAGCTCCTGCGCCTGCTCGACGATCGGGTCCGGGCGGCCGACGGCTTCACGGGCAGCCTGCTGACCATGAGCGGCTTCCCGGTCGAGATCGCGTTCTCCACCGCTGACGATGCGTTGCGCTATACGTTCGACCCGGCGCTGCCCGGCAGCGATCCGCGCGGCAGGGTCGATACCGCGCTCGGGCAGCTGGCGGCGCTTGGCGCCGCGCCGGTGCCCGCGTCCACCGTCGACGCGGTTCGCCGGCTCCAGGCCGGTCATCCGCTGCGCTTCGGCGCGTATGTCGGTGGGCGGCATCGCGCGGGGCAGTGTCGCACCAAGCTCTACTTCGAGGTGCCGAAGGATGCGGCGGCCGATGCCGACGCCTTCGCCGCCGAGGTGATCGGCAGGCCCAAGTCGCTTCCGGACAAGCAGCAGCACATCGAGCTGATCGGCGTGGACCCCGACTCGCAGCGCACGGAGTTCTACTCGCGAATCGAAGGCATGATCGCGCCCGACCTGGTCGCGCTGCTGGCGCGGGTGAATCTTGCGTCGCGCTACCGCGAACTCGTCGAGCTGTTGGGCGAATGCTGCGTCCTGCCGATCTGGCGCGAACTCCCGGGCGATCTGTACGGTTTCAGCTATTCGGTCTCGGCGCGTGGCGAGCCAACCGCGTTCACGCTCTACACCCACGCACGCGCGTTGTTCGGCGGCGATGGACGGACCCGTGCGCGGATCCTGGAGCTTGGCCGGCGCCACGGATGGGATCTGCGCTTCTACGCGCAATTGACGGAGCCGCTCGCCGCGCTCGACGACCCGACAACCCATCACACCATGTTTGGCATCACCCTGTACGGCGACGCCGGACTCGGCGTCACCTTTGGCGTTGCGCCGCCACTGGAGCCGACATGAGCGGCGTCCACCCGGGCGCCAGCGCAGCCGCGCTGGATGCGCTGCTCGCCGCGCAATCGCCCAGCGGTGCGTTCGGCTCCATCGTCGATCTGCCAACAGGCCCGGTCGCCGACGAGAACGGTTTCGTGACCGCGCTGGTCCTGCATGAGCTCTCGGCATGGCCCGCGACACCAGCGCTGGCCGCGGCACGCATGCGCGCACTCGACTTCCTGGCGTGCTGCGAGCGGCCGGACCGGCGCGGCGCGTTCTCGTTCTATCCGCCCGATCGACAGCCGGAGTGGATGCCCATTGCGCTGTTGCCGGACGCCGACGACACCGCACTCTTCACCCTTGCGCTGGTCGACGGCGGCCGCTGGCCGGCGCAGCAGTTGACGCTCGCCGCGCGCCGGGTGCTCGAGGCGTTTCGCCTGAGGTGGGTCGCAGCCGATGCAAGGCCCTGGTATCGCGAAGGCGTCTATCTGACCTGGCTGGATGAATTGGTCTACCCGAACATCGTCGATCTATGCGTGAACATCAACGTTGCTGCATTGCTCAAGCGTGCGGGGCCTGAGCATGCCTGCGCACTGGCCGCGATCGTCGACATGGTGGATGCCGGACTCGCGTGGGCGGGCACATCGCCGCAGCGAGCGTTCCTGCTGACGCCTTACTATCCGCATCCGGCCGAACTCGGTCATGCGATCGATCGCGCGATCCGCCTGGGTGTGACCGAGTTGCTGCCGTGCCGGGACAAGCTGCGGGACCTTGGCTGGTCGTACGCGGCCGATCCTGCCGGCTGGCCGCTCAATACCCCGGTCTGCAGTTCGGACGATGGGCGAATCGTCTGGCGTGCGCCTGTGCTCCAGCAAGCGCGGCAACTCTGTCGTCGCCCGTCAGCCATGACGGCTGCGTCATTGCCCGCAGCCACGACGCCAAGCCCTTAGTGAAGAGGGCGAGCCGTATTCCAGATCAAAGCAAGCTCGGGCAGCACGGCACGTCGCATTCTCCTCGAGCTACGCGCTCTAGCGGCGTAGTGAGCATCTGCGACACGCATAAGCGCGACTGGGGGTTGCGCAACATCGATGTGTCCGAGGGCCGCCGAATGAAAACGCATTTTTGAGGCGGTGGGCATCAAGACCGCCATGGACCTGGCCAGGGCCGACCCAGTGGCACTGCGTCACCGGTCTGCTGGCGTGGCTTACAGCGGGGTCAGGACATTCATCACGGTGTCCAGGGCTACGCGGGTGTCGTCCAGTTGCACCAGCGAGGCGTGCCGGGCGCCGAGGGCGTCGCGATTCTTGATGGCGGTCAGGATCGCCTTGTGCCGGGGCAGGCTGAGACGCTGGATGTCGGGGCGGCGGTTGGTGATGCTGATGGACTCGCGCAGCGGCAGCGACAGCATGTTGCACATGTAGGCGAGCAAGTCGTTGCGGGTGGCGTCGGCGATCGCCCGGTGAAAATCCAGGTCGGCCTGCAAGAGCTCCTCGTGGGTCTTGGCCGTCTCCATGGACTGGTAGGCTTTCTCGATCACCGCGATGTCCGGGTCGGTCGCGGTGGTGGCGGCCATGGCGGCGATTTCCGGCTCGAGGATGCGGCGCACGCCGGCCAGGGTGTTGAAGAACTCGCTGTGAGGCGTCGACTGCATCAACCAGGACAGCACGTCCGGGTCCAGCAAGTGCCATTTCGCCCGTGGCCGCACCACGGCGCCGACCCGTGGCTTGGAGTACACCAGGCCCTTGGCACTGAGCACCCGGGTGGCTTCGCGCAGCACCGAGCGGCTGACCTGGTATTCCTCACACAGCGTTGCCTCCAAGGGCAATCTATCTTCCGGCTTGAAGCGTCCGGAGACGATGTGCATGCCCAGATCCTGAACGATCCGGGCATGCATGCTCTTACGGGGTTTGGAAGGCTGGTGATCCATAACAGGGAGGCTGCTCTGAAGAAATTGGCTGCATCATAACATCGCTCCCGTATCTATCAGGCGCTCCTGCATGCCTGGACCGGTGGGCGACAGGCCCGCATCAGCCCCCTCAGTGGGAATGCCGCGGGACCTCGGCGCCCCGGCAGCCCACCAGGAAATCGAAGTCGCAGCCCTGGTCCGCCTGCAGTACGTGGTCGATGTACAGCTGGCGATAACCGCCGACGATCAGCGACTGCGGTGCCTGCAGGTCGGCCATGCGCGCCGCCAGTTCGTCCTCCGGAATGTCCAGGTGCAGGCGCCCGCTGGCACAGTCCAGCTCGATCCAGTCGCCTTCCTTCACCGCCGCCAAGGGGCCGCCGGCCGCCGCTTCCGGCGCTACGTGCAGGACCACGGTGCCATACGCGGTGCCGCTCATGCGCGCGTCGGAAATCCGCACCATGTCGGTCACGCCCTGGGCCAGCAACTTGGCCGGCAAGCCCATGTTGCCGACCTCCGCCATGCCGGGGTAACCCTTGGGACCGCAGTTCTTCATCACCAGGATCGAGTCGGCGTCGACCTCCAGTTCCGGATCGTTGATTCGCGCCTTGTACATGTCGAAGTTCTCGAACACCACCGCGCGGCCGCGATGCTGCATCAGTTCGGCGCTGGCGGCGGACGGCTTGAGCACGGCGCCGAGGGGCGCCAGGTTACCGCGCAGCACACAGATGCCACCGTCCGCGCGGATCGGATTGTCCAGGGTGCGGATCACTTCGTCCTGGCCGTAGATCGGTGCCTCCCGGGTGTTTTCGCCGATGGATCTGCCGTTGACCGTCAGTGCATCCGGGTGGGGAATCAGCTTGGCTTCGCCGAGGCGGCGCAACACTGCCGGCAGGCCGCCGGCATAGTAGAACTCTTCCATCAAGAAGCGCCCGGACGGTTGCAGGTCGACAATGGTCGGCATGCCGCGACCGATGCGGGTCCAGTCGTCCAGATCGAGTTCGACGCCGATGCGCCCGGCGATGGCTTTCAGGTGAATCACCGCGTTGGTCGAGCCGCCGATGGCGGCGTTGACGCGGATGGCATTTTCGAACGCCTCCTTGGTGAGGATCTTCGACAGCCTCAAGTCTTCGCGAACCATCTCCACCGCGCGCATGCCGGACATGTGCGCCAGTACATAGCGGCGGGCATCGACCGCCGGGATCGCCGCGTTGTGGGGCAGGGAAGTGCCCAGGGCCTCGGCCATGCAGGCCATGGTCGAGGCGGTGCCCATGGTGTTGCAGGTGCCCGCCGAGCGCGACATGCCGCCTTCGGCCGCAAGGAAGTCGTCGAGGGTGATGGTGCCGGCCTTGACCTGTTCGCTGAGCTGCCACACCACGGTGCCAGAACCTATGTCCTGGCCCTTGTGCTTGCCATTGAGCATCGGCCCGCCAGTGACGACGATGGCCGGCACGTCGCAACTGGCCGCGCCCATCAGCAGTGCCGGGGTGGTCTTGTCGCAGCCGGTCAGCAGCACCACGCCATCGATCGGGTTGCCGCGGATGGCTTCCTCGACATCCATGCTGGCCAGGTTGCGGGTGAGCATGGCGGTCGGGCGCAGGTTCGACTCGCCGTTGGAGAACACCGGGAACTCCACGGGAAAGCCGCCGGCCTCGATCACCCCGCGTTTGACATGCTCGGCAATCTGGCGGAAGTGCGCGTTGCACGGGGTCAGCTCCGACCAGGTATTGCAGATCCCGATGATGGGCTTGCCATGGAACTGGTGGTCGGCGATGCCCTGATTCTTCATCCAGCTGCGGTACATGAAGCCGTTCTTGTCGGCGGTACCGAACCAGTGGGCGGAGCGCAGGTTGGGTTTCTTATCTGACATGATCAGCTCTCTTATTGTAAGACTATATTGTTCTGGTCTGGCCATAACATAAGCGCAAAATCTTGGGTTTGGAAGTATTGTTGGCTAAATAGTAATACTATATAGTCGTTTTCAACTGAGGTATGGCCCTGGCGGTTTTCCGCGAGAGGCGTCCCCCGAGCTTCTATAAAAACAACAATCGGAGACCGATCTCATGAGCCAGGAGCTGCGGCTTGTCCGGCGCATCACGCTGAAACTGATTCCCTTCCTGATCCTGCTGTACCTGATCGCCTACGTGGATCGTTCCGCCGTCGGCTTCGCCAAGTTGCACATGGGCGCCGATATCGGCATTGGCGATGCGGCCTATGGGTTGGGCGCCGGCCTGTTCTTCATCGGCTACTTCCTCCTGGAAATCCCCAGCAACCTGATGCTCGACCGCTTCGGCGCACGGCGCTGGTTCGCCCGGATCATGATCACCTGGGGCGCCATCACCATTGGCATGGCGTTTGTCCAGGGCCCCTACAGCTTCTACCTGATGCGCTTTCTGCTCGGCGCGGCGGAAGCCGGGTTCTTCCCCGGCGTTCTCTACTACATCACCCAATGGTTCCCGGTGCGCCATCGCGGCAAGATCCTCGGGCTGTTCATCCTGTCCCAACCCATCGCGATGATGATCACCGGCCCGGTGTCCGGCGGCCTGCTGGGCATGGACGGCATCCTCGGCCTGCACGGCTGGCAGTGGCTGTTCATCGTCATCGGCACGCCGGCGATCCTGCTGACCTGGCCGGTGCTGCGTTACCTGCCCGACGGCCCGCAACAGGTCAGCTGGATGGACCCGGCCGAAAAGGCCTGGCTCACCGGCGAGCTGAACAAGGACCTGCAGGCATACGGCCAGACCCGCCACGGCAATCCGCTGCATGCCCTCAGGGACAAGCGGGTGTTGCTGCTGGCGCTGTTCTATCTGCCGGTGACCTTGAGCATTTATGGCCTGGGCCTGTGGCTGCCGACGTTGATCAAGCAGTTCGGCGGCAGCGACCTGGCCACCGGCTTCGTGTCCTCGGTGCCGTACCTCTTCGGGATCGTCGGCTTGCTGGTGGTGCCGCGCAGTTCCGACCGCCTGAACGATCGCTACGGCCACCTGGCGGTGCTCTATGTGCTGGGGGCGATCGGCCTGTTCCTCAGCGCCTGGCTGTCGGCGCCGCTGCTGCAACTGGCGGCCCTGTGCCTGGTGGCCTTCGCGCTGTTTTCCTGCACCGCGGTGTTCTGGACCTTGCCCGGGCGTTTCTTTGCCGGCGCCAGCGCGGCGGCGGGGATCGCCCTGATCAACTCGGTGGGCAACCTGGGCGGCTACATCGGTCCGTTCGTGATCGGTGCGCTCAAGCAGTACACCGGCAGCCTGGCGTCGGGGCTGTACTTCCTGTCCTGCGTGATGCTGTTCGGCTTGCTGCTGACGGGCGTGGTCTATCGGTTGCTCGAGCGCAGGCACGTGCTGCCGGTCGAGCAGTTCGCCGCCAGTGCCCGCGGCGCCACGCGTACTTAATGGCCTAGAGGAGAAAGTTCATGCGTTTAGTGCAGTTCGAATTGAATAACGGCGAGCGTCGGGTCGGTGTGGTCGAGGACGCCCTGGTTCGTGAAGTGCAGTCGGTGGGCACGGTGCGCGAGCTCGCGCTGGCGGCCATCGAGGCGGGTGTCGGCCTGCGCCAGCAAGTGCAAAGCCTCGGCCTGGGCATCAGCCACGACTACGCCGAGCTGCTGGCAAGCCTGAGGATCCTGCCGCCGTTGGATCACCCGGACCCGGCGCACATGCTGGTCAGCGGCACCGGGCTGACCCACCTGGGCAGTGCTGCGGCGCGTGACAAGATGCACCAGCAGGGCGCTGACGACACGGCGCTGACCGACACCATGCGCATCTTCAAGTGGGGCGTGGAGGGCGGTAAGCCCGCTGCCGGTCAGGCCGGCGTGCAACCGGAATGGTTCTACAAGGGCGACGGCAGCATCGTCGTGCGCCCGGGCCAGGCCTTCCGCCTGCCGGCCTTTGCCGAAGACGCCGGCGAAGAGCCGGAAATCGGTGGCCTGTATGTCATCGGCCATGACGGCAAGCCTTATCGCCTGGGGTTCGCGGTGGGCAACGAGTTCTCCGATCACGTGATGGAGCGTAAGAACTATCTCTACCTGGCCCATTCCAAATTGCGCAGTTGCAGCTATGGTCCTGAACTCAGGGTCGGCGAGCTGCCCCAGCACCTGGCGGGCACCAGCCGCATTCTGCGCAATGGCCAGGTGCTGTGGCAGAACGAGTTCCTCAGCGGCGAAGCCAATATGTGCCACAGCCTGGAGAACCTCGAGTACCACCATTTCAAATACCGCCAGTTCCTGCGGCCGGGGGATGTGCACATCCACTTCTTCGGCACCGCGACCCTGTCGTTCGCGGACGGTATCCGCACGCAGCCGGGGGACGTATTCGAAATCAGCCAGGCGGCGTTCGGTGCGCCATTGATCAACGGTATTGCCGGCGCCGACGCGGTACTGGCGCCCGGTTGCGTAGGCGCCCTTTAAGCAGGCGCTCTTCCAGAAGACAAGCAGGTTCGAGGAGACAGGCATGACCCAGGTTTTTGGCCACAACTACATCGGCGGCCAGCGCAGCGCCGCCGGCACCGTCATTCTTCACAGCATCGATGCCAGCACCGGCGAAGCCTTGCCCCAGGCGTTCTACCAGGCCACGGCGCAGGAAGTCGAGGCCGCCGCCAAGGCTGCCGCGGCGGCCTACCCGGCCTACCGCGCCCTGAGTGCGCAGCGGCGCGCGCAATTCCTGGAGGCGGTGGCGGATGAGCTGGATGCGCTGGACGATGAGTTCATCGCCCTGGTCTGCCGGGAAACCGCGTTGCCTACCGCGCGGATCCAGGGCGAGCGCAAGCGCACCAGTGGCCAGATGCGGCTGTTCGCCGAGGTGCTGCGGCGCGGCGACTTCTACGGCGCGCGTATCGACCGGGCGCTGCCCGAGCGCCAGCCGCTGCCGCGTCCGGATCTGCGCCAGTACCGCATCGGCCTGGGGCCGGTGGCGGTGTTTGGCGCGAGCAACTTTCCCCTGGCGTTTTCCACGGCGGGCGGCGACACCGCGGCAGCGCTGGCAGCCGGTTGCCCCGTGGTGTTCAAGGCCCACAGCGGGCACATGGCGACCGCCGAGCGGGTCGCCGATGCGATCATCCGGGCGGCCGAGGCCAGCGGGATGCCCGCCGGCGTGTTCAATATGATCTTTGGCGCCGGCGTCGGCGAAGCGCTGGTCAAGCATCCGGCGATCCAGGCGGTCGGTTTCACCGGCTCGCTCAAGGGTGGGCGAGCGCTGTGCGACATGGCGGCGGCGCGCCCGCAACCGATCCCGGTGTTTGCCGAGATGTCGAGCATCAACCCGGTGATCGTGTTACCCCAGGCGCTGCAAGCGCGGGCGGAAACGGTCGCCCGTGACCTGACCGCGTCGGTGGTGCAGGGCTGCGGCCAGTTCTGTACCAACCCGGGCCTGGTGATCGGCATCCGCTCGCCGCAGTTCGCGGCTTTCACCGAGCAGGTTGCCCGGCTGATCGGCGATCAACCGGCGCAGACCATGCTCAACGCCGGCACCTTGAGCAGCTACGGCAAGGGGCTGCAAAAACTCCTGGCGCATCCGGGCATCGAGCACCTGGCCGGCGATCCGCAAGCCGGCAACCAGGCGCGGCCACAGCTGTTCAAGGCGCAGGCCAGCCTGTTGGTCGATGGTGATGAAGTGCTGCAGGAAGAAGTCTTCGGCCCGACCACCGTGTTCGTCGAAGTGGCCGACCAGGCCCAGCTCGTCGCCGCCTTGAACGGCCTGCGCGGGCAACTGACGGCGACCCTCATTGGCGAGCCCGCGGACTTCACGCAATTCGGCGAGTTGACCGGGTTGCTGGAGCAGAAGGTCGGCCGCATCCTGATCAACGGCTACCCGACCGGTGTCGAGGTCTGTGACGCGATGGTGCACGGCGGGCCTTTCCCGGCCACCTCCGATGCCCGTGGCACATCCGTGGGGACCCTGGCCATCGAGCGTTTCCTGCGCCCGGTGTGCTTCCAGAACTACCCCGACAACCTGCTGCCGGATGCCTTGAAGAACGCCAACCCGCTGCGTATCCAGCGCCTGGTGGATGGACGGCCATCGCGCGACGGGCTGTAACGCGCCTCGGCCAATGTCTGCCTGAAAACAACAACAATGCAGGAGGTTTCATGTCGTGGACCGCGCTGACCGCACACCGTGCGCAGCTTGGCGAAGGCCCGTTCTGGGATGCGCCGGATCAGGCCCTGTATTGGGTCGACATTGCCGGCCGGCAGGCATTGCGCCTGTGTGGCGAACGGCTGCTGGCCTGGCAACTGCCGGAACCGGTGTCGGCCTTCATCCCCTGTGAGCGCGGCGATGCGCTGGTGACCTTGAGCAGTGGCGTGTACCGCCTCGACCTGGGCTCCGCGCCCGCGGCGCCGCGCCTGAGCCTGCTGTGCGTGGCCGATCCGCAACCGGGCAACCGCGCCAACGAGGCCCGTTGCGACGCCCAGGGCCGGCTCTGGCTGGGCACCATGCAGAACAACATCGGCGAGCAGGGCGAAGACCTTCCCGTGCTGCGGCGCTCCGGTGGCCTGTTCCGCATCGATACCCAGGCGCGTGTCACGCCGCTGCTCCAGGGCCTGGGGATTCCCAATACCTTGCTGTGGAGCGAGGACGCCAGCCGCCTGTATTTTGCCGACAGCCTGGACGGCACGCTGTACCAGTACCCGATCGCCAGCGATGGCCGGCTCGAACCCGCGCGCAGCTGGTTCGGGCCACATCCGCGCGGTGTCCCGGACGGTTCGGCGATGGACGCCCAGGGCTATATCTGGAATGCCCGCTGGGACGGCGGCTGCCTGCTCAGGCTGGCGCCCGACGGCGAGGTCGACCGGGTGCTCGAACTGCCGGTCAGCCGCCCCACCAGTTGCGTGTTCGGCGGCGCGGACCTCAAGACCCTGTACATCACCAGCGCGGCCAGCCCGCTCGATCATCCTCTGGACGGCGCGGTGCTGGCCGTCCGGGTCGATACCCCAGGGAAGCTCTGTCATCGATTTGCCGGTTGAGGTTTCAGGCCGAACCTGTGTGCAACGAAGCGATGTGTAACGAAGCTGTGTGCAACGAACTCTGAAAACAACAACAAGGAGTCACCTTATGAATCGTCGTCGTGGGATCCGTTACCTGTGTTGTGCCGCCCTGGCCATGTCGGCCGCCAGCCTGAGCTGCCTGTTGCTCGCCGCCGAGCCGGTGAAGATTGGTTTCCTGGTCAAGCAGGCGGAGGAACCCTGGTTCCAGACCGAATGGGCCTTTGCCGAAAAGGCCGGCAAGGACAAGGGCTTCACCGTGATCAAGATCGCCGTGCCGGACGGCGAGAAAACCCTGTCGGCGATCGACAGTCTCGCCGCCAACGGCGCCAAGGGCTTCGTGATCTGCCCGCCGGACGTGTCCCTGGGCCCGGCGATCATGGCCAAGGCCAAGCTCAACGACTTGAAAGTGATTGCCGTCGACGACCGTTTTGTCGATGCCAAGGGCCAGTTCATGGAAGACGTGCCCTACCTGGGCATGGCCGCGTTCGAGGTGGGGCAGAAGCAGGGCGCCGCCATGGCCGGCGAAGCGAAGAAGCGCGGTTGGGACTGGAAGGACACCTACGCGGTGATCACCACTTACAACGAACTCGACACCGGTAAGAAGCGCACCGACGGCTCGGTCAAGTCCCTGGAGGAAGCCGGCTTGCCCAAAGACCACATCCTCTTCGCCCCGCTCAAGACCCTCGACGTGCCGGGCAGCATGGACGCGACCAACTCGGCGCTGGTCAAGCTGCCCAGCGGGGCGAAGAACCTGATCATCGGCGGGATGAACGACAACAGCGTGCTGGGCGGCGTGCGCGCCACCGAAAGCGCCGGGTTCGCCGCGGCCAATGTGATCGGCATCGGCATCAACGGCACGGACGCCATCGGCGAGCTGAAGAAACCCGACAGCGGCTTCTTCGGCTCGATGCTGCCCAGCCCGCACATGGAGGGCTACAACACCGCGAGCATGATGTTCGAGTGGGTCACCACCGGCAAGGAGCCGCCCAAGTACACCGCGATGGACGACGTGACGCTGATCACCCGGGACAACTTCAAGCAAGAACTGGAAAAGATTGGCCTGTGGAACTGAGGCCGGTGGTTTTCCCCGGCGGCCCTTTCGACCGGGCCGCCTGACCTGATGAGGTGGTTATGCACGCGCAACTGAATAAACGACAACACAGCGCCGGCGCCAGTTTGTGTTTCAACGGTATCGGCAAGACCTTCCCCGGGGTCAAGGCGCTGGACGGCATCAGCTTCACCGCCCACCCGGGGCAGGTGCACGCCTTGATGGGCGAGAACGGCGCAGGCAAGTCGACCTTGCTGAAGATTCTCGGCGGCGCCTACACGCCCAGCAGCGGCAGCGTGCAGATCGGCGAGCAGAGCATGGCGTTCAAGTGCGCGGCCGACAGCATTGCCTGCGGGGTGGCGGTGATCCACCAGGAGTTGCACCTGGTGCCCGCCATGAGCGTGGCCGAGAACCTGTTCCTCGGCCATCTGCCGGCCCGTTTCGGGGTGATCGACCGTCGTGCGCTGCGCCAGCATGCGCTGGAATGCCTCAAGGGGCTGGCCGATGAAATCGATCCCGACGAGAAGCTCGGCCGCCTGTCCCTGGGCCAGCGCCAGCTGGTGGAAATCGCCAAGGCGTTGTCCCGTGGCGCCCATGTGATTGCCTTCGACGAGCCCACCAGCAGCCTCTCGGCCCGGGAAATCGAGCGCTTGATGGCGATCATCGGGCGCCTGCGGGACGAGGGCAAAGTGGTGCTGTACGTGTCCCATCGCATGGAGGAAGTGTTCCGTATCTGCGATGCGGTGACGGTGTTCAAGGACGGTCGCTACGTGCGCACCTTCGAGGACATGAGCGCACTGACCCACGACCAGTTGGTCACCTGCATGGTCGGTCGCGACATCCAGGACATCTACGATTACCGCCCCCGGCCCCGCGGCGCGGTGGCGCTCAAGGTCGATGGCCTGCTGGGGCCGGGCCTGCGTGCTCCGCTGAGTTTCCAGGTGCACCAGGGCGAGGTGCTCGGCCTGTTCGGCCTGGTCGGCGCGGGGCGTACCGAACTGCTGCGCCTGCTGGGTGGCCTCGAACGGGCAAGCGCCGGAAGCCTGGCGCTGTGTGGCGAGGCGCTGCACCTGCGCTCGCCGCGCGATGCCATCGCTGCCGGGGTGCTGCTGTGTCCCGAGGACCGCAAGAAGGAGGGCATCATTCCGCTTTCCAGCGTCGCCGAGAACATCAACATCAGCGCGCGCGGTGCCCATTCGAGCTTTGGCTGGCTGTTGCGTGGCGGCTGGGAGAAGGGCAACGCCGACAAGCAGATCAAGGCGTTGAAGGTAAAGACGCCCAACGCGGCGCAGAAAATCGTCTACCTGTCCGGCGGCAACCAGCAGAAGGCCATCCTCGGCCGCTGGCTGTCGATGCCGATGAAAGTCCTGCTGCTCGACGAACCCACGCGCGGCATCGATATCGGCGCCAAGGCCGAGATCTACCAGATCATCCATGACCTGGCGGCCAGCGGCATCGCGGTGATCGTGGTGTCCAGCGACCTGATGGAAGTGATGGGCATCTCCGACCGCATCTTGGTGCTGTGCGAAGGCGCGCTGCGTGGCGAAAAGAGCCGCGAACAGGCCAATGAATCCAACCTGCTGCAACTGGCTTTGCCGCGCCAACGCGCCGACGGCCCGGAGAACTGAAGAGGTGAACATGACAATTCAAGACAACGCGTTGCCGACGGCGCGCAAACCCCTGGACCTGCGTGGCCTGCTCGATAACTGGGCGATGCTGTTGGCGGCGGTGGGGATCTTCGTGCTCTGCACCTTGCTCATCGACAACTTCCTGTCGCCGCTGAACATGCGCGGCCTGGGCCTGGCCATTTCCACCACCGGCATCGCCGCCTGCACCATGCTCTATTGCCTGGCGTCCGGGCATTTCGACCTGTCGGTCGGTTCGGTGATCGCCTGTGCCGGGGTCGTCGCGGCCGTGGTGATGCGCGACACCGACAGCGTATTGCTCGGGGTCGGCGCCGCGCTGCTGATGGGGCTGCTGGTCGGGCTGATCAACGGCATCGTGATTGCCAAGCTGCGGGTCAATGCGCTGATCACCACGTTGGCGACCATGCAGATCGTCCGTGGCCTGGCCTATATCTTCGCCAACGGCAAGGCGGTCGGCGTATCCCAGGAGTCGTTCTTCGTCTTCGGCAACGGCCAGTTGTTCGGTGTGCCGGTGCCGATCCTGATCACCATCGGCTGCTTCCTGTTTTTCGGCTGGCTGCTCAACTACACCACTTACGGGCGCAACACCATGGCCATCGGCGGCAACCAGGAAGCGGCGCTGCTGGCCGGGGTCAACGTCGACCGGACCAAGATCGTCATCTTCGCCGTGCACGGGGTGATCGGCGCGCTGGCCGGGGTGATCCTGGCATCGCGCATGACCTCCGGCCAGCCGATGATCGGCCAGGGGTTCGAGCTGACGGTGATTTCCGCCTGTGTGCTGGGCGGGGTGTCGTTGAGCGGCGGGATCGGCATGATCCGCCATGTGATCGCCGGGGTGCTGATACTGGCGATCATCGAAAACGCGATGAACCTGAAAAATATCGACACCTTCTACCAGTACGTGATCCGCGGTTCGATCCTGCTGCTGGCGGTGGTCATCGACCGCATGAAACAACGCTGATCCAGGGGGCTTTATCAGGGGCATGCCGACGTCGCCGGACCACTGCCTTGCCGGGTCGGCAGGGCAGTGGTGGCTACCGCGCTTCAGTCGGCGGAGAACTTCAGGACGGTGTCCTGGCTGTAGACCTGGCCGGGGTTCAGCCGGGTGCTGGGGAAGTCCGGCTGGTTGGGCGAGTCGGGGAAGTGCTGGGTCTCCAGGGTGAACGCGCCCCAGTGGCTGTAGGTCTTGCCCGCCTTGCCCTTGAGCGTGCCGTCGAGGAAGTTGCTGGTGTAGAACTGCACCCCGGGTTCGCTGGTGTAGAGCTGCAAGCGACGACCGGATTGCGGGTCGCGCACCTCGGCGGCGAGCTGGCCGACGTCGCCCTTGGCGTCGAGCACCCAGTTGAAGTCGAAGCCACCCTGTTTCGGCTCGGCGAACTTGAGCTGCGGATGATCGTCCTTGATGTGCTGGCCGATGGCGGTCGGTTGCCGGAAGTCCAGCGGCGTGCCGGCGACCGGGGCCAGTTCGCCGGTCGGAATCAGCTTGGCGTTGACCGGCGTGTAGTGGCTGGCGTGCAAGGTGGCGAGCTGGGCGAGCACATCGCCGTTACCGGCGCCGGCGAGGTTGAAGTAGCTGTGGTTGGTGAGGTTCAGCACCGTGGGTTTGTCGGTGGAGGCGCTGTACTCGATGCGCAGCTCGTTGTTGTCGTTGAGGCTGTAGGTGACCTCGACCTGCAGGTTGCCGGGAAAGCCCATTTCGCCGTCTTTGGACAGGTAGCTCAAGGTCACCCCGACAGCGTCCTTGCGCTTGATCGGCCGGGCCTTCCAGACGCGCTTGTCGAAGCCCTGGGCGCCGCCATGCAGCGAATTCGGGCCGTCGTTGAGGGGCACCTGGTAACGCTGGCCGTCCAGCTCGAACGCCCCGCCGGCCAGGCGATTGCCGTAGCGGCCGATGGTGGCGCCGAAGAACGCGGTGCCGCGCTGATAGCCCTGGACGTCGTCGAAGCCCAGGACCACGTCGTCGAAGGCGCCGTTCTTATCCGGCACCTTCAACGATTGCAGGACCGCGCCATAGGTGATGACCGTGGCTTGCAGGCCATGGCTGTTGCGCAACACATATTGCTCGACAGCGCTACCGTCGAGGGTCGTGCCAAAGGCTTTGTGTTCGCTGGACAGGCCCGCGGCCTGGGCGCCGAGGCTGGCAAGCAGCAGCGACAGGCCGAGGCCGGAAAGCCGGTGGGGGGAGTGCGGCATGGTTGAACTTCCTTTTGTTGTTCTGAATGGAATAGTTCTACTAATTTGCATTTTTTCATTGTTGCTCCCACAAATTTATCGCTTTGATTGGCTTTTTTACAATATAAAATAAGACTAATTGGTCGGCGCAGCAGAGATACCTGAATGCTTCGCTGGCCCGAACAGAAATGATCACTGCGCAGGAACCGTCATATGAACAATGAGAAAGGGGCTGGCATGCAGGCTGTGTACGCGGATCTCAACGGCAAGACCGTATTGATTTCCGGTGGCGCCTCGGGAATTGGCGAAGCCCTGGTTTGCGCCTTTGCCCAGCAAGGCGCCAGGGTCGCATTCGTGGACATGGCGCAAAGCCAGGGCGAGGCGTTGGCAGCCCGGTTATCGGCGCAGGGCCATTGCGTGGCGTTCGCGCCCTGCGACGTCACCGACGAGGCCGCTTACCAGGCCGCGATCGAGCGTTTTGCGCAGACGCTGGGGCCTGTCACGGTGCTGGTGAACAATGCCGCCAATGATGTGCGGCACAGCCTGGAGGAAGTCGACTCTTCGAAATTCGACAAGCTGATCTCGGTCAATCTCAAGCACGCCTTTTTCGCCAGCCAGGCGGTGGTGCCGATGATGAAGGCCGCCGGCGCCGGCAGCGTGATCAACCTGGGTTCCATCGGCTGGATGATGGCCTCCAGCGGGTACCCGGTCTACGCCGCCAGCAAGGCGGCCACCCACGGTCTGACCCGGGCCCTGGCGCGGGAATTGGGGCCCTGGCGGATCCGGGTCAACACCCTGGTGCCCGGCTGGGTGATGACCGAGAAACAGCTGGCGTTGTGGGTGGATGATGCCGCCCGCGAGCTGATCAGCCGCAGCCAATGCCTGCCGGGCAGCGTGGAGCCCGGGCATATCGCGCAGATGGCGCTGTTCCTGGCGTCCGATGCGTCCGCCATGTGCTCGGCGCAAAACTTCATCGTCGATGGCGGCTGGGTATAGCACCCGGCGAACGACGCCGTGGCCTTGCCAGAATGGTGGCGCGGCGTCGGCGAGCGGGTGCTCAAGTTCATCGGCCTTCGATACGCAGCGGCAGGCTGTCGATCACCTGCGACAGCGCTTGCTCCAGTTCCGCCTCTTCTTTTTTTACCAGTTCCGGGCTTCTTCGGCGTTGCCGGTATTCGCTGGGGCTGGCGCCCGTGAATTGCTTGAAGGCGCGGGCAAAGTAGGACGGGTCCTTGAAGCCGACTTCATAGCCGATGCTGGTGATGGGCATCTGGCTGTTGTCGAGCAGATTCTTGGCGCAATCCATGCGCTTGCTCAGGATGTAGTCCATGAACCCCAGGCCATGGACCTCCTTGAACAGCCGGCTGAAGCGAAACGTGGTCATGCCACAACGTTTGGCCAGCTCTTTCTGGTCGATGCTTTCACGAAAATTCTGCTCGATGTACAGCAGCACATCGCTGAGTGCCTGATGTTTCTGGTGCTCTACGGTCAGCCGGATGCTGTCCGGCAGGGACGGGCCGTGTTCGATCTGCAGCGTCTTGTTGCCGGGGCCGCCGTTGTGGCGCAGTTCGTAGAGCTGCTTCAGCGCATGCAGGAAGCGCCGGATCTCGGCACTCGAGAGCGGGAGCACCATGTATTCCCAGACCCGCGAACGCATGGCCCAGACTGCAAGTTCTTCGGAGTGCTGCACCGTGAACATGGCGATGGGAATGGAGGGAATCTTGTGTTTGATCTCCAGCAGCAGATTGAGCCCCGGCATGTCCGGGCGGTCATAGTGCATGCAGATCATGTCCGGTACGGGATGAGTGTCCTTTTCGGGCAGAGACGCGTCTTTCGACACCCGGCAATCGCAGGCTGGGCGAAACAGCGCGATCAGTTCTTCAGACGATCGGTCGCGCGTGAGGTCGAACCATAACAGAGAGGGTTTCTGGGCCGACTCAGGTTTCATTTCCTTATTCCTTCCTGGTGTCTCGCTGTCACTTCCTGGGGTGTCAGTATCGCCATTGTGCTTTGCGGGCAAAGGATCAAGTTCTGATAGCGCTTCATAAATTTTCTTGATTACCTTCTATGTCTGACAGCGAGATAAGAGTCACAGGCAGCTCCTTGCTGTTGCGATCGCCTTTTCTTGCAGCACTGGGCACAGCTGAATCAATTTAGTGTTATATGAGAACAGTTCCTTTTATGAAAAAATCCATCTGCCAGGTTTAGTTTCACTGGAGTTTCTTTGCTGTCTTGCCAAGTGGCGCAAAAAAGTCCTAGAAACCGGCAATAAACTCCTAACTCTTTGTGTTAGCCCCTGACTAGGATTCAGTCAGGCGGCACAAATACTGATCGCCTTAAAGCAACTTTTCTTATATGAGGTGAACAAGATGAAACTGCAAACAATCAAAACCTCGGTTCTGGCCTTCATCAAGGATGAAGATGGTTTGACCATCGTCGAGTATGCCGTGGCCGGTGGCCTGATTACGCTGGGCGCCGTTGCCGCGTTCGTGACCCTGGGCGGCAACGTGGCCACCGCCATTACCAGCCTGGGTTGCGCTGTTCAGGGCCAGGTGTGCTAACGACAGCCGTTGTGCCGAATCCTCGGTCCTGGGCTGGAGTTGCTTGTTGCTCGTACGCAGCCAGACTTCTCGGGTCTGGCTGCGATGAGCGGTTTCCCTCGGGCTGAGGCCGTACCTGTGGTCCATGTGTGTTTTCCCACCTTTTCTGTCTACTCTCGCCTGGACAGATGGAGCCTCCGCAATCGGTATGTGCAGTCAGCGCACAGTACATGATGGATGGCTCCAGTCTTGGTCTCGAACGAGATCAAGTCGCGAGTGATCCTTTGGCCGAGCACGGCTCCATCGCTCTGCAGCGGCCTGCAAATTCTCTTTGCAGCTTCTGGAGTATCGTCGCTGTATTGCTCGCGTGAAGATCAAATCCTGATATGAAAACCCTGGGTTACTTCGTTTCGCACTATGGTTTTTTTGCAACGAACATGGCCGGGGCTTTTGTCTTTGTCGGCTGTGGCTTCGGCCGGTCTCGCGTCGAGGGCGAGATTGTTTCAAGGCGGCTCTTCAATTATTCCTTCCTTAGATAAGCCACCTGTTCCTTGGGGATGTGCTGTTCCTGGTGTTTTTTTGCATCTTTCAACAACAGCAATAAAGTCCTAACGATCAGCAAAAAACTCCTAACCCTTCCAATGTTCCCCTGACTAATGTTCAACCAGGCAGTACGAGAGTGCTGCTCTTACATAAAAACACTTGAGTGAGGTGGGAAAATGAATCTGCAATCGATCAAGACTTTGGTTATCAAGTTCGCCAAAGACGAAGACGGCCTGACCATTGTGGAATATGCCGTGGCCGGTGGCCTGATCACTTTGGGCGCTGTTGCCGCATTTATCACTTTGGGCGGCAACGTGGCCACTGCCATCACCAGCCTGGGATGCGCAGTCCAGGGTCAAGTCTGCTAACACCAATTTCCACCGAGGGCTGCAGTCATGGGCAAAGAGCAATTGTTCGTTGTTGCATTGATGCTGGGACTGCTGGGGATTGCGGTGGTGAGCGATCTTCGTCGCCACCGTATTCCCAACCTCTTGGTGCTGTTGGGGCTGGGACTGGGGATGGCCGGCCAGGTCTATTCCTCAGGCGTCATCGGGTTTGGTTATGGACTGCTGGGCATGTCGATCGGTTTTGTCGTTTTTCTTCCCCTGTACGCCTTTGGCGGGATGGCAGCCGGCGACGTCAAGCTCATGGCCATGGTTGGCACCTTTCTCACTCCGCAGCACGCCCTCTGGGCTGCGTTTTTCAGCCTGATCGCCGGCGGCGCGTGCGGGGTACTGATTGTGTTGGTACGTGGTCAGGTTCAACAGACCATGGGGCGCTACTGGCAGATGGTGAGAGCCAAGGCCTATTTTCCGCCGGCGGATGATGAAGTGGCCGGCAAACCCTTTCCCTATTCGGTTGCGATCCTGCTCGGCACATTGGCCAGCTTTCTCTGGTTGCCCCTTGGCCAGTAGCTCAGGAGAACATTATGTACGCCATCAGTAACAGCCGTCCGACCGGCAATGACCGGGAAGCAGTGCAGCGACTGGCTCCACAGCCACGCACGATCCTCGAGACCGGGCTGGCGGACAATTTCCTCGGAGACCTGGTCTGCAAGCATCTGCACGATGCGGGCGTACTGGACATGCCCCGACTGGTAGAGCGCCTGGCGCTGACGGGGGCGGTGGTTGAAGAGGTCCTGACCTTCCTGCGTCAGGATCATCGGGTCGAGATCCTTGGCCAGGCCGGTGGCCAGGGCTTGCGCTACGGGCTGACCGAGCGCGGCCGCAATGCTGCCCGCGATGCCTTGTCGCGCAGTGGCTATATCGGCGCGGCGCCCTTTCCGGTGAGCGCCTACCGCTCGCTGCTCAAGGTACAGACCATTCACCATGGCCGTATCAGTGCCCGGGACATGCAGGCGTCCTTCGGCTCCATGGTGCTGGCGCAGAACATGCTCGATCAGTTGGGCGTGGCCCTGAATTCCGGGCGCGCCATCATGATTTACGGGCCGGCGGGGACGGGCAAGACCTATGTCAGCAGCCGGTTGATCCGGCTGTTTTCCGAGTCCGTCTGGGTGCCCCATGCAATTGCGATCAACGACGCGGTGATCGAGATCTACGACCCCCAGGTACACCGACGCCTGGATGTCGGCGATCCGCAGAACAGCCTGATGCTCAACGAAGGGATCGACCGCCGGCTCCTGTGCTGCGAACGGCCGATCATCATCACTGGCGGCGAACTGACCATGGAACAGCTGGATATCCGCTACGACCCCTTCACTCGCCAGTACCAGGCGCCGTTGCAGCTCAAGGCCAGCAATGGCCTGTTCGTCATCGACGACATGGGGCGCCAGCGCATGGCGCCCGCGGAATTGCTCAACCGCTGGATCGTGCCGATGGAGGAGAAGCGCGACTTCCTCAACCTCGGCGGCGGCCGACACTGCGAGTTGCCGTTCGACCTGATCCTGGTGTTTTCCACCAACCTGAACCCGTTGGAACTGGCCGACGAGGCGTTCCTGCGGCGGATTGGCTACAAGCTGCAGTTCGGCTACCTCAAGCCCGAGGAGTACGAACGTATCTGGATTCAAGAGACAGAGCGCCTGAACATCCAATACGACCCGCTGCTGTTGCGCTACGTCCTGGATGAGCTCTATGGCGCTGAAAACATGCCGCTGGTGCCTTGCCACCCACGGGATCTCTTGAGCATGGCGCTCGATCGCCAGCGTTATGTGGGCGCCAGCGGACCGCTGTCAACCCTGGAACTGGAATGGGCCTGGCACAGCTACTTCGTCCAGCTCGATTTTCTTTGAGTAAGGAGATTTCGACATGAGTTCTCGTACTTTCACTCTGGTGGCCTTGTCCGTGGTCCTGGGCCTGGGCGCCGCATGGATGGCCAACACCTGGCTCAATGCAAGGCTCAATGCCACCCCCGACGACAACCAGCAGAACGTGGTGGTGGCGACCGTGGAAATCGCTTTCGGGCAAATGGTCGAGCCACAGCAGGTCGCGCTGGTCCGCATGCCCAAGGAGACCGTGCCCGAAGATGCTTTCGACGCGACCGAGAAGGTCGTGGGCAAGATCGCCACCTTCTCCATGCTGCGCGGCGACATCCTGCGTGGTGCGCGCCTGGCCGAACACCTGGGCGGCAGCACCCTGGCGTCGCTGATCGAGCCCACCAAGCGTGCGATCTCGGTCCGGGTGGACGATGTGGTCGGCGTGGGTGGGTTCCTGTTGCCGGGTAACCGGGTCGATGTGCTGGCTACCCGGCAGACCGGCAATACCGGCGACGCCGAATCCAAGACCATCCTGGAAGACCTGCGGGTGCTGGCGGTGGACCAGACGGCCAGTACCGACAAGACCCAACCGGTGGTCGTGCGCGCCGTGACCCTGGAAATGACCCCCCAGCAGGCCGAGGAACTGGTCAAGGGGATGGCGGCCGGCAAGCTGCAACTGGCCCTGCGCAACCCGCTGGACAACCAGAAGCAACCGGCGATGGTCGAGCCGGTCGCGATGATCCAGGAAGTGCCTGCCCCTCCCGTGGTGCGGCCGATTGTCCGGCGTCGTGCCAGCGGCGATAGCGGGATCACGGTGATCCGCGGGATCGAGGTCAACGTTGTGAAGTCCCAGCTGTAAATGATCGGGTACGACATAGACGAACAATGAGGGCTTGATGATGAGTGCGCGTATCCAACAGCCATTGAGTGCATTTCCTCGGCAGCAGCGCGGCGCAATGCTTGTACTGGTAGTGATTGCCCTGGCCGCGATGCTGCTAATGGGGGCCCTGGCGCTGGATGGCGGCCATATGCTGGTGAACAAGTCCCGCCTGCAGAATGCGGTGGATGCGGCGGCGCTGAGCGGTGCCAAGACGCTCAGCACGGTCATGGGCACGACAGGGGCCGCGAGCCTGACGCAGACCGCTGCGCTCAATACCCTGACCCTGAATGCCAGTGCCAGCGGCAATCAGGAACTGGCCGCCGCCATCGGCAACAATGTCGGCGGTTTTGCCTCGGTGGAATTGGCGTCCACTGTCTATGGACCTTTCTCTTTCCCCGGGCCGGCCAATGCGAGCTATGTGCGGGTGACGGTCACCAACTATTCCCTGGCCGGATTCTTCTGGGGCGTCTTTCAGACCCTGGGCAATGGCGTCGGTAACAAGTTCGTGAGCGCGGTCGCTACCGCCGGGCCAAGCCCCGCCAGCCCTTGCGACCTCACGCCACTGATGGTGTGCGGCGATCCAACGAAAAACAACCCGTCCACCGGGATGTTCTGGGGGTTCCAGTTCGGCGATCCGCAGGTGTTGAAAACCGCCGCAGGCAACAGCTCGCCGATTGGCCCCGGCAACTTCCAGCTGCTCGATTTCGGCTCGGGCGGCAGCACGGTCAGGCAGGGGCTGGCAGGCGGTATCAGCCAGTGCAACAGCGTCGGTTCGAATGTCCAGACCAAGCCGGGGAACACCGTCGGGCCTGCCTCGCAGGGCCTCAATACGCGCTTCAACGAGTATTCCGGCGGTCTCAAGGCGGCGGACTATCCACCGGACATGGTGATCACGGTCAACCAGAAGTCGTTCACTTACGACGATGCGCTCAAGCAGATCCAGTACAACAATCAGGCGGTTACCTCGAGCAGCGGCAATTTGTCCGCGGCCGGCAGCGCCTTGTACGACTACCACGACTGGGTCCAGGACTCCGCCAGCTGCGTTGCCGGTAGCGGCGGTGGCTGCCAGAACGGCGGGGCGTTCGAACGGCGGATCATCAAGATCGTGATCGGTGACTGTTCGGGCAAGAACGACGGGGCGTCGTCGATACCGGTGCTGGGTTTCGGTTGCTACTTCGTCCTGCAGCCTGCATCGCAACAGGGCAATGAGTCGCAGATATTCGGTCAGTTCCAGAGTGTGTGCGAAGGCGACAACGTGCCTGGTCCCAACCCGGCCAATACCACCGGGCCGCAGATCATCCAGCTGTACAAGACCTATATCGACAACAGCCAGACGCCAAGTACCGACTCTTAGGAGGCTTTATGGGACGCACAGGATTCAGGTCGCCGCGCAACCAGGGCGGGTTGGCGATGGTGGAGCTGGTGTTGACGCTGCCGCTGCTGTTGTTGCTGATGCTGACCTTCGCCGAGTTCGGCCGCATGTTGTTCCAGTACAACAGCCTGATGCAGGCCAGTCGCGACGCCGGGCGTTATGTCGCTGACAAGGCGTGGAACGCCACCCTCGGCAAGCTCGACCTGAGCGGCACGCTGCAGGCCCAGGCCAAGAACGTCGCTGTCTATGGCGTGCCCGCCAACCCCAATGGCTACCCGGCGGTGGTGTCGGGGCTGACGCCGGCGAATGTCACGGTCACCGCGGTGGGGGCCGAGCATGTCCAGGTCAGCATTACCTACACCTATGTGCCGGTGATCGGCAGTGCCTTGCCCGTCTTGTATGGCAGCAACGTGCCGCTGGGCCTGGCCTTGACTTCCACTGTCGTCATGAGGGCCTTGTGATGAACGTCAAAGGTATGCGGGGGCTGTACACCGTCGAGTTCGCGATCACCAGCCTGGTGCTGTTCACCGTGTTGTTCGGTGTACTGGAAATGGGCCGGCTGTACTTCACGGTCAATGCCCTGAATGAAACCGTGCGTCGCGGCGCCCGCCTGGCGGCGGTGTGCGATATCGCCGATCCGGTGATTCTGCGTCGGGCGATGTTCAACGCTTCCACCGACAGCGGTCCGAGCAGCCTGCTCAATAACCTGACGTCCGCCAACCTGAACCTGGTTTATCTGGACGCCAATGGCGCGGTAGTCGCCAACCCCAACGATCTGAGCGGCAGCAACGGCTTTGTCGCCATTCGGTATGTCCAGCTACAGGTATCCAATTTCAGTTTCAATCTGCTGATTCCTGGGTTCAACGGGGTGTTTGTTCTACCGGTATTCAGGTCGACCGTGCCACGTGAAAGCCTCGGTCGGCAGCCCCAGGCAGCAGTCACACCGGAGATCACACCATGTTGAGCACCCGAGAAGCGCCCGTCGTCGCTGCTGCTACTGAAAAGCAAGGCAAACGCCTGCTGATCAGTGGGCGCGACGCGACGACCTTGAATCATCTGAAAGCGTTGAGCCAGGGGCTGCCGAATCTGCAGGTCAGCACTCGCCTGGTGAGCAACGGGCATACCGATCCGCTGTATGGGCTGGAGCAGATGCCCGACTTCCTGCTGTTGCGCGTCAGCCATCTGTGGCGTGAAGAGCTGGCGGCCTTGTTGCAGCATCCGCTCAAGGAACGGCCACCGCTCCTGGTCTGCGGCCCGCTGGATGAGCGCGAGGGCATGCGCCTGGCAATGCAGGCCGGCGCCCGGGACTTTCTCCCCGAGCCAGTCGCGGCAGAAGAGTTGCAGGCGGCCATCGGCCGTATGCTCATGGAGGCCAATGCGGAGCTGGGGATCGGTGGCAAGGTGATTGCGGTGATGAATGCCAAGGGCGGTTCGGGAGCCTCGATGCTCGCTTGCAACCTGGCGCATCAGCTCGCCACCCGCGGTGGCAGGACCCTGCTGCTGGACCTGGACCTGCAGTTCGGCAGCGTGGCGCATTGCCTGGATGTGGTGCCTACCCACAGCCATGTGGATGTGCTGAAGCAGGTCGAATCCCTGGACAGCATCGCCTTGCGTGGCTATTGCAACCACTTCAGCCCGACCTTGCATGTACTGGGCGGGCGTACCGGGGAGCTGTGCCTGACGCAGGATGTGCACCTGGATCAGCTGGAAAAACTGTTGCGTCTGGCCCGTGGGACCTACGACTGGGTGGTGGTGGATCTGCCGCGGCAGATCGATCACCTCACCGGCGTCACGCTCGAACAGGCCGATCGCATCTACGTCGTGTTGCAGCAGAGCCTGAGCCATCTGAAGGACGGCACCCGCCTGACCCGCATCCTGCGCGACGACCTGAACGTGCAGAGCAACCGGATACAGGTGGTGGTCAACCGCTACAACAAGACCTCGCCGGTGAGCCTCAAGGATATTGCCGATGCCCTGCGCTGCCCGAACCCGCAAACCCTGCCCAATGACTATGCGGTGGTCAGCGAGAGTCAGAACACCGGTGTGCCGCTTGAGCTGCACGCTCCACGTTCGGTTGTGACCCTGGCGCTGCGCGAGCTGACCCAGAACCTGATCGGAATTGAGGTCGCCGAGAAGAGTTTATTCAAACGTACCTTCAATCGTCTGTTCGGAGGCTAGGCCATGCTCAGCGACTTTCGTAATCGCCTGCGTCAGCAACCCGGCAAACAGGCACCGGCAGAGGCGCAGGACGCGTCCCTCGACAGTAAAGAGTGCGCCAGCGTGCTCATGGCCTGGGAGGCCAGTGTGCCGGACCTGCTCTATGAAACCAGGACCAAGCTCGGCTCGATGGAGGCCGAGTGGCGGGAAAAGATCTACCAGCAGTTGCTCAAGGTCATGGACCTGTCGCTCCTCGACTCCCTGGAGCCGGCCGAGGCCGGGCGGCAGATCCGCGACATCTGCCAGCGCTTGCTCGATGAGCATTCGGCGCCGGTCAATGCCAGCAGCCGCCAGTTGATCCTCAAGCAGATCGCCGACGAGGTGCTCGGCCTCGGGCCTCTGGAACCGCTGCTGAATGACGCGAGTGTGTCCGACATCCTGGTCAACGGTCATGCCTCGGTGTATGTCGAGCGCTTCGGCAAGCTGCAACGAACGGATGTGCGTTTTCGCGACGACCAGCACCTGCTGAATATCATCGATCGCATCGTTTCCAGCCTGGGACGGCGCATCGATGAGTCCTCGCCGCTGGTGGACGCTCGCCTGAAGGACGGCTCGCGGGTCAACGCCATCATTCCACCGCTGGCCATCGACGGGCCGAGCATGTCGATCCGCCGCTTCGCCGTGGATTTGCTCAACACCGAGAGCCTGGTGCAGATGGGCACCCTGACCCCGGGCATCGCCCTGATGCTCAAGGCCATTGTCCGCGGCCGGTTGAATGTCCTGATCTCCGGAGGGACCGGCAGTGGCAAGACCACCATGCTCAACGTGTTGTCCAGTTTCATTCCGCACAACGAGCGGATCGTGACCATCGAGGACTCGGCCGAGCTGCAACTGCAGCAGCCCCATGTGGTGCGCCTGGAAACCCGGCCGTCGAACATCGAGGGCCGTGGCGAGGTGGGCCAGCGGGAGCTGGTGCGCAACAGCCTGCGTATGCGGCCGGACCGCATCGTGATCGGTGAGGTGCGTGGCGCCGAGGCGCTGGACATGTTGACGGCGATGAATACCGGCCACGACGGCTCGCTGACCACCATCCACGCCAACACCGCCCGCGATGCCCTGGGACGGATCGAGAACATGGTGTCGATGACGGGGGCGACCTTTCCGATCAAGGCCCTGCGTCAGCAGATCGCTTCGGCCATCGGCGTGGTCATCCAGCTGGAGCGGCAGGAAGACGGTACGCGGCGGCTGGTCAGCGTGCAGGAAATCAACGGCATGGAAGGGGAAATCATCACCATGACCGAGATCTTCGCTTTCGTGCGCAGTGGCCTGGGCGAGAAAGGCGAGGTACTGGGCGAGTTCCGCCCCACCGGCATGGTTCCGGCATTTCGCGATGTGCTGGCCAAACGGGGCATCGAGCTGCCGCTCAGCCTGTTCCGGCCAGACTGGATGGAGGGCTAGTCATGAATCAAGTCCCCAGTGAATTTATCCTGGCGTTTCTCGGCATGGTGTTCACCGCCATATTCCTGCTCAGCCAGAGCGTGGCGGTGCCGGTGTTCGGCGAGGCCGGCAAGGTGCGCAAGCGTATTCGCAGCCGCCTCGACCTGCTGGAGCGGGCCAGTAACCTGGAGAACATGCAGTCGGTACTGCGCCAGAAATACCTGCGTCGCCTGTCCCCGCTGGAGGCGCGCCTGGAGCAGTTGCCGGCGATGGAGGCCCTGGCGCAGATGATCGAGCAGGCCGGACACGAATACCGCGCCTATCGGGTGCTGATGCTCAGCCTGGTCCTGATGCTGGCGGCGGGTATGCTGCTGTGGCTGTTCACGCAACTGTGGTGGGTGGCGCTCCCGGCGGCGGCCGTGGCCTTCTGGCTGCCGGTGTTGAAGATCTCCCGGGACCGCAACAAACGCTTTGCCCTGTTCGAGGAGCAGCTGCCGGATGCACTGGATGCCATGTGCCGGGCGCTGCGTGCCGGACATCCGTTCAATGAAACCCTGCAATTGGTGGCCGACGAGCACAAGGGGCCGGTTGCCCACGAGTTCGGCCTGACCTTTGCCGACATCAACTACGGCAACGATGTGCGTCGGGCCATGCTTGGCCTGCTGGAGCGCATGCCGAGCATGACCGTGATGATGCTGGTGACCACTGTGCTGATCCACCGCGAGACGGGTGGCAACCTGACGGAGGTGCTGGATCGTTTGAGCAGCTTGATTCGCGGCCGCTTCCGCTTTCAGCGCAAGGTCAAGACGCTCTCGGCCGAAGGGCGCATGTCGGGCTGGATCCTGGTGGCGATGCCTTTTGTACTGGCGGCGGGGATTGTGATTTCGAGCCCGACCTATCTGCCTCTGCTCATCAATGAGCCGCTGGGACAGAAGATGGTGCTTGGCGCGTTTGTGGCGATGCTGCTGGGAATCCTCTGGATACGCAAGATCATCCGGATTCAGGTGTGAACACAATCACTCGTAGGGGGTGAGGTCATGGAGTATCTACTGAGCCTGATCAATCGTCTGGTCGGTAATGAACAACTGGCGCGCATGGTCTTTGCCGCAGCCATCGGCCTGAGCGTGGTGCTGGCCGTGGCCACCCTGGTGTTGCTGGTGCAGGGGCTGCAGGACCCGGTGCACCGTCGTCTGCTGCTGATCAAGCGCGGCCATGGTGGCGATGGTCACCGGCAGGGGGCGCCGAGCAACCTGCAATTGATGCTGGAGCAGGTCGGCCAGCGTTTTGTCTCCGGTGAGCAGGAGCAGACCTCGGCGACCCGGACCTTGCTGACCCATGCGGGCTTTCGTTCCCCGGCCGCTGTCCAGATGTACTGGGCGGTGCGCCTGTTGACGCCATTGGTATTGGTGGCGCTGGCGGTCATGGCGCTGCCGCTGATACCGAAGGTATCGCTGCTGCTGGGGATGGGGCTGGTGATCCTGGCGCTGGGGGTGGGCTGGCTGGTACCGGCCATCTATGTCGACAGCCGCAGGAACGCGCGGATGACCCGTTTGCTCGTCGCCTTTCCGGATGCGCTGGACTTGATGGTGGTCTGCGTGGAATCAGGCCTTGCCTTGCCCCAGGCGATCGAGCGGGTGTCGGAAGAGATAGCGGTCAGCCAGCCTGAGCTGGCCATGGAGCTGGCACTGGTCAACTCCGAGATCCGCGCCGGGATTCCCAGTACCGAAGCGCTCAAGCATCTGGCCGAGCGTACCGGGCTGGAGGACATTCGCGGGTTGGTGAGCCTGTTGGCGCAGAGTATTCGCTTCGGGACCAGCGTGGGGACGACCCTGCGTATCTATGCCGAGGAGTTTCGTGACCGGCGTACTCAGCAGGCCGAAGAGAAAGCCGCGAAAATCGGCACCAAACTGGTGTTTCCGCTGATCTTCTGCCTGTGGCCAAGCTTCTTTCTGGTCGCCATAGGACCGGCGATCATCGGCGTCTTCAAAGTATTCGGGAAGTTATGAAAGAGGGGAGGGGCAAGGGCCATCGGCATGGATGGCATTGCCCCCTCTGAACTGAACGCCATCGCGATTCATTGTCACTTTGAACCACCCGAACTACCCGAACCTACGTACTCCTTGTAGTACTCGGGGATCGGGTGTTTGTAGTTGTCCAGCCAGCGCTGCAGGGTCAGTTCCCGTTCGCTGGGCGAGGCGTTCTGCGGAATGGGCGACTTGACCTGGTTACGACTCTGCAGCAGCAGCCAGGTTTCGGTCGGCTGTTGTGACAGGGAGGCCGGGCCGGGTTCGATAGCCTGGGTCACCAGCGGAAGAAGCAAGAGTCCCAGGCAGCTGAGCGTTTGGTATTTCATCACTACCTCTGCGTTATTGGTTGATTGACACTTGATGGCGACGAATCCGTAGCACTGACTGCCTGACCGTTAGCTGACTTCTTCACCGCGTTCCTGAGTTTTTCGGCCCGCTCCTTGGCGTTGGTGACTTGTTCGGGCTTCAGGCCGGCACGATTGACCAGGTCCGAGGCCTGTTTCCAGTTGCCTTGATAAATCAGCAAGGTCACCAGGTTGAGGGTTGCCAACTGATCGTCCTGTTTCAGCTCCATGGCCGTGAGGAACTCAAAGCGGGCTTGCCTGGTATCCCCCTGGTTGAGGTAGACCACCCCCAGATCGTTGCGGATCTTCTCGTCGGTGGGGGACAGGCGCGCCGCGCGTTTCAGATGTTCCAGGGCCAGAGCGTTATCGTGGCGTGACGCTGCCAGTTGACCCAGGCCATGCTCGCCTTCGGCGGCCAGGCAGGTGCTGAGCAGGCTGCGGTACAGCGGTTCGGCATCGCTCTGGCCGAGCTGGCGATAGACCTTGGCCTTGCGCATGCGGACCTGCGGCAGGTCTTCCGGCAGGCGTTGCAGATTGGCCAGGCCGGCGTGCAGCTTGCCTTCGCCGATCATGTCGTCGGCCAGGCTCAGCGACAGTTCCTGATCCGAATCCAGTTTGCTGCATGCCTGCTTCGACCAGGCACTGCTGCCGTTCGTGGCGCAGCCGCTGAGCATGAGCAGCCCCAACGCAGCAATGACTACTTTCATTTTTCGCTCCTGGAACAATCCGATTGTCGAGGAATGGCCAACACCGGACTTGCCGAGTCCGGTGTCATCGAGCCTGAGCGTGGCCAGCGACGAGCCAGAACCCTGGTTCATTGCGAAAGCCCGCTGGCGGCCTGGTCATAATTGCCGTTTTCCAGGAAGTACAGACGGAACCAGTTCGGGTCGTAGTTGCGCAGTGGCTCGCCAGGCAGTACCGGCAGCTTGGCGTTGACCGCCAGCGGTTGCACCAGATGCGGGGTGACGATCATCAGCAGTTCCTTCTCTTCGCGCCTGATCGAAGAATCACGGAAAAATGCGCCCAGGATCGGAATCTCTCCCAGGCCGGGGAACTTGCTCACGGCCGTGGTATTGGTGGTGCTGATCAGGCCGCTGATCACGAAGCTCTCACCGTCGGCCAGGGAGATGCTGGTGTCGGTGCGACGCACAACCAGGGCTGGCACCGAGATGCCGTTGACGGTAATCCCGTTGTTGAAGTCCAGTTCGCTGACTTCCGGGGCGACCTTCAAGGCGATGCGGTCATTTCCGACGATTGTGGGGGTCAGGGTCAGGCGAATACCGAATTCCTTGTACTGGATGGTAATACTGTCGCTGCCGCTGCTGGGGACCGGGATCGGCACTTCACCACCGGCCAGGAAGCTTGCGCTCTGTCCGCTCAGCGCCACCAGGCTCGGACGCGCCAGGGTGTAGGCAAACCCACTGCCTTCCAGGGCGTTGATCAGCCCAAGGACGTTACCGCCACCAAAGCCGATATTAAACTGGCCGTTGTTGAGCGGTATTCTCGGTGCGAGGCCACCGATATTGCCGGGCGTCACCGTCACCAACGGGACCGTGCCCGGGGAGCTGAACAGGAAGTTACCGCTCTTGCCGAAGATCGAGGTGCCGGCCTCTTTCAGCTTGGTGCGGCTGACTTCGACAAAGCGGATATCGGTCTGCACCTGGCTGGCCAGAGACGGGTCTTCGGAGGGGGGCAGTAGCGAACTGACCATCGAATGCGGGCCTTTGCCCTGGACGAACACCATGCTCTGGCGAGGTTCCTTGTCGCAGGCTGTCCAGACCATCAGGCTGGTGGCGCCGGGCGCAATGCCCGTCAGCAGGTATGAATCCCGCCCATTGAGATACACATCGGCAATTTTCGGGTCGCCCACGGCCAACCGGGTAATGGCAACGGGGGAGTGCATTATCGTCTGCTGACCCTCTCCCACTTCCACCGTCGACGGCAGTGGCTGCAATCCAGCGCAGTTATTTGATGCCGCCATGGCCATCCCGGTGGGGAGGCCAGCGATCATCAATGTCCACGCCACTCTCCTGAGCACCTGTACATAATCACTGTTCATGCACTGCTTCCTTGTTTGGGCTGGGAAAACCGCAAGGGCCGGTCAGCAGGGATCATTTCTCCGTCATCTGAACCAGAGCCCGCCAAGTGTTGCTGCAACCAACCAGCAGTTAGCTGTTTCTGTAACTGACGTTAGCGCAGAAAGATAAAATTGCTATGAAGTGTAAAAAAACGCTTGGTCGATCGAGGGGATTCGCCGCCGGGTCGAGGCTCGCCTGCCTGTAATGCTCAAAAATGGTGCGAGTGCGCATTGCGCGTCACTGAGCCGTTTGCGCTGAGGCGCTTCTGCAGAGGCTGCAATTTGTGGGCTTTCGTGCTGGGTCGAGCCGTGTGGCACGGGCGTGACACAGGTCAGAATCATCTTTTACATCAAGGGGATATTCTGTAGCCTTGCGCAGTTTCAACGCTGCACCTACCTGATGAATACTCACTCTCCCGGCGGTACCCTCAACGGGTCCGGAGCCGGGTGTATACTCGACTTTCGCGCATAAGCGCCCGCAGGTCTTGCGATCATGACGCACATTTCCGAACGCCTTCTGGTTCAGGCCCACCTTGACGCCAAGCAGCCCAAGCCGCTGACTGCCGCAGAAGAAGCCCATTACCGTGCCGCGATTGCTGCCGAGCTCAAGGCTCAGGACGCCGTGCTGGTGGCTCACTTCTACTGTGACCCGGTGATTCAGGCCCTGGCCGAAGAGACTGGCGGCTGCGTGTCCGATTCCCTGGAAATGGCCCGTTTCGGCAACGCTCACCCGGCCAAGACCGTGGTGGTCGCCGGTGTCAGGTTCATGGGCGAGACGGCGAAGATCCTCAACCCCGAGAAACGCGTGCTGATGCCTACCCTGGAAGCCACCTGCTCCCTCGACCTGGGTTGCCCGGTGGAAGAGTTCTCGGCGTTCTGCGACCAGCATCCGGAACGCACTGTGGTGGTCTATGCCAATACCTCGGCAGCGGTCAAAGCCCGTGCCGACTGGGTGGTGACCTCCAGTTGCGCCCTGGAAATCGTCGAAAGCCTGATGGATAACGGCGAAACCATCATCTGGGGGCCGGACAAGCATCTGGGCACCTACATCCAGCGCCAGACCGGTGCCGATATGCTGCTGTGGGACGGTGCCTGCATCGTTCATGAAGAGTTCAAGTCCAAGCAGTTGGAGGACATGAAGGCGCTCTATCCCGATGCGGCCATTCTGGTCCACCCGGAATCGCCGACCTCGGTGATCGAACTGGCCGATGCGGTGGGTTCCACCAGCCAGCTGATTGCCGCCGCGCAGCGTTTGCCGAACAAGACGCTGATCGTGGCGACCGACCGCGGCATCTTCTACAAGATGCAGCAGCTGTGCCCGGACAAGGTGTTTATCGAGGCGCCAACGGCCGGTAACGGCGCGGCTTGCCGCAGCTGCGCCCATTGCCCGTGGATGGCCATGAACACCCTGGAGCGCACCTTGCAGTGCCTGCGTGAGGGCAGCAACGAGATATTCGTCGACCCGGCGCTGATTCCCCAGGCCATTCGCCCGCTCAAGCGCATGCTCGATTTCACCCAGGCCGCGCGGATGAAGCTGGCGGGCAATGCCTGATCGCCTTCGACAAGCGCACAGAAAAACGCCCCGACATTCGGGGCGTTTTTCTGTGTGGCGGATTATTTTTTCTGTTTGGGGATGCGCACGATCTGGCTGGACGAGTAGATGTCGTGCCAGCTGCGCTTCTGCTTGTCCACCAGGACCCAGATGAAACCCAGCCCGGCGCATAGCCAGGAAGCGATCGAGACCATGAAGCGCAGGAGGGCCTGCCACAGGCTGATGCTGCTGCCGTCGGCGTTTTGCACGCGAATGCCCCAGACCTGCATGCCCAGGGTCTGGCCGGAATGGGTCCAGAACTTGGCGAAGAAGGCGAACAGCACGAACAGCAGGACGGTCGAGTAGAGGGGATCGCCGTCCAGGGCGCCGGATTCGGTCAGGGTGCGCATCCGGGTTTCACCGAGGATCTGCAACTGGATGAACTTGTAGATGCCGCCCGTGACGATCAGCAGTGCGGTGCACAGCAGGAAATCGTAGAACATCGCTGCCAGACGACGGCCCAGGCCAGCGGCGGGAAAATCGCCCTGGGGGGTTAGCAGGTGCTTTGGCATCACAGGCCTCTCGATCGAAGAAAGAAGCCATTTTACGGAATTGCGCGCACAAAAAAGCCCCTGATGTCAGCATCAGGGGCTTTTTCGTTACAGACGATCAGCCTTCGGCTTGAACTTCGTCAGCCTGCATGCCTTTTTGGCCCTGCACAGCGATGAAGGTCACTTTCTGGCCTTCTTTCAGGCTCTTGAAGCCGTTGCCCTGAATAGCGCGGAAATGCACGAACAGATCCGGACCGCTTTCTGGAGTGATAAAACCAAAACCTTTCTCGTCGTTAAACCACTTGACGGTACCGCTCTGACGTTGGGACATTTCTTATTTCCTTTGACGCTAAAAAATTAATGACAGTCTCTTTCTCATGAAGGAGTACTGGGCTGGGTTGCAGGAAAGTAAGAGACGTCGAACGGGTTGTAGCAAACTTGTTGGCTACTGCCCAGGTCACGATTCCAAGCGACCCATGCAAACACAGTGGGGAAACTCTACGCCAACTATGGGAGAAAAAACAAGCCCTGCGAAACCCCGGTTTTCCTCAGCTTGCAGCTGTTTGCCGGAACTAGGCGTCTGGGCTTATTCGATAGAGTTGTTCAATTGTTTTCAACTGTTATAAGGCAAGTTCAATATCGAAAATATGCACTATTTTATGGCGGTTGCGTTACAGATTAGTGCACTTTTAACGCAACCGCGTTACTTATAGAAACAGTTGATCAACCGCGATAGTAGCGTTGTGCAACGAATGGCATTTTGCTTACAAGCATTGGCACCTTTTTCCCACGAACAATTGCCCAAACTGGCGTATCGAGTGCGACATAAGCGCTATCGATGTAACCCATGGCCAACGGACCGCCCAGGGTCGGACCAAAACCGCCGCTGCAAACACTGCCGATCACCTCGCCCGCTTCGTTGACGATTTCCGCGCCTTCACGCACCGGTGTGCGTTCCTGGGGCAGCAGGCCCACGCGCTTGCGCTGCACGCCATTGAGCTGTTGGGCGAACACCTGTTCCGCGCCCGGGAAACCGCCGGCCCGCACGCCATCGGCACGACGTGGCTTGGAGATGGCCCACAGCAGGCTGGCTTCGATCGGGGTGGTCTGGCTGTTCATGTCATGGCCATACAGGCACAGGCCGGCTTCCAGGCGCAGCGAGTCACGGGCACCGAGGCCGATCGCCGCCACTTCCGGTTCGGCCAGCAGGGCGCGGGCCAGGGTTTCGGCGTCGGCCGCCGGCACCGAGATTTCGAAACCGTCTTCGCCGGTGTAGCCCGAACGGCTGACAAAACAGTCCACGCCCAGCAGCTTCACGCGGGTGAATTGCATGAACGTCATCTTCGCCACTTCCGGCGCCAGGCGCGCCAGCACGGTGACGGCCGCCG
Source organism: Pseudomonas sp. RW409 (assembly GCF_003184125.1). Lineage (NCBI taxonomy): Bacteria > Pseudomonadati > Pseudomonadota > Gammaproteobacteria > Pseudomonadales > Pseudomonadaceae > Pseudomonas > Pseudomonas sp. RW409. The sequence continues at coordinate 1,023,247 of NZ_QHHP01000042.1, read as the reverse complement.
GGCCTTGCAGGGCGAGCAGGGCGCGCTCCTCGAACAGCGGCTCGATGCTGCACGCCTGGCCAATGTGCTGGCGCAGATGGGCCAGGTCCTGCTCCTTGCAGGCGGCGTTGACCACCAGGAACAGCTCGTCGTTGCCCAGGTTGGCGACCATCAGGTCGTCGAGGATGCCGCCGTTTTCATTGGTGAACATGGCATAGCGCTGCATGCCCACGGGCAGGTCGATGATGTCCACCGGCACCAGGGTTTCCAGGGCCTGGGCGGCATTGGCGCCGCTCAGGCGGATCTGGCCCATGTGCGAGACGTCGAACAGGCCGGCCTGCTCGCGGGTGTGCTGGTGTTCTTTCATCACGCCCAGCGGGTATTGCACGGGCATGTCGTAACCGGCGAACGGCACCATGCGCGCGCCGAGTTCGAGGTGCAGCGAATGCAGCGGGGTCTTCAACAGTGTTTCGGTGGACATGTTCAGCTCCTGGATAAACGTGAGATGCGTGTGTGCCTGCATCAGCACTCGATGATGTTGACTGCCAAACCGCCGCGGGCGGTTTCCTTGTATTTGCTTTTCATGTCGGCGCCGGTCTGGCGCATGGTGCGGATCACCTTGTCGAGGGAGACGAAGTGTTGTCCGTCACCCCGCAGGGCCATGCGCACGGCGTTGATCGCCTTGACCGAACCCATGGCGTTGCGCTCGATGCAGGGCACCTGCACCAGGCCGCCGATCGGGTCGCAGGTCAGGCCGAGGTTGTGTTCCATGCCGATCTCGGCGGCGTTTTCCACTTGTTGCACCGTACCGCCGAGCACTTCGCACAGGGCGCCGGCCGCCATCGAGCAGGCCACGCCGACCTCGCCCTGGCAGCCGACTTCGGCGCCGGAGATGGAGGCGTTTTCCTTGTAGAGAATGCCGATGGCGGCGGCGGTCAGCAGGAAACGCACCACCCCGTCTTCGTTGGCGCCGGGGATGAAGCGCATGTAGTAGTGCAGCACCGCCGGGATGATGCCGGCGGCGCCATTGGTGGGCGCGGTGACGACGCGCCCGCCGTTGGCGTTTTCTTCGTTGACCGCCAGGGCATACAGGTTGACCCAGTCCAGCACCGACAAGGAATCGCGCAAGGCCGCCTCGGGGTGTTTGCACAGCTGGCGGTGGAGGGCGGCCGCGCGGCGCTTGACCTTCAGGCCTCCCGGCAGGATCCCTTCATTGCGGCAGCCGGCATCCACGCAATCCTGCATCACTTGCCAGATCTTCAGCAGGCCGGCGCGGGTTTCCGCTTCCGGTCGCCAGGCGCTTTCGTTGGTCAGCATCACCTGGCTGATGGACAGGCCATAGGTGGTGCAATGGCCGAGCAAGTCCTTGGCGCTCTTGAAGGGGAAGGTCAGCTTGGTGGTGTCTTCGACGATGCGGTCGGCCCCCGCGGCGTCCTCGTCGACCACGAAGCCGCCGCCCACCGAGTAGTACTCGCGGCTGCGGATCTGCAACCCGGCGGCATCGAAAGCACGGAAGATCATGCCGTTGGGGTGGTAGGCCAGGGGCTTGCGGATCATGGCCAGGTGTTCTTTCTCGTTGAACGCGATGACGTGTTCGCCGAGCAGGGTCAAGCGTGCGCTGCTGCGTATTTCCTGCAGGCGCGCGGCGATGTTTTCGGTATTCACGGTATCCGGGTGTTCACCTTCCAGGCCCAGGAGCACGGCCTTGTCGCTGCCGTGGCCCTTGCCGGTGGCGCCGAGCGAGCCGTACAGCTCGACCTTGACGCAGGTGGTGGCGCCCAGCAGCCCGTCACGCCGCAGGCCTTCGACGAAGCGCGCGGCCGCGCGCATCGGGCCAACGGTGTGGGAGCTGGAGGGGCCGATGCCAATCTTGAACAGGTCGAACACGCTCAAGGACATGTTGGTTCTCCGGTTTCTTGTTATAGAGGCAGCGACAAGCCAGAAGCGACAAGCTGCAAGTCAGAAGCCGATCGGCTCTTTCTTGCAGCTTGAGGCTACTAGCTTGTTGCTGCCTTAGGCGTAGCTTTCGATCGACGGGCAGGCGCACACCAGGTTGCGGTCGCCGAACACGTTGTCGACGCGGCCGACCGGAGGCCAGTACTTGCCGTCGATCAGCGAGGCCACCGGGTACACCGCCTGTTCACGGCTGTAGGGGTGCGACCACTCGCCAACGATTTCCGCCGCGGTGTGCGGGGCATTTTTCAGCGGGTTGTCGTCCTTGTCCAGGCTGCCGTTTTCCACCGCGCGGATTTCTTCGCGGATGCGGATCATGGCGTCGCAGAAGCGGTCCAGTTCTTCCCTGGATTCGCTTTCGGTCGGCTCGATCATCAGGGTGCCGGCCACCGGGAACGACATGGTCGGGGCGTGGAAGCCGAAGTCGATCAGGCGCTTGGCGACGTCGTCGACGCTGATGCCGCTGCTGTCCTTGAGCGGGCGCAGGTCGAGGATGCACTCGTGGGCCACCAGGCCGTTGCTGCCGGTGTAGAGCACCGGGTAGTGCTCTTCCAGGCGACGGGAGATGTAGTTGGCGTTGAGGATCGCCAGCTGCGAGGCACGCTTGAGGCCTTCGCCGCCCATCATGCGGATGTACATCCAGGTGATCGGCAGGATGCTCGCGCTGCCGAACGGCGCGGCGCAGACCGCGCCTTCCTTGCGTTCCATGGCCGCGTGGCCCGGCAGGAACGGCGCCAGGTGCGACTTGACGCCGATCGGGCCGACGCCCGGGCCGCCACCGCCGTGGGGAATGCAGAAGGTCTTGTGCAGGTTCAGGTGCGACACGTCGCCGCCGAACTTGCCCGGGGCGCAGAGGCCGACCATGGCGTTCATGTTGGCGCCGTCGATGTACACCTGGCCGCCGTTGTCATGAATGATGCCGCAGATTTCGCGGATGCCTTCCTCGAACACGCCGTGGGTCGACGGGTAGGTGATCATCAGCGCGGCGAGGTGCTCGCGGTGCTCGATGGCCTTGGCCCGCAGGTCTTCGATATCGACGTTGCCGCGGGCGTCACAGGCGGTAACCACCACGCGCATGCCGGCCATGTTGGCGGTGGCCGGGTTGGTGCCGTGGGCGGACGAAGGGATCAGGCAGATGTCGCGACGGTCGTCGCCACGGCTCTGGTGATAGGCACGAATGGCCAAGAGCCCTGCGTACTCACCCTGGGAGCCGGCGTTCGGCTGCAGGGACACCGCGTCGTAGCCGGTGGCGGCGCAGAGCATGGCTTCCAGTTCGGACGTCAGTTGCTGGTAGCCGGCGCTTTGCTCGGCCGGGGCGAACGGGTGCAGGGCACCGAACTCGGCCCAGGTGATCGGGATCATTTCGCTGGCGGCGTTGAGCTTCATGGTGCACGAGCCCAGCGGGATCATGGTGCGGTCCAGGGCCAGGTCCTTGTCCGCCAGCTTGCGCAGGTAGCGCATCAGCTCGGTTTCCGAGTGATAGCGGTTGAACACCGGGTGGCTGAGGATCGCCGACTGACGCACCAGCGGCGCCGGGATACGGCTCTGTACGGTGCTGGCCAGCGCGGCGAAATCCGGCTGCGCCTGACCGTCGGCCAGCAGGCTCCACAGGGCCTCTACATCGGCCTGGCCGGTGGTTTCGTCGAGGGACAGACCCAGGCGTTCGGTGTCTATCACCCGCAGGTTGATGCGCTGGGCGCGGGCCTTGTCGTGCAGCGCCGAGGTGCGCGCGCCGGTGTGCAGGGTCAGGGTGTCGAAGAAGCTTTCCTGCTCGACCTTGATCCCCAGCTTGCTCAGGCCCTGGGCCAGGATCGCGGTCAGCTGGTGGATGCGCCGGGCAATCCGGGTCAGGCCTTTGGGGCCGTGGTACACGGCGTACATGCTGGCGATGTTGGCCAGCAGCACCTGGGCGGTGCAGATGTTGCTGGTGGCTTTCTCGCGACGGATATGTTGCTCGCGGGTCTGCATGGCCAGGCGCAGTGCCGGCTTGCCGAAACGGTCCACGGACACCCCGACCAGACGGCCCGGCATGTCGCGCTTGAACGCGTCCTTGGTGGAGAAGTAGGCCGCATGCGGGCCACCGAAGCCCAGTGGCACGCCGAAGCGCTGGGCGCTGCCGATGGCCACGTCGGCGCCGAATTCGCCCGGCGGGGTCAGCACGGTCAATGCCAGCAGGTCGGCGGCGACCGCCACCAGGGCGTTGGCGGCGTGGAAGCGCTCGGTCAGCTCGCGGTAGTCGAACAGGTCACCGTTGCTCGCCGGGTATTGCAGCAGGGCACCGAAGAACGGGCTGACGTCGGTCAGTTTGCGCTCGTCGCCGACCACCACGTCGATGCCCAGCGGCTCGGCACGGGTGCGCAGCACGTCGAGGGTTTGCGGGTGGCAATGGCTGGAGGCGAAGAAGGCGTGGCTGCCCTTGTTCTTGCTCAGGCGCTTGCAGAAGGTCATGGCTTCGGCGGCGGCGGTGGCTTCGTCGAGCAGGGAGGCGTTGGCGATCGGCAGGCCGGTGAGGTCGCTGATCAGGGTCTGGAAGTTCAGCAGCGCTTCCAGGCGGCCCTGGGAGATTTCTGGCTGGTACGGGGTGTAGGCGGTGTACCAGGCCGGGTTTTCCAGGAGGTTGCGCAGGATCGGCGACGGCGTGTGGCAGTTGTAGTAGCCCTGGCCGATGTAGGTCTTGAACAGCTGGTTCTTGGCAGCGATGGCCTTGATCGAGGCCAGTGCGTCGGCTTCGCTCTGCCCAGCGGGCAGGTCGAGGACGCTGGTGCCCTTGATGCTGTCGGGGATCACGCTGGCGCTCAGGGCTTCCAGGGAGTCGAAGCCCAGGCTGTTGAGCATGGCTTGCTCGTCGTCCTGGCGCGGGCCGATGTGGCGCGCGATGAATTCATTGGCGGTGCTCAGGTTGACTTGAGTCATGGCGGCTCCTCAGGCGTCGGCGTTGGCTTTGATCAGGCGGTCGTAGGCGTCCTGATCCAGCAGTTGGCCGACAGCGGCGGCGTCCGCGGGAATGAAGCGGAAGAACCAGCCTTCGCCCAGCGGGTCTTCGTTGACCAGCTCGGGGCTGGTGTCCAGGGCCGGGTTGGTTTCCACCACTTCCCCGTCCAGGGGCATGTACACGCCGCTGGCGGCTTTTACCGATTCCACGGTGGCGGCTTCAGCGCCCTTGTCGTAGGCCTGCAATTCCGGCAATTGCACGAACACCACATCGCCCAGGGCGTTTTGCGCGAAAGCCGTGATGCCGACGGTAACGCTGCCATCGGCTTCGGTACGCAGCCATTCGTGATCTTCAGTAAAACGCAACTCGCTCATGGAAACTCCTCAAGGGGCCAGATTCGTCTGGTGGACGCGATTGAATGCTCGTGCAAGGCCGAGCTGAATGGGTAAGCCCATAGCAAAAATGCGGCCAATGTTTTTAAGTTGTTATAAATCAATAAGTTATGAGTTTCTCCCGGCAGGCAAAAGTTGACAGCTGTAGCGAAATCGCTACAGCTGGAGCGTCAGGGAAAAGCCTATGGGGATCAAAGCCTTGCGTTGCGCCGATTACAACCGACTGTAGCGATATCGTTCCGCTGTAGCGCTTTCAGTACAGGTGGAGGTCGCTTTTCGCACTGTTTTTCTGTAGGAGCGAAGCTTGCTCGCGATGAGCCTGAGAGCGCTGCGCGGGCTCCAGGCACTGCGGCGCCGTTGAGATTTTTCGCGAGCAAGCTTCGCTCCTACAGAAGCAGAGCGGAAGCGACAGCCATCAGGCTTTCAGGGCTTGTTGGGAATGCCGTACTTGCGCAGGCGATGGGCGATGGCGGTGTGGGAGGTCTGCAGGCGGCTGGCCAGCTGGCGGGTCGAGGGGTAGTTGACGTACAGGCTTTCCAGCAGTGCCTTCTCGAACTCTTCGACGGCCTGTTCCAGGCTTTCGACTTCGGTGTCGTTCTGGCGTGCCACCGAGGTGCCGGCGATATCCAGGTCGCCGATGTCCACCAGGCTGCTTTCGCAGATCGCCGCCGCGCGGAAGATCACGTTCTGCAACTGGCGCACGTTACCCGGCCAGCGGTTGCCCAGCAGCGCCGGATAGGTGCCGGGCGCCAGGCGGCAGACCGGGCGCTGGATCTGCGCGCAGGCCTGCTGCATGAAATAGCGCGCCAGCAACAGGATGTCCTGGCCGCGCTCGCGCAGGGGCGGCACTTCCACATTCAGCACGTTGAGGCGATAGAACAGGTCTTCGCGAAAGGCGCCTTCGGCGACCATCTTTTCCAGGTCGCGGTGGGTGGCGCTGAGGATCCGCACATTGACCTTGACCTCACGGTCGCCGCCGACCCGGCGAAAGCTGCCGTCATTGAGAAAACGCAGCAGCTTGGCCTGCAAATAGGGCGACATTTCGCCGATCTCGTCGAGAAACACAGTGCCCTGGTTGGCCAGCTCCATCAGTCCCGGCTTGCCGCCGCGCTGGGCGCCGGTGAAGGCGCCGGGCGCATAGCCGAACAGCTCGCTTTCGGCGAGGTTTTCCGGCAGGGCGGCGCAGTTCAGCGCGAGAAACGGCGCGCCGTGCCGCGCACTGATGGCGTGGCAGGCCCGCGCCACCAGCTCCTTGCCGGTACCGGTTTCGCCCTGGATCAGCAGCGGTGCATCCAGCGCGGCGACGCGCTGGGCGCGGGCCTTGAGGGTACGGATGGCCGGCGAATCGCCGAGCAGGGCATCGAAGCCTTCGGCATGGTCGTGGTGCAGGGCCGACAGGCGCTCGCCGATGCGATTGGGCTGATACAGGGTCAGCAGCGCGCCGGCGTCGGTGATCGGCGTGGCGTCCAGCAGCAGGGTCTGGCCGTTGAGGGTGATTTCCCGCAGGGGCAGGCGAAAGCCCTGTTCCAGCAGGGTTTCCAGCAGCGCCGGGTCGTCGAACAGCTCGGCCACGCTTTCCCCGGCCGGCTCGCGGCCATACAGGGCGATCAGCGCCGGGTTGGCCAGCAGCACCTTGCCGGCGCTGTCCAGGGCCAGCACCGGGTCGGTCATCGCCGCCAGCAGGGCGTCGAGCTGCAGATGGCGACGCTGGCCGGGCAGGATGTCGACCACCGTCACCGCCTGCACGCCGCGCACGCTGAACAGCGCGTCGCGCAGCTCTTCCAGCACTTGTGGGCTGAGGGTCGGGGCGTCGATGTAGACGTTGGGCGGCACCATCTCCACCGCATCCAGGTTGAGGTTGCGCCCACCGAGCAGGGCCAGGACTTCCTGGGTGATACCGACGCGGTCGATAAAGCTGACGTGGATGCGCATGGGGCGGACAAGGGTTCTGGAAAACGGAGGGTGGCAAGTATGCCTTGGCGGACGCCATTGGTGAAATTCGCCGTGGCCACAGGCTTCTGTAGGAGCGAAGCTTGCTCGCGATGAACTAGAAGACACCGCGGCGGATCAGGCTACCCGCGTCATCCTTGACGACCATCGCGGGCAAGCCTCGCTCCTACAAGTCAGCGGGTAGGGGAAGCCCGCGACCCGCGGGCTGGGGTTACTCGAGATGTTCGGGTTTTACCGGGTCCCCGGATTTCACGTTCAACTGCACCCGCACATCCTCGAACATCGCGTCGTAGTGCTTGTGCACCGAACCGATGCTGCTCATTGCCTTGGGAATCCCGTACTTCTCGGCGATTTTCGTCACGTTGCTGGCGAAGTTGTACGCCTGATCCTTGGGCAGGAAGAAGGGTTCATCGACCGCTTTGCCCTGGATCGTTCCATGCATCTTGAACTGCATCCCCTTGCCTTCCTTGGGATCCTGCGCAACCTCGTAGTCGATGCAGATGTTGTAGCTGACATCGTCCTTGTTCAGCGCGTGTCGTTCGATGTGCAAATGACCGGGTTCGAACTGGGCCATGGTTCTCTCCTTTCAAGGCATGGGAGAGGGGCAGGCCTGGAACCTGCACCCTGAGTTTCTCTTATCGGTAGGTGATGCCCGGCTGGGCCGTGCTGATGCGCGTGCCGGCCTGGCCCTGGACGATCGCTTCGATGTCCGAGAGTGAACCGATCACTGCGACTTTTCCAGTATGGCGGGCGAACTCGCAGGCCGCCTGGACCTTTGGTCCCATGGAGCCGGCGGCGAAGCCGAGCTTTTCCATTTCGTCCGGGTGTGCCTGGGCAATGGCTTTCTGCGACGGCTTGCCCCAGTCGATAAAGGCCGCGTTGACGTCGGTGGCGATCACCAGCAGATCGGCCTCCAGCTGTTCGGCCAGCAGCGCCGAGCACAGGTCCTTGTCGATCACCGCCTCGATGCCCCTGAGCTTGCCATCCTCGCCATACATAGTGGGGATGCCGCCACCGCCGGCGCAGATCACGATACTGCTCTTTTCCAGCAGCCATTTGATCGGGCGGATTTCAAAGATGCGCTTGGGTTTCGGGCTGGCCACCACGCGGCGGTACTTGTCGCCATCGGGGGCGATGGCCCAGCCTTTTTCCTTGGCCAGTTTTTCCGCCTCTTCCTTGCTGTAGACCGGGCCGATGGGCTTGCTCGGGTTCTGGAACGCCGGGTCCTTGGCGTCGACCTCGACCTGGGTCAGCAGGGTGGCGAAGGGCACTTCGAAGTCCAGCAGGTTGCCCAGTTCCTGTTCGATGATGTAGCCGATCATGCCTTCGGTTTCGGCGCCTAGCACGTCCAGCGGGTAAGGTGACACCGAGGTGTAGGCCGCCGCCTGCAGCGACAGCAGGCCGACCTGCGGGCCGTTGCCGTGGGCGATCACCAGCTGGTTGCCGGGATGGATCTTGGCGATCTGTTCGGTGGCGATCCGGATATTGGCGCGTTGATTGTCCGCGGTCATGGGTTCACCACGGCGGAGCAGGGCGTTGCCGCCCAGTGCGACGACGATACGCATAATGCATTCCTTCCAGAATTCGGTGATCCCGTGGGCGCAAGTCGCGCGCCCACGGGGCGAGGGGCCGGCCGTCAGGCGGTCGGCCCGGTCATCGTGGTTACAGGTCGGCCAGGGTCGAGACCAGGATCGCCTTGATGGTGTGCATGCGGTTTTCCGCTTGCTCGAAGGCGATGCAGGCCGGCGACTCGAACACGTCGTCGGTCACTTCGATGCCGTTGGCCAGGTGCGGATACTGCTCGGCGATCTGCTTGCCGACCTTGGTATCGCTGTTGTGGAACGCCGGTAGGCAGTGCATGAACTTGGTCCGTGGGTTGCCGGTGGCCTTCATCAGCTCGGCGTTGACCTGGTACGGCAGCAGTTGCTGGATACGTTCGGCCCAGGCTTCCACTGGCTCGCCCATCGATACCCAGACGTCGGTATGGATGAAGTCGACGCCCTTGACCGCGGCTTTCGGGTCTTCGGTCAGGGTGATGCGGGCGCCGCTTTCTTCCGCGTACTTCTTGCAGCGGCTGACCAGGTCGTCATGGGGCCACAGGGCTTTGGGCGCGCAGATGCGCACGTCCATGCCGAGCTTGGCGCCCACCAGCAGCAGCGAGTTGCCCATGTTGTTGCGGGCGTCGCCCAGATAGGCGTAGCTGATGTCGTGGATCGGCTTGTCGGCATGCTCACGCATGGTCAGCACGTCGGCGATCATCTGGGTCGGGTGGTACTCGTCGGTCAGGCCGTTGAACACCGGCACCCCGGCGAACTTCGCCAGTTCTTCGACGATTTCCTGCTTGAAGCCGCGGTACTCGATGGCGTCGTACATGCGCCCGAGCACGCGGGCGGTGTCCTTCATGCTTTCCTTGTGGCCGATCTGCGACGAGTTCGGGTCGATGTAGGTGACGTTGGCGCCCTGGTCATAGGCGGCGACCTCGAAGGCGCAGCGGGTACGGGTCGAGGTTTTCTCGAAGATCAGGGCGATGTTGTTGCCCTTGAGGTGCTGCTGCTCGGTGCCGGTGTACTTGGCGCGCTTGAGGTCGCGGGACAGGTCGAGCAGGTAGCGCAGCTCGCGCGCGGTGTGGTGCTCGAGGCTCAGCAGGTTACGGTTGTGGATGTTGAAAGCCATGATGGATCTCCTTTGATTTCGGTCGTCCACTTGCCGAGGCCCTTCGTGGGGGCAACGGCAAGCTGCTATGTCGGAATAAGAGGCGCTTAGTAATCGATCGGGTCGCGGATGATCGGGCAGGTCATGCAGTGGCCGCCGCCACGGCCGCGACCGAGTTCGCTGGCGCTGATGGTGATCACTTCCACCCCGGCCTTGCGCAGCAGGGTGTTGGTGTAGGTGTTGCGGTCATAGCCGATGACCACGCCCGGTTCCAGGGCCACCACGTTGTTGCCGTCGTCCCACTGTTCGCGTTCGGCGGCGAAGCTGTTGCCGCCGGTCTCCACCACGCGCAGTTGCTTGAGGTTGAGGGATTCGGCCACCACCTCGATGAACGATTTGTTCTCCCGTCGCACGTCCATGCCATAGGGCTTGCTGGTGTCGGGGCGGATGACGAACGGCACGATTTCCTTGACCACTTCCGGGAAGACCGTGACCAGGTCGCGGTCGCAGAAGCTGAACACGGTGTCCAGGTGCATCGCCGCGCGGGATTTCGGCAGGCCGGCGACCACGACTTTTTCCACCGCGCCCTTGGCGAACAGGGATTGCGCAAGCTGGCCGATGGCCTGGCGCGAAGTCCGCTCGCCCATGCCGATCAGCACCACGCCATTGCCGATCGGCATGACGTCGCCACCCTCGAGGGTGGCCTGGCCGTGATCCTTGTCCGGGTCGCCGTACCAGATCTCGAAGTCGGCGTGGGTGAACTCGGGATGGAACTTGTAGATGGCGCTGGCCAGCAGGGTTTCCTGGCGCCGGGCCGGCCAGTACATCGGGTTGAGTGTCACGCCGCCGTAGATCCAGCAGGTGGTGTCGCGGGTGAACTGGGTGTTGGGCAGCGGCGGCAGCAGGAAGCTGGAGTGGCCCAGGTAGTCGCGGTACATCTTGATCACGCTGGCGCCTTCGCTTTCCGGCAGGTCCTCGCCGGCCACGCCGCCGATCAGGAACTCGGCCAGCTTGCGCGGCTCCAGGCTTTCGAGCCAGCTGCGCACTTCGTTGGTCAGGCCGACGCCGACGGTGTCGGGGGTGATCTTGCGATCCAGGATCCACTTCAGGGCTTCGGGGTTCTGCACCGTATCGGTCAGCAGGTTGTGCATTTCCAGGACTTCGATCCCACGCTCGCGCATTTTGGTGACGAAGTCGAAATGGTCGCGCTTGGCCTGGTTGACCCAGATCACATCATCGAACAGCAGTTCATCGCAGTTGTTCGGGGTCAGCCGCTGATGGGCCAGGCCTGGGGAGCAAACCATGACTTTGCGCAGTTTGCCGGCTTCGGAATGGACGCCGTACTTAACTTTTTCCGTGGTCATTACAGTGATCCTCCAGAGGTAGAAACAATCGTGCGGTTACAGGGTCAGGAAGCCGTCGTAGAGCCCGTAGGCGGCCACCAGGGCGCCTATGACCACTGCGGCGAAAATCAGCTTCTCGACGTTGGTGAAAATCGGTTTGCCCAACTCCAGCTTGGCCTTGGCGAACAGGATCGCGCCGGGGGCGTAGAGCAGGGCGGAGAGCAGCAGGTACTTGACCCCGCCGGCGTACAGCAGCCAGATCGCGTAGATCAGGGCGATGGAGCCGATCAACAGGTCTTTCTTGCGTTCGGCCAGGGCCGCCTCATAGGTCTCGCTGCGCACCGCCAGCAGCACGGCATAGGCCGCCGACCACAGGTAGGGCACCAGGATCATCGAGGTGGCGAGGTAGATCAGCGACAGGTAGGTGCTGGCCGAGAACAGGGTGATGACCAGGAATATCTGCACCATGGCGTTGGTCAGCCACAGGGCGTTGACCGGCACATGGTTGGCGTTCTCCTTGCGCAGGAACTCCGGCATGGTGTGGTCCTTGGCCGCGGCGAACATGATCTCCGCGCACAGCAGCACCCATGACAGCAGCGCCCCCAGCAGCGAGATGATCAGGCCGACGCTGATCAGCACCGCGCCCCAGTGGCCGACCACATGCTCCAGCACCGCCGCCATCGACGGGTTCTGCAGCTTAGCCAGTTCCGGCTGGGTCATGATGCCCAGCGACAGCACGTTCACCAGCACCAGGAACAGCAGCACGGTGATGAAGCCGATCACGGTGGCCTTGCCCACGTCCGAGCGTTTTTCCGCGCGGGAGGAGAAGATGCTCGCGCCTTCGATGCCGATGAACACCCAGACGGTGACCAGCATCATGTTGCGCACCTGGTTCATCACGCTGCCCAGGTCGGGGTTCTTCATGCCCCAGATGTCCGCAGTGAAGATGTCCAGCTTGAAGGCGAACAGGGCGATCAGCACGAACAGCAGCAGCGGCACCACTTTGGCGACCGTGGTCACCAGGTTGATGAAGGCCGCCTCCTTGATCCCGCGCAGCACCAGAAAGTGCACGGCCCACAGCAGGACCGAGGCGCCGATTACCGCGGCCGGGGTGTTGCCCTCACCGAAGATCGGAAAGAAGTAGCCCAGGGTGCTGAACAGCAGCACGAAGTAGCCGACGTTGCCCAGCCAGGCGCTGATCCAGTAACCCCAGGCCGAAGAAAAACCCATGTAGTCGCCGAAGCCGGCCTTGGCATAGGCGTAGACACCGCCGTCCAGATCAGGCTTGCGGTTGGCCAGGGTTTGAAACACGAAAGCCAGCGTCAACATACCGACAGCGGTAATAGCCCAGCCAATAAGAACAGCGCCTACATCGGCACTTGCCGCCATGTTTTGTGGCAAGGAAAAGATCCCGCCGCCAATCATCGAGCCGACTACCAAGGCGACTAACGCACCAAGTCGTAGTTTTCCGGGAGTGTCAGACATTGCGTGACTCCATTGCAGGAGAAGAGAGACGTCAGAGTAGATCTGCGCGTAATACAAACAGCTGACTTAGATCAGGTCATCGCTACATTCCATTGTGAATGAATGACTTAAGCAGTCTTTGCTTTCGCCGGCAGGATGCCTGGAAGTGCCATTACTGAAGGCCTGGAAGGCTGGATGACAGGGCTTCTCATTGATGCCAGATTGAAACTAGTCCGCTTTCAAGAATGCGCAACTAGTAAAAAAGTTATAAAGGGGGTGGCCGGTTGATGGCATTCAGTCTTTACAAAAAATAAAACTCGCCAAGATTCAGTAAGTTCTGATCGGAGTCATGTCATTGGATCCATAAAAGATCAATAATTGACTCTTTTAGTTCGTTGCCAGCGTGTGGAAGTAATTTATTTGCATATAGTTTGGTTGTCGGACAATTGGACTGCACGCAGAGGTAGGCATGCCACAAACCACGCAAAAACTGCGACTCGGCGCCCTGATCGCGCTGGTGGTGGGTTCGATGATTGGCGGCGGGATCTTTTCCTTGCCGCAGAACATGGCGGCCCGGGCCGACGCGGGGGCGATCCTCATCGGTTGGGCGATCACCGCCGTGGGCATGCTGACCCTGGCCTTCGTCTTCCAGACCCTGGCCAACCGCAAGCCTGAACTCGATTCGGGGGTGTACGCCTACGCCAAGGCCGGCTTCGGCGACTACATGGGGTTTTCGTCCGCCTGGGGCTACTGGATCAGCGCCTGGCTGGGCAACGTCGGCTACTTCGTGCTGCTGTTCAGCACCCTGGGCTATTTCTTCCCGGTGTTTGGCCAGGGCAACACCCCGGTGGCCATCGCCTGCGCCTCGGTCTTGCTGTGGGCGGTGCATTTCCTGGTGCTGCGCGGGATCAAGGAAGCGGCCTTCATCAACCTGCTGACCACCGTGGCCAAGATCGTGCCGCTAGTGATGTTCATCGTGATTGCCGCGGTGGCGTTCAAGGCGGACATTTTCACCCGCGACATCTGGGGCCGCGGCAACCCGAACTTCGGCGGGGTGATGGACCAGGTGCGCAACATGATGCTGGTCACGGTCTTCGTGTTCATCGGCATCGAAGGCGCCAGCGTCTATTCGGCCCGGGCCGAGAAGCGCGCGGATGTCGGCCGGGCCACGGTGATCGGTTTTATCGGGGTGCTGGCCCTGCTGGTGCTGGTCAATGTGCTGTCCCTGGGGATCATGAGCCAGCCGGAACTGGCGACCTTGCAGAACCCGTCCCTGGCGGCGGTGCTGGAGCACATCGTCGGCCCCTGGGGGGCGTTGCTGATCAGCGTCGGCCTGGCGGTTTCCCTGCTCGGTGCCTTGCTGTCGTGGGCGCTGCTGTGTGCCGAAATTCTGTTCGCCACCGCCCGCGACCGGACCATGCCGGCCTTCCTGAAAAAGGAAAACGCCAACCACGTACCGGTCAACGCCCTGTGGCTGACCAACAGCATGATCCAGGTGTTTTTGCTGATCACCCTGTTCTCCGCCGGGACCTACACCAGCCTGATCTACCTCGCCTCGTCGATGATCCTGGTGCCTTACCTGTGGTCGGCGGCCTACGCGGTGCTGCTCAGTGGCCGTGGCGAAACCTACGAACATGCCTCGGCCGAGCGCATGAAAGACCTGTGCATCGGTGGCGTGGCCCTGTGTTATGCGGTGTGGCTGTTGTACGCCGGAGGGGTCAAGTACCTGCTGCTGTCGGCCCTGCTGTATGCCCCGGGGGTGATCCTGTTCGCCAAGGCCAAGCGCGAGCAGGGCGAGCCGTTGTTCACCGGTATCGAGAAAGGCATTTTCGCCTGTGTGGTCGCCGGGGCCAGCCTGGCCGCCTATGGCCTGTACAGCGGTGTGCTGTCGCTGTGAGGCTCGCTTACCAGCCGCCTTATGACTGGCCGGCGATGCTGGCGTTTCTCCGGGCGCGGGCCATCGCCGGGCTGGAGACCGTCAGCGGCGACCGCTATTCGCGCAGCATCAGCCTCGATGGCATGCACGGCTGGTTCAGCGTGGGCCCGGGCGACAGCGATGCGCTGGCCCTGACCCTGGACTTTCCCGATCCGCAAGCCCATGCGCGGATCGTGGCGCGCATCCGCCGCCTGCTGGACCTGGACACCGACCTGGCGCCGATTCATCGACAACTGTCCACCGACCCGCTGATGGCCCGTTTGATCGCCTCGCGGCCGGGGCTGCGCGTGCCCGGCGCCTGGGACGGTTTCGAGCTGGCAGTGCGCGCGGTGCTGGGGCAGCAGATCACGGTGGTGGCGGCCATCCGTCTGGCGGGCAAGCTGGTGGCGCAATATGGCCAGCCATTGAGCTGCGTGGGGGCGCCAGCGGGGTTGAGCCATGTGTTTCCTGAGCCGGGGCGAATGGCGGGCGCCGACCTGGCGAGCCTGGGCATGCCGCGTAGCCGGGGGCGGACCCTGTCCGGCGTGGCGCAGGCGCTGCTCGACGATCCGCAGCTGTTTGCTCCCAAGGCCAGCCTCGAACAGAGCCTGTCCGCCTTGCGGGCGCTATGGGGTGTTGGCGACTGGACTGCGCATTACGTGGCCTTGCGCCAGTTCCGCGAAGCGGATGCTTTTCCCGCGGCCGACGTGGGCCTGCTCAATGCCCTGGCGGCGCTCGAAGGCGGGCCGGTCAGCGCCAGCCAGCTGCTGGCCCGCGCCGAGGCCTGGCGGCCATGGCGCGGTTACGCGGCGCAGCACCTGTGGACGGCCTTGTAATCCCCCCGCACCTGTAGCCGCTGCCGAGCACCGCGAGGCTGCGATCGGCTGCGCAGCGGCCGTAAAACAGGCGGCGCGTTACGTCATTCATACCGCATGCGCAGGCTTGGCGAGGACTACGTCCTCGATCGCAGCCTCGCGGTGCTCGGCAGCGGCTACAGGTTACGCGTTACAGGCTCACCATTTCGGGCGATGGGCGCCCAGGTCGCTGGCGGGGTAGGCCCATTGCAGGGGCGTGCCGCTGATCTGCAGGGGGACTTGCAGGCGATAGGCCGGGCCCCAGGAGGTCTGCTCCACCAGCAATCCCTGGTCGTCCTGGTCTTCGGCGCGCAAGGCGGGCTCGGCGCTGCCAGGGGCGTGCTCGATCAACAGCTTGGCGGTCCGCGCCAGCGACAGCCGTGCGCTGCCGACGGCCCCGGTTTTCAGTCGTTCGTTCAGGGTGCGGATCGCGGCGGCGGCCATCAGGTAGCCGGTGGCGTGGTCCAGGGCCTGCACCGGCAGCGGTACCGGTTTTTCGGCCTGCTGCCAGCGCTGGCCGGCCTCGGCAATGCCGCTGCTCATCTGCACCAGGCTGTCGAAGCCACGGCGGTTCTGCCAGGGGCCGCTCCAGCCATAGGCGTTCAGGCACACATCGATCAGCTCCGGGGCGAGGCGCTGGCGCTCGGCCGCGCCGTAGCCGAGGCGTTCCAGGGCATCGGCGCGGTAGCCGTGCAGCAGCAGGTCGGCTTCCCCCAGCAGGCTTTCGAAGACCTGGCGATCGGCGGCGTCGTGCAGGTTCAGGCGGGCGCAGCGTTTGCCCAGGGTGACTTCCGGGACCACGCCGGGCTCGTTCCACTCCGGCGGGTCGATGCGCAGCACGTCGGCGCCCAGCCCGGCCAGAAAGCGGCTGGCGATGGGGCCGGCCAGCACCCGGGTCAGGTCCAGCACCTTGATCCCGGCCAGGGGGCGTGACAGCGACCCGCGCCAGGGCTGCGCGGCGTCTGCACCTTGTTTCACGTAGTGCACCAGGGGCTCGGCATTCACGGCCTGCCCCTGGGGATGGGCTTGCCACTGGGCCCAGCTGCGCATTTCGGCGGCGCAGCCACCTGCCTCGACCACCGCCTGCTCCAGGTCGCTCTTGTTCCACTGCGCAACCTTGGCGGCCATGGCCGGCCGGTCCGCGACCCGGCCGAGTACCTGTTCGGCCGCCTGGCGATGATGGGGCGCATTGGTGTGCAGGCGAATCCAGCCGTCCTGGGTGGCGTAGTCGCCGGCGACCGGGTCCCACAGCGGCGGCACGCTCCAGCCCAGCGGCCGCAGGGAGGTGGCGAACCAGAAGGAGGCCAGGCGTCGGTCGACGCTCAGGGTGGGCATGCGCCCGGTCTGGCTGAACAGCAGCCCGGCCGCCGCCTGGCCGGCCGCGGCGATGCTGGCGCTGGCCAGTTCGGTCACGGCGAAGGCCGAGGGCAGGGCGCCGCTCGAGGTCAAGGCAATCGGGGTAAGAGGCAAGCCAAGCGCGGCTTGAACAGACGACAGCACATCGGTCATTGCAGGCCCTCCGCAAGAGAGGGGGCAGCATAAATCAAAAAAGTGAAGCGCCGCAGCCCCGTGACGGAGCAAGAACTATCTGTAGGAGCGAGCTTGCTCGCGATGGTCGTCAACGATGGCGCGCACTCACTGGCTCAATGCGGCGCGCTCCGGTTCATCGCGAGCAAGCTTCGCTCCTACAGTCCTACAGAGGCGAGGATCAGACCCGGAACTGGTCCATCAGCTTCATCTGCTGGGTGGTCAGGGCGTTGAGCTGGCTGCTGACCTGGGCCGATTCGGTGGCCTGCTCGGTGAGGGATTCGGTCACGCTGCGGATCGCCGAGACGTTGCGGTTGACCTCTTCGGCCACCGCGCTCTGCTGTTCGGCGGCGCTGGCGATCTGCAGGTTCATGTCGCTGATCACCGTGACCGCGTCGCTGATCTTGCCCAGGGCCTGCACCGCTTGCTGGATCTGCCCGGCGTTGCTCTGGGCCTGGGCCTGGCTCGAATGCATGGTCGCCACCACGCCCCGGGTGCCGCTCTGGATGCGCTCGATCACCACGCGGATTTCTTCCACCGAATCCTGGGTGCGCTTGGCCAGGTTGCGCACCTCGTCGGCGACCACCGCGAAGCCGCGGCCGCTTTCCCCGGCGCGCGCCGCCTCGATGGCGGCGTTGAGGGCCAGCAGGTTGGTCTGTTCGGCGATGCTGCGGATCACTTCCAGCACCGAGCCGATCTGTTCGCTGTTGACCGCCAGGGCCTCGACCTCGACCACTGCCTTGCTGACTTCCTCGGCCAGGGTGCTGATGTCGCGGGTGCTGCGCTCGATGATGGTCATGCCGTCCTTGGCCGACTGGTCGGCGCCACGGGCGGCGTTGGCGGCGTTCGAGGCACTGTTGGCGACGTCGTGGGCGGTGGCGCTCATTTCATTGGACGCGGTGGCCACCTGGTCGATTTCGCGGAACTGCACCTGCATGCCTTCGCTGGTCTGGCGGGCGATCTCCGAGGACTGGTCGGCGGTGCCGCGGGCGTCGGTGATGCTCTGCTTGATCTGCGCGATGGTCGGTTGCAGCTTGTCGAGGAAGCGGTTGAACCAGCTCACCAGCTCGCCCAGTTCGTCTTGCTTGCTGTACTTCAGGCGCTGGGTCAGGTCGCCGTCGCCGCTGGCGATTTCCTTGAGCATCTGCGCGACGCTGTTGATCGGCCGGGTCACGCCGGAGGCGGTCAGCCAGATCAGCAGCAGGCCGATCACGCCGGCGACCGCCGCCACCAGCAGGGACACCAGGGTGCCCTGGGCCTGGGCGTCGTCGAGCACGCTCTGGAGTTTCACGGTGTCGGCCAGCAGCACCTGCTCCGGCAGGTCGATCACCACGCCCCAGGGACGGGCGTCGGCGATCGGGCTGACCGGATACACGGCGCGGATCAGGTCGCCCTGCTTGAGGATTTTCGGGGTATTGCCAGCCAGCAGTTGCAGCACATCCTTGCCTTCGGCGCCGAGGGTGTCGGCGATGCCCTTGCCGACCTTGGCCGCATCGTTGCTGTAGGCGGCGAGGATGCCGCTGCCGGCGACGATCAGCATGTGCCCGGCACCGTCGAACAGCCCGTTCTGGGACTCGGCGGCCGCGGCCTGCAGGGCATCCAGGGCGATGTCCACGCCGACCACGCCTATGACTTTGCCGTCGACGATCAGCGGCAGAGAGATGGTGGTCATCAGCATCAGCTTGCCGCCCACGGTGTCGGCGTACGGGTCCAGCAGGCAGGTGCGCTTGCTGTCGCGCGGGCAGGTGTACCAGCTGTTGTAGGGGGTGCCGCTGACGCTCAGGGTGGTCTTGTTCATGTCCTCTTCGACCATCACCGTGTTCAGCCCGGTGCCGCCGGCACGGCTCCAGTAGCTGGCGAAGCGCCCGGCTTCGTTGGAGGCATGGCCGGCGTCGTTGGCGAACTCGCTGTCCTTGCCGTCGAGGGCGTTGGGCTCATAGGCGAGCCAGATGCCCAGCACCTTGGTGTTGCGTTCGAAGGCGGTTTTCAGGCTGTGGTTGAGTTCTTCGCGCAGCGTCGCGGCGTCCAGCGAACGCTTGCCGGCCATGGTCCGCAGGTCGTTGATCTGGTCGGCCAGGGCGGTGATCACCAGCAGGCTCTCGCCAAAGGTTTTCTGCACCCGCACCGCCTGCTCGGCGGCCCGGGCCTGCAGCAGGCTCTGCACGCTGTCGGTGAGCATTCGCGAGCTGGAACTGCTGACCAGTTGATCGTTCTGGTTGGTCTGGTAGATGTTCATCCCGACGATCAGGCCCACCACGCCGAGCAGGCAGAGTCCGGACAACAGCACGATTTTCAGGCGAATGGACAGAGAGTCGAACATGGGGCGATCTCGCGAATGGATAGGAGGTGAGCGGTGAGTCGGATGACTCCGGTCGCCAAGTCCATTCAGCGCCATGCCCGGAACATCGGCTTGAGCGGCATTTGCCTGAGAAAAAGCCGACGAGCGGTCATGTGTTTGACATAAACAGGGAGGAGGGAGGTTTCGCCGCTGGGCCTGTCGCGAGCAACCGAGCGTCGGCCGGCTGCTCTGGCCGAGGAATCAGGAGGCCTGGGCCAGGGCTTCCGGGCGCGACCAGATCCACAGGTTGCCCAGGCCCATGCCGGCCAGCGCCAGGTACAGGGTCCAGTGATGAGTGAGCAGGCTCAGCATCAGGCCGGCGCACAGCAGCATGCTGACGGTGGCGCTGATCTTGGCCCGGCGGCTGATGATCCGGCCGTTGCGCCAGTTGCTCAGGATGGGGCCGAACAGGCGATGGTTTTCCATCCAGGCGCTCAGGCGTGGCGAGCTTTTGGTCGCGGCCCAGGCGGCGAGGAGCACGAATTCGGTGGTCGGCAGGCCGGGCACGACGATGGCGATCAGGCCGATGGCCAGGCTGACGTAAGCCAGGCAACCGAAGAACAGGCGGGAGGCCTTGGACGGGGATCGGGTTGTGCCGGTCATGGGTTCGATGATGAGGTGACGAGCATGGGGCTCAATCCACAAAGGGTGGGAAAAACGGCTGGCGCCAGCAGGTTCGTTCCTGCAGCGGGCGTGAGTCTACGCCTTCAATGCAGGAACGAGCGCGCCGGCGAAAAAATCAGGCCAGTTCAGGCGCCGTGTCGTAGGCCTTTTCCAGCAGCACGGTAAAACGGTTGAAGGCATCCAGTGCGCCCTTTTCCGCCGCGGCTTCTTCTTCGGCGCTGAATGCCAGGCCGTCGAGGGTGCGGGTGAAGGACTTCCAGCCTTCGGCGCGACCGCCGGCCGGCTCGCCCAGGTGCCGGGCACCGAAGGTTTCGCCGAGGCCCAGGCCCACCGCGCGCTTGATCAGGAACGCCGCGCCCAGCTTGGAGCCTTCGGAGACGAACAGCCAGCCCAGGGCTTCGGCCTTGCTCGGGTTCTGCACCGCGCCCGCCACCGGGGCCGGGACTTCGGTCTCCAGGTCCGCCAGGTCGGCCTTGGCCGCTTCGGCGCGGCAACGTTCTGCCAGGTCCGGGACGATGGCGATCAACGCCGGGTCGTTGTAGAGGGCGACCAGTTCGGACTGGAACAGGTACTGGGCGACGACGAAGCGGGCAAAGCTGCTGGCGCTTTCGAACGGCGCGTGGGCCTTGACCAGGGCGTCGAGCCTGGCATGGGGTTCGTGGGTGATCTGGTTCAGGCGCTGGGAGCGCAGGCTTGGGCGCTGTGGGGAATCCTGGGTGGTCATGACAATGTCCTTGGGAAGTGAAAATGAGAGCTACTGAAAACGAGAGCTGCTGAAAATGAGAAGCACTTGCTAACTAGACGAACAAGAAGACGCGGCACAGTAAAAAATCCTCACTGCGCTCCATCGAAAAGCGCAGTGAGGTAGACCGGATCAGATGTCCCAGATCAGGTTGACCGCGAAGTTGCGACCCGGCTGGGTCAGGCGGTCGAGGTTGGCCGGGCTCAGCACCGCGGCTTCGCCGACGCTGTCGTAGCCGCGCACGTCGTCCCACAGCCAGTACTTCTTGTCGGCCAGGTTGTAGATGCCGGCGCTGACGGTGACATCGTCGCTGACCTTGTAGAAACCGGTCAGGTCGAGCACGCCGTAGCCCGGGGTCTTGAACTGGCTGCTGGTGCCATCCGGGGTCTTGAAGCTGCTGCTGTCGACGCGGTCTTTCTTCTTGACCAGGGTCCAGCTGAGCAGGGCGCCGTAGTGGTCCTGGTCGTAGCCCAGGCCGAACACGCCGGTTAGCGGGTTGACCGCGTTCAAGGGTTCGCCGGTGTCGTTGTTGCGACCGTAGGCGTAGGCCACCGAACCCTGGGTGTACAGGCCCTGCGGCGCGCCCAGGGTGTCGAGGTTGAGCCGGCCTTTGACTTCCACGCCCTTGATGGTGGCGTGCTTGATGTTGTTGCTCTGGAACGTCAGCTCGTCGTAGCCCGGGGTCACCGCGTCTTCGTTGATGAAGTCGCGGTACTTGTTATAGAACACCGCCACGTCGAAGTTGCCGGACTCGAAGTTGCCGCGCAGGCCGGTTTCATAGCTCTGGCTTTTCTCCGGCTTGAGGTTCGAGTTCGGCGCCACGCGGTAGCCCGTGGTGGTGTTCTCGAAGCGGCCGTACAGCGCCTTGGCGGTCGGGGTGCGGAAACCTTCGGCGTACTGGCCGTACCAGGTGTACTGGTCGGTCAGGGCGTAGGTCAGGCCGAACTTGGGCGATACCCGGTGCCAGGTCTTGTTCTCGTCGCTCACTTCACCATTGCCATCGGCGGCCACGGTGTTGAGGAACTCCTGGGTGATGTGCGGCTTGAGCTGGGTGTAGTCGTAGCGCAGGCCCGGCAGGAAGGTCCACTTGTTCCAGCTGATCTGGTCCTGGGCGAACAGGCTGTAGGTGTTGATGGTCGGGTCCGGGAAGTCGCTGGACTTCTTCAGCACGTCGGACGGGCTGATGGCGCCGACCGCCGTGCAACCGCGACCGACCGCCAGGCAGGTGCCGCTGCCGCTGCGCGAGCCAGTGACCTTTTCCTGCTTGATAGTGGTGCCGTAGGTCAGCAGGTGCTCGGTTTCGCCGATGGCGAAGGCCTTGTCGGCCTGGGCGTCGAAGACCCACTGCTTCTCCTGGTAGAGGGTTTCGCGGCTGCGCATGACGTTGCGGGTGAACGGGAAGTAGTTTTCCAGGGTGCTCTGGTCGGTCTTGGCGATCTGGTAGTTGAGGCTCCACTTCACGTGGTCGGCCAGCAGGCTATCGAGGGCGAAACGGTTGTCCAGGCCGAAACGTTCGCGGGTGATGGTGTCGTTACCGGTGCGCGAGCGGTACATGCCCAGCGGCTGGCCGGCGTTGAACGGGCCGCCCACGGCGCTCTTCTGGTTGGTGTCGCGGTCGTCCTTGTACTTCTCGTAGGTCAGGCCCAGGCGCGCGTCGTCGGCATAGTTCCAGCCGGCCTTGGCCAGTACGTTGGTGGTGCGCACGTCTTCCGGGTTGGCGGCGGTGCGCGCCAGGCCGGTGCCGTTGTTGCTGCCGTAGGAGTCGGTTTCGTGGCCGTCGCGCTGACTGAAGTGCAGCAGGCCGTCGAACTGGCCGCTGCGCCCGGCCACGGTGGCGGATTTCAGCCAGCTGTCGTCGGCCGAGCTGTAGCCGGTCTTCAGGCGGGCGCCGACGTCTTTACCGGGCTTGATGATATCGTCCGGGTCGAGGGTGAAGTAGCTGACCGCGCCGCCGATGGCGTTGCTGCCGTACAGCACCGACGCCGGGCCGCGGAGGATCTCCACGCGCTTGATGATTTCCGGGTCGACGTAGTTGCGCTGGGTCTTGGCATAGGGGCCGTTGAAGAAGCCGTTGGGAATCTCCACGCCGTCGACCTGGGTCAGGATGCGGTCGCCGTCGATGCCGCGGATGTTGTAGCCGCTGATACCGCCACGCTGGCCGGCGCCGCCGACCGAAACGCCCGGCTCGTAGCGCACCAGTTGCTTGATGGTGTTGACGTTGTTGCGGTCCAGGTCCTGGCGGTCATGCACGGTCACGGTGCTGGGCACGCTGTTGACGTCCTGCTCCTGGCGCGTGGCGCTGATGGTCACCTGTTGCAGGGTCAGGGCGCCGCCGCTGGCGCGCTTTTCCAGGACGATGTTGTTGGCGCCCAGCTTGCGGTAGCTCAGGTTGGTGCCCATCAGCAGGCGGTCCAGGGCTTTTTCCGGCGGCAGCGAGCCGCGCACGCCCGGGGACGCGATGCCTTCGCCCAGTTCCGCCGGCAGGCCGACCTGCCAACCGGTGACGGCGCTAAAGGCGTTCAGCGCCGACACCAGCGGCTGCTGGTCGATGGCGAAGCTGTAGTCGCCCATGTTGCGCGCCGGTTGGCTGGTGGCGGTGGCGGCCATGACCGGCGCGGCCCCGGCCAGCAGGATGGCGGCAGTCAGCAGGGACAGCGTGCAGTTCTGCAGGCGGGCCTGGCGGGAAGATGAAGAGGACCGGCTGTTGAGGCGAGAGGACATCGATAGCGCTCCGTGTCGCACGAATCTTTATAGGTGCTGATTCGACATGTTTAATGCGAATCAATTGCATTGGCTATAACGAGACGAACGACCGACAGCGATCGCGTAAAAATAAATGCGTGCTAGTTGAGAATCACCAGCGCAGGAAACTCCTGCAGGTGCGCCGAGGTGATGTGAGCCAGGGAGCGCACCACGTCCAGCGGCTGGTCGAGGCGGTAGTTGCCGGTAACCGCGACATCAGCCAGGCGCTCATTGTTGTTGACGATCCAGCCCGGGTAATACCGGCGCAACTCGGCCAGCACCTGGTTCAGCGGGCAGTTCTCGAACACCAGCCGGCCCTGGACCCAGGCCAGGTCCTTGTCGAGGTCGAGCTTGGCCGGGCGGTCGAAACCGTTGGGGCCGATGCGGATGCTTTCGCCGGCCGACAGGCGCACCCGGGCATCGTCGTGGGTGGCGCGCAGGTCGACATCGCCACGCTGTACCCGCACCTGGGCCACGCCGTCCAGGTAACGCACGGCGAAGGCGGTGTCGCGCACGCTGGCGCGTACCGGGCCGGCATCGAGTTCCAGCGGCTGGCCGCGGCTGGCGGGGATCTCGAAGAAGGCTTCGCCCTGGTACAGGCGAGCCACGCGCTGGCGCTCGTCGATGGTGCTGGAGAAGGCCGAATTGGTGTTGAGCAGGACTTTCGAGCCGTCCTCCAGTTGCAGGCGCTGGCGCTCGCCGACCACGGTCAGGTGGTCGGCCTGCAGGCGCAGTGGCAGGTTGCTGAAACTGAACAGGCCGAGGATCAGCACCGCCGCCACCGCCAGGGGCCGCCAGTGCGGACGCAGGCGCGACAGCACACTGACCTTGGGTTTTTGCCTGTCCAGGCTTTGCGCGCAGCGCACCACTTGCGGACCGTTCCAGATCGCCTGGGCCTTGTCGAAGGCTGCGTTGTGCAGGGGCGAGGCGTTCAGCCAGTCATGGAATTGCCGGGCCTGCTCGGGGCTCGGGCTCTCCAGCAGGATCAGCCAGTCCAGGGCCTGGTCCATGGCTTGATCCGCGGCGCAGGGGGGGGATGTTTCCCCGTCCTGGGCGGTCGGCTGGGTGCGGTGGGTGTCCGTCACGGGTGTTCCTCGGCTGTGTCTGTGCACGGCTGTTTTTTAGATGGAGAGCGCAGGGCGGTCAAGGGTAGCAAAGGGCTGCGGCCGACGCCCGCCCGGCTGGGCCTCAATGCCCGTTCAAGCGCTCGGCGACGCCGATGCAGATGGCCATGATCAGCTTCAGTTCCTTTTGCACGGTGCTCTGGGAGACCTCGAGCTTCTCGGCGATCTCCAGGTAGCTGTGGCCGTGCAGGCGGCTGAGGATAAAGATCTGCTGTTGGCGCGGGCTGAGTTGGGCAAGGCTCATGTTCAGGCGTTCCAGCAACTGTTCGGCATGGGCGGCATCCTCGGCGCTGCTCAGGGGCGCGGCCACGCTTTCGACCACGTCCAGCGGCACGTCTTCGAGCAGGGTGCGGGCCTGGATGCGGCGCGCGCGCAGGTGGTCGAGCGCCAGGTTGCGGGCAGTCTGGAAGACGAAGGGTTCGAGGTGGTCGATGGCCCGTTCGCTCAGGGCCCGGGTCACGCGCAGGTAGGTTTCCTGCAACAGGTCCTCGGCGGTGCTGGGGTTGTTGACCATCCGCTCCAGCGTGCGCAGCAGCGAAACGCGCTGGGTGAGAAAGACGTGATTGAAGCGGGATTGGCTCACAACAGGACCTGGCTGATTTTTCAGTGGATGATAATGCTTATCATCTACGTCGACGGTCAAGCCCTGAGTGAATCATCGACGCCCTGAGAGGTACGCCGGGTAGTCCGGAATCCGGTAGCTGTGTGCCTGCTCCATCAGCGGGCTGCTGAGCAGGTAGTCGGCGCTGCATTCGTTGCAGGCCACGGGAATGTTCCAGACCGCCGCGACCCGTAGCAGGGCTTTGATGTCCGGATCGTGGGGCTGGGGTTCGAAGGGGTCCCAGAAGAACACCAGCATGTCCACCCGCTGCTCGGCGATTCGCGCGCCGAGCTGCTGGTCGCCGCCCAGGGGGCCGCTGATCATGCTTTCCACCGGCAGGCCCAGGCGCTGGTGCAGCAGCTGGCCGGTGGTGCCGGTGGCCAGCAGATCGTGCTCGGCGAGCTTGTCTTTCTGCCGCTCGGCCCAGTCCAGGAGGAAACTCTTGCAGTGGTCGTGGGCCACCAGGGCGATGCGCTTGCGCGCCGCCATGCTGGCCTGGGTGAAGCTGATACCGATCATCGGTGGCGGCTCCTGGAGGGAGGGAATCTGCAGGAGCTGCCGAGGCTGCGATCTTTGCGCGCTTGAACCTCGAATGTGAAGATCAAAAGATCGCAGCCTGCGGCAGCTCCCGCGTCGCAGGCCGTGGGCTTACTCGGCGCTGCACAGGGCCAGGCAGTTATCCAGCATGCGGTTGGAGAAGCCCCACTCGTTGTCGTACCAGGCCAGTACCTTGAGCAGCTTGCCGCCGCTGACCTTGGTGTGATTGGCGTCGAAGATCGACGACAGCGGGTTGTGGTTGAAGTCGCTGGAGACCAGCGGCAGGCTGTTGTAGCCCAGGATCTTCGAGTGCTGGCTGGCGCTCTTGAGCAGGGCGTTGACCTCCTCGGCAGTGGTGTTGCGCTTGAGCTGCACGGTCAGGTCCACCAGCGATACGTTGATCACCGGCACCCGCACCGCCATGCCGGTCAGCTTGCCCGCCAGTTCCGGCAGCACCAGGCCCACGGCTTCGGCCGCGCCGGTCTTGCTCGGGATCATGTTCTGGGTGGCCGAACGGGCGCGGTACGGATCGCTGTGGTAGACGTCGGTCAGGTTCTGGTCGTTGGTGTAGGCGTGGATGGTGGTCATCAGCCCGCTTTCGATGCCCAGCTCGCGGTTCAGCACCTGGGCCACTGGCGCCAGGCAGTTGGTGGTGCACGAAGCGTTGGAAATGATCTGGTGCGACTGGCGCAGAATGTCGTGGTTCACGCCATACACCACGGTGGCGTCGGCGCCTTTGGCCGGGGCGGAAATGATCACTTTGCGGGCGCCGGCGCTGAGATGGGCGGCGGCCTTGGCACGGTCGGTGAACAGACCGGTGCATTCGAATACCACGTCGATCTTCTCGGCGGCCCAGGGCAGTTCGGCCGGATTGCGGATGGCGCTGACGGCGATCCGGTCGCCGTTGACGGTCAGGCTTTCCTGATCGTGCTGCACGTCGGCATCGAAAGTGCCGTGGACGGTGTCGTATTTGAGCAGGTGGGCATTGATCGAACTATCACCCAGATCGTTGATGGCGACGATCTGCAGATCCTGGCGATAGCCTTGGGTATAAAGTGCGCGCAGGACGTTACGGCCGATACGGCCAAAACCATTGATTGCGATTCGTAGAGTCATTAGAAAAGCGCCTGCCGTAGTTTTGTTGTTGGAATTACAAGATTATTCGCAAAAAAATAGAAAACAAGCCTTTTTGGTGGCAATATTTTGTTTTATCTACAACGAGTGACCTGAATCAACTGGTCCAAATGGTCAAGAAACCCTCTGCCATCCCCTGTGCCGCGGGCGTTTTGATCAGCATAGACAAACAGGTCGCCACATCCGTTAGCCTGGAGTTCTACACATGCATCCCCGCGTTCTTGAGGTCACCGAACGGCTTGTCGCCCGCAGTCGCGCCACTCGCGAGGCTTACCTCGCCCTGATCCGCGGCGCCGCCAGCGATGGCCCGCAACGGGGCAAGCTGCAGTGTGCGAACTTCGCCCACGGCGTTGCCGGCTGCGGCTCGGAAGACAAGCACAGCCTGCGCATGATGAATGCCGCCAACGTGGCGATTGTTTCGTCATATAACGACATGCTCTCGGCGCACCAGCCGTACGAGCACTTTCCCGAACAGATCAAGAAGGCCCTGCGCGAGATGGGCTCGGTCGGCCAGTTCGCCGGCGGCACCCCCGCCATGTGCGATGGCGTGACCCAGGGCGAGGCCGGCATGGAGCTGAGCCTGCCGAGCCGCGAGGTGATCGCGCTGTCCACCGCGGTGGCCTTGTCCCACAACATGTTCGACGCCGCGCTGATGCTCGGCATCTGCGACAAGATCGTCCCGGGCCTGATGATGGGCGCGTTGCGCTTCGGCCACCTGCCGACCATCTTCGTCCCGGGCGGGCCGATGCCGTCGGGCATTTCCAACAAGGAAAAGGCCGACGTGCGCCAGCGCTACGCCGAAGGCAAGGCGACCCGCGAAGAACTGTTGGAATCGGAGATGAAGTCCTACCACAGCCCGGGTACCTGCACCTTCTACGGCACCGCCAACACCAACCAGCTGCTGATGGAAGTCATGGGCCTGCACTTGCCGGGCGCGTCCTTCGTCAACCCCTATACGCCACTGCGCGACGCCCTGACCCATGAGGCGGCGCAGCAGGTCACCCGCCTGACCAAGCAGAGCGGCAACTTCACGCCGATCGGCGAGATCGTCGACGAGCGTTCGCTGGTCAACTCCATCGTTGCCCTGCACGCCACTGGTGGTTCGACCAACCACACCCTGCACATGCCGGCGATTGCCCAGGCCGCGGGCATCCAACTGACCTGGCAGGACATGGCCGACCTGTCCGAGGTGGTGCCGACCCTGTCCCACGTCTATCCGAACGGCAAGGCCGACATCAACCACTTCCAGGCGGCGGGCGGCATGGCGTTCCTGATCCGCGAACTGCTGGAGGCCGGCCTGCTCCACGAAGATGTCAACACCGTGGCCGGGCGTGGCCTGAGCCGCTACACCCAGGAACCGTTCCTGGACAACGGCAAGCTGGTGTGGCGCGACGGCCCGATCGAAAGCCTCGACGAAAACATCCTGCGTCCGGTGGCCCGTGCGTTCTCGCCGGAAGGTGGCCTGCGGGTGATGGAAGGCAACCTCGGTCGCGGGGTGATGAAAGTCTCCGCCGTGGCGCTGCAGCACCAGATCGTCGAAGCGCCGGCGGTGGTGTTCCAGGACCAGCAGGACCTGGCCGATGCGTTCAAGGCCGGCGAGCTGGAAAAAGACTTCGTGGCGGTGATGCGCTTCCAGGGCCCGCGCTCCAACGGCATGCCGGAACTGCACAAGATGACGCCGTTCCTCGGCGTGCTGCAGGACCGCGGCTTCAAGGTCGCGCTGGTCACCGACGGGCGCATGTCCGGGGCCTCGGGCAAGATCCCGGCGGCGATCCACGTCAGCCCGGAAGCCCAGGTCGGCGGTGCGCTGGCGCGGGTGCGCGACGGCGACATCATTCGCGTGGATGGCGTAAAGGGCACGCTGGAGCTTAAGGTAGACGCCGATGAATTCGCTGCCCGCGAACCGGCCAAGGGCCTGCTGGGTAACAACGTCGGCAGCGGTCGCGAATTGTTCGGTTTCATGCGCATGGCCTTCAGCTCGGCGGAGCAGGGCGCCAGCGCCTTTACCTCTGCCCTGGAGAACCTTAAGTGAAGTTAGCGCTGGTCGGTGACATTGGTGGAACCAATGCGCGTTTTGCGTTGTGGAAAGACCAGCGCCTGGAGTCGATCCAGGTGCTGGCGACGGCGGACCACGCCAGCCCGGAAGAAGCCATCGGCGTATACCTGGGCGGCCTCGGCCTGGCGCCGGGTTCGATCGGCGCGGTGTGCCTGTCGGTGGCCGGCCCGGTCGGCGGCGACGAATTTCGTTTTACCAACAACCACTGGCGCCTGAGCCGCAAGGCTTTCTGCCAGACCTTGCAGGTCGATGAGCTGCTGCTGGTCAATGACTTCTCGGCCATGGCCCTGGGCATGACCCGCCTGCAACCGGGCGAGTTCCGGGTGGTCTGCGAAGGCACCGCCGAGCCGCTGCGCCCGGCGGTGGTGATCGGGCCGGGCACCGGCCTGGGCGTCGGCACGCTGCTGGACCTGGGCGAAGGCCGCTGGGCCGCCTTGCCGGGCGAGGGCGGGCATGTCGACCTGCCGTTGAGCAGTCCGCGGGAAACCCAGTTGTGGCAGCACATTTACAGCGAGATCGGTCATGTCAGCGCCGAGACCGCGCTCAGCGGCGGCGGTTTGCCCCGGGTCTATCGGGCGATCTGCGCGGTGGACGGGCATGAGCCGGTGCTCGATACCCCGGAAGCCATCACCGCCGCGGGCCTGGCCGGCGACCCCATCGCCCTGGAAGTGCTCGAGCAGTTCTGCTGCTGGCTGGGCCGGGTGGCGGGCAACAACGTGCTGACCACCGGCGGGCGCGGTGGCGTGTACATCGTCGGCGGGGTAATCCCGCGGTTCGCCGACTTTTTCGTCGAAAGCGGTTTCGCCCGTTGTTTTGCCGACAAGGGCTGCATGAGCGATTACTTCAAGGGCATTCCGGTATGGCTGGTGACGGCGCCGTACTCGGGCCTGACCGGCGCCGGGGTGGCGCTCGAGCAGGCGTTTGCCTGATCGAACGTATGGGGCTTGTCGCAAGCAGGCTTCGCTCGGGTTTCGTGTTGGTACGCTGCTTCTGTAGCCGCTGCCGAGCGAGCGAGGCTGCGACCGGCCGCGAAGCGGACGTAAACCGGGCCCCCCGTTCTTTCTGGCAAACCCAGTGTTCAGGTTTTGCGAGGACTTCGTCCTCGATCGCAGCCTCGCAGGCTCGGCAGCGGCTACGGAACCGATCCATGAGGCATAATCCCGCTCCATTCATAACAACAAAGGACGGCCCGCGTGAGTTCAGTCAGTAAGTCGATCTTGTTGGTTGATGACGATCAGGAAATCCGCGAGCTGCTGGAGACCTACCTCAGTCGCGCCGGCTTCCAGGTCCGCAGCACGCCCAACGGCGCTGGTTTTCGCCAGGCGCTGAACGAGGCGCCGAGCGACCTGGTGATTCTGGATGTGATGCTGCCGGACGAAGACGGTTTCAGCCTGTGCCGCTGGATCCGCCAGCACCCGCGGGTCGGTCAGGTGCCGATCATCATGCTCACCGCCAGCTCCGACGAAGCCGACCGGGTCATCGGCCTGGAACTGGGGGCCGACGACTACCTGGGCAAACCCTTCAGCCCTCGCGAATTGCAGGCGCGGATCAAGGCCCTGTTGCGCCGCGCGCAGTTCGGCCAGGAACGGGCCGGCGGCGAGGTGCTGTGCTTCGACGAGTGGCGCCTGGACATGGTCAGCCACCGCCTGTTCCACAACGACGGCGAGGAAGTGATCCTCTCCGGCGCCGACTTCGCCCTGCTCAAGCTGTTCCTCGATCACCCCCAGGAAATCCTCGACCGCGACACCATCGGCAATGCCACCCGCGGGCGCGAACTGATGCCCCTGGACCGCATCGTCGACATGGCGGTCAGCCGCCTGCGCCAACGCCTGCGCGACACCGAAAAGCCGCCGCGGCTGATCCGCACCGTGCGCGGCAGCGGTTACCAATTGGCAGCCAATGTGGTTGCCGGCAATGCTCACTGAGTGGCCGCGCAAGCTGCTGGCGCGGGTGCCGGTGCCGCGTTCGCTGCTGGGCCGGATGTTGCTGCTGACGCTGCTGGCGGTGTTGTTCGCGCAGACCTTGTCCAGCGTGATCTGGGTTTCCCAGCTGCGCGCCACCCAGCTCGAAGGCCTGGTCACCAGCGCCCGCAGCCTGGCCCATTCGATGACCGCCAGCGTCAGCTACTTTCGTTCGCTGCCGGTGGCGTACCGGCCGCTGGTGCTCGACCAGTTGCGCAGCATGGGCGGCACCCGTTTTGTCGTGACCCTCAACGACAAGCCGCTGGGCATGGAAGTGCTGCCCATCACGCCGCGCAAGCAGGCGGTGCTCAAGGCGGTGGACGAAGTGCTGCGCCAGTCCCTGGGCAACGACGCCTATATCTCGGTGACCTTCGTCAGCCCCGAGGACCTGCGGATTTTCAACGGCGGCCTGAAGCTCGATGAGTTGCCGCGCTCCTGGGCCCACTACGCCCTGACCCTGGAGCCGGTGAACCCACCGGTGCTGGTCACCCAGATCCAGATGGCGCCGGGCGAATGGTTGTACATCGCCTCGTTGTTGCCCGAGCCCTACACCAGCCTCGAAGAACAGGGGCTGCCGGCGCAGCAGGTGTGGTTCATCGTGCTCACCAGCGGTTTCCTGTTGCTGTTCATCGGCCTGCTGGTGCATTGGCAGAGCCGGCCGCTCAAGCGCCTGGCGCGGGCCGCGCGGGACATGTCCCTGGGCGCCGATGTGCAGCCGGTGGCCGAAGGCGGCGGCAGCGAAGTGGTGGAGGTCGGCCGGGCCTTCAATGCCATGCGCGAGCGCATCAGCCGTTACCTGACCGAGCGCAGCCAGCTGTTCAGTGCGATTTCCCACGACCTGCGCACGCCCATCACCCGCCTGCGGCTGCGGGTCGAACTGCTGGAAGACGAGCAGTTGCAA
This sequence comes from Pseudomonas sp. RW409, assembly GCF_003184125.1. NCBI lineage: Bacteria > Pseudomonadati > Pseudomonadota > Gammaproteobacteria > Pseudomonadales > Pseudomonadaceae > Pseudomonas > Pseudomonas sp. RW409. The sequence continues at coordinate 991,526 of NZ_QHHP01000042.1, read as the reverse complement.
AGCAAGTTCGGCCGCGACCTGGATGAGCTGGAGCTGCTGGTCAAGGGCGCGCTGCAATGCGTCAAGGACACCGACATTCACGAGAACATCGAGCCGGTGGACCTCAACCAGGTGCTCGACTGCCTGGTGGAGCCTTACCTGGCACCCAACGGCAACGGCCGTGTGACCCAGCAGGGGCGGGCGCTGGCGCCTTATCCGGGCAAGCCCCTGGCGCTCAAGCGCTGCATGGGCAACCTGATCGACAACGCGCTGAAGTACGGGCAGAACGCCCACCTGCACATCGACGACGATGCCAACGCGTTCATCCTGCACGTCGACGACGAAGGCCCGGGCGTGCCGGAGCAGCGCCTGGAGCAGGTGTTCGAGCCGCACTTCCGCCTGTCCGGCCAGCAGCAGGGCTACGGCCTGGGCCTGGGCATCGCGCGCAACATCGCCCACAGCCATGGCGGCGAGGTGAGCCTGCAGAACCTGCGCGAAGGCGGTTTGCGCGTGACCCTGTACCTGCCGCGTTCCATGGATTGATGCCCCTGTAGCCGCTGGCGAAGCCTGCGATCGGCCGCGTAGCGGTCGTAAAATTTCATGCCGCGCTTGGTTGTATGACCGGGCGCCAGTTTTGCGAGCCCTGCGGTCTCGAGCGCAGCCTGCGGCAGCGGCTACAGGGAGTTTTGTCACGGTTTGGTGACATTTCCTGTGACCTTCGTTACCTGCCCGCGCGAACCCGTTGTTTAGACTCAAGTCCCTGATAAAAACAACAACAGGTCCGCCATGAACCCTATTCCCCTGACGTTCAGCAGCTGGCTGAACGATCCTGCCCATCATCAATGGCTGGCCGCCGAAGGCCAGCGCCTGCTGGGTTTCGCCCGCGCGGCCCGGCTGCCCGAAGGCTTCGGCGACCTGGACGAACGCGGGCGCCTGCCGAGCGGTGTCCGGGCCGGCACCATGAACACCGCGCGCATGACCCACAGTTTCGCCATGGCCCATATCCAGGGCATTCCCGGCTACGCCGCGCTGGTGGATCACGGTATCGCCGCGCTCAACGGCGCGCTGCGCGATGGTGAATACGGCGGCTGGTTCGCCACTCCCGGACATAGCGACGGCAACAGCGGCAAGGCCGCGTACCTGCATGCCTTCGTCGCCCTGGCGGCGAGTTCCGCGGTGGTGGCCGCGCGCCCCGGCGCCGAAGCCTTGCTGGCGGAGGCGATCCGGGTCATCGAAAGGCATTTCTGGAGCGAGGAGGAGGGCGCGATGCGCGAGTCCTTCAACCGCGACTGGAGCGGCGAGGAGGCCTATCGCGGCGCCAACAGCAACATGCACGCCACCGAGGCGTTCCTCGCCCTGGCCGATGTCACCCAGGACCCGCGCTGGCTCAACCGCGCCCTGCACATTGTCGAGCGGGTCATCCATCAGCATGCCGCCGCTGGCGATTACCGGGTCATCGAGCATTTCGACCGTCAGTGGCAGCCGCTGCCGGATTACAACCAGGAGCATCCGGCCGACGGTTTCCGCCCCTATGGCACCACCCCCGGGCACGCTTTCGAGTGGGCTCGCCTGCTGCTGCACCTCGAAGCCGCGCGTTGCCAGGCCGGCATGCTCAGCCCCGGCTGGCTGCTGCTGGATGCCCAGAAACTGTTCGAAACCGCCTGCCGTGACGCCTGGGACGTCGATGGCGCGCCGGGCATTGTCTACACCCTGGACTGGCAGCAGCGCCCCGTGGTGCGCCAGCGCCTGCACTGGACCCACGCCGAGGCCGCGGCGGCGGCCAGCGCCTTGCTGCAACGCACCGGGGAAGCGCAGTACGAAACCTGGTATCGGCGCTTCTGGGAATTCACCGCCGAGCACTTCATCGACCCGCTGCACGGCAGCTGGCACCACGAGCTGGACAGCAACAACAGGCCCAGCGCCGAGATCTGGGCCGGCAAGCCGGACCTGTATCACGCCTGGCAGGCGGTGCTGATTCCGCGCCTGCCTTTGGCGCCGAGCATGGCATCGGCGCTGGCCGAAGTGTCTAGACTGCAGGTTGTGTAACCATGTGGTGACATTCGCGCATCCCTTCGTTACCTGCGCGGGTAGGCCCCCTGTTTAGAATCCTATGCAGCGCAAGCACCAGACTTGCATGCATAACAACAAGAAAGGTACACCTCAGATGAATGCGATTTCTCGTCTAGCTGCTGTCATTTCCGTTGCCTCGTTGTTTCCCCTCAGTGCATTCCCTCTCGTTTCCGTTGCCGCCGACGCCAAAGGCTCCGTGGAAGTCGTCCATTGGTGGACGTCCGGCGGTGAAAAAGCGGCGGTCGATGTGCTCAAGGCCCAGGTCGAAAAAGACGGCTTCACCTGGAAAGACGGCGCAGTCGCCGGCGGTGGCGGTGCCACGGCCATGACCGTGCTGAAAAGCCGCGCCGTTTCCGGCAATCCGCCGGGCGTTGCCCAGATCAAGGGTCCGGACATCCAGGAGTGGGGCAGCACCGGCCTGCTCAGCACCGACGCCCTGAAAGACGTGGCCAAGTCGGAAAACTGGGACGGCCTGCTCTCCAAGAAAGTCTCCGACACCGTGAAGTACGAAGGTGACTATGTCGCCGTGCCGGTGAACATCCACCGCGTCAACTGGCTGTGGATCAACCCGGAAGTCTTCAAGAAGGCCGGGATCGACAAGGCCCCGACCACCCTCGAAGAATTCTATGCCGCCGGCGACAAGCTCAAGGCCGCCGGCTTCATCGCCCTGGCCCACGGCGGCCAGCCATGGCAGGACAGCACCGTGTTCGAAGACGTGGTGCTCTCGGTCATGGGCGCCGATGGCTACAAGAAAGCCCTGGTCGACCTGGACCAGAAGACCCTCGCCGGCCCGGAGATGACCAAGGCCTTCACCGAGCTGAAGAAAGTCACCAGCTACATGGATCCGAACCGCGCCGGGCGTGACTGGAACATCGCCGCCGCCGACGTCATCAATGGCAAGGCCGGCATGCAGATGATGGGCGACTGGGCCAAGAGCGAGTGGACCGCGGCGAAGAAAGTCGCCGGCAAGGACTACCAGTGCGTGGCCTTCCCGGGCACCGACAAGGCCTTCACCTACAACATCGACTCCCTGGCGGTGTTCAAGCTCAAGGCCGATCGCAAGGGCGATATCGCCGCCCAGCAGGACCTGGCCAAGGTCGCCCTGGGCAAGGACTTCCAGAAGGTCTTCAGCATCAACAAGGGCTCGATCCCGGTGCGCACCGACATGCTCAACGACATGGCCGCGCAAGGCTTCGACTCCTGCGCCCAGGCGGCGGCCAAGGACTTCCTGGCTGACGACAAGACCGGCGGCCTGCAACCGAGCATGGCGCACAACATGGCCACCTCCCTGGCCGTGCAGGGCGCGATCTTCGATGTGGTGACCAACTTCATGAACGACAAGGACGCGGATCCGGCCAAGGCCAGTGCGCAGCTGGCATCGGCCGTCAAGGCCGCCCAGTAACTCCGAACGCCGCAAGCCTGCTTGCGGCGATTTATCTGACGGCGCTTTCCCCCTGTAGGAGCGAGCTTGCTCGCGATAGCGATCGGTCTGTCGGCATCCATGTTGAATGTCCCGCAGTCATCGCGAGCAAGCTCGCTCCTACACAAGAGGGGATCGCTTCGGCCTTCATTTCTTCAACTGGATTATCCCGATGAGCTCTGTGGCGGTTTTCAGCAAAGCCTCACCGTTCGACGCGCTGCAGCGCTGGCTCCCCAAGTTGGTCCTGGCGCCAAGCATGCTGATCGTCCTGGTCGGTTTTTACGGTTACATCATCTGGACGTTCATTCTGTCCTTCACCAACTCCAGCTTCATGCCGAGTTACAAGTGGGTCGGCCTGCAGCAATACATGCGCCTGATGGACAACGACCGCTGGTGGGTGGCGAGCAAGAACCTGGCGCTGTTCGGCGGCATGTTCATCGGCATCAGCCTGGTGCTGGGCGTGTTCCTGGCGGTGCTGCTGGACCAGCGCATCCGCAAGGAAGGCTTTATCCGCACCGTCTACCTGTACCCGATGGCGCTGTCGATGATCGTCACCGGCACCGCCTGGAAATGGCTGCTCAACCCTGGCCTGGGCCTGGACAAGATGCTGCGTGACTGGGGCTGGGAAGGCTTCCGCCTGGACTGGCTGGTGGATCAGGATCGCGTGGTGTACTGCCTGGTGATCGCCGCCGTGTGGCAGGCCTCGGGCTTTGTCATGGCGATGTTCCTCGCCGGTTTGCGCGGCGTCGATCAGTCGATCATTCGCGCCGCCCAGGTCGATGGCGCGAGCCTGCCGACCATCTACCTGAAGATCGTCCTGCCGAGCCTGCGCCCGGTGTTCTTCAGCGCCTTCATGATCCTCGCGCACATCGCGATCAAGAGCTTCGACCTGGTGGCGGCAATGACCGCCGGCGGCCCTGGCTACTCGTCCGACCTGCCGGCGATGTTCATGTACTCCTTCACCTTCAGCCGTGGCCAGATGGGCATAGGTTCGGCCAGCGCCATGCTGATGCTGGGCGCCGTGCTGACCATCCTGGTGCCGTACCTGTACTCCGAACTGCGAGGCAAACGCCATGACTAACCAGCTCGGAAAACCTGCGCTGAACTTCAGCCGCATCGCCATCTACGCCACCCTGCTGCTGGCCGCGGCGGTGTACCTGGTGCCGCTGGTGGTGATGCTGCTGACCAGCTTCAAGACCCCGGAAGACATCCGCACCGGCAACCTGCTGAGCTGGCCGGCCGTGATCGACGGCATCGGCTGGATCAAGGCCTGGGACGCGGTGGGTGGCTACTTCTGGAACTCGGTGAAGATCACCGTGCCGGCGGTGGTCGTCTCGACCTTCATCGGCGCCATCAACGGCTACGTGCTGTCGATGTGGCGCTTCCGCGGTTCGCAGCTGTTCTTCGGCCTGCTGCTGTTCGGTTGCTTCCTGCCGTTCCAGACCGTGCTGCTGCCGGCGTCCTTCACCCTCGGCAAGTTCGGCCTGGCCAACACCACCAGCGGCCTGGTGCTGGTGCACGTGGTCTACGGACTGGCGTTCACCACGCTGTTCTTCCGCAACTACTACGTGAGCATCCCGGACGCCCTGGTCAAGGCCGCGCGCCTGGACGGCGCGGGCTTCTTCACCATCTTCGGCAAGATCCTGCTGCCGATGTCGGTGCCGATCATCATGGTCTGCCTGATCTGGCAGTTCACCCAGATCTGGAACGATTTCCTGTTCGGCGTGGTGTTCGCCAGCGGCGATGCGCAACCGATCACCGTGGCCTTGAACAACCTGGTCAACACCAGCACCGGGACCAAGGAATACAACGTTGATATGGCGGCGGCGATGATCGCCGGGCTGCCGACACTGCTGGTCTACATATTCGCTGGCAAGTATTTCCTGCGTGGGCTGACGTCCGGCGCGGTCAAGGGGTAAAAGATGGCAACTCTCGAATTACGCAACGTCAACAAGACCTACGGTACTGGCCTGCCGGATACCCTGAAGAACATCGAACTGAAGATCGATGACGGTGAGTTCCTGATTCTCGTGGGGCCTTCGGGCTGCGGTAAGTCCACCCTGATGAACTGCATCGCCGGCCTGGAAAACATTAGCGGCGGGGCGATCCTGGTGGACGACGCCGACATCAGCGGCATGAGCCCGAAAGACCGTGACATCGCCATGGTGTTCCAGTCCTATGCGCTGTACCCGACCATGAGCGTGCGCGACAACATCGCCTTCGGCCTGAAGATCCGCAAGATGCCGGCCGCCGAGATCGACGAGGAAGTGGCGCGGGTGGCCAAGCTGCTGCAGATCGAACACCTGCTCAGCCGCAAGCCCGGCCAGCTGTCCGGCGGCCAGCAACAGCGCGTGGCCATGGGCCGGGCCCTGGCGCGGCGGCCGAAGATCTACCTGTTCGACGAACCGCTGTCCAACCTCGACGCCAAGCTGCGGGTCGAGATGCGCACCGAAATGAAACTGATGCACCAGCGCCTGAAAACCACCACGGTCTACGTCACCCACGACCAGATCGAAGCCATGACCCTGGGCGACAAGGTGGCGGTGATGAAGGACGGCATCATCCAGCAGTTCGGCACCCCGAAACAGATCTACAACGACCCGGCCAACCTGTTCGTGGCCAGCTTCATCGGTTCGCCGCCGATGAACTTCATCCCCCTGCGCCTGCAACGCAAGGACGGCCGCCTGCTGGCCCTGCTGGACAGCGGCCAGGCCCGTTGCGAGCTGCCCCTGGGCATGCAGGACGCCGGCCTGGAAGACCGGGAAGTGATCCTCGGCATCCGTCCGGAGCAGATCGGCCTGGCGAACGGCGAGGGCAACGGCCTGCCGACCCTGCGCGCCGAGGTCCAGGTCACCGAGCCGACCGGCCCCGACACCCTGGTGTTCGTCAACCTCAACGGCACCAAGGTCTGCTGCCGCCTGGCGCCGGATGTGGCGCCGCAGGTCGGCGAAACCCTGACCCTGCAATTCGATCCGGCCAAGGTTCTGCTGTTCGATGCCAAGAGTGGCGAGCGCCTGGGTGTTGCGGCCCCTGCGCAGTCCGAAGCCCATGCCAGCAACGTGGCGCAGTTCAAGGGGCGTTGAAGTCCGCGTTATTGGAGCAAGGACGTACCGAATGCGCGGCGGATGGCCTGTCATCCGTCGCATCAGGTGTAAACCGCGTTAGAGAAAAACAGTTAATAACAATAAAGACGAGGATGTAGGGATGAAAAAGAAGAGCACCAATGCACGCTTGATCTGCCAGTTGTCAGCGATTGCGGCAATGACCCTGGCCGGTAGCGCGCACGCTGACGAAGCGTTCAGCGCCGATTCGAAATGGATGACCGGTGACTGGGGTGGCGAGCGGACCAAACTGCTCGAGAAAGGGATCGACATCAAGGCCGATTACGTTGGCGAAATGGGCGCCAACCTGCATGGCGGCTACAACGACGACAAGACCGGACGCTACAGCGACCAGTTCGGCCTGGGCGTGGCCCTGGACCTGGAAAAGCTCTGGGGCTGGGATAACACCCAGGCGAAGATCCAGCTGACCAACCGTAACGGCCAGAACATCTCCAACGACCGTATCGGCGACCCGCGTGCCGGCACCTTGAGCTCCTCCCAGGAAGTCTACGGCCGTGGCCACATGGTGCGTCTGACCCAACTGTGGATCCAGCACCAGTTCCTCGACGGCAAGCTCGACGTCAAGGCCGGTTACTTCGGCGAAGGCGAAGACTTCAACACCTTCCCCTGCGACTTCCAGAACCTGGCGTTCTGCGGCTCCCAGGTGGGCAACTGGGCAACCAACATCTGGTACAACTGGCCGGTCAGCCAGGCGGCACTGCGGGTGAAGTACCACATCACGCCTGAGCTGTACGCGCAGATCGGCGCGTACAACCAGAACCCGTCGCAACTGGAGCACGGCAACGGCTTCAAGCTCAGCGGCAGCGGTACCAAGGGCACCGTGCTGCCGGTCGAGCTGGTCTGGTCGCCGAAGGTCAACAACCTGCCGGGCGAGTACCGCGTCGGTTACTACAAGAGCACGGCCGATGCCAGCGACGTGCGCGAGGACGTCAATGGCCAGGACGCCGCCGTCACCCGTGACAGCTATCGCGTGCACAGCAGCAAGCACGGCTACTGGTTCGTCGGGCAGCAGCAGCTCACCACTCACAACGGCGATGCGACCCGCGGTCTGAACATCGCGGCCAACGCCACGTTCCACGACAAGGACACCAACTTCATCGACAACTACCAGTCGCTGATGCTGGTGTACAAGGGCCCGTTCGACGCACGTCCCAAGGATGACGTCGGCATCGGTTTCGCCCGTATCCATGTCAACGACGACGTGAAGAAAAACGCCCAGTTGCTCAATGACACCAACGGCGTCAGCAACTACGACGATCCGCTGTTCTCGCCGCTGCGCGAGACTGAGTACAACTACGAAATCAACTACGGCTTCCATGTCACCAACTGGCTGACCGTGCGTCCCAACCTGCAGTACATCACCCATCCAGGCGGTGTGGATGAAGTCGACAACGCCCTGGTGGCCGGCCTGAAAATTCAGTCGGTGTTCTAACGCTGTTGCGATAAGCTCCTCCTCAATGTGCGCATTTTTGCGGATGGCCCAGGCTATCCGCTTTTTTTTGGGGACGAACCCGTTCCCTGTAGCCGCTGCCGCAGGCTGCGATCGGCCGGGACGGCCGTAGCGTCCTCAAGATCGCTGAAGGCCTGCGGCCTTATCGCAGCCTGCGGCAGCGGCTACAGGGTTTTGCGCATCAATGATGAATATCGGTACAGCAATGATCTTCAGGACCGTGGCCCATGCATGAGCATCCGCTACAACGCTTTTTCAAATCCTTGCGCGAGCGCCCGATCTTCGCGTGGGAGCGCTATCAGATGCGCGACGTGCTGGTGATCGACCATCCGCTGTGCCAGGCGGTGTTCAGTCGCCAGGGCGCGCAGCTCCTGCATTTCCAGCCGACCGGGCAGAAGCCCTGGCTGTGGTGTGCGGCGAAGTGGCCGCAGGTCGGGGCGATCCGTGGTGGGGTGCCGGTGTGCTGGCCCTGGTACGGCCGTCACCCGAGCGAAAACGCCTGGCCATCCCATGGCTGGGCCCGGCTGATCGACTGGAAGCTGCTCGACAGCCGCAGCGATGACGAGGGCGTGTACCTGCACTGGCAGTTGCAGCTGTGCGACTGGCAGGTCGACCTGCACGCGCACCTGGGCGAAAGCATGGACCTGCGCCTGAGCACCGAGCACCAGGACAGCCTGCCGTGCCAGCTGAGCCAGGCTTTGCACGCCTACTGGCGTATTGGCGACGTCGGCGAGGTAGCGCTGTCTGGGCTCGACGGCGCCGAGGGTTACGACCAGTTGAGCCGCCAGGCGTGCCGGCAAACAGGCGAGCTGCGGGTCGATGGTGGCTGTCAGCGGGTGTTCCAGCACGAGGGCGAGTTGCAGCTCAAGGACCATGCCTGGCAACGCGAATTGCGCATCGATACTGGCGACAGCGCCGACACCG
>NZ_QHHP01000042.1:924768-982551 GCF_003184125.1 Pseudomonas sp. RW409 | reverse complement strand
GTCATCAGGCTGCTGAAGCTGAACGACTCGCCCCACAGCTTGAACGGCTGCAGGTAACTGAGGGTGGCGGTGTATTTGCGGTAGCGCGCATTCGGCTCGCCCGGCCCTGGGTGGCCATTGTCCTGGGCGTCGAAGGCACCGATGCCGTGCTGCATGCCCAGGTCGAGGTTGACGAAGGCACCGCCGATGCGCCGGCCGTGGTTGATGCCGAACTGGGCTTCGCTGAGGCGATTGCTGCTCAGGGCCAGCTTGCTGTCTTCGATGAAGTTGTTGGTGCGCAGGTAGGCCAGCCCGGCATTCAGCGAGGTCTTGCTCACTGCATCACGCAGGATCACCCGCTCGGCGCGCAGCTGGTGGTTCTGGCTGTCGCCGGTCTGCTTGAAGCTGAAACCATTGGCCTGGGCCTGGGAGCGGTACTCGCTCTGGCTGTAGGTGTAACTGAAGTTCCACCAGCCCCAGGGCAGGTTGTAAGAGAGCATGGCGTTGTTGGAGGTGTGCTGGTGGTCGCTCATGGCATCGTGGCCACCGCGCAACATCAACTGGTCGGCCAGCCCCAGCGGGCTGTCCCAGTCGAAGGTGGTGCCCCACTGCTGCTCGCCGGTGCTGCGCTGGCCGTCGTTGCTGCGCGACAGCCCGGCCCGCCAGGGCTTTTGCGCGCTGTTCTTGACCAGCACTTGGCTGCCACCGACCTCCTTGCCGGGGGCCAGCTCCATTTGCGCCTGGTTCGACGGCAGGCGGTTGAGCTGGTCCACCAGTTGTTCGATTTCCCGCAGGTTGACCAGCGCGCCGACCTGGCCGGGAAAGGCCATGGCCAGCTCCCGCTCGGACAGCTGGCTGTCGGCCGCGCCCTTCAAGCCTTCGAGCCGGCCCTCGACCACCAGCACCTTCAAATGGCCCGCGGACAGGTCCTGCTGTGGCAGGTAGGCACGGCTGGTCACCAGGCCCTTCTCCAGGTAGTAGTCGGTGATGACCTTGAGCAGCTCGTTGAGCTGGCTGACGCCCAGGCACTGACCGATATAGGGCTTGAGCAGGCGCGCCTGCTCGGCGGCGGACAGGCTGTCGGCGCCCTTGAGTTCGATGTCCTGGATCGGGAAACAGCGGGTGTCGGCAGGCGCGGTCGGCGCTGTGGGAGCGGCCTCTTTTCCGGGCAGGTCCTTGAGTTCCTCCAGGCGCCGGCGCTGCTCTTCGAGCAGGCGGTCCTGGCGTTCGCGGATCAGGTCGGTGTCACCGGGGGTGGGAGCAGCATGAACGAGGTGTAGCGGAGTCAAGCACAGCAAAGCCAGGCACAACCTCCCCGCGAGGGCGGGTGAGTACATGTTCGATCCCTCGAGACGCATTAGTATCAAAATGATATCAATATGTTAATTGGCCATCATTTTGGCGTCAATCATTCATCCTGCCGGCTGGTGCAGGAGAGAGGCTCTGCAACGAGGGTTCCAGCGAAGAACTCAAGTCGTCGAGGGGCCAGAGCCAGTGAAGGCGCGGCCAAGAAGAAGGCCGACAGCTGATCGCCGGCCAATAAAAAGCCCGGACGGGGTCCGGGCTTTTTGTATGGCGCTACGGCTTATTCGGCAGCCGGTGCTGGCTTGCGGCGCTTGAGCGGCGCCATGCCGTCCTGGCTGACCAGGGCATCGCTTTTCGGCCGGTTGGCGGTCTTGCGTTTGGTCGGGGCCTTGGCCACGGTTTTTTTCTTGTCGCCCTTGGCGTCGGTCTTTTTCTTCTTCACACCCGCGGCCTTGCCGGAGGCCTTGACCTTCTTCGGCCCGCTGTAGGTGCCTTTGACTTCCTTGATGGTGCGGCGCTCGAAGTGCTGCTTGAGGTAGCGCTCGATGCTCGACATCAGGTTCCAGTCGCCATGGCAGATCAGCGAGATGGCCAGGCCGTCATTGCCGGCACGCCCGGTACGGCCGATGCGATGCACGTATTCGTCGCCGCTGCGCGGCATGTCGAAGTTGATCACCAGGTCCAGGCCGTCGACATCCAGGCCGCGGGCGGCGACGTCGGTGGCGACGAGGATTTTCACCCCGCCCTGCTTCAGGCGGTCGATGGCCAGCTTGCGGTCCTTCTGGTCTTTCTCACCGTGCAGGACGAACGCCTTGTACTCCTGGGCCACCAGGCGGCCGTAGATACGGTCGGCCATGGCGCGGGTGTTGGTGAAGACGATGGCCTTCTGGTAGGTCTCGTTGGCCAGCAGCCAGTTGACGATCTGCTCTTTGTGCTGGTTGTGGTCGGCGGTGATGATCTGCTGGCGGGTGGTGTCGTTCAGCTGGCTGACCGCGTTGAGCTGCAGGTGCTCAGGGTTGTTCAGGACCTTGGCGACCATCTCGCGCAGGCCCGAGCCACCGGTGGTGGCGGAGAACAGCATGGTCTGCTGACGGTTCGGGCACTCGTCCACCAGGCGCTGCACGTCGTCGGCAAAGCCCATGTCGAGCATGCGGTCGGCTTCGTCGAGGACCAGCACTTCCACTTCTTTCAAATCGAGGTTGCCGGCGTTCAGTTGCTCGATCAGGCGACCCGGGGTGCCGATCAGGATGTCCGGCACCTTGCGCAGCATCGCGGCCTGGACCTTGAAGTCTTCGCCGCCGGTGATCAGGCCGGCCTTGATGAAGGTGAACTGCGAGAAGCGTTCGACTTCCTTCAGGGTCTGCTGCGCCAGCTCACGGGTCGGCAGCAGGATCAGGGTCTTGATGCTGACGCGGATCTTCGCCGGGCCGATCAGGCGATTGAGGATCGGCAGGACGAACGCGGCGGTCTTGCCGCTGCCGGTCTGCGCCGTCACCCGCAGGTCACGCCCTTGGAGCGCGAGCGGAATGGCCGCTGCCTGCACAGGCGTTGGCTCGACAAATTTAAGCTCGGCCACGGCTTTGAGCAGGCGTTCGTGCAGGGCGAATTGGGAAAACACGGGTGCTACCTCGAAGATATGCAAAAAAACAGCTGCATAGGGTAACGGTTTCGGGCGCGAAGGCCGAGTTTCTTTCACGCAAACCACGGTAAACAATTGGTTTTTGTCAGCGATTCGTCCTTAACGGTAACTTTCGACGGCTTAAATGTTCTAATCGATCCGTCTCGTCTCATAGAGGAAGCTTCTGACCCCATGGATTTCAAACAGCTCTGGCTCAACGTTCAAGACCTCTGGGGGGCGCTCGATGAGCACCCGCTCCTGCATTCCAGCCTGGCCCTGGTCATCCTGCTGGTGGTGGCGCTGCTCGTCGGACGAGTGGCGCGCTACCTCATCCTGCACGCGGTCAAGCTGCTCGGCCGCCAACCGTCCCTGCACTGGCTCAACGACCTGCGCCAGAACAAGGTGTTCCATCGCCTGGCACAGATGACCCCGTCGCTGGTGGTCCAGTTCGGCCTGCACCTGGTGCCGGAGCTGAGCAAGACCAGCCTGGTGTTCCTCGGCAACCTGGCCCTGGCCTTCACCATCCTGTTCCAGGTACTGGCCATCAGCGCCCTGCTCAACGCCCTGCTGGACATCTACGCCCGCACCGAACATGCGCGCACCCGTTCGATCAAGGGTTACGTGCAACTGGCGAAGATGGTGCTGTTCGTGTTCGGCGCGATCATCATCGTCGCCACCCTGATCGACCGCTCGCCGCTGCTGCTGTTGTCCGGCCTGGGCGCCATGTCGGCGGTGATCCTGTTGGTCTACAAGGACACCCTGCTGTCGTTCGTCGCCAGCGTGCAACTGACCAGCAACGACATGCTGCGGGTCGGCGACTGGATCGAAATGCCCCAGGTCGGCGCCGACGGCGATGTGGTCGATATCACCCTGCACACAGTCAAGGTGCAGAACTTCGACAAGACCATCGTCTCGATCCCCACCTGGCGCCTGATGTCCGAGTCGTTCAAGAACTGGCGCGGCATGCAGCAGTCCGGCGGCCGGCGGATCAAGCGCAGCCTGTACATCGACGCCAGCGGCGTGCGCTTCATCAACGATGAGGAAGAGGTGCGCCTGGGCAAGGTCCACCTGCTCACCGACTACATCAGTCGCAAGCAGGCCGAGCTCAAGAGCTGGAACGAGGCCCAGGGCAATGTCGCCGCCATGTCGGCCAACCGCCGCCGCATGACCAACCTGGGCACCTTCCGCGCCTATGCCCTGGCGTACCTCAAGAGTCATCCGGACATCCAGCCGAACATGACCTGCATGGTCCGCCAGATGCAGACCACCGCCCAGGGCATTCCGCTGGAAATCTACTGCTTCACCCGCACCACGGCGTGGACCGACTACGAGCGCATCCAGGGCGATATCTTCGATTACCTGCTGGCGGTGATGCCGGAGTTCGGCCTGAGCCTGTATCAGCAGCCGAGCGGCAACGACCTGCGCGCCGGCCTGCTGCCGGCGGTGCTGGGCGCCAGTCATATCCCCGAAGTGGAAAAACGCGCGCTGTAATTCCCGCCTGATCGCCCCGTCCCCGGGGCGATCAACCCCTCTATCTGCTCAATCTGTAGGAGCGAAGCTTGCTCGCGATCCGCGCAGCGGCCTGACCCCGCGGTGTCTGTCAGATCACTATCGTGGGCAATCGAGCGTCGACCGGCGCTCCTACAGGGCAGTGGCAGTAGTCGCGGCTTTTACGCCGCGACGGCTGATCCACACCGCCGCCAGGATCACCAGCGCGCCGAGGAACAGGCGCCCCAGTTCCTCATGCTGATTCCAGATCAACAGATTGATCAGCAGCCCCACCGGCACATGCAGGTTGTTCATCACCGCCAGGGTCGCGCCAGTGACCAGGCAGGCGCCCTTGTTCCACCAGTACAGCCCCAGCGCGGTGGACACCAGCCCGAGAAACAGCAGCACGGCCCATTGCAACGGGGCTTCGGGCAGGAAGTCCGGCTTGCCGAACAGCAGGAAGGCCGGCAATACCACCGCCAGCGCCCCCAGGTAGAAGTAGCCGAAACGCCGGTAATGCGGCAGGTCGCTCGGATGGCGCGCCACCAGGTGCTTGTACAACACCTGCCCGGCGGCGTAGGTGAAGTTGGCCAGTTGCAGCAGCAGAAAGCCCATGAAGAAATCCGGGCTGATGCGGTCGTAGCGGATCACCGCCGCCCCGGCCACCGCCACCAGCGCCGCCAGCAGGCCCCAGGGGTTGAAGCGCCGGTTCAGCGCGTCCTCGATCAGGGTCACATGCAGCGGCGTGAGGATGGTGAACAGCAGCACCTCCGGCACCGTCAGCACGCGAAAACTCAGGTACAGGCAGACGTAGGTCACGCCGAACTGCAAGGCGCCGATCAGCAGCATGCCGCGCATGAACGCCGGCTCCACCTGGCGCCAGCGGGTCAGCGGGATGAACACCAGCCCGGCCAGCAACACCCGGACCAGCACCGCGAAATAACTGTCGACATGCCCGGCCAGGTATTCGCCGATCAGGCTGAAGGAAAACGCCTGGATCAGCGTGACAAAAAGTAGATAGCCCATTGCTCGCCTCGTCTTGAAGAGGCGGCGACGATAGCGGTTTTGCCCCACCCGACGCAAAGCGGTGTATCAGAAATACCGCGGTGCCTGATTTGGCGACGGCTGCGCCGTCGAGCGCAGCCTCGCTGACGCTCGACAGCGGCTACGGGCCAACGATTGCAGCCGATGGCCCAGTCACTCGCCTCCCCGCTTTTGTAGCCGCTGCCGAGCTCCGGCGAGGCTGCGATCGGCTGCATAGCAGCCGCGAACCCGGCAACCGCGGTGAATCAGAAATACCGCGGTGCCTGGTTTGGCGACGGCTGCGCCGTCGATCGCAGCCTCGCTGACGCTCGACAGCGGCTACGGGCCAACGATTGCAGCCGATGGCCCGGTCACTCGCCTCCCCGCTTTTGTAGCCGCTGCCGAGCCCTGGCGAGGCTGCGATCGGCTGCATAGCAGCCGCGAACCCGGCAACCGCGGTGAATCAGAAATACCGCGGCACCTGGTTTGGCGACGGCTGCGCCGTCGGTCGCAGCCTCGCTGACGCTCGACAGCGGCTACGGGCCAACGATTGCAGCCGATAGCCCGGTCACTCGCCTCCCCGCTTTTGTAGCCGCTGCCGAGCCCTGGCGAGGCTGCGATCGGCTGCGTAGCAGCCGCGAACCCGGCAACCGCGGTGAATCAGAAATATCGCGGCACCTGGTTTGGCGACGGCTGCGCCGTCGAGCGCAGCCTCGCCGGGGCTCGGCAGCGGCTACAGAAGCATCAAAAATCGCGGGCAAAAAAAAGCCCGATCTCGCAAAGCGTTCAATCGGGCAGGAGCACTCAGGAGCAACAAGTGCAAAGGGAGGTTCGATGCGCACACAAACTTGAAGGGGAGCGCAGGGCCTACTAGACCACTGCGCGATTATCTGGCGATTAACGGATCAAGCGACCTGGGCCAGTTTGGCGTTGGCCTGGTTCAGGCCCTTTTCCTGGAAGTCGCCGCCCAGGTTCATGCCTTCGGCGTGGATGAACTCGACGTCGTGGATGCCGATGAAGCCCATCACCTGGCGCAGGTAGGGTTCCTGGTGATCCGCGGTGCTGCCGGCGTAGATGCCGCCACGGGCGGTCAGCACATAGGCGCGCTTGCCGTTGAGCAGGCCCTGGGGACCGGTTGCGGTGTACTTGAAGGTCACGCCGGCACGCAGCACGTGGTCCAGCCAGGCTTTGAGGGTGCTCGGGATGGCGAAGTTGTACATCGGCGCGGCCATCACCAGCACGTCGGCGGCCAGCAGTTCGTCGGTCAGTTCGTTGGAACGCTGCAGCGAGGCCTCTTCGCTCTCGTTGCGCTGCTCGGCGGGTTTCATCCAGCCGCCCAGCAGGTTGCTGTCCAGGTGCGGCACCGGGGTTACCGCCAGGTCACGCACGGTGATCTGGTCGCCCGGGTGGGCCGCCTGCCATTGCTTGATGAAGGTCTGGGTCAGCTGGCGGGAAACGGAATCCTGCTGACGGGCACTGCTTTCGATGATCAGAACGCGGGACATGGGATGTAGCCTCCATCGGGAATGCTGTAGGTCGATGGAGCGCAGATTAAACAGAGTCATATCGATGAAAAAGCGCAAATAACTGCTATAACCAATCAATAAATTCGTTTATAAGCGGAGCAGGTCGCGCACCCTGCTCCGCTTTGCGCTTACTTGGCGGTACAGGTCAGGTCGATGCGCAGCTTGATGATGCTGCGGTTGAACTTGGCCGTGGCGTTCTTGAACTTGCCGGCCGCCACTTCCACCTTGCGCGTGCGCGGGGCTTCGGGGCCGTTGCGGAAGACCACCGTGCAGGCGGCGTCGGTGGTGCCGTAGTTGTTCACCTGGATCGAACCGATGTCGGCATCGGTGTCGTAGGCGGTGTAGTCGATGCTCACGCCTTCGAGGTGTTTCTGCACATCGATGGGATAGGCGAACGCACTGAGCGGCAGCAGGGCCAGCAACACACAACAGAATTTTCTCATTCGGCAGTCTCCAATAAGGAGCGCCAGCTTAGGACAAGAGGAGCTCCTCATGAAAGCGCCCCGCGTTACCCTCGATCAATGGCGAACACTGCAGGCCGTGGTCGATCACGGCGGCTTCGCCCAGGCCGCCGAGGCGCTGCACCGTTCGCAATCGTCTGTCAGCTACACCGTGGCGCGCATGCAGGACCAACTGGGCGTGCCGCTGCTGCGTATCGACGGGCGCAAGGCCGTGCTCACCGAGGCCGGCGGTGTGTTGCTGCGCCGCTCGCGGCAACTGGTGAAACAGGCCAGCCAGCTGGAAGACCTGGCCCACCACATGGAACAGGGCTGGGAAGCCGAAGTGCGCCTGGTGGTGGACGCCGCCTACCCCAGCGCGCGCCTGGTCCGCGCCCTGACCGCCTTCATGCCGCAAAGCCGCGGCTGCCGGGTGCGCCTGCGCGAGGAAGTGCTGTCCGGGGTCGAAGAGGTGCTGCTCGAAGGCGTGGCCGACCTGGCCATCAGCGGCTTCAATATCTCCGGCTACCTGGGCACCGAAATGAGCTCGGTGGAATTCGTCGCCGTGGCCCACCCGGAACACGCCCTGCACCGCCTGAACCGCGAGCTGAATTTCCAGGACCTGGAAAGCCAACTGCAGGTGGTGATCCGCGACTCCGGCCGCCAGCAGCCGCGGGACGTCGGCTGGCTCGGCGCCGAACAGCGCTGGACCGTCGGCAGCCTGGCCACCGCCGCCACCTTCGTCGGCAGCGGCCTGGGCTTTGCCTGGCTGCCGCGCCACATGATCGAACGCGAACTCCGGGAGGGCCTGCTCAAGGTGCTACCGTTGGACCAGGGTGGCAGCCGGCACCCGACCTTCTACCTGTATTCGAACAAGGACAAACCCCTGGGCCCGGCCACGCAGATCCTCGTCGAGCTGCTGCGCACCTTCGACACCGCGCCGCTGGACGCGCCGTTCGCCGCCCCGGAACAAGCCTGAACCGACACTTGAACCCTCCACGCGCCTGAACAGGAATTCAGCCATGGCCTATTTCGAACACGAAGGATGCACCCTGCACTACGAGGAATACGGCCATGGCGAACCGCTGGTGCTGGTTCACGGACTCGGCTCCAGCACCCGGGACTGGGAAAAGCAGATCGCCGAGCTGTCCGCCCATTACCGCCTGATCCTCCCCGACGTGCGTGGCCATGGCCGTTCCGACAAGCCCCGCGGGCCTTACAGCATCGCCGGTTTCAGCGCCGACCTGGTCGCCCTGCTGGAGCACCTGAACCTGTCGCGAGTGCACCTGGCGGGCCTGTCCATGGGCGGCATGATCGCCTTCCAGCTCGCGGTGGATCAGCCCGGGCTGCTGAAAAGCCTGTGCATCGTCAACAGCGCGCCCGAGGTGAAGATCCGCAGCGCCAACGACGCCTGGCAGTGGTTCAAGCGCTGGAGCCTGATGCGCCTGCTCAGCCTCGAAGCCATCGGCATCGCCCTGGCCGGCAAACTGTTCCCCAAGCCAGAGCAGGCCGAGCTGCGGCAAAAGATGGCCGAGCGCTGGGCAAAAAACGACAAACGTGCTTATCTCGCAAGCTTCGATGCCATCGTTGGCTGGGGGGTCCAGGAACGACTTTCGCAAGTCGCCTGTCCAACCCTGGTCATCAGCGCCGACCGTGACTACACCCCGGTCGCACTGAAAGAAAGCTATGTGAAACTGCTGCCCGACGGGCGCCTGGTGGTGATCGCCGATTCGCGTCACGCCACGCCGCTGGACCAGCCGCAACGCTTCAACCAAACCCTGCTCGAGTTTTTAACCGCAGTCGACACCACCACCCAGGATCACTGACCCATGCTGAAAAAAATCGCCCTCGTCGCCGGCTCCGTTCTGTTCGCTGCCAACCTGATGGCCGCCCAACCGGCCAAGGCGCCTCACGTCCTGCTGGACACCAGCTTCGGCAAGATCGAAGTCGAACTGGACCCGGTCAAGGCCCCGATCTCCAGCAAGAACTTCCTCGACTACGTCGACAGTGGCTTCTACACCAACACCATCTTTCACCGGGTGATCCCGGGCTTCATGGTCCAGGGCGGCGGCTTCACCCCGCAGATGGTGCAGAAGGAAACCCGCGACCCGATCAAGAACGAAGCCAGCAACGGCCTGCATAACGTACGTGGCACCCTGTCCATGGCCCGCACCTCGAACCCGAACTCGGCCACCAGCCAGTTCTTCATCAACGTCGCCGACAACGCCTTCCTCGATCCGGGCCGCGATGCCGGTTACGCGGTGTTCGCCAAGGTGGTGAGCGGCATGGACGTGGTCGACCAGATCGTCAACTCGCAGACCACCACCAAACAAGGCATGCAGAACGTGCCGATCGACCCCGTGCTGATCAAGTCGGCCAAGCGCATCGACTAAGGCCCTGTACGGAAAGTGGCTACATCCGCCGACTTTTCGTACAGAGCCCAAGGCTTCGCCGGGAGTCCCGGCGCAGCGCCGACACGGCGCTGCGCCTGCTTACTGATAAGGAGAGCCCGCCACGCGGGCGTCAGATCCCATGCTCTATCGTCGTTTTGAACAGCTGATCGATATTTTCCGCGACGCTCCCACTGCCGCTCCCCCCAACCGCGTACTGCCCTTCTACCTCTATTACATCAAGCAAGTCTGGCCGAGCTTCGTCGCCCTGCTGGTGGTCGGCCTGTTCGTCGCGCTGATCGAAGTGTCGCTGTTCAGCTACCTGAGCACGATCATCGACCTGGCCCAGGGCACGCCCAATGTCGAGATCTTCAAGACCCACGGCCTCGAGCTGGCCTGGATGGCGGTGGTCGCGCTGATCTTCCGACCGCTGTTCGTCGCCCTGCACGACCTGCTGGTGCACCAGACCATCAGCCCGGGCATGACCAGCCTGATTCGCTGGCAGAACCACAGCTATGTGCTCAAGCAGAGCCTGAACTTCTTCCAGAACGACTTCGCCGGGCGCATCGCCCAGCGCATCATGCAGACCGGCAACTCGCTGCGCGACTCGGCGGTGCAGGCGGTGGACGCGCTGTGGCACGTGCTGATCTATGCGGTCAGCTCCCTGGTGCTATTCGCCGAGGCCGACTGGCACCTGATGATCCCGCTGCTGATCTGGATCGCCAGCTACATCGGCGCGCTCTGGTACTTCGTGCCCAGGGTCAAGGAACGTTCGGTGATTTCCTCGGACGCCAACTCCAAGCTGGTCGGCAGGATCGTCGACGGCTACACCAACATCACCACCCTCAAGCTGTTCGCCCACACCCACTTCGAGCAGAACTACGCGCGCGAAGCCATCGGCGAGCAGACCGAGAAAAGCCAGCTGGCCGGGCGGGTCATCACCAGCATGGACGTGGTGATCACCGCCATGAACGGCCTGCTGATCGTCTCCACCACGGGCCTGGCCCTGTGGCTGTGGACCCAGTCGCTGATCTCGGTCGGCGCCATCGCCCTGGCCACCGGCCTGGTGATCCGCATCGTCAACATGTCCGGCTGGATCATGTGGGTGGTCAACGGCATCTTCGAGAACATCGGCATGGTCCAGGACGGCCTGCAGACCATCGCCCAGCCCATCAGCGTCAGCGACCGCGAACAGGCGCCGCGCCTGGCGGTGGCCAGCGGCGAAGTGCGTTTCGAGCATGTGGATTTCCACTACGGGAAAAAGACCGGGGTCATCAGCGACCTCAACCTGACCATCCGGCCCGGGGAAAAGATCGGCCTGATCGGCCCGTCCGGCGCCGGCAAGTCGACCCTGGTCAACCTGTTGCTGCGGCTCTATGACCTGGAGAGCGGGCGCATCCTGATCGACAACCAGAACATCGCCGACGTGACCCAGGAAAGCCTGCGCGAACGGATCGGCATGATCACCCAGGACACCTCGCTGCTGCACCGTTCGATCCGCGACAACCTGTTGTACGGCAAGCCCGACGCCACCGACGAGGAGCTCTGGGAAGCGGTGCGCAAGGCCCGCGCCGATGAGTTCATCCCATTGCTCTCCGACGCCCAGGGCCGTACTGGCTTCGATGCCCATGTCGGCGAGCGCGGGGTGAAACTCTCCGGCGGCCAGCGCCAGCGCATCGCCATTGCCCGGGTGCTGCTCAAGGATGCGCCGATCCTGATCATGGATGAGGCCACCTCGGCCCTGGACTCGGAAGTCGAGGCGGCGATCCAGGAAAGCCTGGAGACCCTGATGCAGGGCAAGACCGTGATCGCCATCGCCCACCGGCTCTCGACCATCGCCCGCATGGACCGCCTGGTGGTCCTGGAAAAAGGCCGCATCGCCGAGACCGGCAGCCATGCCGAGCTACTGGCCCACGGTGGCCTGTATGCGCGCCTGTGGCAGCACCAGACCGGAGGCTTTGTCGGTATCGACTGACCTGTAGCCCTGTAGCCGCTGCCGAGCCTTCGAGGCTGCGATCGGCTTGGGCGGCATTCCGACGAAGCAGTCGCAAACCGGCGAATGCGCTCCTTCAGGCAGATCACGGTTGCAAGATTTACGACCGCTGCGCGGCCGATCGCAGCCTTCGGCAGCGGCTACAAGGGGGCGGCTACTTCAATCACTACCCGCCCATCGCAGGCTGCGCCGGCGTCTACAGAAAAACGCCAGGACCCTTTACATCGGGCCCTGGCGTTTTTTTTTCGCACTGGATTTGTAAAAAAAGCCTGCTGTACTGAGCCTAGGTTCTGGACCAGGGCCTGCGGCCAGCCTGCACGGCCGCATCACGGCTTTATCGCATCGATAGTCGACCTAAAAGGATAACTTCATGTCTCTGTTCAAACGTTCAGTCACTGAGTTGTTAGGTACCTTCTGGCTGGTATTGGGTGGTTGTGGCAGCGCCGTACTGGCGGCCGCGTTCCCGGAGGTCGGCATCGGCCTGCTCGGCGTGGCGCTGGCCTTCGGTCTTACCGTCCTGACCATGGCCTTCGCCATCGGCCATATCTCCGGCTGTCATCTCAACCCCGCGGTGTCCGTCGGCCTGGTGGTGGGCGGGCGTTTTCCGCTCAAGGAACTGCCCGCCTATGTCATCGCGCAAGTGCTCGGCGGGGTGATCGCCGCGGCGCTGCTGTACTTCATCGCCAGCGGTAAGCCGGGCTTCGAGCTGGCCAGCGGGCTGGCTTCCAACGGTTATGGCGAACACTCGCCGGGAGGCTATTCACTGGCGGCGGGTTTTGTCAGCGAGCTGGTGATGACCGGGATGTTCGTGGTGATCATCCTCGGCGCCACCGATAAACGTGCGCCGGTGGGCTTCGCGCCAATCGCCATCGGCCTGGCGCTGACACTGATCCACCTGATCTCGATCCCGGTGACCAACACCTCGGTCAACCCGGCGCGCAGCACCGGGCCGGCCTTGATCGTCGGTGGCTGGGCGATCCAGCAACTGTGGCTGTTCTGGCTGGCGCCGATTCTCGGCGCGGTGGTCGGCGGTGGCATCTACCGCTGGCTGGGCAAGGAAGACAGCTGAAAATCACCCCGAGGGTCACGCCTGCCGATACGGCAGCGCGGCCCTCGCCTCTTCGGCGTAAGCCAATACGCCCGCCCGCTCCTGCCGAAGAAAATCCTCCACCGCCGCTTTCAGGCCGGGGTGGCGCAGGTAGTGCCAGGACCGGGTGATCACCGGCTCGAACCCCCGAATCAACTTGTGCTCGCCCTGGGCTCCGGCGTCGAAACGCTGCATGCCCTGGGCGATCGCATAGTCCATGCCCTGGTAGAAACAGGTTTCGAAATGCAGGCGATCGAACTCCGCCAGGCAGCCCCAGTAACGCCCGTAGAAACTGTCGCCACCGATCAGGCTGAAGGCCATGGCCACCGGCCTGGCGTTCTGCTTGGCCAGCACCACGCGGATGGCCTCGGGCATGCGTTCGGCCAGCAGGCTGAAAAAGGCCCGGGTCAGGTAGGGTGACTGGCGCCGCACCGCATAGGTGTTGGCGTAACAGGCGTAGACAAAATCCCACTGTGCTTCGCTGAGCTGCCGGCCTTCAAGCCACTCGAACTCGATACCCTGCCCCGCCACCTGTTCGCGCTCCTTGCGCATCTGTTTGCGCTTGCGCGAGCTGAGGCTATCGAGAAAGTCCTGGAAGTCCCGATAGCCACGGTTCTGCCAGTGGAACTGGCAACCCAGGCGCTGCAACCAGCCGTCCTGCCCGGCCAGGGCGGCATCGGTAAAGGCATCGGTGAAGTTGATATGGGCGCTGGACAGCCCTTCGATCTCCAGGTAACCGGGCAGGCTTTGCAGCAGTTCGAGGCCGTCTTCCAGGCTCGCCGCCAGCAGCCGCGCGCCGCTGACCGGGCTGAAGGGCACGGCGCTCAGCAGCTTGGGGTAATACTCGATGCCAGCCCGGGCGCAGGCGTCGGCCCAGCCATGGTCGAACACGTACTCACCGTAGGAATGCCACTTGCGGTAGCTGGGCAACGCCGCGATCAGGCGCCCGTCTTGCACATGCAGCAGGTGCTCGGCCTGCCAGCCGGAACGCGGGCCGAGGCTGCCGCTGTCTTCCAGCGTGCTGAGAAAGGCGTGGCGCAGAAACGGCTGGCCGTCACTGAGCAGGCCGTCCCATTGCTGCGGATCGACGGCGGCCAGGCTGGTCAAGGATTGCAACGGCATTGGGTTCCCCACAAGTGATGCCACGAACGCGCCGAGTATCGCCGATCACTGCCCCAGGTGCAGCAACAGGAAATCGATGAACGCCCGCGACTTGTGCGGCAGGTGCGAACTGTTGGGAAACACCACGTTCACCGACTGCGAAGGCAAGGCGTAGTCGGGCAGCAGGCGCACCAGCCGGCCGCTCGCCAGGTCGTCCTCGACCACCCAGCCGGGCAGTACCGACACCCCCAGGGACGACAGGGTCATGGCGCGAATGGCGGTGGAAGAATTGGACTCGAAATGATTGGGCCCGCTGACCTCGACCTGGCCCAGTTGCGGGTGGCTCAGGGTCCAGGTGGTCGGCCCTTGCAGGTTGCTGTTGGCGATCCACGGCACGCTGTTCAGGTCCAGGGGCTCGACCACCGGATGGCGCGCCAGAAAGTCCGGGCTGGCCACCAGGACGATGTCGTAGTCGGCCAGCTTGCGGCTCTTGAAAGCCGAGTCGGCGAGGTTGCCCAGGCGGATCACCAGGTCGAGTTTTTCCGCCACCAGATCATTCAACGAAGAGTTGAAGTTATAACAAAGACGGATCTCCGGATAACGTTCGGTGAACTTGGAAATGATCGGCAGTATATAGCGTTCGCCATACTCGCTAGTTGAACTGAAACGCAACTTACCGGAAATACGATTATGCCCGTGCAGGACATTTTCGAAGGCATTGTCGATATCCGCGACAATGCCCTTGAACTCGTTATAAAAGTCCTGGCCTATTTCCGTCAGGGATATATTGCGGGTATTGCGGATCAACAGGGTCGCCGACAAAACTTCCTCGAGCGCCTTGACATGCAGGCTGGCCATGGCTTTGCTGATGCACAGGTAATTGGCCGCCTTGGTATAGGAACCGAAATCGACAACCGCCAGGAATGTCTGGACGCGATTTAGATGCGTGTGCATGTTATAGCTCACTGTTTTTGTAAATCATTGTTAAATCCCATCAAACAATGTTTCAAGTATAGGCGTATCGACACCCTCGGTCTATCGCTCCTATGATCCCGCCGCAAAAGGGAGATCATATGACTTATCGCTACAAAGTGGCTCTTATATTCCTCATCGGATTCTTTATCGACTGTATAAACATATTCATGTCGGCCGTGGCTTTACCGAGTATTGCCCATGACATGCAAGTCTCGACTTCATCCGTGGCCTGGGTGGCCAATGCCTATATTCTCGGCCTGACCCTGATCATTCCGGTAAGCACCTGGCTGGCCGGACGATTCGGCAGCCGCGAAACCCTCACTGCCTCGATGCTGGTGTTCAGCACCGCCGTATGGATGTGCGGGATGGCCGGCAGCTTCCATGAGCTGGTGATCTGGCGCTTCGTCCAGGGCATCGGCGGCGGCTTGCTGATCCCGGTGGGCCAGGCCCTGACCTTCAATCTGTTCCAGGGCCCGCAGCGGGCCAAGATCTCCACCCTGGTGATGGCCGTCGCCCTGATCGCCCCGGCCATCTCGCCGACCATCGGCGGCGTGATCGTCGACAGCAGCTCCTGGCGCTGGGTGTTCCACAGCAACATTCCGTTCTCGCTGATCGCCGCCGCCCTGTCCTGGTTGTGGATCAAGGAAGCCCGGCCCGCCAGCCTGGCGCGCCCGGACATCAAGGGCCTGCTGCTGGTCAGCGCGGCCCTGGGCAGCCTGCTGATGGGCATGTCGCTGTACGGCGGCGACTACCCGCCGCTGGCCGCCCTGAGCTGCCTGATGCTGGGGGTCACCTGCGTGGTGCTGTATGTCCTGCACTACCGCCGCTGCGACAACGCCATCGTCGAGTTGAGCCTGCTCAAGAGCAAGAAGCTCAGCACCTCGATCTTCATCTACTACGCGATTCCCGGGGTGTTCACCGGGGTCAACCTGCTGAGCATCTTCTTCCTGCAGAACAGCCTGCACTTCAGCGCCAAGCTGACCGGCATGTTCATGATCCTCTACGCCAGCGGCGCCTTCATCGCCATGCTGGTCTGCGGCCGGGTCTACAACCGCTTCGGCGCCCGGCGCCTGTTCACCCTCGGCATGCTCCTGCACAGCGCCGGCATCGCCACCCTGTACCTGGTCGACAGCGCCGCCGACCTGCCGATCATCGTCATCGCCTACTGCCTGATGGGCATCGGCGGCGGCATCGGCGCCAACACCGCGCAAACCACTTCGCTGATGGACTTCGAAGGTGCCGATACCCACAAGGGCAGCGTGATCTGGAACATCAACCGGCAGATGTCCTTCAGCATCGGCGCTGCGCTGTTCCTGATGATCTACAACCTGCTGCTCGCCAGCCTGGCGTCTACCCCGGCCTATCACCTGACCTTCGTCATCGCGGCGGTGATGGGTCTGTTACCCCTGTTGCAGATGAGCAACCTGACCACGCAAAAGGAATGTCATGCACAACACAATCGTTGAACAGGCCAAACACAGCATCCATGCGGTCCACGAGCTGATCCACGCGGTCTTCACCGACCTGGACGGCAACGGCGCCGCCGCCATCGACCGCCTGCTGCCGGCCTTCGCCGAACACTTCAGCATGGTCACCACCGCGGGCGCCATCGTCAGCCGCGAGCAGGTCGAACAGATGTTCCGCGGCGCCGTCGGTGCCCGCCCCGGCCTGGAGATCCTCGTCAGCGACATGCACACCGTCTGGCACGAAGGCCACAGCGCGGCGATCCGCTACAAGGAAACCCATCGCCTGGAGCAGAAGGAAACCTCACGCCTCTCGGTGGTGGTGATCCGGATCCATGAGCACTCGGCCCAGTGGCTGTACCTGCATGAAACACCGTTAAGCTGACAGCGAGTCACCCCATGAATTACCAGATCACCCAGTGCCTGATGCTCTCGCCAAGCATCAAGGAAATCACTCTGGCGCCTCTTGTGCCGACCCCCTGCGAGGCCACCGCCGGGGCCCACTTCAAATGGTGGATTCCCCAACTCGAGCAATGGCGTCACTACTCCCGGGTCGAACTGGCCGAACATGAGCTGCCCCAGGGCAGCCTGGTGTTCGCCATTCGCCTGAACCCCGACTCGCCCAGCAGCGCTTATATCCGCCAACTGAGCGTTGGCGACCAGGTACGGCTCGACGGCCCGTTCAATGCCTTCGACTACCAACTGGACGACAGCGACGGCGCCGACATCGCCCTCGCCGGCGGCATCGGCATCACGCCGTTGACCGGCATCCTCGGGCATCTGCGAGCCCGGCAGCGCCCGGCGCGGCTGCACTATTTCGCCAAGAGCGCGGACGACGCTGCCTACGCCGCGCAGATGCGCGAGCTGTTGCAGGACAGCCTGAGCCTGCACTGCTCCGACTCGGCCGAGGGGCGCCCGTCGGTGGCCGCGGTGCTGGGCCAGTTGCAGCCCCGGGATCGCCTGTATGTGTGCGGCCCGCAAGCCATGCTCAACGATGTATTCAGCCATGCCCAGAGCCTGGGCTTTCCTCGCGAACGCATCCACTTCGAAATCTTCAACACCACCCTGGCGGAAGACGAACCCGGCTTCGCCGTGCATGCCGCGGACTCCGGCATCGACCTGCGGGTGCAGCCCGGCCAGTCCCTGCTCGACGCCCTCGAAGAGGCCGGCCTGGAGCCGCTCTACGACTGCCGTCGCGGCGAATGCGGGGTGTGCGAGCTGGACGTGCTGGAAGGTGAGGTCGATCACCGCGATTTCATCATGAGCCCGCAGCAGGCCGCCTGCAGCAACAAGATCTACCCCTGCGTATCCCGGGCCAAAGGCCCAAGCCTGAAACTGGTCATCTAAAGAGAGAACCTCGTTGGACAACTACTTCAACGGCAAGGAAGTGCATCGCACGCTGTTCCTTGATCCGTCGCTCTTCGAGCGAGAACAACAACAGGTGTTCGCCGCCAGCTGGTGCTACCTGGGCCATGAAAGCCTGGTCCCGGAAACCGGCGACTTCTTCACCGGCGACATCGCCGGCCAACCGCTGGCCATGGTCCGGCAGAAAAACGGCGAGATCGTCGTGCTGCACAACCGCTGCCCGCACAAGGGCGTGAAAGTGCTGGCCGAGCCGCAAGGCAATGTCGGGCGCTTTATCCGTTGCCCCTATCACGCCTGGACCTTCAAGACCGACGGCCAGCTGCTGAGCATCCCGGTGAAAAAAGAATACGACGACTGCGACCTCAGCAGCTGCGCCGCCCACAAGGGCATGCAGCCGGTGGCCGCGGTGGAGAACTACCGGGGCTTTGTGTTCGTGCGCCTGAAGGAACAGGGCGTCGGCTTTAGCGAGTTCTTCGGCGACTCGCTGTCGACCCTGGACAACATGGTCATGCGCTCGCCCCAGGGGCAGTTGCGCGCCATCGGCCAGCCCCTGCTGCACCGCCATCGCTGCAACTGGAAGATGGTGGTCGACAACCAGACCGACACCTGTCATCCGATGGTCGCCCACGAATCCTCGGCCGGCGAAGCCATTCGCCTGTGGAAGGAAACCGGGCATGACGGCCAGCCGCCGATGGCCGTTGAACTGTTCTCGCCGTTCATGGCGTCCTACGAGTTCTTCAGCGCCATGGGCATCCGCACCTGGCCCAACGGCCATGGCCATACCGGCGTCAGCAACTCGATCCACAAGGCCTATTCCAGCATCCCCGGTTACTGGGAGCTGATGGTCGAGAGCTACGGCGAAACCCAGGCCGCGGCGATCCTCGACGATACCCGGCACAACACCGTGTATTTCCCCAACCTGATGGTCAAGGGGCCAATCCAGACCCTGCGGGTGATCCGCCCGGTCTCGGCCAGCGAGACCGTGGTCGAGTCGTGGATCTTCGAGCTGGTGGGCGCGCCGGTGCAGTTGCTGGAAAGAACCGTGCAGTACAACAACCTGATCAACTCGCCGTGCTCGATGGTCGCCCACGACGACGTGGAAATGTACGAGCGGGCCATGGACGGGCTGCGCAGCCAGGCCAACGACTGGGTGAATGTCGCCCGCCTGTTCGAACCGGGTGAATCCCATGAGCAGACCCAGGTGGTGTCCGGCACCAGCGAACGGGCCATGCGCAACTTCTACAACACCTGGCAGCAGCTGATGCAGGCCCCAGACGGATCGACCGCCCATGGATAACTCGCCCCTCGAACAGCTGATCTACCAAGAGATCGCGCTTCTCGACCAACAGGATTTCGACGCCTGGCAACAGCTGCTGTGCGACGACTTCCACTACTGGATTCCGCTGCGCCACGATCAACCCTGCCCGTTGCGCGAATCCTCCCTGCTGTATGAGGACCGTTTCCTCACCACCCTGCGCATCAACCGCCTGGCCAGCGCCCGCAACTTCTCGCAGCAGCCCAAGAGCCGCAGCCTGCACATTGCCCAGCGGCCGGCGATCAGCCTCGACCCGGACGGCCTCAGCGCCCGTTGCCTGACCCCCATGCTGTATTGCGAGGCCCGTGGCGACAGCGAATGGCATTACCCGGTGACCGTGGAGCACCAACTGCTGTGCCTCGCCGGCCAGTGGAAAATCCAGCGCAAGAAAGTCCTCCTGCTCAATCCGTCCCGCGCGTTTGAAAGCCTGCAGCTCATCATCTGATTTCCGAGACCCTTACCTGTGAACTCCTCCCACTCCGGTTTCGAAGAAACCCAAGGCACCCGCTCGTTCCCCAACATCGACCTGTTGTACGACTATGGGCAGTTCCTGCGCCGTGCCACCCAGGCCATCGGTCACCTGCCACCGGCGATCGCCGACAAGCACATCGGCATCGTCGGCGCCGGCCTCAGCGGCCTGATCGCGGCCTATGAACTGCTGCGCGCCGGCGCCACCCGCATCACCCTGTTCGAAGCCTCGAAAGACCACCTCGGCGGGCGTTTCCTGACCCAGTGCTTCGACGAAACCCAACCGCAGTTCATCGCCGAGATGGGCGCCATGCGTTTCCCGCCGAGCGAAGTCGGCCTGTTCCATTATCTGGACCGCTTCGGCATCGGCACCACCGAGGCCTTCCCCGACCCTGGCGTGGTCGACACTGAAATCCACTACCGCGGCGAAACCCACCACTGGCCGGCCGGGGAAAATCCACCGCCGATCTTCAACACCGTGCACCGCGGCTGGAACGCCTTTCTCAAGGAGGGCGTGCGCCTGGACGACGGCACCTTCCTGGCGCCGCCGCTGCTGCTCACCGAGCTGCTGGAAAAGCAGCAATACGCCGAAGTGCAGCCGGAGTGGCAACGCTACCTGGACTGCTTTGGCGATCACTCTTTCTACTCGGCCATGGTGCAGATCTTCACCTCGAAAAACCCACCGGGCGGCAAGCGCTGGCGCAAGCCGGAAGATTTCCACCTGTTCGGTTCCCTGGGCATCGGCTCGGGTGGTTTCCAGTCGGTGTACCGAGCCTCGTTCACCGAGATCCTGCGCCTGGTGATCAACGCCTTCGAAGTCAACCAGCGGCTGGTGCCCAACGGCATTTCCACGCTCTGGGAGCGGATCGCCGACGAGGAATTCCATGGCATCGCCCTGCGCGACCGGATCTGCCGCACCCGCATCGAATCCATCAGCAAAGGCGCCGACGGGCAGATCCTGCTGCAGGGCTGCAACGGTGAAACCTATGGCTGCGACCGGGTGATCACCACCGCCACCACCCGCGCCCTGCAAGTCAACATGCGCCTGACCCAGGCCGAGCAGTTCGTCAATCGCGATGTCGCCCGGGCGATCAACGAAACCCACATGGTCGGCTCGTCCAAGCTGTTCATCCTGACCCGCGACAAGTTCTGGCTCAAACATGGCCTGGCGCAGAACATCCAGACCGACACCCTGGTCAAGGGCGTCTACTACCTGGACTACGCCCCGCAGGACCCGGACTCCTGGGGCGTGGTGCTGATCAGTTACACCTGGGAAGACGACTCGCACAAAATGGTCTCGATGACCGACAAGGTCCAGCGCTGCAAGCGCCTGGTGGACGAACTGGCGATGAGCGCGCCGGAGTTCGCTAGTCACCTGGTGCCGCTGAACGGCGACTACCAGCGTTACGTGCTGGAATACGACTGGCTCACCGACAAGCAGGCCCTGGGCGCGTTCAAGCTGAACTTCCCGGGCGACGACCTGTACTCCCAGCGCCTGTTCTACCAGTTCAAGACCGCCCTCGACCCGCAGCAGGACACCGGCCTGTACCTGGCCGGCTGCGGCAGCTCGTTTACCGGCGGCTGGGCCGAAGGCGCGGTGCAGACCGCCCTGAACGGCGCCTGCGCGGTGATCGCCAGCCTCGGTGGCGAACTGCTGGAAGGCAACCCGCTGTTCGATCTGCAATCGCACTTCCGCTATTGCTGAGCCCAGGCCCCCACCGACTTTCGTTGAGACTTTTTCATGTACAGCCAGCTTTCGATCGAAGCGCTCGTTGACGGGTTTCGCCAGGGCAAGCTCTGCCTGGACTCCTGGCACCGCACGCTGCTCGAGCAATACGCCGACGCCGGGCACCTGAACAGCTTCATCAGCTTCGCCCCGCAGGCGTTCAGCGGCGACACCGGCACGCCAGAGCAGCGCCAGTTGCCGCTCTACGGCATCCCGGTTTCGTTCAAGGACAACATCAATGCCAGCGGCCTGCCGACCACCGCCGGCACACCCGGCCTGGCCGACTACCAGCCGGCCGCGGACGCCGGCATCGTCCAGCGCTTCAAGGCGCTGGGCGCGCGGGTCGCCGGCAAGAACAACATGCACGAGCTGTCGTTCGGCGTGACCTCGGCCAACCTGAGCTACGGCGCGGTGGTCAATCCGCGCCACCTGCAACACAGCGCCGGCGGCAGCAGCGGCGGTTGCGCCGCGGCCGTGGCCGCCGGCCTGGTGCCCTGCGCGGTGGGCACCGACACCGGCGGCTCGGTGCGAATTCCCGCGGCCTTCTGCGGCGTGGTGGGTTTCCGCCCGAGCACCGGGGTCTACCCTGGCGACGGCATTGTCCCGGTGTCCCAGACCAAGGACTCGCCGGGCCTGCTGACCCGCAGCCTGGAAGACGCGCTGTTCGTGCACCGGCAGCTGACCGGTGCTTCCTGCGCCGCGCCGATCGAGCCCAAGCGCCTGCGCATCGGCATTCCCCAGCAGTTCTTCTGGTCCGAGCTGGAGACCAAGGTCCACAGCGACTGCCGCGCGGCGATCGATTGCCTGGCCGATCAGGGCGTGGAGATGGTGCCGGTGGACGACCGCCTGATCGGCGAGATCAACGAAAGCATCCAGTTCCCGCTGCCGATCTTCGAGTTCTTCATCGACTTCCCGCGCTTCCTGCTGAAGGCCGGCTGCGGCGAGCGGTTCCTCGAGATCCTGGCGCAGATCCGCGACCCACAGATCAAGAAGACCCTTATGGCGCAGTTGGAGAGCCCGGCCATTTCCTATGAGGACTACGTGCAGGCCTTGATGAGCAAGATCCGCCTGGATCGCGAATACGCCGGGCTGTTCCAGCAGCACCGGCTCGACCTGATCGCCTACCCGACCGTCAGCTGCACCGCGCCGCTGCTGAGCGACAGCGGCGCTCAGGAGCATTTCGAGCGTTTCGTACGCAACACCGATCCGGCCAGCAACCTGGCGGCGCCGAGTGTCAGCGTACCGGTGGCCGCCGCCGGCAGCCTGCCGGTAGGCCTGTCGTTCGACGCCTTGCCCGGGCAGGACGACCGGCTGCTGCACATGGCGCAGCAACTGAGCCGCCTGCTGGCTCTGCGCTGAGTCGCCGCCCGGGTGTGCGGGAGCCGGCCTGCCGGTTTCCCGCTGCCCGAGGCGCACCCTCGCTACCTCCAATAACAATTTCATTGCAGGCCTTGCCATGCGCGGTACGTCCATCGCTTCATCCCCTTCAACCTCCCATCGCACGGTCGCCGAACGCCGGCCCTCGGTCATCGGCGGCGCCATGATCATCGGCGGCACCATTGTCGGAGCCGGCATGTTCTCGCTGCCGGTGATGATGTCGGGGCTGTGGTTCCAAGGCTCCCTCGCGGTGCTGGTGCTGTCGTGGTTCTGCACCCTGCACTCGGGGCTGATGATCCTCGAAGCCAACCTCAACTACCGGCCGGGGGCGAGTTTCTCGACCATCACCCGCGACCTGATCGGCCGGCGCTGGAGCCTGTTCAACGGCGCCACCCTGGTGTTCGTCCTGTACATCCTGACCTATGCCTATATCTCGGCCAGCGGCTCGGTGATCCGCCACACCGCCCACACCCTGGGCCTGGAGATTTCCTCGCGCAACGGCGGCCTGCTGTTCGCCCTGGCGGTGGCCCTGGTGGTCTGGCTCAGCACCGCGGCGGTCAGCCGCATCACCACCCTGGTGTTCGGCGCCAAGATCCTTGCCTTCTTCCTGACCTTCGGCGGCCTGCTCGGCCATGTGCAGCCACAGGTTTTGCTCGATCGCGGCAACCCGCAACCGGACTACCTGCCCTATCTGTTCATGACCCTGCCGTTCTGCCTGACCTCCTTCGGCTTTCACGGCAACGTGCCGAGCCTGATGAAGCACTACGGCAAGGACCCGCAGCGCATCCGCAACTGCCTGCTGATCGGCACCCTGATCGCCCTGGTCCTGTACACGGTGTGGATGCTCTGCACCATGGGCACCCTGCCCCGCGATCAGTTCAAGGACATCGCCCGCCAGGGCGGCACCATCGATGTATTGATCAGCGCCCTGGGCAGCATGCTCAACAGCGCCCGGGTCGACCTGCTGCTCACCCTGTTCTCCAACTTTGCCGTGGCCTGTTCGTTCCTCGGCGTCACTCTCGGCTTGTTCGACTACATCGCCGACTCCCTGGGCTTCGACGACAGCCCCCGGGGCCGCCTGAAAAGCGCGCTGGTCACCTTCGCCCCGCCGATCGGCTGCGCGCTGATCTGGCCGGAAGGCTTCATCCTCGCCATCGGCTTCGCCGGCCTGGCGGCGACCGTCTGGGCGGTGATCACCCCGGCCCTGCTCGCCCATGCCTCGCGCAAACGCTTCGCCAGCCCGCTGTACCGGGTCTGGGGTGGCACGCCGATGATCGTCCTGGTGCTGCTGTTCGGCCTGGCCAATGCCCTGGCCCACCTGCTGTTCAGCTTCGACCTGCTGCCGGTCTGGCGTTAGCCGGGAGCCGGGCAAAAAAAACCCCGCCGGAGCGGGGCTGAAACGAAAGGAGCTTTAACGGATGAGAAAGAGCTCTTTACAGCAAGTGCAGCGGCATCAGAACACGTACTGCGCGCGAACGATGAAGCCGTCGCCGTCGTCGTCGCCGGTACGCGCGGCTGGAGTACCACCGCTGGCGGCCGTGGCGTTGGTGACCTTGTCGGTCTTGGCCTTGACGTAGGTGGCGGAGATTTTCACTGCTTCGTTGGCGTACCAGTTCACACCCAGGTTGTGCACCTTGACTTCGGCATCGCCGACGTCGCGGGTCAGGCTGGCGGTGGTGATGTTGTCGTCTTCGACGGTCATGCTGTCGTAACGATAGAACAGTTCCCAGGCACCGAAGGCTTTGTTGGCCGGCTTGATGGCGTCGAACTTGCCAACCTTGTAGCCGCGGGATTCGCCGGTCAGGGTGTAGGCGCCCTGCACGTAGAAGCCATGGCCCTTGATGTCTTCGTAGGCGTTGGAATCAGCCTTGGTCTTGCGGGTGATGTATTCACCCTGGATCGAGGCCGGGCCCATGGCGAACGCGGCTTCCAGACCAAAAGCGGTGTCACGGTCGTAGGAGCCGGCTGGCGAACTGGAGCTGCCGCCCAGCACCGGACGGTTGCCGTTGGTGCCGGCATCGTTACCACCCAGGGTCTCGACGCCACGCATGCCCATGCGGGTGCGATAACGGGAGTCGAAAGCGGTGTCGGAGACATCGCGCGAAGCCACGTTCACACCGAAGTGCAGGACGTTGCCGGCATCGTGCATCGGGGCGAAGACGAAGCGACCGTTGACCTGCTTGACGCTGTCGCCGTCGGTGTCGTCGGTGTCCTTGCTGAACACGCCGGCCGAGGCATAGAAGGAATCGGCGAAGGTGCTGGAAGCTTGCAGGCCCATGCCGTTCTGGTGGGTGTTGGCCCAGTCGACCATGTCGTAGGCGATGTTACGTTCCGGCGCGGTGACCCACTTGGAGCTGGTGGCTTTTTCCAGGCCGAAGTCCGGGTCGAAGCGACCAACCTTGATCGACACCGGCTTGAAGCCGTTGTAAGCCAGCGAGGCTTCGTCGAAGTAGCCGTTATCGGAGTCGCCGGTGTTGTGGGAGAAGTCGTAGTTGATGGTGTAGGCCCAGTCGGTGTACAGCACGCCGGACAGTTCGAGGAACGCGCGACGGAAGTAAGCGGCGTCGGCGGTGTCACCGTTCTTGGTGTAGACACCGTCGAAGCGGCTGTAGTCGGCTTGCAGGCGACCACCGAGCTTGAAGCTGAACTCTTTGTCTGTGGTGGCGACCTCAAGGCCGCCCTTGGTCTTGACTACGATATCGGCGCCATCGGTGGTGACGGTGCCAGCGAAAGCCTGGGCGGTAACTGCCAGGGCCAGGGCGCTGGCGGCAAAACCGGCGAAGTGCTTACGGATCATCGAAGATTTCCCCTAATTGGTGGTCTGTAGCGCTGGAAAAAACACGCGAGTCAGGCCCGCTTGTGTTGGGAGGGAATCTTGGCGGCGGGTTATTTCAGGGGAGTTGCTGATAGATAAAGATTTGATGACAGCGGAACTTTTTTACTTCCAAACGAAATAAGGCAAAAAGCCTGTACTAGAGCCTTGGGCGGGGGATTTTGGAAAAAACGGGATCCAATGTAGCCGCTACCACAGGCTGCGATCGACCCGGGCCGTGTTCGGAGAACGGCCGCGGCGACTTCAAGATCGCTGAAGGCCTTCGGCCTTATCGCAGCCTGCGGCAGCGGCTACAGGAATTGGTATGCCTTGCAGGCGTTGGTGTAGCCGCTGGCGAAGCCTGCGATCGAGCGCGAAGCGGTCGCGCTCTTGAGGCTTCAGCGGCTACGGGAGGATGGTCGGGTGAATCAGGCGTTGCGCTTGCGCTCGGCGGCCAGGCGTTCGGCCAGCGCATCAACATCGGCGACAGGCGCTTCGGGCATCTTGCGCAGGGTGGCCTGCATCAGGCGCATCTGCCGCAGGAAGCGCCGGCAATTGGGGCAGAACAACAGGTGATGGCGCTGGATCAGGCGCTGGCGAAAGCTCAGCTGACCATCGAGATAGTCGCTGGAGCGTGCCACTTGTTCCTTGCAGGTCAGCATTGGCCGGTCTCCTCGAAGTGCTCCACCGTGGCAAAAATCTTCAGCCGCGCCCGGTGCAGCAGCACCCGGACATTGGAGAGGGAAATGTCCAGAAGATTACAAATCTCCTCCAACTCCAGGCCCTGGCGCTCGCGCAGGGTCAACACGCTGCCCTGCAGTTCCGACAGGCTCAGCAAGGTGTGTTCCAGGCATTCGCGCAGCTCGGCCTCGGTGAGCAGGGCTTCCGGGGTGTCGGCGTGCCAGGCGAACGGCGCCACCAGCCAGTGACCGTCAGCGGAAGAAAAACGCTCGTCGCCAATGGTGCCATGGGGGGACGGCAAGTCATCCAGCAGGACTTCCCGACGATTTTGTTTGTAGCGGCTTTTCGCCGAGTTGGCGGTGATGGTCAACAGCCAGGTCTTGAGGCTGGAGCGCCCCTGGAAACCCGCCAGGTTGCGCACCACCGACAGCCAGGCATCCTGCACCACTTCGTCGGCGTGGCGCTGGCCGACAATGGCGTAGGCCACGGCGCGCATCGCGCTCTGGTAGGTACTGACCAGTTCCTTGTAGGCCTTTTGCTCGCCGGCCAACAGGCGTTCAAGCAGTTGCGTGTCGTCAGCTGCGGACATTCATGCCTCGTAATCGGAATCAGGGATCGCAGCCGCCCAGCGCCGCCGGCCTATGCAGGAGCCGACGGCCAGCGCTCAGCGGCTGCGATCCATAAGACTGTCAACGCTTGCGCAGAAGCACACTGCCAATCGAATAACCGGCGCCGAACGAGCTGAGCACCGCCAGCGAGCCGCTGGGCAGGTCGTCCTGGTTCTTGTGGAAAGCGATCACCGAACCGGCCGAACTGGTGTTGGCGTAGGTGTCGAGAATCACCGGCGCTTCCTCTTCGGTGGCTTCGCGGCCCAGCAGTTTCTTGACGATCAGGTGGTTCATGCTGAGGTTGGCCTGGTGCAGCCAGAAACGCTTCACGTCGCTGACGTTCAGCTGGTTTTCCTGCAGGTGCTCGGCGATCAGTTCCGCCACCATCGGGCAGACATCGCGGAACACCTTGCGGCCTTCCTGCACGAAGAGTTTGTCCGGCGCGCCGATGCCCTCTTCCGCGGCGCGGTTGAGGAAGCCGAAGTTGTTGCGGATGTTGTTGGAGAACTTGGTCAGCAGCTTGGTGCTGATGATGTCGAACTGGTACGGCGAGGTGGCCAGGTCAGCCCGTTCAATAATCACCGCGGTGGCTGCGTCGCCGAAGATGAAGTGGCTGTCGCGGTCACGGAAGTTCAGGTGGCCGGTGCAGACTTCCGGGTTGACCATCAGGATCGCCCGGGCCTGGCCCAGTTGCACGCTGTTGCAAGCGGCCTGGATGCCGAAGGTGGCCGAGGAGCAGGCCACGTTCATATCGAAACCGAAACCGGCGATGCCCAGGGCTTCCTGGACTTCGATGGCGATGGCCGGGTAGGCGCGCTGCAGGTTGGAGCAGGCGACAATCACCCCGTCGATGTCCGCGGCGGTCCTGCCAGCGCGTTGCAGGGCCTGTTCGGCGGCGCCGATGGCCATCTGGCAGAGCACCGACCATTCGTCGTTGGAACGCTCGGGCAGACGCGGGGTCATGCGCTGCGGGTCGAGGATGCCGTCCTTGTCCATGACAAAGCGGCTTTTGATGCCGGAGGCCTTCTCGATGAAGGCCGCGCTGGATTCGGTCAGGGCCTGAACGTCGCCGCGCTCGATCGCTTGCGCGTTGTCGGCGTTGAACTGATGCACGTAGGTGTTGAAAGACTCCACCAGCTCTTCGTTGGAGATGCTGTTGGCCGGGGTGTACAGGCCAGTGCCGCTGATGACGACGTTATGCACGGTCGTTCCTCTATTCTGTTCAGGCAGAAGGTATTGGCACCGTCGTACCAAACCGTAAATGGTCTATCCCGACTGGCGGAATAGGACCTGACATCGCTTTATTCCGCTTTGCCCGGGCGGCGAACGCTCAAAACCGCGGGGCCGGCATTTATAACGGCGAAGTTTGCCATAAACGCCGGCGTTTGGCCCTATCGGCAAGCGTAATCGCCCCTATCACAGATCGCTGTAGCCGCTGCCGCAGGCTGCGATCGACCTCGAAGAGGGCGTGCTCCCTGAGATCGCGGGAAGGTCCTTCGGACCTTATCGCAGCCTGCGGCAGCGGTTACAGGCGTCGTATCAGGCTTCCACCTGGCTCCACTGCTTGTTCAGGCGCTTGTCGGAAATCGGCGCCTTGGTGCCCAGTTGCTGGGCGAACAGCGACACTCGATATTCCTCCAGCCACCAGCGGTACAGCTCCAGCTGCGGGTCGCGCTTGCCTTCCTGGGCATGTTTGCCGGCGCGGGCCTGGTACTGGTTCCACAGGCCGGCCAGTTCGGTACTCCAGACCCGGTCCTTCTGCACCTGGCTGCCGAGTTTCTCGAAACGCAGCTCGACGGCCTTGAGGTAACGCGGCAGCTCCTTGAGCCATTGCGCCGGGGTCTCGCGGACAAAACCCGGATACACCAGGTGGCTTAGCTGCGACTTGATGTCGTTCAGCGCCACCGCCTGGGCCAGGTCGATCCTGCCCTTGAAGCGCTTTTGCAGGCTGTGCCAGAGCTTGAGGATATCCAGGGTCAGGCGCGCCAGGCGCTCGGCGTGTTCGGTCCAGCTGCCGCGCTTGCGTTCGGCCAGCGACGCCAGGCCGGCGCCATCCCGGGGCAGGCTGTCCTCGCCGTCCAGCACGCAGCTGTCGAGGCTGGCCAGCAGGATGTCCTCCACCAGGGCGTCGACGCGCCCCAACTCGCGATACAGCAGGCCCAGCTCGGTCAGCCCCGGCAGCTTGTTGCGCAGGAACTTGGCCGGCTCGGCCAGCTGTTGCAGCAACAGGCGCTGCAAGGCGCGACGATGCTGGAACTCGGCCTCGGCCGGAGTGGAGAAACGCCCCTCCTTAACCGTGCCCCCCTCTTCTACCAGCGCCGGATACACCGTCATCGACAGCCCGGCGATCTTCTGCTGGGTTTTCTCCGCCACCGCAGCGAACACCTTGGCCTCCACCGGCTGCTGGCTTTTCGCGGTTTGCGGCACGGCCAGGGCGGCCTGGCTGGCTTCGGCGAAGCGCGCGGTCAGCTCGGCCAGGTCGCGGCCTTCGCCGAGGAACTTGCCCTGGGCGTCGACGATTTCCAGGTTCATCCGCAGGTGGCTTTCCACCTGTTGCGCCGACTCGGCCCAGGCCTCGTCGCTGACCCGTGCCCCGGTCATGCGCAGCAGCTCGCGACCCAGCGCCTGGGGCAGCGAGCCCTGGGCGAAATCGATACGCGCCAGGGCCGCCTTGACGAAGTCCGGCACCGGCACGAAGTTCTTGCGCAACGCCTTGGGCAGGTTGCGCACCAGGGCGATGCACTTGGCTTCCACCAGCCCCGGCACCAGCCATTCCAGACGCTCGGCGGGCAAGGCCGGCAGCAACGGCGCCGGCACCCGCAGGGTCACGCCGTCCCGTGGATGGTTGGGCTCGAAGTGGTAACTCAGGGCCAGTTCCAGATCGCCGATCTGCAAGGTGTCCGGGTACTGCATGGCGGTGACTTCGCTGGCCTCGCGGGCCAACACGTCTTCCTCACGCATGATCAGCAGCTGCGGGTCTTTCTGGCTGTGCACCCGGTACCAGCTGTCGAAGGTCGCGGTCTGGTGGATCTCCGCCGGCAGGCGCGCGTCGTAGAAGGCGAACAGGGTTTCCTCGTCGGCGAGGATGTCGCGGCGCCGGGCCTTGGCTTCCAGTTCGTCGAGCTGTTCCAGCAAGCGCGTGTTGGCACTCAGGCACTTGGCCTTCGACTGGATCTCGCCACGCACCAGGCCTTCACGGATAAACAGTTCGCGCGACACCACCGGGTCCACCGGGCCGTAATGCACCGGGCGGCGGCCGACCACGATCAGGCCGAACAGGGTGATCTGCTCGTAGGCCACCACCTGCCCGCGCTTCTTCTCCCAATGCGGTTCGAAGTGGTTCTTCTTGATCAGGTGCCCGGCCAGCGGCTCGATCCAGTCCGGTTCGATCTTCGCCACCATGCGCGCGTAGAGCTTGGTGGTTTCCACCAGCTCGGCGGTCATCAGCCACTGCGGACGCTTCTTGCCCAACCCGGACGACGGGTGCACCCAGAAGCGCCGCTGGCGAGCACCGAGGTAGTCGCCCTCCTCGGTCTTCTGGCCGATCTGGCTCAACAGGCCGACCAGCACCGCCTTGTGCAGTTTCGGATAGTCGGCCGGCTCCTTGTTCAGGCTCAGCTGCAGGTCGCGGCAGATCAGGCTCAGTTGGCGATGAGAGTCGCGCCACTCGCGCAGTCGCAAGTAGTTGAGGAAATTCTTGCGGCACCAGTTACGCAGCGGGCTGGCGGTCAGCGCCTGGCGCTGCTCTTCGAAACCGCGCCACAGATTGACCAGCCCGGCGAAATCCGAATCCGCGTCCTTCCATTGCGCGTGGGCCTGGTCGGCCGCCTGCTGGCGCTCCGGCGGCCGCTCGCGCGGGTCCTGGATCGACATGGCGCTGGCGACGATCAGCACTTCCTGCAGGCTGCCCAGCTTCGCCGCTTCCAGCAGCATGCGGCCCATGCGCGGGTCCACCGGCAGCCGCGCCAACTGGCGGCCCAGCGGCGTCAGCTGGCTGTTGCGGTCCACCGCCGAGAGTTCTTGCAGCAGGTTGAAACCGTCGCTGATGGCCTTGCCGTCCGGCGGCTCGATAAAGGGGAACGCGGTGATTTCACCGAGGCGCAGATGGAGCATCTGCAGGATCACCGCCGCCAGGTTAGTGCGCAGGATCTCCGGGTCGGTGAATTCCGGACGGCCGTTGAAATCTTCTTCGCTGTACAGGCGCACGCAGATGCCCGGCTCGACCCGGCCGCAGCGGCCTTTACGCTGGTTGGCGCTGGCCTGGGAAATCGCCTCGATGGGCAGGCGCTGGACCTTGGCCCGGTAGCTGTAGCGGCTGATGCGCGCGGTACCGCTGTCGATCACGTAGCGGATGCCCGGCACGGTCAACGAGGTCTCGGCGACGTTGGTCGCCAGTACCACCCTGCGGCCCGGGTGCGACTGGAAAATCCGCTGCTGCTCGGCCGGCGACAGGCGCGCATACAACGGCAGGATTTCGGTGTGCTTGAGCTGGGCCTTGCGCAGCATCTCGGCGGCGTCGCGAATCTCCCGCTCGCCCGGCAGGAACACCAGCACGTCACCCGGGCTGCGACGCTCGCTGCGCTCATGGGCGGCGATTTCGTCGAGGGTGGCGAGGATCGCCTGGTCCACCGTCAGGTCGTCCTCGACCCGGTTGCCCTCTTCGTCCTGCTCCAGGGTCAGCGGGCGGTACCAGGTTTCCACCGGGAAGGTACGGCCGGAGACCTCGACGATCGGTGCATCGTCGAAATGCTTGGAGAAGCGCTCCAGGTCGATGGTCGCCGAAGTGATGATGACCTTGAGGTCCGGACGCCGCGGCAGCAGGGTCTTCAGGTAGCCCAGGAGGAAGTCGATGTTCAGGCTGCGCTCGTGGGCTTCGTCGACGATGATCGTGTCGTAGCGTTCCAGGTAGCGGTCGTTCTGGGTTTCCGCCAGCAGGATGCCGTCGGTCATCAGCTTGATCAGGGTGTTCGAGTCGCTCTGGTCCTCGAAGCGCACCTGGTAACCCACCAGGGCACCTAGCGGCGTCGCCAGCTCTTCGGCGACCCGGCTGGCCACGCTGCGCGCGGCGATCCGCCGAGGCTGGGTATGACCGATCAGGCCGTGCTGGCCGCGACCGATTTCCAGGCAGATCTTCGGCAGCTGGGTGGTTTTACCCGAGCCGGTTTCGCCGGCGATGATCAGCACCTGGTGCTTTTGCAGCGCCGCCTTGATCTCGTCGCGCTTGGCGGCGATCGGCAGGCTGTCGTCGTAGCGAATCGACGGCACGCTGGCGCGCCGCGCCGCCACCTGGGCGCAGGACGCCTGCATGCGTTCGACCCACTGCCCAAGCTTGGCCTCGTCGGGTTTCTTGCGCAGCTCAAGCAGCTGCCGGCGCAACCGGTGGCGGTCGGCGAGCATGGCTTGGTCGAGGTTTTTCAGCAGTTGGTCGGTCATAAAGGCAGCTACAAGCTTCAAGCGAAAAGCCGCAAGATTAACGCAGCTTTACGCTTTTAGCTTGCCGCTTGTAACTTGCCTCTTGCCGCTGCTCCCTCTATTCGTTGTCCCGGTCCTTGCGCCGGTACGGGAACACATCGATCACCTTGCCGGCGCGAATGGCGTCCTGCAGGCCTTTCCAGTAATCGGCGTTGTACAGCTCGCCGTGCAGCTGGTCGAACAGCTTGCGCTGTCCGGCGTCGGCGAACAGGAACGGCGGGAATTCCTCGGGGAACACGTCCAGCGGGCCGATGGAATACCAGGGCTCGGACGCCATCTCGTCCTCCGGGGTGCGCGGCGCCGGGATGTGGCGAAAGTTGGCTTCGGTGAGAAAGCAGATCTCGTCGTAGTCGTAGAACACCACCCGGCCATGGCGGGTGACGCCGAAGTTCTTCAGCAGCATGTCGCCGGGGAAGATATTCGCTGCGGCCAGCTGCTTGATCGCCAGGCCGTAGTCGTCCAGTGCCTCGCGCACCTGGGCCGGGTTGGCGTGGTCCAGGTAGAGGTTGAGCGGGGTCATGCGCCGCTCGGTCCAGCAGTGGCGGATCAGCACCGTATCGCCCTCCACCGACACCGTCGACGGCGCCACTTCCAGCAACTCCGCCAGGCACGCCGGATCGAACTTGCCCAGGGGAAAGCGGAAGTCGGCGAACTCCTGGGTATCGGCCATGCGCCCGACCCGGTCGACGCTTTTCACCAGGCGGTACTTCTCGATCACCGTGGCGCGGTCGACGTTTTTCGACGGCGAGAAGCGGTCCTTGATGATCTTGAACACGGTGTTGAAGCCCGGCAAGGTGAACACGCTCATGACCATGCCGCGCACGCCCGGGGCCATGATGAACTGGTCGTCGGTGTTGGCCAGGTGGTTGATCAGCGCCCGGTAGAACTCGGACTTGCCGTGCTTGTAGAACCCGATGGAGGTGTACAGCTCGGCGATGTGCTTGCCCGGCAGGATGCGCTTGAGGAAGCCGATGAACTCCGCCGGCACCGGCACGTCGACCATGAAATAGGAACGGGTGAAGGAAAAGATGATCGACACCTCGGCTTCGTCGGTGATCAGCGCGTCGATCTGGATGCCCCGCCCTTCACGATGCAGCAACGGAATCACCAGCGGCCACTGCTCGTCGTGGGTGTAGATGCGCCCCACCAGGTAAGCGCCCTTGTTGCGGTACAGCACCGAGGAAAACAGCTCCACCGCCAGTTCCGGGTCCTTGCACACCCAGTCCGGCAGGTTCTCCCGCAGCTGCGACTCCAGGCGCCGCAGGTCGCCGGACAGGTCGGCATAGGCCTCGCTGAAGCGGTAGTCGACGAAGATCTGTTCGAGCATCGTCGACAGATGTCCTTGCGGCCGGTAGGTGCGGGTCTGCGCGGCCCGGGCGCGGCGCAGGCTCGGCCGCGTGGTGTGGATGAACATGCAGCCGTCGCTGATCAGGTCGTGGCTGAACAGGCCGCAGAAGGCCGAGTTGTACCAGGTCTCGGACAGCTCATCGTCGAAGCGCAGGTCGATAAGGCTGATATAGGCGCTTTTCACCAGCGGCCACTGATTGACGTCGAGCAGGGTCTCCAGGTCGAACGTCGTGCGCAGGCGCTGCACGGTCTCGCCGACCTTTTCCTCGTACAGGTTGATCCGCGCCGCCGAGGCGGTCTGTGCCTCCTGCCACTGCGCCTGTTCGAAGCGGGCCCGGGCACCGTCGGTGATCTGGCGAAAGTGCTCGCGGTAATCGTCGAAGCCATCGAGGATCGTTCGAGCGATATCGGCGGCGGGCCATTTCTGCGGCATGGTGAGACCTCTGCGGGAATTCGGAAAGGCCTGAGCTTAGCCAGTGAACCGGGTGCAGGAGAAGTGCAATTTTTCCGTAGCGAGAAGGATCCCGCCCATTCGACCGCAAGATAGCGATTGCTCGCGTCCCGTCTCTCGGCAACACTCTCGCCCTGCCGAAAAAAGGGCCGTTGCAGGGGCCATCAAAGGAGTTGCGCCGTGAGACTTGTCGATACCCTGCGTTTGTTGTCCCTGGCCGCGATCTGGGGCGCGAGTTTTCTGTTCATGCGCATCATCGCTCCAGTGATCGGCAGCATTCCCACGGCCTTCTTTCGCGTCTCCATCGCCGCCACCGGCCTGTTGGTGATCCTCGCGCTGATGCGCATCAGTTGGGACTTCCAGGGCAAGTTCAAGACCGTGCTGCTGCTCGGCGTGATCAACTCCGGCATCCCCGCCACTATGTATTCGGTGGCGGCCCTGGTGCTGCCGGCCGGTTATTCGGCGATCTTCAATGCCACCACGCCCTTGATGGGCGTGCTGATCGGTGGGCTGTTCTTCCACGAGAAACTGACCCCGACAAAAATCGCCGGGGTCAGCCTGGGCCTGTTCGGCGTGGGCATCCTGACCCGCGCCGGCCCCATGACATTCGACCTGGAACTGCTGCTGGGCGCGCTGGCCTGCCTGCTCGCCACCACCTGCTACGGTTTCGCCGGCTTCCTCGCGCGGCGCTGGCTGGACCAGGCCGGCGGCCTCGACAGTCGCCTCTCGGCCCTGGGCAGCATGCTCGGCGCCAGCCTGTTCCTGCTGCCGATCTTCGCCTACAGCACCATCAGCCAGCCGCCCGCCAGCTGGGGCGGCTGGAGCGTCTGGCTGTCGTTGCTGGGCCTGGGGCTGGCCTGCACCGCCTTTGCCTACATCCTGTATTTCCGCCTGCTGAGCTCGATCGGCCCGGTCAAGTCGATGACCGTGACCTTCATGATCCCGCCGTTCGGGGTGCTGTGGGGCGCGTTGCTGCTGGACGAGCCGCTGTCCATGGCCCACTTGTATGGCGGCGTGCTGATCGCTGCGGCCTTGTGGCTGGTACTCAAACCGGGAGCCCGGGTCGCCTCGCCCCAGGAACTGGCGGATCGCTGATCGCGTCGATTCCCCGGCATTGCGAGCGGTCCTGAAACATGGGCGCGCTCGCCACTTGCACAACAGTCTCGATCAGGCTTGAGCAGAATCGAACTGCATATCGGACACCGTAACTTCCGCCCTTCGGCAAAAAAACTTAAAACAATAAAAAACCATCGTCTTCTAAAAAACAAATACTGCCCTCTCAATAAAAACATCCCCTCAAGCAAAAAATCATTACCCCGCCGTCTTTATGTTTTACCCCCTTCTTTTGCCCCTCGTCCAAACCCCATAAAACTTGAACAAAATTCGCAAAAAAAGCCCGCACCAGACAGTTCCACTGATAACAACAACGAACTAACCACAACCAACAAAGATTATTCTCGACCACCATAAAGATATTTCTGAAAAGTTTAAAAAAAGCTCCCAACCTCTCTCCCCACGTATATTCCCGCCTCCTTCTTTATTAAGTTACCGGCCCGTTCACAACTTT
Organism: Pseudomonas sp. RW409; assembly: GCF_003184125.1. NCBI lineage: Bacteria > Pseudomonadati > Pseudomonadota > Gammaproteobacteria > Pseudomonadales > Pseudomonadaceae > Pseudomonas > Pseudomonas sp. RW409. Next base: position 946,977 of record NZ_QHHP01000042.1, on the reverse strand, counting down.
CCGGACAACTTGATCAGTTATTCAACGCTTATGAACAGATCACTCAGGCCGCACTGTTACAGCACCGGTCCTATTGCACTTCATAGCCAGAAAACTCCTCTGCCGGCCGGGAAGCGCCTCGCGCCTCTGTGCAGCCATCGAACGCTTTCACCCCTCGGCGCGCGCCGCTGATCCCTAGCGCACCCGACGCCGTTTCCACTCCTCCGACCACACAGGCACAGCCTTGGAAAAGAAGACCATGACACCCCACAGTTTCAGACCCTCCAGCACCGCGCTCGCCGTCGCCCTGGCGTTGAGCACCTTCGCCCCGGCCGTACTCGCCACGACGAACTGGACCGGAGACGCCCATCACTTTGCCTATGACGAGGACGGCAACGCCTATCGCGTCAACGACAGCAACGCCTGGGAAAACAGCGGTAACTGGAGCAACGGCGCTCCCGCCAGCAATGAGGCGGTCAATATCGATCGACCGCTCCCCGGGCTGAGCAACCAGGTCGCGCAACTGGACAGCGCCCGAACGGTCGGCAGCCTGAACGTTGGCACCGCCAACAACGGCCTGGGCCAATTGAATGTCGGCGGCAGCGGCAAGCTGAATGTCGCTGACGGCTTCACCCTGGGCACCGTACAGGGCGCCACGGGCAAGGCCACCTTCAACAACGGCGCGACCTTGAACACCGGCGGCGACCTGATCGTCGGCAAAGGCGGCTCCGCCGACCTGAACCTCAAAAGCGGCTCCCGAGCCCACTCCCAGGGCGACACCCTGATCGGCTCCGAGCGTGGCGCAACCGGCACCCTCATCGCCGACGGCGGGTCAACCCTGACCAGCGATAAGCGCCTGGTGGTCGGCGGCGCCGGCAACGGCACCCTGCTGGTCAAGAACGGCAGCCAGGTCAACAGCCAGGACAGCATCATCGCTGCCGACCTGGGTTCCACTGGCACCGCCAGCGTCGATGGCGCGGGCAGCCTCTGGAAAACCCTCGGCGACATGACCGTGGGCCAGTCGGGCAACGGCTCGCTGTCGCTCACCAACGGCGCCAAGGTACAGACCGCTGGCAACACCGTGATCGCTGCGCAAAAAGGCTCGAATGGTTCGGTCAGCGTCGACAACAGCACGCTCTCCACCGACAAGACCCTGATCGTCGGCGGCGCCGGCAATGGCACCCTGCTGGTCAAGAACGGCAGCCAGGTCAACAGCCAGGACAGCATCATCGCTGCCGACCTGGGTTCCACTGGCACCGCCAGCGTCGATGGCGCGGGCAGCCTCTGGAAAACCCTCGGCGACATGACCGTGGGCCAGTCGGGCAACGGCTCGCTGTCGCTCACCAACGGCGCCAAGGTGCAGACCGCTGGCAACACCGTGATCGCTGCGCAAAAAGGCTCGAATGGTTCGGTCAGCGTCGACAACGGCACGCTCTCCACCGACAAGACCCTGATCGTCGGCGGCGCCGGCAATGGCGTCCTGGAAGTCAAGAACGGTGGTCAGGTCAACAGCCAGGACAGCATCATCGCTGCCGACCTGGGCTCCACTGGCAGCGCCAGCGTCGATGGCGCGGGCAGCCTCTGGAAAAGCCTGGGCGACATGATCGTGGGCCAGTCGGGCAACGGCTCGCTGTCGCTGACCAACGGCGCCAAGGTGCAGACCGCTGGCAACACCGTGATCGCTGCGCAAAAAGGCTCAAGCGGTAAGGTCAGCGTCGACAACGGCACGCTGTCCACCGACAAGACCCTGATCGTCGGCGGCGCCGGCAACGGCGTCCTGGAAGTCAAGAACGGCGGTCAGGTCAACAGCCAGGACAGCATCATCGCTGCCGACCTGGGCTCCACTGGCAGCGCCAGCCTCGATGGCGCGGGCAGCCTCTGGAAAAGCCTGGGCGACATGATCGTGGGCCAGTCGGGTAACGGCTCGCTGTCGCTGACCAACGGCGCCAAGGTGCAGACCGCTGGCAACACCGTCATCGCTGCCAAAAAAGGCTCAAGCGGTACGGTCAGCGTCGACAACGGTACGCTCTCCACCGACAAGACCCTGATCGTCGGCGGCGCCGGCAATGGCGTCCTGGACGTCAAGAACGGTGGTCAGGTCAACAGCCAGGACAGCATCATCGCTGCCGATCTGGGTTCGAATGGCAGCGCCAGCCTCGATGGCGCGGGTAGCCTCTGGAAAAGCCTGGGTGACATGATCGTGGGCCAGTCGGGCAATGGCTCGCTGTCGCTCACCAACGGCGCCAAGGTGCAGAACGGTGGCAACACCGTCCTCGGTGCACAAAAAGGCTCGAATGGTTCGGTCAGCGTCGACAACGGCACCCTGTCCACCGACAAGACCCTGATCGTCGGCGGTGCCGGCAACGGTGCCCTGGACATCAAGAATGGCGGCCAGGTAACCAGCCAGGACGGCATCATCGGTGCCAACCAGGGCGCCAATGGCAGCGCCAGCGTCGATGGCACGGGCAGCCTGTGGGAAACCCTCGGCGACATGATCGTGGGCCAGAGCGGCAACGCCAGCCTGGTACTCGCCAACCAGGGCGTGGCCAAAGTCGGCGGTGGCACCCTGCGGATCGCCAACGACAGCAGCTCCAACGCTGCGCTTTATGTGGGCGCGACCAGCGACAAGGCCGCCGACGCCAAGGGCGCAGGCCATCTGGAAGCCAAACGCGTGGTCTTCGGTCAGGGCCAGGGCCTGGTCCAGTTCAACCACAGCGACCGCAACTACCAGTTCGATGCCGGCTTCGAAGGTAAGGGCCGCGTCAATCACATCGCCGGGCAGACCGTGTTCAACGGTGACTCCAGCGGCTTCACCGGCCAGTTGAATGTCAAGGGCGGCGAACTGCTGCTGAACAACCGCATGGCCGGGCAAGTGCAGGTCGACAAGAACGCCAGCCTGCACATCGGCGCCTTCAACGGCAGCCAAGGCGAAGTGCTCAGCGATATCGGCAACGATGGCCAGGTGGTGTTCGACCGCAACAACCAGTACCAGTACGACCACGTCATCTACGGCAGCGGCTCGGTCGAGCAGCGCGGCACGGGCAGCACCGTGCTCACCGGCGAAAACACCTACAAGGGCGGCACGCTGATCAGCAACGGCACCCTGCAACTGGGGGCCGGCGCGAACGGCGGCAACAGCGGCTCGATCCTCGGCGACGTGCAGATCGACGCACCCGGCAGCCTGGTGTTCAACCGTGCCAACGCCTACACCTTCGGCGGCGCCCTCTCCGGCACCGGTACGCTCTATAAGCGCGGTGCCGGGCGCACCGAACTGAGCGGCGACAGCTCCGCCTTCCACGGCCGCAGCTACGTCGATTCGGGCATCCTGGCCGTCAATGGCAAGCTCGGCGGCTCGACCGACGTGTATGACGGCGCCACCCTGGCGGGCAACGGCCAGGTCGGCAACGTCACCCTGCACAAAGGCGCGACCATCGCCCCCGGCAACTCCATCGGCACTCTGAGCCTGACCGGCGATCTCGACCAGCACAGCGGTTCGACCTTCCATGCCGAACTGCTGAGCACCGGGGCCAACGACCGGCTGCTGGTGAACGGCGCGGCGCGGCTCGAGGACGGCAGCATCATCAACGCGGACAAACTCGACAGCAAACGCTACGAGCTGGACCGTCGTTATCTGGTGCTCGCAACCCAGCAGGGCCTGAGCGGTCGTTACAAGCTGACGGGCGATACCTGGGTCTCGACCTTCTATGACCTGGTGGACAACTACGACAGCCACAACGCCTACCTGGATGTGCAGCAGACTCGCCTGTTCCAGGAAGCCGCCTTCACCCCTAACCAGCGGGCCACGGCCACTGCGGCACAAAGCCTGAAAGGCTCTGCCGTGCCAGCGCTGACGCCACCGGTGCACAACAAACTGTTCGAGGCCATCGCCTATCTGCCCGATGACCACCAGGCACGCGATGCCTTCGATCAACTGTCCGGCGAGTTCCACAACTCCACCCGTTCGGCGCTGATCCAGGACAGCCGCCTGGTGCGCGACGCGGCGAACAGCCGTCTGCGTTCGGCGACTGTCGCCCAGCCGGCTGACACCGCGAGCGACGCACACTCCGGCCTGACCCCGTGGATCACCACGCTGGGCAACTGGGGCGAGGTCAAGGGTGACAGCAATACCGCCACCTTGCGCAGCGACACCAAGGGCTTCCTGACGGGTGTCGATACCGCGGTTGGTGACAGCGGCCATGTCGGCGTGCTGACCGGCTACAGCCGTACCGATCTGAAGAGTTCGTCACGCGACTCCTCGAGCGACAACGACAACATCCATCTGGGTGTCTATGGCGGAACACAGGTCAGCGGGTTCGACCTGCGCGGCGGCATGGCGTACACCTGGAGCCGGATCGACGCCAAGCGTTCGGTGAACTTCGCCGGCTACAGCGACCATCTGAAGTCCAAGCACGACGCCAATACCCTGCAAGCCTTCGGTGAGCTGGGCCGGCGCTTCGACCTCAGCCCTTCGGTACAGCTGGAACCCTTCGCCAACCTGGCCTATGTGCAGGTCAAGAGCGAAGGCTTCAAGGAAGATGGCGGCCCTGCGGCCCTGCGCGCCAAGCACGCGTCGGACGAGCAGACGTTCTCCACCCTGGGTCTGCGCGCCAGCGCCGACAAGCAGCTGGATAACGGCAAGTTGCTGACCGTGTTCGGCAGCGCCGGCTGGAAACACGCCCTGGCCGGCATGACGCCGTCCAACACCTACCGTTTCGACGGCAGCGATGCGTTCCGCACCGAAGGCGCGGCTTACTCGCGCAACAGCGCAGTGGTCGAAGCCGGGGTAGAAACCCGGGTGACTCCCGAGCTGAGCCTGGGCGCCGCCTACAGCGGGCAACTGGGCAGCGGTGCCAGCGAACACGGCCTGAGCCTGAACGCCAGCTACCGCTTCTGACCCCGCCCTGATCACGCAGCGGCGGCCCCGCCGCTGCGTATTGTGGATTGACCGGCAAGGTGCACTTGCCGGTCTTTTTTTGCCTTTCGTCAAGGCATGCCTCCAGCAACAACGGGGGCATCCGTGACGGCCATTCAATACCCGGCGCTCTAGCGCCGGGCATTGGGCTATACCTGAGTCATGGCGACGTCAGGGTAATCAGGTAGGTCCCCGAGTTCACCGGTTTGCCTGCCCCATCGACCAGCGCATAGTGCTGATCGTAGTAGCGCCCGTCCTTGCCGCTGTCCGTCACCAGTTTGACGTTGACCGGCGACTGGCCGACGGCCGTCACCGTGCTCGACGGACCGACCCCGTGCACCCGGATGTCGTTACCCCGCGACAGTTGTGGGCACTGGCGCAGGCTCAATACGGCCCCGCCATTGGCAGTCGAGCTTGGCGTGCAAGGTTCCTCGACGATGCTGCCGTGAAAATAGATCGTTCCCTGGATGCTTTGAGGGGCTGCGGAACAGATTCCACTCAAACCTAGAAACATGCCGACACCTGCCAAAACCAGCTTGCTACTCATTCTGACTATCTCCATTGGGCCTGAAGAGTATGTCGTCAGTGTAGAAGGAATCTTTAATTTTTAAGGTTTGTCTTATTCCCAAAGCCTTAATAAATAGGGTAAAAGCGAACGCAATTTAATATCAATAAGCCACCATTGCTATCGGCCAGTCCTGGCCAATCTGAAGGGTGCGCCCCAGACAAAAAAAGGCGCAGCTTCGATCAAGTCGAAAGCTGCGCCCGGCACTTTCTGAATCAGCTGTTTTTGCGGAACACGAACACCAGCCCGACGATGATCAACAGCATGCCGAGCACGCTCAGCAGCGCCAGTCGATTACCGAAGAACAGGTAGTCCATCACGGCCGTCACCGCCGGCACCAGGTAGAACAGGCTGGTGACATTCACCAGGTTGCCGCGAGCGATCAGCCGGTACAGCAGCAGGGTCGCCAGCACCGAGACCACCAGTCCCATCCACAGCGCCGGGACAATAAAGCCGACGCTGCGCTCGAAGTGAAACGACTGGAACGGCACGAACAGCGCGCACAGCAACAGCCCGGCCAGGTATTGCACCGGCAGGGTGCCCAGCGGGTTGTCACTGATGCGTTTCTGCATGATCGAGCCCAGGGTCATGCTCACCAGGGCCAGCAGGCCGAAGAGCATCCCGGCCAGCGACATGCCTGCCAGGCCAATGCCCTGGTAGACCACCATGATCAACCCGGCCAACCCCAGCGCCAGGCCGAACATCCGGCTCCAGGAACGCTGACGCTCCATGATCACCACGGTGAGGATCGGCTGCACCCCCATGATGGTGGCCATCACGCCGGGGGTGACCTTCAGGTCCAGGGCCAGCAGGTAGAAGATCTGGTACGCCCCCAGCAACACCAGCCCGGTGGCCACCGCGTACAGCATCGGCTTGCGCCCGCGGGGCAAACGCAGCTTGAGCAAGGGAATCAACAGCACCAGGCCGCACAGGGCGATGGCGAAACGAAACAACAGGAAGGCAAAGGGCGAGGCATGGGCCAGCCCCCATTTGGAGAAGATCGCCCCACTGCTCCAGAGCAGGACGAACAGGCTCGTGGAAGCCGCCGCGAGCGCGGACTTTTTTGCTATGAGCAACATGAATACCACCTGTAATCAGGCAAATGGCCAACTCAGCCGAGGCTGAAATTCAGTAGTTTTTTCTGGCGGGCGCGGGCAACAGCAGAGGTTGCTGATCAGCCCCGTACGACAACGCCCGGCGGTGATACGACGGCGCACACCGGCGTGCTACTGACAGGTGGGGGGTAATGACTGATCTGCACAGGCTGCGGGTTCCCGCACGGCACGACGCCAGCGTTGACCGCTGAATCGACTACCGCGTTGATGAGGGAATGAGGCATGTGCTGATCTTTCTGAAGAGGAAGGTGAGTCTTCTGATACACCGGGCGCCGACTATAACCAGCGCCCGATATTCATTGCAACGCCTTATCCGAACAGCCAGTAGCCCAGGGCGGTCAGGACCACCACCGCCAGCACCGGACGCAGGACGCGGTAGAGCTTCGGATTGCGGCGTTTCCATTGCTTGACCACACCACTGATGCGGTCGCTGAAACGCTTGCTCCAGGCATAGGCCTGGTTGATCCCGCCGACGCGCTCGTCGTCGAGGTTCTGCGGCGCGGTGGCACGCCCCAGCCAGCCGCTGATCCAGCGGTTGATGCGGGTCATCAGCGAGTTGCTCAGTGGACGCTCGATGTCGCAGAACAGGATGACCCGGGTCTTGTCGGTCTCGTTCTTCACCCAATGCACGTAGGTTTCGTCGAACATCACGTCTTCGCCATCGCGCCAGGCGTAGACCTGGCCGTCGACGAAGATCCGGCAGTCGTCGGAGTTCGGTGTGGACAGGCCCAGGTGATAACGCAGGGAACCGGCGAACGGGTCACGGTGTGGGTTCAGGTGGCTGCCACCGGGCAGCAGGGCGAACATCGCGCCCTTGACGTTGGGAATACGGCTGACCAGTTCAACGGTCTTCGGGCACAGCATTTCGGCCGATGGCAGCGGTTTGTCGTACCACTTGAGGTAGAAACGCTTCCATCCCTTCTTGAAGAACGAACCGAAACCGGCGTCGTTATTCTTCTCGGCGGCGCGGATGTAACCCTCGTCGAACAGGTGCATGGCCTCGTCGCGGATCACTTCCCAGTTGTCCTTGAGCACATCCAGCTCGGGAAACTTGCTGCGGTCCAGGTAAGGCTTGGAAGGCACGCCAGAAAACAGGTACATCAAGGCGTTATAAGGAGCGAACAGTGCCGAATGGTTGACGAACTGACGCAGCACCGGCAGTCGAGCCTTACCGCGTAAATGCACGTAGAGAGTACTGCCGATGAATAGCAGCAACACCGCGGACTTGGCGGCAAACGAAAGGCTCATGCAATATCTCCTTGAAATAATTACCAGCGGGGCAGCATTCATCCGACATGGCAGCCGGCCATCATAAACACTCCTGGCCCCTGGAAAAACCCGCACAAACCAACAAACAGTGTTAACAGTCGTGCAATAAAACGCTAATTAACATAAGTCACCTGAACGCCAGCTGATGCAGGTCAGCACAATTGTGCTGTGCCCTGCACACCGCAGCCGCCGTACCTTCGATCGCCGGCCAGCCGGCTCCGGCGATCACCTTCCCTTGTGTCTTACTGCTGGTTCTCCTGCTCGGTGAACAGGTCGCTGAACAGCATGCTCGACAGATAACGCTCACCCGAATCCGGCAGCACCACCACTATGGTCTTGCCCTGCATCTCGGGGGTTTCTGCCAGGCGCACCGCCACCGCCATCGCCGCGCCGGAGGAAATGCCACAGAGGATCCCCTCCTCCTGCATCAGGCGCAGGGCCATGGCCTTGGATTCCTCGTCGCTCACCAGCTCGACCCGGTCGACCACCGACAGGTCGAGGTTGCTCGGCACAAAACCGGCACCGATGCCCTGGATCTTGTGCGGGCTGGGCTTGATCTCTTCGCCGGCCAGTTTCTGGGTGATCACCGGCGACACGCTCGGCTCCACCGCCACCGACAGGATAGGTTTGCCCTGGGTCTTCTTGATGTAGCGGGAAACCCCGGTGATGGTGCCGCCAGTGCCGACGCCGGCCACCAGCACGTCCACGGCGCCATCGGTGTCATTCCAGATTTCCGGACCGGTGGTTTTCTCGTGGATCGCCGGGTTGGCCGGGTTATCGAACTGCTGCGGCATGAAATATTTTTCAGGGTCGCTGGCAAGGATTTCCGCGGCCTTCTCGATCGCGCCTTTCATGCCCTTGGCCGGCTCGGTCAACACCAGCTCGGCCCCCAGGGCCTTGAGCACCTTGCGCCGCTCGATGCTCATCGACGCCGGCATGGTCAGGACCAGCCTGTAGCCACGGGCCGCGGCGACGAATGCCAGGCCAATGCCGGTATTGCCCGAGGTCGGCTCGATGATGCTCATGCCCGGCTTGAGTTTGCCGCTGCTTTCCGCGTCCCAGATCATGTTCGCGCCGATCCGGCACTTCACCGAATAACCCGGGTTGCGCCCTTCGATCTTGGCCAGGATGGTGACGCCGCGGGGCGCGATGCGGTTGATCTGCACCAGCGGCGTATTGCCAATGGAATGGGCGTTGTCGACGAAAATGCGGCTCATGGCTGGGTCCTTGTACAGCGTGAAAGGAAGTGTCCAAGGGTATGCCTCGCACCCATGAGCGTCCAGTCGGGACGAACGACTGCGATGCCGGGGAGTCAATCGCTATAAGGCACATGGCTGGAGACTCATGCTCATGAAACGTCGCTACAGTTGGCCACTGTGGACCCTCGCCGGGGTGCTGGTGCTGCTGGTTGCCCTGCACATCGCCCTGCCCTATCTGGTGCGTGACTACCTCAATGACCGGCTCGCCAACATGGGCGACTACCGCGGCCAGATCGCCGATGTCGACCTGGCCCTGTGGCGCGGTGCGTACCGAATCAACGGCCTGAAAATCGTCAAGGTCGACGGTAAGGTGCCGGTGCCGTTCGTCAATGCTCCGCTGGTCGATCTGTCGGTGAGCTGGCACTCCCTGTGGTACGACCATGCGGTGGTGGCCGAAGTGCAATTCGTCGGGCCACAGGTCAACTTCGTCGACGGCTCCAACAAAAAGAATTCGCAAACCGGCGAAGGCACCGACTGGCGGGCCCAGCTGAACAAGCTGCTGCCCATCACCCTCAACGAAGTACAAGTCAGCGACGGCAAGATCAGTTTCCGTAACTTCAACTCCAAACCGCCGGTGAACATGAGCGCCACCCAGGTCAACGCCAGCGCCTACAACCTGACCAACGTGGTCGACACCCAGGGCAAACGTGACGCCCGCCTCGAAGGCAAGGCCATGCTGCTGGACCATGCGCCCCTGGAAACCAACGCCACCTTCGACCCGCTGAGCGACTTCCAGGACTTCGCGTTCCGCCTGCGTGTGCAGGACATCGAACTCAAGCGCTTGAACGACTTCGCCGGCGCCTATGGCAAATTCGACTTCAACGCCGGCCACGGTGACCTGGTGATCGAAGCCGAGGCCAACAAGGGCCAGCTCACCGGCTATATAAAGCCGCTGTTGCGCGATGTCGATGTGTTCAACTGGCGGCAGGATGTCGAGAACAAGGACAAGGGGATATTCCGCTCGATCTGGGAAGCCCTGGTGGGGGGCAGCGAAACCGTGCTGAAAAACCAGGGGAAAAACCAGTTCGCCACCCGGGTTGAACTCAAAGGCAGCGTACATCAGCGTGATGTCAGCGCATTCCAGGCTTTTTTGCAGATTTTACGCAATGGTTTCATCGAGGCCTTCAATGCCCAGTATGAGCGCCCCAAGCCATCCACTGACTGAGTCACCATGTGACGCCCCATTCAGAGACTGAATAGGGCGTCTGCGTTCACAGTCGACCGGGCGCCGCGCTATAGTCGGCCATTCGTGTTTTATTCTTCCGACCTGCTCGATGCACGTCGGCGTTACCGTTCGAGGAATTGCAGATGAAGTTCGAAGGCACCAGCGCGTACGTCGCCACCGATGACCTGAAGCTGGCAGTCAATGCCGCCATCACCCTGGAGCGGCCGCTGCTGGTCAAGGGCGAACCGGGCACCGGCAAGACCATGCTCGCCGAGCAACTGGCCGAGTCCTTCGGTGCCAAGCTGATCACCTGGCACATCAAGTCCACCACCAAGGCTCACCAGGGCCTGTACGAGTACGACGCGGTGAGCCGCCTGCGCGATTCGCAGTTGGGCGTGGACAAGGTGCATGACATCCGCAACTACCTGAAGAAAGGCAAGCTGTGGGAGGCCTTCGAATCCGAGGAGCGGGTGATCCTGCTGATCGACGAAATCGACAAGGCCGACATCGAGTTCCCCAACGACCTGTTGCAGGAACTCGACAAGATGGAGTTCTACGTCTACGAAATCGACGAGACCATCAAGGCCAAGCAGCGCCCGATCATCATCATTACCTCCAACAACGAGAAAGAGCTGCCGGACGCCTTCCTGCGCCGCTGCTTCTTCCACTACATCGCCTTCCCCGACCGCACCACCCTGCAGAAAATCGTCGACGTGCACTACCCGGACATCAAGAAGGACCTGGTCAGCGAAGCGCTGGACGTGTTCTTCGACGTGCGCAAGGTGCCGGGCCTGAAGAAGAAGCCTTCGACCTCCGAGCTGGTGGACTGGCTCAAGCTGCTGATGGCCGACAACATCGGCGAAGCGGTGCTGCGCGAACGCGATCCGACCAAGGCCATCCCGCCACTGGCCGGCGCCCTGGTGAAGAACGAGCAGGACGTACAATTGCTGGAACGCCTGGCGTTCATGAGCCGTCGCGGCACCCGCTGAGAGGGCATTGTCATGCTGCTCAACCTGTTCAATGAAATGCGTGCCGCCAAGGTTCCGGTGTCGGTGCGCGAGCTGCTCGACCTGATCAACGCGCTCAAGCAGCGCGTGACCTTCGCCGACATGGACGAGTTCTATTACCTGTCCCGGGCGATCCTGGTGAAGGACGAGCGGCACTTCGACAAGTTCGACCGCGCGTTCGGCGCCTACTTCAACGGCCTGGAAAAACTCGACGACCACCTGCAGGCGCTGATCCCTGAGGATTGGCTGCGCAAGGAGTTCGAGCGCTCGCTGAGCGATGAGGAACGGGCGCAGATCCAGTCCCTCGGCGGCCTGGACAAGCTGATCGAAGAGTTCAAGAAACGCCTGGAAGAACAGAAGGAACGCCACGCCGGCGGCAACAAGTGGATCGGCACCGGCGGCACCAGCCCCTTCGGCTCCGGCGGCTTCAACCCGGAAGGCATCCGCGTCGGCGACGCCGGCAAGCGCCAGGGCAAGGCGGTCAAGGTCTGGGACCAGCGCGAATACAAGAACCTCGACGACTCGGTGGAACTGGGCACCCGCAACATCAAGGTGGCCCTGCGCCGTCTGCGCAAGTTCGCCCGCCAGGGCGCGGCGGACGAGCTGGACATCGATGGCACCATCGACCACACCGCCCGCGACGCCGGCCTGCTGAACATCCAGATGCGCCCGGAACGGCGCAACAGCATCAAGCTGCTGTTGCTGTTCGATATCGGTGGCTCGATGGATGCCCACGTGAAGATCTGCGAGGAGCTGTTCTCGGCCTGCAAGACCGAGTTCAAGCACCTGGAGTACTACTACTTCCACAACTTCATCTATGAGTCGGTGTGGAAGAACAACCTGCGCCGCGGCTCGGAACGCACCTCGACCCAGGACGTGCTGCACAAGTACGGCGCCGACTACAAAGTGATCTTCGTCGGCGACGCCGCCATGGCGCCTTACGAAATCACCCAGGCCGGCGGCAGCGTCGAGCACTGGAACGAAGAAGCCGGCTACGTGTGGATGCAGCGCTTCATGGAGAAGTACAAGAAGCTCATCTGGATCAACCCCTACCCGAAAGACACCTGGGGCTATACCGCCTCGACCAACATCGTGCGCGAGCTGATCGAAGACCAGATGTACCCGCTGACCTTGCGCGGCCTGGAAGAAGGGATGCGGTTTCTCTCCAAATAGGATCCCGTCCAACGCGATCCCTGTAGCCGCTGCCGCAGGCTGCGATCGGCTGCGAAGCAGACGCGCTCTTGAGTCCGCTTGAAGGCCCTTCGGGCCTTATCGCAGCCTGCGGCAGCGGCTACATCAGTTCAGACAAACTGCCGTAAAAACTCGATCTGCTGCCGATACGCCGTCTCCTGCACCACCGGCGTCAGGCGTACCTCGCTGCCCGGCAGGCATTGCGCCAGCCGCGCCAGCGCCAGGGGCGTCAAGGCTCCCAGCCGTGGATACCCGCCAATGGTCTGCCGGTCGTTGAGCAGGACAATCGGCTGGCCGTCCGGCGGCACCTGGATCGCCCCCAGGGGAATACCCTCGGAGATCATCGGCGCCCCTTGATAGCGCAGCTGCGGCCCCAGCAGGCGCATGCCCATGCGGTCGGCGCGGCTGTCCAGGGTCCAGGCGCTGTTGAAGGCATCGAACAGGCTCTGCCCGCTGAACTGGCCGATCTGCGCCCCGAGAATCACCTCCAGCGGCGCCTTCGATCGCAGGTCCGGCAGTTGCTTGCCCGACAGTTCCTTGAGGTTCACCCCTGCCCCGGAATACTCCAGCCGCGCGCCCTCGGCCAGCGGCCGGCCGAAACCGTCGAGCCCGCCCAGTTCCTCGCGGACCACGCTGGCGCAACTGCCCAGCACCTTGGGCGCATTGAAACCGCCGGGCGCCGCCAGATAGGCCCGCGCGCCCAGGTACGGCTGGGTGAAACGCAGCCGCTGGCCTTTTTGCAGGATAAAACTGCGCCCCGGGCTGAGCGGACGCTCATCGATACAGGCCCCCAGGTCGGCCCCCGCCAGCGCCAGCAGGCACAGCTCCTCGGCGACCATGCTGAAGCCGCCCAGGGTGATCTCGATCACCGGCGCATCCAAAACGTTGCCCAGCAGCCAGTTGGCCCAGGACATCGACACCCAGTCCAGCGCGCCACCCTGGGTCACGCCCAGGTGCCGCACGCCAAAGCGACCGGCGTCCTGCAACAGGCACAGCGGTGTGCTGGCTTCGATCGTCAGGCGGCTCATACCGGCACCTCCAGTGGCGTGTCGTCGCCACCCAGGTGAATGAATTCGGCGTGATCCACCGCGGCGAAACGCACGCTGTCGCCCGGTTGCATCAGGCTGTAGCCGTCGCGCTCGCGATCGAACAGGCGGCTCGGTGTGCGCCCGATCAGGTTCCAGCCACCCGGCGACACCACCGGATAAGCCGCGGTCTGCCGCTCGGCAATCCCCACGCTACCGGCCGCCACGCGCTTGCGCGGCGTATCCAGGCGCGGCGCGGCCAGCACTTCGTCCACCAGCCCCATAAAGGCGAAACCCGGCGCAAACCCCAGGGCGAACACCTGGTATTCACGCTCACTGTGGCAACGGATCACCTCGCTCACCGACAGGCCGCTGCGCCGCGACAACAGGCTCAGCTCGGGGCCAACGCTGAGGTCGTACCAGACCGGCAGCACATGGCGCTGGCCACCGGTGCGCGAGTCCGGAGTCAGGTCGGTCAGCGCCACATCGATCAGCTCCCGGGCCTGGGACGGGCTCAGGGCCCGCAGGTCGTAGTGCACCATCAGCGTGGTGTAGGACGGCACCAGGTCGATCAACTGCCCGCCGAAGGCTGCCCGCAGGCGCTCGCTGGCGGCGAGCATCCACGGCATGTTGGCCTCGGCGATGGCATCGAACAGGCGCACCATCAGGCAATCGATGGCCACCACTTCAAGGCGTATTTTCATGCTGGCAACTGCGCAAGGGCCGCGCGGATACGCTGCACCGCGGCCACCGAACTGGCGTTGTCGCCGTGCACGCACAGGGTATTGGCCTGCAGGTGCAGGGCGCTGCCGTCGCTGGCCAGCAGCGCGTCGCCACGGGCGATGGTCAGGGCCTGGGCAATGATCTTTTCCGGGTCGTGATGCACCGCCCCCGGCAGTTGCCGCGACACCAGATGGCCGGCGCTGTCGTAGGCGCGGTCGGCGAAGGCTTCGAACCACAGGGTCACGCCAAACTCGTCGCCCAGGGCCTGGGCCGCGCTGTTGTCACGGGTGGCCATCAGCATCAACGGCAGCTGCCGGTCGTAGGCGGCCACCGCCTGGATCACCGCGCGCAACTGCGCTGGGTTGGCCATCATGTCGTTGTACATGGCGCCATGGGGTTTGACGTAGCTCACCCGGCTGCCCTGGGCCCGGCAGATACCGTCGAGGGCGCCGATCTGGTAATGCAGCAGGTCCTGCAGTTCCTGGGCGCCGTAGGCCATGGAACGGCGGCCGAAACCGGCCAGGTCCTGGTACGCAGGGTGCGCGCCGATGCGCACGCCATTGGCCAGGGCCAGGCTGACGGTCTTGCGCATGATGCTCGGGTCGCCGGCATGGAAACCGCAGGCGATGTTGGCGCAATCGATGAACGGCATCACCTCGGCATCCAGGCCCATGGTCCAGTTGCCAAAGCTTTCGCCGATGTCGCAATTCAATAACAGGCGGCTCACGGTCAGTGCTCCTGTAGCGTTTGTCGTTTTGGCTGCGGGGATCGCGGTGGGATGCCCACAGATTATCAGTTAGCGCGCTTCGAGTTGCTTGCCACGGGTTTCCGGCAGGCTCAGGGCCGCCAGCACCACGATGCCGTAGGACACGGCGGCGAAAGTGCCGATGGCCGCGCCCAGTGGAATGTGCTGGCTGAGCAGGCCGATCAGCAGCGGGAACAAGGCTGCCAGCGCCCGGCCGCTGTTGTAGCAGAAGCCCTGGCCCGAACCGCGGATCCGCGTGGGGAACAGCTCGGTCAGGAAGGCGCCCATGCCGCTGAAGATCCCCGAGGCGAAGAAGCCCAGGGGGAAGCCCAGCCACAGCATCACTGCGTTGCTCACCGGCATTTGCGTGTACAGCAGGACGATGGTGAAGGAGCCGGCGGCGAACAGGATGAAGTTCTTCTTGCGCCCGAGAATATCGGTCAGATAGGCGCTGATCACATAGCCCACATAGGAGCCGAAGATCACCATGGCCAGGTAGCCGCCGGTGCTCAGCACGCTCAAGCCCCGCTCGGTCTTGAGGAAGGTCGGCAGCCAGAACGTGATGGCGTAGTAGCCGCCCTGGGCGCCGGCCGCGAGCAGCGATGCGCGCAGGGTGGTGCTGAGAATGCCGGGGGCGAAAATCTCGTAGAAACGCGAGGGGTTGTCAGGCACTTCCCGGGCCCGGGTTTGCCGGTAGACCTCCGGGTCCTTGACCAGGCGACGGACGAAGATCACGAAGATCGCCGGCAGGATGCCCAGCAGGAACAGGGCGCGCCAGGCTTCTTCCGGCGGCAGCAGGGAATACATCAGCGCATACAGCAGTGCCGTGATGCCCCAGCCCAAGGCCCAGCCGGACTGCACCATGCCCACCGCCTTGCCGCGGTTTTCCGCGCGGATCACTTCGCCGATCAGCACTGCGCCGGCGGTCCACTCACCGCCGAAACCGAAGCCCATCAGGGTCCGGGCGATCAACAACTGCTCGTAGTTCTGCGCCAGGCCACAGAGGAAGGTGAAGAAGGCGAACCAGAGCACGGTCAGTTGCAAGGTGCGCACCCGGCCGATGCGATCGGACAGGATGCCGGCGATCCAGCCGCCCAGGGCGGAGGCCAGCAAGGTGCTGGTGTGGATCAGGCCGGCCTCGGCGGAGCTGATGCCCCACAGCGCAATCAGGGTCGGGATGACGAAGCTGAGCATCTGGGTGTCCATGCCATCCAGGCCGTAACCGGCCTTGCAGCTCCAGAACGTGCGGCGTTCCTGCTGGTTGATGTCGCGGTACCAGTCGAAGGGGCCGGCGCGGCCTTTGGCCTTGCTGGCGGCGAGCGTGTCGGGCGCACTCATGGCAAATCTCCACCTTGGTTTTATTGGTATTGTTCTGGGCCCCGACGACGCTTATCGTGAGACGCAGCGATTTTTGGCGCCCGCGCCCTGCCCCGTCCAACTAATAAAAACCGCCTCCAGACATAAGAAAAGTTGATCGCATGAACCTCAAGTTCCTTGAAACCTTTGTCTGGGTCGCGCGCCTGAAAAGCTTTCGCCTGACCGCCGACAAACTCTTCACCACCCAGGCGTCGATCTCCAGCCGCATCGCCGTGCTCGAGGGCGAACTCGGGGTGAAGCTGTTCCTGCGCGACTCGCGCGGCGTGACCCTGACCCCGGAAGGCCTCAAGGTGCTCGACTATGCCGAGCAGATGATGGACACCATGCAGGCGCTCAAGCAGTCGATCGAGACCCGTTCGAGCAAGATCGGGCGGATTCGCATCGGCGTCATGGACACGGTGATCCACACCTGGCTCAGCCCCCTGGTGGCGCGGATGATGGACAGCTATCCCCAGGTGGAAATCGAGCTGGTGGCCGACACCTCGCTGAACCTCTGCGACCAGTTGCAGAAAGGCTTTCTCGACCTGGTCCTGCAAACCGACCTGCTGCGCCAGGAATCCATTCGCAGCCTGGAACTGGCCTGCCACCCGATGGGCTGGATAGTCGCCAGCCACTCGATCTACAACCGCGAGTACGCCAACCTGGCCGAGCTGGCCCGGGAACGCATCATCACCTACTCGAAGAACTCCCTGCCGCACCAGGAAGTGCTGAGCCTGATGCAGGCCAACGGCGTGAGCGCGCCACGGCTCAACTGCGTGAACTCGGTGTCGGCCATCACTCGCCTGTTGCGCGACGGTTTCGGCATCGGCGCCTTGCCGCCGGTACTGGTCAGCGAAGAGCTGGCGCGCGGCGAACTGACCCTGCTGACCATCGACCAGCGCCCGCCGAACCTGCAGGTGGTGGTGTCGTGGCGGGTGGGTGTCGAACTGGTGGAAGAGGTGGTGGTGCTGTGCCAGCAGGTGCTGGAGCAATATGCGCGCAAGGTGGGGCCGGACTATATCGTGCTGGCGGGCTGATCCACCGCGAAGGCCTTTGCAGCCGCTGCCGAAGGCTGCGAATGCGGGCGCAGCCTGCGTGAATCGGCTCGATGAGGGGTTGTGGGCCAGCCATCTTTGCGGTTGCTGCGCAACCGATCGCAGCCTGCGGCAGCGGCTACAGGGATCGCGGCGTCCGTGTAGCCGCTGCCGAGCCTGCGAGGCTGCGAACGGCAACGCAGTTGCCGCACAACCTGCATCCGCGATCTGCCTGGAAAAACGCGTCGGCTGGTTTACGACGGCTGCGCCGTCGATCGCAGCCTGCGGCAGCGGCTACGGTCACAACCCCTTCAGGTCACGCTCTTCGATCGGCCGGCTCTGGCGCAGGCGCTTGCCGCCGAGCACCACCCAGTCGATCAGGCGATACAGACACTCCAGGCCGAACGACAGCAGCAAGGCGCCACTCATGGCCCAGATCATCGCCTCCGGGGTCAGCAGGATCTGGTAGCTGTAGCCGTTCCAGGTTTCCTTGCGGATATCCGGGTCGGCGGCCAGCACCACTTGCAACAGGCGGATGTACCAGGGGCCCTGCATGGCCTGGAACTGCTTGTCCAGGGCGCGCTGGCGAACGAGCAGATTGCCCAGGCTGTCGGCATCGCTGCGGAACACCGGATCGTCGCTGGCCCGATAGTGGGCGACCAGCGCCTGCAGATCGCCCTTGAAGAACTGGTTGGCGGTGCCCTGGAACCCCTGAAGGCTGGCCTGGGCCTCGATCAGGTGAGCCTCGACACGCTTGGCGTAATCGCTGATGAACCCCGGCACCTGGACGCCGATCAACAGGCCGGCCGCAAACAACACCAGCCGCAGATAACTGAGCAACATAGGGGATGTCCTTATTCGGTCTGGCCGTGCAGCACGCATTCACCGCGCCGCCACAGGCTCCATTGGCCCGGCTCGTAGCGAGTCCAGGTTTCGTTTTCGGTCAGGGGTTCGGTGGCGATCACCGTCACCACGTCGTTGGGCGTGGTTTCCGCCTGGAAATCGACGATCACGTCGACGTCCTTCAGGCGGGCCGGGCCAAAGGGCGCACGGCGGGTGATCTGCGCCAGCTTGGTCGAGCAGTAGCAGAACAGCCAGTCGCCATCGCTGAGCAGGCAGTTGAACACGCCCTTGCTGCGATATTCGGCGCAGGCGGCCACCAGCGATGGCAGCAGCTCCTCGACTTCCACCGGCTCGGGAAAGGCTTCGCGCACCCGGTTGAGCAGATCGCAGAAGGCCGCTTCGCTGTCGGTATCGCCCACCGGACGATAGAAGCTGACGGCCGGCTGGAAATCCGCCAGCTGGCCGTTGTGGGCGAAACACCAGTTGCGCCCCCACAGCTCGCGCACGAACGGATGGGTATTGGACAGGCAGACCTTGCCGACGTTGGCCTGGCGAATGTGGCCGATCACCACTTCGCTCTTGATCGGGTAGCGCTGCACCAGGTTGGCCACTTCCGACTCGCTGCTCGCCGCCGGGTCCTGGAACAGGCGCAGGCCACGGCCCTCGTAGAACGCGATGCCCCAGCCGTCGCGATGCGGGCCGGTGCGCCCGCCACGCTGCATCAGCCCGGTAAAGCTGAACACGATATCGGTCGGTACATTGGCGCTCATGCCCAATAACTCACACATGCTCGGACTCTCGCTTCAATGCGTGTTACAGACGCGGCTCGATCCGCGAACGCTGGGGGTTGCTGGGCACTGGCGGGCGGCCATAACGATCGTCGCCGGCGCCGCCGAAAGGCTGGTCGTCCGGCTCTTCGGTGCGGGCCGCGGCCTTGGCGGCCTCGGCCTGTTCCTTGCGGGCCTTGGAGGCGCGCTCGATCGGCCAGCGGATCAGCACGAACACCAGGTAGATGCCGAAGGCGATGACGCCGTACATGAACAGGTCGGAAACCGCGCGCCAGGCGTTGTTGCCGACCTTGAACAGCATGTCCAGGGCGGTGATGGCCACGGCCGGGGCGAACATCTCCTTGGCCGGGTCGACCACGGTCGGGCTGAACAGCAGCACCGCCACCAGCACGCGCAGCGGCTCGCGCAGCCAGCGCCACATCCAGCGGGTCAGGCGCATCCACACCAGCAGGCAGCCCAAGGCGGCGAAGGCGTAAAGCCCCCAAGCGATCAGATAGTCGTTCTCGGTCATGGTGTCCATGGCAAGGCAGGCAAAGAGGCGCTTATGATAACGGCTTTTCGCATGTCAGGCTGCACCGCCGTCTGCCGCGCCCTTAATTGTCACCGCCCCGAGAGCCCTTCATGCCCGTATCCGCCCACGTCACCAGCGCCCCGATCGCCCGCAAGGCCGAAGGCCCGGACCCGTACGCCTGGCTCCAGGAGCGCGACACCGACGCCGTGCTCGATTACCTGAAGGCCGAAAACAGCTACCAGGAAGCCGCCCTCGCCGACCAGGCGGCGCTGCGCGAAACCCTGTTCCAGGAAATCAAGGGACGGATCCTCGAGACCGACCTCTCGCTGCCTTCGCCCTGGGGCCCGTACCTGTATTACACCCGCACCACCGCCGGCGACGAATACGCCCGGCACTACCGCTGCCCGCGCCCGGCCGACGACAGCCTGAGCGTCGACGAAAGCCAGGAACAACTGCTGCTGGATCCGAACGAGCTGGCCAAGGGTGGATTCTTCTCCCTCGGCGCCTTCAGCATCAGCCCCGACCACCAGCGCCTGGCCTACAGCCTCGATACCAGCGGCGAAGAGGTCTACACCCTGTTCGTCAAGGAACTGTCCAACGGCAAGGTCAGCGAGCTGGCGTTCACCGATTGCGACGGCAGCATGACCTGGGCCAACGACAGCCTGACCCTGTTCTTCGGCGAGCTGGACGACACCCACCGCCCGCACAAGCTGTTCCGCTATCGCCTGGACGGCACCGCCGCCGAAGAGGTGTTCCATGAGCCGGACGGGCGTTTCTTCCTCCATTGCTACCGCTCAAGCTCGGAGAAACAGCTGCTGCTGTCCCTGGGCAGCAAGACCACCAGCGAGGTCTGGGTACTCGACGCGGCGCAGCCGCAGCAGGCCTTCACCTGCCTGGCGCCGCGGGTCGAGCACCATGAGTACGACGTCGACCACGGCCTGCTCGACGGCCAGTGGACCTGGTTTATCCGCAGCAACCGCGACGGCATCAACTTCGCCCTCTACCAGGCGCCGGACCTGGGCACGGTGCCAGGCCAGGCCGACTGGCAGAACCTGATCCCCCACAGCGACAGCGTGATGCTCGAAGGCCTGAGCCTGAACGACTCGGCCATGACCCTGAGCCTGCGCGAAGGCGGCCTGCCGATCATCGAGGTGCACCCCGAGGGCCTGCCGGCCTATCGCGTGCAACTGCCGGATGCGGCCTACAGCCTGCATGTGCAGAACAGCCTGGAATTCGTCAGCCAACGCATCCGCCTGCGCTACGAAGCGCTGAACCGCCCGGCGCAGATCCGCCAGCTGGAACTGGCCGACGGCGGACAGAAAGTGCTCAAGGAAACCCCGGTGCTGGGCGTCTTCGACCCGGATGCCTATGTCAGCCAGCGCCTGTGGGCGACCGCCGCCGATGGCACCCAGGTGCCGATCAGCCTGGTGATCAAGCGCGAAGCCCTGGGCCGACCGGCGCCGCTGTACCTGTACGGCTACGGCGCCTACGGCGAAAGCCTCGACCCGTGGTTCTCCCATGCGCGCCTGAGCCTGCTGGAGCGCGGCGTGGCCTTCGCCATCGCCCACGTGCGTGGCGGCGGCGAACTGGGCGAAGCCTGGTACCGCGCCGGCAAGCAGGAACACAAGCAGAACACCTTCAGCGACTTCATCGCCTGCGCCGAACACCTGATCGCCCAGGGCCTGACCACTTCCGGGCAACTGGCCATCAGCGGCGGCAGCGCCGGCGGCCTGTTGATCGGCGCGGTGCTCAACCAGCGCCCGGAGCTGTTCAAGGCAGCGATCGCCGAGGTGCCGTTCGTCGATGTGCTCAACACCATGCTCGACCCCGAGCTGCCGCTGACCGTCACCGAGTACGACGAATGGGGCAACCCGGAGGAGCCGGAGGTCTATGCGCGGATCAAGGCCTACGCGCCCTACGAGAATGTCGAGGCCAAGGCCTATCCGGCGACCCTGGTGATCGCCGGCTACAACGACAGCCGTGTGCAGTACTGGGAAGCGGCCAAGTGGGTGGCCCGGCTGCGCGCCACCAAGACCGACGACAACCTGCTGCTGCTCAAGACCGAGCTGGGCGCCGGCCATGGCGGCATGAGCGGGCGTTACCAGGGATTGCGTGACGTAGCGCTCGAATATGCATTTGTTTTCAAGATTCTGGGCATCGCCTGAGGAACTCCAGCCGGCGCTCCTGTCTTAAACACAGGACCGCCGGCCCCCGGCCATACCGACCGCAACAGACACAAGAAAAAGACCGTGACGACATGCCAGAACCCACCTTGTTGAACAACGAAATCCGCGACTGGCTGATGGACTGCGGATTGTTCGATCAGCTCTTGCCGGCCGACTTCAATGCCGCCGCCGGTTACTTCAGCATCAGCAGCATCGCCCAGGGCCAGGAGATCTTCCGCGAAGGCGACGCCGGCAGCTTCATGTGCATCATCCATTCCGGCCAGGTGGCCGTGCAGAAGACCAACAGCGAAGGCGTGCGGGTGACCATCGCCACCCTGCGCAGCGGTCGGGCCTTTGGCGAGATGGCGGTGCTCGATGGCGAGCGGCGTTCGGCCACCTGCGTGGCCGCCAGCGATTGCCGGCTGCTCAACCTGGGCAAGGACTCGCTGGAGAAAATGCTCAACGAGGCGCCGAAGATCGCCGCCAAGATCATCCGCGCCCTCGCCGTGTCACTGTCCAAGCGCCTGCGTATGGCCGACGGGCAACTGCTGTCGCAA
>NZ_QHHP01000042.1:849815-924758 GCF_003184125.1 Pseudomonas sp. RW409 | reverse complement strand
GCTGGGGGCGCGAGCGTCTGCTGGTGGGCGGCACGGCGCTGGCGGGGATGGCCTATCTGCTGGCGGGGCAGGCCGGGGGCCTGACGGTATTGCTGTTGGCTCTGTTGTTGGGTGGGCTGGGGGCGAGTACCCAGCATCCGCTGGCGTCGTCGATGATCACCGATACCCATGAGGCCGGCGGTGGCGTCAAGCAGGCGTTGGCGCAGTACAACTTTTCCGGCGATATCGGCAAGACCCTGATTCCGGGGCTGGTGGGCCTGTTGCTGACGGTGCTCAGTTGGCGCGCCAGTGTGACCCTGATGGGGCTGCTCGGGCTGGCGGCCGCCGGGTTGCTGTGGTGGTTGATTCCGGCGCAGGCGGCGGAGTCGTCCAAGCCCGAGAAGAGCGCCAAGGTAGTCAGCGGAAAAGGCTCGGCCAGCGGGCTGCGGGCACTGATTGTCACCGGCACGCTGGACAGCGCGGTGCGCATGGGTTTCCTGACCTTCCTGCCGTTTCTGCTGAAAGCCAAGGGCGCCGGCACGGCGGGTATCGGCCTGGCGTTGACGATGCTGTTTGTCGGCGGGGCCTTCGGCAAGTTGCTGTGCGGTTACCTGGGCGCACGCATCGGCATGATGAAAACCGTGTGGCTCACGGAGTTCACCACGGCGCTGTTGATCGTGCTGGCGGTGTACTTGCCCTATCTGGGCCTGATGGTGGTCTTGCCGCTGCTGGGGCTGGCGTTGAACGGCACCTCGTCGGTGCTTTATGGCGCGGTGCCGGACCTGGCGGGGGCGGGCAAGCGCGAGCAGGCATTCGCAATCTTCTATACCGGCACCATCGGCGGCGGGGCGCTGGCGCCGGTGCTGTTCGGCAGCCTGGGGGACGTCACTGGCGTCCCCGTCGCGGTGATGGTGCTGGCGGCTACCTTACTGCTGACGTTGCCACTGTCCTGGTTCGTGCAGCGCGGCCTGGACGCGGATGCCCGGCTGGCCTGAGCCGGCTCAGGCTTCGCGTCCGTGGGCTGTTGCGGCCAGTTGCTCGGTATCGACCCGCACAAAGATCGAGTCGCCAACCGCCGTCAGCACATCGCCAGCGTAGACCTCGCAGATCACCCGGCTCTTGCGGCCGAGTTCGCCTTCGACCTTGGCGCGCAAGGTCAGGGGTACACCCATCGGCGTCGGCTTGATGAATTTGATGCCGAGGTTGCCGGTCACGCAGTTGATCCGCGGCAGGCTGTCCAGGGCGCGTTTTTCGGCGCGGTAGTGGTAGGCCATGGCGGTCCAGTTCGAGTGGCAATCCACCAGCATGGCGATCAGGCCGCCGTACACCAGTTCGGGCCAGCCGCAGTATTGGCTGTCCGGCAGGTGCTCGGCCATCACATGCACCCCATCCTCATGCCAGTGGCTCTTGATGTGCAGGCCATGGGGGTTGCTGCTGCCGCAACCAAAACAAACGCCGTCCGGCGCGGTGCTGTCTTGCAGGGAGAGTGGGTGCATGTGTCTTTACCTTTTTTATTGTTGGAGAGGGCCCTGGCGAAGCTCTCAGGCCGCCGCTTGTGCCTGTATCTGCAGCTCGCCGTCGACCTCCTTGACCAGCCCGCTGGCCAGCAGCAGCGGCAGCAGGCGCTTGTGCAACTGCGGCTCGACGAACTCCTTGACGGTGTCCAGCGCCAGGTTGCCGCTGGCTTCCAGCTCGGCCTTGGTGTAGGACAACCAGGCCTTCTTCAGCACCAGCAGCACGTCGCTGCCGGCGGTGGTGGCGAAGCGGCGGTGGGTCACCCGGCCGTCGAAGTCGAAGCTGTGCTGGTAGGCATAACCGCTCTCGTCGCCCGCGCTGGCGACACAACGACCGCAGGTGCATGCGCCGTCGCCGAAGGCCGTGCGCAGATAGGTGTTGAAGTCCACCACGGGCTTGAGCCCCAGGCGCTTGTCGACTTCGAACAGATCCCCGGTCATTTTTGCTTCACTGCTCAAGGTCATTTTCCTCATGTTCAGGCGGTGTATTACGTCAGGGGCGCACCTTAACAGCCAGATCGGCGGACGGGTACTTTTCTGCCGCCATCAGGGCCGGATCGCCATCTGCTAGGATTCTCAGCGCGCTGCCTCCGGGCGCGCTGCCTGCACCTTGTCCACCGCTGATTCCTGCGAGGAGAAAGTATGTCGATCTATGCCATGACCGTCCCCTGTTTCGCCCAGATGCTGCGGGCGTTGAACAGCTTCTTGAGCAAGGGCGAGGAGCATGCTCGTGAACGGCACTTCGACCCGCAGGTCCTGCTGCAGGCGCGCCTGGCGCCGGACATGTATGACCTGGCGGCGCAGGTACGCTTTACCTGCACCCAGGCCCGGGAAGCGGTCCAGCGTCTCAGCGGCCTGCCGGTGACCGGGTTGCCGGCGCCGGCCAGCATGGCCGAGGCCAAGGCACTGATCGAGCAGACCCTGGCGTTCCTCGCCGAGGCGGATCGAGAACTGATCGAAAGCAGTGGCCAGCGCGCGGTGGCCATCGAGTTGCCCAACGCCATCGCCTTCGACATGACCGGCGAAGAATACGCCCGCAACTGGGCGACGCCGCAGTTCTATTTCCACCTGGTCACGGCCTACGACATCCTGCGGCATAACGGTGTGCCGCTGGGCAAGGCCGAGTATGCGCAGCATATGTTTGCCTATCTGCGCCAGCCGCAGGGCTAGCGTCGGCTATCGGCCTAGATATCCCTGCCGAGAAAACTGTCGACCGAATATCGCGGCGCTGCGCCAGTGGTTGCTGCCCGAGGCCGGCCGCGGCGTGAGCCGTGAACAAGTGGCCATTAAAAGAGCGGCACATTGCCTTCTCCGACACGGCGTCGTGCTGGCCCCGCAAGCGCCGAATCACCGCCAAAATCACTTTAATTTCAGGTGGTTAGGTAGATCGAAAAATGCGCAATGTGTGGATGACGCTGACCTCGTTCGCCTTGGTCAGCATGGCTGTCGCGGCCGAGGGCAAGGAGTTGCCGGCCAATGACCGGTATGTGTGCAGTTGGGGCGCGGGGACGGCGGCGCGGGCGCAGGAGCTGAAACTGTCGGGGGTTTCGCTGTATGCCGCGCGGCAGAAGCTGCAGACCTACAAGTTCAGCAAGGGCTGGATGCGCATGCTGGCCCTGGGCATTACCGAACAGACCTACGACAGCCCCTCGCGGGCCAAGCCGGCGACGGTGCGGCAGAGCTTTTACGACGACTGCGTGCGCTACAAGCTGGCGCGCAAATAACCCGAGGGGAAGGCGTGCGGGGTGGCCGGTTGCCCGGGCTGCCATGCTGGTACAGGCGCCGGCGATCCTGGGGCGAGGCACGTCGGCCTTGTCTCATGCCCCCGGAGCTTTGGCCCATGGGCCGACAGAACCCGTCGCCATCTGATCCGTATTTTTCTTCGTCACCTGCATCTGTATCGGGATCAGATCCGGCCTGACAATGACGCACCCCTCAGGCGCACCGGCCTGCCGGCTGGAGCCTGAGGCGGCGTTCTGCTTTTCGCATTGGCGAAAACCTATTGTTCAGGAGGCCTTTATGGCGAAGATGGCGATTTTCTTGTTTGGATTCTTGGCGCTGACCATCGCGATTGGTCTGCTGGCGACCATCTCTCCGGTCTGAGGGGACACCTCAGGCCAGCTCAGTCTCGCCGAGGCGGGCCGAACCGCTATTTCGAAAACTTCCTCGCCCCGGCCACGCACAAGATCACTGCCACGGTCACTCCCAGCATGCCCAGGCTGACCTGTTCATGCAGCAGGGTGGCGGCCAGGGCCAGGCCAAAGAAGGGTTGCAGCAATTGCAACTGGCCGACGGCGGCGATCCCTCCCTGGGCCAGCCCGCGGTACCAGAAGACAAAGCCGATCAGCATGCTGAACAGCGCGACATACGCCAGGCTCAGCCAGGCGGGCAGGGTGATGCCGCTAAACGAAGGCGGGGCACGCAACAGCGTCAGCACCGCCATCACCGGCAGCGCCAGCACCAAAGCCCAGGAGATCACCTGCCAGCCGCCCAGGGTGCGGGAGAGCTTGGCGCCTTCCGCGTAACCCAGGCCGCAGACCAGAATCGCCAATAGCATGAGAATGTCTCCGGCCGGTGCGGCGCTCAGCCCCTGGGACAGGGCAAACCCCACCACCAGCAGGCTGCCCAGCACCGAGAACAGCCAGAACACCGGCCGCGGCCGCTCGCCGCCGCGCAGCACGCCGAACACCGCGGTGGCCAGGGGCAGCAGGCCGAGGAAGACGATGGAGTGGGCCGAGGTCACGTACTGCAAGGCCAGCGCGGTCAGCAGCGGAAAGCCGACCACCACGCCGAGGGCGACTATCGCCAGGGGCCACAGCTGGCTTCTGCTCGGGCGCTTTTCCTTGAACAGCAGCAACAGGCACAAGGCCAGGACGCCGGCGATGCTGGCGCGGGCCACGGTCAGGAACAGCGGGTCGAACTCCAGCACGGCCACCCGGGTGGCCGGCAGCGAGCCGCTGAAAATCAGCACGCCGATAAAGCCGTTGAGCCAGCCGCTCGCGGCTTTTTGTGTGCTGGGGTGTGGCAGGGGCGATGTCCGTTCCATTCAGGGGCTCAGCTCTGTTCAAGGGTAAGCGCCGCGCTTCAGGGCGAGATTGCGCCTGGGCTGCTCAGGCCCCATCCTAGGAGTGCCAAGCAATACAATCAAAATATTGTCATGGATACATTGCCCTATGGCCCGTGCCCGCTACAAACAACTGGTCGATGGTTTTGCCGCCGATATTCGTGGCGGTGCATTGCCGCCGGGCACCCGCCTGCCGACCCACCGCGAACTGGCCGCCAGGGAAGGGCTGGCCCTGGTGACCGCCTCACGGGTGTATGCCGAGCTGGAGGCCATGGGCCTGATCAGTGGCGAAACCGGGCGCGGCACTTTTGTCCGCGAGACCGCGTTGCCGCCGGGGCAGGGCGTCGACCAGCAGGCGACCGCGGCGGGCACCCTGGATCTCAATTTCAACTATCCGGCGTTGCCCGGGCAGGCCGAAGTGCTGCGCGGTGGCCTGCGCCAGTTGGCGGCTGCCGGTGACCTGGAGGCGCTGCTGCGCTACCAGCCCCACAGTGGCCGCAGCCACGAGCGGGCCACCGTGGCCCGGCATCTTGCGTGTCGCGGGTTGCAGGTGGAAGCGGACCGGGTGTCGATCGTCAGCGGCGCCCAGCACGGCCTGGCGACCACGGTGATGGCGCTGCTCAAGCCCGGCGATGTGGTGGCCACCGATGCCTTGACCTACCCGGGGTTCAAGGTGGTGGCCGACGCTCACGGCGTGGAACTGGTGTCGATTGCCCTGACCGAGCACGGCCCCGACCTGCAGGCTTTCGAGCGGTTGTGCCGCAGCCGGCGGGTGCGGGCGGTGTATGCCATGCCGACCCTGCACAACCCCATGGGTTGGGTGCTGGACCTGGCGTGGCGCGAGCGCTTGGTGCGGATCGCCCGGCAGCACCGGTTGCTGATTATCGAGGACGCCGCCTATGCCTTCCTCGCCGAGGATCCGCCCGCGCCCCTGGCGGCCCTGGCGCCGGAACTGACGGTGTATGTGTCGGGGTTTTCCAAGAATGTCGCCACCGGGCTGCGGGTCGGTTTTGTGGTCGCGCCGCCGGTCTGGGTGCCGCTGATCGAGCGGGTGATCCGCGCGACTACCTGGAACACTCCCGGGGTGATGACGGCGCTGGTCTGCAACTGGATCGACGACGGCACGGTGCAGCGCCTGGAAGCCGAGAAACGCCAGGACGCGACCGTCCGGCAGGCCCTGGCCAGGGAAGTGCTGGCCGGCCTGGAATTCATCGGGCATCCGGCGTCCTATTTCCTCTGGTTGCCGTTGCCCGAGGAGGTGCGCGCCGATCAGGTGGCGATGGCCTTGCTGCGGGAAAACGTCTCGGTGTCCACCGCCGAGCCTTTTGTCAGCGCCGCGCCGGTGCCCCACGCCATCCGCCTGGCCCTGGGCTCGGTCGAGCTGGATCAGTTGCGGGTGGCATTGGAAAGGGTGCGGCAGGTGATTGGCCAATACGCCTATTGAAGGCTCCCGCGCGGCAAGGCGCGGGAGCCTGCGGCCGTCAGACCTTGAACTGAGTCACCAGGCCGTTGAGTTCCACCGCCAGGCGTGACAGGTCCTGGCTGGCGGCGTTGCTCTGGTTGGCCCCGGCCGAGGTCTGGGTCGCCAGGTCGCGGATGTTCACCAGGTTGCGGTCGACCTCGCGGGCGACCTGGGCCTGCTCTTCGCTGGCGCTGGCGATCACCAGGTTGCGTTCGTTGATCGAGGTGATGGCCTGGGTGATCTGGTCCAGGGCCAGGCCCGAGGCGCGGGCGGCTTCCAGGGTCAGGTGGGCGCGTTCGTTGCTGTGGCGCATGGCGCTCACCGCGCCTTCGGTGCCTTCTTCGATGGTGTTGATCATGCTTTCGATTTCCTGGGTCGACTGCTGGGTGCGATGGGCGAGGGCCCGCACCTCATCGGCGACCACGGCGAAACCGCGTCCGGCATCGCCGGCCCGGGCCGCCTCGATGGCCGCGTTGAGGGCCAGCAGGTTGGTCTGCTCGGCGATCGAGCGGATCACCTCCAGGACCTGGCCGATATTGCGCACATCCACCGCCAGGTGTTCGACCTGCTCGCAGGTGCGGGTCACCTCGTCGGCCAGGTCGCCGATGGAGTCGACGGTGTGTTGCACCTGCTGCCGGCCGTGGTGGGCGGTGGCGTCGGTTTCCCGGGACGCCTCGGAGGTGCTGACGGCGTTGCGCGCCACTTCTTCCACGGCCGCGGTCATCTCGTTGACCGCGGTGGCGGCCTGTTCCAGTTCGTTGCTCTGCTGGTGCAAGGTCTTGCTGGAGTCTTCGGTCACCGCATGCAGCTCCTCGGCGGCCGAGGCCAGTTGGCTGGAGGAATCGGCGATCTTCTGCAGGGTGCCGCGCAGGCTGTTCTGCATGCGTTGCAGGGCGTGCAGCAGGCGCGCCGGTTCGTCGTTGCCGGTCACGCTGATGGCATGGCACAGGTCGCCGCTGGCGATGGTCTCGGCGACTTCCACGGCCTGGCCCAGCGGCCGCACGATGCTGCGGGTCAGTACGATGGCCAGGCCGACAGTCAGCACCAGCACGATGGCCAGGATCGCCAGCACCAGGCCGACGGCGCTGTGGAACACCTCGTTGCTGCGCGCGGCCGCCGCTTCGCCACCGTGGGTATTCACCTCGACCACGGTCAGCAATTCCTTGAGCATGGCGTCGGCATTGGCCAGGAACGGCCCGCCGTCGACGATCGCGATCGCTTCGTCCTTGCGGCCCTGGCGCGCCAGGTCGAGGACGCGCTGCTGGTCCTTGAGGTACAGCGCCTTGACGCCCAGGTATCGCGCGTACGCGGCCTTTTCCTCGGGGGCGATACTGAGTTTTTCGTAGACCAGCTGCTGGGCCGACAACTGCTCCTCGAGCTGATTGATCCGGTCCAGCAGGGCCTCGACGTCGCTTCTGTCGCGTACCACCAGCTGGCGCAGGGTCAGGGTACGGATCTGGGTGCTGGTCAGGGCCATGGCGTTGGCTGCGACGATCGAGGGCAGCCAGTTCCTGTCGACCTCGAGCGACTGCTCGTTCATGCGGCGCATTTCCAGCAAGGAGAAGGTTCCGAGCGCAACCGCCAGCAGCGCGATCAGGGCAAAACTGAGGCCTGCACGGCGGGAAATGTTCATCGATCGTAAAAGCATGACTGTGTTCCTTGTGGCGGCAAAAGGCACAACCTGCGCGGCATCCGGCAGGTTCGCAGCAAAGCGGCGCGCGCTCGGAAAGACTCCGGGGCGTCGTCGGTTCTTGCAGGCAAGGCAGGCGGGAGGCGCATCGTGGCGCCTTCTTTATGGGGGCTTCCGGTATGGACGGGGTTGCACGGGCCCTGGCCGGAAAGGTGGCGATGATATCACAATGATGTCGCTGTTTTGACCGGAGCACCCCGTGCTCGGCCGATGAAAAAAGGCGAGCTGCGGCTCGCCTTCTGTTTTTCAGGTATTTGCGGGGGGCGTCGACTGTCGTCAGTCGTCCTCGGCTTCATCCAGGAGCGAGACGTAGCTCTTGATGTCGAAGCGGCTGTCTCTGTTGAAGGAAAGCCAATTGGAGAGGCTGCACAGAAACGCGAAAACCGCGCTGTCCCCGGATGCCTCGAAGTTTCCAGAGGGTTCAAAGCTGAAAAAGTAAGCGGGTTCCAGGCAGAGGATTCCTGTGGGGTAATGCTGATTTTTCTCTCTGCATTCTTCAAACAGCCACTTGGCAATGGTGTCTTTGTCCGGTCCTTTGAAAGCAATGATGTAGGACGGGACCAGGTATTCATTTCTGAAAATGAACTTCTCTTTCGACTTTTTCCGTTGTAGCTGTTGGACCGCATGGCTTTGTGCGAATGCCTCGACCTTCTGCTTCCGCAGGTCGGACTTCACTTCGATGGCGGCCGCCACGGTATCGGCAAAGTACAGCCGTTGCTTGCCGGAGGTGATGGGCAGGCTGAAGCTTTGCTCGCACTCGAGGACGATATCGATCTGGCCCGTGGTTTTTCCGTAGCCGTCCATGATGACGCCGGAGCCATAGCGGATGTTGTGCGGCAGAACCCGAGCCAGCAGGCTTTCGATGATGAGTTCCCTTTCGTTGCCGATGACTGTCGAAGGGTACTTTTGCGATTGCTTGTGCCCAAGCATCAAGTTTTCTTTCAGTGTCTCGATGCTGTTGAGCAACAGGTCTTTCCCTGACATGACTCACTCCGTCTATGCAATGTATGGGGTAAACAGCCCCGCTTGAGGCCGAGGCTGCCCGACAGTAAGGAAACGGGGCGGGGGTGTAAAGGCGTTTGTGGAGCGCCGCAAGGCCCCTGCAGGCGGCTCCGTAGGCCCGATCTCAGCCGTGCTGGATGCCCGCGCGTTTGAGCAACTGCTTGCAGCGCTCGGACAGGTGCGTCACCCGCAGGTGCTTGCCGGCCTTGCCGTAGCGTTCGCGCAGGGTTTTCAGGGCGGCGATGGCCGAGTAGTCGACGAAGCTCAGGTGGCGGCAGTCGAGGGTCACCTGGGCCGGGTCGCCCGCCGGGTCGAAGTGGTTGAGGAAGGAGGTGGTCGAGGCGAAGAACAGGGTGCCGTGGACCCGGTACAGCTTGCTGCCGTCGGCTTCCTCGTGGCTGTCGGCGTAGAGCTCGCGCGAGTGCTGCCAGGCGAAGTTGAGGGCGGCGATGACGATGCCGCACAGCACCGCGATGGCGAGGTCGGTGAACACGGTGATGATGGTCACCGCGACTATCACCAGCATGTCGTTCAGCGGCACTTTGTGCAGCACCCGCAGCGAGCCCCAGGCGAAGGTCTGCTGGGCCACCACGAACATCACCCCGACCAGCGCCGCCAGCGGAATGCGCTCGATCAGGGGCGAGAGGAACAGCACGAACAGCAGGATCATCGTCCCGGCGACCACCCCGGACAGCCGGCCACGGCCGCCGGAGCTGAGGTTGATCACGGTCTGGCCGATCATCGCGCAACCGCCCATGCCGCCGAACAGGCCGGAGGCGATGTTGGCCGCGCCCAGGGCCACGCATTCGCGGTCCGGGAAGCTGCGGCTTTCGGTGATTTCGTCGGTGAGGTTGAGGGTCAGCAGGGTTTCCAGCAGGCCGACCATGGCCATCAGGAAGGCGTAGGGGGCAATGATGCCCAGGGTCTCCAGGTTCCACTGGATATCCGGCAACGCCAGGCGCGGCAGGCCGCCGGCGATATGGGCCATGTCGCCCAGGGTGCGGGTCGGTAGGCCCAGCAGGTAGACCAGCAGGCCGACCCCGAGGATCGCCACCAGCGCCGGCGGCACCGCGCGGCTCAGGCGCGGCAGCAGGTAGACGATGGCCATGGTCAGCGCCACCAGCCCGAGCATCAGCCACAGGGGCGTACCGCTGAGCCAGCGCTCGTCGGCCTTGAAGTGTTCCAGCTGGGCCAGGGCGATGATGATCGCCAGGCCGTTGACGAAGCCGAGCATCACCGGATACGGCACGATCCGCACCAGCTTGCCCAGGCGCAGCAGGCCGAAGGCGATCATGACCAGGCCGCCCAGCAGCACCGTGGCCAGCAGGTACTGCACGCCGTGTTGCACCACCAGCGCGACGATCACCACCGCCATCGACCCGGCGGCGCCGGAAATCATCCCTGGGCGGCCGCCGAACAGCGCGGTCAGGGTGCAGATGATAAAGGCGCCATACAGGCCCATCAGCGGGTTGAGGTGGGCGACCAGGGCGAAGGCGATGCACTCGGGCACCAGCGCGAAAGAGGTGGTGAGTCCGGCCAGGACGTCGGCGCGAAGGCGAGCGGGTTTCATGGTTTACCTGAGAGGGCGGCCAGGAGAGCGGCCGGGGTTGCGAGGGAATGTCGAAAGGCGGCGAATGTTACGGAATAACCGCTGCGCCGGCCACCCGGGGCTTGTATTGCCGGGCGCTGGCGGCAAGACTGCGCAGCCGCACAGCCCGGCGATCGATGCCGGGCCGCCAAGGAGCCTCCATGCCATCAAGCAAACGCGAGCAGGCGCGTCTCGAACGCCGCCTGGTCGCCAGCCTCACCGATGCCTGCGAAACCGCCAAGGCGGAAATCGCCGGGTTTTCCTGGCTGACCCATGTGGCCGATCACGCGGCGTTTCCCGCCAGCCTGAGGGTGGTCTGGGTCTTCGACACCCAGGCCAGCAAGGCCCGGGCCCTGGCCAGCGGGCAGGGCGAACGCATGCTCGAACTGACAGCCATGGCCCTGCATGAAGCAGGTGTGGAGTTGCAGGCGCTGGCGGCCCACGTGCGGTACGACAGCGAAGAACAATGCCAGCGCATCAACGGCGGCAACTGGCAAAAGCGCCTGGCACGGCTCGGCTGAGAGCCGCTGGAAAGCGCGGCTAAACGCCGCACCCGACCATGGTCGCACACAACCTGTCATCCATTTGGCAGGAAGCGGGGCGTCGCGTTTTGCTACCATGCGTGGCTTTTACGGATGAGCCGCCCGGCGGGTCGTCTGGATTTTCGGCTCCTCAAAGGGCGGTAACGAATGAGTGTTTTGTTGAGTCGCCGCGAGGTGATTGCAGGTATGGGGCTGCTCGGCCTCGGTATGTTGGCCGGCTGCGATACCCGGGGCCAGCTGTCGTACAAATATGGCAAGGATCTGAGCGACAAGATCATGGGCCGTACCTTCAAGCTCAAGGACACCGAGGGCAACGTCAGGACGCTCTCAAGCTATAGCGGCCTGATGCCGATGGTGTTCTTCGGTTTCACCCAGTGCCCGGCCATCTGCCCCACGACGCTGGCGCGCGCGGCCCAGGCCAAGAAACTGATGGGCCGCGACGGCGACCGCCTGCAGGTGATCTTCATCACCCTGGACCCCGAGCGGGATACCCCGCAGGTCCTCGACGCCTACGTCAAGGCCTTCGACCCGACGTTCGTCGCGCTGTACGGCACGCTGGAGCAGACCGCGGCCACGGCCAAGGAATTCGACGTGTTCTACGAGAAGATCCCCAGCGGTTCGACCTACACCCTCTCCCATACCGCGACCAGTTTTGTCTACGACTCCCGGGGCACGTTGCGCCTTGGCTTGTCCCAATCGCTTACCGCGCAAGAGTGCGCGGAAGATCTACTGACCGTCATGGAGGTCTGCTGATGTACCCGGCCCTGAATAAAACCGCTATCGGCCAACGCGCCAAACGCATGCTGATCGGCCTGTCCCTGCTGGGCCTGGCTGGCCAGGCCGCGGCCCAGACCCAGGTCGACGACGCCTGGGTACGCGCCACCGTCGCCGGGCAACAGGCGACCGGGGCCTTCATGACCCTGACCGCCAGTGACGACAGCAAGCTGCTCAGCGTCGAGTCGCCAGTGGCCAAGATCGTGCAGATCCACCAGTCGAGCATGCACAACGATGTGATGAGCATGCGCCCGGCGGACTTCGTCGCCTTGCCGGCCGGCAAGGCCGTGGCCCTGGATCCCCATGGTTATCACGTGATGCTGATCGACCTGGTCGCCCAGGTGAAGGAAGGCGACAAGGTGCCGCTGACCCTGGTGGTGGAAAACGCCAAGGGCGAGAAAGAGTCGATCAAGGTCGAGGCCCAGGCCCGCGCGCTGAACATGGCCGACCACAGCAAGATGCAGCATTGATGGTTCGCGGCACCTGCGACGACCGACAGCCAGGCTGAAGCATGGCCAAGGAAATCGACAACCCCTGCATCGCCGTTTGCCAGTTGAGCGGCGACCTGTGCCTGAGTTGCGGGCGCAGCAAGGACGACATCCGCCAATGGAAGCGCATGAAGCGCCCGGAAAAGATGGCGGCGGTGCAGCGGGCGAGCCAGCGCTTGAAGGCGCTGCGCAAGAAGGGCGGCGCCAGCCGCTGATCCTCCCCGGCCGGCCATTGCGTGCCGGCCTTCAGATTCCCGGCGTTTGCGCCGCACACTCCTGCAACCAGGCAATACAGGCCGAGACCCGTCGTGGCAGGGCCTCCAGGGTCGGGTGGACGATGTAGTAATCGTATTCGCCGCTGCGGGTAAACCCGGTGAACGGCAGCACCAGCCGGCCTTGCCCGATGGCCTCGCTGACCAGGTGCTCGCGCCCGATCGCCACGCCGGCATGGTGGATGGCGGCGGTGACGCAGAGGTCCGAGCGATCGAAAGTCACCCCGCGTTTCGGCATGGGCACGCCGTCGCCATGCTGGCGAATCCACAGCGCCCATTCGGAGTCGAAGGTGGCGTGGTCCCAGGCCAGTGAGTCATGCAGCAGGGTGCACTGCTGCAGTTGCTCGACCGCCCCGGTCAATCCATGGCGTTCGGCGTATTGCGGGCTGCACACCGGCGCGACCCGTTCCTGCATCAGCTTGTGCGCCACCAGCCCATGGAACTCGCCATTGCCGTAATACAGCGCCAGGTCGATCTGCCGGGTGCGGAAGTCGATGCGGTCGTTGCCTACGCGCAGGTCAAGCCGGACCCCGGGAAAGCGCAGGCCGAACTCGGCCAGGCGCGGCACCAGCCAGGAATGGGCGATGGACGGATGGGCGTAGAGGGTCAGCGGCCCGGCCAGGTCGGCGTCGACCGGCTGGGCCAGGACTTCGGACAGGTCGCCCAGGGTCTGCTGGAGAATCGCAAAAATACGCTCGCCGGCCTCGGTCAGTTCAACCCGCCGGGTCAGCCGGCGGAACAGCTGGATCGACAGCTCCGCCTCCAGCCGGGCGATGCGATGGCTGACCGCGCTGGCGGTCAGGCACAACTCATCGGCGGCCTTGCTGAAGCTCAGGTGGCGGGCCGCGACCTGGAAGGTGAACAGGTTCGAGAACTGGCTGCTGTTGAGCTTGGCGTCCAGTCGGGGCGGTAGGTTGTACAAGCCGGCGCTTCTCCTGTCGGTCTGTTATGAGCCTTGCAGCACCCGGGCACCTTGCGCCAGATAAGCTTGCATCTCGGTGTCCGGGACCATGCTGCCGCCCGTGGCCCAGACCAGGTGAGTGGCCCGGGTGTACGCCTCGGCGCTCATGCCGCTGCGCCGCAGGTACTGCTCGCGCTGCGCCTGCACGCGGGCGATGCCCGGGACACCGGCCACCGCCGAGGGCTCCAGGTGCAGCTGTTGGTGCTTGGCCATCAGCCAGACCAGGGCATGCAGTTCGTCGTCGCTGACCGTGTAGTAACCCTCGATCAGCCGCTGCATGGCGCGGCCGACAAACCCCGAGGCGCGGCCGACGGCCAGGCCGTCGGCGGCGGTGAGGTTGTCGATGCCGAAGTCCTGCACCGACACCTCGTCATGCAGCCCGGTGTGCACCCCGAGCAGCATGCACGGCGAATGGGTGGGCTCGGCAAATATACAGTGAACGGCGTCGCCGAACGCCAGCTTCAAGCCGAACGCCACGCCGCCAGGGCCGCCACCGACACCGCAGGGCAGGTAGACGAACAGCGGATGCTGGGCATCGACCCGGACCCCGGCCTGTTGCAGTTGCCGGCTCAGGCGCTCGGCGGCCACGGCGTAGCCGAGGAACAGGTCGGTGGAGTTCTCGTCATCGACGAAATGGCAGGCCGGATCGGCGCTGGCCTGCTGGCGCCCCTGGGCCACGGCGATGCTGTAGTCGCTTTCGTACTCCATGACATTCACCCCGTGGGCGCGCAGCTTGTCCTTCTTCCATTGGCGGGCGTCGGCGGACATGTGCACCGTGACCTGGAACCCCAGCCGGGCGCCCATCAGGCCGATGGACAAGCCCAGGTTGCCGGTGGAACCCACGGCGATCCGGTAGCGGCTGAAGAGCGCCCGGGCCTCGGGCGAGTCGAGCACGCTGTAGTCCTGGTCCAGGCGCAGCAGGCCGGCCTCCAGGGCCAGGTGTTCGGCGTGCTTGAGTACTTCATAGATACCGCCGCGCGCCTTGATCGACCCGGAGATCGGCAGGTGGCTGTCCTGCTTGATCCACAGCGCGCCGGGCAGGGCTTGGCCGTAACGAGCAGCCAGTACCGTCTGCAAGGCCGGCAGCGGCTGGATCGGCGATTCGAGAATGCCGTTGTTGGCCAGGGTCTCGGGAAAGGCCACGCGAAAATACGCGGCGAAACGCTCGAGGCGCGCGCTGGCGTCGGCCACGTCGGCGGCGCTCAGCGCCAGGTCGCTCAGGCCATCGGCCAGGGGCGCGCGGGTGGGCGTGAACCAGGTGGTTTCGCGCAATGCCATCAGCTCTTCGAGCAGCGGGTAGCGGCGGGTCCAGGTAGCGAGTGGCTGGCCTGCGATCATGGGGAGGACTCCTGTGACAAAGGTTTTAAATGAAATGAGCGAGGCTCAGGGTCAGCAGCAGGGCCACCACCGAGGCCAGGACCGTGGCGCTGGTGAAGGTCTTGAGCGCGTCGGCCAGCGACACCCCGAGGTACTCCTTGACCACCCAGAAGGCCGAGTCGGTGACGTGGGTCCAGCCGATGGCCCCGGCGCCGATGGCGACCACGATGATCTCCTTGCTGTAGCCGGAGTCGACGCCCAGGGTCGGCAGTACGATGGCGGCGGCGCTCATCATGGCCACGGTGGCCGAGCCCACCGCGAAGTGCATCAGGCCCGCCACCAGCCAGGCCAGCACCACCGGGTTGATGTCCAGCCGGGTCAGGGAATCGGCCAGCACCTTGCCCACGCCGCTGTCGATCAGGATGCCGTTGAAGGCGCCGCCGGCGCCGATGATCAGCAGGATGCTGGCCAGCGGCGGCAGGCTTTTCTGGGTGTGCCCCAGCAGGTCCAACATCGACAGGCCGCGGCGCAGGCCCAGGGACCAGTAGGCGAAGACCACGGCGATCACCAGCGCCACCAGCGGGTTGCCGAAGAACGACAGCAGCACGGACAGGGTCGAGCCGGTGGGCAGGGCGCTGGCGAAGGTCTTGCCGATCATCAGCAGCAGCGGCAGCAAAATGGTCAGCAGGGTCAGCCAGAATCCCGGCAGCACGCGTTCGCCACGGGCCTCGCAACGCTCTTCGAGGAAGGCCGCCTGCCAGGGGTCGGCCTGGCGGCGCGCCACCAGGCGGATCCACAGCGGTCCGGCGACGATGGCGGTGGGCAGGCCGACGATCAGGCCGTAGAGGATCACCTTGCCGACGTCGGCCCCCAGCAAGTGGGTAATGGCCATGGCCGCGGGGTGGGGCGGCAGCATGCAGTGCACGCACATCAGCGACACCGCCAGCGGCACGCCGAGGTACAGCAGGTTGAGCCGGGTTTCCTTGGCCACCACGTACACCAGCGGAATCAGCAGGATATAGCCGACCTCGAAGAACACCGGGATACCGGCGATGAACCCCACCAGCATCATCACCCAGGACGCGCGCTGCTCGCCCAGGGTGTTGAGCAGGGTCTGGGCGATGCGTTCGGCACCCCCCGATTCCTCGAGCATCTTGCCGAGGATGCTGCCCAGCCCGATGATCGCGGCGAGAAACCCCAGGGTATCGCCCAGGCCCTTCTGGAACGACTCGAGCATGCCGTTCAAGGGCATCCCCGAACCCACCCCGACCAGGCCGCAGGCGGCGATCAGCGCGAGAAAGGCATGCACCCGGAACCTGACAATCAACACCACGATCATCACGATCGCGGCCAACAACACCCACAGCAACGCGCCACTGCTTTGCATCGGCCAACCCTCTTATTGATTTTGTGACGGGGTCCGTCAAAGGACTTCGCGGGGCGAGAGTTAACTATCGGGCGCGCGGGGCTGACAAAAGATCATTGGTCAGCAGATGGGTGATGCTGGGTCAGGCGTGGGCACGGGTGTGGGAATGGGAGGGGCATGGCCGATCTGTCCGGCCGTGGAAGCCCGGGTCACGGACGTGACCCGGTCGAGGGTTGTGAATCAGCCGGCGGTGCTTTCCGGCAGTTTGGCGATGACCTTGATCTCGAAGTCGAAGCCATAGAGCCAGGTCACGCCCACGGCGGTCAGCGTCGGGTGCGGTGCTTTCCCCCAGAACTCCGGCACCACCTTCCAGATGGTTTCGAAGCGGGTTTCGGGATCGACGATAAACACGGTGACGTCGATCACGTCGTCGAAGGAGCTGCCGGCGGCGGCCAGGATTGCGTTGAGGTTAGTGAACGCGAGGCGCACCTGGGCCTCAAGGTCCGGCTCGGGCGAGCCATCGGCGCTGCTGCCGACCTGGCCCGAAACGAACAGAAAGCCATTGGAGCGGATCGCCGGTGAGTAGCGGTTGCGCTGGTAAAGCGCCTGGCGTCCGGGCGGAAAAACCACGTCGCGCTGAGTCATGTGTTGCCTCCATCGATAAGGGTCGAAGCCGACCTGGAATGAACGATGAAGCTGACTCTAGGCACTTGCGCCTGGCCGATAAACGAGCAACCGTAGCTATCACTGTTTGTGGAATCCAAACAATCCAATGGTTAGCCGGGGTGGAAATGGACCGTTTTGATGCGATGCAGGCCTTTGCCCGGGTGGTGGAGGCGGGCAGCTTCACCAAGGCCGCCGACACGCTGCACATGAGCAAGACCAGCGTGACGCAACTGGTGCAGCAACTGGAGGCACGCTTGCGGGTCAAGTTGCTCAACCGCACCACGCGCCGGGTCCACCTGACGGCCGACGGCGCGGTGTATTACGAACGCGTGGTGCGCCTGCTGGCCGACCTCGACGATGCCGAGACCAGCCTGTCCAGCGCCTCGACACTACCCAGGGGACGCTTGCGGGTGGATGTGCCCAGTCCGCTGGCCAGCATGATCCTGGTGCCGGCGCTGCCCGGGTTTCAC
This sequence comes from Pseudomonas sp. RW409, assembly GCF_003184125.1. Lineage (NCBI taxonomy): Bacteria > Pseudomonadati > Pseudomonadota > Gammaproteobacteria > Pseudomonadales > Pseudomonadaceae > Pseudomonas > Pseudomonas sp. RW409. The sequence continues at coordinate 907,603 of NZ_QHHP01000042.1, read as the reverse complement.
GCCCGCTACCCGGACATCCAGATCGACCTGGGTGTCAGCGACCGCATCGTCGATGTGCTCGGCGAGAATGTGGATTGCGTGGTGCGCGGTGGCGAGCTGACGGACCAGTCGCTGATGGCGCGGCGGATCGGTGATCTCCAGCTGGGCGTGTATGCGGCGCCCAGCTACCTGGAGCGTCTCGGCACTCCCGCGCATCCGCGCGAGCTGGAGGAGTCCTTGCATCGCATCGTCGGTTTTCTCTGGGCGCGCACCGGCAAGGCTCTGCCGTATGCCATGCGCGGTCACGGCGAGAGCCTGCAGATCAAGGGGCGCTACGTGCTGGCGGTCGACGATGGCAATGCCTACCTCGCCGCCGGGCTGGCGGGCCTGGGCGTGCTCTGGCTGCCGGACTACATGGCCCGGGCGCACCAGGAACGGGGCGAACTGGTGCGTCTGTTCGAGGACTGGCAGCTCGATCCGATGCCGATCTACGTGGCGTTCCCGCCCAACCGGCATATCAGCATCAAGCTGCGGGTGTTTATCGACTGGGTCGCCGAGCTGATGGCCCGGCACGCGCCGGTCGCCAGCCGAGTGGGGGTGTGAGGCGGTCGGCTCTATAAATTTCTGCCGGCCCCCCGAAACCCGCCGGAGCAGCTTTACTTGTCCAGGCAAGTCGCGCCTGTAGATGGCCGTTCGGCCGCCGCATTCTGCCCGGGACCGGCATTGCGAGAAGGACACGGAGTGTCGTTCAACCCCGTACATAACCCTTGTCGCCCCCCTGACATGAACGCCTGCTGGAGCAGTCGTTTGCTGGCCAGTACCTCACCGCAGTCTGGTCGCGCCCGCGCCATCGCCGCCCGGGCGCCGCCTCTTTAAAGGAGTAAAGAAATGACTCAGTACGACAAACAACTCAGCAACCCCAAACAGCCTTCGCGGCAGGCGCGCCTGGAAAGCACCGGCGCCGAGCGCCTCACGCTGGCCAACGCCGGACCGATCCAGATGGGCTTCTGGGTGCCCAACCGGGTGTGGGCCACGGCCAGGTTCCTGGTGCCGCTGCGCGACCTGATCGCCGAGAAGAAAAAGGCCGGCACCCTGACGCCGATGCGCAAGGAAATCATCGAGTTCAAGACCTGGGTTACCCACAACAGCGTGTACCGCATGTGGATCAACTCGATGATCGAACAGTCGAACGACTACGTGGCGACCCTGGACGAGGCGACCAAGGAGCAGATCAAGGACTCGGACGGCGATGCGCTGTGGATCGCCGGCTATGACAGCTTCTTCGAGATCCTCAACGAGATCATCAGCACCTCATCGTCGTTCAACGCCACGGCCCAGGTCGGCACGCCGATGAACGCCTTCCTGGCGGTGTCGATGGGCACCGAGGCGGGCGTCGCGCTGTTCCATGACACGACCTTCAACCAGCAGTTCAAGAAGGTGCTCAACGCCTGGAACAGCTTCCTCAAGAGCAGCGCGTCCCTCGACAAGCTGGATATCAACGACCCGGAAAAAGAAGGCTCGTGGATCTCCAAGGCGGCCCACGAGGCCGGGGTCTGGACGCAGATGGAGCATGATCCGAACCTGCCCGGCTACGGCTTCGATTCCTGGAATGCGTTCTTCATCCGCAAGTTCGTGCCTGGCGCGCGGCCGTTCCAGGGCAACGCGCTCACCCAGGTCAATATCGGCTGCGAGACCACGCCCTGGCAGTACGAAAACAACGTGGCGTTCGAGACCGAATTCTGGATCAAGGACGTCAATTATTCGCTGCTCGACCTGTTCGGCGGCCAGGAGCAGTGGGCCGCTCCGTTCCAGGGTGGGCAGGCGTACCAGGGCTTCCTCTCGGCGACCCATTATCACCGCTGGAACGCGCCGCTCGACGGCAAGCTGGTGCGCTCCTGGGTACAGCCGGGCACCTATTTCGCCCAGCGTCCGGCCCAGGGCGAAGGCGAGGGCACCTGGGAGGGCACCGAGTCGCAGCCGTATCTGGGGCATGTCGCCGCCCGGGCGATCTTTGTCTTTGAGCACCCGACCTGCGGGTATGTCGCGCTGATCTGCATCGGCATGGTCGAGGTCTCGACCTGCGTGATCGAACCCCAGTTCATCGTTGACCAAGGCGCCGCCCCGGTGAACATCACCCGCGGCACCGAGATCGGGCATTTCGAGTTCGGCGGTTCGACCCACATGATGATCTTCCAGAAGGACCGGGTGCAGCTGGAAGCCTGGGCGTTGAATGCGGTGCAGCACCAGAACGATCCGCAACCGACGCCCATGGGCACGGTGATCGCCACGGCGTTGCTGAAGGAGTGAGCTGCTGAGTGCAGGCGACGGCGCGCTCGCGCCGTCGTCTTTAAATGCTGTCAGCCGTTGGCCTAAACCAGGTATTTGCGAAACCACGCCAGCGTCCGGTCCCAGGCCAGGGTGGCGGCTGCCTCGTCGTAGCGCGGGGTCGAGTCGTTGTGAAAACCGTGGTTCACCCCGGGATAGATATAAGCCTCGTAAGTCTTGCCCGCGGCTTTCAGCGCCTGCTCGTAGGTCGGCCAGCCTTCGTTGATGCGCGTGTCCAGTTCGGCGTAGTGCAGCAGCAGTGGCGCCTGGATTCGTTCGACCTCCGCGCTGTCCGGCTGGCGTCCGTAAAAGGGCACGGCTGCCGCCAGTTCGGGATAGGCCACGGCCGCGGCATTGGCCACCCCGCCGCCATAGCAGAAGCCGGTGATGCCGACCTTGCCGGTGCTGGCGTCGTGCTCGAGCAGCCACTGGATGGCGGCGAAAAAGTCGTTCATCAGCTTTTCCGGATTGACCTTCTGTTGCAGTTCGCGGCCCTTGTCGTCGTTGCCCGGGTAGCCGCCGACCGACGTCAGGCCGTCGGGGGCCAGGGCGATGAAACCGGCCTTGGCCAGGCGCCGCGCGACGTCCTCGATATAGGGGTTGAGCCCGCGGTTTTCATGGGCCACCACCACCGCCGGCAACTTGCCTTCGGCATTTGCCGGGCGCACCAGGTAACCCCGGACCTGTTCGTGGCCCTTGGGCGAGGGGTAGGTGATGTATTCGGCGACGATCTGCGGGTCGGTGAACGACACCTGTTCGGCCAGGGCGTAGTTCGGCGTCAGGGCGGCGAGGGTGGCGCTGGCGGTCAGCCCGACCAGGGTGAAGGCCGCCGCCCGGTCGAGGAACTCGCGGCGGCTGATCTTGCCGTGGGCGTAGTAGTCGTAGAGTTCGAGCAACTCGGGGGCGAAGTCTTTGGCACTGAGACGTTCCATCGCGCGCTACCTCTTCAATCATGGGGGACGTCCTGGTGCCGCACGGCTTGTAGGCGGGACAGGTTCGACCTGGGATTGAATCAGTAAAGCAAGCCTGGGCCCCGGCGGCCAATGCGCAGGGTGAGCATTGTGTTTGGGCGGGGCCTTGGCTAATCTCGCATAAACACGCAAAAGCAGGCATAAGCATGCAAAACCAGCATTCAGTCGCCGAGCTGCCCCATGTGCGCCGGCAGAAGATCCTGTTGCTGCTCGAGCGCGACGGCAAGGTCATGGCCTCCGAGCTTGGCCAGCATTTCGCGGTCTCGGAGGACACCATCCGCCGCGACCTGGCGGAGCTGGCCGATGCCGGGCTGCTGCAGCGGGTGCATGGCGGCGCGCTGCCACGACCCAAGGACACCGGCAAGGATGTGTTCACCCGCCTGGGCGAAAGCAGCGAGGTCAAGCGCCACCTGGCCAGGCTCGGCGCGCAGCGGGTGCAGGAAGGGCAGATCGTGATGTTCGACTCGGGCTCGACCACGCTGCTGATCGCCCAGTCGCTACCTGCCGATATCGGCATCACCGCGGTCACCGCTTCGCCGCTGATCGCCATCGCCCTGGCCGAGTACCCGCGCAGCCAGGTGATCCTCGCCGGTGGCCGGCTCAACCCGGCGACCCTGTCTTCCGGTGGCCATGAGGCGGTACGCCTGATCCAGGGCATCCGCGCCGATCTGCTGTTCACCGGAGTGTGCGCGATTCATCCGGAAGTCGGCATCACCTCGCTGCACTTCGACGAGGTGCCGGTGAAACAGGCCCTGCTCGACAGCGCATCCCAGGTGGTCGCGGTGACCACCGCCGACAAGCTCGGCGCGGTGGAACCCTTTGCCGTGGCGCCGTGCAATCGCCTGCATACGCTGATCACCGAGCAGCACCTGGCCTCGGGCAGCATCGAGGACTACCGGCGCCTGGGCATCGAGGTGGTGCAGGCGCCGGTGTGACGGCGGCGTGAGGTGCCGGGCTTTACGGCCTGGCATCCGCGCATTCATCACGACGCGGCCCAGGCCTGGGGCGGTGGATTGCGAGTGCGGACTTACGGCAAGTCAGACCTGAGATGCTGCGCGCTTATTCGACCCGGCGGAACACCAGGGCCTTCAGGCCGCTTTCGATATCGGTATCGGGAAACTCCGGCGGGTTGTCCAGGCGTTGTTCGAAGCGCAGTCCCGGGGCTTCGCGGGTAACGCTGTCGATCAGGAAGTCCGAGGCGACGGCCGGGTCGTTCATACAGGCCAGCACGCAGCCGTCGGCGGTGAGCAATTCCGGCAAGCGCCGCAGTACCCGGGCGTAGTCCTTGGTCAGCAGGAAACTGCCTTTCTGGAACGAAGGCGGGTCGATGATCACCAGGTCGTAGGGGCCGGCGTTCTTCACCTTGCTCCAGGACTTGAACAGGTCGTGGCCGAGAAAGGTTACCTGGCTCAGGTCGTGGCTATTGAGCCGGTGATTGTCGCGGCCTCGGCTCAGGGCCGGGCGCGACATGTCGAGGTTGACCACATGGGTCGCGCCGCCTTCGATGGCCGCCACCGAGAAGCCGCAGGTGTAGGCGAACAGGTTCAGTACGCGCTTGCCCCGGGCATTGGCGCGCACCCAGTTGCGACCGTAGCGCATGTCGAGAAACAGGCCGTTGTTCTGCTTCTTGCCCAGGTCCACCCGATACCGCAGGCCTTCCTCGACCAGGGTCCATTCCTCGATAGGTTCGCCCACCAGCCAGTCCACCGGGCTTTGCAGCTGATAGCGGTGTTGCAGCAGCAGGGTATGGGCGCCACAGGCCTGCCACTGCGGCGAGGTGCTGATCGCCAGCAGCAACTGCTTGAGCGCCTCCAGCTGTTCCGGCTCCGGCTCCTTGAACAGCGCCACCAGCACCACGCCCTGCAGCCAGTCGACGGTCACCTGCTCCAGCCCCGGCCAGCAACGACCGCGGCCATGGAACAGGCGCCGGGTTTCCGCGGGAGCGGACGCCAGGGCTGTCAGCAGGTGATGGTGCAGGATGGAGAGGGCTTCGGAGTTCATCGAAGGAGGGCCGGCAATAAAAGGGCGGGCATTTTAAACACAACTGACCGTGATGACTTACAAAACCAATGTCTACCCGATTTTAAAGAGATGTTTAACGACGAATCTTCAGAATTGTCCTAACTACCAACTGCCGCCCTTCAGGGTAACGTCCAACCGCCAACTGCAACTATTCGCCTCCTCCCGGAGGCTTTTTTATGGGTAATGCGGAAGCGGACACGGATGAGCGGCTATGTACCCAACGCCCCGAAGGGCTATCGCGATAGAGGCGTGGAACCTGTCGATCTCGGTGAACAACGCTGGGCCGAATACAAGGACCTGCCAGCCAAGCCAGAGGCAAAGCCTGGTCCTGTTGGCTGTGTCTTCGCCAAGTCCTGCACCTTGCCCAATGGGGTGATAAACCATAGCAACCCCGGTGGTTTTGTGCCCGTCGAGTTGCTGAAGCAATACGGTACTTATGCGGTGCTGGGCACCGGCCCAGTGATATCCGCAGGCGGTACTCCACTGCAATGGGTGGGTGGTTCGGGGAGTGCTTCGGGGCTGGTAGCTCGTCTTGGTGGCACCTTGGCCTTGGCGGGTTCCGCCGCTGTGGGTTTCGCGGCATTACTGCTGCCTGACGATACGTCGGCTGACAGTGCGTTCTATACCTCCGAGCAATACGCGCAGTTGAACCAAGGGAACACCCGTGTACGGGTCAACGTAAAACACCTGCCGGATGGTTCTGTGAGTGTTTACGGGTTCTATACCGGGACCAAGGCAGAGTGGCAGCAGGTGCCTGTTATCGAAGCGAAGAGCCTTGGCGATCAACTGGTAGCGGATTTGGGGAACGGAACTGAGCTCATATGGACTCCGGCAGCCGATCCAAACGCCGTGCTAGGCATCCCCACGCTGGAAGGCGCCTCGTTGAAGCCCGGGGCCTGGGTTTTTCCACCCACTGAGCAGGCCGATAAGATATTGGTCAATCCAGTGCATCCGCCCGACTACCAAGATGCAATCATCTGGTTTCCGAACACCGGTATCCAGCCGATTTACATCTCGCTAATCCTGCCAGGAGATCACAGCTACTACCCCAAACCTAAAAGCTTCCCTGCATTCCCTGGCCTCAAGCTGGCGAGACCTAAGACTCGGAAAAAGGGTGGCGGCTTGCGTGACCGCTGGAAAGATAAAGACGGCACACTCTATGAGTGGGACTCTCAGCATGGGGCATTGGAGAAATACAACAAGCGCGGGAAACATCTAGGTGAGTTCGACCCGATAACGGGGCGGCAAACCAAGCCGGCAGACAGATCCAGGGAAATTGAACCATGAAGTACGAACTGAAATTCGAGATATACGGCATACCTCCAGATGGCGATGAAGCGGTATTCGAGATGGAGTTACCAACGCTCACCACAGAATGCCTGATGCCTGTGATGGGCTGGCAGAGCGAGGCGGAGGCCGTGAGCAGCTATTTTCTAACCCCCGAACAAACTGATGCAATAGAGCATCTCGCGGCGATCACTCTGCCAAAAGACCTGGACTTGTTCCTTAGCTGTCATGGCTGAGCCACGAAGAAGCTTGGCGGCACCCTGAAGCATTTAACTTTGGGAGTTCCCGAGGGTGAGGACAGGTTCTTGATGTTCAACAAATGCCGCGTGGGGAACGCGGCAAGTCAGTGGCCTGCACCCGTGCCGATGGCCGGGTGCCATGTCGAGCGGGGCTACCGATCAGGTGTGGAACAGGGCGATGGCAAAGGAAACCACGATCATGCAGGCGACTGCAAAATTGATATTCATGACGTACTTGTCCGACGGTATTGAAGGTGGCGCCATTCTGAAGGCATCGGCGGAAAATAAAAAATCCGCTTTCATGATTTGAATGATCGACGGCAGTGATGATTGGCGGCGTCGTGCCCGACAGGCCGTAAAACGGGGAGCGAGTGGATATCTGCGCGAAGCTGATTATTCAGGCTTCGCGCAATCCAATGAGATCGTCGAGGGCCTGCCTCCAGTTCGCCATGCCATGGCTGTTCAGGTCTGCTGGACGATCTGGATAAGGTTGCCGCAGGTGTCGTCGAAGACCGCCAGGGTCACCGGGCCGGCGACCGTCGGCGGTCGGGTGAACTGCACACCCAGGGCACTCAACCGGGCATATTCGGCGTGCACATCCTCGACCCCGAAGAAGGTGAAGGGAATGCCATCGCGTTTCAGCGCCGAGGTGAACGGCTTGGCGGCCGGGTGGGCGTCGGGCTCCAGCAGCAACTCGACGCCGTCGGGGTCGCCGGGTGAGGTCAGCGTCAGCCAGCGATGCTCGCCCATGGCGATGTCGTGCTTGAGCTGAAAACCCAGCACATCCCGGTAGAAGGCCAGGGCCTTGGCCTGGTCGTCGACGACCACGCTGGTGATCATGATCTTCATGGGTTGGTTCTCCGTATTGATGCGCGAATGGCCAGCAGGATATCGAGGGCCTGTCGGCGATAAATGCCTGGCAGGGATAATAGTCGGGCGGCAGCGTCGCCCGCGCCCTGGAGTGTTACAGGCTGCCACCGGGCGAGGAGGGAAGGCCGGGTTTTCCAGCCGATTCCCGCACGACCCGGCGCCGGGGCTGTAAACTGGCGCGCCAAAGCCGTTGCCCAGCAAGGCGCCGGCCATCCTTTATGACCCCCGAACAAGAGAGCCCCATGGCCAACCACGATATCGACTTCATTCCCGATCCCGACGCGGACTCCATCTCTTCCGACGTCGCCGGCTTCGCTGGCATCCTGGTTTCCACCCAGATCCCCACCCGCGCCGACGGCAGCCTGGAACTGGGCGGCATCACCGCGCAGAGCGAGTGCACCCTGCAGGCGCTCAAGGTGGCCCTGGAAAAGGCCGGCAGCTCCATGGACCGGGTCCTGCACCTGACCATCTACCTCACCGACATGGCCGACCGCGCCGCGTTCAACGAGGTCTACCAGCGCTTCTTCGCCAAGCCCTGGCCAGTGCGCGCCGCCGTTGGCGTGGCGTCCCTGGCGGTCGAAGGCATGCGCGTGGAAGTCACCGCGATGGCGGCCAAGGCCTGAGTTCCAGCCTTTGGCCGGTGGCGCCGCTCGGCGAGTGCGCGCCATCGGGCAGTACACGGGTGCCGGTCAGGCGTTTCGCCGCTACAATGCGCGCCTCGACCGTGACAAGCCTGACTAAAAAAATATGTCCTTGCCCAAGCATCACCTGGAATTGCTCAGCCCTGCCCGCGATGTAGCCATCGCCCGCGAGGCCATCCTGCATGGCGCCGACGCCGTGTACATCGGCGGCCCGAGCTTCGGCGCGCGCCACAACGCCTGCAACGAGGTGAGTGAAATCGCCGAGCTGGTGGAGTTCGCCCGGCGCTACCATGCGCGGATTTTCACCACCCTCAACACCATCCTCCACGACAACGAGCTGGAGCCGGCGCGCAAGCTGATCCACCAGCTGTACGACGCCGGCGTCGATGCGTTGATCGTCCAGGACCTGGGCGTGATGGAGCTGGACATTCCGCCGATCGAGCTGCACGCCAGCACCCAGACCGATATCCGCACCCTGGCGCGGGCCAAGTTCCTCGACCAGGCCGGTTTCTCGCAACTGGTCCTGGCCCGTGAGCTGAACTTGCAGGAAATCCGCGCCATCGCCGACGAAACCGACGCGGCGATCGAGTTCTTCATCCACGGCGCGCTGTGCGTGGCCTTCTCCGGCCAGTGCAACATTTCCCACGCGCAGACCGGCCGCAGCGCCAACCGTGGCGACTGCTCCCAGGCCTGCCGCCTGCCGTACACCCTCAAGGATGAAAAGGGCGGCGTGATCGCCTACGAGAAGCACCTGCTGTCGATGAAGGACAACAACCAGAGCGCCAACATCCGCGCCCTGGTGGAAGCCGGCGTGCGCTCGTTCAAGATCGAAGGGCGCTACAAGGACATGGGCTATGTGAAGAACATCACCGCCTACTACCGCCAGCGCCTGGACGACGTGCTCGAAGACCGTATCGACCTGGCCCGCGCCTCCAGCGGCCGCACCGCGCACTTCTTCCTGCCCGACCCGGAAAAGACCTTCCACCGCGGCAGCACCGATTATTTCGTCACCGATCGCAAGATCGACATCGGCGCCTTCGACTCGCCGACCTTCACCGGCCTGCCGGTGGGCGTGGTGGAGAAAGTCGCCAAGCGCGACCTGCAAGTGGTGACCCATGAGCCGCTGTCCAACGGTGACGGCCTCAACGTGCTGGTCAAGCGCGAAGTGGTGGGGTTCCGCGCCAACATCGCCGAGCCCAAGGGCGAGTTCGAAGAAGATGGCGAGAAACGCTATCGCTATCGCGTCGAGCCCAACGAGATGCCGGAAGGCCTTTACAAGCTGCGGCCGAACCACCCGCTGAACCGCAACCTCGATCACAACTGGCAACAAGCCCTGCAGAAGACTTCCGCCGAACGTCGCGTGGCCCTGAGCTGGGTCGCGCGCCTGCGTGAAGAGCAACTGGAAGTGACCGCGACCAGTGAAGAAGGGATCAGCGCCAGCGTGACCCTGAACGGCCCGTTCGGCGTCGCCAACAAGCCGGAACAGGCGCTGGAGCAACTGCAGGACCTGCTCGGCCAGCTCGGTACCACGCAGTACCACGCCATCGACATCAAGCTCGATGCGCCGCAGGCGTACTTCATCCCCAACTCCCAGCTCAAGGCGTTGCGCCGTGAGGTGATCGAAGCCTTGACCGCCGCGCGGATCGCCGCCCACCCGCGTGGCAGCCGCAAGGCCGAGACCACGCCACCGCCGGTGTACCCGGAATCGCACCTGTCGTTCCTGGCCAACGTCTACAACCAGAAGGCTCGCGACTTCTATCACCGCCATGGCGTGAAGCTGATCGATGCGGCCTACGAGGCCCACGAAGAGGCCGGCGAAGTGCCGGTGATGATCACCAAGCACTGCCTGCGTTTCTCCTTCAACCTGTGCCCGAAACAGGCCAAGGGTGTGACCGGCGTGCGTACCAAGGTGGCGCCGATGCAGCTGATTCACGGCGACGAAGTACTGACCCTGAAGTTCGACTGCAAGCCGTGCGAGATGCACATCATCGGCAAGATGAAAGGCCACATCCTCAACATGCCGCAACCGGGCAGCGTGGTCGGCCACATCAGCCCCGAAGACCTGCTCAAGACCATCCCCCGCGCTCCGCACTGAGTGAGTGGGCGGGCGCGTCGCTCGCTCACTCGGTCAAACGCTGGCTGTCGCGCATCAACGCCATTGTCGACCTGGGTCGGCAATGGCGTTGTTGTCTCAGCGACCTGCCTCAACGCGCCGGGTTTTCTTCCGCGCGCAGTTGCACGCTCATGTCATCGCAGCTTTGCGACCAGTCTTTCAGCCACTGTGGCAACTCGGGCGATAGTTCCAGGCCCAGTTCATGGACGAACTCACCGGGGGCGATCGTGCCTTTGGCCGAGCGGAACAGCCCGCGCATCACCACCACGCCGGTGACCCGGCCTTTGCTGACGAAGCGGTGTTCCATAAAACTCCATTTTTCGTCCCAGCCGAGGATCCGGCTGTGGACCTCGAAGGCTTCGAACAGCTTCAGTTCACGGCGGAACTTGCCCCACACATCACCGACGATCGGCACCGCCCTGTGGCGCAGGGCCACGCGGTAGGCGCCGCTGCGCAGGACGAAGTCCATGCGCCCGAGGTCGGCCAGGGTGAAGTAGCGGCCGTTGGTGACGTGCAGGTTGAGGTCGAGGTCGAGCGGCCAGACGCGCATGCGCACGACGGTGGTGGCCAGGCCTTCGACCGGCTTGCGCCACGGACGACGAAACAGCATGAGCAGCATGCGGAACCAGAGATTCATGAATACACCGATGATTGAAAGGATGGCCGCACTTTAGGCAAGGGGGATCGGCTAAGCTAGGTGCGCAAATGACTTTTTTCATGCGAAAAGCGCAACGGAATCCACTATGCACGTCACCTTGCTCCTGGCCGATCACTGTTCCGCCGCCAGCGCCACCCTGGCCCTGGAAGTACTGAGCGCCGCCAACCTGTTCGCCGACACCGCCAACGCGCCGTTCGAGGTGGTGGTCGCCTCGCTGGATGGCGCCGATGTCAGCGCCTGGGGCGGGCAAGCGCTGCGGGTGCAGCAGTCCGTGGCCGAGATCGCCCAGACCGACCTGGTGCTGATCCCCGGTTTTCTCTTCACCTTGAAGGAGGCCTTGCCGGCATTTGCCGGCTATGGGCCTTGGCTGCGACAACAGCACGCTCGGGGTGCGGTGTTGGCCTCGATGTGCACGGCCACCTTCCTGCTGGCCGAAGCCGGCCTGCTGAAGGGCGCCCGCGTCACCACCCACTGGGCTTTCGCCGAGCTGTTCCGGCGGCGTTATGCCGGGGTTGAACTGGACGAGGGGCAGCTTCTCTGCGAGGACCGGGGCCTGATCACCAGCGGCGGCGCGAGCGCGGCCATGGACCTGCTGCTGCACCTGGTGCGGCGTTTCGCGTCCCTGGAGCTGGCGCAGAAATGCGGCAAGTACCTGCTGATCGACAAGGTGCGCAGCGAGCAGTCGGTGTATGTCATGTGGTCATTGCCCAAGAGCCATGGGGATGGCGAGATCCTGCGGGTGCAGGACTGGCTGGAGGAACACTTCGACCAGCCGCTGCTGATCGACGACACGGCCCGGCGCTTCGGCTTCGGCGTGAGGAACTTCAAGCGGCGCTTCAAGGAGGCCACCGGCTACACGCCGCTGGCCTATCTGCAGACCCTGCGCCTGGAAAAGGCCAAGGAGCTGCTGGAGTCCACGCGCATGACCCTGGACAGCATCACCTACAAGGTGGGCTACGAAGACAGCAACTCGTTTCGCCGGCTGTTCCAGCAACGGGTCGGCCTGCTGCCGGCGGCTTACCGCAAGAAGTTCCAGGCCGCCGGCTGAATGCCGGCGCTGCTTGGCGAAATGCCCCGCGGCCAGCACAATCCCCTGCGTCAGGGAGTCGGGCCGGTCAGTGGCCCAAGTCTCATCCTCCACGGGTTTCGCCATGCCGGTACTGCACGACCAATATCAACCCCAGGACCCGGACCGGATCGACCGGCCGCTGTATGCGCTGCGGATCTCCATGCAGGCCACGCGCTGGGAGCGGCCCTGGCACAGCCATCGCAAGGCGCAGCTGCTGTTCCCGCTGGCCGGGGTGATTACCTGCGAGACCGATGAAGGCCTGTGGATGGCACCGCCGCACTGCGCGGTGTGGATTCCCGGGGATATGCGGCACAACGTGCGGGGCCTGGAGCGGACCGAGAGTTACTGCCTGTTCGTCGAACCGGAACAGGTCCGCGGCCTGCCCGGGGCCTGTTGCACCCTGGCGGTTTCGCCGCTGTTGCAGGCGTTGCTCAAGCGGTGCGTGGAGGTGCCCGAGCTCTATGACCTCGACGGCCCGCAGGGGCGCTTGATGGCGGTGGCCCTGGATGAACTGGCCGCCGCGCCCCAGGAGCAGATCCACCTGCCCATGCCCCGACACCCACAGCTGCGCGCCATGGCCGCGTCGATCATCGAGCAGCCGGCCGAGCGTCGCAGCCTGGGTGGCTGGGGCGAGCAGATCGGCATGAGCGAGCGCAACCTGAGCCGTCTGATCCTGGCCGAGACCGGCCTGAGTTTCGGCCAGTGGCAACGCCAGTTGCACATCCTGCTGGGGATCAAGCGCCTGGCCCGGGGCGAGTCGGTGGAGAGCGTGGCGCTGGGCCTGGGTTATGAAAGCGCCAGTGCCTTTATCCGCATGTTCAAGAAGGCCGTGGGCCAGCCGCCGGCGCGTTTCCTCGCCGAGCGCAGAATGCTGCTGGGCGACCATTCGGCGGTCCGGGACGTGGAATCTTCATTTGGCTGAATCGGTCAATCGCTTGTCCAGATTGACTGATGCAGACAAGGTTTCCTTTGCAGATGATAGGTATTCTTGTTTGTCTCTTGTCGAGGAAGCCTTATGAACATCGACCATCGTCAGTTTCCCCTGGTCTGGATGCACTACCGCGGCGCGGCCGGCCAGACCGATCCTTTCAGCCAGCTCGACCAGTTGCTGCAACGCCAGAAGCCCTTTGTGCTGGTGACCGCCGACGCGCCTGGGGAACAACCGCAGCCGGGCGAAGACGCACAGGCCAGCCTCAAGCAGGCCTCCTTGTGGATGAAGCGCAACAAGGAGGCGATCCGCCGCTGGATCCGGGCCAGTATCGTCATCGCCCCCGACGGCGCGACCCAGGCCCGGGTGGAAGCCTTCGCCGACACCTACCGCAAGTTCTGGGGTTACCCCCTGCTGCACTGCGCTTCGAAGGAGGCCGCCGTGACCATGGTCGACCAGTTGCTGGGGCAAAAGCGGATCAACAGCCATAACTGGTGAGCCAACCCCTTCCTCTGTAGGAGCGAGCTTGCTCGCGATGAACGATAACGCAGTGGATCAGGTACTCCGCGGCGCGGCCATCGCGAGCAAGCTCGCTCCTACAAAACCTTGCTCATAAAGACCCGGCTGCTGCCTTCGGGGGCGCAGGGGATTTCGCCGAAGCGTTGCCAGCCGTGTTTTTCGTAGAAGGACGGCGCCTGGAAGCTCAGGGTGTAGAGCACGGCCGAGCGGCAGCCGCGGCGCCGGCCTTCGTCTTCGCACGCCTGCAGCAGTCGGGCGCCGAGGCCCGCGCCGCGCAGGCTGTCGGGCAGGTAGAACAGGTCGATGAACAACAGGCCCAGGGAGGTGCGGCCGCTGATGCCGCCCAGGACCTGGCCGGTCTCCGGATCCTGGAGTTCCACGGCCAGGGGCTGCCGGTCGTGGTAGCCGGTCATCTGCTCATTGAAGGTGGCGAGGCCGTTGCCGAGCAGGGTTTCGAAGCTGCTGTCGAGGGTGTCGCTGATAACGATCGAGGGGCTGGCCGTGACGGCGTGTTTCATAGGGGGTATTCCAGTTCAGGCGTCGCGCAACAGGTCGTGGGCGTCGAGCAGGCGGTAGGCGATTTCCGGGTTCTTCTCCAGGCCACGGCGGATGGCGGCGGGGATCGATTGGCGGGTCTTGCGGCACAGGCCCGGCAGCTCGTCGAGCTGGATGGCGATGCCGCGCATGCTGCGCACTTCGTTGAAGCTGGGGGCAATCTGCACGCGGATGCCCAGCAATTCGTACATCCGCCGCTGCATGTGTTCGAGGTCGCTCAGGCTTTGCAGGTTCTCCAGCCGGTCGAGCAGGCGCTTTTCCTCCTGGCGGGTCAGGCCGAGGATGCGCAGGTCGGTGCCAGGGGTTTGCAGCAGGCGTTCGCGGTCGCAGTCACAGGCGCCGGGTGGGCAAGGCTGGCGGATCTGGAAATCGGGCATCTATGGACTCCACTCGAAGCGATCGCGGATCGCCGTTGCCCACGGGGTTGCCTGGAAATATACACAGACGGGGCAGGCTGTGGCGCGGGAATCGCCAGCCACGCCGTCGGTTTTTTCAAGGCTGTCGGCGCCGCCACCACAGCCGCCCGTAGACCAGGGCGTTGATCAGCAGCACCAGCGCGCCCAGGACCAGTTGGATCTGCGGCGTCAGCCCGGCCGGGTAGATCAGCGGGATCAGGTAGTGCTCGATGAAACCGTCGCCATAACCCTGCTGGCCGGCGCCGTGGCGCAGGCGGTTTTCCCAGTCGGTCAGGGGGCAGGGCAGGTGGAAGACTTCGACCGCCACGCCCCAGGTCGCGGCAGGCAGATGCAGCCAGGCCAGGCGCGGCCACTTGAGCACCAGCAGGCCGCCGAAGAGTACGAACAGAATGAAGGTCAGGTGCAGTGATACCAGGCTGTCAGCGGCGAAGCGGTAGAGCATGTCGAGTCTCGTTGCGGTCAGGGGTACGGCAGGGGTTCAGGTTCGCGCGCGGTCGAACCAGCCCAGCGCGGTGCGCCAGATGCAGATGCCGAGAAAGTACGCCGACATCGCCAGCCACAAGCCCATCACCCAGGGGCCATTGTAGGGATGGTTGACCACCAATGACAGGCTGCACAGCAGCCAGATGGCGGTCACCGCGATGTTCACCGGCATGAAGCGGCGCACGCGGAAGGGGTGGAGGAATTTCATCCGGGTCAGGGTCAGCAGCGCCAGGACCACGATGCTCGAAAGGCTCAGCCAGGGTGTCGGGGCAAGGATGTACAGCGTCAGCGCCACCACGTTCCAGGCTGCGGGAAAACCGACGAAATAGTTGTCCTTGCTCTTCATGTTGACGTTGCAGAAGCAGAACAGCGACGACACCAGGATCACCGAGGTCGCCAGCAGCGCGCTGTAGTCCGGCAGCGGGATGTAGCGATAGATGAACAGCGCCGGGATGAACACATAGGTCAGGTAGTCGATCACCAGGTCCAGCACCGAGCCGTCGAAATGCGGCAGCACCGACTGCACATTGACCTTGCGCGCCAGCGAGCCGTCGACCCCATCGACAATCAGCGCCACGCCCAGCCACAGCAGGCAGGCCTTGGGCTGGTTGTCGAACAGCGCCAGGGTGGCGAGAAAGGCCGTGACCACCCCGGTCGCGGTGAAACCATGGGCGCCCCAGGCTTTGAGACTGGCGATGTGTCGGGTCGTTATCACGGGTGTTCTCCAGGAAATGAAACCAGCCGTACGACGCCCCATTGGAAGAAACGGGGGCTTATCGCCAAACCTGGCCAGACTGCATCTATCGACCGGGCCGGCGGCGATAAGGTTCACCGCTGCCCGCGTCTTTGTCAGGCCACTCATGGACTTGTCGGCGTGCAGCATGGCGCCCAAGCCCGTGGCGGCTCCTAAGACTGTAGCCACAGTTTGGCGGGGACGGGCCCTGGCGAACGCGAATTTCTTCACGGCGCTGGGGGAGGCAGGGCGCCCACCGTGGCATTCACTTCCGGTGTCGCGGTGCTACATCCCGTTGGCGAAGGGCACGGCCCGGATATCGATGCGCGAGCGCAGGTGCTTCATCGCACCGGCGTACTCGGCCAGGACCTCCAGGGTCCAGTCGGCACGAGCGCGCAGGTGGCGTTCTTCGGGCGTGGGCTCGGCATGCGCATTGAATGCGCCTTCCACCTGGCGAACGATCAGCTGCTCCGGCAAGTAGCAGATCCGGCAGTTCTTGTAGCTGGAGACGCGCAGCTCGGCGAGCGGATAGGCACCACCGAGGCCGGCCGAGACCCCGACCAGCAACGCCGGCTTGTGCCCCAGCTCGGTGTGGCCGGCATACACGAAGAAGTTCTTGATGGCCGGGCAGGCCATGCCGTTCCACTCCGGTGTCACCACCACCAGCGCGTCGGCCTGGCGCAAGGTGGCCGAGTATTGGCTCCAGGCATCGTTCGAGTCCGGGCTTGGCCAGAGCGGCAAGGGCGAGCGCCCGAGGTCGAGCAGCGTGACCTGCTCGCAGAGTTTCAGCTGTTGCAGGCGTTGGCCCAGGTAATGGGCGACCTTGGCCGACTGGCTGTCGGGCTGGCTGGAGCCGGCGAGCAGCGCGATATGCAGGCTCATTGCACCACCTCCTGCTTGGCTTCGGGACGCGCCGCCGGTTTGGGTGAACGCACCAGCGGCCAGAACAGTTCCTGCTGCCAACTGATGGGGCGCAGATCCTCGATGCCATAGGCGCTGGGCCGGCGGCGGGTGATTTTCGCGGTGCCGAACAGCACGTCCCAGAAGAACAGCAGATTGCCGAAATTGCCCTTGTAGTGGGTCACCCCGTCATGGGCGCTGAGGCCGTGGTGGGCGGAGTGGGTCGAAGGGGTCGAAATGGTCCGCTCCAGCAACCACATCAGTGGGCGCAGGGCCGGGATGCGATAGAGCCTGTCGTCCCAGGCGACGCTGCTGTGGGCGGCGAAGATCACCGTCATCTTGACGATCAGGTAGCCGTAGTAGACCGGCGCCAGGCCCATGTAGATCAGCAGGCCAGAGAGCCAGATGCCCGGCATCAGCAGGTAATAGAAACTGTTGTTGCGGTAGACGATGCGGATGCTCATGTACGGCGCCGAATGGTGCGCGCGGTGCAGCGCGTAGAGGAACGGCAGGCGGTGGGTCAGGCGATGCCACCAGTACTGGGTCATGTCATCGAGCAGCAGGAACAGCGCCGCGCCCGCCACCCAGTGCAGGTCGCCCAGGCTGTTCTTCAGCGACGGCGCGAAGGTGTCCAGCAGCAGGGTGCTGAGGAACATCACCAGGGGGAAGGTGAGGCCCAGCAACAGCGAGGAACCGATGATCTCGATCAGCACATCGCGGCGCTGACCCTTGGGCTGGCGAAAGCAGGTACAGGCGATTTCCAGGAGGATGAAACCGAGGAAAATCCCGGCCACGACCAGGATTGGATTGTTGGCGAGCATTGTTGTATTCATGGCAATCTCGAGTCAGGCCCGACATGGGCATTGCCCGAACAATAAGAAACCAAGAGCCGCCCGGACCCTATGCGCGAACTGGACAAAAACACTGGCGAAGAGGCCAATCAACCGGTCCGCCGTTTTCACCGGGGCCAGCTCGGCCGGGTGCTGGAACGGGTGCTGCAACGCCAGACCCGCGGCGACCGCCAGGATTACAACCTGCTCGAGCTCGAACAACTGTGGCGCCTGGCGGCAGAGCGCGACCCGGCCATCGGCCTGCACTTGTTCGGCGAATTCACCCCCCAGGACCTGCACGTACTGGCCTACATCTGCCTGTACTGCCCGGACGTGCGCGGCGCCATGCGATGCTGGGCCGACTACGCCGCGCTGGCCTCGGACATGGACAGCCTGAGGCTGGTCAGCGACGGCGATCTGCTCGGCGTCGAACTGTGCATCGACGCGCCCGCCAGGCTGACCCGCTACGTGGTGGAGCATTACTGCGTCATGGCCCTGACCCAGATCCGCCACGGCACCGGGCAAGCTGTGCGCCCGGTGCGCGCCTGCTTCAGCCATTCGCGACCGGCTTACCACGAGGAATATCGCCAGTGGTTCGGCGATAACCTCCAATTCGATTGCCCGCGCAACTGCCTGTACTACGACCAGGCCACCCTGCGCCTGCCGCTGTTGACGCGCCACGCCGGCATGCAGGCGTTGCTGCGCAGCGAACTGGACCGGCGCCTGGCCCAGCGCCTGCAACTGGCTGGCTGGACCGGCAAGGTCGCGGCCAGCATGCGCGACAGCCTGGCCCGTGGCGTGGTGCCGAGCCTGGAGAACCAGGCCGAGGCGCTGTACCAGAGCCCGCGGACCCTGCGCCGGCGCCTGGAAGAGCAGGGCATGACCTTTCGCCAGTTGCTCGATCAGGTCCGCGCCGAGCTGGAGCAGCAGCTGGAGTTTCTCGGCGAGAGCCGCGCCCAGATGGCGGCCCAGCTGGGTTACAGCGACCTCGCGGCGTACCTGCATGCCCGCAAACGCTGGAAGCGCGACTGAATCCAGCGCGCGCGCGACATCACAGCAGGCGTTGTGCGGATTCCTGAAAGGAATCCACTCTATAAAAAACATGAATTTTATTTATCGAATTCGAGCCTGTAGCGTGGTCCCGTCCCTGACCGATGGAGCGCCCTCATGTCCACCCCGCAGCCGCCGTCTCCCGCCGAACGCTACTGGCAGCGCAACCTCGCGGTATGCGCCCTGGGGGCGTTCACCACCATTGTCGCGATGACCCTGCTGTTGCCGTTCCTGCCGTTGTACGTCGAGCAACTGGGCGTCAGCGATCCGGCGGCCATCGTCCAGTGGTCCGGCGTGGCCTTTGGCGCGACCTTCCTGTCGGCGGCGATCACCGCGCCCTTGTGGGGCCGTCTGGGCGATTGCTACGGGCGCAAGCTGATGCTGATCCGCGCCAGCCTCGGCATGGCGCTGGCCATGTCGCTGATCGGCCTGGCGGAGAACGTCTGGCAACTGGTGTTGCTGCGCCTGCTGGCGGGCTTGCTCGGCGGTTATGCCTCGGGGGCGACCATCCTGGTCGCCACGCAGACCCCCAAGGCGCGCTCCGGCTGGGCGTTGGGCGTGCTGTCTTCGGGGATCATGGCCGGCAGCCTGGCCGGCCCCCTGATAGGCGGTCTGCTGCCGCCGTTGATCGGTATCCGCAACACCTTCTTCATCGCCGGCGCGGTGATCTTCGTGACCTTCCTGGCCACCACTTTTTTGTTGAAAGAGGCGCCGCGCGAGCCACGCCAGGCAACGCAAAAGGGCCAGGCGCCGGAGCATTCCTGGGCGTCGGTGACGGACAAGAAACCGCTGCTGAGCATGTTCGCGGTGGCCTGCCTGCTGATGTTCGCGACCATGTCCATCGAGCCGATCATCACCGTGTATCTGCAGGAGCTGCGGGCGGAAAACGTCACCCTGATGGCGGGGCTGGTGATGTCCGCCGCGGCCCTGGGCAGCATCATTTCCGCGTCGCAGCTGGGCAAGCTGGCCGACCGTATCGGCCACTGGCGGGTGCTCACTGTGTGCCTGGCCGCGGCGGCGCTGCTGCTGATTCCCCAGGCGCTGGTCAGCGCGCCCTGGCAACTGGTGCTGCTGCGTTTTCTCATGGGCCTGGCGTTGGGCGGGCTGTTGCCTTGCATCTCCAGCATCATTCGCCATTCGGTACCGGAAAACATCGCCGGGCGGATGCTTGGCTACTCGACCTCCAGCCAGTACGTCGGGCAGGTGCTCGGCCCCCTGGCCGGGGGCTTTCTCGGCGGGCACTTCGGCATGCGCACGGTGTTTGTCGGCACCTGCGGCGTCATGGCCCTGTGTGCCCTTGTCACCTGGTGGTTCGGCTCGATGAAACCTGCCGTGGCGGTGGCCGGCGAAGCCGGTTAGACCGGGCCGGCACCACGCCGCGCGCTGCGTTCGACCATGGCGACAATGGTCTCGAACAGCTCATCGCGGGCTTGCTCGCGGCTGATTTCTCCGGTGGCCGCGGCATGGGACAGGGCCTCGGCGGCCCCGAGCATCGCCCGCAGGCCAGCCGTGGCTATGGTCCCGGGCGCCGCGAAGGGGGCGAGGGCGGCGCGGCATTTTTCCAGGAAGATCAGCTCGTACTCCTCCTTGATCCGCGCCAGTTCCGGCGTACTGGCCAGGGCGGCGATCACCCCGGGGATCTCCCGCCCCTGGGTCAGCACGCAGTCGACATAAGAGCCGGCGATGACCGCCGCGCGGCTGTCCAGGGTCGCTTCGCTGCGCTCCAGGGCGGCGTCCATCAGCAGCGTCTGGCGTGCATCGAAGTCCTGGTACAGCGCCGCCAGCAGCCCGGCGCGGGTGACGAAATGGTCATAGACCACCGGCTTGGTCACCCCGGCCTGCTCGGCGAGGCGGCCCAGGGTCAGGGCCTCGGTGCCTTCGGCGCCGATCAATTGCCAGGCCACTTCCAGCAGCTGTTGCAGGCGCTCTTCCCGGGACAGGCGGCGACGGGGGGGTGAAGCCTCGGAGGGGGTGCTTGACATGCTTATATACCAAAAGTAACTTACTGTTCGTAACTTACCAAAAGTATATAGGGCCTGGTTGCCGCCCTCAATCCATTTGCCCCCTTTGCAGGAGTCTTCGCCATGCATGCGCTTATCGTTGTCGCCCACCATGATCCCCGCTCGCTCAGCCACAGCCTGGCGGCGCAGGTCGCCGAGGGCCTTGGGCCGTCCCACTCGTTCGAGATCGCCGACCTGTTCGCCGAGGCGTTCGACCCACGCTTCAATATCGCCGACCACGCGGTCCACCGCCGGCAGGAACAGCCTCCGGCCGACGTGCTGGCCGAGCAGGCGCGCATCGACCGTGCCGATGCGCTGGTGCTGGTCTATCCGGTGTACTGGTGGTCGATGCCGGCGCTGCTCAAGGGCTGGATCGACCGGGTGTTCGCCAACGGCTGGGCATTCGATTTCAACCTCGAAGCCAATCGCTTTGAGAAGAAACTCGGACACCTGCGGGTGCACCTGCTCGGCGTCGGTGGGGCCGATGCCGGCACATACGGGCGCCACGGCTACGAGGTGGCGATGAAGACCCAGATCGATCACGGGATCTTCGATTACTGCGGCGCGCGGGTGCTGACCTCGCAGCTGCTGCTGGAATCGGAAAGCCAGGACCCGGCGCTGCATTTGCGCACGGCCCGGGCCATCGGTCGTGGTCTGTTCACCCGTGTCGAAACCGCCGCGGCGGTCCAGGTGGGGTGAGGGGAGGATGCACCGTGCGGCTCCGCGACGTCCCGGTCGCGGAGCGCAGGACGGCACAGGCCGTTAGTGCCCGGCGGGCTGCGCCTGTTGAGTGAGGATGGCCCTGGCCAGTTCTTCATCGCTGGCGTTGAGGCCTGGGTTTTCCTGGCGGATTTTCTGCAGCACCGACTCCAGGTAGACACCACGGATGGCACCACCGCTGGCGACGAAACTGGAGGCGTCGTCACGGGCGGGAATCACCATTTTGTCGTCCTTGAAGGTCGAGTACAGCGAGGCGGAAACCCCTGCCGAGGTGGCGACATCACCCGCATCGACACGGGCCATGGCTGAACCTGCGGGCAGACAGAGCAACAACGAAGAAACGAGTAATAGGCGGCGCATGAGGGCGTCCTCCGACAGCGTGAAGCAAAAAGGAAGTACTACACCATCTAGGATGCGCGGTACTGCCCGGGAGTTCCCTGGGCGCCGGCTGTACCCGCTGGCCGGGCGTTTTGCGTGGGGCAGGAAGCGGCCCCCGGCATTGCACCGGAGGCCGTCGTCAACGGGCTGTCAGCTGACGACCCGGTAGCACGGCACATAGGCCGCGCCGCCCGGCAGTTTCATCCGGTGCTGCTGGACGAAGGATTTGAGCAGGTGATCCAGCGGCTGCATGATCGCGGTGTCGCCGTGGATTTCGTACGGGCCGTGCTTCTCGATCAGGCGGATGCCCTTGTCCTTGACGTTGCCGGCGACGATGCCGGAGAACGCGCGGCGCAGGTTGGCCGCCAGTTCGTGGGACGGCAGTGCGTGGTCCAGCTGCAGGCCGGCCATGTTGGCGTGGGTCGGGTCGAACGGGCGCTGGAAGCCTTCGTCGATTTTCAGCAGCCAGTTGAAGTGGAAGGCGTCGTTGCGTTCGCGGCGGAACTGCTTGACCTCCTTGAGCCCCTCGGTCATCTGCCGGGCGACCTCGGCCGGGTCGTCGATGATGATCTGGTACAGGCTGTGGGCCGCATCGCCCAGGGTCGCGCCGACGAAGGCATGCAACTGCTCCAGGTACGGCGCGGCGCTTTTCGGCCCGGTGAGGATCACCGGGAACGGCAGGTCGCGGTTGTCCGGGTGCATGAGGATGCCCAGCAGGTACAGGAACTCCTCGGCGGTGCCGGCGCCGCCCGGGAAAATGATGATGCCGTGGCCGACGCGGACGAAGGCTTCCAGGCGCTTCTCGATGTCCGGCAGGATCACCAGCTCGTTGACGATTGGGTTCGGCGCCTCGGCGGCGATGATGCCCGGCTCGGTGAGGCCCAGGTAACGGCTGCCGCTCATGCGCTGCTTGGCATGGGCAATGGTCGCGCCCTTCATCGGGCCCTTCATCACGCCCGGGCCGCAACCGGTGCAGACGTCCAGTTTGCGCAGGCCCAGCTCATGGCCGACCTTCTTGGTGTACTGGTATTCCTCGGTGCTGATCGAGTGGCCGCCCCAGCACACCACCATCTTCGGCTCCACGCCCGGGCGCAGGGTGCGGGCGTTGCGCAGCAGGTGGAAGACGTAGTCGGTGATGCCCTGGGAGCTTTCCAGGTCGATGCGCTGGCTGGCCAGCTCGCTTTCGGTGTAGACGATGTCGCGCAGGGCGCTGAACAGCATTTCCCGGGTGCTGGCGATCATCTCGCCATCGACGAAGGCATCGGCCGGGGCGTTCAGCAGTTCCAGGCGCACGCCACGGTCCTGCTGGTGGATGCGGACTTCGAAATCCTTGTAGGCGTCGAGGATGGTCTTGGCGTTATCGACATGGGCGCCGGTGTTGAGGATGGCCAGGGCGCACTGGCGGAACAGGGCATAGATGCTGCCGGAACCGGCTTCGCTGAGTTGTTGCACTTCACGTTGGGACAAAGTCTCCAGGCTGCCTTTGGGGCTGACCGAAGCGTTGATGACGTGTCTTGGTTGCATTCTGGATTCCTTGAAAGCGAGACCACCGGCCCATACGGGCCCATGGCTTAAGAATAGTGAGCGGCGGTCGGGACGCCGGGAAAAACATTCTCCCGGGCTTCACGACGCAAAGGCAAACGGGGCCACCGGAACGTGCGGCCCGTGCACCTCGCTACTTTCTCACAGCTGGTGGTCCGAAGCGAAAGCGGCGTGCATTGCCCTTGGCTATGCTCAGCCCATTCACCCATAGGGCTGGGGAGCGCAACCGGGCGCTAGCAGTGCCAGCCTCGTCACGACATTGGGAGTGCGTGAACATGGCACCTGCATCCGAGCGGTCCGCGGTCAACAAGAGCTGCTGAAGTGATTGCCTGTCATGTCACCCATGGCGCTCCGTCGATCTTGTCCGAAGCCTGAATGAATTTATCGGCCCGGCACTGCTCATAACTCTAAATGGCGTAATCGCGCCAGGATCGTGTACGCAGTCAGGGAGCGGCATCCTCATGAGTCCAGTGTCATCCGTCGATCCAGGCCAGCCTTGTCGCCTGCTGTTGGTGGTCGAGGACGAGCCGATGATCCTGGAGTTTCTCTGCGAGATCCTGCAGGACGAAGGTTTCGCCACCCAGGCCATGCCCAGCGCGGATGCGGCGCTGCGGTTCCTGGAAAGCCATCCGGAGCAGGTGCGCCTGCTGCTGACCGATATCAACATGCCGGGCACCTTGAACGGCGCGGGCCTGGCCAATCGGGTGCGCGAGTGCTGGCCGGGCCTGCCGGTGCTGGTGATGTCCGGTTATGAGACGCCGCAGAGTTCCGGCATCCGCTACCCGGTGGCGTTCATCCGCAAACCCTGGACCATCGGGCAGATCCTCGACTGTGTCGATGAAGCGTTGAACGGGACGGGGGAATAAAGAGTGGGGCGGAAGGTGAGGCGCGAAGCGGCTTTCGACCACCCAGGACCTCGGGTCCTCGGTGATCGCAAGGGAGGGTGAGCTAGCGGCTCACTCTTTGACGCTCATGAACTCTTTGGCCCAGACGATGTAGTCCTCGGGCTGGGTGTAGGTGTGGGCCAGCTCGGTAGCGCTGAGGTCCGAGGCCTGGGTGAAGATCTGCCGCTGTTCGCGCAGGCAGTCGTAGGTGGCCTTGATCGCCGCGAAATACGCCGCGTGGCCGTCGACGATGATCTTCGCGCCCAGTTGCGCCAGGCGCGCATCGTCGCGCAGCGCCGGGTTGCCGTAGGTCACCAGCATCAGGGGCACCGACAGGTGCTCGGAGATCTGTTCCAGTTGCTCGAAATCCTTGACCCCGACCATGCAGATGCCGTCGGCGCCGGCGCGCTCGTATTGCTGGGTGCGGCTGATGATTTCCTGGATCGGCAGGATCGCCGCGTTGGTCCGGGCGATGATCGCCAGTTCCGGGTCGACCCGGGCTTCCAGCGCCGCGCGGATCTTGCCCACGCCTTCGGCGACCGAGATCAGGTCGGTGGACTTGCGTCCGAACTGGGCCGGCAGCAGGGTGTCTTCGATGGTCAGGGCGGCGACGCCGGCGCGCTCCAGCTCGACCACGGTGCGCATCACATTGAGGGCGTTGCCGTAGCCGTGGTCGGCGTCGGCGATCACCGGCAGTTGGGCGACGCGGCCGATGCGGGTGGCCTGCTCGGCGAATTCGCTCAGGGTGATCAGGGCGAAGTCAGGCGCGGCCAGCACCTGCAGCGAGGCGACGGAGCCGCCGAGAATGCCCACTTCGAACCCCAGGTCGGCGGCGATCCGTGCCGACATCGGGTCGAAGACGGAGGCAGTGTGGAAGCAGGAGTCTGAAGCGATCAACTCGCGAAAACTACGGCGTAAATCTTGATGAGACAGCCTGGACATACGAACTCCCGGAAGGAGGTAAAAGAGATGCCGACGATAGCGTCGAGTCAAAAATGCAATCGGTCGTCCAGCGAGCCTGTGTAGGAGGTTCGCTGCGAAAACCTGGGCAGATGAAGACGAAGCAAGCAGGTATGAAACGGCGGGTGACGCCGCACCGGATGGAAAAAGCCAGGCGGGCGCTTTTGTTATGGCCGGGGTGAAGGCTATCACGCCACCGCGGCGAAAATGATGACGAATTCGTATGGGCCCATGCCAGAACGGCATAGGCCATGCCGGTTGTCATGGGCGCCAGGGCGGGTCGATCATGCCGATTGAGAGGGTTCGCTCATCACTGGTATTTATGGGAGCGTCGATCGCTCGCGACGAAAACGAGCACGCGCAGCGACGGTTCCCGCACCGCGGATCACGGGCATGGCTCAATAAAATGTCAGAATTTGAGTCCAGGTCTGGACCTTTTCCCCTGATGCGCAATCATTAGGACGTGGATACCCAAAGGAGAGACGCATGTTCATTCGGTCATTGACCCTCGCAACGCTGCTCGCTGTCGTCGGCCCCGCAATGGCGGCCGACAACGAAGGCCCTCTGGCCCAGGATCAGGGCAAGGCGCGCCCACTGATCGTGATCGCACCCAGCTCCGTGGACCCGACCCTGGTGGCGCTGAAGAAATCCCTCGACGAGCCGGCCAACCGCCAGGCCTTCAGCGAACGCAACATGGTGCTCTACACGGTGATCAACACCATCGGCCAACGCGACGGCAAGGACCTGGACCCGCAATCGACCATGGCGCTGATCCGCAGCCTGAAGCTCGGCGCCGGGGCGCAGACCAAGGTGATCCTGGTGGGCAAGGACGGCGAGAAGAAGCTCGAGCATTCCGGGGCCATCGAACTCAAGGAAGTCTTCAGCACCATTGACCAACTACCAGCGGCGGAAAAGGAAGCCGTTGCGCCGACGTTAGCGCCGGTCTCGGAAGTCAAGGCAGCCCACGCCGGCAAGGCCGCCAAATCGGGTAAGCCAGCGGCGCCACCGAAACCGCTGGACGACTGAGCCCGGCCCACACCGTTTGCTGATCCATCCCATCGCGAGCAAGCTCGCTCCTACAGAAACACGCATGCCCCCTGTAGGAGCGAGCTTGCTCGCGAAGCGTTCTGATTGACCTCACCCGGCCATCAGGCATCGGTCACGACACCGCCAGCATTCCTTCCACTCTTGCTGCATCGCCATCGACCTCGGCGCTTTGCAATGTCCGGCTGACCCCGCGCACGATCATCTCGACCTCGCGTTCGTCGACGATCAGCGCTGGCAGCAGGCGGATGGTGCTGCCCCGGGTCACGTTGATCAGCAGTCCGTGATCCTGGGCCGCCCGGAGCGCCAGCTCGCGTTGTGGGGCTTTCAGCTCGATGCCGATCATCAACCCCAGGCCACGCACCTGCAGGACCTGCGGGTGATCGGCCAGCTCCGCCCGCAAGCGTTGCAGCAGGTGCTCGCCCTGGCGCCTGGCGTTGGCCAGCAGGCCTTGTTGCTCGATGATCTCCAGCACGGTGCAGGCCACCCGGCAGGCCAGCGGGTTGCCACCGAAGGTGCTGCCGTGGCTGCCGGGGGTGAACAGGTGCGCGGCCTTGCCCCGGGCCAGGCAGGCACCGATGGGGATGCCGTTGCCCAGGCCCTTGGCCAGGGTCATCACGTCCGGGACTACGCCTTCATGCTGGCAGGCGAACCACTGGCCGGTGCGGCCGATGCCGGTCTGGATCTCGTCGAGCATCAGCAGCCAGTTGCGCCGGCTGCACAGCTCGCGCACGCCCTTGAGGTAGCCGGGCGGGGCCAGACGGATACCGCTTTCGCCCTGGATCGGCTCCATCAGCACCGCGGCGATACGCGGGCCGTGGGCCTGCGCGGCTTGCTCCAGGGCGGCCAGGTCACCGAAGGGCACCTTGAGAAAATCCCCCGGCAGCGAATTCAGGCCCAGGCGTACCGCTGGCCCGTCGCTGGCCGCCAGGGTGCCCAGGGTGCGGCCGTGGAAGGCGTTCTCCATGACAATCACCAACGGCCGCTCGATGCCTTTGTGCCAGCCGTGCAGCCGCGCCAGCTTCAACGCGGTCTCGTTGGCTTCGGCGCCGGAGTTGTTGAAGAACGCCCGGTCCATCCCGGCCAGGCGGGTCAGCCGCTGCGCCAGTTGCTGTTGCCAGTCGATGCCGTAGAGGTTGGAGGTGTGCAGCAGCAGGCCGGCCTGTTCGCTGATGACACTGACCAGTCTGGGATGGGAATGGCCGACGCCCGTCACCGCCACGCCGGCCACCGCGTCCAGGTATTCGCGGCCGGCCTGGTCCCAGAGGCGCGTGCCCAGGCCGCGGGTGAAGCTCAGCGGCAGCGGCTGATAGGTGTTCATCAGGCAGGTGGCGGTCATGACGGGTAGCTCCATCCAAGGGGTGTGCGGGCAGTATCGTTAGCCACCTGAGCTAGATAAACTCGTCAATTCTTTAATCATCTTCAAGTCAGGGTTGATAATGGATCTGTTCCAGGCGATGACGGTGTACGTGAAGGTGGTGGAGGCGGGGAACATGACTGCCGCTGCCCGCGAGTGCGGCCTGTCCACCACCATGGTCGGCAATCACCTGCGGGCCCTGGAGCAGCGCCTCGGGGTCAGCCTGCTCAGTCGCACCACAAGGCGTCAGCGCCTGACTGAGTTCGGCGCCGAGTATTACCAGCGTTGCCTGGCGGTGCTGGGGTTGGTGGCGGACTCCGAGCGCATGGCGGAGCAGGTCCAGGGTGAGCCGTCGGGCACCCTGCGCATCACCGCGCCGCTGACCTTCGGTACCGAGCGCCTGGCGCCGGCCCTGAGCGAATTCCAGCAGCGCTGCCCGCAGGTCAAGGTGGAACTGACGCTGGCCAACCAGCGCTTCGACCTGATCGACGGTGCCTTCGACGTGGCTTTTCGCCTGGGCAACCTGGACACCTCGTCGCTGATCGCCCGGCCCCTGGAGGACTACACCCTGACCATCTGCGCGGCGCCGGACTATCTACAGCGCTGCGGCACGCCACGAGTCCCGGAGGACCTGCAGCACCACAACTGCCTGGCGTTCGCCTATCCGGCCGGTGACGAGTGGAGCTCCACCGCCACCCAATGGCCGTTGCGCGGGCCCGAGGGCGACGTGCTGATTCCAGTGTCCGGCTCGTTGTTGACCAACACCTCGTCCGGCCTGCATCGCGCGGCGCGGGGTGGCCTGGGGGTGGTGATGATGCCCGATGCCCTGGTGGAAGAAGACCTGCAACAGGGGCGGCTGGTGCCCGTGCTGCAGGACTATCAATTGCCCCGGCGGGCGATGCACCTGCTCTACGCCCAGGACCGTTACCGCCTGCCCAAGCTGCGCAGTTTCGTTGAGTTTGCCTTGGAGAAATGGGGGCGCTAAGCAGCGCCAGGTCGTGAAACATAGACCCCGCCGTGCCAGTCTGGCAGCGACGGGGTCTGGAGTGACGCTATTTACCGGTCAGCTCAACTCGACCGGTTTCAACTGCTCCCAGGATTCCACCGGCCCCGGGTTGGCCGGCTGGCTGCCGCCGCCAAAACACACCGCCAGCTTGTTCAGCGCATTGATCGCGGTGGTGACCGCGCCTTCGGCCCAGCCGGCCGTCCAGGACACGTCATCGCCCGCCAGGATGAAGCGGTCGGGATTGCCGGTGTCGATGCCGCTCATGAACTGGGAAAAGATCCGCCGCTGATATTCGTACTGCCCCGGCAGGTTCATCTTGAAGGCGCCCAGGTACAGCGGCTGATCCTCCCAGTTGTGCTCCACGAACGCATTGACGGTGCTGTATTGCTCGTTGAGGTTGATCCCCGGGTAGACGTTGTCCAGCAGGTTGGTGCACAGCTCGACATGCTGCGGTAACGGCGCGGGGCGGTCGCCGAGGAATTTCAGCGCATCGTCGTTCCAGGTGTAGGACAGGAAGATCCCGCTGCCTTTGTAGTCGCCCTTGCTGGCCGAGTAGTCGACCAGGTAAGTGCCGCGGGTCAGGCGGTCGGAGAGGGTGATGCTCATCTTGCGTTGCTCGTCGCCCACCACCGGGTCGTTCCAGAACGGGCGCTGGGTGGCGGCGAAAATCTTCGCCGACTGCATGTAGTGGGTGTACATGATGGCTTCCCAGGTATCGATGGGCAGCAGGCTGTTCATGGCGGGAAGGCTTTGCGGGTTCCCCGAGTAGCGCAGTTTGTCGAGGATCCGCACATGCGGGGTGTAGATGACGCTGGGGAAGTGGCACTGCTGGGTCTTCCGGGTGCGGGTGTCGGTGATGGCGACGCGGAAGGAACCGTCCGGCTGGCGTTCGATGTGTCGCACCTCCTTGTGGAACGGGTCGGCGAATACCTCGCGCGACAGCGCTTCGACCGTGGTGTCCTCGCCCCAGTGCAGCATCACGTCACCCAGTTCTTTCGGCGCCTTGGACCAGAGTCGTTGCGGCAGGCTCGAGGAGCCGTCGAACATCAGTTGGTGGTCGGCATCCAGGCCGGTGTACAGCACGCGCAGCAACTCGAGGATGCTGTTGGGGTAGTCGGTGTTCCAGCCGCCGGTGCCGAAGCCGATCTGGCCGAACAGGTCGATATCGGCCTTGCTCCAGCCGGAGTTTTCCAGGAGCGCGGCGTAGAAGCTGACGTCGTCGCCGCTGGTTCCCGACTGAGGTTTGACGATGGCATTCCAGAGCTGCTTGATCTTCTGTTGATCGATGGAGCCCTCGGTCATGGCCTTTTCCAGATCTTTGAAGTGGTAGTTTTCCAGGAAGTCATCGAAGAACTGGTCTTCCAGCTCGACGTATTCCTGTGGCTTTGGAAAGGCCGGGTTGCCGTCCACTTCGTAATAGACCTTCTCCCCGCGGTAATCGACCACCGTGCTGACGGCGGCGGCAGTCCCCGGGTTGGGAAAGTCCGCCGAGTTTTCGGTCATGCCGACTTTGCGGAAGTAGTGGAACAGCGCCTTGCCCGACACCGGGAAACGCATGGCGCCCAGTTCACAGAGCACCTGGCTGCCCGGGTTTTCGGGGTCGCCCTGGACCTTGGAGTAGAGCCGCCCGCCGATGCGCTCGGAGGCCTCGACCACCACCGGGTGCAGGCCCATGCGCATGGCTTCATAGGCGGCGACCAGACCGGAGACGCCAGCGCCGACGATCAACACTTTCTGCCCATAGTTCTCCGGGTCTACCTGGCAGGGGGGAAGCTTTCGATTAGTCGCGCTCTGCAAATAGTTGGCGTAGTGAAAGGGGAAGTCCGGAATCAGCGCAGTGACATCCTTGTTCATGCGCAGGGGAGAGCGGTTGGTTCTTGAAGGAATCGCAGACATGGGGTTTCTCCTTGAAAGTCATTTCCATGTGTTTCCACTTGCTCGATGGCTCTATATCCATAGTCGCCGAGGCTTCAGCCTAGAGCAGATTCCCGGGTTGTATAGGTTCGCGCGGGTTTTGTGCCCGCACGAGCCGAAGGAACTAGGATTGCACCGCCGTGCACAACTCCACCAGCAGGCCGTCGGGGCAACGCACATAGGACACGGTCTGCCCCCAGGGTTTTTCGCTGGGCGCGCTGAGTTCGCTGGCGCCGGCATCCAGCGCCTTTTGATGGGCGGCGTGCACGTCTGCGCAGACCAGGCCGATTTCCATGCCCAGCGGCCTGGCCGAGCTGTGGGCCTCGACGTGGCCGCCGTTGAAGTTCATTGCGCCCAGTTCATGGGCGGCGAAGGCGAGGGCGGTGGCGCCGGTTTCCAGTTCGCCGTAGGTGCCGGACTCATGGAGAAAACGGGTGGGCAGGCCGAAGGCGCGATTGAAGAAAGCCAGCGAGGCGCTGACATCCGGGACATAGAAAATGGTGTAGGCGAATTTCATGCTTGAGCGATCCTTGTTCATTGAAACTGGAGGGCCACGAAGGCCGGTTTATGTGTCGCCCTGGCACCCGCTTGGGCGTGCGCATGAGTAGGAGTGCCCGGTCGGTTTTGGCACTGAGCATTCAGGGTGCTGCGCAAGCGTACTACCCGATTCCAGGGACGATGATTTTCAATGGTTACAGATCGCTACCAGGCAGGTGTCGCGGCGAAAGGCTTGCTGGCGATGGCGGTCGTGAGGGCGCTATCGCGAGCAAGCTTCGCTCCTACAGAAGCGAGGAGTACGGGGCCTTAGCGCAACCGTTCAAGCATCTGGTAGTACCACATGCCCGCCGCCAGCATCGGGTTGCCCAGCTGGTCGCCGAAGGGCACGCGGATGTGCTGGCAGGCGGCGAAGGTGTCGTAGTCGCCCAAGTGCCCGGTGATGGCCTGGGCCATGATCTCGCCCATGATGTGGCTGGTGGCGATGCCGTGGCCGGAGTAGCCCTGGCAATACCAGACGTTGTCCGAGAGCTTGCCCAGTTGCGGGATGCGGTTGATCACGATGCCCATGGCGCAGCTCCACTGGAAGTCGATGGCCACGCCCTTGAGCGCCGGGAAGGTGCGTTCGATGCACGGGCGCAGTTCGCCGGCGATGTCCCGCGAGTCCTTGCCGCTGTAGTTGGCGCCGCCGCCGAACAACAGGCGGCCGTCGGCGGTCATGCGGTAATAGTCGAGCACGAAGCGGCAATCGTAGACCGCCAGGTCCTGGGGGTTGAGGCGCTTGGCCAGGTCGCCCAGGGGCGCGGTGGTGACGATGCCGCCCATGGCCGGGAAGATCTTGCCCTTGAGTTGTTTCGGCTCCAGCTTGTGGTACACGTCGCCGGCCAGCAGCACCTGTCTGGCGTCGATGCGGCCCTGGGCGGTGATCACCGCCGGGCGCTCGCCGTGGACGATCTGCAGCACTTCGCTGTGCTCGAAGATCAGCGCGCCGAGGCTCTCGGCGGCGCGGGCTTCGCCGATGCACAGGTTCAGCGGATGCAGGTGCAGGTTGCGGGTGTTCTTGATCGCACCGTGGTACAGCGGGCTGTCCAGCACCTCGCGCAGCTGTTGCTGGTCCAGCAGGCTGACCTCGTCGCCCATGCCGCGGCGCACCGCTTCTTCATAGTCGGCACGCAGGCCGGCGAGGTGGCTGGGCTTGTAGGCGGCATGCAGGTGGCCGTGCTTGAGGTCGCAGGCGATGGCGTATTTGTCCACGCGCTGGCGGATGATCCGGTGCCCGCGCCAGCGCAGTTGCCAGATGAAATCGTCGACCTCGTCGCCCAGGGTGCGGCGCATCTGCTTGCGCATGGCCTCGTCGCCGGACAGGCTGCCGGTGACCTGGCCGCCGTTGCGCCCGGTAGCGCCCCAGCCGATCTTGTGGCTTTCGACCAGGGCCACTTTCAGGCCTTTTTCCGCCAGTTCCACGGCGCTGGCGACGCCAGTGAAACCGCCGCCGATGATCACCACGTCGACGCTCACCTGGCCTTGCAGGGGCGGGTAGGCGGTTTCGTCATTCAGGGTGGCGCTGTAGTAGGAAGGGCAGCGTTCGGCTGCCGGTGTTACCGGGTTGAATGCGGCTGTCATGGGTCGTTCTCGAATGCTGGGAAGGGGCCGGGCCGGCGCTATGACGCCGGCCAGCGCGTCACGCCTGGGTCAGGTACCAGCGCCAGTCCTGCTCGCCGACTTCGGCCATGAACTGGCGGTATTCGGCGCGCTTGACCGCCAGGTAGACCCCGAGGAATTCGCTGCCCAGGGCATTGCGGGCCCAGCTGGAGTTCTCCAGGGCGGTCAGCGAGGTCAGCCAGTCGGTGGGCAGCAGTTCGCTGGCCTGGGCATAGCCGTTGCCTTGCACCGGGTCGCCCGGATCGAGTTGTTCGCGCAGGCCGCGATGGATCCCGGCGAGGATCGCCGCGGCCGCCAGGTAGGGGTTGGCGTCGGCGCCGCAGATGCGGTGCTCGATATGCCGGCTGTTGGCCGGGCCGCCCGGCACTCGCAGGCTCACCGTGCGGTTGTCGACGCCCCAGGTCGGTGCCAGCGGCGCGTAGCTGTTGGCCTGGAAGCGGCGATAGGAATTGGCGTTGGGGCAGAACAGCAGCAGCGAGTCGAGCAGCGACGCGAGCATGCCACCCACCGCCTGGCGCAGCA
Organism: Pseudomonas sp. RW409; assembly: GCF_003184125.1. Classification (NCBI taxonomy): domain Bacteria; kingdom Pseudomonadati; phylum Pseudomonadota; class Gammaproteobacteria; order Pseudomonadales; family Pseudomonadaceae; genus Pseudomonas; species Pseudomonas sp. RW409. The sequence goes on along the minus strand of NZ_QHHP01000042.1, from coordinate 874,531 downwards.
GCGGGGTGCCGGCCGGGTCTTCGGCGGCGAACAGGTTGTGGCCCGCGGCGTCGGCGAGGCTCACGTGCATGTGCATGCCGGTGCCCGCCAGGTCATCGAAGGGCTTGGCCATGAAGGTCGCCTGCATCCCGTGCTGGTGGGCCACGGCCTTGACCAGGCGCTTGTAGCGCACCGCCTGGTCCATGGCCTCCAGGGCATCACCGTGCTCCAGGGTGATTTCCACCTGGCCCGGGGCGTATTCGGAAATCGCCGTGCGCGCCGGAATGCCTTGCAGCTTGCAGGCGGCGTAGAGGTCGGCGAGGAAGGGTTCGATCTGCTCCAGCTCGCGCAGGCCATAGACCTGGGTGTGCCGTGGCCGGCCGCCGTCGGCGTCCAGCGCCGGTTGCGGGCGGCCGTTGCTGTCGCGCTTGGTATCCAGCAGGTAGAACTCCAGCTCGCAGGCCATCACCGGGTGATATCCCTCGGCCTTGAGCTGGTCGATGACCTTGATCAACAGGTGGCGCGGGTCGGCGATGCTGGCCGGCAGGCCTTCCTGCGGGTGCATGCTGACCTGCACCGCGGCGGTGGGGATCTGTCGCCACGGCAGGCGCACCAGGCTGCCGGCCAGCGGGTAGGCGCGGCAGTCGATATCGCCGACGTCCCAGACCAGACCGGAGTTTTCCACGTCGTCGCCCTGCAGGGTCAGGCCGAGGATGGTGCTGGGCAGCGGGCGGCCGCTTTCATAGACCGCCAGCAGTTCTTCGCGGTGCAGCAGCTTGCCGCGCGGCACGCCGTTGGCGTCGAGGATGAACAGCTCGATCATGTCGATATCGGGGTTGGCGGCCAGGAAGCTACGGGCCTCATCAAGGGCTGCAAATTTCATGGTTCTCTCGCTTGCGCCATGACGGCGCGCAGGTTCGGTTCATGCAGCGGCGCCGGCATGGCCCGGTTGCAATGGCAGATAGCAAGGCGGCAGGGCTCGACGCGCAAAGGCGCGCGTTCAGAGCGAAAGCGAGAGATCCGGAGGGCGCGAGGAATGACGCAGGCGGGAGCGGCACAGGGCCATGGGCAGATTGACCAGCAGTTTCATCGCGGGTCCCCGGGGGTGCCGTGGAGATCGCCGCGGGTGCGTTGCGTTGTCGCCATGCCAATGCCGAGGCGGCTGCACGGGGCAGCAGCGCATGTCTGGCAGGGCGGGCGGCAACACAAGGCGTTCATCGGCCGGCGGATCTCGTCAAGAATTCACGGACATTTCGTGCAAGTGAGGCTCACCGTTTTACCGGGACTGGTCCTCGCTGCCAAGGGGCGCGTCACAAAATATTTAACACCGCCCCCGGCAACGTAACGGAAAAAGTCCTCAGTAGATCCAGGGCACCAGGCGCCAGGTGTAGGCGCAGTAAGTGTCGTATTGCTTGCCGAACTCTTTGCGCAGCAAGGCTTCTTCGGCGTGGATGCGGGCGATCAGCGGGATCAGCATCAAGGCTGTCAGCAGCAGGCCGACCCCGGAGCGGAAGGCCAGGGCCCAGCCCACGCAATTGATCAGCAACCCCAGGTAACTCGGATTACGCAGGGTGCCGTAGATGCCGGTGGTCACCAGCTGATGGCCGGGCTGGATCGCCACCAGGCCGCTGAAGCGATTGCCCAGCACGAACACCGGCCACAGCCGCAAGATGCCACCGGCGATAAAGAACACCACGCCGAACCAGCGCGTGTCGGTGCCGCCAAAGGTCCAGAAATTCAGGCGGTCGGTGTAGGCGGGAAGAAAGGCCAGCAACAGCCCGAGGATGCCGAAGGCGGCGAGGACCCAGCGGTTTTCCCGGTCTTCCTGTTTGCCGGGGCTCAGGTTGCCTTCGCTGAACTGGGCCACGCCGGCCATCGCCAGCAAGGACAGGGCGATGACCCACAACGCCGGGTGGGAGAAGAACGCCACCAGCCCGCCCATGCCGAGGATGGCCAGGCCAAGGTAGACGAGGCTGGCGACCAGGCTGAGCGCCGCGAGTCTGGGAGAGTTACGCATGATGGCCCCTCACGAATGCCGAGGTGTATGCATTCAGTGTAGGTCCATCGCCGAGACAGCCCAGGTCGCCCGCGGCACCGCGTCGCCTGCATCGCCGGCAAGCCTGGCTCCTACAGAAGAGGAGGTGTTCACGCATGTCTGTAGCCGCTGCCGAGCAGCGCGAGGCTGCGCTCGAGGACGAAGTCCTCGCAAAACCTGCGCATGCGGTTTGCCTGTAGGAACGCGGTGCCCGGTTTTGCGGCCCCTGCGTTGCCGATCGCAGCCTCGCGGGCTCGGCAGCGGCTACAGGGACGCCATGGTGTTCCCGGCTTCTGTAGGAGCGAGGCTTGCCCGCGAGGCGGTGTATCTGACACCCCATCTCGCCTGGATCACCTACGGATGCACAGGCGGTTTCTCCGCCAACTGGGCGACCAGGAATTCGATAAAGGCCCGGGTCTTTTGCGGCACGCGCCGGGCCGACGGGTACACCGCGTGGATGCTGATCGGCGGCGCCTGCCATTCGCACAGCACCGGCACCAGGCGGCCGGCGGCCAGGGCGTCGGCGACGATGAAGTCGGGCAGCAGGGCGATGCCCATGCCGGCCTCGGCGGCCTGGGCCAGCAGGTCGCCGTTGTTGGCGTGCAGCGGGCCGGTGACGTGGACGCGCTGGGTGTCTTTGCCGTTGCTCAATTGCAGGCTGACTCCGCTTTGCAGGTAGCCATAGTTCAGGCACTGGTGGGCGGTCAGGTCGCGGGGCGTCTGCGGGATGCCGGCGCGCTTCAGGTAGTCCGGCGAGGCCACCATGATCCGCGGCGCCGGGGCCAGCAGCTTGGCGACCATCGACGAGTCGGCCAGGCTGGCGATGCGGATGGTCACGTCGAAACCGCCGCGTACCGGGTCCACCTGCTGGTCGCTGAGCACCAGCTGCAACTCGATGTTCGGGTGCTGCTCATGGAATAGCGGCACCAGCGGCCCGAGGCGGCGCAAGCCAAAGGACATCGGCGCGTTGACCCGCAGCACCCCGCGCAATTCGCCGATGCCGTCCCGCGCCCGCTGTTCGGCCTCGTCCACGGCGGCCAGGACTTCCCGCGCCGACTCGTAGTACTCGGCGCCGGCTTCGGTCAGGTGCAGGCTGCGGGTGGTGCGGTGCAGCAACTGCACGCCGATGGCTTCCTCCAACGCCTGGATCTGTTTGCTGACTTTCGAGCGCGGCACGTCCATGGCCCGGGCCGCAGCGGCGAAGCCGTTGGCATCGACCGTGATGACAAACGCGCGCATGCATTCGATGCGATCCATGACTGTCCCTATTTTGGAATCAATGATTCTCGATTTTAGGGAATTGTCCCTTTTTAATCTAGCCCCTAAATTAGCCACCAAGCCGGCAGCAAAGCCTCCACAACGGAATCCGCGCCGAGCCCCCGAATTTTGCAACTCAACGCTTTAACCCACTTAGCTATCGACATCAAAAGGAACGCGCCATGTCTATCCGTGAACTGCTCAACCCAAGCAACTCCGCCCTGATCCTGATCGACCACCAGCCACAGATGTCCTTCGGTGTGCAGTCGATCGACCGCCAGACCCTGAAGAACAACACCGTGGGCCTGGCCAAGGCGGCGAAGATCTTCAACGTGCCGACCATCTTCACCTCGGTGGAAACCGAAAGCTTCAGCGGCTACATCTGGCCGGAACTGCTCAGCGTGTTCCCGGATCACCAGCCGATCGAGCGCACCTCGATGAACTCCTGGGAAGACAAGAAACTGGTGGAAGCAGTGAAGGCCACCGGACGCAAGAAGCTGATCATGGCCGCGCTGTGGACCGAGGTCTGCCTGAACTTCCCGGCCCTGGAAGCCCTGGCCGAAGGTTATGAGGTGTACATCGTCACCGACGCTTCCGGCGGCACCAGCCAGGAAGCCCACGACATGTCGGTGCAACGCATGATCCAGGCCGGCGCGGTGCCGGTGACCTGGCAGCAAGTGCTGCTCGAGTTCCAGCGCGACTGGGCGCACAAGGAAACCTACGACGCGGTGATGGACCTGGTGCGCGAGCACAGCGGCGCCTACGGCATGGGCGTGGACTATGCCTACACCATGGTGCACAAGGCGCCGCAGCGTCAGGTCAAGTAAGCCTGTCGCCAATGACCACCGGCTGACGCAACCCGCTTGCGTCGGCCGGTGGTCGTTGGCGATGAAAACGCCCGGATTGCACACCGTTCCCACGACTCAAGGACCGTCATGAAACAGACCCTCGATTCCTCCCGTAGCGCGGCCTCCCTGTCGCCCTGGAGCCCGCTCAAGCATGGCCTGTTTCGCGGGCTGTGGCTGGCCAGCATCGCCTCGAACATCGGCACCTGGATGCACGAGGTGGGCGCCGGTTGGCTGATGACCTCGTTGTCGGCCAGCCCGATGACGGTGGCGCTGGTGCAGGTGGCCGCCGCGGCGCCGATGTTTTTCCTCGCGCTGCCGGCGGGGGCGCTGGCCGATATCGTCGACAAGCGCCGCTACCTGTTGCTGGTGCAGGGCTGGATGGCCAGCGTCGCCATGCTCCTGGCGTTCCTGACCCTCAGTGGCCTGATGACGGTGCCCCTGTTGCTGCTGTTGACCCTGGCCATGGGCATCGGCACAGCGCTGATGATGCCGGCCTGGTCGGCCCTGACCCCGGAACTGGTGCCCGCCGGCGAATTGCCCGCGGCCATCGCCTTGAGCAGCGTCGGGACCAACGTGGCGCGCGCCGTGGGCCCGGCCATCGCCGGGGTCCTGGTGAGCCTGGCCGGGCCCTGGGCGACCTTTGCGGTGAATGCGCTGTCGTTCTTTGCGGTGATCGCCGTGCTCGCCTGCTGGCGGCGCGAGCCGAAGGTCGCGGTGCTGCCGGCGGAGCGGCTGTTCAGTGCGATCCGCGTGGGCTGGCGCTACGCCCGCAGTTCCCATCCGCTGCAACGGGTGCTGATTCGCACCCTGGCGTTCTTCTTCGGCGCCAGCGCCGGCATGTCCTTGCTGCCGTTGATCGTGCGCGGCGAGTTGCAGGGCAGCGCGACTCAGTTCGGCGTGTTGCTCGGCAGTGTCGGCCTCGGCGCGGTGCTGGGGGCGATGCTGTTGCCGCGGCTGCGCCAGCACCTGGCGGTGGATCGCCTGGTGGCGCTGGCCAGCGTGATCTACGCCCTGGTGCTGTTCGCCCTGGCCTGGCTGCGCGACTTCTATCTGTTGATCCCGGTGATGCTGATCAGCGGCGGCGCCTGGATCGCCGTGCTCTCGAGTTTCCAGGTGGCGGCCCAGACCTCGGTGCCGGCCTGGGTGCGGGCGCGGGCGCTGGCGGTGTATATCCTGATGTTCTTCGGCAGCATGGCCCTGGGCGGGTTGCTCTGGGGCTGGGTGGCCAGCCTGTTGTCCATGAGCCTTGCCCTGAGCGTGGCGGCCGCGGTGCTGCTGGCCGGGGTCGGGCTGACCTGGCGGGTCGGCTTGCCCCAGCGCAGCGCCGAAGACCTGGCGCCGTCGCTGCACTGGCCGCAACCGCTGCTCAGCGCCGACCAGGACCTGGAACGCGGCCCGGTGATGATCCGCCTGGAATACGACATCGCCCCCGAACACGCCCAGGCCTTCCAGCAGGCGATGAACCCGGTGCGACGCATGCGCCAGCGCAACGGTTCGTTTTCCTGGTGCCTGTTGCAGGACAGCGAAAACCCGCGCCTGTGGTGCGAGATTTTCTTCGACGAATCCTGGGTCGGCCACCTGCGTCACCACGAGCGGGTGACCCGCGCCGAACTGAAGATCGAAGCGGCCGCCCGCCGCTTCCAGAGCGACGGGGTGAAGATCCGCATCCGCCATTTCCTCAAGGGGCAGGGCTGAGGCCCGCAGCGTTGGCGGGCCGGCGCCTGTGCCCTAGCGCAGCAGGTGCACGGCCAGGCCCGCCAGCGCACAGGCCATCAGCACCTGGATCACGCCGCGCTTGAAGCGGAACAGGGCAACCGCCGCGGCCAGGGCGATCAGCGCCGAGGGCCAGTCGAGGGCGCCGCTGAAGCCGTTCGGCCACAGCACGTGGTAGCCGAAGAAGCACGCCAGGTTGAGGATCACCCCGACCACCGCGGCGGTGATCCCGGTGAGCGGCGCGGTGAACTTGAGCTCGTTGTGGGTCGACTCCACCAGCGGGCCGCCGGCGAGGATGAACAGGAACGAAGGCAGGAAGGTGAACCAGGTGACCAGCGACGCCGCGACCGCCCCGGCCAGGAACACCTGGTCGGCGCCAAACACTTGCGAGACATAAGCCCCGACGAAGCCGACGAAGGCCACCACCATGATCAGCGGCCCGGGGGTGGTTTCCCCCAGGGCCAGGCCGTCGATCATCTGGGTCGGGGTCAGCCAGCCGTAGTGACCCACCGCGCCCTGATAGACATACGGCAGCACGGCATAGGCACCGCCGAAGGTCAGCAGGGCGGCCTTGGTGAAGAACCAGCCCATCTGGGTCAAGGTGCCTTGCCAGCCGAACAGCGCGGTCAGGGCGCCCATCGGCAAGGCCCACAACAGGGCACCGATGAATGCCAGCAGCGCGAGTTTCAGCCAACTGAAGCGGGCATGCCCAGGGGCAGGGGTGTCGTCATCGATCAAGGCCGGGCCGAAGGACTTTTTAGCCGCACCGTGCCCTCCGACCTTGAACTTCTCGGGTGCCAGGCGACCGCCGAGGTAACCGATCAAGGCGGCCCCCAACACGATCAACGGAAACGGCACGTTGAAGGCAAAGATCGCGGTGAATGACGCCGCGGCTATCGCCCACAGCCAAGGGTTCTTCAGGGCCCGCGAGCCGATCCGGTGCGCCGCCTGTATGACTATCGCCGTCACCGCGGGCTTGATGCCATAGAACAGCCCGGCCACCACCGGGACTTCGCCGAAGGCGATGTACAGCCAGGACAAGGCGATCAGGATGAACAGCGAGGGCAATACGAACAGCGCGCCGGCAATCACGCCGCCCCAGGTCCGATGCATCAGCCAGCCAATGTAGGTCGCCAACTGCTGGGCCTCGGGCCCGGGCAGCAACATGCAGTAGTTGAGGGCGTGCAGGAAGCGTCGCTCGGAGATCCAGCCCCGGCGTTCTACCAGTTCCTGGTGCATGATCGAAATCTGCCCCGCGGGCCCGCCAAAGCTGATGAAGCCGAGCTTGAGCCAGAACCAGAAGGCCTCGCGCAAACCGACCGGCCCGGGCCTCGGCGGATCCGTTTCCAGCGCCGACTCGGAAACCTTACTCATGGGGTTGTTCCTCTTTCTCGAACTCGGCGAGCAGGCCGTCGAAGATGGCGCTGGCAGCGGCCAGCAGCTGGTCGTCATGGCTGATGGTTTCGCGCAGCCCGGCCAGTACCCGCTCGATGCCGGCAGCCTCCGCGGGCTGGATGCCGCCGATATCGAGGTAGTGCACCAGGGCCGCGAGACGATCCAGGCCGGGTTGCCGAAGGGCAAAACTGGCTTGCAGGGTTTCGAAGGTCACGCGGTTGCCGACATGGCTGAACGCTGCGTCATCGAAGTCGAAACCCAGGGCGTCGGCCGGGCAGTCCTGGGGCTGGTCCAGCCAGAGGATCCGCGCCTTGGGATCGATGAAGCGGCGGATCAGCCAGGCACTCGCCAGGCGGTCGACCCAGGGGCGCTTGCGGGTCGCCCAGGCACGGCCCTGATAGTCGCCCGGGCTGAGCAGGGTGATGGGCAGGTCGTGGCTATACGGCTCATCCGTCGACAAGGCCCGGCTGACCGCCGTCTCCAGCTCCTGCAAGGCGGCGTCGGTGTGCTGCTTCGGCTGGCCGGGGAAAAAATCGATGCTGGCCAGCTGATCGTAGGCTTTGCGCAGCTTGCGAATCTGCCGGGTGCTGGCCAGGGCATTCTGCGCCGTCAGTTGCCCCCGGCACTCCTCGATTTCGTTGCGCAGTTTGCTGTAGTCCTCGTTGCGGTCGAACAACCCGATAAAGCGTTCGCCGTTGGGGTCCACCACGGGCAGGACAAAGGCGGTGCCATTGAGGGCCAGGATGTCGCGCTCAACCGCGGCCAGCGTTTCGCGGCAGGTGGCGGTGTCCGGCAACAGGTAGGCACCGTCGCGCAACACCGCGGCCCCGGAGGCTTTCAGGGCTCGCCAGGCGCGCATGCGCGCTGTTGCATTCGCGGTCGGCAATCCGAGGATTAGCGCTAGCCAGTTATTCATGTAGTGACAGATCTGAAAAATGTAGATATTGCTACATTATTCTTGCGCGAAGGCATTGGAAAGGGATTTCACAGGCTCTTCGTGAATGGCGAGGTCCGCCGGTCAAATCCGAGGGCTCAATGAGGGGCTTTGATAACGCAAGTCGCCCACCGCGGCAGCGGTGGGCGACCTGTACTAGCGCAGCCGGCGGGCGGCGAGATCCAGCGCGATGGCCAGCAACAACGCCAGGCTGGCGATCACGAACAGCTGCTGATGATGGCCGCCGCTGGCATTGAAGATCAGCGAGTAGGCGGCCCCGGCCAGCGCCTGGAAGCTGGCGAAGGCCACGGTCGCGCGGCTCCAGGCGACCTGTTGGGCATGGGCGTGTTGCTTCAGTTCGTGGACCCGGGCCAGGGCCAGAGGCACGATGCCGGGTGGGAACGAGCCGACCAGTACCGCCAGCCCGCACAGCAGCCACGGCTGGCTGGTGATGCTCAACGCGCCCACCGCCAGCGCCTGCACGATCAGCACCCAGCGGATGCTGCGGCGGGCCCCGAGGTGGTCGGCGAGCATGCCGTAGACCATCGGCCCAAAGATCGCGCCGACCCCATACATCACCCACACCAGCGCCGCCACATGGGTGCCGGCATCGAGGCCGCGGGCCACGTAGTCCACCAGGAACACCATGGCCGGCACCAGCCCGGTAGCCATCAAGGCGTACTGGGCGAACAGCAGGCGCAGGCCACGGCCGGACGCCGGCTCTTCATGGTTGGCCGGCTCGCTGGCCTTCACCGCGACAGCGGGCTCGGGCTGGGTCTGCGGCCAGCAGAACCAGCTGGCGGCGGTCAGCACCGCGGCCACCAGCCCCAGGCCTAGCCAGGTGTCGCGCAGGCCCCATTCCAGCAGGGCCGGCACCAGGGTGCCGGAGCCGGCGATGCCCAGGCCGATGCCGAGGAAGATCGCGCCGCTGGCCGCGCCTCGGCGCGCTGGCGGTACGTGGGGCAGCACAGTGGACGCCACCAGCACCATGATGGCGCCGCCGGCGATCCCCGAGAGCAGGCGCCAGACGAAGAACCAGCTGAAGGACAGGGCCCAGGCACAGGCGAAGAACGACAGGGTGGCGACCACCAGCATCAGCCGCAGCACCCGCGGATTGCTCAGGCGCTTGCCCAGGGGATGGCCGATCAGCGCGCCGATCAGGTAGCCGGCAAGGTTGGCGGCGCCGAGGTAGACCACGTCGGCCTGGACGAACCAGTGGGCCTGGATCAGCTGCGGGATCAGCGGGGTATAGGCAAAGCGCGCCAGCCCGATACTGACCAGGCTGGCGCACAGGCCGGCGAAAATATGCAGCCAGACTGCATTACGCATGGGAAGTGTCGCGGTGGTAGGCGCTGACATGGGGGCGTCCTTGATGGGTGAGCGGTGGAAAGGGATGGGCTGGGGTGGATTCTGCAAGGTGGCGCCTGTGCGGCGGAAATCATCGGCATCGATAGCGGATATGCCTCGCCGATATCGCCTCAAACGCTTGCGGGGCCCTGGCTGTTTGCCAGTCAGGCCCGGGGGCGCAAACCCCCAGGCCAGTGCCGGTCAAGGCATCTCGGGCAGTTCCTGCGCCCGCAGATCGAACACCAGCACTTCGGCATCCGCGCCGTTGCTCAAGGTCAGTGCCTGTTCCTTGCGGACCCGCACGCCATCGCCTTCCTGCAAGAGCAGGCCATTGAGCTCGACCGAGCCGCGGGCCACATGCACATAGGCGTAGCGGTCGGCGTCGAGCTTCAGGGTGGCGCTTTCCTGGCCATCGATCAGCCCGGCATAGACCCGCGCATCCTGGCGCACCTGCAGCGAACCGTCGGCGCCCTCGGGGGAGATGATCAGTTGCAGGCGACCGCGTTTTTGCTGCGGGCTGAAATGCTCTTGCTGGTAACGCGGCCTGGCGCCGCTGACATCCGGCACTATCCATATCTGCAGGAAGTGCACAGGCTGGGTGGCCGAGTGGTTGTACTCGCTGTGGGCCACGCCGCTGCCAGCGCTCATCAGTTGCACGTCGCCAGGGCGGATCACCGAACCGGTGCCCAGGGTGTCCTTGTGTTCCAGGGCGCCTTCGAGCACATAGGAGAAAATCTCCATGTCCCGGTGCGGGTGCTGGCCGAAGCCCTTGCCGGCGGCGACCCGGTCGTCGTTGATCACCAGCAGGTCGGAAAAACCCTGCTCCCGCGGGTTGCGGTAGTTGGCGAAGGAAAAGGTGTGGAACGACTTCAACCAACCGTGGTTGGCGGCGCCGCGATCAGAGGCTTTGCGAAGGGTCAGCATGGGGGAATCTCCTGTCGGGACGGGAATTCGTCCGGTTGAGGAGAAGGCTAATGTTTACCCTGTGATGCAATAAGTAGATGGAAACTGAAAGACTGTCCCTTTCGGGTTGACAATTTTGTGCGCTGAATCACGTATTCTTGTCCGACGATCGCGCGCCGTCCGGGCATAATCTGCAGGGTCGGCGTTAGGCTTTTAACCCTTTGATATCAGTGATCTTTACCCATGAAAACCGTGGCAATGGTGCTGTTTCCAGACTTTCTCCTGCTCGACATGGCCGGGCCCATGGAGGTGTTTTCCATCGCCAATCGTTATCTGGAGCCGAAGGACCATTACCAGCTCTCGACGATCGGCACCGAGCACGGCCCGTTGCGCGCTTCCAACGGCGTCAGCGTCCAGGCCGACATGCATATCGACCAGGCGCGCGACAACTATGACCTGCTGCTGGTGCCCGGGGGGCCGGGGGCCTACAACGAAAAGCATCCACCCTTGCTCGACTGGCTGGCGGGAGCCGTGCGCCGCTCGGCCGTCTATGGCTCGATCTGCACCGGGGCCTTCATCCTCGGGCATGCCGGGTTGCTCGACGGGTTTCGGGTGACGACCCACTGGCACTACACGGAGCGCCTGATCCGGGCCTTCCCCAAGGCAACGGTGGAGACCGACCAGATCTTCGTCGAGGACCGCAACCTGATCACCTCGGGCGGGGTCACCGCCGGCATCGACCTGGCATTGGCGGTGGTCGCCCGCGACCACGGCAAGAAAGTCGCCCAGGACGTGGCCAAGGTGTTGCTGGTGGTGATGAAGCGCCAGGGCGGGCAGGCGCAGTTCAGCCCGTTGATGGCCACGGTGGCGCCGCAGGAAACGCCGGTGACCCGGGTGCAGAACCATGTGCTCGAACGCCTGGACGAAGCCTTCAGCATCGAGCGCATGGCCAGCCTGGCGAACATGAGCACGCGCCATTTCGCCCGGGTGTTCGCCCGGGAAGTGAACATGACGCCGATGGAGTTCCTGCAAAGCGCACGCATCGACCGCGCGCGGAACCTGCTGGAGACCAGCGACCTGCCGCTCAAGACCGTGGCCTACAAAAGCGGCTTCGGCAGCGTGCGCCACATGCGCTTTCTGTTCAGTGAAAAGCTCGGCCTGACCCCCACCCAGTACCGCGAACAGTTCAGCTAGTGCCGGCTTGTCCGTCTGGCGCACCGCGATGGCCGTGACGCTCCCTCCAGGGCGGTTGTACCGTCATCGCTGCCTGCCAAGATACTGGGGAATTCTTGGTAATGGAGGTGCGGGAGCCTGGCGCCAGGCCGGGTTTCCAGCACGTGGATGCGCATGAACAGCGTCAGAGACTTGAACAGTGATGCGGTGCTGCGGTTCGGCCCCTACGCCTTCCACCTGCGGCAGCGGCTGGTCCTGGACGGCGATCGGCCGTTGCGCATGGGCGGGCGTGCCCTGGACATCCTGCGGGTGCTGGTCGAGCGCGCCGGCCAGGTGGTGGGCAAGGACGAACTGATCGCCTGCGTCTGGCCGAACTCGGTGGTCGAGGACATCAACCTGCGCGTGCACATCGCCGCCCTGCGGCGCGCCCTTGGCGAAGGCCCGGACGGGCAAGGCTACATCATCAACATTCCGCAGCGCGGTTATTGCTTCATTGCCCCGGTGCTGCGCGAGGCGCAAGAAGAGCCGGTCGCGCTGGCCAGCCTGCACAAACCCCAACACAACCTGCCGGCACGGCTGACCCCGGTCACCGGTCGCGATCCGCTGGTCGGCAGCCTGGTCCGGCAGTTGCCGGTGCGCCGCTTCATGACCCTGGTCGGCCCGGCGGGGATCGGCAAGACCACGGTCGCGCTACGGGTCGCCGAGCTGCTGTTGCAGCACTACCACGACGGTGTGTGGTTCATCGACCTGGCGAGCATCGACGACCCGGCGCAACTGGTCGAGTACATGAGGCACAGCCTTGAACTGGACGCCGGCCTGGAGGCGCTGGCAACCCGGCATGCCTTGCTGGTGCTGGACAATTGCGAGCACCTGCTCGAACGCTGCCGGGCCGTGGTCGAGCAGGTGCTGGCCTCGGCGCCACGGCTGTCGATCCTGGCCACCAGCCGCGAACCGCTACAGGCTGCGGGGGAGACCGTGCATGGCCTGGCGGCCCTGTCGGTGCCGCCGGCTTCGGCGTTGCACAGCGTGGCCGAGGTCATGAGCCATTCGGCGGTGCAACTGTTCGTCAGCCGCGCCCGGGCCCGCCAGCAAGACTTTGCCTTGCGGGAACAGGACCTGGCAGCGGTGCGCGAAATCTGCCGACGGCTCGATGGCTTGCCATTGGCCATCGAACTGGCGGCGGCGCAGATCGACGCGCTGGCGCTGGTGGGGCTGCAAGCGCAGCTGGACAACTGCTTTCAACTGCTGACCCAGGGCCGGCGCACGGCCGTGGCGCGGCATCAGACGCTCAAGTCCGCCCTGGACTGGAGCTATCAACGCCTGAGCCGGCTGGAGCAGACCCTGCTGCAGCGCCTGGCGGTGTTCGACACGGCCTTCACCGTGCGGGCCGCCACCGACGTCATCAGCTGTGCGGTGCTGCGGCCCGAGTGCGTGGCCGAGGTCATGGCGCAACTGGCGCGCAAATCGCTGCTGGCGCTGGAGCAGGGCCAGGGCACGACGCATTACCGCTTTCTCAACACCACCCGCGCCTACGCGCTGGAAAAGCTCGAACACAGCGGGCAACTGCGGGTGTTCGAACGGCGGCATGCCCATGCCATCGGCAAGACCCGCTGGCTGTCAGTCAGGAAGGTCTCGTTGCAGCTCATCGAGCAATTCACGGACGCGGGTTAGGTCCGGCGTGGCAAAACCTTCGGTGAACCGGGCGTAGAGTGGTGCGAGCAGCTCATGGGCGCGCCGGGCCTGGCCCTGGCGCTGCCAGAGCCGGGCCAGCGAGGTGGCGCTGCGCAATTCCCAGGTCAGCGCGCCCTGGGCCCTGGCCACTGCCAACGCCTGGTGCAGCACCGCTTCGGCGGTGCCAGGCGCATTGTCGGTCAGCAGCGCCTCGGCCCTGGCGCGCAGGATCTCCGCCGTGCTCCAGCCGGCCGTGCCGCTTTCGGCCCGTTGCAGCAAGGCGTTATCGATGAAAGCGCCGTCCAGGGTCACCATGATTTCGCCGATCAGCCCGACGCCGGATTGCGTCGGCGAGAACTCAGGGGCGCCTTCGATGACCTGCGCATAGTGCCGGCCCCAGGTGTAGAACAGCAGCACCGAATGCTTCTGCGCCTGCTCCAGCAGCAGGCGCAGGAGTTCGCGGGCGGTCGCGGTGTCGCCGTTGTAGTGGGCGATCAGGCAGCCGGCCAGCGCCAGGGTGTAGCAGATGGACGTGCCGTGGTTGATCTGCAAGGCGATCTCCAGGGCCTGGCGCGCGGTGCGCCAGGCTTTTTCCGGATGGCCCTGCAACCAGAGGATCCGCGCCAGGATCGTCAGGGCGGCGACGCTCTGGTCGTACTGCACGCCAAAGCCGCGGGTGAAGCGGCTCAGGTTGCCGCTCTGGGCCATCAGCTGGATGACTTGCTCGGCCTTGTCCCGGGCCTGCGGTTGGTCGCCGGCAAAGTGCAGGGCCAGCACCTGCAGGCGCTGGGTGCTGAGGGACATTGCGTTGGCGCCGGCGTCGCGCAGCGCCAGGTGGTCGAACTGCCGGCTTTGCTCCAGGGCCAGTTGGTAGTGGCCGCAACTGAGGTTGACCGCCATGTGCCCGGACACCGCCTTGAGCTGGGCGGCCACATCGTCGCTGCCTTCGGCCAGGGTCCTGGCGGCGACGAAGGCCTCGATGGCTTCGGCGCTGTTGCCCTGGGTGTGGTAGCAGGCGCTGCCGAGCGCCAGCTTGAGGGCCTGGGTCAGGCGCGGGCAGGGCTGGTCTGTCGCGTGCAGCAGGGTCAGGGCCTTGCGCACATGGGCGCCATGTTCCTTGAGCAGCGACAGCTCCTGCCAAAGCGGCGCGGAGACAGCGGCCAGGCGGATCGCCAGCTGTTGCGGGCCCTGGGCATTCAGGCCCCAGTCGAGCGCCGCGCGGATGTCTTCCAGGCTGCGGGCGTGCCGCTCGACCCAGAGCGTCGAGGGGGTCTGTTCCCAATCGTCCTGGGCCTGGTGCATCAGGGCCAGGCAACGTTCGGCGTGTCGCCTGCGGGTAGCCGGCAGCTCGGCGGCCTGCTCGAGTTTTTCCAGGGCATAGCTGCGGGTGGTGTCCAGCAGGCGATAGAACACTTCCTCGTCGCCGACCTCCACGTTCAGCAGGGACTTGGCCACCAGCTGGGTGATCGAGGTAAAGACCACGCGGGCTTCGATGTGCTCGCCGACGATCACCGCCGCGGCCGATTGCAGGGTGAAGCCGCCCCGGAAGATGCCCAGCCGGCGCAGGCAGGCCTGCTCGCAGGCGCTGAGCAGCTCGAAGCTCCAGTCCAGGGTGGCGCGCAGGGTCTGATGACGGCCCGGGGTGATCTGGCCGCCCTGGGGCAGCAGGCGAAAGCTGCCTTGCAACTGGCTGAGCAAGCCGGCGAGCCCCAGGTTGCCGACCTGGGCGGCGGCCAGTTCGATGGCCAGGGGAATGCCGTCCAGGCGCCGGCAGATATCGATCGCCAGGGGCAGTTCGGCGTGGCTCAGTTCGAAACTGTCGTGGCTGGCCATCGCCCGTTCGACGAACAACTGCAGGGCCGAAAAAGTCAGGGCCTGGGCGCGGTCCAGCACCGCGATGGGCGGTGGGCAATCGAGGGATTCCAGGCGTTGCACGAATTCGCCCTCGGCCCGCAGGCTCTCGCGGCTGGTGGCCAGGACATGCACCTGCGGCGCCGCGCGCAGGATGCTTTCGCAGAGCGGCGCAATGGCGTCGAGCAAGTGCTCGCAGTTGTCGATCACCAGCAGCATCTGCCGCTCGCGCAGGAAGCTCGCCAGGCCGGCCACCGGTTCGCCGTCGTGCAGCGCCAGGTCGAGGAGGGTCGCCAGGTGGCTGGTGATCATTTGCGGGTCGTTGAGCGGCGCCAGGTCCAGCAGGCGGATGCCGTCGCGGTACTGGCCGATCAGCTGTTCGGCGACCCGCAGGGCCACGGTGGTCTTGCCGATGCCGCCGGGGCCGACCAGGGTGATGAAACGCTGGCGCGCCAGTTGCCGCATCACATTGTCCACCAGCACCTGGCGGCCGATCAGGCGGGTGCGGCGCACCGGCAGGTTATGCCCGCTCGGCTCGGCGGGAGCGCCTGCGGGGCTTTGCTCGAAACGCTCGGGGGAGAACGGCTCCAGGGAGAAGGGCGCGACGAAGCTGTAGCCGCGCTGGGCCACGGTGACGATGTAGCGCTGGCCGGCCTGGCCGTCGCCCAGGGCCTTGCGCAGCGCCGCCATGTGCACCCGCAGGTTGGTGTCTTCGACCACGCTCCTGGGCCAGACCCGGGCGATCAGTTGCTGCTTGCTGACCACTTCGCCGGCGTGTTCCAGGAGGATCAGCAGGATGTCCATGGAGCGGCGGCCCAGGCGCAAGGGCCGCTCGGCTTCCAGGATCAGGCGTTGCCCGGGGTAGATCCGGTAGGGGCCGAAATGCACAGCTTGTTCGGGGGCTAGGGTCAACGGCTCACTCCTGCTGCTTTGCTTTTTTCCAGTGTTTCCCGTGGCACCTGTGCGGGAAGGGCGGACGAAGGGCACGACCTTCTATCTCGCGGTTTTCGAGCATGTTCCTCAGGTTTCCCGAACAACGCAACGCGGCGCGGACGGGCGTGCATCCGGTGCGCTGACCGCAGCAATCTCCTTGCCAGCGATGGGGCCCGTATTCATTGGCCGCGGCTCTGGCGACGAGCGGGCAGGGGCCGTGCCCGCGCCACTGAAAATTAACAACGTTTAACTCGCCCTGTATCCGCCCTACGCCCAAAACTCCAGGTCTTCATGTCGCCGATCGAAGGGACGATCGTGCGTGCCGCGCGAAGAAAAAAGGGATGAACACGTCTGGAGGATGCCGGAATGAGCAAGGTGGTGGTGGTCTATCACAGTGGCTATGGCCATACCCGGGTCATGGCCGAAGCCGTGGCCCAGGGGGTGGAAAGCCACCTGAACAGCGCCTGCCGGCTGATCCCGGTCGAGGAGGTGCACGACCAGTGGGAGCGCCTGCACCAGGCCGACGCCATCATCTTCGGCGCGCCGACCTACATGGGCAGCGCCTCGGCGCCGTTCAAGGGCTTCATGGAGGCCACCGCGGCCTTCTACCTGGCCCAGCCCTGGCGCGACAAGCTCGCCGCCGGCTTCACCAATTCCGGTTGCCTGTGTGGCGACAAGCTCAACACCTTGTTGCAGATGGCGGTCTTCGCGGCCCAGCACTCGATGATCTGGGTCGGCCTCGACCTGCTGCCGGCGCGCTCCAGCATCGGGGTCTTCGATGGCCAGTTGAATCGCCTCGGCAGTTCCCTGGGCGCCATGGCCCAGTCGAATGTCGAACAGTCCCCCGAACACGCACCCCCGCTCGAAGACCGCCGCACCGCCGCGCACCTGGGCCAGCGGGTGGCGCGCCTGGCCGAGCGCCTGGCCCAATCATCGATTTGAGTCACCCAACCCCCTGAAGGAGCACATGCCATGAGTACATTCACCACCCGCGACGGTACCGAGATCTATTACAAGGACTGGGGCAGCGGCCAACCCGTCGTCTTCAGCCACGGCTGGCCGCTGAACAGCGACAGCTGGGAGGCGCAGATGATCTTCCTGGCGTCCAAGGGCTACCGGGTCATCGCCCATGACCGCCGCGGGCATGGCCGCTCCAGCCAACCCTGGTCGGGCAACGAGATGGACACCTACGCCGACGACCTGGCGCAGCTGATCGAACGCCTGGACCTGCAAAACGCGGTGCTGTTCGGCTTCTCCACCGGCGGTGGCGAAGTGGCGCGCTACATCGGTCGCCACGGCACGGCGCGGGTCGCCAAGGCCGGGCTGATTTCCGCAGTGCCGCCGCTGATGCTCAGGACCGCGGCCAACCCCGGCGGCCTGCCGATCGAAGTCTTCGACGGCCTGCGCGAAGCGTCGCTGGCCGACCGTTCGCAGCTGTACAAGGACGTCGCCAGCGGGCCGTTCTTCGGGTTCAACCAGCCTGGCGCCAAGCCGTCCCAGGGCATGATCGACTGGTTCTGGATGCAGGGCATGATGGCGGGCCACAAGAACACCTATGACTGCATCAAGGCCTTCTCCGAAACCGACTTCACCGAAGACCTGAAGAAATTCGACGTGCCGACCCTGGTGGTGCACGGCGACGCCGACCAGATCGTGCCGATCGAAGCCGCCGGCATTGCCTCGGCCAAGCTGGTCAAGGACGCGAAGCTGCTGGTCTATCCAGGCGCGCCCCATGGCCTGACCGACACCCACAAGGATCAGCTCAACGCCGACCTGCTGGCGTTCATCGAGGCCTGAGTGGTTCGGTAACCTGCGCCTGATCCATAAAAAACGCCGGGAGGTTTTTGCCTCTCGGCGTTTTTTATTGCCGGATCTCAAGCGTGTCGCGGCCTTATGCGCTCGCCTGGTTGAGGCAGGGGCGGGCGCGCAGGACCCGGCACCGCCAGGCGAACGGGTTGATGCCTTCGCTGTGGGTGAAGATGTGGCAGAAGTGCGCCTGGTCGCAGAAGCCGCATTCCAGGCTGATCTGCGTCAGGGTCAGGTCGGTGTCCTGGATCAGTTGCTTGGCCCGGGCGATGCGCTGGCAGCGGATCCATTCCTGGGGCGACAGGCCGGTGCTGCACTTGAAGGCGCGGGAGAAATGGCTGCGGGACAGGGCGCAGGCCCGGGCGAGCTCGGTGACTTCCAGGGTGCTGCTCAGGCCGTCGAGGATCATTTGCTTGACCAGGCTTTCGCGCCAGGGAGAAAGGCCGCCGGGGGTGGTTTTTCGGCTTTGTGGGGCGGGCGCCCTGACGGCGTTGTGCTGAGCGTGGGCCATGACGAAATTCCGTGTCGGTGGGCATGCGCCGACGCACCGCAGGGTGGGCCGGGCGCTTCCCGATTTAGAAAACAGGTCTGCGCAGAGGGCTTCATTCTTGGTGGCGTGGCGGGGGCTTGCGAGTTAAACGTTGTTAATTCCGTTAACCCGCAGGTGGGCAGTGGCCGCAACTGAGCACATGGCTGCAATTTTTGCGGCGCGCGGCCGGTGCATGATCGACCTTGTACGGCTGGCTCGGGAGTGGCCGTTTTTCTGACTCGATCAAAAAGGTGAAGGCATGACGCATTCTCTGCTGTGCACGCTGCGCGGAGCAGCCCTGGCATTGGTCCTGACATCGCTTGGCGCCCAGGCGCAGGCGCCGGTCCAGGGCACCCAGGTACCCGGTTACTACCGCCTGGCGGTGGGCGACTACGAAGTGACGGCGCTGTTCGATGGCTACAACGACCTGTCGCCGAAGCTGCTCCAGGGCATGACCCAGGGCCAGATCCGCGCCTTGCTGGCCCGCCGCTCGATCGAGACCCCGGGGGTACAGACCGCCTTCAACGCCTTTTTGGTCAACACCGGCAAGCAACTGATCCTGGTGGACACCGGCGCCGGCCAGTGCATCGGCGCCACCGCCGGCATGCTCACGGCGAACATGCAGGCCGCCGGTTATCGCCCGGAGCAGGTCGACGCCATCCTGCTCACCCACCTGCACCTGGACCACGTGTGCGGGCTGGTGGATGGCAAGCAACAACCGCTGTTCGCCAACGCCACGGTCTACGCCGCCCAGGCCGAAGCCGACTACTGGCTCGATCCGCAGGCGCTGGCCAAGGCGCCCGCCGGTGCCCGGGAGTTTTTCAAGATCGCCCAGGACTCCACCGCCCCGTACCGCGCCGCCGGACGCTTCAAGACCTTCGCCAGCGGCCAGTCGCCGGTGCCGGGCGTCGAGGCCCAGCTGGAAGCCGGGCATACCCCGGGCAGCACCACCTACCGCTTCACTTCCCAGGGCCAGAGCATCCTGTTCATGGGCGACCTGGTGCATAACCTGGCGGTGCAGTTCGAGCACCCGGAAGTGTCGATCCGTTTCGACGTCGACAACCAGCAGGCGATCAAGGCCCGGGCCAAGGTCTTCAGCGAGGCGGCCAGCAACAAGACCTGGGTGACCGCGGCGCACCTGCCGTTCCCGGGCGTGGGCCATATCGCCGCGGTGGATGGGCATTTCCAGTGGGTGCCGGCCGAGTACGGGCCTTACCAGCGGGCGGCCAAGGTGCCGATGATCGAGTGACGTGCGCTGGCTGAACACACAAGGGGACTGCCGCTATGAACCGTAACGATCTGCGCCGCATCGACATGAACCTGCTGGTGATTTTCGAGGCCCTGATGTTCGAAAAGAACCTGACCCGGGTCGCGGAAAAACTGTTCATGGGCCAGCCCGCGGTGAGCGCCGCGCTCGGCCGCCTGCGCGACCTGTTCGACGATCCGCTGCTGTTGCGCAACGGCCGCGGGATGGAGCCGACGGCCCGGGCGCTGGTGATCCTCAAGGAGCTGCAACCGGCGATGGACGCGATCTCGGGCGCGGTCAGCCGGGCCAAGGAATTCGATCCGGCGACCAGCTGCGACCTGTTCCGCATCGGCCTCTCGGACGATGCCGAGTTCGGCCTGTTCCCGCCGTTGTTGAGCCAGTTGCGCGAGGAGGCCCCGGGCATAGTCGTGGTGGTGCGCCGGGCCAACTACCTGTTGATGCCGGCCTTGCTGGCCTCGGGGGAGATCTCGGTCGGGGTCAGCTACACCACCGAGTTGCCGGCCAATGCCAAGCGCAAGAAGCTGCGGGACATCGGCTGCAAAGTGCTGCGTGGTGACAACCGCCCCGAGCCCTTGACCCTCGATGAATACTGCCGGCGGCCCCACGCCATGGTGTCGTTCTCCGGCGACCTGAGCGGCAATATCGACCTCGACCTGGCCAAGGTCGGGCGCAGCCGCCGCGTGGTGTTAGGTGTGCCGCAGTTCAGCGGTTTGCGGGCCTTGCTCGCCGGCACCGAGATGATCGCCACCGTGCCCGACTACGCGGCCTGTGCCCTGGTCGAAGGCTGTGCCTTGCGCGCCGAGGACCCGCCGTTCGCCATCGAGGCGGCGCAGTTGTCCATGGCCTGGAGCGGGGTGCACGACAACGATCCGGCCGAGCGCTGGTTGCGTTCGCGGATCGCCCAGTTCATGTCCGAGCCCTTGAAGATCCACAGCGCCTAGGCGCTGGCGATCGTGCCGGGCCCCGTGGCGAAGAGAGCACATGCGTTCAATTTTTCCCGCCCGCGCAGCGGCACCATGCAATCTCGGCGTTGACGCCGAGGACTTTTCAAATTGTGCGGGTGTGCCAATGAACGCTTCACTATGGGATGAACGGGCCCGGGACCTCGGGCTGCTGTTTTTGCGAGTCAGCGCCGGGCTGTTTCTGCTGTGGGTGCACGGCCTGCCGAAACTGCTCGACTACAGCGCTGAGCTGCAACGCATCGAAGACCCGTTCCAGCTGGGCGCCAACCTGACGCTGATGCTGGCGATCTTCGCCGAGGTGCTGTGCCCGTTGCTGATCGTCGCCGGGGTGGCGGTGCGCCTGGCCTGCCTGCCGATCCTCGCGGTGCTGCTGGTGGCATTGCTGGTGGTGCACCCGCAGTGGAGCCTGGCCGAAGGCCAGTTCGCCTGGCTGCTGTTGATCCTGTTCAGCAGCATTCTTATCGCCGGCCCGGGACGGCTGGCCCTCAATGATCGTTTCGCCGGAGCCTTGCGTTATGTCTGATTCCAATCGCCTCGAGGCCAGCGCGCGGCCGGACTCCGATGAGGTCGTGACGCTGATCGTCAAGCACCGGGTCAAGGCTGGCCTGGAAGCGCCTTATGAAGCCTGGTTGCGGCGCATTGTCGGGGTTGCCGGGCAGTACGAAGGGCACCTGGGCGTGGACGTGATTCGCGGCAAGAGCGGCGGCCTCGACCTGTTCACCTGCGTGCTGCGCTTTTGCTCCACCGAGGCGATGCAGCGCTGGCTCGACTCGCCGCAACGCCGGGCGCTGGTCGACGAAGCCGCGCCGATGCTGGCCGACGGCGACCAGACCGAAGTCCACCCGGTCCATGAATTCTGGTTTTCCACCCAGACCGATGCCGCCTCGCCACCGCCACGGTGGAAACAGGCGTTGTTGACTATGCTGGTCATTCTGCCGCACACCCTGCTGGTGCCGCTGATCTGGGGGCCTGTGCTGCAACTGAATGCCTGGCTTGGCAATTACGTGGTCGCCACTTTCCTGATCACCCTGACCATCGTGCTCTCGGTGGTCTACCTGTTCATGCCCCTGGCGACCCGGCTGTTCGCCCCCTGGTTGCAAGCCACTGTCACCGACCGACACCTGGAGCCCGGCCATGGCCAATAACGACGACCCGACCGATCCTCTGCGCCGCCACTTGCTCGCGGCCGGATCCTTGCTCAGCGCCGCGGCGGCTTTCTGGCCGCGCCTGTCCCTTGCCTCTTCCCATTCAGAAGGACATCCGATGAACGCCGATCTGATTCTGTTCAATGGTCAATTCCACACCGTCGACCGTGAGAAACCCCGCGCCAGTGCAGTCGCCATCAGCCAGGGGCGCTTCGTCGCGGTGGGCACCGATGCCGAGGCCATGGCCTTGCGCGGCAGCGCCACCCAGGTCATCGACCTCAAGGGCCGCACGGTGATCCCCGGCCTCAACGACTCGCACCTGCACTTGATCCGTGGCGGCCTGAACTACAACCTGGAACTGCGCTGGGAAGGCGTGCCGTCGCTGGCCGACGCCCTGCGCATGCTCAAGGACCAGGCCGACCGCACGCCGACCCCGCAGTGGGTGCGGGTGGTGGGCGGCTGGAACGAATTCCAGTTCGCCGAAAAGCGCATGCCGACCCTGGAAGAACTCAACCAGGCGGCGCCGGACACTCCGGTGTTCGTCCTGCACCTGTACGACCGCGCCTTGCTCAACCGCGCGGCCCTGCGCGTTGCCGGCTACACCCGCAACACGCCGAACCCGCCGGGCGGCGAGATCGTCCGCGACAGCAACGGCGAACCCACCGGCATGCTGGTGGCGCGGCCCAACGCAATGATCCTCTATTCGACCCTGGCCAAGGGGCCGAAGCTGCCGCTGGAATACCAGGTCAACTCGACCCGCCAGTTCATGCGCGAACTCAATCGCCTGGGCCTGACCAGCGCCATCGATGCCGGCGGCGGTTTCCAGAACTACCCGGACGACTACGCGGTGATCGAGCAACTGGCCCGGGAGCAGCAGTTGACGGTGCGCATCGCCTACAACCTGTTCACCCAGAAGCCCAAGGAAGAACTCACCGACTTCAAGAACTGGACCGGCAGCGTCAAGCTGCACCAGGGCGACGACTTCCTGCGCCACAACGGCGCCGGGGAAATGCTGGTGTTCTCCGCCGCCGACTTCGAGGACTTCCTCGAACCGCGTCCGGACCTGCCGCAGACCATGGAGCAGGAACTGGAGCCGGTGGTGCGGCATCTGGTGGAACAGCGCTGGCCGTTCCGTCTGCACGCGACCTACGACGAGTCGATCTCGCGCATGCTCGACGTGTTCGAGAAGGTCAACCGCGATATCCCCTTCAACGGCCTGCCGTGGTTCTTCGACCACGCCGAAACCATCACGCCGAAAAACATCGAGCGGGTTCGCGCCCTCGGTGGCGGCATCGCGATCCAGGACCGCATGGCGTTCCAGGGCGAGTACTTCGTCGATCGCTACGGCGCCAAGGCCGCCGAACAGACCCCGCCGATCAAGCGCATGCTGGCCGAAGGCGTGCCAGTAGGCGCCGGCACCGACGCCACCCGCGTCTCCAGCTACAACCCCTGGACCTCGCTGTACTGGATGGTCAGCGGCAAGACCGTGGGCGGCATGGAGCTGCACGCCGAAGGCCTGCCGCGGCAGACCGCGCTGGAACTGTTCACCCACGGCAGCGCCTGGTTCTCCTCGGAGCAGGGCAAGAAGGGCCAGATCAAGGTCGGCCAGCTGGCGGACCTGGCGGCCCTGTCCGCGGACTTCTTCAGTGTCGAGGAAGAGGCCATCAAGTGGATCGAGTCGGTGCTGACCGTGGTCGACGGCAAGGTGGTGTACGCCGCCGGCGACTTCTCCAAGCTTTCGCCGCCGATGGTGCCGGTGCTGCCGGACTGGTCGCCGGTGGTCAAGGTGCCGGGGCACTGGCGTCCGACCTCGCCGCTGGTGGCCCAGGTGCACCAGTGCAGCGGCCCGTGCGCGGTGCACTCCCACAGCCACGAGCGGGCGCGCCTGTCGAATGTGCCGGTCAGTGACTTCCAAGGCTTCTGGGGCGCCTTCGGCTGCTCGTGCTTTGCCTTCTGACGATCCACAACAGTGCCGGCCGCAGCGGCCGGCGCTTATAGCGACATCCACCCACCTAGGAGTTTCACATGAGCAACGTACCCTACAAACGTCTGGATATTAATGACGCCGTTGTCCTGCTGGTCGACCACCAGACCGGCCTGATCTCGCTGGTCCAGGATTTCTCGCCCAACGAGTTCAAGAACAACGTGCTGGCCCTGGCCGACTGCGCCAAGTTCTTCAAGCTGCCGACCATCCTCACCACCAGCTTCGAATCCGGCCCGAACGGCCCACTGGTACCCGAGCTGAAACAGATGTTCCCGGACGCGCCCTACATCGCTCGTCCAGGCCAGATCAATGCCTGGGACAACGAAGATTTCGTCAAGGCGATCAAGGCCACCGGCCGCAAGCAACTGATCATCGCCGGCGTCGTCACCGACGTCTGCGTGGCGTTCCCGACCCTGTGCGCACTGGAAGAAGGTTTTGACGTGTTCGTCGTGACCGACGCTTCCGGCACCTTCAACGAAGTGGTGCAGCAGGCCGCCTGGGCCCGCATGACCGCCGCCGGCGCGCAACTGGTCAACTGGTTCTCCGTGGCATGCGAGCTGCAGCGTGACTGGCGCAACGACATGGAAGGCCTGGCCAACCTGCTGTCGCAGCGTATCCCGAACTACCGCAACCTGATGAACAGCTACTCGGCATTCACTGCCAAATAAGCCTGGCGTTATCGCCGAGCTGAAAAAATGCCCGCCATTGTGCGGGCATTTTTTTGCCTCGCGGACAGCGCGATCCCTGTAGCCGCTGGCGTAGCCTGCAATCGGCGGCGTAGCCGTCGTAAAACCAGGTGATGTGGTTTTCCAGGCAGATCGCGGACTCAGGTTTTGCGGCAACTGCGTTGCCGTTCGCAGCCTCGCAAGCTCGGCAGCGGCTACACAGGCATCGCGGTCCCTGTAGCCGCTGCCGCAGGCTGCGATCGGCGGCGCAGCCGTCGTCAAACCAGGCGATGTGGTTTCCAGGCAGATCGCGGACTCA
>NZ_QHHP01000042.1:832979-849805 GCF_003184125.1 Pseudomonas sp. RW409 | reverse complement strand
GATCTCTCGTCAGCGGGAGGCGAATTCTACAGCGTTACACGCTGCTGTCAACACCTCTTTTTCTCCGCTTTCGACCGAGAAGATCGAACCGTCAATCCGGCGAAAACACACTGCCGAACCGACTCCTTCGGGCCTCGATGAACTGAAGCGTACCGCTGCCGAAAACCGCGTAACTCGTTGAATCTCAAGGAGTTTTCCGTTTCGACTGCGCCGGAAGTGGGGCGAATTATAGAGAGATATGATTCGCCGTCAACACCTATTTTCAGTTTTATTCGGATTTAAGCGTAATACGTGCAAAAGCCTTCTTTCCGGCCTGGCAAACATGAGTCGAGCCGATCGCCCATATAAAGGAACGCTCAACCACCTCACCATCCACACGCACCCCACCTGAGCCAAGCAGGTCACGCGCCATCGCCGAGTTCTTTACCAAGCCGGCCTTATTAAGGACAGCCGCGATCGGCATGTCTTCAGCAGCAGCCAGCTCGATCTCAGGCAGATCATCCGGCAGCTCACCACCCTTCATACGGTTACCCGCCGCACGATGAGCATTCGCCGCAGCCTCTTCACCATGGAAGCGCGCAACGATCTCTTCAGCCAGCTTGATCTTGATATCCCGCGGATTCGCACCTCCCTCGACATCCGCCTTAAAGGAAAGGATCTCCTCCATGGAGCGGAAGCTCAGCAACTCGAAGTAACGCCACATCAAGACATCCGGAATAGAAACCAGCTTGCTGTACATGACACCTGGTGCCTCCTGGATACCTACATAGTTACCCAGTGACTTGGACATCTTCTTGACGCCATCCAACCCCTCGAGCAATGGCATCGTCAGAATGCACTGAGCTTCCTGACCATAACCGCGCTGCAGCTCACGGCCCATCAACAGGTTGAACTTCTGATCGGTACCGCCCAATTCCACATCGGCACGCAGCGCCACCGAGTCATAACCCTGAACCAGCGGATAGAGGAACTCGTGAATGGCAATGGGCTGATTGGTGGAATAGCGCTTGTCGAAATCGTCACGCTCGAGCATGCGAGCAACGGTGTACTGGGAAGTCAGGCGAATGAAGTCCGCAGGCCCCATCTTGTCCATCCAGGTGGAGTTGAAGGCCACCTCGGTTTTCGCCGGATCGAGAATCTTGAACACCTGACTCTTGTAGGTCTCGGCATTTTCGAGGACCTGCTCGCGAGTCAGTGGCGGACGGGTTGCGCTCTTGCCACTCGGATCACCGATCATCCCGGTGAAGTCGCCAATCAGGAAGATCACCTGGTGCCCCAGATCCTGGAACTGGCGCAGCTTATTAATAAGCACGGTGTGACCCAGGTGCAAATCCGGCGCCGTCGGGTCGAAGCCAGCCTTAATACGCAGCGGCTGGCCGCGCTTGAGCTTTTCGATCAGCTCGGACTCGACCAACAACTCTTCCGCACCACGTTTGATCAGCGCTAGCTGCTCTTCAACCGACTTCATAACAGACCCGCAAGGCTCAGATTCAAAGGGAACCAACCATACAAGATCAGCGCCCAATTACAAGTTTTGCCCGGCGTATGGATGGCTTTCCACGAACAGAACGTCCGCAGGCTTGCTTAACAGATGATTTGGTTATATTTTATACAGTTATTTCATCTTCATCATGTCATTCATCTTTTCCAATTCATCTTTTTCAAAGTCAAAATTACCTATGACCACAGAACCGCCTAAAGCCCCGCCGCTTTATCCGAAGACCCACCTGCTCGCCGCAAGTGGCATCGCCGCCCTCCTCAGCCTGGCGCTCCTGGTATTCCCTTCCAGTGATGTAGAAGCCAAAAGAACAACTCTGAGTCTTGATCTGGAAAGCCCAGCCGAGCAACTGACACAAGATCAAGACGCTGCAGACGCCGTACAAGCCACAAATGAAGCCGTACCGTCCCCGTTCGCGCAAATCGAAAACAGCCCCGAAGACACCGCAAAGACTGCTGAAACCGCTCAAGAACAGCCTGCTCCAGCCCTAGCAGAAGAAAAGAAGACGGCTAATCACAGGGAAGTCATTGTTGCCA
The DNA here is from genome assembly GCF_003184125.1 of Pseudomonas sp. RW409. Lineage (NCBI taxonomy): Bacteria > Pseudomonadati > Pseudomonadota > Gammaproteobacteria > Pseudomonadales > Pseudomonadaceae > Pseudomonas > Pseudomonas sp. RW409. The sequence goes on along the minus strand of NZ_QHHP01000042.1, from coordinate 847,771 downwards.
AGGGCGACACCCTTTCCACGCTATTCGAGAAGGTCGGCCTGCCAGCCACCTCGGTGCACGAAGTGTTGGCCAGCGACAAGCAGGCCAAGCAGTTCACCCAGTTGAAGCGCGGCCAGAAACTTGAGTTCGAACTGGGCCCGGACGGCCAGTTGAACAACTTGCACAGCAAGGTCAACGACCTGGAAAGCATCACCCTGACCAAAGGGCCAAAAGGCTTCGCCTTCAGCCGTATCACCGCCAAGCCCATGGTGCGCACGGCCTATGTTCATGGCGTGATCAACAGCTCGCTGTCGCAATCCGCAGCCCGTGCCGGCCTCTCTCACAGCCTGACGATGGACATGGCCAACGTCTTTGGCTACGACATCGACTTTGCCCAGGATATTCGCCCGGGCGACGAGTTCGACGTGATCTACGAGCAGACCGTCGTCAATGGCAAAGCCGTGGGCTCCCGCAACATTCTCTCTGCGCGTTTCACCAACCGTGGCAAGACCTACACCGCGGTGCGTTACACCAACAAACAAGGCATGAGCAGTTATTACACCGCTGACGGCAATAGCATGCGCAAGGCCTTTATCCGTACGCCAGTGGACTTCGCACGTATCAGCTCGCGCTTCTCCATGGGCCGCAAACACCCGATCCTGAACAAGATCCGCGCTCACAAAGGCGTCGACTACGCAGCCCCTCGCGGCACGCCAATCAAGGCTGCCGGCGATGGCAAGGTGCTTCTGGCCGGGCGTCGTGGCGGATACGGCAACACCGTGATCATCCAGCACGGTAACGCCTACCGTACGCTGTACGGCCATATGCAAGGCTTCGCCAAAGGCGTCAAGACCGGCGGAACCGTCAAGCAAGGCCAGGTGATCGGCTACATTGGCACCACCGGGCTTTCCACGGGCCCGCACTTGCATTACGAGTTCCAGGTCAATGGCGTTCACGTCGACCCACTGGGCCAGAAGCTGCCGATGGCTGACCCGATTGCCAAAGCGGAACGCGCGCGTTTCCTGCAACAAAGCCAGCCGCTGATGGCGCGGATGGATCAGGAAAAAGCCACCCTGCTCGCTTCGAACAAGCGTTAAGCATGGCGCTCTATATAGGTGTGATGTCCGGGACCAGCCTTGATGGCCTGGATATCGCACTCATCGAGCAAACCCCGGCGATCAGGCTGATCGCCACGCATTACATCCCCATGCCCGAATCCCTGCGCGCCGAGCTGCTTGGCTTGTGCGCCAGCGGCCCCGATGAAATCGCCCGCTCTGCCATCGCCCAACAGAACTGGGTGAAGCTGGCCGCCCAGGGTATTCATAGCCTCCTTGCTCAACAACAGCTGAAACCCGCAGATATTCGCGCTATTGGTAGTCATGGCCAGACCATCCGTCATGAGCCAGCCCGCGGTTTCACGGTCCAGATCGGCAACCCGGCCCTGCTGACAGAGCTCACTGGAATCACTGTGGTCAGCGACTTTCGCAGCCGCGACGTCGCCGCTGGCGGCCAGGGCGCCCCACTGGTGCCGGCCTTTCATGAGGCGCTCTTTGATCGAAGTGCCGGCAAGCGTGCAGTCTTGAACGTCGGCGGCTTCAGCAACCTGAGCCTGATCGAGAGCGACAAGCCGGTTGCCGGCTTCGATTGCGGCCCGGGCAACGTTCTGCTGGATGCCTGGATCAATGCCCAACGTGGCGAGAACTACGATCGCGACGGCCAGTGGGCCGCCAGTGGTCATGTTGAGCCGATGCTGCTGAACGCGCTGCTCAGCGACCCATTCTTTGCCACTCAAGGCCCGAAGAGTACTGGCCGCGAGGTGTTCAACCTGGAATGGCTACAGGGGCATCTGGCTCGTTTGCCGGCCTTTGCCCCCGAAAACGTACAGGCAACGCTCCTGGAGCTGACAGCACTGACCATCGTCGAGTCGCTGCAAGCCGCGCAGACCGATACCCAGGAACTGCTAGTCTGCGGCGGCGGCGCCCACAACTCGGCCTTGATGAAACGCCTGTCCAGCCTACTGCCCAACACCAAGGTCAGCAGTACCGCCACCCACGGCGTCGATCCAGACTGGGTTGAAGCCATGGCGTTCGCCTGGCTGGCCCACTGCTGCCTCGAAGGCATCGCCGCCAACCGCCCAAGCGTCACCGGTGCCCGCGGCCTGCGTGTACTGGGCGCGATCTACCCCGCCTGATCGCCAGACAGCAAAACGCCGCAGAGCCCGAAAGCCCTGCGGCGCCTGATAAAACCTTGACCAGCGATCAGATCGAGAATGAAGAACCGCAACCGCAGGTGGTCGTAGCATTCGGGTTCTTGATCACGAAGCGCGAACCTTCCAGACCTTCCTGATAATCCACCTCGGCACCCGCCAGGTACTGGAAACTCATCGGATCGACCACCAGGCTGACGCCTTCGCGCTCGACGATGGTGTCGTCATCCGCGACTTCTTCATCGAAAGTGAAGCCGTACTGAAACCCTGAACAACCGCCGCCCGTAACGAATACGCGCAGCTTCAAGCGATCATTACCCTCTTCATCGACCAGGCTCTTCACCTTGTGCGCGGCACCGTGGGTGAATTGCAAAGCCGTGGGGGTGAAGGATTCGACGCTCATGCTGACTATCTCCCGGCGTTACGCCGCCATAATGCGTGATGACGCGCATTATCCGCTTCTCCCAGAAAAGCGGTCAACTATTGTTACGGTATATCAATAAGCCCGGGGCTCACCGCAGAATGCAAAAAGGCCCGTAACGGGCCTTTTGCTGAAGCAGGCAGGCGCCTTAAGGCAGCATGCCAGCGTGGGACAGGCCCAGGCGCTCGTCCAGACCGAACAGGATGTTCATGTTCTGTACGGCCTGGCCCGAAGCACCTTTGACCAGGTTGTCGATCACCGACAACACGACCACCAGATCGCCATCCTGCGGACGGTGCACGGCAATCCGGCAGACGTTGGCGCCTCGCACGCTGCGGGTTTCCGGATGGCTGCCCGCCGGCATCACATCCACGAACGGCTCGTTGGCATAACGTTTCTCGAACAGCGCCTGCAGGTCCACAGACTTGTCCACGACAGTGGAATAGAGCGTCGAGTGAATGCCGCGGATCATCGGCGTCAGGTGCGGCACGAACGTCAGGCCGACATCCTTGCCCGCCGCACGGCGCAGCCCCTGGCGAATCTCCGGCAGGTGACGATGCCCCTTGACCGCATAGGCCTTCATGCTTTCCGAGGTCTCGGAGTACAGGGAGCCAACGCTGGCCCCCCGGCCGGCGCCACTGACACCCGACTTGCAGTCGGCGATCAGCCGCGAAGTATCGGCCAGCCCAGCTTCCAGCAATGGCAGAAAGCCGAGTTGGGTAGCGGTCGGATAGCAACCCGGAACAGCGATCAGACGCGCCTGCTTGATCTGCTCGCGATTGACTTCAGGCAGGCCATAGACGGCTTCGTCGAGCAATTCAGGGGCGCCGTGGGGCTGGCCGTACCACTTGGCCCACTCATCGGCGTCCTGCAGACGGAAATCCGCCGACAGGTCGATGACCTTGGTACCCGCAGCCAGCAGCTCACCCGCCAGGGCGTGGGCAACGCCGTGCGGCGTCGCGAAGAACACCACATCGCAGGCACCGAGGGTCTTGATGTCCGGAACGCTGAATGCCAGGCCGTCATAGTGGCCTCGCAGGTTCGGGTACATATCGGCAACGGCAAGGCCTGCCTCGGATCGGGAAGTGATGACTACCACTTCAGCCTGCGGATGCTGTGCCAACAGACGCAGCAGTTCGACACCGGTGTAACCCGTGCCGCCGACGATACCGACCTTGACCATAAACCTGCCCTCAACGAACCCACTGGAAAGCCGTCGATGATAGGGGCCGAAAGACCCTGCGACAACCGTCAAGGTGACGTGCGGACGCTCCTGCCTCTACTATCTGCGCTACCGTGAACCTGGGAATAACCTAAATGCTCTATCTGTGGCTCAAAGCCTTTCACATCGTCAGTCTGGTCTGCTGGTTTGCCGGTCTGTTCTACCTGCCACGCCTGTTCGTTTATCACGCTCAAAGCGAAGACACGATCAGCAAGGAACGCTTCAGTATCATGGAGCGCAAGCTGTACCGCGGGATCATGGGGCCGGCGATGATCGCCACGCTGGTTTTCGGTATCTGGCTGCTGAGCCTGAACCCCAGCGCCTACTTCGGCCAGGGTGGCTGGATGCATGCCAAGCTGGCCCTGGTAGTCATCCTGATTGGCTACCACCACATGTGCGGCGCCCAGGTGAAACGTTTTGCCCGTGGCGAAAACACCCGCAGCCATGTCTTTTACCGCTGGTTCAATGAAGTGCCAGTTCTGGTATTGCTGGCTATCGTAATTCTGGTCGTCGTCCGGCCGTTCTAATTCCTACTAGCCGTTCATTATTCGGGGTACTTCCAATGTCGCTGCCCGCTCTGCTCGAACAACGCTTGCGCTTGCCTGTCGTGGCGGCGCCGATGTTCCTGATTTCCAACCCACAACTGGTTCTGGCGTGCTGCCGCAACGGTGTAGTGGGCAGTTTCCCTGCCCTCAACCAGCGTGAAAGCAGTGGCTTCAAGGCCTGGCTGGAAGAAATCGAAGCAGGCCTTGCGACCCTGGAAAACCCCGCACCCTATGCCGTCAACCTGATCGTGCATCACAGCAACCCACGCTTGAACGCCGACCTGGCGATCTGCATCGAACACAAGGTGCCTATCGTCATCACCAGCCTCGGGGCGGTGAAGGAGTTGGTCGATGCGGTGCATGCTTATGGAGGCCTGGTCTTCCATGACGTCACCACCCGACGCCACGCGGAAAAAGCTGCCGAGGCCGGGGTCGACGGCCTGATCGCAGTAGCCGCCGGCGCCGGTGGTCACGCCGGGACCTGGAGCCCGTTCTCCCTGATCGCCGAAATTCGCCAGTTCTTCGACAAGACGCTGCTGCTGGCTGGCTGCCTGAACCATGGCCACGAGATACTCGCCGCACAGTTGCTTGGTGCCGACCTCGCCTACTTCGGCACGCGCTTTATCGGCACCACGGAAAGCCACGCGCCGGAAGCCTATAAAGAGATGCTGCTGAGCGCCAAGGCCACCGACATCGTCCACACCGCAGCGGTCTCCGGGGTTCCGGCAAGCTTCATGCGCCAAAGCCTGGAAAACGCCGGCTTCGACCTTGCCGCCCTGCAGGGTAAAGGCGAAGTCAACTTCGGCTCGAAACTCAAGCCGCTCAGCGACGAAGCCAAAGCCTGGAAAACCGTGTGGTCCGCCGGACAAGGCGTCGGCGAAATCGATGACTTGCCGAGTGTCGATCAACTGGTCGCCCGCCTGGACGCCGAATACCGTGCCGCACAGGAACTGGCCGCTCGGCTGCCGCAACGCTGGCCACGCTGAATCGCTGATGTTTTTTGGCCAGCAACGGACGGCTGGCCTTAAACTATCGCCCTGCGAAAGCCCTCTCTATAAAGCCGACAAGGAAGCCCTGCATGAGCGAAAACCGTTTCAAGATCGTATTTGACGGGGCTCTGCTTCCGGGTGTCGACATCGAACATGCCAAGCAGAAAATCGCCAAGCTGTTCAAAAGCGATATCGCCGCGATCGAGCCTCTGTTCAAGGGGCAAAACATTACCCTCAAGCGCGACCTCTCCCAGCAGGATGCGGATATTTATCTCGCCGCGCTGAACCAGGCCGGTATCGCCCCACGCGTAGAACCGGATCTTGCCCCAGGCGCCAGCCAACCGACACCTCAACCTGCTCCCCCGGCGCCAGCCCCTTCGCTTTCGGTGGACTTGCCTCAAGCAGGCCCCACCGCGACAAGTGACTGGCAACGCCCGACACCGACACCAGCGCCAGAACCCATGGCCGGCGCGGACACTTCGCCCTATACCCCGCCTCAAGCCACAGTGGGTGATCCCCTTCCCGAGTTTGGCGAGCTGAAGTTCTATACCGTCGATGGCCGCATCGGGCGCCTGCGCTATCTCGCCTGGACCCTCGTGCTGATCCTGCTGACTACCCTCGTCGGCGGCTTCCTGACCGCGGCTCTGGTCGGCAACGGCCTGCAGGCGACGGGAATGATCTTCCTCGGCGTCGTAGCACTGGCCTTCGCCTATCTGAACATCACCATTTCCGTTCAGCGCCTGCATGACCTGGGCTGGTCGGGCTGGCTCTGGCTGTTGAACTTGCTGCCATTTGTGTACGCGGTGTTTCCGCTGCTGCTGGCGGTCCTGCCGGGCAACACCGGCGCCAATCGTTACGGCGCGCCGCCTCCGCCAAACAGTGGAGCGGTCAAGGGGCTTGCCGCGCTGTGGATAATCGTTTTGCTGCTGTCCTTCATTGGCGGGCTCAGCTCGGTCTAAGGCGCCCAGGATGGCAGCAGCGAAAGCAGCAAGCGCGCCCTGGCCACCTGTAGACTATCGGATTGAAATAACGCGCCGGTGCCAGGGACTTTCCCCACAGGCGACCGACCGTTGCAATGGAGAACCGCATGACCCGTTACGCTCTGATCACCGGCGCCTCCAGCGGCATAGGCCTGGCCCTGGCCGAAGCGCTGGCCCGGCGTGGCCGCAGCCTGATCCTGGTGGCCCGTCAGCGTGATCAGCTGGAAAGCATCGCCATCGAGTTGACCCAGCGTTTTGGCGTCGAGGTGCTGTTCCGCGCCTGCGACCTGTCCGAGCCTTTGCGGCTTTCGGGCTTTCTGCTGGAGCTGGAGGAAGGCGACCGGCAGATCGACCTGCTGGTGAACTGCGCCGGCATCGGCACCTGCGGGCCGTTCCTCGCCCAGGACTGGATGACCGAACAGGACCTGATCGAAGTGAACATTCTCGCCCTCACCCGGCTTTGCCATGCCCTGGGCAACAGCATGGCCTTGCAGGGCGGCGGGCAGATTCTCAACGTCGCCTCGATCGCCGGCTTCTATCCCGGCCCCTGGATGAGCACCTACTACGCCAGCAAGGCCTATGTGCTGCACTTCTCCGAAGGCCTGCGCGAAGAGTTGAAAAACAATGCGGTGAAGGTTTCGGTACTCTGCCCCGGCCCGACCCGCACCGGTTTCTTTGATACCGCCCAGTTGAACACCAGCAAGCTCAACGACAGCAAGCTGCTGATGAGCCCGGAAGAAGTCGCGCTGTACACCGTGCGCGCCCTGGAAAAGAACCGCGCCATTATCATCCCCGGCCGCCGCAACCGCTGGTTCGCGTTCAGCCCGCGGCTGGGTTCGCGCTGGCTGACCCGCAAGATTTCCGGCTCCGTCAACAAAGCCTATTGCCCGCGCTGACCTGGCAATCATCTAAGGCTGGGCGCACTCGGCTTGCCTGAGTACACTCAGCCCGGACCAACACAACGGAGAAACAGCTGTGGATACTCTGTTCACCAAGATCATCAACCGGGAAATACCGGCGAAGATCATCTACGAGGACGACCAGGTTCTGGCCTTCCACGATATCGCCCCACAGGCCCCCGTGCATTTCCTGGTAGTTCCAAAAAAGCCGGTGCGCACCCTCAATGACCTGACCGAAGACGACAAGCTGCTGGCCGGACATATCCTGTTCACCGCCCAGCGCCTGGCCAGGGAACTGGGTTGCGAGGAAGGCTTCCGCGTCGTCATGAACTGCAATGAACTCGGCGGCCAGACCGTGTATCACATTCACATGCACGTTCTGGGTCAGCGCCAGATGCACTGGCCGCCGGGCTGATCCCCGCCCAAAGTGCGCGACAGCACACTTCTCGCCCGGTTTGCCGAGAGTGTGCTGATCCAGCGCAGGCCTCTGCCCATCGATTGGGGTAAACTGGCCGCCGTGATTCTTCCCGGAGGTAAGCATGACTACCCAACGTCACTACTCGCCGATTGACCGTCTACTGCTGCAGGCAGATGCGGCAATGCGTACCTTGCTGCCCTTCAGTGGCCAGCCTTATCGCCCTTCCCCTGCCATCGTGCAGCCGGACGTGCAGATGAGCGAAGAGGACACCAAGCATGTCGCCGGCCTGATGCGCATCAACCATACCGGCGAAGTCTGCGCCCAGGCGCTGTACCAGGGCCAGGCCCTGACCGCCAAGCTGCCGCACGTGCGCGCCGCCATGGAGCACGCCGCGGAAGAAGAAATCGACCACCTGGTCTGGTGCGAGCAACGCATTCACCAGTTGGGTAGCCACACCAGTGTGCTCAACCCACTGTTTTACGGCATGTCGTTCGGCATCGGCGCGGTAGCCGGGCTGATCAGCGACAAGGTCAGCCTGGGTTTCGTGGCTGCTACTGAAGATCAGGTGTGCAAACACCTCAACGAACACCTTGAGCAATTGCCGGCCGAGGACGAAAAATCCCGGGCGATTCTCGAGCAGATGCGCATCGACGAAGAACAACACGCCGAAAGCGCGCTGGACGCAGGGGGATTCCGCTTCCCCACGCCGGTGAAGTTCGGCATGAGCCTGCTGGCCAAGGTCATGACCAAAAGCACTTACCGGATCTGATCGATACAAATCGCAGGCAAAAAAAGGGCGCTTTTTCAGCGCCCTTTCTTTTGCCACGAATTCAGGATGGTTGAATGGAAACTCAACCGAGCTCGACGATTTCGTAATCGTGAGTGATGGCAACCCCGGCCGCACCGAGCATGATCGATGCCGAGCAGTATTTTTCCGCCGACAGCTCGATGGCGCGCTTGACCTGGGCTTCTTTCAACCCGCGGCCCTTGACCACGAAGTGCATGTGAATCTTGGTGAAAACCTTGGGGTCCTCGGTCGCACGCTCGGCGTCGAGGAAGGCTTCGCAACTTTCGACAGCCTGGCGGGACTTTTTCAGGATGCTGACCACGTCGAAGTTGCTGCAACCGCCTACGCCGAGCAGGAGCATTTCCATCGGGCGCACGCCCAGGTTACGACCGCCGGCTTCCGGCGGGCCATCCATTACCACCACATGACCGCTGCCCGATTCCCCGAGGAACATGGCTTCGCCAGCCCATTGGATGCGTGCCTTCATCGCCAAGACTCCACTGCTAAAAAAGGGTCGCCAGCTTAGCACAGGGCCTTGGACGGCAGCGCTTTGCCTGTTCCGGTGCCACACTCAGTTCTGATAGGAAAATTCTTAATTACCCAAAGGATGTGTCTGTTAAGCTGGCGCCAAATCGCTGGCGCATTGCCAGCTATCGGCGATCCTGCTTGACCGCCCCATAAAAAAACCAAATCACACCGTGCTGTCTTTTCGGGATACAACCATGGTTGCTCTTGCCCCTACACCCAAGATCAAGAACCTCGACAAGCTGTTGATGCACTGCCAGCGCCGCCGCTATCAGGCCAAGAGCAACATCATCTGCGCCGGTGACCAGTCGGACACGCTGTTCTTCATCATCAAAGGCTCGGTCACCATCCTGATCGAAGACGATGACGGTCGGGAAATGATCATCGCCTATCTCAATGCCGGGGATTTTTTCGGCGAGCTGGGCCTGTTCGAACAGGCCGGGCATGAGCAGCAACGCAGCGCCTGGGTACGCGCCAAGGTCGAATGCGAAGTCGCGGAGATCAGCTATGCGAAATTCCGTGAGTTGTCTCAACAGGACCCGGACATTCTGTATGTGCTAAGCGGCCAGATCGCCCAACGCCTGCGCAACACCACCCGCAAGGTCGGCGACCTGGCGTTCTTCGATGTCACCGGGCGCGTAGCCCGCTGCCTGCTCGAACTGTGCAAGCAGCCGGATGCCATGACCCACCCGGACGGCATGCAGATCAAGGTGACCCGTCAGGAAATCGGGCGAATCGTCGGCTGCTCACGGGAAATGGTCGGCCGGGTGCTCAAGGACCTCGAAGAACGCAACCTGGTCCATGTCAAAGGCAAGACCATGGTGGTGTTCGGCACCCGCTAGAGCGGCAGGAACTGCGCCAGCATCTGCCGATACAGGGTATCCAGGCGCTCGATGGCATTCGGCGCGGCGAACGCCTCATGCAAGGCGATATGGCTCTCGGCACGGCAACGCTGCTCCAGGCCACAGGCCTGGTTGAACCGATTGACCGCCGCGACCATGGTTTCCCGCTCGTCATCCAGCAACAGCGCGCCATGCACCAATCCAACCGGACGCGTCCCACCCTTGCTCTGACGCCAACGCTGGGCGGTGCCAACCATCTTGCGCCCGTTGAGATTGACGTTGAACCGGCCATCGCAGAAAGCGCCCTCGACTTCACCCAGGGAGGGTTCGCCCCCCAGCTCGGAAAGCAGGTCGCAGATCGGCTGGCACAAACGGCGATAACCGGTTTCGATCCGGTTCTGGTCACCCTCACTGCGAGGCGGCGCATAGACCAGCGCGATATTGATCGTCGCAGCCGATTGCGGCACCGGCTCCCCACCGGTTTCCCGTAGCAACACCGGCCAGCCACTGGCGGCTAGTGCCTCGCAAGCCTGCTCAAACCCCGGCAAACGACTCAAGCGCCGCGGCATCACCAGCGCCCTGTCACTCGGTTGCCAGAACAACAGGCCGTACTCCTGGTCACCGCTGCATACCTGGGCGAGCAGATCCTGTTCGGCCTGCAGACCGGCTTCGACGGTCAGGGAAAGGGGCTGGGTCATGACAGTAAAGGTCCTTTGCGATAGGTATAAAAAAGCCGGCGGCGCCGGCTTCTTCATCAACTCAGGTTCAGTCCAGGGTCGAACCGCTCACCGGCACGCCACGCTCCGGGAAGAACAGGCGTTGCAGTTCCAGGCCTGGGCTCTCGGCCCGCATAAAGGCCTCGCCCACCAGGAAGGAGTAGACGTCGCTGATTTCCATCAGCTCGACATCGGCCCGGTTGAGGATGCCGCTCTCGGTGATCACAAGACGATCGCGCGGAATCTGCGGCAACAGATCGAGGGTGGTCTCCAGATTGACCTCGAAGGTGTGCAGGTTGCGGTTGTTGATGCCCACCAGCGGCGTGTCGAGGGTTTTCAGGGCGCGTTGCAGCTCGTCGCCGTCATGCACTTCAACCAGCACATCAAGACCCACACCTTTGGCCACGGTAGCCAGTTCGGCCATCCTGGCATCATCCAGCGCCGCCACAATCAACAGCACGCAGTCGGCACCCAAGGCGCGGGCTTCGACGATCTGGTACGGATCGATCATGAAGTCCTTGCGGATCACCGGCAGCGAACAGGCGGCGCGCGCCTGTTGCAGGTAGGCGTCGGCGCCCTGGAAATAATCGACGTCGGTGAGCACCGACAGGCAGGTCGCGCCACCCTTCTCATAGCTCTTGGCGATTTCCGCCGGCACGAAATGCTCGCGGATCACGCCTTTGCTCGGCGAGGCTTTCTTGATTTCGGCGATCACCGCCGGCTGCTTGAGCTTGGCCTGGTCGAGCAGCGCCTTGGCAAAGCCGCGCGGCGCATCCGCGGCGCGGGCCAGGCCTTCGAGTTCGGCCAGGCTTACCCGTGCGCTACGCTCAGCCACTTCCTCGACCTTGCGGGCGAGGATTTTTTCCAGAACCGTCGGCACACTCATCCTTCATTCTCCTGCTTGAATACCGCGGTAAAGGCACCCAACTCCTCCAGCTTCTCGCGAGCCAACCCAGTGTGCAAAGCGTCATGGGCCAGGGCTACACCTTCTTTCAGGCTGCTGGCATGGTCCGCGGCATAGAGCGCGGCACCGGCATTGAGCACAATCATTTCCGCTGCCTTCTGCCCATGCTCGGTCTTGCGCCGCCCCAAGGCATCGCGAATCAGCTCAAGCGATGCCGCCGGGCTTTCGACCACCAGGCCGAACAGGCTCTGGCTCTTCATGCCGAGGTCTTCGGGCTGCACCCAATACTCAGTGATCTGATCGTCCTTCAGTTCAGCGACAAAGGTCGGCGCGGCGATACTGAATTCATCCAGGCCATCCTGAGAGTGCACTACCAGCACGTGCTTGCTACCCAAACGTTGCAAAACTTCGGCCAATGGCCGGCACAACGCCTGAGTGAACACACCCACCACCTGATGTTTCACACCGGCCGGATTCGTAAGCGGGCCGAGCATGTTGAACAGGGTGCGCAGGCCGAGATCGCGGCGCGGGCCAGCGGCGTACTTCATGGCACCGTGATGGGACTGGGCGAACATGAAACCGATGCCGACGTTATCAATGCAGCGGGCAACCTGTACCGGCGTCAGGTTCAGATAGATGCCAGCGGATTCGAGCAGGTCGGCACTACCGCTTTTCCCGGACACCGCACGGTTGCCGTGCTTGGCCACCGTGCAACCGGCTGCTGCGACGACAAAGGAAGAAGCCGTAGACACGTTGAAGATGTTCGCACCGTCACCGCCGGTGCCGACCACATCGACCACGCCGTCGAGGGTTTTCAGCTCGACCTTGTCCGCCAGCTCGCGCATGACCGAAACAGCGCCGACGATTTCGTCGATGCTTTCGCTCTTCATGCGCATAGCCATCATGAAGGCGCCGATTTGTGCGTCAGTGCACTGGCCGGTCATGATTTCACGCATGACCTGGCGCATTTCATCGGTGCTCAGATCGAGGTGGCCGACAATACGGCTCAGGGCAGTCTTGATATCCATGGAAAGTCCTTAGCGCGTGCCGCCGCTCTGTTTGAGGAAGTTGGCGAACAGCTCGTGGCCCTGCTCGGTGAGAATAGACTCGGGGTGAAACTGCACACCCTCGATGTTCAGTGTCTTGTGGCGCAGCCCCATGATCTCGTCGACGGAGCCGTCTTCCAGCTGGGTCCAGGCGGTCAGTTCGAGGCAGTCCGGCAAGGTGTCGTGCTTGACCACCAGGGAATGGTAACGGGTCACGGTCAGCGGATGGTTCAGACCGGCGAATACGCCCTTGTCCTGGTGAAATACCGGGCTAGTCTTACCATGCATCACCTGCCGCGCGCGCACCACATCGCCGCCAAAGGCCTGGCCAATGGACTGGTGGCCCAGGCAGACGCCCAGGATCGGCAGCTTGCCGGCGAAATGCTTGATCGCTTCGATGGACACACCGGCTTCGGTCGGTGTGCAAGGACCGGGCGACACGACGATCCGCTCAGGGTTGAGCGCTTCGATTTCAGCCACGGTCAGTTCGTCGTTGCGCACCACCTTGACCTCGGCACCCAACTCGCCAAGGTATTGCACAACGTTATAGGTAAAGGAGTCGTAGTTATCGATCATCAGCAACATGGGGATTACAACCTCTTGAATTCACTGACTTTTAATACAGCCTTCAGTGGATTGCCCGCTGACAGGCCCGCCGGGGGTTGCAATCACTCAACCAGCACAAGCGGAGTCGAACAGGGGTAAAGAAGGCGAAACGGTACAGGTCCGGCCGGGCCGGCAGAGAAAAGTTAGGCGCGCCAACGCCAACGGGCGTGTGCCTTAACAACTCGCATCAAGAGTTTGCTGACGATTAACACGGGGAAGGTCTCATTCATACATTCAGGCACAGTAACTTAGCTGAGCAGAGGGCGCAATATGGCGGGGCCCGCGCCCGGATAAACAAGCGATATGGCTTATAGCCATAGCTCAGACACAAAAGTTTTTGGTACTGTCGTTTCGTTCTCTACAACAATAAATAAAACGGACTTGTTCATGATCAAAAAGACGTTGTTCGTACCACTCGCCAGCAGTCTTTTGTCTTTAGCCTGCACTCAAGCGATCGCAGCCCCCTCCCCCTATTCCAGCTTTATCGTGTTCGGCGACAGCCTCAGCGATGCCGGGCAATTCGCCGATCCAGGCGGTCCTGCGGGAGCGACCCAGCGCTTTACCAACCGCACCGGGCCGGTCTACCTGGATGGTAGCGGAGAACTCCGTTCCGCCAACTCGACCCAATTGCTCGGCGCCAAACTGGGGTTCTCCGAGGACCAGCTCGCCGCATCGACCTCGGCCACCCGCGCCAGCGAAGGCCTGCCTGACGGCAACAACTGGGCGGTCGGCGGTTATCGCACCGACCAGATTCTCGATTCGATTACCACCACCTCGACCGCCGGCAGCCGTAGCCGCCCGGGTTATCTGGTGGCCAACCATTTGCGCGCCGACCCGAATGCCCTGTACTACCTGTCGGGCGGCGGCAACGACTTCCTCCAGGGCCGCGTCACCAGCCTCGACCAGGCCAATGCAGCAGCTGGTCGCCTGGTCGACAGCGTGCAGACCCTGCAACAGGCCGGCGCCCGCTACATCATGGTCTGGCTGCTACCGGATATCGGCCTGACCCCGGCAATCAACGGCAGCCCGTTGCAAGGGTTCACCTCCCAACTCAGCGCCCAGTTCAACACCGAGTTGGTGCGGCAACTACAGACGGTCGATGCCGAAGTCATTCCCCTCAATATTCCCGTGCTCTTGAAGGAAAGCTTCGCCAACCCGGCACAGTTCGGCCTGGCCACCGACCAGAACCTTATCGCCACCTGCTTCAGTGGCAATGGCTGTACGGAAAACGCCCGCTATGGCATTCACAGCGCCACACCTGACCCGAGCAAGTTGATCTATAACGACTCGGTCCACCCCACCGAAGCCGGCCAGCGGCTGATCGCCGATTACGCTTACTCCCTGCTGGCAGCGCCCTGGGAAATAACCCTGCTCCCGGAAATGGCCCAGGGCACCCTGCGTGCCCATCAGGATGAGCTGCGCAACCAATGGCAGGCCGATTGGGAAAACTGGCAGGGCGTCGGTCAATGGCGGGCGATTGTCGCCGCGGGTGGCCAGCATCAGGACTTCGACAGCCAACGCAGCGGCGCCAGTGCCGACGGCAATGGCTTCAACCTGAACATCGGCGGCAGCTACCGGCTCGACGAGGCCTGGCGAGTGGGCGTGCTGGCCGGCGCCTATCGGCAGAAGCTCGAAGCGGGCAGCAACGATTCGGACTACAAGCTCAACACCTACCTGGGCACCGCCTTCGTCCAGTACCAGCAAAAT
>NZ_QHHP01000042.1:828418-832969 GCF_003184125.1 Pseudomonas sp. RW409 | reverse complement strand
CGCTCCTACAGAAGCATATAAGTGCGTCTGTAGGAGCGAGGCTTGCCCGCGATGACGCCCTTTCAGCCACCAAAAGTCTCAAAACAGAGACACAACATCACTCATCCTCTCAAAAATCATACAAATATCCTTATTTATCAAATACTTAACCATCTGGCACAAAACTCGCTATAGCCCCGCCCACACCCGCAACACCCTACAAAAATAACAATCCTGGAGAGACACACCATGAGTGTGATCATTGCCCTAGCAGCCCTCGCGCTGCTGATGTTGGCTGCTTACCGTGGCTACAGCGTTATCCTCTTTGCCCCCATCGCCGCCCTCGGCGCCGTCCTGCTCACCGACCCTTCCGCCGTGGCGCCCGCCTTCACCGGCGTGTTCATGGAGAAGATGGTCGGCTTCATCAAACTCTACTTCCCGGTGTTCCTGCTCGGCGCGGTGTTCGGCAAGCTGATCGAGCTGTCGGGCTTCTCCCGTTCCATCGTCGCGGCGGCCATCCGCCTGCTCGGCACCCGCCAGGCGATGCTGGTGATCGTGCTGGTCTGCGCCCTGCTGACCTACGGCGGCGTCTCGCTGTTCGTGGTGGTGTTCGCGGTCTATCCGTTCGCCGCGGAGATGTTCCGCCAGAGCAATATCCCCAAGCGCCTGATCCCGGCGACCATCGCCCTCGGCGCGTTCTCCTTCACCATGGATGCCCTGCCCGGCACCCCGCAGATCCAGAACATCATCCCCAGCACCTTCTTCAACACCACCGCCTGGGCCGCGCCCTGGCTGGGGGTGATCGGCACCATTTTCGTGTTCTGCGCCGGCATGCTGTTTCTGCAGCGCCAGCGCAACAAGGCGCACAAAGCCGGTGAAGGCTATGGCAGCGACCTGCGCAACGAGCCGGAAACCGCCGCCGACATCCAGCTGCCCAACCCCTGGATCGCCCTGTCGCCGCTGTTGCTGGTGGGTCTGATGAACCTGCTGTTCACCCACTGGATTCCCCTGTGGTACGGCAAGACCCACAGCCTGGCCCTGGCCGGCATGGCCGCCCCGGTGCAGACCGACGTCGCCAAGCTCACCGCCATCTGGGCGGTCCAGGCCGCCTTGCTGGTGGGCATCATCATGGTCCTGGTGTTCGGCTTCTCAGCCATTCGCGGCAGGCTGGCCGAGGGCAGCAAGAGCGCGGTCAGCGGCGCCCTGCTGGCGGCGATGAACACCGCTTCGGAATACGGCTTCGGCGCGGTGATCGCCTCCCTGCCGGGCTTCCTGGTGCTGTCGGACTGGCTGAAAAGCATCCCCAACCCGCTGGTCAACGAAGCCATCACCGTGACCCTGCTGGCCGGCATCACCGGCTCCGCCTCAGGCGGCATGAGCATCGCCCTGGCGGCCATGTCGGAGACCTTCATCAGCGCCGCCCACGCCGCCAACATCCCCCTGGAAGTGCTGCACCGCGTGGCCGCCATGGCCAGCGGCGGCATGGACACCCTGCCGCACAACGGCGCGGTGATTACCCTGCTGGCGGTCACCGGCCTGACCCACCGCCAAGCCTACAAGGACATTTTCTGCATTACGCTGATCAAGACCCTGGCCGTCTTCGTCGTGATCGCCACTTTCTACGCCACCGGCATTGTGTGAGGTATTCATGAGTAATCTTGCGGGCAAGACCGCCCTCGTCACCGGCTCCACCAGCGGCATCGGTCTGGGCATCGCCCTGAGCCTGGCCAAGGCCGGGGCCAACCTGATCCTCAACGGCTTCGGCGATGCCTCGACGGTGATCGCCGAGGTCGCGCGCCTCAATAAGGACAGCGGCGGCAAGGTCGGCCATCACCCGGCCGACGTCAGCGACCCGGCGCAGATCGCCGACATGCTCGCCTACGCCGAGCGCAAGTTCGGCGGCGTCGACATCCTGGTCAACAACGCCGGCATCCAGCATGTGGCGGCGGTGGAGGAATTCCCGGTGGAGCGCTGGGACTCGATCATCGCCATCAACCTGTCGTCGGTGTTCCACAGCACTCGCCTGAGCCTGCCGGGCATGCGCGCCAAGGGCTGGGGACGGATCGTCAACATCGCCTCGGTGCATGGCCAGGTCGGCTCGGTGGGCAAGGCCGCCTATGTGGCGGCCAAGCACGGGGTGATCGGCCTGACCAAGGTGGTCGGCCTGGAGACCGCCACCAGCAACGTCACCTGCAACGCCATCTGCCCGGGCTGGGTCCTGACCCCGCTGGTGCAGAAACAGATCGACGACCGCGCCGCGGCCGGTGTCGACCCGCAACAGGCGCAGCACGACCTGCTGGCGGAAAAACAGCCGTCCCTGGAGTTCGTCACGCCTTCGCAGTTGGGCGAGTTGGTCCTATTCTTGTGCAGTGAGGCCGGCAGCCAGGTACGTGGCGCGGCGTGGAATATCGACGGCGGCTGGCTGGCGCAATAAACGCGACCCCTGTAGCCGCTGCCGAAGGCTGCGATAGGTCCGAAGGACCTCCGCGACCTTGAGACCGCCACGACCGTTCCGGTCGATCGCAGCCTGCGGCAGCGGCTACAGAGTTGGAACAGCTTTGTGTGTGCAGCAGAAAAACAAGAGGCCACCCATGTCCGAATTACTCTGGCAACCCAGTGCCGAGCGCATCAGCAAGACCCGCATGGAAGCCTTCCGGCGCTTGATCAATCACCGTCACGACCTGGACATCGATGACTACCCCGCCCTGCACCAATGGAGCATCGAGCAGCGCGAAGCCTTCTGGCAGGCCATCGTCGACTTCTTCGATGTCGAGTTCCATGCGCCCCCCAGCGCGGTGCTGATCGAAGGCAGCAGCATGCCCGCCGCCCAGTGGTTCCCCGACGCCACCCTGAACTTCGCCGAGCACCTGCTCAAGCGCCGTGACGACGGTGTCGCGGTGGTGGCGATCAACGAGAACGGCCAGCGCGAACAGCTGACCTACAACCAGCTGGCGGCCCATGTCGCCGGCCTGCAACAGAGCCTGCGGGCCGCCGGTGTCGGCCTTGGCGACCGGGTCGCCGCCTGCATGCCCAATACCTGGCAGACCCTGGTGGGCATGCTCGCCACCACCAGCCTCGGCGCCGTCTGGTCCAGCTCCTCGCCGGACTTCGGCACCCAGGGGGTGATCGACCGCTTCGGCCAGATCGAACCCAAGGTACTGATCACCTGCGCCGGCTACCGCTACGCCGGCAAACAGATCGACCAGACGGCCAAGGTCAACGAAATCCTCGAGCGCCTGCCGTCCCTGCAACAGCTGATCATCGTGCCGTACGCGCGGCCCGAGGCTCGCGCCGAAGACTTCCGTACCTCGGCCAGGGTCGCGCTGTGGGACGACTTCTACCGCCCCGGCGGCGAGCCGCAGTTCGTCGCCGTGCCCTTCGCCCATCCGCTGTACATCCTCTATTCCAGCGGCACCACCGGCGTGCCCAAGTGCATCATCCACAGCACCGGCGGCGTGCTGTTGCAGCACCTTAAGGAGCACGGCCTGCACACCGACCTGCACGCCGGCGAAGTGCTGTTCTACTACACCACCTGTGGCTGGATGATGTGGAACTGGCTGGTCTCCGCCCTGGCGGTGGGCGCCACGGTGCTACTGTACGACGGCTCGCCGTTCCACCCGGCGCCCGAACACTTGATCGACCTGATCGACCAGGAAGGCATCAGTGTTTTCGGCACCAGCCCCAAGTACCTGGTGGCCCTGGAAAAGGCCGGCATCGAGCCACGCAGCAGCCACTCCCTGGCCAGCCTCAAGACCCTGCTCAGCACCGGCTCGCCGCTGTCGCCGCAGAGCTTCGACTACGTGTACCGGGCGTTCAAACAGGACCTGTGCCTGGCCTCGATGTCTGGCGGCACCGATATCATTTCCTGCTTCATCATCGGCAACCCACTGTTGCCGGTGCACCGCGGCGAAATGCAGGGCAAGGGCCTGGGCATGGCGGTGGAGGTGTGGAACGACCAGGGTCAGGCGGTGATCGGTGAAAAGGGCGAACTGGTCTGCACCCGGCATTTCCCGGCCATGCCCATCGGCCTGTGGCACGACCCACGGCACGAGAAACTGCGTGCCTCCTACTTCAGCCAGTTCCCCGGGGTCTGGGCCCAGGGCGACTACGCCGAGCAACTGGCCCATGGCAGCTGGCTGATTCACGGCCGCTCGGACGCCGTGCTCAACCCCGGCGGCGTGCGCATCGGCACCGCGGAAATCTACCGCCAGGTGGAGAAACTCGAACAGGTCCTGGAAAGCCTGGCCATCGGTCAGCAATGGGACAACGACGTGCGGGTGGTGCTGTTCGTGCGCCTGCAGGACGGCGTGCAACTGGACGACGCCCTGCAGGAGCAGATCCGCCAGGTGATCCGCGCCAACACCACGCCCCGCCACGTACCGGCGAAGATCCTCGCGGTCAGCGACATTCCCCGGACCATCAGCGGCAAGATCGTCGAACTGGCGGTGCGCAACGTGGTGCACGGCCTGCCGGTAAAAAACACCGACGCCCTGGCCAACCCCGAGGCGCTGGAGCAGTTTCGCGATCGGGTGGAATTGCGCAGCTAGGCCTTGGGGGCCTCATCGCGGGCAA
>NZ_QHHP01000042.1:793088-828408 GCF_003184125.1 Pseudomonas sp. RW409 | reverse complement strand
CGAAGGCTGCGCTTGACGCTCTTGAGGTGGTTGACCAGGCTCGGGCCGCGGGCCATGGCCACGCCCATCGCCAGGACGTCGATCACCACCAGGTGGGCGATACGCGAGGTCAGCGGGGTGTAGATCTCGGTGTCTTCGTGCACGTCGATCGCCAGGTTCACGGTCGACAGCTCGGCCAGCGGGGTCTGGCTCGGGCACAGGGTGATCAGCGAGGCGCCGCTTTCACGCACCAGGTTGGCGGTGATCAGCAGGTCCTTGGAACGCCCGGACTGGGAAATGCAGATCGCCACGTCGGTGGGCTTGAGGGTCACCGCCGACATTGCCTGCATATGCGGGTCGGAATAGGCCGCCGCGGTCAGCAGCAGGCGGAAGAACTTGTGCTGGGCATCCGCCGCCACCGCGCCGGAAGCGCCGAAGCCGTAGAACTCCACGCGCTGGGCCTGGGACATGAGGGTCACCGCCCGCTGCAACTCCACCGGATCGAGCTTCTCGCGAACCTCCATCAGGGTGTGCAGGGTGGTGTCGAAGATCTTCAGGCTGTAGTCGGCGACCGAGTCGTCTTCATGAATCGCGAACTGGCCGAAGCTCGCCCCGGCGGCCAGGCTCTGGGCCAGCTTGAGCTTCAGGTCCTGGAAACCCGAGCAGCCGATGGCCCGGCAGAAGCGCACAATGGTCGGCTCGCTGATACCCACGCTGTGGGCCAGGTCGGCCATGGAACTGTGCATCACAGCCGCAGGGTCGAGCAGCACATGATCGGCGACCTTGAGCTCCGACTTGCGCAAGAGATGGCGTGATTGGGCGATGTGCTGCAACAGATTCAAAGGGCTGGACTCGTTGTTATGGGGCAGACGCCCAAGGATGTAGCAATTTTGTAGTTATACTACATGAATTCGCTTTTTGCCTGCTCAATGCGTAACTGAATCACCTTTGCACCCCACTGTTTCAGCCTCGCGTGCTCTTTGTAGCTGCTGGCGCAGCCCGCGCTCACACTGGGCTGTATCGCCACCGCTGCTTCGGTGAAAGCCGAATCTCGGATATTCCTGAAAACCTCTTGCTCCCTTGCGATTGCTACAAGGTCTCGGCCCTCAATAGCGCCGCCAGGCCCTCGGCTTCCACCGGCCGGCTGATCAGGTAGCCCTGCACCTCATCGCATTTCTGCTCCTTGAGAAACGCCAGCTGTCCCGGATGTTCCACCCCTTCGGCCACCACCTTCAGCGACAGCCCGTGGGCCATGGCGATGATCGCCCGGGTGATCGCCGCGTCGGCACCGCCTTCGCTCAGGCCGCGGATGAACGCCTGGTCGATCTTCACGTAGTCCACCGGAATCCGCTTGAGGTAACTCAGCGAGGAATAACCGGTGCCGAAGTCGTCGATGGCCAGCTTCACCCCCAGGTCACGCAATTGCTGGAAGGTCGAAACGATGTGTTCGACGCTGTCGAGCAGGTGGCTTTCGGTCAGCTCCAGCTCAAGGAAATGCGGCGCCAGCCCGGTCTCTTCCAGCACGCTGCGCACCAGGCTGACCAGCTTGCCCTGGCGCAGCTGATGCACCGACAGGTTCACCGATACCCGGATCGCCGGCAGCCCCTGGCGCTGCCACTCGCAAGCTTGCCAGCAGGCCTGGCGCAACACGAATTCGCCGATCGGGCCGATCAGCCCGATCTCTTCCGCGAGGCCGATAAAGTCCCCCGGCGGCACCCGCCCCAGATCGGGATGGTCCCAGCGCACCAGGGCCTCGGCGGCATTCAGGCGGCCGGTGGCGAGGCACAGTTTCGGCTGGTAGAACACCTTCAGCTGGCGTTCCTCGACCGCCTTGCGCAGCTGGTTCTCCAATTGCAGGCGCTCCAGGGTGCTGGCTTGCAGGCTGGCGGTGTAGAACTGGAAGTTGTTGCCGCCCAGGTGCTTGGCGTGTTGCATGGCGATGTTCGCCTGGCTGATCAACGCCGGAATTTCCCGCGCGCTGTCGGGCAGCATGCTGATGCCCATGGAGGCGCTGACCACCAGCTCGTGGCCTTCCACGGTGATCGGCAAACGCAGCTTCGCCGACAGGCGGGTGGCCACCCGGGTCAGGCTCGACAGGCTGCCATAGGCGTCGAACAGCACCGCGAACTCATCGCCGGACAACCGGGCAATGGTGTCGGCTTCCGGCAGCGCATTGACCAGCCGCCGCGCCATTTTCTGCAACAGTTGGTCGGCGACGTCGTGGCCCAGGCTGTCGTTGAGCAGCTTGAAACGGTCCAGGTTGATATGCACCAGAGCCAGGCTGCGGCCGCCCTGGCGCATCCGTTGATGGGCTTCGCGCAAGCGTTCGCGGAACAGCGAACGGTTGGCCAGGCCGGTGAGTTCGTCGTAATGGGTCAGGTAGCGCATGCGCTCTTCGGATTCGCGCCGCGCCGACAGATCGGCGAAGAAGCCCACAATATGGCTGATATTTCCCCGCGTATCGCGCACCACATTCAATTGCAGCCACTGCGGGTACAGTTCGCCGTTCTTGCGCGCCTCCACCAGTTCGCCCTGCCAGCTGCCGTGCTGCTCGAGGGCCTGATGAATCACCGGGTAGTGCCGGCGTGCGTCGCGGCTGCACGGCAGATCGACCACATTGCGCCCGAGCATGTCCTCGATCTGGTAACCGGTGACCCGGCTGAACGCCTGGTTGGCCACCAGCAGCACGTAATCCGGGTCGAGGATCACGATGCCTTCGCTGGCCGCCTCGAACACCATCGCCGACAGGCGTCGCTGCTCTTCCTGCTGCTTGCTGGCGCTGATATCGCGCCGGGTGCCGACCATGCGCAGCACCCGGCCACCGGGGCCGCGCTCCACAGCGCGCCCACGGTCCTCGATCCAGACCCAGTGGCCATCGCCGTGGCGCACGCGGTATTCCACCAGGTAATCCTCGGTGCGCCCCTTCAGGTGCTCGACCAGCGCGCGCTTGAGCAGCGGCAGGTCTTCGGGGTGCAGCAGCGGCTTGAGGTGGCTGAGCATCGCCCGCACGAACTCCGGTTCCAGGCCGAACAGTTCCTTGATATGGCTGTGATGGACCTCGTCGGTCTGCAGGTTCCAGTCCCACAGCCCCAGCTGGCTGGCCTTCAGGGCCAGGGCCAGGCGCGCCTCGCTCTTGCTCAGGGCCTGGTTGGCCGCGTCCAGTTCGAGGCTGCGCTGGGCCACCCGGCTTTCCAGGCCGACCTGGGCTTCGCGCAGTTCTTCTTCGGCGCGGCGGCGCTGCTCGACTTCCCGCAGCAGCTCACTGTTGAGCTGCTCGCTGCGGCTCTGCGCCTGTTGCAGATGTTCGATCAGGGCCTGGTTCTGGAAACGCCGCAGCAAGCCCATCTGGATCAGGCGGTTGACCTGCCAGGCCACCACGCTCAGTGACACCAGCAGGATCAAGCCCAGCCAGCCCCAGCCACGCTGCTGTTCGTCGCCGCCCCAGAACAGGTAGCCGATCGCCGGTAGCAAACAGGGCAAGGTAAAGGACAGGAAGGCCGGCAGGCTGACCGCATAGGCCACGCTGGCCGAGAGGATCGCCGCGCCGATCAGGCCGAAGACCCAGGCCTGTTGCAGGAAATTGTCGGTGGGCATCAGGGCGATGCCGGCGCAGGCCAGGGTCAGGCCGCTGACGGCTGAGCCGAGCAGGAACATGCGGCGCCAGACCGGTTGCGCCTGGCGACTGGGAATCGCCGAGTCGAACGCCGCCACCTGGATCACCCGCAGGGCGACCAGGGCCAGCAGCCAGACCATCCACACGCTGACCAGCCAATAACGCTCGGGGCTCCACAGCAGCCAGGCGCAGACCAGGCCGTTGAGCAGCATGAACAGAGTGGGCAACAGGGAGCCCTGATAAAGCAGGCGCGTGCGCTCTACCGCCATCTCCATGGCGTATTGCTTGCGAACAACCCGAGGCTCCACGAAGGGTCCGGACGGGCCAGTGCTGAGTGTCATAGGCAGTGTTCTTATAATGATTGAGCCCGAAACGTCGCCGGAGCATACACAAGCAACCGCCCGGACCAAACTGCCTGGAATCATAAAATCGGCAAATCGGCTCGAGCGCCGATCCCGCTGAAATTCCTCCGGCCAAGCCCGGCCAACGGCTGCAGCCCGTGACCGACCGGTCGTCCCCAGCGTTCTTTTATCGGCTAAACCAAAGCTTGGTTTGCCCGGTGTGCGCCAGCCCCCTAGAATGCCCCGATGCGCGATGATCTCTCCCTTCTGCTGAACTCCCTCAACGATGCCCAACGCCAGGCCGTAGCTGCCTCCTTGGGTCGTCAGTTGGTCCTGGCCGGTGCTGGCTCCGGTAAAACCCGAGTGCTGGTGCACCGTATCGCCTGGTTGATCCAGGTCGAGAACGCCTCGCCCCACTCGATCCTGTCGGTGACCTTCACCAACAAGGCCGCTGCCGAGATGCGCCAGCGCATCGAGCAGTTGATGGGGATCAACCCGGCCGGCATGTGGGTCGGTACCTTCCACGGCCTGGCGCACCGCCTGCTGCGGGCGCACTGGCAAGAGGCCGGCCTGAGCCAGACCTTCCAGATCCTCGACAGCGACGACCAGCAACGCCTGGTCAAGCGGGTGATCCGCGACCTCGGCCTGGACGAGCAGCGCTGGCCGGCCCGGCAGGCCCAGTGGTTCATCAATGGGCAGAAGGACGAAGGCCTGCGTCCGCAACACATTCAAGCCAGCGGCGACCTGTTCCTGGCCACCATGCGCGGCATCTACGAAGCCTACGAGGCCGCCTGCCAGCGCGCCGGGGTCATCGACTTCTCCGAGCTGCTGCTGCGCGCCCTGGACCTGTGGCGCGACCACCCGGGCCTGCTGGCGCACTACCAGAAGCGTTTCCGCCACGTGCTGGTGGACGAGTTCCAGGACACCAACGCCGTGCAGTACGCCTGGTTGCGCCTGCTGGCCAAGGGCGGCGACAGCCTGATGGTGGTGGGCGACGACGACCAGTCGATCTATGGCTGGCGCGGGGCGAAGATCGAGAACATCCACCAGTATTCCGAAGACTTCCCGGACACCGAAGTGATCCGCCTGGAGCAGAACTACCGCTCCACCGCCGGTATCCTCAAGGCCGCCAACGCCCTGATCGCCAATAACACCGGGCGCCTGGGCAAGGAACTGTGGACCGACGGCGGCGAAGGCGAAGCGATCAACCTGTACGCCGCCTTCAACGAACACGATGAAGCGCGCTACGTGGTGGAAACCATCGAAAGCGCCCTGAAGACCGGCCTGGCCCGCAGCGATATCGCCATCCTCTATCGCTCCAACGCCCAGTCGCGGGTGCTGGAAGAAGCGCTGCTGCGCGAGCGCATTCCGTATCGCATCTACGGCGGCCAGCGCTTCTTCGAACGCGCCGAAATCAAGAACGCCATGGCCTACATGCGCCTGCTCGAAGGTCGCGGCAACGACGCGGCCCTGGAGCGGGTGATCAACGTGCCGACCCGCGGCATTGGCGAAAAGACCGTCGAAGCGATTCGCGAACATGCGCGCCACAGCCATGTGTCGATGTGGGAAGCGATGCGCCAGCTGGTGGCCAATAAAGGTGTGACCGGACGCGCCGCCGGTGCCCTGGGCGCCTTCATGGAACTGATCGAGCACCTGGCGACCGTGACCGCCGAGATGCCGTTGCACCTGATGACCCAGACCGTCATCGAGCAGTCCGGCCTTATCGCCTACCACGAAGCGGAAAAAGGCGAGAAAGGCCAGGCCCGGGTAGAAAACCTTGAGGAACTGGTCAGCGCCGCGCGCAACTTCGAGCACACCGAAGAAGACCAGGAACTGACGCCGCTGGCGGCCTTCCTTGGCCACGCTTCGCTGGAAGCCGGCGACACCCAGGCCGACGAGCACGAAGACAGCATCCAGCTGATGACCCTGCACAGCGCCAAGGGCCTGGAATTCCCTTACGTGTTCCTGGTGGGCATGGAAGAAGGCCTGTTCCCGCACAAGATGAGCCTGGAAGAACCCGGCCGCCTTGAAGAAGAACGCCGCCTGGCCTACGTCGGCATCACCCGGGCGATGCAGAACCTGGTGATGACCTACGCCGAAACCCGACGCCTGTACGGCAGCGAGACCTACAACAAGGTGTCGCGTTTCGTACGGGAAGTTCCGAAGGGGCTGATCCAGGAAGTGCGCCTGTCCAACAGCGTCAGCCGTCCGTTCGGCGGTGGCCAGTCGCAGAGCACCAGCAGCCTGTTCGGTGGCAGCGAGATCCCGGACACCGGCCTCAGCCTCGGCCAGGCGGTACGCCACTCGGTATTCGGCGACGGCGTGATCCTCAACTTCGAAGGCGCCGGCGCCCAGGCCCGGGTCCAGGTGAACTTCAGCGAAGGCAGCAAGTGGCTGATGCTCGGCTACGCCAAGCTCGAAGCCATCTGAAGCCTCGACTCCGACTTCGCCATGCAAGGGCGATGCTTCTGAACGAGAAGCGACCCGCGACATGGGGCGCAATCGGCCCGACCGGCGCCGGCAGTGAGACTGCTGGCGCCGGGATGTTTTGCCACTGAACCATCGCATCCGCCCAACGGACAAACCTGTACAGGGCCCACTTGCCTCGACCGAAGCTGAACCGCGGCTGTCAGGCAAAAGCCCGAAACACTCTGCCGCTAGCCAGTGACACTTCACCTGTGCAACATGGCGCGCGTGCCATCCACAAATGGGAATTCCCTTTATGAAACGTTTTCTTAGCATCGCCATGGCGTTGTGCATCGGCCTGACGATGAGCCTCGACGCCAACGCCAAGCGCTTTGGTGGCGGCAAAAGCGCCGGCGCTGCGCCGACCCACCAGACCAGCCAAATGGCTCCGTCCTCTTCCGGTATGGGTCCTGCCGCTGCGACCGCAGGGGCTGCCGGTGCCGCGGGTGCTGCCGCCAAAGCCGGCGGTGCTTCGCGCTGGCTCGGCCCATTGGCCGGTATCGCCGCAGGCGGCCTGCTGGCCTCCATGTTCATGGGCGACGGCTTCCAGGGCATGCAGATCTTCGACATCCTGATCATGGCGGTCATCGCCTTCCTGGTCTTCCGCTTCATCGCCGCCCGTCGTCGCAAGCAGCAGGAGCAGTACGCTCCAGCCGGCCACGCGCCGATGCAGCGTGAAGCCTTCGAGCCAAAACCGGCCTCCGGTTCGATCTTCGGCGGTTCGGCTGCACCTGCCGCCGCGGCCCGTCCGGTGATCAACGCCCCGGCCTGGTTCAACGAAGAGCGTTTCGTCGAAGCCGCGCGCAACCACTTCCAGTCCCTGCAGCAACACTGGGACGCCAACGAAATGGACAAGATCGCCGAGTTCGTGACCCCGCAGATGCTGCAGTTCCTGAAGCAGGAACGTGCCGATCTGGGCGACGGCTTCCAGTCGACCTACATCGACAACCTCAATGTGCAGCTTGAAGGCGTCGACGACCGCGCCGACAAGACCATCGCGACCCTGACCTTCACCGGCGTGTCGAAGAGCTCGCGTTTCGACCAGGGCGAAGTGTTCAGCGAAAGCTGGAACATGGAGCGCGCCCAGGGCGAAAACCAGCCTTGGCTGGTTGCAGGTATCCGCCAGAACGGCTGATCCTCTCCAGTGTCACATCGCTAATCGCAAAACCCCGGCCCAGGTCGGGGTTTTGCATTTCACGATTGCACTTATAGCGAGCTACTGTATAAACCGCCGTCTATTAAACCGCGCCATAGAGCTAAGAGGACCCAGGCCGTGGAAGAAGTCATCGAGCAACTCCGTGAAGCAAACGAACCGGTACCCGTTCCCCTGGAACTGCCGGATGAAGACCTGCTGGTGGAAATCGAAGAACAGCTGTTCATCAATATCCCCTTCGTCTTCAAAGAGTTCCTGTTGACCGTGAGCGATGTCGTCTACGGCAGCCTGGAGCCGGTCACCGTGACCGACCCGCAATCCCACACCTACCTGCCGGAAGTGGCCGCCACCGCCTGGGACATGGGCGTGCCGCGCGAGCTGATCCCAATCTGCCAGGACGGTGACGACTACTACTGCGTCGAGGAAGACGGCACCGTGGTGCTCTGGTCCGGCGAAGAAGAGCTGATCACCGAAGAGTCCTGGGAGTCGGTATGGCACTGGGCGCGGGACGTCTGGCTGGAAAGCTGATCGGCCTTGCGCGGTTTCGCCCCGCGGGCGCAGGTGCATGGATCGACTGCCGCCCGTTGCGTGACGTTCACAAGCGGTCGCCCCAGCGGGTCGATCGCCGCATTAGCCTCGACCAGGCCCTCGACCGCCTCAAGCAGTGTTACGGCAATCAGGATTTCGAGTTGATCGGCCATTCCGGTGGCGCGGCACTGGCCCTGTTGCTGGCCGCGCGGCGAGACGACACTACCCAGGTGCAAACCCTGGCCGGCAATCTGAGCCCTCGGCTATGGGTCAATGCGCTGGGGCTGAGCCCGTTGCACGGCTCCCTCGAGCCGCTGGACCAGGCTCCCAAGCTGGCACGGGTAGCGCAACGGCATCTGCTCGGCCAGGCCGACCGCAGCGTGCCTGCCAGCCTCTACCCCGCCTATCGACAGGCGCTGGGGACGAAAGCCTTGTGTGTGCAATCCGTCAGCCTGCCCGGGGTCACCCACGACCAGGGCTGGGCCGAAGCCTGGCGACACTGGCGCGACCAGCCCTTGAGTTGTGCATCACCCGGCAATTAGTGCCCGTTGTCTTCCTTGTGGTTATCCAGGGTATCCAGCAGCGCCACCTGCATACGAGTGTGCACACGGATGAACCAGCGCCACAGCAGCGCGGCCACCGCCGCCGTCACCACCGCGATCAGCACCAGCAACTCGGTGGTCGGCAGGATGCTCGAAGACAGCGCCGCCAGCAGCAGGAAGATCACCAGCAGCGACAGCACCGGGATCACCTCGGCGATCACCCGGCGCACGCGCTGGGTGTGACGCCCGGCCATTTCCGGCTTCACGCCCATCTCCGCCAGCAGCATCGACAGGGCCTTGAGCTTGCGATAGGCGGCGATCAGGAACGGCAGCGACAACAGCAGCGCCCCACCCCAGATCAGCGCCTTCTGCCAGCTCGGATCGCCGATCCAGTCCTGCAGGTATTCGCCGATGCGCGCGGCGAAATAACCGCCAGAGAAGAAGATCGCCACCACCAGCGCCAGGTTGACCCCGACCTGTAACAGGATCCGCCGGATCATCGACGCCAGCAGCGCCCCCTCGCCATGGGGCTGGATGCTGCGCAGCCATTCGCCGTACAGGCCCAGCACCCGGCTCAGGCGGGTCGGCAGCACGGCGGCGAGCTTCAGCGACAGCGGGTCGGCGGCGCGGATCAGGTAAGGCGTGAGCAAGGTGGTAATGGCCGATACGGCGACCGCCACCGGATAGAGAAAGTCGCTGGTGACCTGCAAAGTCATGCCCAGCGCCGCGATGATGAAGGAGAACTCGCCGATCTGCGACAGGCCCATGCCGACCCGCAGCGAGGTGCGGCCATCGTTGCCGGCGATAAAGGCGCCCAGGCCGCAGGACAGCATCTTGCCCAGCACCACCGCGACGGTGATCACCGCAATCGGCCAGGCGTATTGCAGGAGGATCTGCGGGTCGATCATCAGGCCGATGGCGACGAAGAAAATGGCGCTGAACATGTCGCGAACCGGTTCGATCAGGCGCTCGATCTTCAGCAATTGCCGCGACTCGGCCATGATCGCGCCGATCAGGAAGGCGCCGAGCACCATGCTGTACTCCAGCTTGACCACCAGCAGGCAGAAGCCGAAACACAGCCCCAGCACGGTGATCAGCAGCATCTCGTTGCTTTCGAACTTGGCGACGTAGGCCAGCAACCGTGGTACCAGCAGGATGCCGATCACCAGGGCGACGATCATGAACAGCGAGAGCTTGCCGACGGTGGAGAACACTTCTCCGGAGCTGACGGTGCCGCTGACCGCGATGCTCGAGAGCAAGGCGATGATGCCGATGCCGAGGATGTCCTCGACGATCAGCACACCGAAGATCAGCTGGGCGAAGCGCTGGTTCTTCATCTTCAGGTCGTTGAGCGCCTTGACGATGATGGTGGTCGAGGAAATCGCCAGGATCGCGCCGAGGAACAGCGAGTCCATGGTGTTCCAGTCGAACCAGCGACCGATTTCGTAGCCGATCCAGATCATCAGCACGATTTCCATGAACGCCGCGATAAAGGCCGTGGCGCCGACCTTGAACAGCTTGCGCAGGCTGAACTCCAGGCCCAGGCAGAACATCAGGAAAATCACCCCCAGCTCGGCCAGGATCTTGATCGTGTCTTCGTCGTGGATCAGGCCGAACGGCGGGGTGTGCGGGCCGATGATGAAGCCGGCGACGATATAGCCGAGGACCACCGGCTGCTTGAGCCGGTGGAAGAGAATGGTCACCACGCCTGCAACCAGCATGATCACTGCCAGGTCCTGAATAAAGCTGATGGCATGCATGGCGTGGGGCTCCTTGGGGTCGTTTTGTTGCGTGCGACGCGGCGGGGTGCGCGACCTGCCGGCCAGCGGGAAAAGCCCTTGGGACGGGCTTTTGAAGGTTAACATCGCGACTTGTGCCAGAAAGGCGGTGCAATATATGGAAACAGATAGATCGCCGCGTGACGGCGACCGCGAGCGCAGCGTCCCGTTATCGATGGTTTGAAACGCTGACCTAAGCACCCGCAGAGGTGCGCCCCGCAACCCTGCCTTAACCCGTGAGTGTGCTATGGAACCCGGAAACGCCCAGCTGTCGATGACGGTATTGATGACCCCTGACATGGCCAACTTCTCAGGCAATGTCCACGGCGGCACCCTGCTCAAGTACCTCGATGAAGTCGCCTACGCCTGCGCCAGCCGTTATGCCGGCCGCTATGTGGTGACCCTGTCGGTGGACCAGGTGATCTTCCGCGAGCCGATCCACGTCGGCGAACTGGTGACCTTCCTGGCCTCGGTCAACTACACCGGCAACACCTCGATGGAAGTCGGTATCAAGGTAGTCACCGAGAACATCCGCGAGCGCTCGGTGCGCCACACCAACAGCTGCTTCTTCACCATGGTGGCCGTGGACGACCAGCGCAAACCCGCCGCCGTACCGCCCCTGCAACCACAAACCAGCGAAGACAAGCGCCGCTTCATGCAGGCCCAGCAACGCCGGCAGATCCGCCAGGAGCTGGAAAAGCGCTATCAGGAAATCAAGGCCGACGCCTGATGGTCCAAGACAGGCTCGCCGCTACCGAGCGAGCCTGTTCGTGATAAACCCCACGCAACCCGTTACAGCTCGATCGGCACCGCCTCGAACCGCACCCGTGGATGGGTGATCCGGTCCTGGGCCCGTATCAGCTGCAGCTCGTAACTGGCGCAGGCCTGGGTTTCCAGCAGCACTTCATGCACCGCCGCGGCGGTGAACTCGAACGCCGCCACCAGGCTGTCGCCCAGCAGCACCCGGGCCAGGAACAGGCCCGAAGTCAGGTCGCCCACGCCCACCGGCTGACGCGGGAATGCCAGCAGCGGACGACGCAGGTGCCAGCTGCCTTCGGCGGTCACCAGCAGCATCTCGAAGCCGTCCGGCAGCTTGCCCGGGTAATCCAGGTGCTTGACCAGCACCGCTTTCGGCCCACGAGCCAGCAGCGCCCGGGCCATGGCCAGGCAGTCGAACAGCGACTGCGGCTTGCGCCCGGCGAAGCTGTCCAATTCCAGCTGGTTGGGGCAGAGGAAGTCCGCTACGGCCGCCGCTTCTTCCAAGAGGAAGTCGCTGACCTCCTGCGGCACGCTGCAGCCCTTTTCCGGGTGGCCCATCACCGGGTCGCACAGGTACAGGGCCTTGGGGTTGGTCGCCTTGATCCGCGCCACGCCACCGAGGATCGCCCGCCCCTGCGCCGCGCTGCCCAGGTAGCCGGACAGCACCGCATCGCAGTTGCCCAGCTCGCCGATGGCGGCAATGCCTTCCACCAGCTCCGGAATCTGGTGCGGCGACAGCACTTCGCCGGCCCACTGGCCGTATTGCGTGTGGTTGGAGAACTGCACGGTATTGAGCGGCCAGACATTCACCCCGACCCGCTGCATGGGAAACACCGCGGCGCTGTTGCCGGCATGGCCGAAGACCACATGGGACTGGATCGCAAGCAGATGAGGCGTACGTTTCATTCGGGTCATTCCGTAAAACGATTGAAATTCGAGCCGCGCAGTATGCGACTAAACGCAACCTGTACGACAGACCGAAGACGCAGTTAAGCTGGTGCGACTTCGTTGGAGCGCACCTCATGCTGACCCTTGGAAACATTTTCGTGCTGATGCTGCTGGCGACCGGCGCCGCCTGGCTATGGCACAACCACGGCCTGCGCGAGCGGGCGCTGGAGAGGGTCAAGCAGCATTGCGCGCGGCTCGATATCGAGCTACTGGACGGCAACGTGGCGTTGAAACGCATCGGTTTCGTCAGGGACGCCAGTGGCCGCCGGCGCCTGGCCCGGATCTACAACTTCGAATTCACCGTCACCGGCGAAACCCGCCATGCGGGGACCATCACCCAGTTCGGCGCCCACAGCGCGCAGATCGAGCTGGCGCCCTACCCGATTGCAACGCCGGCGCCTCCATCCGTGCCGACACGCAGCGCCGAGGTGATCGAGCTGAGCCAGTGGCGTGAAGAGCGCAGCAAGTAGCGCCAACCGCCTATGCAATCCTGTAGGAGCGAGGCTTGCCCGCGAAAAAGACGTCAACGATGACGCGGTTTACCAGGATAAATCACCGCTTCGCGGCTATCGCGAGCAAGCTTCGCTCCTACAGAAGCATCGGATTGCATTGGACTATTGGCAGCACTTGGCCAGGGATTGTTGCAGGACGGCCACGTCTTGCGGCTCGCTGAAGATCAGCTCGATCCGTGAATCGCGGCGCCATTCGCTGGCTTGCCAGTGCAACGCGGCGTTATCCAGGGCGTTGCCCGACACCCAGCCATTGGCACCCTGGATCACCAGCTTGGCCCGGCGCCAGTCGAGGCTCGCCAGCCATTGCTCGACGAGCCCGACCTCGAACACCCGGCTTGGGTGCCAGCGCCAACCGATGCTCCAGCCGCCCTCCTGGGCCTGGCTCAGGCAGATGGGTTGGGCCGGATCGGTCCAGATCGCCGGCAACTGCGCCAATCCCTTGGGTACTTCGAAGGCCTCTACAGCCGCCCCCGCCTGAACGTCCGCGCCAGGCAAACGGTCCAGCGGCAAGGCCCCGCGGGTGCTCCAGAGCACCGGACAGGCCGGCAACTGCTCGAGAATGCCCTGACGCTGCACCGCGTCGAGCCCCTCCTCCTTGTTCAGCAGCAACAGGCCAGCGCTGGGCAGCGCCTCCTGTTGGGCCCGCGGCAGCGGCTTGCCGGCCGCCAATGCCTGGGCATCGAGCACCAGCACACAAGGTTGCACGGCCAGGACCTGTTGCCAGGGCGCCTCGCGCAATTGCTGGAGCAGCTGCGCCGGGTGCCCCAGGCCGGAAGGTTCGATAAACAGACGATCGGGCCGGGCCTTGCGCAACAGGCGCCCCAGGCCCACCTGGAACGGCGCACCGTTGACACAGCACAGGCAGCCACCGGCCACCTCGCCCAGGGCGATACCGTCCTCGTCCCGGGTCAGCAGCGCCGCGTCCAGGCCGATCTGGCCGAACTCGTTGATCAGCACCGCCCAGCGCTCATGGGCCGGACGCTGCGCCAACAGGTGCTGGATCAGGCTGGTCTTGCCCGCGCCGAGGGGGCCGGCGATGACGTGGGTGGGGATGTTGTGCAGCATGGGTGGAGCGCTCGGAAAGAAGGTGATTGATCCTACGCGCTAACCCGCGACAGCGAAACGTAGCCGCTGCCGCAGGCTGCGATAAGGCGCGCAGCGCCTTTTGACGTCCTCAAGCGCACATCAGCTGCGCTGCCGATCGCCGCCTGCGGCAGCGGCTACAGGATCAGCCGAGCCAGTCCAGGGTGAGGATCAGCCGGCGTTCGCCGGGGGCCGGTTGCGGCGAGCGGTGGATCAGGCCGAAGCCCTCGTTGCCCAGCCACTTCTCGCCCTTGAACAGGGCCACCTCGCCGCTGGCGATCTGCTGGATCAGCGCGGCATCCGTGGGTTCGGCCTCGGCCTGGCCTAGCTGCCGGCGGTCCATCGCTCCCTCGCGCAGCCATTGGCTGCCAACACCGGCATAGGTGGTGATCAGCCGCACTGGCACATGGTCGACATGAAAACGCGGACACATGGCCTTATCCAGCACCCGCAGGCGCAGGCCGACGCGCTTGGCGCCCAGCAAGCAGGCAAAGGCGCTGACCAGCCAGGCGACATCGGCGATAAAGCCGTCGTATCCCTGCAGATCGCTGAAGCCGGAGGCCAGGCCGCGCAGGTTCGGCTCGGCGTCCTCAGTGTCGAGTTCCAGCGACAGCGATTCGGCCAAAGGCTCGTTCAGCGACAGCAGCAAGGCACCAAAATCGGCGATATGCGCCGGCAACCGGCGCTGCCACAGGGCCAGGTTGACCTCATCGTCCAGCACCTCGGCCAGGACGATGGGCGCCGGGCCGGAGGCCTGACGGCGTGTCGGCTTTTGCAGGATTGGCCGCAGGACTTCCGCACCGGCAATCGAACGTCGGCCGGTCGCTCTCACAGGGCTCAGGGACAGGTAAGGCATCAAGCGGCGGCCTCTTCATGCCAGGGGCCGAACGGGTCGCGCATCAGGCGCCAGCCCTCCACGCCCAGGGCCATTTCGTCATCAGTCAGCAGGCAGTCGTCGAGTTCGGCGGTGAGCCGGGCGAAGTCGATATTCTGGCCGATGAACACCAGTTCCTGGCGGCAGTCGCCGGTGGCGGCGGTCCAGTTGTGCATGATCGCCGCGGTGCTTTCCGCGTCCTGCGGCCAGTGTTGCTTGGGCACGAAACGCCACCAGCGTCCGGCGAAACCATGGCGCATCAGACCGCCAGCCTGGGACCAGCTGCCCGCCTCCTGATGCTTGCTGGCGAGCCAGAAAAAGCCCTTGGAACGCAACAGCTTGCCGTTGATCCAGGGGCGGTTGATTAAGTCGAAAAAGCGCTGCGGATGGAACGGCCGCCGCGCCCGATAGGCGCTGGAGGCGATGCCGTACTCCTCGGTTTCCGGCACGTGCTCGCCGCGCAGTTCCTGCAACCAGCCCGGAGCCTGGGCGGCCCGCTCGAAGTCGAAACGGCCGGTGTTGAGGATCTTCGCCAACGGTACTTCGCCCATCACCATGGGGATGATTTCCGCCTGGGAATTGAGGCGTTCGAGGATGGCGATCAGCTCCTGGCGCTCATCGCTGCCGATCAGGTCGATCTTGCTGATCAGGATCACGTCGGCGAACTCGATCTGCTCGATCAAAAGGTCGGTGATCGAGCGCTCGTCCTCCTCACCCAGGGTTTCGCCACGGGACGCCAGGCTTTCCGCGGCCTGGTAATCGAGCAGGAAGTTCATGCCGTCGACCACGGTGACCATGGTGTCCAACCGCGCGATGTCGGCCAGGCTCTGCCCTGCCTCGTCGCGAAAGGTGAAGGTCTCGGCCACCGGCAGCGGCTCGGAGATGCCGGTGGATTCGATCAGCAGGTAGTCGAAACGCCCGTCCCTGGCCAGCTTGCCGACCTCTTCCAGCAGGTCTTCGCGCAGGGTGCAGCAGATGCAGCCGTTGCTCATTTCGACCAGTTTTTCTTCGGCGCGGTTGAGGCTGACATCGCGCTGCACTTCGCTGCCGTCGATGTTGATTTCGCTCATGTCGTTGACGATCACCGCCACCCGCAGGTGGTCGCGGTTGCGCAGGACGTAGTTGAGCAGCGTGCTTTTGCCGGCGCCGAGAAAGCCGGACAGCACGGTAACGGGGAGACGGTCGGTCATCAGGGGGTCCTCATCAGGGGCTGGGTGGCTGGGTCAGATCGCCCGTTGATGGCGTTCGCGCAGCTCTTGGCGTTCTTTGGCTTCGATACACAGGGTGGCGGTGGGCCGCAGCAGCAGGCGCCTGAGGCCAATGGCCTCGCCGGTTTCGCGGCACCAGCCGTACTCGCCGCGGGCCAGGCGTTCGAGGGCTTCGTCGATCTTGTCCAGCAGCTTCTTTTCCCGCTCCAGCAGGCGCAGTTGCCACTGACGCTGTTCTTCGGCGCTGCCGATATCGGCGGGGTCGCTGTGGGGCTCCTGCTCGCGCAGCACCTCGAACTCACCGTCGATGCGCTC
Organism: Pseudomonas sp. RW409; assembly: GCF_003184125.1. Lineage (NCBI taxonomy): Bacteria > Pseudomonadati > Pseudomonadota > Gammaproteobacteria > Pseudomonadales > Pseudomonadaceae > Pseudomonas > Pseudomonas sp. RW409. The sequence goes on along the minus strand of NZ_QHHP01000042.1, from coordinate 812,309 downwards.
TTGCAGCTCGACGCGCTGCGCCAGCAGCAGCTCACGGAAATAGGCCTGCTGGACGTCGTTCATGTAGTCCGCCTCGGGTTGGGCGAGAAGTTGCGCTTCGGTCATCGGGCGTTCAGTCATGGTGGGTCACGGATCAGGCTTTATTTAATGTTATAGTATAACAATACAAATAAGCCAACCCTCTCTTGCCGCCCACGACGAAGGGCGGGATGCTTGAGCGTCCCTTGCCGAGAACGCCGATGCGCAATGCCCTGAAATACACGCTGCTGAGCCTGTCCCTGCTGGTCGCGAATGCCGCCAACGCGCAAGTACCCAGCGCCCTGGCCACCTGCACCCGCAGCGCCAATCTGCTGGCCTGCGTGGATGCCGAAGGCAACGCCTACAGCGTCGCGGCCGCGGGCAGCACTACCTATCTGCGAGGCTTCGAAGTGGCCGGCAAACGTTATTGGGCGCAGACCAATAGCCGCTACGGTCAACTGACTTTCTTTACCGGCCTGGCCTCCGATGGCGAAGCCTGGGTCGGCTACAGCCAGCGCGTCGGCTGGACCACCCGCAACCGTTTTTCCAGCTCCGGCGGTAGCAGCGGCAAGTTCACTTGCAGCCGGATCACTGGCTGCTAAGCAGAGTATTTTGTAGGAGCGAGCGGGCGGCGATCCGACTTGCCCGCGATGAACGCTTACGCGGTATAGCGGATACACCGCAGCGTCTTCATCGCACGCGAGCTGTGCTCCTACAGAAGCCTGGGCGGTGTCAAACCTGGGCTTTTTTCTGCTCCTGCAACCAGGCCATATAGCTGTTCACCGGCGGGTTCTTCTGGAAGTAGCTCTGCAAGCCCGCGAACAACCCGTCGGCAATCGCCTGCTGGTGCCGCGCGGTCACCAGGCGCTGGCTGTCGCGGCTGTTGGAGATGAAGCCGGTCTCCACCAGGATCGAAGGCACGTCGGGGGACTTGAGCACCGCGAAACCGGCCTGTTCCACGCGCTTCTGATGCAGGGTGGTGATGCCCGCCAGGCTGCCCAGCACGGTGCTGCCCAACTGCAGGCTGGCGGCGATGGTCGCGTTCATCGACATGTCGAGAATCACCCCGGCGAGCATCGGATCCTTGTCTTTCAGATTGAGCAGGCTGGTGGCGCCCAGCAGGTCGGCGCCGTTCTCCCGCTGCGCCATGAAACGCGCGGTGGCCGAGGTCGCGCCACCTTCAGACAATGCATACACCGAAGCCCCGGACGCCGTCAGGCGCGGCGCCGCATCGGCGTGCACCGAGATAAACATGTCGGCCTTGTGCTTGCGGGCGATCTCCACCCGCTTGCGCAGCGGCACGAAGAAATCGTCGTTGCGCACCAGCTTCACATCGAAACCCTTCTCCCGCTTCAGCCGCTTGGCCAGCAGTTGGGCGATCGACAGCACCACATCCTTCTCCCGTTCGCCCCGGGCGCCGACCGCCCCCGGGTCCTTGCCGCCATGGCCCGGGTCGACCACGACGATGATGTCGCGCTTGGGATGCGCCCGGTCCGTCGGTGTTTCACGCAACAAAGCCGGGGCGGCGACCGCTGCGATCTGCTGTGGAACATGGCTGGCGTTGCTCAGGTCGAGCACCAGACGGTGACCCTGGCCGTCCTGGGGCGGCAGCAAAAAGCTGTCGAGCCGCAGCGGTTCGGCCAGGTCGAGAACGATCCGCGTATCGCCCTGGCCAAAGTGCCCGGAACGGATCGAGCGAATCGGCGTGTTGGCCAGGGCCAGCTGGCTGAAATCCCCGCTGAGCTGCGCGCCGCTGAGGTCGATGATCAGGCGTTCCGGCGCGCTGAGCGTGAAGGTCTTGTACTGCACCGGCCCACTCAGATCGAGCACCAGGCGCAGCTTGTCGGCCGAATTCCATAACCGCAGGTTGCGGATCTGGGTGGCGGACACCCCCAAAGGCAGAACCAAGGCCGCGCTGGCCAACAGCAGGTTGAGCAACTGACGTCTGTGCATGACTTACACCGCAGATTGAGGAGCATCCAGGCTCGATAAGGCTTGGTGAAAAAACGTTCAGGAAAAAGGTTTCATCGACCGCATTGTTATAATATAACATGGCGAATTGTTTCCAACGATGGACCTGCTCATGAATGCGCTGACTCTGCCGGATATCGCCGCGCAGGCCGCACGCCAGGCCCTGCCCCTTGAGTGGGTGGGCATGTGTGGCATTGCCTTACCTGTGTTGTTTGATGGCCAGCGGATTGGCGCAAAAGCGGATGCCGGCGTCAGCCTCGACGATGGCGAAGCACGCGGCATTCATATGTCGCGCCTGTATCTGGCGCTGGAAATGCTCGAACAGGAAAACCTCACCCCGGGCCTGATGCGCCAGGTACTGCAACGTTTTCTCGACAGCCACGACGGTCTGTCCAGCAGCGCCTACCTGCGAATTCATGCCGATCTGCTGCTGAAACGCCCGGCCTTGATCAGTCCGTTGGCCGGCTGGAAAACCTATCCGGTGAGCATCGAAGCGTATCTGAAAAACGCAATGTTCCACGTGGAACTAAAAATCGAGGTGCCTTATTCCTCCACCTGCCCTTGTTCCGCCGCGCTTTCCAGGCAGCTGATTCAGCAGCAATTCATCGATGACTTCGCCAACCGGCAGTTGCAACACGAAGACATCCTGGCCTGGCTCGGTTCTTCGAAAGGCATAGTCGCCACGCCCCACAGTCAGCGCAGCAGTGCGCAATTGCAGCTGCGCCTGGACGACTTTCTCGATGAGTTGCCGCTGATGGCAGCGATCAACGACGCCGAAGCCGCCCTCGGTACCGCCGTGCAAACCGCGGTGAAACGCGCCGACGAACAAGCCTTCGCCCTGGCCAACGGGCAGAACCTGATGTTCTGCGAAGACGCCGCGCGCCGCCTGAACCTCGCCTTGCAACGCTCGCCCGGCATCCGCGCCTTCCAGGTGCGCGTGGTTCACGCCGAAAGCCTGCACGCCCACGACGCCGTAGCGGAAAGCCGCTGGAACTGGGAGGCCGCATGATCGACCTGCAATCGCTGCGTTGGGGCGCGCCCGGCCAACCGCTGACGCCAGCGCTCGACCTCGAGCTGAAACCCGGCAGCCTGACCGCCATCATCGGTGCCAACGGCTCGGGCAAAAGCAGCCTGCTGAAGGTCATCGCCGGCCTGCAAAAACCCTTGGCCGGGAAAGTCAGGTTGCAGGTTCCCCGCCGTGGCGGCCTGTCCTTTCTGCCGCAGCAGCAATACCTCGACCGGCAGTTCCCCATCACTCTGCAAGAGCTGGTAGCCGCCGGCTTCTGGGGCGATCGGCAAAGCTCGCAACAACGTGCCGAACGCCTGCAGCGGGTGCTCGAAGACTGGTGCCTGAGCGGCCTGGAACAACGCCCGCTGATGGCCCTGTCCGGTGGCGAATTGCAACGCGCCCTGCTCGCCCGCCTGAGCCTCGCCGATGCCCCGCTGTTGCTGCTGGACGAACCCCACGCCGCCCTGGACGAACTGGGCCAGGCCCTGTTGTGGAAACACATCCACAGCTGGCAGCAGCAAGGCCGCACGCAAATCGTGGTCTGCCATGACCTCGCCGCCGTGCGCCAACACATCCCCCAGACCCTGGTGATCAAAGCCAGCGGTTGCCTGTTCGGCGGCAGCGAGGAACTGATCGTCCAGCCCCTGCGGATGCAGGTGGCCTGATGCTCGCCGCTGCCCAGCTCTGGCAACCCTTCCACGAATTCGTGTTCATGCGCCGGGCGTTGCTCGGCGGCCTGGTGCTGGCGTGCAGCACCGCGCCGCTGGGGGTGTTTCTGATCCTGCGGCGCATGAGCCTGATCGGCGACGCCGTGGCCCATGGCATCCTCCCCGGCGCTGCGCTGGGCTTCTGGTTCGCCGGGTTGAGCCTGCCAGCGCTGACCTTCGGCGGCCTCGGTGCCGGCCTGGGCATGGCCGGGCTGGCCGCCTGGATTACCCGGCGCACCGGTTTGCGCGAAGACGCCAGCCTGGCCGCGATCTACCCGATTTCCCTGGCCAGCGGCGTGCTGATTCTCGGCCTCGCCGGCAAGCGCCTGGACCTGCTGCACCTGCTGTTCGGCTCGGCCCTGGCGGTGGATGGGCCGACCCTCGACGGCATGCTCTGGGTCTCCGGGTTCAGCCTGGTGGCCATGGCGCTGATCTACAAAGCGTTGCTGCTGGACACCCTCGACCCGCTGTTCCTCAACAGCGTCAGCCGCCTCGGCCCCCTCGCCCACGGCCTGTTCCTGACCCTGGTGGTGCTGAACCTGGTGATCGGTTTCCAGGCCATCGGCGCCTTGATGGTGGTCGGCCTGATGATGCTGCCGGCCGCCGCCTCACGCTTCTGGAGTCGCCGCCTGCCGGTGCTGATCGGCATCGCCGCGCTGCTCGGCTGCCTCTCGGTATGGCTCGGTCTGTTGCTGTCGTTCCACTACTCGCTGCCCAGCGGCCCGGCCATCGTCCTGGTGGCTGGCGGCCTGTACCTGCTGTCCGTGGTGTTCGGTCCGGTGCACGGTCTGCTGCGCCGCCCGCCTTTGCTCACATCCCCATGAGGTGTTCCCCAATGCGCGCTCTACTCGTGCTCTTCAGTCTGTTGCTGCCGTTGTCGCTGTCACCCGCCCAGGCCGCGGACAAACTCGCTGTGGTCACCAGCTTCAGCATCCTCGCCGACATCACCCGACAGGTCGGCGGCGAGCACATCCAGATCACCGACATGGTCGGCCCGGACGCCGACGCCCACACCTACGAACCAACGCCGGACGATGCCAAGGCCCTGCTCAAGGCCCGGCTGATCATCAAGAACGGCCTGGGTTTCGAGCCCTGGCTGGATCGCCTGGTGGCCAGTACCGCCACCCGGGCTCCGGTGATCACCGCCAGTCGCGGGGTGATCCCTCGTTCGCTGGATGAGGACGGTGAGACCATTCCCGACCCTCACGCCTGGCACAACCTGGCGAACGCCGAACTCTATGTGAGCAACATCACCAAGGCGCTGGTGGCCGCCGACCCGGCGAACAAGGCCGACTACGAACGCAACAGCCAGGCCTACCTGAAACGGATCTACGCGCTGTTGGCCGAAGCCAAGGCCAAGTTCGGCGCGCTGCCGCCGGGCAACCGCAAGATCGTCACCTCCCACGACGCCTTCGGTTACCTGGGGCAGGCCTACGGCATCGACTTCATGGCCCCGCAAGGCCTGTCCACCGAGCGCGAACCCTCGGCCGCCGAAGTCGCCGCGCTGATCACCCAGATCCGCAACGCCAAGGTCAAGGCGGTGTTCATGGAGAACATCAAGGACGCACGCCTGCTCAAGCAGATCGCCGACGAAAGCGGCGCCCAGATCGGCGGCACCCTGTACTCCGACGCCCTCGCCGCCAAGGGGCCGGCCAGCACGTTCACCGGGTTGTTCGAATACAACCTGAACACCCTGTACGACGCCCTGAGCCAGCCATGAACAAGCGCCCTCCACTGTCGATGCTCGACCTGGAAAGCGCGCCCCTGGGCAGCCGTTGGCCGCTCACCAGCGTGCTCGATGCCCTGCCATGGAATGCCGACGGCCTGATCGCCGCCATCGCCCAGCAGCACGACAGCGGCGAGGTGCTGATGCTGGCCTGGATGAACCGCAGGGCGTTGGCCGAGACCCTGGCCAGCGGGCAGGTCTGCTACTGGTCGCGTTCGCGCCAACAACTGTGGCGCAAGGGTGAAAGCTCGGGGCATCGCCAGCGCCTGCTCGAGGCACGCCTGGACTGCGACGGCGACGCCGTCCTGCTGCTGGTGGATCAGCAAGGCCCGGCCTGCCACACCGGGCGCCCCAACTGTTTCTACAACGCCATTCGAGACGGCGCGGTGCAAGTCATCAGCGCACCGCTACAGGAAACCCCAGCATGATTCGCAAAAACCCTTCCGGCGATCTGCCGGTCATCGCCGAGTCGGCCTACGTCGACAAGACCGCCATCATCTGCGGCAAGGTGGTGATCGGCGAGAACGTCTTCGTCGGCCCCTACGCGGTGATCCGCGCCGACGAAGTCAACGAACATGGCGCCATGGACCCGATCATCATCGGCGCCAATTCGAACATCCAGGACGGCGTGGTGATCCACTCCAAATCCGGCGCGGCGGTGACCATCGGCGAGTTCACCTCCATCGCCCACCGCTCGATCGTCCATGGCCCGTGCACGGTCGGCGACCGGGTATTCATCGGCTTCAACAGCGTGCTGTTCAACTGCGCGGTCGGCAACGGCAGCGTGGTGCGGCACAACTCGGTGGTCGATGGCCGCGACCTGCCGCAAGGCTTCTACGTGCCCTCCACCACCCGCATCGGGCCCAACACCGACCTCTCGCAGTTCCCGCCGGTCAGCGTCAGCGCCTCGGAGTTTTCCGAAGACGTGGCGCGCACCAACGTCGATCTGGTGCGCGGTTACAAAGCCCTGCAGAACGAGTTCTGAACATGAGCAGCGTGCTGATTCGCAACGCCCGGCTGGTCAATGAAGGACGTGAGTTCGACGCCGACCTGCTGGTGGACCATGGGCGCATCGTGAAGATCGCCAGCAGCATCGAAGGCGAGAATGCCCGCACCGAGATCGATGCCCAGGGCCAGTGGCTGGTGCCGGGCATGATCGACGACCAGGTGCATTTCCGCGATCCCGGCGCGCCGGAGAAAGGCAGCTTCTACAGCGAGTCGCGGGCGGCCGTGGCGGGTGGCATCACCAGCTTCATGGACATGCCCAACACCCAGCCCGCGACCCTGACCCTGGCCGCGCTGGAGGACAAGAAACGCCGCGCGGCCATCAATTCAGTGGCGAACTTTGGCTTTCACTTCGGCGTCAGCCGCGACAACCTCGACACAGTCGCGGCCCTCGACCCGTGCCTGGTGGCCGGGGTCAAAGTGTTCATGGGCGCCTCCACCGGCAACATGCTGGTGGACGATCCGCAGGTCCTGGAGCGCTTGTTCGCCGAGGTGCCGACCCTTCTCCTGGCGCACTGCGAACACACGCCCAGCATCCAGGCCAACGAGCGGCGCATGCAGGAGCGTTTCGGCGAAGCGATTCCCGCCGTGGCCCACTCCCTGATCCGCGATGCCGAAGCCTGCTACCGCTCCTCGTCGCTGGCCGTGGACCTGGCCAGGCGGCATGGCACGCGCCTGCATGTCTTGCACCTGACTACCGCACGCGAACTTGCGCTGTTCGAAGACAAGCCGCTGGCGCAAAAGCGCATCACCGCCGAAGTCTGCCTGCACCATCTGCTGTTCGATGACCGTGACTACGCGCGCCTCGGGCACCTGATCAAATGCAACCCGGCGATCAAGACCCGCGCCGATCGCGACGCCCTGCGCCAGGCTCTGCTCGGTAACCGCCTGGATGTGATCGGCAGCGATCACGCGCCGCATACCTGGGCGCAGAAACAACTGCCCTACCGCCAGGCACCTGCCGGGCTGCCGCTGGTGCAACACGCCCTGCCCGCCCTGCTGGAACTGGTGGCCGACGGCGTGCTGCCCATCACCACCCTGGTGGCGAAAACCAGCCACCGGGTCGCCGACCTGTTCGCCATTCCCGACCGTGGCTACCTGCGCGAGGGTTACTGGGCCGACCTGGTGCTGATCAGGCCCGAACCCGAGGGCATCGCCGTGGCCCAGCAGCCGATCCTCGCCCAATGCGGCTGGACGCCCTTCGCCGAACGGCATTTCCGGCACAGCGTTGCTACCACCCTGGTGTCGGGGCAACTGGCCTGGCACGCCGGGCGCCTGTACGACAACTGCCAGGGTTTGCCGCTGCGTTTTACCCGCTGAGCCCTTTCCCCGAATCCCCCTGAAACACCAAGGAACACCCGATGATTCACATCACCCTGCCCGACGGCTCGCAACGCGAGTACGACCAGCCGCTTTCCGTGTACGAGGTGGCCGCGAGCATCGGCCTCGGCCTGGCCAGGGCGGCCGTCGCCGGCCGGGTGAACGATCAACTGGTGGATTGTTCCTTTGTGCTCGAGGGCGATGCCCGGGTCAGCATCGTCACCGCCCGCGAGCCCGAAGGCCTGGAGATCCTGCGCCACTCCTGCGCGCATCTGCTGGCCATGGCGGTGAAGGAGTTGTACCCCTCGGCCCAGGTCACCATCGGCCCGGTGATCGAGGACGGCTTCTTTTACGACTTTGCCTACGAACGGCCCTTCACCCCCGACGACCTGGAGCGCATCGAAGCGCGCATGACCCGGCTGGCCGCGACCAACCATGCGGTGCGCCGACGCGAGCTGTCCCGTGACGACGCCCTGGAATACTTCGGCAACCTCGGCGAGCACTACAAGGCCGAACTGATCCGCGACATCCCGCAAGACCAGGTCCTGTCGCTGTACCGCCAGGGCGATTTCGAAGACCTGTGCCGGGGCCCACACGTGCCGTTCACTGGAATCTTGCAGGCGTTCAAGCTGACCAAGGTCGCCGGCGCCTACTGGCGCGGCGATGCCAAGAACGCGCCGCTGCAACGGATCTACGGCACTTGCTGGGCCACGCCGAAAGACCTCAAGGATTACCTGACCCGCCTGGAAGAAGCCGGCAAGCGCGACCACCGCAAGCTTGGGCAGCAACTGGACCTGTTCCATTTCGACGACTGCGCGCCGGGCTCGGTGTTCTGGCACGCCAAGGGCTGGACCCTGTTCCAGCAACTGATCGGCTACATGCGCCAGCGCCAGGATCAGGCCGGTTATCAGGAAGTGAATACCCCGGACGTGATGGACCGCAGCCTCTGGGAAACCTCCGGGCACTGGCAGAACTATCGCGACCACATGTTCAGCACCACCACCGAGGACCAGCGGGTGTTCGCCCTCAAGCCGATGAACTGCCCCGGCGCGGTGTCGATCTTCAGCCGTGGCCTGAAAAGCTACCGCGACCTGCCGCTGCGCATCGCCGAGTTCGGCAAGGTGCATCGCTACGAACCCTCCGGTGCGTTGCACGGGTTGCTGCGGGTGCGCCACTTCACCCAGGACGACGCGCACATCTTCTGCACCCCGGCGCAAATGCAGGCGGAATGCGCAAGCACCATCGCCCTGGTGTTCGACATCTATCGCGACTTCGGCTTCCACGACGTCGCGGTCAAGCTCTCCACCCGGCCGGCCCATCGCATTGGCAGCGACGCAGTGTGGGACCAACTGGAAGGCGCCTTGTCCGGCGCCCTGGAAACCATGGCGATCGACTACCGGATCAACCCCGGCGAGGGCGCGTTCTACGGCCCGAAACTGGAGTTCGTGCTACGCGATGCCATCGGCCGCGATTGGCAATGCGGCACCCTGCAGGTCGACCTCAACCTGCCGGAACGTTTCGATATCAGCTACATCGACGAGCACGGCGAACGCCAGCGCCCGGTGATGCTGCATCGCGCGCTGTTCGGTTCCCTGGAACGTTTTATCGGCATCCTCATCGAGCATTACAGCGGCGCCCTGCCGTGCTGGCTGGCGCCACGGCAGGCGGTGGTGATCACCATCAGCGAAGGCCAGGCGGACTACGCCCGCTCGGTGGCCGACACCCTGCAGCGCCAGGGTTTGCGGATCGGCGCCGACCTGCGCAACGAGAAGATCAGCTACAAGATCCGCGAACACAGCCTGCAAAAGGTGCCGTACCTGCTGGTGGTGGGCGACAAGGAAAAGGATGGGGGATTTGTCAGTTTGCGCAGCCGCCATGGCGAGGATCTGGGGCGGTGGGCCGTGAGCGAGGTGGCCGAGCGGATGCGCTCGGCGTTGTAGCGACAGCGCCTGGGCGGACGCTATCGCGGGCAAGCTCCGCTCCTACAGAACTGCGGGCGTTCATGAAAGGTATGAACGCCCGCAGATCCGACTTGCCCGCGATGCTTTTAAGCCCTTGGTTTAACAGTCCCGCAATCCTGCCCCAGCCATACCGCGCGGGTGTCCATGCTGCCCTTCTGCTGGAAGCCGGTGGCATTGAAGGTGCCGATGACGTTGGTGGTGAACTCGCGATCGCTGAGGAATTTCGCCACGCCCGAGCCCTGGGCTTTCGGGCAGCTGAAGCGGAATTTCCATTGGTTGGAAGTACGGTCGGTGACCTCCTGGCGGCAGCCCGATTGCGGGTCTTGCAGCGGAATGGTGTCGGACTTCACCTGCTCCGGCGTCAGGCACACGCGGATGCCCTTGCCGCCCATGGTCACGCCCTGCTTCTCCAGCTGTGCCCGTTGCTCGGGGGTCAGCTGTTGTTGTAACTGGCCGAGAATCAACGACAGATCCGGCAGGCTCTGGTCATCGACTTTCATGTTGCTGGTGGTCAGTTCCCACAGGCCCGGTTGCAGCATCTGGGCCTGCGCGGCCAGCGGAAGCGAGACAACGGCAGCCATGGCCAAACCCAGTAGACGAAGCTTCATCGAATGACTCCTAGACAGTAGTGGCCCGTTAGACGCCAAAAATGCAGCGGCGTTGCATGGCGAATTAATTAGCGACAATCGCTGTGGAACATGGTCTGTTAAGGTCTGCATGAAAAGTTGGCGAGCGAAGGTCGAGCCTGTTTTCGCACCAGGCCTGCGTAGCGTCGACAGCGCCCAGCGCGCAGCCACTTTACGTACAGCCCCTAGGCATTGAATCTTCAGGAGCAAGGCTGCCCCATGGATTATTTTGGCCCGCACATCTTTGGCTATCTGATTGCCACCCTGCACATTCTCGGCCTGATCGCCGCCATCCACGCCGTGTTGACCGTCAGGACCGCCCAAGGCTCCATCGCCTGGGCCCTGTCGCTGCTGTTCATGCCGTACCTGACCCTGATTCCCTATCTGGTATTCGGCCGCAGCACCTTCGATGCCTATATCAAGGCCCGGCGCCAGGCCAACCTGGAGATGCGCAAGGCGATCAACGAGCTGAACTGGCGCCCCTGGGTCGAGGAGGCCCTGAGTGCCCGCGCCTCGGCCGCCTACACCTCGCTGCGGGCCATGCCCAAGCTGGGACGCATGCCCTGCCTGGCCAGCAACCATGTACAACTGCTGGTCAACGGCGATGCCACCTTCGCCGCGATTTTCCAGGCCATCGAACGCGCCCGCACGGCAGTGCTGATCCAGTTCTTCATCATCCACGACGACGACCTTGGCCGACGCCTGCAAAAGCTGCTGTTGAAAAAGGCTAGCGAAGGCGTGGCAATCCACCTGCTCTACGACCGCATCGGCAGCCATTCCCTGCCCCATTCCTATGTGCAGCCACTGCGCGATGCCGGCATCCAGGTACATGCCTTCGCCACCCGCAGCGGCTGGCTCAATCGCTTCCAGATCAACTTCCGCAACCACCGCAAGATAGTGGTGGTGGATGGCCTGCTGGGGTTTGTCGGCGGGCATAACGTGGGCGACGAATACCTGGGAAAAAAACCGCCGTTGGCGCCCTGGCGCGACACTCATGTTTCGGTCAGCGGCCCGGTGGTGGCCTGCCTGCAGGAATCCTTCGCCGAAGACTGGTTCTGGGCCTCGCGGCAACTGCCGCCGCTGATCCTGCCCGACACTTACCCCGACGACGGCGTGCTGTGCCAGGTGCTGGCCAGCGGCCCGGCGGACCCTTACGAAACCTGCTCGCTGTTCTTCGTCGAAGCCATCCACGCGGCGACCGAACGGATCTGGATCACCAGCCCCTATTTCGTCCCCGACGAAGCAGTGTTTTCCGCCCTGCGCCTGGCCGTCCTGCGCGGGGTGGACGTGCGGATCCTGCTGCCGTCGCGCGCGGACCATCGGATCGTCTACGCCGCGTCCAGCCTGTACGCCTTCGAAGCGGTACGCGCCGGGGTGCGGGTGTTCCGTTATCAGCCGGGTTTCCTGCACCAGAAAGTGGTGCTGATCGACAGCGAAATCAGCGCGATCGGCAGCGCCAACCTGGACAACCGCTCGTTCCGTCTGAATTTCGAGGTGATGTTGCTGACCGTGGACGAAGCCTTCGCCAGGGAGGTGGAACAGATGCTCAACCTCGACTTCGAACGCTCGCGCGAAATCGCCAAAGAAGAAAGCCGGGAAACCCACCGCCTGCAACAGCTTGGCATGCGGGTAGCCCGGCTTATTTCACCGATCCTTTAACTCACGAGTAATACAAGTCGTCGCGAGTCCAGGGCAGTTCATGACTGCCATCGGCGTGAGCCTTGACCGCGAGAATCTGGTGCAGGTTGATCCAGCCGCGGGCGAAGGCATAGGCGCAGCCGGCCAGGTACAGGCGCCAGATGCGCAGGACCTGTTCCGGCACCAGCCGGGAGGCGGCTTCCAGGTTGTCTTCCAGGCGCTCGCTCCAGTGGTCCAGGGTGCGGGCGTAATGCAGGCGCAGGCTTTCCACGTCGACGATCTCCAGCCCCGCTTCGCTGATCTCGGCCGAGATCATCGCCAGGTGCGGCAGCTCGCCGTTGGGGAACACGTACTTCTCGATGAAGTCGCCGGCCCCACGGCCCACAGGACGTCCATCGGTGTGCTTGGCGGTGATCCCGTGGTTCATCACCAGCCCGCCTTCGCGCACCGCGCCGAACAGCGTCTTGCAGTACTGCGCCAGGTTGGCGTGGCCCACGTGCTCGAACATGCCGACACTCACCACCTTGTCGAAGCGGCCGTCCTGGGGCAGGTCGCGGTAGTCCAGCAGTTGCAGTTCCACCTGGTCCTGCAAGCCTTCGGCGATCACCCGCTCCTTGGCCAGTGCCAGTTGTTCCTTGCTCAGGGTGATACCGAATACCTTGGCCCCGAATTCCCGCGCCGCGTAACGCGCCAGCCCGCCCCAGCCACAACCGACGTCCAGCAGGTACTCGCCGGGCTGCAAGCGCAACTTGCGGCACAGGTGGCGGAATTTGGCTTGCTGGGCCTGTTCCAGGCTTTCACTGCCGGTCTCGAAATAGGCACAGGAATAGGCCATGTCGCTGTCGAGCCACAGCTGGTAGAACTCGTTGGAAAGGTCGTAGTGGTAAGAGATAGCGGCCGCGTCGGTGGCCTTGTCGTGCAGGGAGCGTACCGGCAGCACTTGTTCATCGCCGTCCAGCAGCGCCTGGGTCAGCTCATCGCAAACCCGGATGACTTCGCTGATCGAGCCTTCCAGTTCAAGTTTGCCCTCGACGAACGCCGCCCCCAGCGCGTCGAGAGTGGGATGGGTGAGCTGGGTGACCAGTTGCGGGTCCTTGACCACAATGGTGACGCTGGGCGCCGGCCCCAGGTTGAATTCATGGCCGTCCCAGAGCCGCAGGCGTAGCGGTAGTTGCAGATTCTGTAAGGCCGGTGGAAGTTGCGCGAGCATGGATTATCCCCCTTGTTTCAGACGTCTGAGTGAGGTTAGACCATACTGAAAAAATAGCAGGCTATCGATCTGATAGCTGAAATTCATCAGTGCCGGCATTGCAACAATCCCTGGTGAACAGCCAGCCGACCGTCCCGGGGGCTGGGCCCTCTTCACAGATGACCGCCAGGCGGGCCCACAGTTCGACCTGGTTTCAAGTCTAGCTGCAGACGCTCATGCCCGCGCTTCATACCCTGGCCCTCCTCTCTATATATAGAAGCAGCCGGTCGCGGCTCGAGGGGCAACAGCCACAAGCGGCGCTCCCTCAGCGCCGCCATTTTCCGCCTCTACAACTTGAGCAACGGCTCCTGGAAACGCAACAAACGCCCGGCGTTGCCCAGCACCAGCAAGGTGCTGAGGTTATGCAGCACCGCCGCAATCATCGCCCCCGCCGCGCCGAGCCAGCCGAACGCGGCGAAGGCGACGATGGCCAGGGTCCAGCCCAGGCCGATGATCACATTGACTTGCAGGGTCTGGCGGCACTGGCGGCTCAGGCGCACACAGGTGCCGAGGCGCCGCAGGTCGCTGCCGATCAGCACGATATCGGCCGAGGCCAGGGCGATGTCCGCTCCGCCTGCGCCCATGGCCACGCCGACCACGCCAGCCTTGAGCGCCAGGGAATCGTTGATCCCGTCGCCCACCACCATCGGCCGGAAACCGCTGTCGATTTCCCCCAGCACGCGTTTGAGTTTGTCTTCCGGCAGCGCCTGGGCTTCGACATCGCCGATGCCAACATCCCGCGCCAGGCTGTCGGCGACACTCTGGCGGTCACCGGTCAGCAACAGCTGGCGGCCCAGCCCCAGTTCACGCAGTTCGTCGAGGGCAAAACGCGCCTCCGGCTTGACGCTGTCGGCCAGCAATAGCCAGGCGAGAAATTCGCCGTTCAACGCCAGCCCGGCAATCGGTCCGTCATGTTCCGGTACCGCGGTGGTGGCGATGCCGAGTTGACTGAACAACTCGGGACGCCCCAGGGCCGCTTCGCCCTGCTCGGTCTGCGCCACCACGCCGAGGCCCTGGCGCTCGTGAATATCCGACAACACCAGGAAATGCTCCTGGGCCACCAACCCGGCCAGCGCGCGGCTGACCGGGTGGCTGCTGGCCGAACCGAGGCTGGCCGCGAGGTTCAACAAGGCCTGGCGATCTTCCCGCGGGCTGTCGATGGATTGCAGGCGCAAGGTGCCAAACGTCAGGGTGCCGGTCTTGTCCACCACCAGCGAGGTCAGGTCCGCCAGCTCCTCGAGGAACGCCGAGCTGCGAATCAGGATGCCATGACGCGCTGCCACGGCGATCCCGGCAATCGCCGTGGCCGGCGCGGACAGCACCAGGGCGCAGGGACAGGCCGCCACCAGCACCGCGAGCATCGCCTGGGCATCGTTGGTGATGAACCAGGTCACCGCTGCCAGCAGCAACACCAGCACCATGTAGCTGCCGGCGTAACGTTCGAGCAACCGGGTGATCGGCGGCTTGGAGCGCTCGGCGCTTTGCATCAGCGCGATGACCTTGCCCAGGGTCGATTCGTGGCCAGTGCGGGTCACTTCCAGGCGCAACAGGCCGTCGAGATTGATCGCCCCGCCGAACACCTGCATACCGACATCGGCCTCCAACGGCACCGACTCGCCGGTGATCGGCGCAGTGTCAAGGCTGGCTTGCCCGGACAGCACCAGGCCGTCGGCGGGCACCCGGTCGCCGGCGCGCACCTCGACGATATCGCCGGCCTTGAGCGTGGCGTTGTCCACCTCGCCAATGCTGCCGTCGGCCTGCACCAGCCGCGCATGGCTGCGGGTCAAACGGCCCAGGGCATGAATGGCTTCCTGGGAACCGATGACGCTGCGCTCTTCCAGCACGTGGCCGAAGATCATGATGATCGGCAACAGCGCCGCGGTCAGCAGGTCGCCGGTGGCCCAGGCGCCGAGCATGGCCAGGGCGATCAACTGGTCGGTAATGCCGTGCAGGCTCGGGTAACGCAGGCTGTACCAGGCCGAACGCATCACCGGCAGCGCCACCAGCAACGAGGCAAAACCCAGCAGCAACTGGCTGACGCCGGTCTGTTCCGGGGCCAGCCAGCGCCAGACCAGGCCCAGGCCGAGCAGCCCCAAGGCCAGCATGGCCAGGGTCAGCTGGCGCGCGGCGCTGCGTTGTTCGGCGGAAGTCAGCATGCTCGCCGGCGCGGCGGCATGGGTGTGAGCAGTCATGGTTGGGCTCCCTGAATGATCAGGCGGGAATCGTCTTTGGGATTGACCGTGGTCACCGAGCCGGCCTGACCGAGAATCTTCGGCAGGCGTTCGCGGTAGATGCGCAGGAGCATTTCCGGGTCGGTGCCATTGCGTTGCGCCTGGGCCAGGCTCTGGATGGTCGCGGTGTCGGCCTGGGCCTTGGCCAGGCGTTCACCGGCCTGGGCGTGCGCCACCTGCAAGGTGCGGTCGGCCTGTTCGTTGGCGGTTTGCGTGAGTTTTTCGGCTTCGGTGCGCGCGTTGGCCACCGCCTTGTCGGCCTGCTGGCTGGCAGTCAGCACCGCGTTGAAGGCGCTGACCGCTGACCCCGGCAGACTGGACTGGACGTCGACCCGGGTCACCTCGATGCCGATCCCCTGCCCGGTCGCCGCCAGATCCGCCAGCCGTTGGTTGATACCTTGCACCAGATCGCCACGCAACCGTTCGCGACGCTCGGCGGCCTGATTGTCGGCCCCGATCAGTTCCGGACGCGCCACCAATATCGTGTCGAGATCGCGGGCGGCGGTCAGGGCCAGGGCACTGCGGGTCACCAGCCGATCCAGCGCCGGCAACACATGTTCGCCCTGCAACACGAAGGCATAGGGCTCGGTGACCTTGTAGAACACCCGCACATCCAGCTGCACCACCCCGGCGTCGCCGGTCAGCAGATAACCGGAACCGGCCAGGGCATCGCTCAGCGGTACGGCGAAACTCGCCACCTTGTCACCCTTTAGGGCCGCATCGGAACGCAGCAGGCTTTCCACCCGGCGCTCGATCACCCGGTCCGCGGCGGGCAACAGCACCACCTGTTCGAACGGTTGCGGCCAGGCCAGCAACAATCCAGCGTTCTGAATGCGATCCAGAGCGCCGAAATGCAGGACCACCGCACGGTTCTGTGGATCGATCTGCCGCACATTGGAAAACGCCCAGGCCAGTGCCGCCAGCACGGTCACCGCATACAGGGCGAGAAACGCCAGGCGACCGGCCTGAATCCACGGGCTGCCAAGTTCATGTGTTCCACGTGGAACCAAACTCATGGTTGCGACCCGGCGGCTTTATTGCCGAGGGTCGGCGGCCCGTCCACCAGCACCCGGAACGGTGCGGCATCGGTGCGCAGAATCAGCTTGGTGCCCGGGGTCACCACCGTGCCCAAGGTGTCCAGCGAACGCAGCAGGTTGTACAGCTGCGGCGAACCGGCATAAGCGCGGCCATAAATCTCCGCCGCCTGCACCCGGGATTGCGCTTCGATATCCGCGGCCTTCACCGTGGCGTCGGCCTGGACGATGCGCGCATCGCGCTCGGCGGCGGAACGGATTTGCGCCGCTTCGCGCTTGCCGATGGCCGTGCGTTCGGTGGCGATGGTTTCACGCTCGGCGCGCATACGGTCGACGGTGGCGGTCAGGGTCACCGAGGGCAGGGTCAGGCGTTCCACGCCGACTTGCAGCACGCGCACGCCATAGGTACTCAGCAATTGCTGTTCGATCTGTTTGCGCAACTGGGCTTCGAAGTCGGCGATGCGCACCTTGCTCGCATCGGTGTTCACCAGATTGGCCAGGTCGAAACTGCTGGCGGTGGTTTCCAGGGCCGAGCCGACAAAGGTACGGATCTGCCGCGCCGCTTCGTCCGGCTGGTTCTGCACCGCGCGCATAAAGCGCTTCACGTTGTCCGGGTCGCCCTGCACCTGCCACGCCACATAGGCCTGGACGATGATGCGCAGACCGTCGCGGGTGCCGACATCCTGCAAACCGCTGGACGTGGTGCGCAGGCGCAGGTCCACTGGGATCGCCGCCTCGAACGGTGCCGGCCAGCGCCAGCCGAGGCCCGGCTCCAGCAGCACCCGCGCCGGGTTGCCAAAACGGGTGATCACCGTGGCTTCGCCGGAACGCACTTGCACCAGGCTCGCCGCAGCGACGGCGAACAGCACCAGCAACAGCGCCCAGGCCATGCGCCGCCAGGGAAAGGGCCCCGCCTCTTCCGGCGCGCCGTGGTGGTGATGGTGCCCGTGGTGGTGATGACCACCGTGGCCGTGATCGTGGCCGGCGTGATCCTGATGATCGTGGGAATGGGACTGGCTCAATGGACGGCTCCTGGCTGAGCGGTGTTACCCGGCACCGAAGGCTCGGTTGGCAAAGTGAATGTACGCAGGTCGAGGGTCGGTGCGTTGGCGCCGCCCAGGCGATGATCGAGTACCAGCAACTTGGCGTTGCGCAGGCCCTGGCTCAGCTGGCTCAAATACTGCTCCAGCACGAATGCCTGGCCGGCGCTGGCATAGGCCTTTTGCTCGGCGGAGAAACGCAGGTCGGCCGCTTGCGCCGTGGCCTGCACTTCATGGGCCGAGGCCTGGGCCTGGTCGCGGGCAATGCTGGCCTGCAACTGCGCCTGGTTGGTCTGTTCGCTGGCCGCGCCGCGCTCGCGGGAAATCAGCGCCTGGGCGCCGATCTGCGCGGCCTGGACACCGTGATAGGCATTGGCGGCGCCCGCCGGCGGGTGAATGGCCTCGACCACGGTGGCGAGAATCTCCACCCCGCTGTCGAGCTTCTCCAGGTCAGCCTGCACCGCGCGGCCGATATCCTCGGCCAGGTTGGTACGGTCTTCGCCCAACAGGCCATCGAGGGTGCGCGAGGCAAAGTCGTGGACCAGGATGCGGCTGGCGGTGCTGCGGATCAGCATCGGAATGTCGGCGCTGTTGTAGGTCGCCGCCAGCGCCGCCTGATCGCTCAGGCCGATGCGATAGACGAAGCGCACATCCATGTTGACGATCTGGAAGCTCTGTTTGTCGGCACTGCCGCTGGCGATCACCTGGGACTTGTCGTTCACGTGGCTGGCGTCCCACAAGCGGTTGGCCACCAGTGGCGGCGGCCCTTCGGCGGATGCCGGTTCGACTACGGTAGGCGCCTCGCCGACGCTGGTGGCCAGTTCATGCACCACGCCGTTCTCGACACTCAGCACCCGCCCCAGCGGCCAGGGCAGACCCGCGTGCAAACCCGGGCCAAAGACCGCCACCGGCTTGCCGAAACGTTCGTAGATACCTCGCCCCTGCAACGGCACTTCATGCAGGCCGGTGAGCAGCCAGCCCACCCCGAGCACCACCAGCAGTACCGGCAGGAACGCCCGGCGCATATAAGTGAAGGCCCAGATCTGCCGCAGATCGATGCCGAAGCGGTTGTGCAATTCGTGCTGCAAGGCCAGCAAAGGCTGCGGCGGCCAGCGCAACAAATCGGCAATCACGCTGTGGGCCAACATGCGCGGTTCCAGTTGCGCGCGCCGCGGGCTGAACAACGACAGCACCGCGCGCAGCAGGAACTCCAGGGCCACCAGCGCCGGCAATACCCCGATCAACACGCCCAGGCGCACCGGCCAGAGCGCCGTGTCGCTGCTGAACAACAGGCACAGCGCGGCCAGTACCAGGCTGATGATCGCCACTCGCGCCAACTGTGCCAGCGCCTCGGCTTCCGGCCATTCGCCGGGGTGTTCCTGGCTCAGCTGGCGCTCGAACACCAGCAAGCCGAAGGCCAGCAACAGCGCCAGCACCGCGCCGACATTGCCCGCCAGGCCCAGGGCCGCGGCGGACAGGCTCAGGTTCCACGCCTGCTCGATGACCAACAGCACCAGCAAGGCCCAGCCACCCAGCCACAGGGTCGGCGCGCCGATCTGCGCCAGCAGCCCGGACCAACGCTGGCTGATGCCGTCCAGCAAGCGTTCGTACCAGCCGTCATCAGGCAACGCTTCATCCACAACCGGCTCCGGGCTCGGCGCCACATCTGATGCACGTAACACACCC
>NZ_QHHP01000042.1:785474-793078 GCF_003184125.1 Pseudomonas sp. RW409 | reverse complement strand
ACCACCCCCACCCGCAACGTCCGCCCCGGCGCCGGCATGAAGCTCTGTGCCAGCGGGTCCAGGTAGTAGCGGTCGGTCAGGTTCTGCAGCGATACGCTGAGTTGAGTGTGTTCCTTCAACTTGTAGTTGAGGAACAGGTCGAACAGCGCCACCTCGCGGTAGACCAGCTGCGGTGTGGTGGCGCCGGTCTGCCAGTTCTCGTCGGCCTTGACCGTCGGGCCGGAGCTGTAGGTGGCGCGCCCGCCAAGGGTCAGGGCTTGGTCGAAGAAGCGCAGGCCCGAGGTCAGGTTCGCCGAGAAGCGTGGCGGGTTCTGGGTGTTGGAGTACGAGCCCATGAAGCTGCCCGGCGTACAGTCCGGCGTGTTGCTCAGGTCCCGATAGCGATTGCTGCTGGCCCGCAGCCGCGCGGCGAAGGCCGAGTCGCAGGTTTCGGTCTTCAGGTAGTAGGTGGACGAAAAGTCCGCGAACACCCGTCCAGCGTCATAGTGCGACTGCAGCTCCAGGCCGCTGGTCTTGTAGCTGTCGGTATTGCTGAAGCGCATCAGGCCCATCAGGCCCGGGCTCGGGTCGTAGTAGCGGGTGATGTAGTTCTTGATGCTGTTGTTGAAGTAGGCCAGCTTGATCGCCGCCGAGTCGTTGTCCAGCAGCAGGCCTTTGTGCAGGGTGCTGGCGCCGATTTCCCAACTGCTGGAACGCTCGGGCTTCAGGCCCTTGCCCGGCATGGTCTGCAACACGCCCTGGCTGGTTTCAAACAGCGAGGGCATGCGCAGGCCCTGGGTGTAGGAGGCATAGACGAAGGTGTCCGGCGCCACTTCGAGATTGATGCCGAATGCCGGGGCGAAGGCGCCGCCGCTGTTGCGGTTCTTTCCAGAATAGTCATAACCGCTGACCACCTCGCCGACCTCGGACGGATAGACCCTCGAGTCGGTCGCACCGAAGTCGTTGTAGCGAATACCCTCGAACGGATAGTTGGTGTTCTTGAACACGATCCCGTTGTTCAACCGCGGATCCGTGGCGTCGGTGTACTGCCCGTTCGAGTCCGGGAACCACATCATGTTGCCGTAGCTTTGCTCGTTGGAAACGCTCAGGTAACGCAAGTCGCGCTCCTCCCGACGCGCCGTCGCATGGGCGACCTTATCCTGGGTGCGGTAGTAGGTGTAACGCCCGCCGCCCCACAGCGTCAGGCTGTCGATCGGTTTGTACTCCAGCTTGCCGTTCAGGCTGAACTCCTGCCGCTCCCCTTCGCGCAGCATGCGGTTGGCATTGATGTCGTGCTGGGTGGTGACCACGCTTTTTTGCGGGCGCAGGTCCTCGACCTGGAACGAGCCGCCCAGGTCCAGCTTGAAATCGCCATAGTCGCTCTGCATGTGCGAGGTGTTGGCCAGGTCGCCACCAATGCGGCGGTCGGCCTGGCGGCTCCATTTGCGGTCCGAGCGATAGGCTTGCGAAGCCGGCGCCGCCACCGAGGTCAGCTGGCTGGTTTGCGCGTCGGTCATCCACAGGCTGGCCGTCAGGTCCACCAGCGGATTGCCGTCCGGCAGGTAGTGGTAGCGCGCGGTGTAGGTGTCGATCTTGGTATGGCCCAGCGGATACTGATAGATGCCGCCGGTACCGAAACGGAAAATGTCCGACGGCATGATTTCGCCGATGTGCCCGTCGTAGCGGCGATAGCCCAGGTCGAAAGTGTGGCCGTCCGCCGGGCGCAGGGTGGTCTTGAGCAGGAAGGACTCGGTCTGCGAAGAAGAGTTCAGCACCTCCTCGCCGGCGTTATAGGTGGTGGCCACACTCGTCTCTTCGTCGCCGTAACGGTCATAGGTGCGATAGCGGTCCTGGCCCTTCTTGCCGGCGAAATAGTTGCCCTGGTTGCGGTGGGCGTAGGCCGCCACCAGGTCGAAAAACTCATGGCTATAGGCGAACGCAGCACTGCCGGACTCGGCCTTCGAACCGAACAGGCCGCCACGGCTGCGGTGCGGCTCCGAGAACAGCTCCTCGGTCATCGAGTGGCTATCGCGCGAGGCGGGAGCGACGCCGTTGTTCCACAGATCGCCCTTCAAGCGCAGGCCGATGTTCTTGCCGTCCTGCAGGATGTCCTCGACGCCGAGGGTGCGCATCTTCACCGTGCCGCCGATGGCGCTGGAGGTCAGGCTCGGGCCCTTGTCGATGGCGATGTCGCTGATCAGGTCCGGGTCGATGTAGCTGCGTTGCTGGGTGCCGGCATAACCGCGATAGACATCCAGCGCCTGTTGCGAACCGTCGACGGTCACCGCCACCCGGCTCTGGCCCTGGATACCGCGGATGTTCACATCCAGGCCGCCGCCGTTGCGGCTGTCGCCGACCTGCACCCCAGGCTGGCCCTTGAGCACGTCGCCGACCGAGATCACGCCAAAGCGCTGCAGGTCCTCGCCGGAGATGTACAGCGAGGATCGCGGCGCCGAATACACCTCCTTCTGCTCGAGGTCTTCGCCGACGACCTTCTGCGACGGCAGCACCACCGCCCCGCCCGCCCGATACAACTCGAAGCTGCCGTCCACCTGGCGCTGATAGCCCAGGCCGGTTCCCGCCAGCAACCGCGCCAGGCCCGCCTCCGCGCTGAAATCGCCTTGCAGGCCCTGGCTGCGCTTGCCTTCCGTCAGCGTGGCGCTGCCCGCCATATTGATCCCCGCCTGCACGCCGAAGCGCGACAGCGCCTGGTCCAGCGGGCCGGCGTCGATGCTGTAGTGCTGGCGCTCGCCAGCCGCGAACACGGCCGCGCCGCAGAGCGGCTGCAGGCTGAGGAAAAGCAGGCCAAAGGTACGGGTACACAAGGCACGGGCGGGGAAAATCATGCAAGGCTCCTAGGGGTTGGCACCCACCTGTCCCAGTGGGTCATACCTGAAGGCCAAGCCAGATCGAAAAAACTATCGCCCCGGAGAAAAAAAGTTTCAGGCCGGCACCACAGTCACCCAATAACGGGTTCGTCGCTCGATGCGCACCGGCAACGTACTGGCCACCAGCGCCAACGCGGCATCGGTGTCGTCCAGCCGGAAACTGCCGGTCACGCGCAAGGCCGCGACCTCTGCGCTGCAACGCAAAAAGCCCGGGCGGTAGCGCGAGAGTTCAGCCAGCAATGTGTCCAGGCGCATGCGCTCGGCCGGCAAGATGCCGCGCAGCCAGGCCTGGGCCATCAACAGATCAACGCGGCTCGGCGCCCCGACGCCCTGGCTGTCGACCCGGGTTTGCCAACCGGCCTCCAGCGGCACCGGTAGCCAATGGTGCCGCGCACTGACCTGCACCAGACCGCGCAACACCGTCACCTGGGTGCCCTGCCGATCGTGGCGCACCAGCAGATTGGCGCCACGGCCGTACAGCACCGCGTCCGGGGTCAGCAGTTGCACAGCCGGCGATTCGGCCCGCGCATCCAGCGCCATTTCGCCCTCGATCAACTGCAGCCTGCCCTGTTGCGGGGTCAGCTCCAGGTTCACCGCGCTGGCGGTGTTCAGCCACAGCGAGCCGCCGTCCGCCAGGGCCCAGCGCCGACGCTCGCCGATACTCGTGCGGTAAGTCGCCAGAGCCGAACGCACCAGAGTGGAATCCGCGCCCTGCCAGGAAATCCCGCCGAGCAGCCCCAGGGCGAGCAGGCACTTGAGCACCTGCCGACGTCGCTGCGGATCAGCCCCCGCCGACTCCAGTGCCCGGCGCGCCGTGGCATCGGCCAACAGATTGGCCCCGGGCTGCAGCAACAGCGGCAAACTGCTGACCCGCTGCCAGGCATATTCATGCTCGGCGCTCGCCTGCCGCCATTGCTGCAAAGCCTGGTGCTCGGCGGCACTCATCAGCCCGGACTGCGCCCGGACCATCCAGTCGATGGCACTGTCCCGCACCCGCGGGTTGACCACAGTGCCACTCATTCAAAACGGCTCGCGTAACAGACACTGAACGCCTTGCCCATGGCCCGCTGCACCTGGGCCACGCTCAGGCTCAACCGCGCGGCGATCTGCGGGTAGGTCAAGCCGTCGAGCTGGGACAAAAAGAAAATCTGCCGCACCCGCGACGACAACCCCACCAGCAGCGAATCCAGCTGCAACAGGGTTTCGATCATCAGGTGCCGCTCTTCCGGCGAAGGCTCCTCGGCCACTGGCCGCGCCGCCAGGGCTTCCAGGTAAGCCCGCTCGATCGCCTGGCGCCGCCAGCGGTTGATCAGCAAGCCATTGGCAATGGTCGCGAGAAACGCCATGGGCTGGCGCAACTCGCGCACATCCTCCTGCGAACGCATCACCCGGACAAAGGTGTCGTGAGCCAGGTCCTCGGCATCGGCACTGTGCCCCAACCGCCGGTGCAACCAGCCCCGAAGCCAGCCGTGATGGTTCGCATACAACCGGGCGACGGGCGAGGCAAAGCTGTCGTCGTGCATGTCAGATCCGCATTAATGATAATGCTTCTCATTTTATTATTTGCGGGCGAGGGTTGTACAGCGCCGAGGAGTGGCGCGGGCTTGGGAAGGCCTCCTGAATAGCACATATGACCTATAGGCGCGCCCCAGGCGCCATGCTGAAATGAGTCACTCTACCGAGTCAGATTCAAGAGGGGGTGGCTGGTCAGAATCCCCTGCTTTACGTCTTCCGACGTGCCCCTTGTCGAGGATCGAGGATAACCAGGGCGAAACACTATTAAGGAAAATATGCCATGAACAAAAACTACATCTTTGCCCCCGCGTTACTGCTTCTGGCGGGTACCTTGGCGGGTTGCTCGACCACTCCCAATGTCTTGCAAATACACAAGGTCACCTCGGAAACCATTGGCCTGGCCTCGACCGACGAACTCACCATGGGGCCCGTCACCAAAAGCAAAGAAGACTTTCTCGGCGGCGCGGAACTGAACTTCAAGGCCACCACCGCCAAGGGCCGCGTGTTCAACTGCTCGACCTTCATGACCCCGGGGATTCTGCTCGATCCGCCGAAATATTCACGGCTTACTTGCACCAACTGAGCTGGCGGCAGCGGCTTAAAGCAAAAGGCCCCGACTTGTCGGGGCTTTTGTTTTGATCGATCAGTAGGATTTCACATAGCCAGATCTCAGGCACGACTGCGCGGCGACACCCCCACCAGCCACGCTGCCAGGGCTTCCAGGTAAGCCGCTCGGCTCCCCTTCCCTAACGCCTCTTAACCGCGTAACAAATCGAGGCGGTCGCAAGCTCGGCGCAGACGTAAACAAGCAGGCGTTGATGCTATGATTTGACGGCTAATGGAGGGCTATTCGATGAGCAAAACCGCCACTGCTGGCGTTGCCAGTGAAGTTCGCAAGCTTGCCAAGGCTCACAAGGTCACCACTGAGCCTGACAGCATGAGTTGCATGGCTGTCACCATCACCCGCCTGGCCGGCGACTCGGTCGAGCTGGATAGCATTGAGCGATTACTGGTCAATCTGAAAAAGAAAGGGGCACTGAGCAAGACGCAAACCCTTGCATTTCAGGAACGCTATCTCCAGGAAAAGAGGCAGGCCAAAAAGAAACTTAGCGCATGAGTTTCGATCCTTTCGGTGACTTCGAAGCGGCCGGCTATCTTCGAAATCATCAACGTCTCAAAGACCCTGTCGAAGTCAAAGAATCCGATTTTCATGGAGCTATGCTACCGGGCCGGATTCGCCATCAATTGGTCCAGAACGAACAAAGATGACTACCTGCAAGCACTGAGCGACGAGATCCGAGCGCCTTTCCAGGGACACCTCGACAACTACCTGAAACCTTTCGTGACGACCATAACAAGCCGTGACGAGTGGCCACAGATGATCGGCGGCATTCGCGACCTGGATGGACTCGACAAAGAAGACATCACCTACGAGAGCCTGGATAACCCGGCAGTCCAGCAGCTCTACAAGACCTATCGGGCTCAGCCTCAAGACGCCCCGGCGGCACCAGGGGCTGATGACTGAACGAGTTGCCCTCGAAACATTGGGCTGGGGTTGGTGAGAAACTTTCGAATCAAGACCAAACTATTACGGCCACCTTCATCATGAAATCACTATTTATCATTTTCCCGATCTCACTCGTCGCGGCCCTCTACATCGGCTTCTACGAAAAGATGGAAGACGCCTACCCGGAAAAAGTATTCTTCATCAAGAAAAGCCCGACATTTCAGATGAAATTTCAAAATATTTTCGCGTATGAATCAGATGACAAAAAACTGAGTGCGTTAAGTGATACGGAACGGCAGTTGGTTATCCAGTACTGCAAGTATCGGCTAGGTATAACTACAACATTAAAAAACCAAGACGAGCTTGAGGAATGCAAAAGAAAGTAAGCTCAACCTCCGCTGTTCCCGATGCCCTGTGCGGGTCATTGGTGAAGCTCCATGAGTATTCAAGCCCTGCTTTCATCACGCAGCCGAACAGAGAATCGGTTTAGGCAAAAGACTGATTGGTTTATTGTTTCAAAAACATGCAATGAAAAACGTATGAATCGGTATGATCCATTAAGTTCATACCAATCATTTCGACAAAGCATACAAAACTAGAAGTTCCTTCACACCGGCTATTGCCTGAAACGCAAAGCAATACGAATTGGCACCAACCTCTCTACTTAACCCACCCCGCATATTTACCAAAACACCAAAGCAAAATAAGCAATATAAATAGCCCTACTCCTACTCGGTACCAGACCATCAACTTTCTTTTAAGACCCAAGGGAAAGCTATTGACATCATCAAAACTTGCACCGCCATCACGAGTATATATTCCAGGCCAAGCTATAACCCCAATAACACTCCCCATTAGAAACAACCTGCCTGCCGGCCCAGCATCCTTGAATGAAGCTCTACTCATAATTACAGGACTATTTTTAAGTCGTTCAAGCATTTCACCCATGTCGGTGTAGGCCATATATAAGCCTACTCCAAGCCAGACGATCAGAGCGCTAAAATCAATCAGCCCCATACACAGAAATATTGAATCAAAGGGATAGTCACTCACTGATCAATCTCACCTAACTGACTCTACATTTATAGACACATGCTTCATCTAGGACTATAGAATTAGTAAAAGCCCACTACTCCATCAACTCTCAAAACATATACTCTATTGCTTTAACACCTACCACAGACACAAGCATGACTGCGAGCAACCCTCGCAAAGTCCATTGCAACACAAAGAATTTTTTCTTAAGCGGCTTCGGAAAGGCTTCTAAATCTTCAACACTTACGCCTCCATGCTTAAGGTACACACCTGGAAAGGTGACAATTGATGTTATTCCACCCATCAACAACAGCCTTCCCCAAGGCCCTCCCTGCCTAAGAGGAGTAAGGCTCACTACAACCGAACAATTTTTCAGTAGTTCCAGATATTCATCCACGGATGTGTACGCCAAACGCAGGCATACACAGATCCAAACGAACATACCTAGAATGACAGCAATACATGAGATGGAAAAAAACTCGTGCAAAAACTCAAAAAAACTCATTGGTTAATCTCGTATATTTTCCGACCACCTATTTCTCCAGCAACACTACCAAGAGCCCCACCAGCAAAAGAACCAACCCCTACAACAACCAAACCACATACAAGAGCCCCAGCCCCCATGCTCGACCCCCCTAAACTCACACAGATAGCCGTTGCAGTTGAACCTGTTAATGCCG
>NZ_QHHP01000042.1:706281-785464 GCF_003184125.1 Pseudomonas sp. RW409 | reverse complement strand
GAAAAGCCCTCCCAAAAAGGAAGGAAAGTATTAATATCGTGCATAAGAACGCCGGTTTTTTAGATGTGTTTGCTCGCACGAACATCATCAATCAAATCGGCGTTCTTGTTTCTGTGTTTCCCGGAATTCCGTGAAGAACCTTTTTTATTGCCTGTTATTTCGGTTTTTCCGCCGTCGGCTAAAGCACCATCCGATATAACGGTTATAACTCGAAGCTGGAAATATTTTAAAAACAGTCCTTTACAGCAACGATATGACACTACACTTCAACTCAAGCGGCATGATCCGCTTCCGGCGAGTCTGACCGATCCACCGCTGCCAAGCTCCCCCATCAGGCCTCGCCGGCCACTTTCACGCTTCGAGGGCTTTATGGGTATTGCCGCCAGCGAACTGTGCCGCTACGTGATCCGCCCGACCCTGATCTATCTGGGCAACCACAGTCGCACCGCAGAATCACTGCTGCTAGGCATCGCCGCCAGCCAATCCGCCCTCGGCTCCGCCCTGCACGACCGCAGGGGCCACGGCCTCTACCGCATCGCCGAACCCCGCCACCAGGCACTCTGGGACCACTATCTGGCGCTGGATCCGGAACGCGCCAGCCTGGTTCGCGGCCTAGCCAGCCAGCACGCATTCCTCAGCGGCCCGCACCTGGAATTGACCGTCAACCTGCGTTACGCCACCGCCATCGCCTGGCTGCTGGTAGAAGAGCAGAACACCCCGCTCCCCGAAGCCGGCGACCTGCTCGGCATGGCTCGCATCTGGAAGCAGATCTTCCAGCCACAAGGACGCTTGCGGGACTTTGCCGATGCCTGGCAAACCTGTGTTGCACCACTGAATCAGGTCGCCTGCTGATCGGACTTTTTGCAAGTTCGTGCAAACAACGGCAATTTTGGTCTGATTGTCCTACAAAACCGCTCTATCTCAAGCCATACAGGCTATAGCGCTGAGGAGGAAATGTTGGTAATTTTCGCTCCGGTGATCACCAGGAGTTCTAATAATGAAAAAAGTAATACTCAAAACCAGTCTTAGCCTTGCCGTTGCCATGGCATCCACCCAACTTTTCGCAAGTGGTTTTGCCCTGAACGAACAAAGCATCAGCGGCATGGGTACTGGTTTCGCCGGTCGATCCTCTGCTGCGGACGATGCAAGCACAGTTTTTGGCAACCCTGCCGGTATGTCGCGCCTGAAACGCCAGCAAATCACTGGTGGCGTCGCGGCCATTGATGCATCCACCGACATCAACGATGCCAGCGGCAGCCGTAGCGGCACCAACAAAGGCGACATGGTGCCTTTCACTGCCGTGCCGATGGGCTACTACGTCAAGCCTATCGACGATCAGTGGGCCTTCGGTCTGGGTGTCTATGCCCCATTCGGCCTGATCACCGACTACGAAAACGGCTTCCAGGGCCGTAACTTCGGCAGCAAGAGCGAAGTTAAAGTCATCACCTTCCAGCCAACCGTCAGCTACGCCTTCAACGATAAGGTGTCGATCGGTTTCGGTCCGACCATCAACCGTATCTCCGGCACCCTGGAATCGGCACTGACCACGCCACTGTCGCCTAACGACGGCAATGTCCAGATCAAGGGCGACGACGTTGGCTACGGCTACAACATCGGCGTGCTGGTCCAGGCAACCGACACCACCCGCGTGGGCCTGACCTACCACTCGAAGGTCAAGTACAAGCTGGAAGGCCACACCGAAGTCAGTCCAGGCGCCGGTACTCCAGGCGCTCTGCTGCGTGGCGCTCGCTACGATGCCTCGCTGGACATCACCACCCCTGAATCGGCCGACCTGTCGGTGACCCAGGACCTCAACGATGCCTGGAAACTCTATGCCGGTGCGACCTGGACCCGCTGGAGCCGCCTGAAAGACATCACCGTGCAAAACGAAGGTGTAACTGCCAGCGCCGGCGGTCTTCTGGCCCCGGGTGCGCTCAGCAGCATCAAGGAAGAGCAGAACTGGCACGACACCTGGGCCTACGCCATCGGTACTTCCTACCAGTTGAACAAGCAGTGGGTACTGCGTACCGGCCTGAGCTTCGACCAGTCGCCAGCCAACAACACCAACCGTTCGCCACGCATTCCTACCGGCGACCGGACCATCTTCAGCCTCGGCGCCGGCTGGAGCCCAACCGAAGACCTGACCATCGACGTGGCCTACTCCTACCTCAAGGAAGAGAAAGTCAAGGTCAACAACCACAATACGCTCGGCCAGTCTTACAGCTCCGAGTACGAGAACAGCGCGAACGGCTTTGGCGTGGGTGCAACCTACCGCTTCTGAAGCCTGACGGCCTGAACGAAAAAGCCCCCGCATCCAAGGATGCCGGGGCTTTTTTATTGGCCGCGGATAACACTCAAGGCTTGGACGCCAGCGCCTGTTCCACCGCCTCGATCAGTTCCGGACTGTCCGGCTTGGTCAGGCTGGAGAAATTGGCGATCACCTTGCCCTGGCGATCGACCACATACTTGTAGAAATTCCACTTCGGCGCACTGCTCTGCTCGGCCAGGACCTTGAACAGATGCACCGCGTCCGGGCCTCGGACCTGCTGCGGTTCGGTCATGGTGAAGGTGACGCCGTAGTTCACATAACAGACCTTGGCCGTTTCCGCGCCATCCTTGGACTCCTGCTTGAAGTCATTGGACGGCACGCCTACCAGCTCCAGCCCCTGATCCTTGTAACGCTGGTACAGCGCTTCGAGCCCCTTGAACTGCGGGGCAAAGCCGCAAAAGCTCGCGGTATTGACCACCACCAGCGGCTTGCCGGCAAAGCGCTGGCACAGGTCGATGGATTCCTTGGCGCGTAGCTTGGGCAGCGAGCCCTGCAACAGCGACGGACATTCGTCCGCCCAGGTCGAACCTGCGAACACCATGAGTACAGCTGGAACAGCAAGCCAGCGCGCCAACATATTCAACTCCTTGAAAGTACCGTCAGAGGGTGAAGCTACTCGCCCGGCGGACGCCCTAGCAAGCGCTTCCTAGCAGACGCCCATGCCCAACTGCATCAGCGCCAGCCCACCCTGGTGCCAGCCCCACCAGGCCAACGCCAACAGCAAGGCAGCAACCGCCAGGCCGACCCAGCGCAGACCTGCCCGGCTCATGCCACGCTTGCCTGCAAACGCGCGACCGGACGCTCGCGCACCGGCCAGTTCAAGGCCGCGGCCAGCAGACTGAGGAGAATCGCCACCTGCCAGATCAAGTCATAACTCCCGGTTCGATCGTAGACCACCCCGCCGAGCCAGCCGCCGAGGAACGAGCCCAACTGGTGAAACAGAAACACGATGCCGCCCAGCATGGACAGGTTGCGCACCCCGAACAAGGTGGCCACCGTGCCATTGGTCAGGGGCACCGTCGACAGCCACAGGAAGCCCATGGCCATGCCGAACAGATATGCGCTGAGTTGCGTCACCGGCAGCCAGAGGAACAGGCCGATGACCACCGCGCGCAACAGGTACAGGCCGGTCAGCAAGCGTGGCTTGGACATGCGTCCGCCCAGCCAGCCAGCGGTGTAGGTCCCGAAGATATTGAACAGGCCGATCAGCGCCAGCACCGTGGTGCCCACTGTGGCCGGCAAATGCTGGTCCACCAGGTAAGCCGGCAAATGCACGCCGATGAATACCACCTGGAAACCACAGACGAAAAAGCCGAACGCCAGCAGCCAGAACCCGGAATGGGAACAGGCTTCACGCAAGGCCTCGGAAAGGCTCTGTTCATGGCCCAGGCTTGGCAGCGGCTTGTCCTTGAGCATGCTCACCAGCGGCACGATCAACGCCACCAGCAACCCCAACACCAGCAGCGCTGACGACCAGCCGAGCCAGCCGATCAAGCCCAGGGTGCCCGGCAGCATGGCGAACTGACCGAACGAACCGGCCGCACTGGCGATGCCCATGCCCATGCTGCGTTTTTCCGCCGGCAGTGCACGCCCCACCACGCCGAGAATCACCGAGAACGAGGTCCCCGAAAGGCCGATACCGATCAGCAATCCGGCGCTCAACGACAGCGACAGCGGTGAGTCGGCCAATCCCATGAACAACAGGCCCACGGCGTACAGCACGCCGCCGATCATCACCACCTTGGCCGCACCGAAGCGGTCGGCCAGGGCGCCGGTGAAGGGCTGGGCCAGGCCCCAGATCAGGTTCTGCAAGGCAATGGCAAAGGCAAACACCTCGCGCCCCCAGCCGAACTCGGCGCTCATGGGCGGCAGAAACAGACCGAAACCGTGTCTTACCCCCAGGGACAAGGCCAGGATCAGCGCACTCCCGAGAAGAACCCAACCGCTGGTACGCCACATCGAAGTCATCGTTATTCTCCATTTACGGGTATATACCCGCTTATCATCGAACAAAAGGCGTTCACGCCAGTTCGTTCAGCAAGGCCAGCAAGGTTTCGCGTTTCTCTGCACCCAGACGGTCGATCAAACGCTGTTGCGCCGCCTCCCAGGCCGGCAAGGCCGCCAGCAATCGCTGCTGGCCTTCCTCGGTCAGCTGGACGATGCGATTGCGTTGATCCTCGCCTTCGGACAACCGGACCAGCCCCTCGCCTTCCAGCACCCGCAGGTTACGGCCCAGGGTGCTGCGATCCAGCCCCATCGCTTCGGCCAGGCTGGAAATGCTCGGTTGGTCCAGGCGCTGCAGGTTGCTCAGCAAGGAATACTGGGCAACGTTGATCCCGAAGCCGTCGAGAGCGCCGTCGTAGAACCTGCTGACGCCACGGGCGGCGCGACGCAGGTTGGTGCACAAACATTGAGAAGGAAGCATGGTGCGTGTATATACCCGCGATTAATGGAATGCAAGAATTTTGCAAAGCCCAGGGCGCGGATAAAACCCGCGCCCCGCCTTTCTAGAACAGCGCCAACCCCACCAGGACCGCCACCTCCAGCAGTTCCAGCAGAGCCCCCGCCGTATCCCCGGTGGTGCCGCCCAGACGACGCAGCATCAGCTGGCGCAAGCCGACAAACACCACGCCCGCCAGCAGCAACGCCCACACCGCGCCATAACCACCGAGCACTACACACGCCAGCGCAGCAAGCGCCAGCACCCACTTGCCGGCCAGACGCGGCAGATGATTCGCCAGCGCCTGCCCAAGGCCACCAGGGCGTACATAAGGCGTGCAGAGGAACAGCCCGAGCAAGGCACCACGACCGATCAGCGGCGCCAGCAGCAAGGCAACGCCGGCCTGCTGCTCGATCAGCGCCACCAGCGCGGCGAACTTGAGCAGCAACACCAGCCCCAGGGTGACCACGGCGATCGGCCCGCTGCGCGGGTCCTTCATGATCGTCAACGTACGCTCGCGATCGCCGAAGCCGCCCAGCCAGGCGTCCGCGCTGTCGGCCAGCCCATCCAGATGCAAGGCTCCACTGAGCAGCACCCAGACCGTCAGCAACAGCGCCCCATGCAGTAACAGCGGCGCGCCCATCAACAACTGGTTCATGCCCCAGAGCAGCAGCCCGAACAGCAGGCCGATCAGCGGATAGAACAGCAATGACCGGCCCATTTCCTCGGGCGACGGCATGCCCGGCAAACGCACCGGAAAACTGCTGAGAAACTGCAGGGCGATCCAGAATGGCAGCATGCTCAAACTCCTTCGCTCAACGCCAGGCCAGCCTCGACAGTCAGGGCGAACAAGGCACCGTGAGCGACCTCGACATTCAGCAGCTGCTCGCGCGGCAAACCCCGGGCCCGGGCCAGCAACAAGCGCATCACTCCGCCATGGCTGACCAGCAGCACCCGCTCGCCGGCATGACGCTGGTGCAGACGTTCGACCGCCCCCAGCACCCGCTCGGAAAACGCCAGCACCGGCTCGCCCTGCGGCGGAGTAAAGGCATAGGGATCGGCCCAGAACCGCCCCAGCGCCTCGGCGTCGGTCGCCATCAGTGCCGCCGCGCTCTGCCCTTCCCAGGCGCCGAAATGCAGCTCCTGCAGATCCGGGTCCAGGCTCACCGGCAGCGCCAGGCGCGCCCCAAGCTCCTCGGCGAAACGCGCGCAGCGTTGCAAGGGCGAACTCACCAGCCGATCCCAGGGTCCCTGGCCGGCAACGGCAGCACGCATCTGCTGCCATCCGGCGTCGGTCAGGGCATCGTCGAGGCTGCCGCGCAGGCCGCCACCGAGCTCGGTTTCACCATGGCGCAGCAGGTCCAGGCGCAAGGTCATGCAGGGCGATCCGCCACGGCCGCTTCGGCGAAAGTCGCCATCTGCCCGTGCAGGTCGCAGGCCAGACGCAGCAATGGCACCGCCAGCGCCGCGCCGCTACCCTCGCCCAGACGCAGGCCGAGGTCCAGCAAAGGCTCGGCCTCTAGGGTTTGCAGGATATGCCGATGCCCCGGCTCGGCCCCACGGTGGCCGAACAGCAACCACTGCCGGCACCCGGGGTTGAGCCGCACCGCCACCAGCGCCGCCACGCTGCAAATGAAGCCGTCGACCAGCACCGCCACGCCTTCCTGGGCACAGGCCAGGTACGCCCCCACCAGCGCAGCAATTTCGAAACCGCCAAGGTTGAACAAGGTCTGCACGGCATCGCCACGCTGGGCCGCATGCAGGCTCAAGGCACGCTCGATCACCCGCGCCTTGTGGCTGACACCCGCCGCATTCAGGCCAGTGCCCGGCCCCGCCAGGAGCGCTACCGGAATGTCCAGCAAGGCACAGGCCACGGCACTGGCCGCGGTGGTGTTGCCAATGCCCATCTCGCCACCGATAAACAGCTCGCTGCCCTGCTCGACAGCCCGCAGCACACTGTCACGTCCGGCCTGCAGCGCCTGCTCGCCCTGGGCCTGGGTCATGGCCGGCCCCTCGACGAAGTTGCGGGTACCCGCCCCGAGATTCAAATGACGCACGCCAGGCAGGTTCAGCCCGGGCGTCACCGTGCCGAGGTCGACCACTTCCAGGTGTGCCCGCAGCTGTCGCGCCAACACGCTGATGGCCGCGCCGCCGGTGACGAAGTTGTGCAGCATCTGCCCGGTGACTTCCTGCGGATAAGCCGAAACGCCCTCGGCCACCACCCCGTGGTCGCCGGCGAAAATCGCGATCCACAGCTGCTCCAGGCCAGGCTTGACCCGCCCCTGCAAGCCGGCCAGCTGTACCGCTACCCGCTCCAGCTGCCCCAGCGAACCCGTGGGCTTGGTCAATTGCTGCTGACGCGACTGCGCCGCCTCCAGGGCTTGAGTGTCGAGCGCCTTGCACGGCCGCAGCCACCAGAAGTCATTCATAACGCAGTTCCTTTCAGAGTCAGGGGCAGGCCGGCCACCGTCAGCACTACCCGCTGACAACGCTCGGCCAGGGCTTGATGCAGCCAACCGGCTTCATCGACATAACGGCGAGTCAATTCGCCCAGCGGCACGACACCCATTCCGGTCTCGTTGCTGACAAAAATGATTTCGCCCGGCAGCGACGCCAGGCACTGCAACAGCGCTTCGCGCTCACTGGCGAGCCGCTCGGCATCCTCCAGCAGCAACAGGTTGGTCAGCCACAAGGTCAGGCAATCCACCAGCAGGCAGCGTTCGGCGCTCGCCGCTTCACGCAGCACTCGCGCCAGCTCCAGGGGTTCCTCGATCAATGCCCATTCGGCCGGACGCCGTTCGCGGTGATGCTCGATGCGCTGGTTCATTTCGCCGTCCAGCGCCTGGCTGGTGGCGATATAGGTCACGGCCAGGCCGCTCTCGCCGGCGAGCTTTTCAGCCAGGCGACTCTTGCCGGAGCGGGCGCCGCCGAGGATCAGTTGCAACATGCTTGGAAACCCTTGAATTGAGGTACAGCCACAGCGGCGCCGCGATACCGGCGCCGACGCTCTAAAGCCCGCAAAGCTGGCGCAGGTGCTCGGTGTCCAGATGCTGCTCCACCAGATCGGCCAGGCGCTCGATGTCACGCTCGCGCAGGGCGTGGTAGTCGACCGCCTGCACCTCGCGCAAACCCGCCCAACGCAGCAACGCGCTGCAGGCCGCCGGCGCTTCGAACAGGCCGTGCAGGTAGGTACCGAGAATCTGCCCATCGTCGCTGCGCGCGCCGTCGCAACGACCGTCGTCCAGAGTCACGGCCGGCAGTTCCAGCGCAGGCCCCGTGGTGACCCCGGCATGGATCTCGTAACCGCTGACCTCGGCCTCCTCCAGCGCCAGGCGTCCACGCACGTTGCGCAGTTGCTTCTCTTCTTCCAGCACCGTCTCGAACGCCAGCAGCCCCAGCCCGGCGCTGGAACCTGGCGCGCCTTCCAGCCCCAGGGGATCGTGCAACTGCTCGCCGAGCATCTGCAAACCACCGCAGATGCCCAGCACCTTGCCGCCATAGCGCAGGTGCCGGGCGATGGCCCTGTCCCAGCCCTGGGCACGCAGATACGCCAGGTCGCTGCGCACGCTTTTCGAGCCGGGCAGGATGATCAGGTCGGCCGGCGGAATCGCCTGGCCCGGACCGATAAATTGCAGGTCCACCTGGGGGTGCAGGCGCAGCGGGTCGAAGTCGGTGTGATTGCTGATACGCGGCAACACCGGCACCAGCACTTTCAGCACCTGCTCGGCCTTGTCGGCCTGACGTTGGTCGATGCCGTCCTCGGCTTCCAGATGCAGGTCCAGCACGTAGGGCAGCACGCCGATCACCGGTTTGCCGGTACGCGCTTCGAGCCAGTCCAGGCCCGGTTGCAACAGGGCGATATCGCCGCGAAAACGGTTGATGATGAAGCCTTTGACCCGCGCCTGCTCGCTCGGCGACAACAGCTCCAGGGTGCCCACCAGATGAGCGAAAACCCCGCCACGGTTGATATCGGCGATCAGCAGCACCGGGCAGTCCACCGCTTCGGCAAAGCCCATATTGGCGATATCGCCGGCCCGCAGATTGATCTCCGCCGGCGAGCCCGCGCCCTCCACCATCACCACCGGATAGGCCGCGCTCAGGCGTTGGTGAGAGGCCAGCACCGCCCGCATGGCGATGGCCTTGTAGTCGTGATAGGCCACCGCGTTCATGGTGGTCACCGCGCGACCGTGAATGATCACTTGGGCCCCGGTGTCGCTGTTGGGTTTGAGCAGCACCGGGTTCATGTCGGTGTGCGGCGCCAGGTGCGCGGCCTGGGCCTGCACCGCCTGGGCGCGGCCGATCTCGCCGCCGTCGGCGGTCACCGCGCTGTTGAGGGCCATGTTCTGCGGCTTGAAGGGCACGACGCTGACACCCTGGCGCGTCAGCCAGCGGCAGAGCGCCGTCACCAGGGTGCTTTTACCGGCATCGGAGGTGGTGCCCTGCACCATCAGGGTGGTCATGGATGTTCCTTGGCGTAGGCGACGAAGGCCTGTTCGAGACGCGACCAATCGGCTTCATCGGCCGGCAGGCCAAAGCGCAGGCTGCTGTTATGGGTGAACAACCGCAGCAGGATGCCCCGGCGCGCCATGAACTCGTGCAACAGCTCGGCGCGATCGGTGATCAGCCACTGGAACAGCGCACAGCCACCCTGGGGTTTCAGGCCGTGGCGCTCGAGCAGGTGCGCCAGGCGCAAGCTCGCCACTTCGCTGCGCAACCGTTGCCGTGCATGGCCTTGGCTGTCACGCAAGCACACCTGGCCCAATACCCGGGTCGGTCCGCTGACGGCCCAGGGGCCGACCTGTTCGGCCAGCAGCTTGAGCAACTTGCGCTCGGCCAGGACGAAGCCCAGGCGCACACCGGCCAGGCCGAAGAACTTGCCGAAGGAGCGCAGGACGATCAACCCCACCTGATCGGCCTGGGCCGCCAGGCTCAACTGGGGCGTGTTGTCCATGAAGGCTTCGTCGACCACCAGCCAGCCACCGCGCTGCGCCAGGCGCGCATGCCAGTCCAGCAGGCGCTCCGGGGTCAGGCTCAAGCCCGTGGGATTGTTCGGGTTGACCACCACCAGCACGTCCAGGCTGTCGAGGAAAAAGTCCACTTCCTGTTCCAGCACTTCACGCACGATGTAGCCGCTGCGGCGCCAGGCTTCGGCGTGCTCGGCATAACAGGGCGACAGCACGCCGACCTTGCCGGCGCGGCGCAAACGCGGAAGCAGCTGGATCGCCGCCTGGGAGCCAGGTACCGGCAACACATGGGCGGCGCCGTAGTAGTCGCGGGCAGCCTGCTCCAGGCCATCGTCGGTTTCCGGCAGGCGCGCCCAGGCCCGTATGCCGATCTCGGGAATCGTCCACGGCCAGGGCGCCAGGCCGCTGGACAGGTCCAGCCAGTCGGCCTCGGCGATGCCGTATTGCTCGGCCGCCTTGCGCAGGCGACCACCGTGCTCAAGCATAGAACTCAGCTCCCACGCAGAGAATCAGCAGCCATAACCAGACCCCGCGCTGTACCAGTTGCCAGCCGCGATCGATGGACGAAGCGTCGGCCGCCGTCCCCTCGCCCAGCTGCGGCCGCTGGTGCAGCTCGCCGTGATAGATCGCCGCGCCGCCCAGCTCGACACCCAGGGCTCCGGCCCCGGCCGCCATCACCGGCCCGGCGTTCGGACTGTCCCAGGTCGGCCCCTGGCGGCGCCAGCATTTCAGCGCCAGGCGGGTCTTGCCCAGCAACGCGTAAGTCAGGGCCACCAGGCGGGCCGGAATATAGTTGAGCAGGTCGTCGATCTTCGCCGCCGCCCAGCCGAAACGCTCGAAACGCTCATTACGATAGCCCCACATCGCATCCAGGGTGTTGCTCAGGCGGTAGAGCACCACGCCTGGCGCGCCGGCCACGGCAAACCAGAACAGGGCGGCGAACACCGCGTCGCTGCCGTTCTCCAGCACCGACTCGGTGGCGGCGCGGGCGACTTCGGTGGCATCCAGCTCGCTGGTCTGGCGACTGACCAGATAACCGACCCGCTGCCGCGCCTGATCCAGGTCGTCGCTGCGCAAGGCCTGGGCCACCGGCTCGACATGCTCGCCAAGGCTGCGCAGGCCGAGGGCGCAGTACAGCGCCAGGATCTCGAACAACCAGCCGATATAGGGCAGCCAGGAAAACAACGTCGCCAGCAGGGTCAGCGGCAGCACCGCGATGACCCAGGCAGTGACGCCATGACTGCGCCAGCCGCGACCGCCGGAGTTGAAACGTTGCTCGATGCGGTCGGCAAAACGACCGAACGCCACCAGCGGATGCCAGCGTTTGGGTTCGCCCAGCAACGCGTCCAGCGCTACCCCGGCGACACTCAGCAACGCCACACTCATTGACTCACTCCCCAGTAATTTTCATACAGCAATTCACTCAGCGAACGCTCCCGCGCCCAGCCTTCGAGCACCAGCATCGGTGCCGGGTAAAACTCGCCGACCGGTCCCAGGCACAACACCGCCAGCGGCTTGGCTCCGACCGGCAGGCCAAGCAGCTCGGCCAGGGCAACGGGCTCGAACAGCGACACCCAACCCATGCCCAGCCCTTCAGCCCGTGCCGCCAGCCAGAGGTTCTGAATCGCGCAGGAGAGCGAAGCCAGGTCCATCTCCGGCAAGGTGCGCCGGCCAAAAATATGCCGCTCACGGTCGTCCATCAGTGCCGCCACCAGGACCTCGGCGCAATCGTTGATGCCTTCGACCTTGAGCTTCATGAACTCGTCGGAGCGTTCGCCCAGGGCCTCGGCGGTGCGTACCCGCTCCTCCTCCACCAGTTGCTGGATCTGCCCGCGCAACGGCCGATCGCTGATACGGATAAAACGCCAGGGCTGCATCAGGCCGACGCTGGGCGCCTGGTGCGCCGCCTCCAGCAGGCGGCGCAGGACCTGCGGCTCGACCGTGCCACCGACGAAGTGGCGCATGTCACGACGTTCGGCGATCGCGCGATAGACCGCGTCGCGTTCGGCCGCGGAAAAGGCGTTGTCGGTCATGGGCGCCGCGCGAGCACGCTCGCTCCTGCCGGCGCCAGCAGGGCCGCCACCGCTTCGGGGTTGGACGGAAAATAGAAATGTACGTAAGAGGCGGTCATCCGCCCTTCGCGGTAAACCGCTTCCGCGCCGCGCCCGCCATTCGGGCTCAGGCCCCGGGCGATCGGCGCAAGCTCGGTGCTGGTCAACGAGTGGTGGTAGGTATGGCCGCGCAGCGAGCCTTCCGGCAGCTCCACCGCCTGCAAGGCCAGGGCCGCCAGGCGCTTTTGCATCACCGCATCGCCGGGCAACAGGCCCAGCAGTTCGGCGCGCTCGCCGTCGACGTCGGTCAGGGAGTCCAGCAGATACAACATGCCGCCGCACTCGGCGAGCAAGGGTTTGCCGGCGGCGTGATGCGCGCGGATCGCGCTGAGCATCGAGCCGTTCGCCGCCAGCGCCCGGTGATGCAGCTCCGGGTAACCGCCTGGCAGGTACAGGCTGTCTGCCTCGGGCAGTACCGCGTCATGGATCGGCGAGAAAAAGCCCAGCTCGGCGCCCATGGCCCGCAGCAGATCCAGGCTCGCGCCATAGGTAAAGGCAAAGGCTTCGTCGCGGGCCACGGCAATGCGCACCCCGGCCAACAGCGGCTCGACGGCAACCGTCTGGGGAGCGGCAAACGCCACGGCGGGCGGCAAGGCCACTTCGCAGCTGTCAGCCAAGGCGGCTGCCGCCGCGTCGAGACGCAGATCCAGATCGTTGAGTTCGCTGGCCTGCACCAGCCCCAGATGGCGGCTGGGCAGTTCGATGCCGGTTTCCCGGGACAGCGCGCCGTACCAGCGCAGGCCTTCGGTCAGGCTGCCTTCGAGCAACTGCGCATGACGCAAGGTACCGACGCGGTTGGCCAACACGCCGGCGAACGGCAGGTCCGGCTGATAGCGCGCCAGCCCCAACGCCAGGGCCCCGAAGGTCTGGGCCATGGCGGTGCCATCGATTACCGCGAGCACTGGCACCCCGAAATGCCGCGCCAGGTCGGCGCTGGACGGCGTGCCGTCGAACAGCCCCATCACGCCCTCGATCAGGATCAGGTCCGCCTCGCCGGCGGCCTCCCACAACAGGCGGCGGCTTTCCTGTTCGCCGACCATCCACATGTCCAGCTGATACACCGGCGCACCGCTGGCGCGCTCGAGAATCATCGGGTCGAGAAAATCCGGGCCGCATTTGAACACGCGCACCTTGCGCCCCTGATTGCGATGCAGTCGGGCGAGCGCGGCGGTCACGGTGGTCTTGCCCTGACCGGAAGCCGGCGCGGCAATCAATACCGCCGGGCAATGACGGGCATCACTCACAGTTCGACGCCTTTTTGCGCTTTGATCCCGGCCTGGAAGGCATGCTTGACCATGCCCATTTCGGTGACGGTGTCGGCCAGCTCGATCATCTCCGGCTTGGCACCACGCCCGGTCACCACCACATGCTGCATCGGCGGCCGCGCCTGCAGGTCGCTGAGCACCTGGTCCAGGTCCAGATAGCCGTGCTTGAGGGCGATGTTTAATTCGTCGAGCACCACCAGGCCGATATTCGGGTCGCTCAGCAGCTCGCGGGAAACCGCCCAGGCGGCTTCGGCAGCGGCGATGTCGCGCTGGCGGTCCTGGGTTTCCCAGGTGAAACCTTCGCCCATGACATGGAAACGCACCTGCTCCGGGAAACGCCGGAAGAACAATTCCTCGCCGGTGCTGTTGCGGCCCTTGATGAACTGCACCACGCCGCACTGCATGCCGTGGCCCATGGCCCGCGCGAGCATGCCGAAGGCCGAGCTGCTTTTGCCTTTGCCGTTGCCGGTCAGCACCAGCAGCAAGCCGCATTCGTTCGGCGAGTTGGCGATGCGTTCATCGATCACGGCTTTTTTGCGCAACATGCGCGCCAGATGGCGTTCGTCACGATCAGGGGATTCAGTCATGGGGCAGCTCTCCGTTGGGGCTGGATAACGGGGGGCAGGAATAGGAATAGACGGCGCAAGCCTGGCATCGCCCACCGTGATGCCGTTGGATGGATCAGGCCGGTCTCCGGGCTTGTGAGTGGCTGGGATGCCCAACTGCGCGCCTTCCCATGTCGACAGTCGACACAGTGGCATCAGGCGCAGTCTTGACTCACTTACCGTTGCGGGGGCAGCGCCGGAATCGTCGTGCGTGCGCCTTCGGCACGCGTACTCACCGGCTTCCCTGTTTCACTCTGTCGACCTGCGGCCACAGAGCACCTGAAACAAGTCGCGAAGGTTAGAGGGTTGGGGGTGGAGCGTCAATTAAAGCCGAGGCCCGGCAGATCGACGAATGGCTGCCATATCGGAAAAGTGACGCCAATCTTGTGCCACACTCAACGCAGTGATATCAAATAGCCATAATCGCGTTAAAAAACTCCAATATCTCAACAATAATAGGAAAAGTCCGATGCAAGGCATGATCATCAGCAATCCGAAACTGGAATTCCTGCGCCCTGCCCTGGAACGCTGGTTCGATTGCATCGACCGCTACAACGCCGTGCGCGGCGATAACGAAAGCCCTTACTGGTTCGACGAAAAAGCCAACCTGGGATTGCTCTCGGCGGCGGCCTGGATGGCGGAGATGGTCACCCTGGAACACACACCGAGCAAAAAACAGGTCGAGGACGGCGACCGCAGCGGCCGCACCGACCTGTACATCGCCACGCAGGAGGAGCGTGTCTATATCCAGACCACCCAGCGCTGGCCCCGGGTCAATAGCCTGCACCTGACCCAACCGCTGCTGGATGCCGCCAGCGACGCGAAAAAAGCCAGCTACCCCAGCGACCTGAAACTCGGCTGCCTGTTCGTCACGCCGCAGAAAACCCAGCACAGCGCCACCCCGGAAGAACTGCAGGACATGGTCGACGACCTGCAAAAGGAACACTGCTGCGCCGTCGCCTGGTACTTCCCCTACGCGTACCGCAAATTGCGCAACGAAGCCGGCAACTATCACCCCGGCGTTGCCGTGCTGTTCAAGGAAGCACGCTGAGCAGGTGGAACCATCGTCCATCTGTGCTTCTCTATGACTACACCGACTTCGTGCATTCATAGGGAAATCAGCATGCTCAAGCTTCGATACGCCATCCTTGTCGCCGTCGCCGCAGGCCTCGCCGCCTGTGGCGAAACTTCCACCCTCCAGGTCTCCGACGGCACCGGCCCCTCGCCGAAATTGCCCGAACCGAACAAGACCCTGTTCCCGACCGTGAACATCGCGCCCGCGATCGGCTGGCCGCAAGGCGCCAAACCGGTGGCCGCCGCCGGCACCCAGGTGGCCGCATTCGCCGAAGGCCTGGAGCATCCGCGCTGGCTGTACGTGCTACCCAATGGCGACGTACTGGTGGCAGAGACCAACGCCCCGCCCTCCCCCGATGACAGCAAAGGTTTCCGCGGCTGGATCGCCAGCAAGATCATGAGCCGTGCCGGCGCTGGCGTGCCCAGCCCGAACCGCATCACCCTGCTGCGGGACAAGGATCACGATGGCGTGGCGGAAACCCGCACGGTGTTCCTGGAAAACCTCAACTCGCCGTTCGGCATGACCCTGGTGGGCAATGACCTGTATGTCGCCGACACCGATCGCCTGCTGCGCTTCCCCTATAAGGACGGCGACACCAAGATCAACGCCCAGCCGACCAAGGTGGTCGACCTGCCTGGTGGCAAGCTGAACCACCACTGGACCAAAAACGTGATTGCCAGCAAGGACGGCAGCAAGCTGTACGTCACGGTCGGCTCCAACAGCAACGTCGGCGAAAACGGCATGGACCAGGAGGAAGGTCGCGCTGCCATCTGGGAAGTCGACCGCGC
The DNA here is from genome assembly GCF_003184125.1 of Pseudomonas sp. RW409. Classification (NCBI taxonomy): domain Bacteria; kingdom Pseudomonadati; phylum Pseudomonadota; class Gammaproteobacteria; order Pseudomonadales; family Pseudomonadaceae; genus Pseudomonas; species Pseudomonas sp. RW409. The sequence continues at coordinate 769,887 of NZ_QHHP01000042.1, read as the reverse complement.
CACCGGCAAGCAACGGATTTTCGCCTCGGGCCTGCGCAACCCCAACGGCATGGCCTGGGAGCCGCAAAGTGGCCAGCTGTGGACCGCGGTCAACGAGCGCGACGAGATCGGCAGCGACCTGGTGCCGGACTACATCACCTCGGTCAAGGACGGCGCTTTCTACGGCTGGCCATTCAGCTACTACGGCCAGCATGTGGACGTGCGAGTCACTCCGCAGAACCCGGACCTGGTGGCCAAGGCCATCGCTCCGGATTATGCCGTCGGCCCTCATACTGCCTCCCTCGGCCTGGCATTCGCCGAAGGCAGCAAACTGCCCGCGCCGTTCACCCAGGGCGTGTTCATCGGCCAGCATGGCTCGTGGAACCGCAAGCCCCACAGCGGCTACAAAGTGATCTTCGTGCCCTTCGCCAATGGCAAGCCGGTGGGCCAACCGGTGGACGTCCTGACCGGCTTCCTCAGCGCCGATGAGAAAGCCATGGGTCGGCCGGTCGGCGTAGTGATCGACAAGCAAGGGGATCTGCTGGTGGCCGATGATGTCGGCAACAAGGTCTGGCGTGTGTCAGCAGCCAAGGCGCAATAGGTTCAACGCTTGCGGCACAGGGTCAAGCCATCCCCCAGGGGCAGCAGCGACAGGTCGACACGCGGGTCATCCTTCAAGGCACGATTGAGTGCCTGGATGGCTCGGGTGTCTTCGCTCTGGGGATTCTCCTCCAGCACCCGACCGCTCCACAGCGTGTTATCGAACACCGCCAGCCCGCCCACGCGCAGCAGGCGCAGGGCACTTTCCAGATAAGCCGGGTAATTGGCCTTGTCGGCGTCGATGAAGACCAGGTCGAAACCACCCTCGCCCTCCTCCTGCTCGATCTTGGCCAAGGTCTCCAGGGCCGGCGCCAGACGCAACTCGATCCGCCCGGCGACACCTGCTTCCCGCCAGTAGCGGCGCGCGGTGGCGTTGTAGTCGCCCGGGATGTCACAGCAGATCAACTGGCCATCGTCCGGCAAGGCCGCAGCCATGGACAAGGCGCTGTAGCCGGTGAAGGTCCCCACCTCCAGCACACGCCGGGCACCGATAAGCTTGACCAGCAAGGCGAGGAACTGCCCCTGTTCGGGCGCCACCTGCCAGCGCGCCATGGGCAGTGCCTGGGTTTCGTCACGCAGACGGCGCAGCAGCGGCGTTTCGCGCAGGGAAACGTCGAGGAGGTAGTGATAGAGGGCGTCGTCGAGGTTGAGGGTACGAGCGGTCATGACAACCTCGACATTGAGATAGGACCTAAGGGTTGTGCGCCAGATGCTCTGGCTGCAACACGCGCTTGGCGCTCAGGTAGGCTTTTTGCCAATAGGCCTTGGACAGGCTGTCCAGCTTCACCGTACCGCCAGTGGCCGGTGCATGGACGAAGCGGCCTTCACCGACATAGATGCCCGCGTGGCTGACCTGAGAACCGCCATTGGTGGCAAAAAATATCAGGTCGCCGGTCTGCAAGGCGTTCTTGCCGACATTCGGCGCACGCATGCCGATCATTTCGCGGGTCGAGCGCGGCAACGAGATACCGGCCGCGTCGCGATAGACGTAGCCGATCAGGCCACTGCAATCGAAACCGGAATCCGGCGTGTTGCCGCCCCAGCGATAAGGCGTGCCCACCAGGCCCAACGCACGAAACAGCACGTCTTCGGCAGCGGGCGAGAAGGTCTGGGGAGTATTGAAAACGGGAGCACGTACCACAGGCGCGGGTGGCGGGGTACGGCTGGCACACGCGCTGAGCAGCGCGGCGAGAACGATCAATGCGAGGCGGGCCGACGTCGACATATGCAGAACAATCCTGATCTGGATGCGGCTTTCTCTGCCGTGAGGCCGAAAACAAAACCGCGTAAGCAGGGCTTACGCGGTTAGTTTTCAACAATAGATCAGGATTCTAGCGTCTACGCGCCAAACTTCAAGTAAGACTTTAACTTCACCTTACAAAAAGTCCGCTTACTTGCGTGCGGTGACCACAGTCGGGGCCATTGCGAGGGCGCGTTTGGCTTCGATGAAGGTCTTGCTCCAGTAGCTGTCGCCCAGGCTGTCCACCCGCACACCACCGCTGCGGCGGCTGCTGGAATGGATGAACTGGTCATCGCCCAGGTAGATGCCAGCGTGGCTTACGCGACCGCGGCGGCCATTGGTGGCGAAGAACAACAGGTCGCCCGGCTGCAGCTTGTTACGCGCAACCAGCGGAGCGTCAACGTTGATCATTTCACGGGTGGAGCGCGGCAGATTCATGCCGGCTTCTTCACGGAACAGGTAGCCGATGAAACCGCTGCAATCGAAACCGGCTTCAGAGGTACCGCCGAAACGGTAACGGGTACCGATCAGGGACATGCCACGCTCGAGGATACTGTCGGCCAAGACTGGCAGCTGGTAAGGCTTGCTGTCAGCGAACTCGGCGAGTTCTTTTTCGGTTGCCAGCTCTTCCTGGAAAATAGCGGAAGACTGGGCTTTTGAAGAGTTTTGAGCCTGTTGCTGCTCTTGTTGGCTCACCGGAGAGTGGGTGGCGCAACCAAACAACAGGGTGACGAGTGCAAGAGGCACGAGGGGTGCGAAGCGCTTCAGCATGGGCACGACCGTGGCTTAAAGTTATAAAGAAGCCGCGACTATGCCTTCTATCGCTCTAATTTGCAAATTCAATCGATTGAAATGTGACTTATCGGTTTCTACTCAACATCTAAGGCCTTAAGCCCAATTTAAACGCACGCGCCTCTGGAAACGCTTCCGGATGCGGGTTTTCTGGCGCCTGAAATATACCAAAAAGCCACTACCGCCCGCGGTTTTACCAGCCCAGGGTTTCCTTGAGGAAGGGAATGGTGAGCTTGCGCTGAGCCTGCAAGGACGCCTGATCGAGGCGCTCCAGCAGTTCGAACAAGGCGCTCATGCTGCGGGTGCCGCGGGTCAGGATAAAGTGCCCGACTTCGTCGGTCAGGTGCAGCCCGCGACGCGAGGCGCGCAATTGCAATGCACGCAATTTGTCTTCGTCAGAGAGCGGGCGCATCTGGAAGATCAGCGCCAGGGTCAGGCGGGATTTGAGGTCCGCCAGCTTCACTGGCAACTCCCGGGGAGAGGTCGAGGCCGCGATCAACAGACGCCGGCCGCTGTCACGCAGGCGGTTGAACAGATGAAACAGCGCCTCTTCCCAGTCAGCCTTGCCCGCCACCGCTTGCAAGTCGTCCAGGCAGACCAACTCGTACTGTTCCAGGTTGTCGAGGATTTCGATGCCGCGATCCAGCAATTCCGCCAGGGGCAGATAGACCGCTGGCTCCCCCAGTTGCTCGAACCGCAGGCAGGCCGCCTGCAGCAAGTGCGTACGCCCTACCCCATCCTTGCCCCAGAGGTAGATCAGGCTTTCGGTCCAGCCGGCGTCGGCTTCGCAAAGCCGCTCGACATAGCCGAGTGCAGCGGCATTGGCGCCTGGGTAGTAGTTGATGAAGGTGGCGTCATCACGCAGACGCACACCTAGGGGCAGCTGAATCGGTTTCATGCTGACTGAACAGTTCCAAACGAACCGTTAGTGGCCTCTGTGTAAAGTTTGCAAAGTTTATACCCGTGACGCCGGGCGCACAATGCAGCAGACCACAAGCAAAATCAAAGGTTTGCGTTAGCCTGATGAAATCACGGGGGGTTCTTTGACGGTGGATGTGACAGCTGTAAAGACTCTCAGAGGCGCCCGCCTGAAACACGGGCGCCCCTAAAGCATCAACAGTAGGCGTTACTGCTCGGACTCCTCTACACCGCTATAGATGTCCGAATCCTTGTACAAGTCGTGCACATGGCGCACCAGCACCATGATCACCGCCGCCACCGGCAAGGCCAGCAGGATGCCGGTGAAACCGAACAACTCGCCCCCCGCGAGAATCGCGAAGATCACCGCCACCGGGTGCAGGCCGATCCGATCCCCCACCAGCAAGGGGGTCAGCACCATGCCCTCCAGAGCCTGGCCAACCATGAACACCGCCACGATGCCGATCATCGGGTACAGGTCGCCGCCGAACTGGAACAATCCGGCAATCAGCGCTGCGCCGATGCCGATGACAAAGCCCATGTACGGCACAATCGCCGCCAGACCGGCAATCAGGCCGATCAACAGGCCCAGCTCAAGCCCGACCAGCATCAAGCCGGCGGCATAGATCATTCCCAGAGCGACCATCACCAGCAGCTGACCACGGACGAACGCCCCCAGCACCTCATGGCATTCCCCGGCCAGCGCCACCACCCGCTCCTCGCGATCACGAGGCAACAGGCTGCGGATCTTCGCCATCATCAGGTCCCAGTCGCGCAGCAGGTAAAAGCTGACCACCGGAATCAGCACCAGGTTGGCCAGCCAGCCGATCAACGCCAGGCTGGAGGCCGTTGCCTGGCTCAGGACCACGCCGACGATATCGGTGGTCTGCCCCATGTGTTCGCTGATCGCCGCCTTGACCTTGTCGAACTTCCAGAAACCGTCGGACAAGCCCAACTTGGACTGCGCCCAGGGCATCGCCGTATGCTGCAACCAGTCGAGCATCTGCGGCGCCAGCTCGTACAGGCGCAGCAGCTGCTTGGCGAGCATAGGCACCAACACCAACAACAACGCCATGACGATCAGGGTGAACAGGGCAAATACCGCCACCACGCCCCAGGTGCGCGACAAGCCGAGCTTTTCCAGGCGGTCCACCAGCGGATCGAACAGATAGGCCAACAGCAAGGCCACCAGGAACGGCGTCAGGATCGGATGCAACAGGTACACAAAACCACCGAGCAGGACCAACCCACCCAACCAGACCCATCGACGCGTATCAGCCATGAACCACTCCATTGCTTCTATATAAAGAAAGAAAACCTACCAGCGAAAATGCAGTTGCGCGGCCGGCGCAGGCGCAGGCGCTGGTGTCGCGCCTTCGACAACCGGCTGGACAGGCGCAGCGCCCGCTGGGACCTCCTGCAACCGAGCCAGGCTCAGCTGCGCGCGCAATTGCTCGGCACTGCCGCTGACCCGGTACACCGAGCGATCGCCATCGACGCTCTGCAAACGCCCACCGAAGGGTTCGAGCAAACGCCCCAACGCCGCATAACGTTCCAGATTCATGCCCTGCACTTCCAGCAACTGCTCGCTGGATGCGCCCGGCTTGACCACGAACCGCGGCGCCAGGCGCTGGCTGACCGCCAATAGCACGGCATCGGCCAAGGCCGGCACATCGGCGCCCTGGACGCTGCCCTGCTCCTTCTGGTCCCCCATCCACAGGCGCCATTTGGCCTGCCACTGACCGCCCTCTTCACTGGCATGCACCGCCAGCAGGGCGTCCGCGCCGTAACGCTCCGACGCAGCACGCAATGGCGCCGAATCGGAACCTTCGAGATTCGGCGCCGTGGCGACGATCTGTTCGTTCAGGTCAGCCAGCGGCAAACGCAGCGGCAAGCCGCGATGCAGGGCTGCACGGCGCAACGGCGTGGCACTGGCCTGGCCATCGCCGACCAGGCTGGAACCTTCACTGGAGTCGGTCAGCCACCAGCCGAGAATCGATGGGCGATTACTGCCCCACAGCGACAGGCCAGCCTGGCGCAACGCCCGATCGGTGCTGGCCGGATCGAAGTCGACCTGCAGGCTCTCGGGAGGACCGGCGTCGTAGCCGTACTGGCTGATGATCTGCTGCGGGTCCTTGCGGATCGCCGCCAGCCCCGGGTTCTGCAAGGCCTTGCTATCGCCGGTCAGGCGCAGCACCAGGGTTTCCAGGGCCCGCTGGGTGGCCTGATCGCGCTCGCCAGGGGACTGGCTGCCGACCGGTTCGCGGACCTGATACAGGTTATTGAGGGTTTCGGCATGACTCGCCAGGCTGACCAATGACAAACAGCCCATAAAAAGAAATTTGCACAAACGCATGGAGGATTCCCGACGACAAAAGGCGGCTGGAACGGACCGCATGAACAGGATTGACCCAGGCTGTGACCACAAAGCCCAGGCAAACATTCACCCGATCGATGGAAGTTTTCGTGCTGTCATAACGACAGCGAGTACAAGGCTATACCTTATACAGTCCTGAGCGACGCGATCGACACACGCAATTGCAGTTTTTTTAAGCGGATATGCCCTGCCCGTCGGCCCGAGGATGGCCGCTACACCTCAAGCCTGATAAAATCGCGCGCCTTCGCAGACCGGCAACAGCCGGGGTCGCTGAAATGATTGCGTGGCATTGCCGCCGCGACTGTTTCAATGGCCTCCCTGGACTCGGTCGATACCCCCTGAATCCCCCCTAAAGGCCTGGATCATGAGCAAGCAACCCTCCCTGAGCTACAAAGACGCCGGTGTAGACATCGACGCCGGTGAAGCATTGGTCGAACGCATCAAGAGCGTCGCCAAGCGCACTGCGCGCCCGGAAGTCATGGGCGGCCTGGGCGGTTTCGGCGCCCTCTGCGAAATCCCGGCCGGCTACAAGCAGCCGGTACTGGTCTCCGGCACCGACGGCGTGGGCACCAAGCTACGCCTGGCACTGAACCTGAACAAGCACGACAGCATCGGCCAGGACCTGGTCGCCATGTGCGTCAACGACCTGGTGGTCTGCGGTGCCGAGCCGCTGTTCTTCCTCGACTACTACGCCACCGGCAAACTGAACGTCGACGTCGCCGCCACCGTGGTTACCGGCATCGGTGCCGGCTGCGAACTGGCTGGCTGCTCCCTGGTTGGCGGTGAAACCGCTGAAATGCCAGGCATGTACGAAGGCGAAGACTACGACCTGGCCGGCTTCTGCGTCGGCGTGGTGGAAAAAGCCGAAATCATCGACGGCTCCAAGGTTGCCACCGGCGACGCCCTGCTGGCCCTACCGTCTTCCGGTCCGCACTCCAACGGCTACTCGCTGATCCGCAAGATCATCGAAGTCTCCGGCGCCGACATCGAAACCGTCCAGCTCGACGGCAAGCCGCTGACCGAACTGCTGATGGCCCCGACCCGCATCTACGTCAAGCCACTGCTCAAGCTGATCAAGGACACTGGCGCAGTCAAAGCCATGGCCCACATCACTGGCGGCGGCCTGCTGGACAACATCCCACGCGTTCTGCCAAAAGGCGCCCAGGCCGTGGTCGACGTGGCCAGCTGGCAGCGTCCGGCGGTATTCGACTGGCTGCAAGAGAAGGGCAATGTCGAAGAACACGAAATGCACCGCGTGCTGAACTGCGGCGTGGGCATGGTGATCTGCGTGGCTCAGGAGCACGTTGAAACTGCCCTGAACGTCCTGCGCGAAGCCGGCGAACAGCCTTGGGTCATTGGTCAGATCGCTAGCGCCGCCGAAGGCGCTGCCCAGGTCGAGCTGAAAAACCTCAAGGCACATTGATGCAAGAGCCGATGCCAGCCACCTGTGATGTAGTGGTGCTGTTGTCCGGTACCGGCAGCAACTTGCAGGCCCTGATCGACAGTACCCGGGCCGACGACAGCCCGGTACGCATCCGCGCGGTGATATCCAACCGCGCCGATGCCTACGGCCTGCAACGCGCCCAGGATGCGGGTATCGATACCCGCGCCCTCGATCACAAGGCATTCGAAGGTCGCGAGGCCTTCGATGCCGCACTGATCGAACTGATCGACGCCTTCCAGCCCAAGCTCGTGGTGCTTGCCGGATTCATGCGCATTCTCAGCGCGGATTTCGTTCGGCACTACCAGGGTCGCCTGCTCAATATCCATCCTTCGCTGCTACCCAAATACAAAGGGTTACACACTCATCAGCGAGCGCTGGAGGCCGGAGACACCGAGCACGGCTGCAGCGTGCACTTTGTGACAGAGGAACTCGATGGCGGACCACTGGTCGTACAGGCAGTGATCCCGGTAGAGTTGCACGACTCGCCGCAAAGCCTGGCGCAGCGGGTCCACGTCCAGGAACACCGGATTTACCCGATGGCCGTACGCTGGTTTGCCGAAGGTCGACTCACACTCGGCGAACAGGGTGCTTTACTGGATGGTCAGTTACTGGCCGCCAGTGGCCACTTGATTCGTAATTAGGAGATTTTATGCGTCGCGCCCTGCTCTTCGCTTGTGCTCTGCTCGCCCTGCCTTTCGCGCAGGCTGCAGACCTTCAACCCTTCTCCGCCAGCTATACCGCCGACTGGAAACAGCTGCCGATGAGCGGTACCGCCGAACGCAGCCTGGAAAAGAAAGGCGACGGCACCTGGAAGCTGAGCTTCAAGGCTTCGATGATGATCGCCAGCCTGACTGAAGAAAGCACCCTGACGCTCGACAAGGACACCCTGCTGCCGCAGTCCTATCACTTCGAGCGCGGCGGCCTGGGCAAAGCCAAGAAGGCCGACCTGGACTTTGACTGGAACGCCAAGATGGTCACCGGCACCGATCGCGGCGATGCGGTCAAGATCCCGCTCAATCGCGGCATGGTCGACAAATCCACCTACCAGCTCGCCTTGCAGCACGATGTGGCCGCCGGCAAGAAAAGCATGAGCTATCAGGTCGTCGATGATGGCGAAGTCGACACCTACGACTTCCGTGTCCTGGGCTCGGAAAAAGTCGACACCAAGGCCGGCCAGATCGACGCGATCAAGGTCGAGCGCGTGCGCGACCCGACACAAAGCAAACGCATCACCGTCATGTGGTTCGCCAAGGACTGGGATTACCTGCTGGTTCGCCTGCAACAGGTCGAAACCGACGGCAAGGAGTACAACATCATGCTCCTGAACGGCACCGTCAACGGCAAGACCGTCAAAGGCAGCTAAGCCGCACGACAATGAAAAAGCCCCGCCGATGCGGGGCTTTTTTTCGCCTGGTGTTTCTATTTGGCCGCTCAAGCACAGCCCTCCTGGCGACCCGACAGGCTCGCTCGCCGAGCAAAAATGCCCGGCACAACAGCCGCCCAACATGAAACTTTTGTCATGAAACTCCGGCCCCTGCGACCGAATGCCACAGTTTCCGCGGCCTGCGGGACTGTTTCGAAATCTGCAAAAGATTGTTGCATTTGAAAGCAATTTACTTAGCCAGCTAACAAAATATATAACGAAGTCCTGCACACGCCTTGCTGCAGATCAATAGAGATTGGAGCTAGCAGATGACTGTAAAAGTAACTGAACGCGACGATTCACACATGTCCCATGAAGGCGTAGCCGCAGGTGTACGGATCTGGGACGTGCATCAACAAGACTTGCTGGTGGGAATGTTTCATTCCGAGAGCGATGCCCATAATTACAAGGCCGAACTGGAGAAGCTGGAGCAGAACCGCGCACCGCAAAGCTCCTGACCTCACACTGACTGCCGCGGCTGCCGCCACGCATCGGTAGCCGCTTCAGAAACAACAAACCCCGCTCATGGCGGGGTTTGTTGTTTCTGCGGGTTTACCACATCAGATCGTCAGGGATCTGGTAGGCCGCGTACGGATCGTCCTCGTCCGGCGCCTCGGTCGGCGTGTTGAGCTGAACGATGCGCCGTGGATCGCGCTCCTGGATCTTCAGCGCGGCTTCACGCGGGATGACTTCATAACCGCCGGCATGGTGCACGATGGCCAGCGAGCCGCTGCTCAGCTTGTTGCGCATCAGGGCGTTCACCGACAGGCGCTTGACCTTCTTGTCGTCGACGAAGTTGTAGTAGTCCTCGGTGGTCAGCTTTGGCAGGCGCGACACTTCGATCAGTTGCTTGATCTGCGCGGCACGGGCCTTCTGCTCGGCCTTCTCTTGCTGCTGGCGGTTGAGTTCCTGGTCGCGCTTGACCTTCTCGGCTTGCGCCTCCTGGGCCAGGCGCGCCTGGGTATCGTCCGCCTCGACCTGGCCCTTATGGACCAGGCGTTGCTGCTTCTGTTTCTCTTTGCTGACCTGCTTGGCCTGCTTTTGGTTGACCAGCCCTGCTTTGAGCAACTGGTCGCGAAGGGAAAGGCTCATTGGTGCTCACTCACTTAGGCAACAGCCTCAGCCACAGCTGGGCAAATTCTTTTCCTGACATTTGGCTTCGCCCCACAAGGCGTCCAACTCTTCGAGGGTGCAATCTTCCATGGGTCGGCGGGTATCGCGCAATGCCTGCTCGATAAATCGAAAGCGCCGCTCGAACTTGGCATTGGCGCCACGCAAGGTGGTTTCCGGATCGACCTTCAGATGCCGGGCCAGGTTGACCACGGCGAACAGCAGGTCGCCCACCTCGTCGGCGATCGCCTGCGGGTCATTCTCGGACATGGCTTCGAGCACTTCATCGAGCTCTTCGCGGATCTTGTCCACCACCGGCAAGGCGTCCGGCCAGTCAAAACCGACCTGGGCCGCGCGCTTTTGCAACTTGGCCGAACGGGACAGGGCCGGCAGCGTCGCGGGTACATCGTCGAGCAAGGACAACTGCAAAGGCTCTGCCGATTTCTCAGCGCGCTCCTCGGCCTTGATCTCTTCCCAGCGCTGCTTGACTTGTTCTTCATCCAGCCGTGGCGTATCCAGCGGCGCGTACAGGTCCCCGGTAGGGAATACATGGGGATGGCGACGGATCAGCTTGCGGGTGATGCTGTCGACCACGCCGTCGAACTCGAAACGCCCCTCCTCCCGCGCCAGCTGGCTGTAATACACCACCTGGAACAGCAGATCGCCCAGCTCGCCCTGCAAGTGCTCGAAATCGCCTCGTTCGATGGCATCGGCCACTTCGTAGGCTTCTTCCAGGGTGTGGGGGACGATGGTGGCGTAGCTCTGCTTGATATCCCAAGGGCAGCCGTACTGCGGATCCCGCAGCCGCGCCATCAGGTGCAACAGGTCTTCAAGGCTGTACATCGGTCACTCTCATTGCCAAACCATGTTTTCTGTAGGAGCGAGGCTTGCCCGCGATGGCGATTTGTCTGACATACCGCTATCGCGGGCAAACCGGATCGCCGTCCGCTCGCTCCTACGCTCCGGATTTCAAGGGGTACGGTTACGGCGGGTCTCGATGATGTTCGGCAACTGGGAAATACGCCCCAGCAACCGCCCCAACGCGTCCAGCCCCGGAATCTCGATGGTCAGGGACATCAGCGCAGTGTTGTCCTCCTTGTTCGAGCGGGTGTTGACCGCCAGCACGTTGATCCGCTCGTTGAGCAGCACCTGGGAGACGTCACGCAGCAGGCCGGAGCGGTCGTAGGCGCGAATGATGATGTCCACCGGATAGGTCTGCACCGGCACCGGGCCCCAGCTGACCTGGATGATCCGCTCCGGCTCGCGGCCGGCCAGTTGCAGCACCGAGGCGCAGTCCTGACGGTGAATGCTCACCCCGCGGCCCTGGGTGATGTAACCGACGATCGCATCCCCCGGCAGCGGCTGGCAGCAACCGGCCATCTGGGTCAGCAAGTTGCCGACGCCCTGGATCTGGATGTCGCCGCGCTTGCCCGGCTTGTAGCCGGTGGCCTTGCGCGGGATCAGCTCCAACTGTTCGTTGCCGCGTTCCGGCTCCACCAACTGCTGCGCCAGGTTGACCAGTTGCGCCAGGCGCAGGTCGCCCGCGCCCAGGGCGGCGAACATGTCCTCGGCGGTTTTCATGTTGGCCTTGTCGGCCAGCTTGTCGAAATCCACCTGCGGCAGGTCGAGGCGATTGAGTTCGCGCTCGAGCAAAGTCTTGCCCGCCGCCACGTTCTGATCGCGCGCCTGCAGCTTGAACCAGTGGACGATCTTCGCCCGTGCCCTTGAGGTGGTGACATACCCCAGGTTCGGGTTCAGCCAGTCGCGGCTCGGCGTGCCGTGCTTGCTGGTGATGATCTCGACCTGCTCGCCGGTCTGCAGGCTGTAGTTGAGCGGCACGATGCGCCCGTTGATCTTCGCGCCCCGGCAGTTGTGGCCGATCTCGGTGTGCACGCGGTAGGCGAAGTCCAGCGGCGTCGCGCCTTTCGGCAAGTCGATCGCATGGCCGTCGGGGGTGAAGATGTACACCCGGTCCGGCTCGATATCCACCCGCAGTTGCTCGGCCAGGCCGCCGATATCCCCCAGTTCCTCGTGCCACTCGAGCACCTGGCGCAGCCAGGAGATTTTCTCTTCGTAGTGGTTGGAGCCGGACTTGACGTCGGTGCCCTTGTAGCGCCAGTGGGCGCAGACCCCCAGCTCAGCCTCTTCGTGCATCGCGTGGGTACGGATCTGCACTTCCAGCACCTTGCCCTCAGGGCCGATGACCGCCGTGTGCAACGAGCGGTAACCGTTCTCCTTGGGGTTGGCGATGTAGTCGTCGAACTCTTTCGGAATGTGCCGCCACAGGGTGTGGACGATCCCCAGCGCGGTGTAGCAGTCGCGCATTTCCGGGACCAGCACGCGCACCGCGCGCACATCGTAGATCTGGCTGAACTCCAGGCCCTTGCGCTGCATTTTGCGCCAGATCGAATAGATGTGTTTGGCCCGGCCGCTGATGTCGGCGTCGACGCCGGTGGCCTGCAGTTCGTTCTGCAGCTGGTTCATCACATCGGAGATGAAGCGCTCACGATCGAGGCGCCGCTCGTGCAGCAACTTGGCGATCTGCTTGTACTGCTCAGGCTCCAGGTAACGGAAGGACAGGTCCTCCAGCTCCCACTTGATATGGCCGATACCAAGGCGATGAGCCAGCGGTGCGTAGATGTCGAAGACTTCCCGGGCGACCCGGTTGCGCTTCTCGTCGTCGGCGTTTTTCACCGCGCGAATCGCGCAGGTCCGCTCGGCCAGCTTGATCAGTGCCACACGCACGTCATCGACCATCGCCACCAGCATCTTGCGCAGGTTTTCCACCTGGGCCTGGGTGCCGAGCACGAGGGATTGGCGGGGGCTGAGGCTGGCGCTGATCGCCGCCATGCGCAGCACGCCGTCGATCAGCTTGGCCACCACCGGGCCGAAGCGCTGGCTGACGGCCGGCAGCGGGATCTGGCCTTCACGGACGCCACGGTAGAGTACCGCGGCCACCAGCGAATCCTGATCCAGCTTGAGGTCGGCAAGGATCTCCGCGATCTCGAGGCCGGTGCTGAAACTCGACATGTCTTCGCCACTGAGATTCTTCGCGGCGATGTGTTGTTGCTCTGCCTCACGAGCGAACTCGCAGGCTTCTTTCAAGGCTTCACGGTCCAGTGCCATGTCGACGCTGACCGCATGATCGAGCCACGCCTCGAGATTGATACTGCCGTCGGTGTTGATCGGCTGGTGCGCTCTCACCTGTACCATCTTGCTTTACCTTCCCTACGACGCACATTCAATGCGTCAAATCGCTGACCTTCACTGCCAGTATTTCCTCGCTGGGCCGGCGAGTGCTGCCTGACGGGCCAACGGATTAGACGAGCCATCCTAGCTCGCTTCAAATAACGCCATGGCCTCGACATGTGCCGTCTGAGGAAACATATCGAGGATCCCGGCACGTTTTAACCGGTAGCCCTGCCTGACCAGTTCGACTGTGTCACGCGCCAGAGTGGCAGGGTTGCATGACACATAAACCAGGCGCTTGGCGCCCAGGCTCGCCAGCTTGCGTACCACCTCGAAAGCCCCGTCCCGAGGTGGGTCCAAGAGTACCGCAGAAAAGCCTTCGCGGGCCCACTCGGCGTCGCTCAGGGGCTGCGATAAATCGGCCTGAAAAAACCGGGTGTTATGCAAATTGTTGCTAGCGGCATTCTCCGCGGCACGCGCGACCATGGTCGCCACCCCTTCGACCGCCACCACTTCACGAACCTTCTGCGCCAGTGGCAGGGCAAAGTTGCCCAGGCCGCAAAACAGGTCCAGCACGCGCTCGTCAGCCTGTGGCGCCAGCCACTCCAGGGCCTGGGCCACCATCGCCTCGTTGACCCCGGCATTGACCTGGACAAAATCCCCCGGCCGATAAGCCAGCTGCAGATTCCACGGCTCCAGGCGATAGCCCAGGGCCTGGTCCGGGTCCACCGGTTGCGGCTCGCCTTCGCCATGCAGCCACAGCTGGGCCTCATGGAACGCGCAGAACGCCTGGAGAATCTCCAGGTCGGCCGCGGACAACGGCGCCATATGGCGCAGCAGCACAGCAATCGCCGAACCGCTGAACAACTCCACATGCCCCAGCGCCTGCGGTTTGCTCAGGCGCTGCAGCATGGCCGGCAAGCGGCTCATGATCGGTTGCAAGGGCTGTACCAGCACCGGGCATTCGTCGATGGCGACTATGTCCTGGCTGCCGGCGGCGCGAAAGCCCACTTCGAGTTTTTTCGCCTTGGCGTCCCAGCGCACCGCGACCCGCGCCCGGCGTCGGTAGCCGAACTCCGGACCGCTCAAAGGTGGCGCCCACTCCTCTGGCTCGACACCGGCAACCCGCGACAGCTGCTCGGCGAGCATGCGCTGTTTCAGGGCAAGCTGTTCGTCATGGGGCAGGTGCTGCACGCTGCAACCGCCACAACGGCCGGCATGGGCGCAAGGCGCTGGCCGGCGCAGATCGCTGGCGCTGAATACCCGCTCGGTACGGGCTTCCACCACTTTGCCGTGGGCGCCCAGTACTCGCGCCTCGACCTCTTCGCCCGCCAGTGCACCGACAACGAACCAGGTACGCCCTTCCAGAAAGGCGATGCCACGACCGTCGTTGGCCAGGCGCTCGATGGTCAGGCGCTGTTTTTTTCCAACGGGGATCTGCGCCGCCCGGCTCCCGCCCGAAGGCTGGAAGCGCAGGCCTCTGACTGGCTTAGCCATCAGTTGGGCGCATCGAAGATGCCGGTCGACAGGTAACGGTCGCCACGGTCACAGATGATCGCGACAATCACCGCGTTTTCGACTTCGCGGGACAAGCGCAACATCGCCGCCACCGCACCGCCCGAGGACACGCCGCAGAAGATGCCTTCTTCGCGGGCCAGGCGCCGGGTCACGTCTTCGGCTTCGCTCTGCGTCATGTCGACGATGCGATCGACGCGAGTGGCCTGGTAGATCTTCGGCAGGTATTCCTGCGGCCAGCGACGAATGCCGGGGATGGCCGAGCCTTCCATCGGTTGCAGGCCGATGATCTGCACGTTCGGGTTCTGTTCCTTCAGATAACGCGAGGTGCCCATGATGGTGCCGGTGGTGCCCATGGAGCTGACGAAATGGGTGATGGTGCCCTCGGTCTGGCGCCAGATTTCCGGGCCGGTGCCGGTGTAGTGCGCTTCCGGGTTATCCAGGTTGGCGAACTGGTCGAGCACCTTGCCGCGACCTTCGGCCTGCATCTTCTCGGCCAGGTCGCGCGCGCCTTCCATACCCTCTTCCTGGCTGACCAGGATCAGCTCGGCGCCATAGGCGGTCATCGCCGCCTTGCGCTCGGCACTGGAGTTGTCGGGCATGATCAGGATCATCTTGTAGCCCTTGATCGCCGCAGCCATGGCCAGGGCAATCCCGGTGTTGCCCGAGGTCGCCTCGATCAGCGTATCGCCGGGGTGAATCTGCCCACGCAGCTCGGCGCGAGTGATCATCGACAGCGCCGGGCGGTCCTTGACCGAACCCGCCGGGTTATTGCCCTCGAGCTTGAGCAGCAGGGTGTTGCTGGTGACGCCAGGCAGGCGCTGCAAACGGACCAGCGGGGTGTTGCCGACGCAATCGGCGATGGTGGGGTACTGCAAGGTCATGGCGTATTCGCAATCCGGACTGCGGGGGCGACTATCATACCGGCAAACGTTCGCAGGCCATATCACGCAAAGTGAGGGTCTTATGGCTTAACGATATAAGGCAGCGAATCAGCCTCGCTCGAAGGCGCTTGCACCCTAACGGCAGCCCGCAGACGCATGTTCAGGCGCAAGCCACGCCCGGCATTTTCCGCCCACAGCTGGCCGCCCTGACGCTGCACGGCGTTGCGCGCGATGCTCAACCCCAGGCCAAAACCGCCATTGCCCGGACGCGAGCCGTCGAGACGGGTAAAGGGATCGAAGATCCGCTGCAGATCGGCGTCGGCCACGCCAGGCCCTTCATCCTCCAGCCACAGCAGCCAATACTCGCCCTGGCGCTGGCCGTCCAGCAGCACACGACCGCCCGCGGGCGAATGACGAATGGCATTGCGCAGGATGTTCTCCAGGGCCTGGGCCAGGGTATTGAGGTTGCCCCGGACCCAGCACGAGGCATCCAGCGCGCAGTGCAGTTGCGCGCTGGACCAGGCGCTTTCGAAGCAGGCGTTTTCCGTGAGCATTTCCCACAAGGCCTGGATCTGGATGTCTTCCTCGGCCAGCGGCGCCCGCTCGGTGTCGAGCCAGGCCAGTTGCAAGGTGTCGTCCACCAGCCGCTGCATGCCATCGACTTCCCGCGCCAACCGCTCGCGCAATGCCGGCAGGCTCTGCTCGCCGTCGCAGGCCACCCGCAGTCGACTCAAGGGCGTGCGCAATTCATGGGAAAGGTCGCGCAGCAATTGCTGTTGCAAGGCCACGGTGCCCTGCAGGCGCTCGGACATCTGGTCGAACGCCCGGCCCAGTTCACCCAGCTCGTCCTGGCGACTGGTGGTCTGGCTCGACAGCCGCGCATTCAGTTGATCGGCGCGCCAGGCGTTGGCCTGTTCGCGCAACTGGTTCAGCGGCACCACCAACAGTCGATACAGCCCGACACACAGCAACAGGGTGAACAGGCCGGGAATCACCCCGTTGGTCAGCACCCGCCAGAACACCCGATAGCGCCCGGGCATGAAGCGCTGGGGCAGCTCGATCACCAGGCTGCCGGCGGACGGGTCGTTGGGAAACGGAATCTTCAGCCAGGGCAAACCACGGGTATGACGGCTGACCGGCCAATCCAGGCCGCGCAGGAATGTCAGGTGCTGGCTCTCGGCTTCGCTCAGCGGATAACTGCTCAGCGATTGTAGGTCGCGGCCGATGACCCCGATCCAATGCCGCTCACGCCCGGCCATGCCCTGCAACCAGGCATCGACCCCGGCGCTCTGCCCCTGGTTCCAGGCCTGTTCGGCCTCGGCGGCGTAACCGGTCAGCGTGCCGCGGGCCTCGTCGGAGAGGAACAGGTTCTTCTGTTCCATGTAGCGGCCCCAGGACCAGCTCAGCCAGATCATCAACAGGCAAAAGGCGACCAACAGACAGGCCAGCTTCCAGAACAGCGAATGCCTGCCGGGCAGCTCAGGCCATTTCATCGACGGCACTCAGCACATAGCCCTTGCCCCAGACCGTGCGCACTTCCCGCGCGACATAACCGACCGCCTTGAGTTTGCGGCGGATCTGGCTGATGTGCATGTCCAGGCTGCGATCATGGGGGGCGTAGCCGCGCTGCAGCACATGCTGATAAAGGAAGGGTTTGCTCAGGACCTCATCGCCGTTGCGGTTGAGTGTCTCCAGCAAGCGGTACTCGCTGCGGGTCAGCCCGGCCCACTGTTGCCCGTAATGCACGTCGCACAGCTCGTCGTCGAAACGCAGCCCCTGGGCTTCCTGCCTGAGCGGCGCCGGGGCCGGCCGGCGATCCAGGGCCACGCGCCGCAGGATGGCTTCGATCCGTACCCGCAACTCGGCCATGCTGAAGGGCTTGGGCAGGTAGTCGTCGGCGCCCAGGCGAAAACCGCTGATGCGATCGGCCTCGGCCCCCAGCGCCGACATCAGCAGCACCGGCGTGGAATGGCTCTGGCGAAAATGCGTGAGCACCGTCAGCCCATCCATCCCCGGCAGCAGGATGTCCATCAGCACCACATCGAAAGGCTGCTGGCAGGCCATCGCCAGCCCTTCCTGGCCGTTCTGGCACCAGGTGACATCAAACCCACAACGGCCCAATTGCTCGTGCACATAGGCACCGAGCACCAGGTCGTCTTCGATGCTCAGGATCCGGGGATGGCCGACAGATACGGGATTCATTAGCTTCTGCAAGTAATTCTCAGTTGGGCGATTATTCAAGATTGTCCGCGGCCGGGCAACCGACACCGGTCGACAAAGCGTCGCTACACCGGGGGAAGGCCGAGCGGTTCGACGGTTAATTTTGCGAAGATTGCGGCAAAGCAAATGGCTACACTGCGCAGGTGGTGCGCACCGGATGTGCGCAGGGTTCATTCAACATGGCGTGTTAGCAGGAGAGTTGCGTGCTTAAGAAACTGGGGATCAAAGGCCGCGTGCTGTTGCTGACCTTGCTGCCAACCAGCCTGATGGCGTTGGTGCTGGGCGGTTATTTCACCTGGATGCAGCAGTCGGACCTGCAAACCCAACTTCTGCAACGCGGCGAAATGATCGCCGAACAACTGGCGCCCCTGGTGGCACCGGCCCTGGCCCACCAGAACACCGCCCTGCTGGAACGCATCGCCACCCAGTCCCTGGAACAGCAGGACGTACGCGCGGTGACCTTCCTTGCGCCCGACCGCACGCCCCTGGCCCATGCCGGCCCGAGCATGCTCAACCAGGCGCCCACCGGTAACGGCAGCCAGATGCTGCAACGCACCGGCAGCGACGCCACCCGCTATCTGCTGCCGGTGTTCGGCCGCCACCGCAACCTGGCCGGCGACCTGATTCCCGACGAGTCCGACCGCCTGCTCGGTTGGGTCGAGCTGGAACTGTCCCACAACAGCATGCTGCTGCGCGGCTACCGCAGCCTGTTCGCCAGCCTGATGCTGATTACCGCCGGGCTGATCTGCACCGGCCTGCTGGCGCTGCGCATGGGGCGCACCATCAACAACCCGCTGAGCCAGATCAAACAGGCCGTCACCCAACTCAAGGACGGCAACCTGGAAACCCGCCTGCCCTTGCTCGGCAGCCAGGAGCTGGACGAACTGGCCTCGGGCATCAACCGCATGGCCGGCACCCTGCAGAATGCCCAGGAAGAACTGCAGCACAGCATCGACCAGGCCACCGAGGATGTCCGGCAAAACCTGGAGACCATCGAGATCCAGAACATCGAACTGGACCTGGCGCGCAAGGAGGCCCTGGAGGCCAGCCGGATCAAGTCGGAATTCCTGGCCAACATGAGTCACGAAATCCGTACCCCGCTCAACGGCATCCTCGGCTTCACCCACCTGTTGCAGAAAAGCGAGCTGACCCCGCGCCAGCTGGATTACCTGGGCACCATCGAAAAGTCCGCCGACAGCCTGCTGGGGATCATCAACGAAATTCTCGACTTCTCGAAAATCGAAGCCGGCAAGCTGGTGCTCGACAGCATTCCGTTCAACCTGCGCGACCTGTTGCAGGACACCCTGACCATCCTCGCCCCGGCCGCCCACGCCAAGCAGCTGGAACTGGTCAGCCTGGTGTATCGCGATACGCCGCTGTCGCTGGTGGGCGACCCACTGCGCCTCAAGCAGATCCTCACCAACCTGGTGAGCAACGCCATCAAGTTCACCCGCGAAGGCACCATCGTCGCCCGCGCCATGCTCGAAGAAGAACACGAAGACAGCGTGCAACTGCGCATCAGCATTCAGGACACTGGCATTGGCCTGTCGAACCAGGACGTGCGCGCCCTGTTTCAGGCCTTCAGCCAGGCCGACAACTCACTGTCGCGGCAACCCGGCGGCACCGGTTTGGGGCTGGTGATCTCCAAGCGCCTGATCGAACAGATGGGCGGCGAGATCGGCGTCGACAGTACGCCCGGCGAAGGTTCGGAGTTCTGGATCAGCCTGCGCCTGCCGAAAACCCGCGACGACGCTGAAGACCTGCCCGCCCCGCCGCTGCTCGGCAGGCGGGTCGCGGTGCTGGAGAACCATGAGCTGGCGCGCCAGGCCCTGCAGCATCAACTCGAGGATTGCGGCCTGGAAGTCACGCCGTTCAATACCCTGGAAGCCCTGACCAACGGGGTGACCGGGGTGCACCAGACCGAACAGGCGATCGACCTGGCGGTTCTCGGCATCACCACCAATGACATGCCGCCGGAACGCCTCAACCAGCACATCTGGGACCTCGAACACCTGGGCTGCAAAGTGCTGGTGCTGTGCCCGACCACCGAACAGACGCTGTTCCACCTGTCGGTGCCCAACCCTCACAGCCAGTTGCAGGCCAAACCGGCCTGCACCCGCAAACTGCGGCGCGCCCTGGCCGACCTGGTCAACCCCAAGGCGGTGCGCAGCGAGCCGAGCGAACCGATCGCCAGTCGCCCGCCGCGGGTGCTGTGTGTCGATGACAACCCGGCCAACCTGCTGCTGGTGCAGACCCTGCTCGAGGACATGGGCGCCAAGGTGCTCGCGGTCGACAGCGGTTACGCGGCAGTCAAGGCAGTGCAGAACGAATCCTTCGACCTGGTGATGATGGACGTGCAGATGCCCGGCATGGACGGTCGCCAGAGCACCGAGGCGATTCGCCAGTGGGAAAGCGAGCGCAACTGCACGCCGCTGCCGGTGATCGCCCTCACCGCCCACGCCATGGCCAACGAAAAACGCGCGCTGCTGCAAAGCGGCATGGACGACTACCTGACCAAGCCCATCAGCGAACGGCAGCTGGCTCAGGTGGTGCTGAAGTGGACCGGTCTGGCCCTGCGCAACCAGGGCCCGGAACGCACGGGCGAACCGTCCGGCAACGGCCTTGAGCTGCAAGTGCTGGATCACGACGAAGGTTTGCGCCTGGCCGCCGGCAAGGCGGATCTGGCCGCCGACATGCTGGCGATGCTCCTGGCCTCGCTGGAGGCTGATCGCGAAGCGATTCGCGCCGCCCGTGCCGCCAACGACCACAATGCCCTGATCGAACGGGTCCACCGCCTGCACGGGGCGACCCGCTACTGCGGAGTGCCGCAATTGCGCGCCGCCTGCCAGCGCAGCGAAACCCTGCTCAAGCAGGAAGACATCAAGGCCTTCGCCGCCCTCGACGAACTCGAACGGGCGATCAACCGCCTGGCCACGGAGGCCCGCATCAACGCCTGACTCAGGGCAACGACCCGGTTGCCCCGAAGGTTCATGCTGGGGGCAACCACCCACAAGGACGACGCCATGCGCACGATTCTCTTCAGCAGCCAGAACTATGACCGCGACAGCTTCCTCGGCGCCGAGCGGCCGCCGGGCCTCGAGCTACAGTTCCAGGCCGCGCGCCTGAGCCTGGACACCGCGGCCCTGGCAGAGCACCACGAAGTGGTCTGCGTCTTTATCAATGACGACCTGAGCGCCCCGGTGCTGGAACAGCTGGCCGCCGGTGGCACGCGCCTGATCGCGCTGCGCTCGGCCGGCTACAACCATGTCGACCTGGCCGCGGCCAAGCGCCTGGGCCTGAGCGTGGTGCGGGTCCCGGCCTACTCGCCCCATGCCGTGGCCGAGCATGCCGTAGCCCTGATCCTCGCACTGAACCGCCGCCTGCACCGCGCCTATAACCGCACCCGCGAAGGCGACTTCAGCCTGCACGGCCTGACCGGTTTCGACCTGGTGGGAAAAACCGTCGGTATCGTCGGCACCGGGCAGATCGGCGCCACCTTCGCCCGGATCATGGCCGGCTTCGGCTGCCAGTTGCTGGCCCACGACCCCTTCCCCAACCCAGAAGTCGAGGCCCTGGGCGCGCGTTACCTGAGCCTGCCGGAGCTGCTGGCCCAGGCGCAGATCATCAGCCTGCACTGCCCGCTCACCGCCGACAGCAAACACCTGATCAACCGCCAGAGCCTGGCCCGGATGCAACCGGGGGCGATGCTGATCAACACCGGCCGCGGCGGCCTGGTGGATACCCCGGCGCTGATCGAAGCCCTGAAGAACGGCCAACTGGGCTACCTGGGGCTGGATGTCTACGAAGAGGAGGCGCAGCTGTTCTTCGAGGACCGCTCCGACCTGCCGCTGCAGGACGACGTGCTGGCGCGGCTGCTGACCTTCCCCAACGTGATAGTCACCGCCCACCAGGCCTTCCTCACCCGCGAAGCCCTGGCGGCGATCGCCGACACCACCTTGCACAACATCGCTGCCTGGGCCGCCGGCACGCCCTGCAACCAGGTGGAAGGTTGAGTCGACGGACCGGCGGTAAGCGAAGGTCATCTGCCTGCAACCTGAGATATCAGGGTGCGTGCTAGCATACGCGCCAGATTTGGAGGACCCATGGTCGAACACGATTTCCGCTACAGCCTGATGAACCCGCAACACACCCTGATCGAATGCCGCGCCCTGGTGCCCGGCCGTTATCAGGTCACCGGCAACGGTGGTTCCATCCGCAACGACGACGTGCTGATCGTCACCCTCAAGGGCAGCAAGGACCTGTCGATGCGCCTGACGGTGGAAACCGTGCGGCACCTGATCAACCCGGTCGGCCAATGGGTCGCCGTGGCCCGCGGCCCGGTATTCGGCGAGCTGGCGATCCATCAGTGGCAGGTCAACTGCGACAGCTGCGCGGCCGAGCTGAGCTTCGAGTTCGCAGTGGATGCCAAGCTGGGCAGCAAGGCGCAAAAACCCGCGGCCAGCGCACGGATCGCCGAGCTGGGCTGGATCAGTGAAGGGGAAAAACACCTCTGCCCGAAATGCCAGCGAGCCGCCCAATGAAACGCCTGGCGTTGACCGCCGCGTTCGGCGCCGGCCTGCTGGGTTGCGCGGCGGAGCCGGTGAAACTGCAGCAGGATCGCAGCTATATCCTGGAGTGGATCGGCGAGCGTCCGCTGATCGACTACAGCCACCTGACCATCACCCTCGGTGAAGACGGTCGCGCCTACGGCAACGGCGGCTGCAACCATTGGTTCGCCCCCTACACCCTGGACGGCGACAAGCTCAGCTTCGGCAAGGTCGGCAGCACCCGCAAGATGTGCGCGCCCGCACTGATGGAGCAGGAACGACGCTTCCTGCAGGCGTTGGAAACCGTCCAGCGCTGGGACATTTCCCCGATCGAACAAGTGCGCTTCTGGCCGGCCGAAGGCAAGCCATTGCGCTGGTGGCTCGAGGAAGGCTGACCGCCCCCTGTAGCCGCTGCAGCAGGCTGCGATAAGGTCCGCAGGCCTTCAGCGATCCCGAGATCGCAACGGCCTTGCTAGCCGTTCGCAGCCTGCGGCAGCGGCTACGGATCAATGCCCGCGCAGGGCTTCCAGCTTCGCCATCACGCCCGCCGCGGTCTGCTCGCCCATCAGTTGCTCACGCACCTTGCCCTGGTCATCGATGATGTAGGTGACCGGCAACCCTTCACTGCGTGGCAGGTCGAAAATCTCCGCCGGGTTCTGCGCCAGCACGGTGAACTTGATGCCCAGTTTTTCACTGGCGCTTTTCAGTTCTTCGCCCTGGACGTTATCGAAATTGACCCCCAGCACACTCACCGGCTGGCCCTTGAGCCCTTCGGCCAATGCATTGAGTTCGGGGATCTCGGTGCGGCACGGCCCACACCATTCGGCCCAGTAATTGAGCACCAGCCACTGCTTGTCCACGCGCTCGGCGGCGACTTGCCGGCCATATTGATCGACCCCGTAATCGTTACCGCAGCCGCTCAGCAACAAGGTGCCGATGATCGCCAATGCCGCTGCCAGTTGCCTTGCCATGCCTTGATCCTTGTATTGAAAAAAAACAGTCAAACCCGCTTTCTCGTGCGACCCATCGCCTCGCAAGGTTCAGGACTGCCCGTCGCACAGGTAGAATAGCCGCCACCTTACGCAAGATGCGACCCGCCCATGACCGATCTGACGCTTTATCACAACCCGCGCTGCTCGAAATCCCGCGGTGCGCTGGAACTGCTGGAAGCCCGTGGCCTGACCCCGACCGTGGTCCGCTACCTGGAAACCCCGCTCGATGCCGCCCAGCTGCAAAGCCTGCTGGGCAAGCTCGGGATCGGCGCCCGCCAGCTGCTGCGCACCGGCGAAGACGAGTACAAGAGCCTCAACCTGGCCGACGCCAGCCTGAGCGAAGCGCAGCTGATCGCCGCCATCGCCGCGCACCCGAAACTCATGGAACGGCCGATTCTCGAAGTCGGCGACAAGGCCATCATTGGCCGGCCGCCGGAGAACGTGCTGGAGATCCTGCCTTGAGTACGCCGTACATCCTGGTTCTCTACTACAGCCGCAACGGCTCGACCACCGAGATGGCCCGGCAGATCGCCCGGGGTATCGAACAAGGTGGCATGGAGGCGCGCCTGCGCACCGTGCCGGCGATCTCCGCCGACTGCGAGGCCGTGGCCCCGAGCATCCCGGAAGACGGCGCGCTGTATGCCAGCCTCGATGACCTGAAGCACTGCTCCGGCCTGGCTTTAGGCAGTCCGACGCGCTTCGGCAACATGGCCGCGCCGCTGAAGTATTTCCTCGACGGCACCAGCAACCTGTGGCTGACCGGCGCCCTGGTGGGCAAGCCGGCCGGGGTGTTCACCTCCACCGCCAGCCTGCACGGCGGCCAGGAAACCACCCTGCTGTCGATGATGCTGCCGCTGCTGCACCACGGCATGCTGATCACCGGCCTGCCCTACAGCGAATCGGCCCTGCTGGAAACCCGTGGCGGCGGCACGCCTTACGGGGCCAGCCACCATGCCGGCGCCGACGGCAAGAGCCCGCTGAACGAGCACGAGGTCGCCCTCTGCCGCGCCCTGGGCCTGCGCCTGGCCAAGACGGCCCTGCAACTGGAGAGCAGCCGTGGCTAAAAAGCCGAAGATCCTGCCGGCCATCGAATGGCTGGAGCCGCGCGTACGCATCACCCGAGTGCTGAGCCTGATCTGCTTTTTCGGCCTGGTCGGCCTGCTCTGCGGTTACTACCTGTTCGTCGCCGACCTGCACGGCGCCCGGCCCTGGGTGATCCTGCTGATCGAACTGGTACCGCTGCTGCTGATGGCGCCGGGCATGCTGGTGGGCAGCGCGCGCGGGCATTCGTGGATGTGCTTTGTGGTGAACCTGTATTTCATCAAGGGCGCGCTGGCCGCCTACGATCCGAACCGCCAGCTGTTCGGCGTCCTGGAAATGCTCGCCAGCCTGGCGGTGTTCTGCTCGGCCCTGCTCTACGTGCGCTGGCGCTTCCAGCTCAACCGCAAGCTGGCGGGCGAAGGCGAGGTCAGCGCCGCCTGACGGTACGCCATCGCGGGCAAGCCTCGCCCCTACAGAAGCATGCGGTTTTCTGTAGGAGCGAGGCTTGCCCGCGATGAGATCAACCCCGAATCAGTGGTTGACCGTATAGGCCAACATCATCGAGATCTGGCACAGCGGCCGGCCACTTTCGGCGTGCCACTGGTTGAAGGCGCCCTGCACAGTGGCCAGGTCCTTGAGGCTGCTGGGCACCTTGTCGATGATCTGCTGCGCATTCAGCGCCGCCACCACGTCATAGGTCGGCACGAAGGTGTCCTTGCCGACCATCCGCAGAAAGCGCGGGGCCGACAGGCCGCCCAACTGGTGACCGTGCTTGGCCAGGTACTTCCACAGGCCGACGATGTCGGTCACCGGCCAGTCGGCGATCAAGGCGCCAAAGCTGCCCTTCTCCTTTTCCACGTCGAGCACCATCTGCGCGTTGCGCGGCACGCTCTTGAGCTTGCCCAGGTGGCGAATGATCCGCGTGTCCTGCATCAGCCGCTCGAGGTGCTCGGCGCCCATCAGCACCACTTTCTCCGGGTCGAAACCAAAGAACACTTCTTCGAAAGCCGGCCACTTGGCGTCCACCAGGCTGTGCTTCAAGCCGGCGCGAAACACCCGCAGGGCCAGGGTCGAGAGATAACGGTCATCGCTGATCTTGCGCAATTGCGCCGGGGTTTTCGGCACCGGCAGATGGGCTTCCAGCTCGGCCGCCGAACCGAAACGGTTCAGACAGTATTCGTGCAGCCACTTGTAATCGCGCATGCCCTCTCCTAATGACGATAAAGAAACGGCGCTCAGAGGAGCGCCGTGATTCCACGATACAGAGCCGCGAAACGACTCAGAGGTTCACCACATTGACGAAACGCGAGGCCGCGGTTTCATCGATCTTCAGGCTGGTGAAGTCGAACAGGTTACGGTCCGCCAGCTGCGACGGCACCACGTTCTGCAGGCCGCGGAAAATGCTTTCGGTACGGCCCGGGGTCTTGCGTTCCCATTCCTGGAGCATTTCCTTGACCACCTGGCGCTGCAGGTTTTCCTGGGAGCCGCAGAGGTTGCACGGGATGATCGGGAACTGCTTGAGGTCGGAATAGGCCTGGATGTCCTTCTCGCTGCAATAGGCCAGCGGGCGGATTACCACGTTGCGCCCATCGTCGGCCCGCAGCTTGGGCGGCATGGCCTTGAGCGAGCCGTTGTAGAACATGTTGAGGAAGAAGGTCTCGACGATGTCGTCGCGATGGTGTCCCAGGGCCATCTTGGTCGCGCCGATCTCGTCGGCGAAGGTGTACAGGGTGCCGCGACGCAGGCGCGAGCACAGCGAGCAGGTGGTCTTGCCTTCCGGGATCAGTTCCTTGACCACCGAGTAGGTGTCCTTCTCGACGATGTGGTACTCCACACCCAGTGTCTCGAGGTAGGCCGGCAGCACGTGCTCGGGGAACCCGGGCTGCTTCTGGTCCATGTTCACGGCGACGATCTCGAACTTGATCGGTGCAACCTTCTGCAGGTGCATCAGCACGTCGAGCATGGTGTAGCTGTCCTTGCCGCCGGACAGGCAGACCATGACCTTGTCGCCGTCTTCGATCATGTTGAAGTCGGCGACCGCTTCCCCGGCCTGGCGGCGCAAGCGTTTCTGCAGTTTGTTCTGGTTGACCGTAAGAGTGCCCATGGCGCTTGAAATCCGCGGTGTGTGACGAAAAGCCGGTCATTTTACGCAAAAACCGCGCGCGGGCGAAGCGCCGGGCGCCAGTCGACCGATCAAATCACCGAATGCGATTACCAGCTGCGTCGACAGCGCGATTTGCTCTAACGCCTGCGCCTTTTGCAAGGCAGTCCTTTCTATACTGCGACATAAGGTCGCACACATATTCAGACCTTTACTTACTTGGCCACTGGCCCGTAGGCGCTCCGTTGGGGGGCGATGGCAATAACAAAGGAGTGACTGACTATGATTCATCATGTCGTGGGACTCTTCACCCACCCCGATCAGGAATGGCGAGAAATACGTGGCGACGAAGAGGAAAGCATCAGCCACATGTACCTCACCCACACGCTGATTCTCGCGGCGATTCCAGCGATTTCGGCCTTTATCGGCACCACCCAGGTCGGTTGGGTCATTGGTAATCGAGCGCCGGTCATGCTGACCATGGAAAGCGCGCTGTGGATGACCATCATGTCGTACCTGGCGATGCTCGGCGGGGTCGCGGTCATGGGCGCCTTCGTCCACTGGATGGCCCGCACCTACGACGCCAGCCCGAGCCTTGCACGCTGCATCGCATTTGCCACCTACACAGCGACGCCGCTGTTCATCGGCGGCCTGGCGGCGCTGTATCCGCACATGTGGCTCGGCATGATCGTCGGCACGGCCGCCATCAGTTACACCGTTTACCTGCTGTATGTCGGGTTGCCGACCTTCATGAACATTCCATCGGACGAAGGTTTCCTGTTCTCAAGCTCCGTACTGGCCGTTGGGCTGGTGGTGCTGGTCGCGATCATGGCGTTCACCGTGATCGTCTGGGGTCTTGGCGTCGGCCCCGTTTACACCAACTGACGCTGCTCAAAAAACAAACACAATCTGCCAACACAGGCCGCCGCAAGGCGGCCTTCTAATCTGCGCAACGACCATTCGGCGCCTGGACGATTCGGAATGCATCAGCTTTGCGGCATACTCACCCGCTCTGGAGAGCCGTTAAGCATGCCCGAGCAACTCAATACCCGCGTCGAAGACTGTTTCCAACTCGCTGAATCCTTTTTCAAACGACCTTTCAAACGCCCGGTGGTCAGCCTCAAATTGCGCGGCCAGAAAGCCGGTGTCGCCCACCTGCACGAGAACCTGCTGCGCTTCAACCCGCAGCTGTACCGGGAAAACACCGAAGACTTCCTCAAGCAGACCGTGGCCCATGAAGTCGCGCACCTGATCGCCCACCAACTGTTCGGCGAGCGCATCCAGCCCCACGGCGAAGAATGGCAACTGATCATGCGCGGGGTGTACGAACTCCCGCCCAATCGCTGCCACACCTACGAGATCCAGCGTCGCAGCGTGACGCGCTACATCTATCGCTGCCCCTGCGACAACGATTTCCCGTTTTCCGCCCAGCGCCACCGCCTGGTCGCCCAGGGTCGGCGTTATCTGTGTCGGCGTTGCCGGCACACCCTGGTGTTCAGCGGCGAAATGCGGGTGGAGTGAACCCGGCCCTACAGGATGACCCGGCCCTGGCGTAGCTCAGCGATGCGCTGCGTGCTGTAACCCAGCTCGGTCAGCACCTGGTCGCTATGCGCCCCCAGCGCCGCCCCGATATGCCGCGGCTCCGGCAGCCCCTGGGCAAACTTCAACGGACAGGCCATCTGCGCCTGGTAGCTGCCATCGCCACGCGGCACCTGGCTGACCAGCTGCCGCGCCTGCAACTGCGGATGCACCACCGCCTCCGCCAGGCCCAGCACCGGTTCGACGCAGGCATCGACCCCGGCAAACAATTCGCAGAGCTCGGCAAAATCGTGTTTCTCGAACTCGACCTGCAAGGCCTGCTTGAGCGCCTGCTGTTGCTCCGGCTGTGGTGACAGCCCCTGGGCCGCCAGTTCCGGACGCCCCAGGGCCTTGCACAGCGCCTGCATGAACGGCGGTTCCAGGCTGCCCACCGACAGCCAGCGACCATCCCGACTGCGGTAATAGTCATAGAAGCTGCCGCCATTGAGCACCTGCTGCTCCGCCGCGGGCTCGATCCCGCACGCCAGGTAGCCGGCCCCGGCCATGGCATTCAGGCTGAACACACAATCGGTCATGCTCACGTCCAGGTGCTGCCCCAGGCCGCTGTGCTGGCGGGCAATCACTGCCGCCAGCAGGCCGATGACCCCATGCAGCGAACCTCCGGCGATGTCCGCCGCCTGGATGCCCAGGGGCAGCGGTCCATTGTCCTTGCGCCCGGTGTAGCTGGCCAGGCCCGCCAGGGCCAGGTAATTGATGTCGTGGCCGGCGCGCTCCCGATACGGGCCGGTCTGGCCGTAACCGGTGATCGAGATATAGATCAGCTTCGGGTTGATCGCCTTCAACGCCTCGTAGCCCAGCCCCAGGCGCTCCATCACCCCGGGGCGGAACTGCTCCAGCACGATGTCGTACTCCAGCACCAGTTGGCGGATCACCTCCAGCGCCTCGGGCTGCTTGAGGTCCAGCGCCAGGCTGCGTTTATTGCGATTGAGGTAGGCATGGCTGGCGGAAACGCCCTGATCGTGGGGCGGCAGCACCCGCAGCAGGTCCATGCGGGTCGGCGATTCGATGCGCAGCACCTC
Source organism: Pseudomonas sp. RW409 (assembly GCF_003184125.1). Classification (NCBI taxonomy): domain Bacteria; kingdom Pseudomonadati; phylum Pseudomonadota; class Gammaproteobacteria; order Pseudomonadales; family Pseudomonadaceae; genus Pseudomonas; species Pseudomonas sp. RW409. Next base: position 740,897 of record NZ_QHHP01000042.1, on the reverse strand, counting down.
GGCGCCCATGTCCGCCAGCAGCAAGGAGGCGAACGGCCCCGGCAGCAGCGTGGAGAAATCCAGTACCTTGAGTGACGCCAGTGGCCCTTGCATGAACACTCTCCCTTGCCGATTGATTGCCCACAGAGTAGGCAGCGCCTCAAGGCCCGGCAATCACCGCAAGCGCCACCCGGGCTGACCGTTGCGCTCAAACGCCGGGCATGAAAAAACCCGCCGGAGCGGGTTTTTCATCAACGCGGTGAAGTTACTTCACGGTCGTCGGGGTCGGGCCTTCGGCAACGCCCAGGTCGTCTTCTTCGCGGGTGTCGCTGATAGCACGGCCACCGGAAGCCAGCTCGGCCTGCAGCTGATCTTCGTCCAGCTCCTTGACCCACTTGGCGACCACTACGGTGGCTACCGCGTTACCCACCAGGTTGGTCAGCGCACGGGCTTCGGACATGAAGCGGTCGATACCCAGGATCAGCGCCAGGCCGGCCACCGGCAGGTGACCCACGGCCGACAGGGTTGCCGCCAGCACGATGAAGCCGCTACCGGTCACGCCCGCAGCACCTTTGGAGGACAGCAGCAGCACCAGCAGCAGGGTGATCTGGTGAGTGATGTCCATGTGGGTGTCGGTCGCCTGGGCGATGAACACGGCCGCCATGGTCAGGTAGATCGAGGTACCGTCGAGGTTGAAGGAGTAACCGGTCGGGATCACCAGACCCACTACCGATTTCTTCGCGCCCAGGCGTTCCATCTTGATCAACATGCGTGGCAGGGCCGATTCCGACGAGGAAGTACCCAGTACGATCAGCAGCTCTTCACGGATGTAGCGGATCAGCTTCAGCACGCTGAAACCGTGGGCGCGGCAGATGGCGCCCAGCACCACCAGCACGAACAGCACGCAGGTGATGTAGAAGCAGATCATCAACTGGCCCAGCTGCACCAGCGAACCCACGCCGTAGGCGCCGATGGTGAAGGCCATGGCACCCAGCGCACCGATCGGCGCGAGCTTCATGATCATGTTGATGATGTTGAACATCACGTGGGCGAAGCGATCGATGAAGTCCAGCACCGGCTTGCCGTAGGCACCCAGGCGGTGCAGGGCGAAACCGAAGATCACCGAGAACATCAGCACTTGCAGGATATCGCCGTTGGCGAAGGCGCCGACGATGGTGTTCGGAATGACGTTGAGGATGAAGCCGACGATGCTCTGGTCCTTGCCGGCGGTGACGTAGGCCGCCACTTTCGAGGCATCCAGGGTCGACACATCAATGTGCATGCCGTTGCCCGGCTGCACGACGTTGACCACGACCAGGCCGATCAGCAGGGCGATGGTCGAGACGATTTCGAAGTACAGCAGCGCGTAGCCACCGGTCTTGCCCACCGATTTCATGTTCTGCATGCCGGCGATACCACTGACGACGGTACAGAAGATGATGGGCGCGATGACCATCTTGATCAGTTTGATGAACCCGTCACCCAGGGGCTTGAGGGCCACACCGGTCTGCGGGTAGAAGTGACCGAGCAGGATGCCGATGGCGATGGCAACGATCACCTGGAAATACAGGGATTTGTACAGTGGCTGACGAGTCGTCATTGCAAAGTTCCTCAAGAGCACCGTTGCACACCATCCATCGATGCACACGACGCCTAAAGTGCGAACCCTCCTGCACTGGAGGGATTTGTTGTGTAGAGCTGCGGGGAACACCTTTCGCTGCTCCCTTCTCCTCGCTCGCTATCGCAAAGCCCGTGCCAGCTTGCCCAAAAAACCTGAAGGCCTTTGGACATCAGGGTTTGCTCTCGCCCTTCGCGCTCCTCGCCCCACACGAAGTGGCGGATTTCCGCCCATCATCCGGCCCTCGTCCTACAATTTGGCGGATATCCGCCTTGTCCGGTCGCTGGCGGCTGTTAACATCCGCCACTTAATGGACGGATCAACCTTCATGCGCGAACGCACCATCGCCAGTCATTTCGCCCGCGCCGCCCTGGGCGGGGCCCGCCGACGGGGCTACGACTATTCGGAGTTGCTGCAGACCCTGGGCATCAGCCTCGAATTGCTGAACGAACCCAAGGCCCGTATCGCCCCCGAGCAGTTCGCCAGCCTGCTGCAACAGCTCTGGCAAGTCCTCGATGACGAGTACCTGGGGTTCGGCGACGGCCCGAGCAAGCGCGGCACCTTCGCCATGATGTGCCACGCCCTGATCCACTGCAGCAACCTGGAGAAGGCCCTGCAGCGCGGCCTGCTGTTTTATAGCCTGTTCCCCCAGGCGCCGCGGCTGAGCCTGACGCGCGAAGGGGAAATGACCCGCCTGAGCCTGGACGACGCTGGGCTGTGGGACCCGGACCACTTTCTCAGCGAGAGCCTGCTGGTGATCTGGCATCGCCTCGGCAGTTGGCTGATTGGCCAGCGCATCCGCCTCGAACAGGCCTGTTTCAGCTACCCGAAACCCGAGCATGGCAACGAGTACGACCTGCTGTTCCCCTGCCCCCTGGTGTTTTCCCGCGACTGCAGCAGCCTGTTGTTCCACAGCCGCTACCTGAGCATGCCGCTGCTGCAGGACGAACGAACCCTCAAGCACTTTCTCGAGCGCTCCCCCGCCGACCTGCTGGCCCGCCCGGATGACGGCGACAGCCTGAGCAGCCAGCTGCGCCACCTGCTCAGCCGCGACAGCAACCATTGGCCAGACCTGGAAAGCATCGCCCAGCACCTGCACATCAGCCCGCAGACTCTGCGCCGGCATTTGCGCGAAGAAGGCACGAGCTTTCAGGAATTGAAGGATCAGTTGCGGCGCGATATCGCCATCTACCATCTGCGTCGGGCCGACCTGTCATTGCAACAGATCGCCGAGCAGACCGGCTTTTCCGAGCCCTCGGCCTTTCACCGCGCGTTCAAGAAGTGGACCGGGCTGACGCCGGGCGCCTACCGCGCCCAGGAAACCTGAGCGCGCCGCTCAGATCGCCGGGAAGTGAATGCGGAACGCCGCCCCGCCCAGGGCGGAATCGCCAAGGGTCAGCTGCGCGCCGTAGCTGTCGATGATGTCCTTGACCACCGCCAGGCCGATCCCCTGCCCCGGATGCTGGCGATCCAGCCGTTCACCACGCTGGAGAATCCGCGCCCGCTGGTCCGGCGGCACACCGGGCCCGTCGTCCTCGACACACAACTGCGCGCCGTGAAGGTCTTGGCGGACACTGATGCGCACTTCGCTCAGGCACAGGCGGTAGGCGTTCTCCAGCAGGTTGCCCAGCAGCTCGAGCAAGGCCCCATGCTCGATCGGCACATAGCAACGCTCCGGCAGATCAAACGATACCCGCACCTGTTTGTCGCGATAGACCTTGTCCAGGGTGTCGCACAGGCTTTTCAGCACCGGACGCAGACGCACCTGGTGACGCACCAGGCCGCTCTTGCGCAGGCTGGCCCGCTGCAACTGGTAGCTGATCTGCTGGCTCATGCGTTCGATCTGGGTCTGCAGCACCCAGGCCTGTTCGCGATCCTGGGGGCGCAGGGCCATGTCCTCGCTGACCCCTTGCAACACCGTCAGCGGGGTTTTCAGGCTGTGGGCCAGGTCGTCCAGGGAATCGCGATAACGGCTGCGCTGCTCGCGCTCGCTGTGCAACAGGCGGTTCAACGAGCCGGTCAGGCGCAACAGCTCGCGCGGGTGTTCTTCACTGAGGCTTTCCCGGGTGCCGCTTTCGATTTCGTCCAGCTCCTGGCTCAGCCGGCGCAAGGCCTGCAGGCCCCAGGTCAGGCCAAGCCAGAGCAGCGCCAGGAGCACCAGCAACGCGGCGCCGAAACCGAGGTAGAGGTTTTCCCGCACGCCCTCCAGGGTCAACTGGTACTCACGTACCGGCTGCAGGGCGACGATGCTGAACGCCGCGCTTTTACCACCGAGCAGCTTGACCTCGACGTCGTAGACGAAAAACTCCTGGCCGTTGACTTCGCGGATGCGCGCGAACTCATTGCCGCGGCCGTCATAACGCGGCTTGTAGTTGATGTTCTCTTCCTGGGTCGCCTTGGAACGCCAGACCAGCCGCCCCTCCCGGTCATAGATGTAGCCCAGGAGGCGGCTGTCGGTCAGGTTGAAGCGCTCGTCCGGCAGTTGCGCCGGCATTTGCAGGTGATTGTTCTCGACCCGGGCCGCCGAGATCAGCGTGGTCACGTCGGAGGCCAGGCGCTGCTCGATGGAATCCTGCAGCGCCAGGCTGAACGCGCCTTGCATGGCCGGCAACAACGCCAGCATGAACAGCACCGCCAGCGTCGTGGCCGCCAGCATCAGGCGCAGGCGTAACGATCGAATCATCGGCAGCGCTCGTTGAACAGATAACCCAGGCCACGCACGGTATCGATGGGCTTGAAGCCCGAAGGACCTTCCAGCTTGCGCCGCAGGCGGCCGACCAGCACCTCGATCACGTTCGGATCGCGCTCGTCATCGTCCGGGTACAGCTGCTCCATCAAGCGGTCCTTGGCCACCACCTGCTGATGGTGGCGCATGAGGTACTCGAGAATCCGGTATTCGTAGGCGGTCAGCGCCAGCGGCTGTTCGTCGAGCGAGGCCTGTTTGCGATTCAGGTCGAGCAGCAGCGGACCAGCGATGATGGTCGACTGGGTGAACCCGCTGGAGCGGCGCAGCAGGGCATTCAGGCGCGCGTCCAGTTCCTCGAACTGGAAGGGCTTGACCACATAGTCGTCGGCGCCGGCGGCCAGCCCTTCGACCTTGTCCTGCCAGTTGCCGCGAGCCGTCAGGATCAGGATCGGAAATGCCTTGCCCCTTGAGCGCAGCTGGCGGATCAGGTCCAGCCCGCCCATGCCCGGCAGGCCCAGGTCGATCACCGCCAGATCATGGTTGAACTGCTCGGTCTGATACAGCGCCTCCTCGGCATTGGCCACGGACTCGACCACATGGCCGCTGTCCGTGAGGCGGGTTTGCAAGTGATGGCGCAGCAGCGCCTCATCTTCAACGACGAGCAGTTTCATGCAGCTCTCCCAGGCAAAATTCGACATCTCCAAGGGCGCTCAGGCGCCCTGATCGTATATATGGCAACGCCGGATCCTGCCTTGGCAGATCCGGCGCGGTCAGAACCAGGACGGTATTTTAGAAAGCGTAGTTGGCCGACAGGTACGTCTGGGCGCTGCTGGTCAGGCTCAGCGAACCCTGCTTGCTGCCACTGCGCTCGCTCATCTCGGTGCTGGCATTGCTGCGCAGGTAACGGTAACCCAGTTCGACCGAAGTGTTCTGTGAAACCTGCTGCAGGACACCGGCCTGCACGCCGACGGCGTAACCGATATCGCTGTCGCGGCTGAAGCCTGGGGAATCCTGGGTCAGCTTGGTCAGGCCCGCGGTGCCGCCGCCGAACAGCTTGGTGCTGCTGGTCACTGGCAGGAACACATCGTAGCTGCCGAGCAGGTTTTCCTGGCGCAGTTTAATGCCATTGTGGGAACCGGAGACATTGTCGTAGGTGGCGTAGTAGCGGTGCTGGTCATTCTGCTGCCCCAGGCGCACGCCCCAGGTGTTGTCCTTGCCGATCACACCGTCGGCGTTCGGGTTGTTCAGGTTGCTGTTGAGCAGACTGGACTTCTTCACCTTGTCGCTGGTCTGGCCGTAGGTAAGGCTGGCGAAGTTGCTGTCGGCGGCCTGGACGACAGCGCTGGCGCCGAGAACAGTGAAGGCCAGGATCATCTTCTTGAAAGTAGTCATGGGGGTATTTCCTCATTCGCTATGTGTTTTTGGGTACGGGGCCAGACTACCGACCCCGCCCTGAACTCCCCCTGAACACACTCTGAACCTCGGCTGAATCAAATCGACTAGGCTGTCTGGCAGTCTTTTAAAGGAGAACGGACTATGCGCGCGCTTTTTGCTTGCTTGTTGTTGACCTTCTGCGCAATGAGCCAGGCGGCCATCAAGACCCAGGAAATCCCCTACCAGAGCCCCGACGGTACCCGGCTCATCGGCTACTACGCCTATGACGACGCGCTGAAAGGGCCACGCCCAGGGGTAGTGGTGGTGCATGAATGGTGGGGCCTGAACGACTACGCCAAACGCCGGGCCCGGGACCTTGCAGCCCTGGGCTACAGCGCCCTGTCCATCGATATGTACGGCGACGGCAAGAACACCGAGCACCCGAAAGACGCCATGGCCTTCATGCAGGCCGCCTCCAAAGACAGTGCCGCCGCCAGCGCACGCTTCAAGGCCGGGCTCGACCTGCTGAAGAAACAACCGCAGACCGACCCGGACAAGCTGGCCGCGATCGGCTACTGCTTCGGCGGCAAGGTGGTGCTGGACGCGGCGCGCCAGGGCCTGCCCCTGCTCGGGGTGGTGAGCTTCCATGGCGCCCTGGTCACCAACACCCCAGCCACCCCCGGCAGCGTCAAGGCGAAGATTCTCGTTGAACACGGCGCCCTCGACAGCATGGTCACCGCCGATAACGTCAGCGCCTTCAAGGCAGAAATGGACAAGGCCGGCGCCGACTACCAGTTCGTCAACCTCGAGGGCGCCAAGCACAGTTTCAGCAATCCGGATGCCGACCGCATGAGCCACGGCGAACATGGCGGGCTGGACATCGGCTACAACAAGGCCGCCGATGAACGCTCGTGGGCGGACATGCAGGCGCTCTTCAAGAAACTGTTCAACTGATCCCGCACCGACCGCCCCGGGGGCCTCAACTCCCGGGACAGCGGCCTCAAGGCCGACGGTTGCCAGGCTACCCTCCGGCCTTACAACCCGGCAAAATGCCTGGCATGAATCTCATCCCTACCCTCCCCGCCTGCTGCACCCCACTCGACGACCAGTGGCCGCTGCCCGACGCCCTGCCGGACACCGTCCTGCTCGGCACCCATTTCGATGCCTCGCGCCTGGCCAGCGACGACTTCCAGCTCAGCGCCATCGAGCCGCCCGCGAGCATTCAACGTTCGGTGGCGAAACGGCAGGCCGAGTTTCTCGCCGGTCGCTTCTGCGCCCGCGCCGCCCTGCAACGCCTGGACGGCCTGGACTGCATTCCGCCGATCGGCGAGGACCGGGCTCCGGTCTGGCCGGCGCACATCAGTGGCTCGATCACCCACAGCACCGGGCGTGCCGCGGCGATCGTCGCGCGCAAGGAGCATTGGCGCGGGCTGGGCATGGACCTGGAGAACCTGCTCAACATTGAACGGGCGGAACGCCTGGCGGGGGAAATCCTTATCCCGGCCGAAATGCAGCGCATGGCGGCCGCCCCGCGCGAGCAACTGGCGCTCTGGGTCACCCTGACCTTTTCGGTGAAGGAAAGCCTGTTCAAGGCGCTGTACCCGATCGTCCAGCAACGCTTCTATTTCGAACACGCCGAAGTGCTGGAGTGGACAGCCAGCGGCCAGATCCGTCTGCGCCTGCTGACCGACCTGTCCAGCGAATGGCGCAGTGGCAGTGAACTGGACGCGCAATTCGCCCTGCAGGACGGGCAACTGCTGAGCCTGGTCAGCATCCGGGCTTGATGCCCGGACGAACCTGAGCGCAGGCCCTCAACCTTTATCCTGGTGCCGTGGCCAGCTCAGGCTGAAGCAGGCGCCGCCGAGGGTCTTGCTCCTGCTGATCAACGCGCGGCCGTCATGCCAGTGAATGATCCGCCGCACGATCGACAAGCCCAGGCCGTGACCGCCCGAAGCGCGGGTGCGGCTGTCATCCAGGCGCAGGAACGGGGTGAATATCCGCTCCCAGGCGCTTTCCGGAACCCCCGGGCCATCGTCCTCGACGTCGACCCGACAGCGCATCTGCCCCACCTGGTAACTGACCAGCACCTGCGACTCGGCGTGACGCATGGCGTTGCTCACCAGGTTCTGCAACGCCCGATGCAGGTAGCGCGGCTCGGCCTCGACCCAGGCGCCATCGCAATCCGCCGCAGACAGGCATGAGCCGCGCTGCACCTTGACCTGCGCACGCAACGGCGCCAGCTCGCTGATCACCTGGTTGATCAGGGCATCCAGGTCGATGCGCTGGAAGTTCAGCGCCGGCGAACCCTGCTCCAGCCGCGCATAGGTGAGCATTTCGTCCACCAGCCGGTCGAGGTCCTGGATATCGTTGTCCATGCCCTCCATGTATTTGTCCCGGGCCTGGGGCGTCGTCGCCGAGCCGATCATTTCCAGGCCGAAGCGCAGGCGCGCCACCGGTGTGCGCAACTCGTGGGAGACCGCGCGCACCAGCTCGCGCTGAATCGCCAGCAAGCGCTGCAAGTGCTCGGCCATGCCGTTGAAGGCCGCCGCCAGTCGCCCCACCGAGTCGGCGCCACCGGCCGGCACCCGGGCCTCCAGGCTGCCCTTGGCAATGCGCGTGGCCGCCGATTCCAGGCCACGCAAACGTCGCTCCAGCTGGCGCACCAATAAATAGACGATCAGGCCGATCAGGCTCAGTCCCAGCACCGCGATCAACACCAGCCACTGCGGCGGGTAGGGATTCATCTGGTACAGCGGGCCGATTTCCAGGACCCAGGGCGTGCCGACCATCCCCGCGAACACGCGGATCGAGTCGCCGCCCTTGCCCAGGGCCATCACCGTATCGCCCTCGGCAACCCGGCGACGCTGGTCCTCGTCCATGTCCGCGTCGTCCTGGGTGACCAGGTGCATGTCGAAGCCAAAGCCCTTGTCCTTTTTCAAGGCCGCCAGGCGCTCCGGCTGCTCGGCCACCGGAAAGCGCACCAACTCGTCGGCCAGCAGATAGATAGTCGCCCGCGCCAGTTGTTCGCTGATCTGCTGCACCTCACCGGTCAGCAGCAGTTGTTCCCGCTCGCTGACCAGGCGATAGACCCGCGCCGCGTAAGGCCCGGTCTGCTCCACCAGGGCCTGGCCGCGCAGCACGCGGTTGCGCTGCCCGAGGTCGAGGCCGGTCTGGGTGAAGGTTTGCAGGGTCAGCGGAATGCCCAACAAGCGCTCCCATACCGCCAGGGCGCGGCGGCGCTCGATTTCGCTCATCGGTTGCAGGTTGTCGGCCATCAGCGAAAACGTGCCGTGGGCCAGGCGCTCGCGGTATTGCTCGCTGCGCACCTGATTGAGCAGGTGCAGCGCCAGCACGCCCAACAGCGCCACCAGAATCAGCGCGGCGCACATGCCGCCGTAGATGCGCAGAAATATGGAGTTCACGACGACAGATCGGCAGCGGCTTCGGGGACGAACAGATAACCCTTGCTGCGGATGGTCTTGATCAGCCGCGGGTGTTCCGGGTCGTCGCCGATTTTCGGGCGGATCCGGGAGATGCGCACATCGATGGAACGGTCCTGGCCGTCATAACCGATGCCGCGCAGGGCGGTGAAGATTTCCTCGCGGGACAGAATGCGCCCGGCATTGGCCACCAGCAGCCAGAGCAGATCGAACTCGGCGCTGGTCAGCTCGATACCGGCATCGTGCAACCAGGCTTCGCGCAAGGCGCTGTCCACCACCAGCGGGCCGAATTGCAGGCGCCGGGATTTCTCCGGCGCGGCGCCGTCCACGGGTTCGCTGCGCCGCAACAGGGCCTGGATCCTGGCCAGCAATAGACGCGGACGGACCGGCTTGCACACGTAATCGTCGGCGCCGGTGTCCAGCCCCAGCACCTGGTCCATGTCGTCGGTGCGCGCGGTCAGCATCAGGATCGGTCCGTCGTAACGATCGCGGACCTTGCGGCAAATGCTCAGGCCATCCTCGCCGGGCAGCATCAGGTCGAGGATCACCAGGTCGGGTTGTTCGGCAATGATCCGCGCCGCGGCCAGGGCGCCATTGCCCTCGATGGCGACGCGCAGTCCGTTGCTCTGCAGGTATTCACAGGTCAACTCGGCCAGTCGCTGATCGTCCTCGACGATCAATATCTGCCACGCTTCTTGCTCCACGGTGACCTCTGCTTGCCAGGTACGGGCTCCGGAAGAATCCGCCCGTCTTTTTGTAATGTGAAATGGATAAAACGATGCATCGAAGGCCCGATTGTAGCAACGGCAAAGGCCGTGAACACAAGGCGCTGAATGCGCTCGGTAAAGGCGTTTTTTTGTGATAGGGTTCGCGCCCGCAAAAATCCGCCCCGGGCAGTTTTGCAGGGTAAAAAACAGTGACAAACGGTAGGATCCAGCCCTGCTGCGGCCTGCGTGAGGTTTACTCGCTTCATACACAATTTACGCACAACCTTATCCACAGGCTGTACGTTGCAATCACCCCCAAAAACGCATTATCTTGTAGCTCGGCCGCAAAAAAACCCTATATCTAGGGTTTCAGGCCAAAAACCAAACACAAATCAGACAAGAAACTCAAGCGCTTTTCTTGCACTTCTTTGGTTGAACCAATCGGATTTTCAGAAGCCAAACCGCGCGTGCGGATGGCTGCGGTTTTCCAGCCCACGGCAAGGAAAACGGTACGGGTGTTGCAGTACATGACTGTCACCCACCAGGAATACGGTCACGAGCCCCAGGCTCGCGACCTATGACTTCGGCATGGAAGCGGCGCCAACAGCCCCCCTTCCTGAACTGTCCCGAAGTCGTTATGCCCGGCGTGCGCCGGTTGTAGTGCTTCAGGACGGAACGGTGGGCACCCAAAGGGTGCCCAAACAAACATAGAGAACGTGGAGACACCCATGCAAACCGACACAACTCGCGAGAACCCGCAGGCCAAAGCGCCGCAGGCTGCCGATTCCAACCTGGATCTGTCTGCCACCGCGCCTGGCCAACTGCGAGTGATCAAGCGTAACGGCACTGTCGTTCCTTACACCGATGACAAAATCACCGTCGCCATCACCAAAGCGTTTCTCGCAGTTGAAGGCGGCACCGCTGCCGCTTCGTCGCGAATCCACGACACCGTCGCTCGCCTGACCGAGCAGGTCACCGCCACCTTCAAGCGTCGCATGCCTTCGGGCGGCACCATCCACATCGAAGAGATCCAGGACCAGGTCGAACTGGCCCTGATGCGTGCCGGCGAGCAGAAAGTTGCCCGCGACTACGTGATCTACCGTGACTCGCGCGCCAAGGAGCGCGCCACCCGCACGCCAAGCGAAGAGCCGGTGCAGGCTCACCCGTCGATCCGCATCACCCGCACCGACGGCAGCTTCGCGCCTCTGGACATAGGCCGCCTGAACACCATCGTCACCGAAGCCTGCGAAGGCCTGGAAGAAGTCGACGGCGACCTGATCCAGCGCGAAACCCTGAAGAACCTTTACGACGGCGTAGCGCTCAAGGACGTCAACACCGCCCTGGTGATGACCGCGCGCACCCTGGTAGAGCGCGAGCCGAACTACTCGTTCGTGACCGCCCGCCTGCTGATGGACACCCTGCGCGCCGAAGGCCTGAGCTTCCTGGAAGTGGCCGAGAGCGCCACTCACCACGAGATGGCCGACCTGTACGCCAAGGCACTGCCGGCCTACGTCGCCAAAGGTATCGAGTTCGAACTGCTGAACCCTGTGCTGGCCGACTTCGACCTGGAAAAACTCGGCAAGGCGATCAACCACGAGCGCGACCAGCAGTTCACCTACCTGGGCCTGCAGACCCTGTACGACCGCTACTTCATCCACAAGGACGGCGTGCGTTTCGAACTGCCGCAGATCTTCTTCATGCGCGTGGCCATGGGCCTGGCGATCGAAGAGAAGCAGAGAGAAGACCGTGCCATCGAGTTCTACAACCTGCTGTCGTCCTTCGACTACATGGCTTCGACTCCGACCCTGTTCAACGCCGGTACCCTGCGTCCACAGCTGTCGAGCTGCTACCTGACCACCGTGCCGGACGACCTGTCGGGCATCTACGGCGCCATCCACGACAACGCCATGCTGTCGAAATTCGCCGGCGGCCTGGGCAACGACTGGACTCCGGTGCGTGCGCTGGGCTCCTACATCAAGGGCACCAACGGTAAATCCCAGGGCGTCGTGCCGTTCCTGAAAGTGGTCAACGACACCGCCGTAGCCGTGAACCAGGGTGGTAAGCGCAAAGGCGCTGTATGTGCCTACCTGGAAACCTGGCACATGGACATCGAAGAGTTCATCGAGCTGCGCAAGAACACCGGTGACGATCGTCGTCGTACCCACGACATGAACACCGCCAACTGGATCCCTGACCTGTTCATGAAGCGCGTCTTCGATGACGGCAAGTGGACCCTGTTCTCGCCATCGGAAGTGCCGGACCTGCACGACCTGACCGGCAAGGCCTTCGAAGAGCGCTACGAGTACTACGAAGCCCTGTGCGAATACGGCAAGATCAAGCTGTTCAAGACCATCCAGGCCAAAGACCTGTGGCGCAAGATGCTGTCCATGCTGTTCGAAACCGGCCACCCTTGGCTGACCTTCAAGGACCCGTGCAACCTGCGCAGCCCGCAGCAGCACGTGGGCGTGGTCCACAGCTCGAACCTGTGCACCGAGATCACCTTGAACACCAACAAGGACGAGATCGCCGTTTGCAACCTGGGCTCGATCAACCTGCCGAACCACATCGTCGACGGCAAGCTGGACACCGCCAAGCTGCAACGCACCGTGAACACCGCCGTGCGCATGCTCGATAACGTGATCGACATCAACTACTACTCGGTACCGCAGGCGAAGAACTCCAACTTCAAGCACCGTCCGGTCGGACTGGGCATCATGGGCTTCCAGGACGCGCTGTACCTGCAGCACATCCCTTACGGTTCCGATGCTGCCGTCGACTTCGCCGACAAGTCCATGGAAGCGGTGAGCTTCTACGCGATCCAGGCTTCCTGCGACCTGGCCGACGAGCGTGGCGCCTACGAGACGTTCCAGGGTTCGCTGTGGTCCAAAGGCATCCTGCCGCTGGATTCGCAACAGATCCTGATCGAAGCCCGTGGCCAGAAGTACATCGATGTCGACCTGAACGAAACCCTGGACTGGGCACCAGTGCGCGCCCGTGTACAGAAAGGCATTCGTAACTCCAACATCATGGCCATCGCTCCGACCGCGACCATCGCCAACATCACCGGCGTGTCGCAGTCGATCGAACCGACCTACCAGAACCTGTATGTGAAATCGAACCTGTCGGGCGAATTCACCGTGATCAACCCATACCTGGTTCGCGACCTCAAGGCTCGCGGCCTGTGGGACTCGGTCATGATCAACGACCTGAAGTACTACGACGGTTCCGTGCAGCAGATCGAGCGCATCCCGCAAGAACTCAAGGAGCTCTACGCGACTGCCTTCGAAGTGGAAACCAAGTGGATCGTCGATGCCGCCAGCCGTCGCCAGAAGTGGATCGACCAGGCTCAGTCGCTAAACCTCTACATCGCCGGCGCTTCGGGCAAAAAGCTCGACGTGACCTACCGCATGGCCTGGTACCGTGGCCTGAAAACCACTTACTACCTCCGTGCCCTGGCCGCGACCAGCACCGAGAAGTCGACCATCAACACCGGCAAGCTGAACGCTGTTTCCAGCGGCGGCAACCACGGTGACGACTCGGTCCTGGCCGCTCCAGCCGGTCCTGCTCCAGTGCCGAAGGCTTGCGCCATCGACGAGCCGGATTGCGAAGCTTGCCAATAAGCTGAGCCGATAGGCGCCTCCCCGGCGCTTATCCGAACCCCCGACAGGCCCTGCCTGCCGGGGGTTTTCTTTTGCCTGGGGAAAAACCGCCCCACCCATTCTCCGCAGCCGCGACGGGCTCGCGAGATTGCGTCCGAGCACGGCCCGCAGCCTCGGCAGCCGCTATCGGCTGACGCCCTATCTGCGCGTCAATGGCTCATCGCGAGCAAGCTTCGCTCCTACAAAAGCGGGTCGTGGTCGATGAAGCTTGCGGGCACAAAAAAGCCCCTGCGATGAGGGGCTTTTTTTCAAGCGCTGTCAGCCAGCCATTATCAGGTCATCTGAATAATGGTCTGCATGATGGTGCTCTGGGTGGAGATGGTCTTGGCGTTCGCCTGGTAGTTGCTCTGGGCCTTGATCAGGTCCACCAGCTCGTTGGTCAGGTTGACGTTCGACTCTTCCAGGGAGTTGGACACGATCGAACCCAGGGTACCGGTCTGAGGAGCATCGTAGCCCGGCACACCCGAAGCGTAGGTTTCTCTCCAACTGGTGCCGCCTACCGGCTGCAGGCCTTGTTCGTTGGTGAAGCTGGCCAGGGAGATCTGCCCGATGGCCTTGTTCTGGCTGTTGCTGAAGTTGGCGAACAGGGTACCGGTGCCGTCGATGGTCAGGTTGGTGATCTGGCCAGTGGCGTAGCCGTCCTGCACCGGCAGCGAACGCGCGGTATCGGCGTTGAACTGAGTGGTGCTGGTCATGGAGATGGTCACGCCACCGGGATTGGCGCTGGCACCGTTGGCCTTCCACGTACCGTTGGTCACAGTGCCAGGCACCCAGCCCGCCAGGGTCAGGTTGTTGCCCGGATTAGGCGTAGTGGCAGGCGGCGTGATGACCGAAACCAGTTTGCCGGCGGAGTCGAAATTCATGGTCGATGCGACTGGAGCGGTAGCACCGGTGGTGGTCGGAGCGGAACCATCGAGGTTACGACCATCGACCAGGGTGTAGGTCTTCCAGGTGTTGGCACCGGTTTTCACCATGTACTGGTCCAGCTTGTGCTCGTTGCCCTGGCTGTCATAGATCGGTGTGCTGAACTGCTTGGTGTAGGTTTCCACCTTGGTCGGATCGAAGGCAAAACCTGTCACGCTCTGGTCGATGACCGGCGCGGTGGAGTTCAGGTTGATGGTCGAGGACACCGAGCTGGTGGCCTTCGGCGACAGGTTCGAGGTGTCGATGCGCAGGTCGGTCAGCACGCCGTTGACGATCTTGCCATTGGCATCGACCGCATAACCTTGCAGACGGGCAGTGCCATCGGTGTTGGTGATGTAGCCGTCCTTGTCGGTCTTGAAGGTACCGGCGCGGGTATAGGTCAGCGAGCCGTTGTCGCTCAGCACAAAGAAACCCGAACCCTGGATACCCATGTCCAGTACGTTGCCGGTGTTGTTCACGTCACCCTGGCCGAACTGCTGGGAAACGTTGGCCAGACGCACGCCATTACCGATGGTCTTGCTGCCGGTGCCCAGCTTGGTGGCCGAGTAGACGTCGGCGAATTCGGCACGCGACGATTTGAAGCCGGCGGTCGCCACGTTGGCGATGTTGTTGCCGGTCACGTCCAGTTGCTTGTTGGCAGCGTAGAGACCGCTAAGGCCGATATTAAAAGACATATTCCACTCCTTGTGCCGCGTTAGTCGGCTCTAGATACCAATGGTTTGAACTTTGGAGAGCGCCACGGGGCTGCTCAGTCCTGCGAGGTTCAACATCAGCTCACCGCCGGTCTGGCTGATGGTGACGCTGTTGACCGTCGCTGGCAGGTAGGTGACCAGGTCGGTCGCCTTGCCATCGATCGTTGTGCTGGCCTTGAAGGTGTAATTGCCCGGATCGGCCTTGGTGCCGTCGGTCTTGGTGCCGTCCCAGACGAAGCTGGTGCTGCCGGCCTTCTGACTGCCCAGGTCGAGGGTCTTGACCTCCTTGCCATCCTTGTCAGTGATGGTCACCTTCAGACCGCTGACGCTGGCCGGAACCGTCACCGAACCGGTCATGCTCTTGGTGGTGTCGACCTGGGTGGTACCGGCCTGGACGATCACCGAACGCCCCACCAGGGACGAAGCCTGCAGGGCCTGGGACGACTTGTAGCTGCCAGTGATGGAGTTCACCGAGGTATTGAGGGTGGTGATCCCTTCCAGGGTGGAGAACTGCGCCAACTGGGCAACGAACTCGCTGTTGTCCTGCGGGTCCAGCGGGTTCTGGTTTTTCAGCTGGGTCACCAGCAGCTTCAGGAACGCGTCCTTGCCCAGCTCGTTTTTACCCTTGACGCTGTTGGTGGCCGCCGCCAGGCCATCATTGCTGGTGGTCGGGGTCTTCTTCGAGGAGTTCGCCAGGATCTCCTTGAGCGTCAGGCCACTGGTGCTATCGGAAACACTCATCTGAGTCGCCTCTTATCACTGACCGAGGGTCAGGACCTTCTGCATCATGGTTTTGGCGGTGTTCATCATTTCCGCGTTGGTCTGGAACGAGCGGCTGGCGGAAATCATGTCGGCCATTTCTTCCACCACGTTGACGTTGGGGTAGTAGACATACCCCTTGGCGTCGGCGGCCGGATGGTTAGGCTCGTAACGCGCCTCGAGATTGCTCTGGTCCTCGACCACACCCAGCACCTGGACGCCCTGACCGGCCGCGTCCTGGTTCTGGAACAGCGACTGGCTGCCGCCGCTTTGCGCGCCCTGGAACATGGTGGCGAACACCGGGTGGCGCGCACGGTAGGTCTGGTCGATGCTCGAGGAGACCGTCTCGGCGTTGGCGATGTTACTGGCGACGGTGTTCAAGCGAGTGGTCTGGGCACTCATGCCACTACCGGCAATATTGAAAACACTGGCGAGGGACATGGATTACTCTCCGCGCAGGGCTGACACCAGCCCTTTGAATTTGCTGTTGAGCAGCGTGAAGCTGGCCTGGAAGTTCACCGAGTTCTCGGCGTAGTTCGACTGTTCCAGTTGGGCATCCACGGTGTTCTGGTCGATCGATGGTTGCATCGGCGTGCGATACAGCAGCGACTCGTCGCCGCTGCTCAGGCCTTCAGCTTCGATGTGCCGGCTGTTGGTCATGTTCAGGGCAAAGGTGCCGCTCTTGGCTTTCTCATTCTGCTCGGCGAGCACGGCGGAGAAGTCCAGATCCCGAGCCTTGTAGTTCGGGGTGTCGGCGTTGGCGATGTTGTTGGCCAGCACCTCGGCACGCTTGGCGCGAAAGCCAAGAGCCTGTTCATGAATGCCGAGCGCTTTATCGAAGCTGATGCTCATGTCGGGAAACCTTCGACCAGATTTTTCGTAAGCTGGACATAGCAAGCCGCGTGCCAAGTGCTCGAACCCCGTAAATCAAGGCTTTGCGGGCAGCGGCAAAGCGGCAATGCCAGAAAAGCGGCAAGGCATTTCCGCGAAACGTCAGCAAAGCGGCAATGCAACGGTTGCCGCCCTGCGCCACAGAAGGAATCGCAGGCACAAAAAAAGAGGCCCAAAGGCCTCTCTTTTCAACAGCGACAATCCTACTTCGCCTGGTAAATGATCCCAGGGCTGCACTGGACCATCTGATAGTGGTCGGGCAATCCATTGAGCGCTTCGGACGCCCCGAGAAACAGGTAACCACCCGGTTTCAGGGTGCTGTGAATGCGCATCAGGATGTCCTTCTTCACCTCGGCGGAGAAGTAGATCAGCACATTGCGGCAGAACACTACGTCGAATTTGCCCAGGCTGGCATAGCTGTCCAGCAGGTTGAACGAGCGGAACTCGACCCGGCTCTTGATCGGCGCCTTGACCACCCAGCGCCCCGGCCCCTTGGGGTCGAAATAGCGCTGCAGGCGGTCGGCCGACAAACCGCGACCGATCGCCAGGCTGTCGTACTCGCCGGTCTTACAGTTGTTCAACATGGTCCCGGACAGGTCAGTGGCAACGATCTGCACCCCCATCTTCAGTTGCCCCATGTTGGCCTTCTCGAACTCGTCGATCGACATGGACAACGAATAGGGCTCCTGGCCCGAGGAACAGGCCGCTGACCAGATGCGCAAGCGCTGGTTGGGACTGGCCTTGATCGCCTCCGGCAGGACCTTGTTCTTCAACACCTCGAATGGATAGGTATCGCGAAACCACAGGGTCTCGTTGGTGGTCATGGCGTCGACCACCATCTCTCGCAAACCGCTGCGCGGCTGGCTCTGGATGCGCTGAACCAGCTCCCCGAGGGATTTGATGCCTTGCTGTTCCATCAGCTTGTTGAGACGGCTCGACACCAGATATTGCTTGTTCTCGCCCAGCAAGATCCCACAGGCTTTTTCCAGGAACACCCGGAACTGTTCGAAATCCAAATTACCCGTAGACAATGATGCCGCCTCTTAAATCGTATGACCGCCGGGGATGGATATCCCTAGCTGTTATCTGCTGCTTTGATCCGGTCGACAACCCGGGATGCCAGGTCATCAGGACGAAACTTGGCAAGGAAGTCATCGGCACCGACCTTCTTCACCATCGCCTGATTGAATACACCTGACAACGAAGTATGCAGGATGATGTGCAGCTTTTGCATGCGTGGATCGTTGCGTATTTCGGCCGTGAGGGTGTAGCCGTCCATCTCCGGCATCTCGATGTCGGAGATCATCATCAGAAACTCTTCTTCAGGTTTCTTGCCCTCGTCGACCAGCTTGCGCAGGTAATCCAGCGCCTGTCGGCCGTCGTTCAGGGCCACCACTTCGACCCCCACGGTCTGCAGGCAACGCGTGACCTGCTTGCGCGCCACCGACGAGTCATCGACCGTCAGCACCCGCAGCGAAACCGCCTTGTGCTGAGTCTCGACATCCACCACGCCCACCGAAATGGTCTCGGGTGTCGGCGCGACCTCGGCCAGCACCTTCTCGACGTCGATGATTTCCACCAACTGATTGTCGACCCGCGTCACCGCCGTCAGGTAGTGATCGCGCCCCGTCCCCTTGGGTGGCGGATGGATCTCTTCCCAGTTCATGTTGACGATGCGCTCGACCGACCGCACCAGAAACCCCTGGGTCTTGGTGTTGTACTCAGTGATGATGACAAAGGGGTTGCTCAGATCCTGCAACCCGCCTGAACCGGTGGCCATTGCCAGGTCCAGGATCGGAATGGTCGCCCCTCGAATATTCGCGACACCGCACACCACAGGACTGGATTTGGGCATCAACGTCAGTTTGGGGCATTGCAGTACCTCCCGAACCTTGAACACGTTGATCCCATAGAGTTGCTGCCCATCGAGACGGAACAACAGCAGCTCAAGGCGATTCTGCCCTACCAGTTGCGTGCGCTGGTTCACCGAATCCATTACACCAGCCATGCCCAGACTCCCCAAAGCTTAAGTTCCGACGCGCGCTCATCGCTAAACGGCACGGCGCTTGCTTTTTAACTGTTATGAACGCCAAAACGACATTTTCCCGACGCCTGACATCAAACTACCGCAGATTGCTGTACGGGCTGTCGGCTTTGTTTTTTGTAAACCCTGGCCATCCTGCCGTTGCTGACTCGGTAACCCTGCCTGATCTACTTATCGGCGTCACTCAGGGGTTTCTTGAATTCACCGTAGAAGACTATTTAGCCACCAGTCAAACCCCGGGGCGCTACGAGATCCAGGTCAATCAGCTCGACCCGCGGCTGCGCATGCCGCACTGCGACAAGGAATTGACAGCGACCTTGGAAAGCCCGGCGCAACCGCTGGGACGCGTAACCGTTCGTGTGCGTTGCGACGGCGCCTCGCCCTGGACCGTGTTCGTGCCCGCCCAGGTCAAGCTGTTCCGCGAAGTGGTGACCACCACCCGGCCACTCAAGCGCGCCGGCATCATCAGCCCCGAAGACGTGATGCTGCGCGAGCGCGATATCGGCCAGATCAACCAGGGTTATCTGACCTCGGTGGACCAGGCCATCGGGCAGAAGCTTGTCCGACCAATGGTCGCCGACCAGCTCGTCACCCTGGTTCACCTGGAACAGGCGGAAGTGGTGCGCAAGGGCGATCAGGTGGTGATCTCCGCCCGCAGCGGCACGCTGAACGTGAAAATGCCGGGTGAAGCCTTGTCCAATGGCGGCATGAGCGAGCAGATACGGGTCAAGAACCTCAATTCACAACGGGTCATCAAAGCGCGGATCACCGCGCCGGGACAGGTGGAAGTCGCGATGTAGACGACTGGCGCTGCGCACTCTTGCCCCCTAAACTGTGGCCCATGCAGGGCAATAGCGGCGCGTGCGGGCTTATCGATATTTGAAGCCTAAAGTTTTCCGGGGTATTGCCGAAAACAAGTCAAGCGTCCAAATACCCAGAGGTTTTTTACCATGGTCATCGATTTCAGCCGTTTAAACAGCTCTCCCTCACTCACCGGTAGCACGCGCACCAGCGCCAGCAAGGAAACCGGCGACGCCGACAAATCCGCGCCGCTGAACGCTCCGGCCGAACAGGCCAGCACCAGCGGGGAGTCGGTACACCTCAGCAATGAGGCTCAACAGTTGCAGAAGATCACTGACAAGCTGCGCGACCAGCCTGCCGTCGACAACGCCCGCGTGGCCGAGTTGAAGCAAGCGATTGCCGATGGCAGCTATAAAGTCGACAGCAACCGTGTAGCCAGCAAACTGCTCAATTTCGAAGCCCAGCGCTAGCCAATAAGGCCTGCGCCAGTTTTTTGGACGCTTAAAACCCAAGGCCATACATGCACGACACTAATTTGCTGCAACTGATCACTGACGACTTTGCTCCAGCTCAACAATTGCTGGAATTGCTGCGCACCGAATCCCTCGCCCTGCACGGTCGCGACATGCCGCTGCTGGAAGAGATTCTTGCGCAGAAGCAAGCCCTGATCATTTTGCTCGAGCAGCATGGCCGCAAACGCAGCGAAATCCTTGCCAGCCTGAATCTTCCCGCCAGCCGTGCCGGCCTGGAACAACTGGCCAGCCATTCTTCGGTTGGCGAGCAGTTGTTGACCCAGAGCGATGTGCTGACCCAGATGCTTGCCGATTGCCAGGCGGCGAACGAACTCAACGGTCGCTCGATCCAGGTTCAACAGGCCACCACCGCCAATCAATTGAAGATCCTCACCGGTGGCGAGCCTCCAGCCCTCTATGATGCCCGCGGCTCAACCGCCAAGCTGGCCAAGCCTCGCCCGCTTAGCCAGGCCTGACCCCAGAGATGAGCGCGCCCTATCAAGTCGTGGAGCATGCTGGCAAAATGCCGGCACTTGCGTGTAGTCGTATTTTGTCTGGAGATTGATGAACCGTGTTCAATGCCGTAAACGCAGAAGATGCGCCGCAGCCACCCAAGGTGCTCACCACCCCCTTGGAAATCAACTCCACGCTGCGCTTGCTGCAAGACAGCCATGACCCGCTGATCATCACTTTCCACGAACGCAGCCAGCGCTTTCAAAGCTATCTGGTCGAGGTCGATCGTGACAGCAACATGATGGCCCTGGACGAAATGATCCCCCGCGATGGCGAACGCTTCATGCTCGCCGGCGAACCCTTTCGCGTCGAAGGCTTTCACGAAGGCGTGCGCATCGCCTGGGAAAGCAACGGCATCCCGACCATCGACGAATCCAATGGCGGACGCTGCTACCGCGGCACCCTGCCGGACGAGGTGGTCTATCACCAGCGCCGCAATGCCTTTCGCGCAGCCCTGAAGCTGGCGCAACTGGTCAACATCGAGCTGGGTGGCGAAAAACTCAAGGCGCCGATCGCCGGCAAACTGCTGGATATCTCCGCCACCGGCTGCAAGCTGCGCTTCGACGGTGACATCTCCAGCCGCCTGCAACTGGGCCAGGTCTACGAGCGTTTTATCGCCGCCCTGCCCTTCGGCAGCATGACCGCGCCGGTGGAACTGCGTTATCTGCACTACGAAGAGAAGATCGACACGACTTTCGCCGGCGTGCGCTTCCACAACATGAGCGGCCTGGTTCAACGCCAGGTCGAGCGCTTTGTCTATCAGTTGCAACGCGAAGCCCGGCGCTTCGACAAAGACGACCTCTGAGTTTCGCAGGTCGATAAAAAAACGGGCAGCCCCTTGCGGTGACTGCCCGTTTTTTGTTTCTAGGGCCTGGCCCCACTGAACTGGTCCGGCCCCGGCTCTTCCGGTTTCACCACTGGATCCTCAACCTCATCCATGGCTTCTTCGCTCGCGACCGGGGGCTCGGCTTCCGGCGTGCTGCTCTGCTGCATCTGATCCTGCACCACCTGCTCGTCGACCCGCGGATCGAGCGCGGCCACCAATGGCGAACTGGACATACTGTCCGGCATCGCCACGTGATGCAGCGGCGCATCATCGACCTGATGCAGGTTGGTCACGGCTTTCGGCCGGATGCGCCAGACCAGTACCAGGGCAAAAAAACTGAAGAACGCATAAAGCATCTGACTGCCGAACAACTTCATCAGCACCCCTGCCACCAATGGCCCGACACTGGCCCCGACGCCATAGGTCACCAGCAACATCGCGGTCAACGAGACCCGCCGATCGCCTTCGACATGGTCGTTGGAAAACGCCACCGCCAACGGGTACAGGCAGAACTGCACCAGCGAACAGAGGAACCCCAGGGCGAACAGCACCTCCAGCGGCACCTGGGGCAGGATCGCCAACGGCAAGGCCACGACCGCCAGGAAGCAGGCAAAGCAGCGAATCAGCAGGGCCCGGTCATAACGGTCGGACAGCCACCCCAGCGGCCACTGCACCACCAGCCCGGCAAAAATGCAGCTGCCCATGAACAGGCCGACCTGCTCGGTACTCAAGCCCTGCTGGGAGGCATACAACGGCGCCAGACCATAGAACGAACCGACAATCAGCCCCGACCCGAGCACCGTGCTCAGCGACTGCGGAACGCGCTTGATAAAGAAGCGCGGTTCCATGGGCGCCGGATGCAAAGGCGCCGGGTGAATGCGTCGGGTCATGGCCACCGGCACCAGGCACAGGGCAAAACACAGGGCCACCAGCATCAGCAATTCAAGCCCGAGGGCCGGGTGCATGACCAGAATCAACTGCCCCAAAACCAACCCCAGATACGAGGCGATCATGTAGCCGCTGAACACCAGCCCGCGTTGCTTGGCGTCGGCCTGCTCGTTGAGCCAGCTTTCGATGACCATGTACTGGCACATCATGCCCAGGCCGACGATCATCCGCAGCACCAGCCAGGCCGGCAACCAGTCCACCAGGCCGTGCCCCAGCACCGCCGCGCCGACAATCCCGGCACAGGTGGCGTAGGCCCGGATATGGCCGACCCGGGCAATCAGGCGGTGGCCGATTTTGCCACCCAGCACCAGGCCGAAGTAGTTGGCCGCCATCAAGGCACCCACCCATAACCCGTCGACATGATCGGCGGCCAGGCGCAACGCCAGGTAGGTACTGAGTAGGCCCGAGCCGATCAACATCATCAGCGAGGCGAAATAAAGCGCTCGAAAGGATTTCCAGATTTGGCGCATCGGCGTTCCGAGCGGCTCCTTGAATTGAGTGCCGGGCCATCCGAACGATGGCCCGACTGCGACGGTTCGGTTAAGCCTGGGCCGCCAAGACGCGCCGCTCCCAGGGAGTTATTTCATCAAAGAAACTGGTCAACTCCATGGTCTTCGAAGCGACATAACCTTCGACGAACTCATTGCCGAACAATTCCTTGGCCAACTGGCTACGTTTCAGACGCTCGAGAGCGGCATGCAAGGTACAAGGCAAAGATAAACTGTCCGGCACGGCAAACTCACCCTGAATCGCCGGCGTCGGTTCCAGCTCGTTTTCGATGCCGTGCAAACCGGCCGCCAGGCTCGCAGCGATCGCCAGATACGGGTTGGCATCGGCGCCCGGCAAACGGTTCTCGACCCGCCGCGCCACCGGCGAGCTGGCCGGAATACGCAGACCCGCCGCCCGATTGTCATGGGACCAGCAGGCATTGTTCGGCGAGGCGTAAGGATGACACAGGCGCTGGTAGGAGTTGACGTTCGGTGCGAACAGCGCAGTGAAATCCGCCATGCCCGCCTGCAGCCCGCCAATGAAGTGGCGGAACATCGCGGTCGGCTCTCCGGCCTCGTCGCTGAACACGTTACGCCCGCTGGCCGACTCGACCAGGCTCTGGTGAATATGCATCGAACTGCCCGGCGTATGCGCCAGTGGCTTGGCCATGCACACCACGATCAGGCCATGCTTGAGCGCCACTTCCTTGAGCAGGTGCTTGAACAGGAAGGTCTGGTCGGCCAGCAACAGCGGATCGCCGTGCAGCAGGTTGATCTCAAACTGGCTGACGCCCATTTCATGCATGAAGGTATCGCGCGGCAGGCCCAAGGCCGCCATGCAGGCGTAGACCTCACTGAAGAACGGCCGCAAGCCGTTGTTGGAGCTGACACTGAACGCCGAATGCCCGTCTTCGCGACGACCGTCCAGGCCAATAGGTGGCTGGAAAGGCTGGGTCGGATCGGTATTGGGCGCAAACACGAAGAATTCCAGCTCGGTCGCCACCACTGGCGCCAGGCCGCGAGCGGCGTACCGCGCGATGACCTCCTTGAGCTGGCCGCGGGTGGAAAGGCGCGAGCTTTCGCCGCTCAACTCGTCCGCGTCGCAAATCGCCAGCGCACGCGGCTGCGAGCTCCAGGGCAGGCGATGAATCTGTTGCGGGTCGGCATTGAGCGCCAGGTCGCCGTCGTCACTGCCGTAGAAACGCGCGGGTGGATACCCACCCATGATGCATTGCAGCAGCACCCCGCGGGCCATCTGCAAACGCCGCCCTTCGAGGAAACCCTCGGCAGTCATCACCTTGCCCCGTGGCACGCCGTTCAGATCCGGAGTGACACATTCAATCTCGTCAATGCCCGTCAATCGCTGTGCGAGTGAACTGCGGCCATCGGTTGTCATGACTCAATCCTTGTTGTTGTACGAGCCGAGAACGGCGACCCGTACAAAATAGGCTCCGGCTGTTCGGAATATCAAGCAGCCTCGAACAAAAAGCCCTCGGGATCGGAGACACCACCGAAATGCGGCGAAGCCCCTACAAGCTCGGCAACCGCTTCAAGGCCGGTTTCAAGGCAGATAGAGACTGAACACACCACCACCCAGAGGCCCGCCATTACGGATCTCGGTACGCCCGCAGACACCATTGCGCTGATGCAGCGCGGCAATGCGCCCGGCGAAGTACAGCCCCAGGCCGGTGCTGCCGCTGCTGTGATTGATACCTTGCACATAGTCGGCCTGGTTATCGATCATCTGCTGCGGATAACCCTCGCCATCGTCATTGATGGTCAGCACCGTCTGCCCGCCTTCATCGTGCACGCTGACCAGCAGCGCATGGCGCGCATAACGAATGGCGTTGTTGATGCAGTTGGCCAGCACCGAGGCGATCAGCTCCCGATCGAAAAAACCCAGGGGGGTCAAAGGATCGACTTCATAGGTCGCGGCAATGCCACGACTGGCGAACACATCCTGATGGCTGACCAACTGCGCTTCGATGAAGTCATCCAGTTCGTGGTAGCCCGGCTGCACCGGCAACTGGTTGACTCCCAGCTTGTAGAGCCCCAGCAGTTGCACCAGCATGCCGTTGAGGTGGGCGAATTCGAACTCCATCACGCCCTGCTCCGGCGCGCCCTGCTGCGCCTGCGGCAATCTTGCCAGCCACTGGGCATGGGCCTGCATGAGCAGGGTCAGGGAATTCTTCATGTCGTGCACGGTAGAGGCGATCACCGTGGAAAAGTCGAGAGCCTGTTCGTGGGTATTCATTCGCCAAACGCCTTGCTTCGCAGCTTCTGATAACGCGGATAACGCGCGTCGGTATCGGGCATCAGGCCGACCATTTTCAGGCAGGTCCGGCACTCTTCCAGCAGCGCCGTATCCTGGGTGATGTCAGTGCCGTGCAATAACGACTGCGCCATGTTCAGGGCAATACTGATGTTCTTCGGTTGCATGGCCAGGGCCCGGCGGAACAGGTCCCGGGCCTCGCCCAGGGCGCCAGCCTTGTAACTGCGCACACCCTGGCGGTTCATGTCCGCCGCGGCGTTGGCGGAGTTGAGGATCGCCGGGTCATCGGTGAGCTTGGCGATACCCTCCATCACCTTCGGGTCGTCGCCGTAGATTTCCGCACAGTTTTTCAGCATCGACGCGCCGGCATCGGCCTGTCCCAGCATCTGCAGTTGCTTGGCCACCAGCAGCGCCGCTTCCGGGCTCATGAACTGTTCCATCCCGTCCAGGCGCAACATCGCCTGCTCGGTGAGCTTTTCCGCCGTTTCAGCATCGTTGAGCAACAGGCTGGTGGCCTTCATCAGGCGGGCGCGAATCTGCAACCCCGGATCGCTGGGGTTTTCCTTGGCCACCGCACTCAGGGTGCTGTTGATTTCCAGGCGCGTGCGGGTATCCAGACCCCTTTCACTGCCCTTGCTGATCAGCGCGTGCGCCAGGCCAAGGTTGCTTTCCGGGTCCTTGAAACGCGATTGCGCACCTTGCGATACCGCCTGGCGATAGGCCCTGGAGGCGGTCTCGAAGTCTTCGTTGGTCATCGCCAGCTTGCCCAGCAGCGCTTGCCGGCGCACGGCCAGCGGCGACAGGCGCACGGCCTCCTCCAGCACACTCTGGGCACGCTTGGAGTCTCCTTCGGCAAGCAGCACTTCGGCCATGCCATCGTAGAGCGCCGGCATCATCGGAAAGGCTTTCAAGGCCTTTTCGTAGATGGCCTTGGCCTGGGTCACCTGGCCACGCTTGAACAGCAGACGCCCCAGGCCGACATAGGCCCATGGCAACGGGCGATCCGCCAGAATGCTCTCGTACAGCCGCTCCAATGCTTCGTTCTGGTTCATATCACGCAGGGCATCGGCCCGGTAGCGCAGGCACAGCGGCGAATAGCGCGGATCCTGCTTGCACAGGGCGATGCAGGCATTGAGCACTTCGAGCGGCTTGCCGCGATCGAGCGCCTGCAGGATCGGTTTGAGCAACGACTTGCGCTGCTGCAGCCGCTCCAGCCGCTGAGCCAGGCTGGAGCGGTTGAAAGGCTTGGTCAGATAGGCATCCGGCTCGTGCTCGAGGGCGCTGAGCACCATCGATTGGCTGGTCTCGGCGGTGACCATCAGGAATACGCTTTCATGACTGATCAGCTTGTCGGTCATCAGGTCTTCGAGCACCTGCTGGCCGTTCTTCTTGCCGTCGCCCAGGTGGTAATCCTGCAGGATGAAGTCATAGCGCTTTTGCGCACACATGCGCAGCGCCTGCTCGCCTGTATCGGCAGTGTCCACGTCCTTGACGCCCAGCTCACGCAGCATGGACCGGACAGAACTGCGGAAATCCGAGAAATCATCGACGATCAAAAAGCTTTTTTGGTGGTACGCCAGCATCGAAGATTCCAGACCCGTAAAAAAGATGAAGCCCGCGGCAACAGCAGGACACGCTCAAGGTCGTCACCTTTGTTGCACCCGGACAACGATAATGGCCACAGGCCATCAATGCATTCTACATCAACCCGCAAAAGCGCCCGTCTGCTCTCACCGGGCACTCGGTCCATGGCCCCGCCATTTGACCTGCAACAACATCCATGATGGTTATCGGCCGATTCTGGCGTTCCCTTATAGATAGTTGCCAAAAGCCTTCGATATCCTTGCTCGCGCCGCCCGCCAGCCCCGGTTGCGGCAAATTCCATCGGGAATATCAGCCGGGCGGCATCAACTTCAGGCCAGCCACGCCGATACCTTGCAGACAGACAGCAACAGTCAAAACGAGCGCAACATGCAAACCTGTATCCAAAACCTCATCGACCAGGGCGCCCACATCTTTGGCGAGATCCTGGACGCTGACCGCACGCAGGCGCTGTACCGCGAGATGGTCGCCGCACGGGCCTTCGGGGCCGGGCTGTTCATGGACGAGGCTGAATACCTGGCCCAGGAAAACCACCTCAACGCCAACCCGAACAAGACCTTCAACTTCCTCAATGCCTTCGAGCCGCAGCTGCAGTTCATCGAGCAGGATCCGCGCCTCAGCGCGGTGCTCGATGAAGTGCTCGGCGCCGACTATGAAGTGGTGATCAAGAAAGCGGTGTGCGGCGTACCGGACTCATGGCTGCCGGACTGGGTACGGGAAAAGATCCGCGATGTGAATGTGGCGAACCTGGGGCCGTACATCAAAAAGCCCTTTCGCGACATCACCTACTTCCGCGGGATCGACTTTCACCAGGACATCATCGACTGGCCCCAGGGCCGGGTGGAACTCGACCCTTCGACCTTCCTGACCCTCTATGTGTACCTGCACGAAGTCACCGAAAACGACTCACCGCTGCACCTGATGCCCGGTACTCACCGTTTTGGCGCCACGTTGTTCCCTCATCAGTTGGAACATCAGGAACACGACCAATGGACCTACGCCGACGATCAGGGGCAGCAGATGGCCTGCCAGGATTACCGGCTGACGGGCGGACCGGGTTACGTCGGGCTCTGGCACAACTGCACCTTGCACGGTACGCGGCCGGTGGCCAATGAATCGGAACAGTTCCGCCTGTCGCTGCGCTACCTGCTGGGCAAGTCCCGGAGTAACACCGGCAAGACCGCGATTGATACCATCAACGCCGCAATCCAGGGCGAGCTGCAACCGATAAGGACCCGACGCGACCTGAACGCCAAGGGTATCGCCCAGATCAAGGGCAACATCATCAATAACAATGGCTAGCGTCACCGCCTTTACCGAGCGGGCGAACCGCTCGGGTGACGATCTACCACCGGCTGCACCAGCAAGACGAGGTCAATGTGTCGACAGGGTTTGGACAAAAAGCGCGGGTGCTGATATTCGGTACCGGCGCCGGCGGGGTCAACTTCTACAAGTACAACCGCCGCCGCTACCGGGTGATCGGCTTCGTCGATAACAACCAGCAGAAGCAGGGCCAGCGCCTGTTCGGCAAACTGATCCACGCGCCTCAGCAATTGAGTTCGCTGGCTTTCGACAAGATCATCATCGCCAGCGATTACTACCGCGAGATCCATCCGCAGCTCACTGAGAAGCTGGCCATCAATGAGCAAAAGGTCGAAGTGTTCCATGGCGCGCAGATCAGCTCGCAGCTCCCATGGTTCCAGCGTATTGGCAAACGCCTCGA
Organism: Pseudomonas sp. RW409; assembly: GCF_003184125.1. Taxonomy (NCBI): domain Bacteria; kingdom Pseudomonadati; phylum Pseudomonadota; class Gammaproteobacteria; order Pseudomonadales; family Pseudomonadaceae; genus Pseudomonas; species Pseudomonas sp. RW409. Next base: position 712,439 of record NZ_QHHP01000042.1, on the reverse strand, counting down.
GCAACTGGGCTATGAACGACTGTGCAGAAAGCCGGGACTGATCAGCGACCTGCTGTATCGACTGTTTTTTCGACGCCAGGATACCCGGCGCCTGGCCTTGCGCTGGCTGGATGAAAGCGACGAGCACAAGGTCCATGTCTTTCGCCCGAGCCAACCGGGCACCAGCCAGCCGCCACGATTCATCCATCAATCGACACCGGCGATCACGCTGGAATTACCCGAGATAGCTCTCTACCACTTCCGCCAGGGGCAAGTCTGTTCAGTGTCCCGCTCGGTGATACTGCCGGACGGGCAATTGGTGCTGGAGCGAGTGCCCACGGCGAAATCCCTGCAGGCCGACTATAGTGCTGCGCACCTGATCTACCATGGGCAGCGCTTGGCCCTGGTCAGGAGCGGCAAGCCTGTGGAGCTGAAAAAAGGCCTGCTGATCAGCGGCTGCAACGAGCAGAACTATTACCACTGGACGGTAGAAGTGTTGTCGCAACTGCAATTCGTGGCCGAACTGCCGCCGCACTATGCGGACTATCCACTGCTGATCTCCAAGAGCAGCCAGAACATTCCCTCGATCAAGGCCCTGATCGAGGCAATCGGTGTTGACCGCCCGCTGGTGCTCCTGGAAAACATCACCAGTTACCAGGTGGCCGACCTACTGCTGATCAGTGCCCCGAACAATATGATCCCGAACTTCAAAGGCGCGGCACAGAACAGTGCCAGCAGCGGCTTCGTCCGCCCGGAGTCGATCCATTTCCTGCGGGAAAAGGCGCTGCATCTGGCCCATGACATTCCCATCAGTGAACTCCCCAAACGAGTATTCCTGGCCCGCAAAGGCTTTCTTCGGCACTACAACCAGGCCGAGATCCTCAAGCTGCTGGAACCCTATGGGTTTACCTGCGTGTACATGGAAGAACAGGACATCAACCATCAGGTGGCGATCATGGCCAATGCCGAAGTCATAGTCGGCCCCACCGGGGCGGCCTGGACCAATCTGATTTTCGCCTCGAAAAACGCTCGCGCCCTGTGCTGGATGGCCGAGGAATACGCAGAGCTGTCGTGCTTTTCCAACCTGGCGGCGGTCGTCGGCGTCGAAATGGACTACATCGCTTACCGGGTAGGCTCGACCGACTCCAGGGAACTGTATTACCGAAATTATCGGGTCGACGCCAAGAGCGTTGAAAACTGGCTGCAACAGCATTTGTCGAAACGGCTCGAAAAGGAGACGCGATGAAGATTCACATTCTGCCGCTGCAGACCCACGGCGATGACCGTGGCTCGCTGATCGCCCTGGAAGAAGGGAAAAACATCCCCTTCCCAGTCAAGCGGGTGTACTACATGTTCAATACCGGTGAAGGGGTTCGCCGCGGCTACCATGCCCATAAGACCCTCAAGCAGGTGGCAATCGCCGTACGCGGCTCGTGCCGTTTTCTGCTGGACGACGGCCGGGAAAAGATCGACATCACCCTGGACAATCCTTGCCAGGGCCTGCTGATCGAATCCTTTATCTGGCGTGAGATGTATGACTTCTCTCCAGACTGTGTACTGATGGTTCTGGCCGATCAACTCTACGAAGAAGGCGACTATGTCCGAGATTATGCCCAGTTCATGGACATGCTCGGACAATGACTCACATGATGAATATCCCGTTTCTGGATTTGAAAGGCATCAATCACGAATATGCCGATCAGCTCAAAGCCGCCTGCAGCCGCGTGATCGACTCCGGCTGGTACCTGATGGGGCGAGAGCTTGAGCAATTCGAGGCCGCCTTCGCCGAATACTGTGGCAGCCGCCATGCCATCGGCGTCGCCAATGGCCTGGATGCCCTGACCCTGATCCTGCGTGCCTGGAAAGAGCAAGGCAAGCTTCAGGCCGGCGATGAAGTGATAGTGCAGAGCAACACCTTTATCGCCACTATCTCGGCCATTCTGGCAAACGATCTGGCGCCGATCCTGGTGGATGTCGACCCTGCCACCCACAACCTGGAGATCGAGGCCGTCGAACGGGCCATCTCGGACAAAACCCGAGTGATACTGCCAGTGCATCTTTATGGCCAGCTGTCGCCGATGCCACAGATCATGGCGCTGGCCCACAAACATGGCCTGCTGGTGCTTGAAGATGCCGCCCAGGCCCATGGCGCTGAACTGGCCGGGCGCAAGGCCGGCAACTGGGGCGATGCCGCGGCGTTCAGCTTCTACCCCGGGAAGAACCTCGGTGCCCTGGGCGACGGCGGCGCCATCACCACCAACGACGCCGAGCTGGCAGCCCTGGTCCGGGCGCTGGGCAACTACGGCTCACGCATCAAGTACCAGCACGATTATCAAGGGGTGAACAGCCGCCTCGATGAAATCCAGGCCGCGATGCTGGGGGTGAAACTAGCGCATCTAGACAGCGATACTGCCCGTCGACGCAGCGTCGCCCGCTACTACAGCGAACACATCCGGCACCCAGGCATCACTCTGCCTTCGGTCACGACAGCAAGCGCCCATGTCTGGCACCTGTATGTCATTACCTGCCCATGGCGCGATCAACTGAAGGCGTATCTGGCCGAACGTGGCATCCAATGCCTGGTTCACTATCCGCTGGCGATTACCGAGCAGCGGGCCTACAGCGATCTGGCCAGGACCTCCAAGGTGTCCCGGCCCCCGCTGCATGACTCGATCCTGTCATTGCCGATCTATCCGACATTGAGCCAGGAACAACAGCAACACATTGCCACCGCCATCAACCAGTTCACAGCCCGCTGATGCGCCTGTTGCGAGGTGTCTAGATAGCGCCTCGCAACTGAGCGAACTGCTCGTTCGTCACATAGTCGGCGAGTGCCCGACCGGAATGATCGACAGCCTCCAGCCTAGCGCCCCTGCGCAGCAATAACGGAAAGGTTCTACGACAACGCCCGGCCAGGTAGGCGTCCTTGGCATACATCAAGGGCGTCGTGCCTTTGTTGTTGCTCCGCTCCGGGTCGGCCCCTTGCTGCAACAGCCAGTCAACCACCTCATAGGCGCCCGCATAACTGGCGACGATCAGCGGCGTCCAGCCTTGCGAGTTGGCATCGTTGTAACCGGCAATATTGGCCTGCAGCGCCATCACCGCCTCCAGATCACCCAACTCACAAGCCTTGAGCATCTCCGGCAATCGATCAAAATTCAGCCGGATGTCGTAATCGATGGTGCAGAGCTCGACATAATCCTCGGTTGCGTTGATCAGGGTCCCGGCCTTGAATTGTGAACGCCCAGGCAGAATCGTCGCCGAGACCACCGGCTTTCCTTCCCAGCGCAAGAACTGATATTCACGAAAGGCGAACGCCCTGATCTGATTGCGTAGTGCCCAGGCCGTCGACAGCGGATCGATTCTCAACGCCCCATAATCGATGGCGTCCTTTGAGAAGTAGCTGGACCCCACCGCACTCTGTGGCTCTGCTCCGAGGTCCCCATCGACCAACGTGGCAAACCACTGCTCCAGCAACTGGCCGGCATGCTGATTAAAGGCGAAATACAGATCGCGACAGGTCCACCAGCACAGGATCGGGAATACCTGTTGCGCGACGATGTCCCCGGTGTCGATACCCCGGTCGATGAAATGCAGGGTCACACCCGCTTCTGCCCTGGACTCCAGCAACGGCCAGACCGAGGTAAACATGCCCTTGTATTCCGGCAGCTTCGAGAAATGAATGTTGAACACGCGACTGATGGAGAAGCGCTCAGGCACGACGATCCGGTCGAACTCCAGGGAAATGAACGCAACGGATGCTAGTTCGTAAGCCGTCTCCAGGCTGATCTCACGTACGCCATATTTCAGCGCCGCCGCCCGCAACGAACGTTGCCAACCGTCGACACCCGTGTCGTTACGGTTGCAGACCACGGCAATTTCGTCAGGCGAAAATTGTTGCAGAGCCTGTTCCAGGCCAAATACCGAAATATTGTTTTTTCCAGCAATGACAATCATGGATGACTCCACAGCATCGAGAACTGTGTGCACAAACGTAGCCGCTGCTGCGAAATAAGGGCGAGAACCACGTTTGGCCTGAAAGCCCGGAAGTAGATGGTGTCCCAGGGCAGGTTCGAACTGCCAACCTTCCCCTTAGGAGGGGGATGCTCTATCCAATTGAGCTACTGGGACAAATTGACCACCGCGGATACTGCTGCGGCGCAAAGGACGGCGTGCATGTTAACGGCCAGCCCTGATTTTGTCATGTTGTGAGTAGGGCTTTTTAACCGGTGGCTACCTCTAGCCATCAGGCAACTTGCCAGAGCCGTCGTGAAAATTGCATCACTGCAAAAAGCCATCATTGCAAAATGCAATCTCCTGCCTTCTAAAAACCCTATTAATTCATTGTTTTTAAAGGGTTTATTAGAGGTTAGACTCTTGGCATGAGCGCTGCTTCATCTCTATGAAAGAACAGTGGAGATCAAGCCCATGAACAGCGCCCTTCTTCTATCGAATGCCATTGCCATCGCCGTACTGGTGATCTTCCACTTTCAGCCTGATGACAGCGCTGATCAGAGTACCCAGTACAGGGCCCACTCCGTGCAACACCAGGCCCCGCAATGGGCTGTGATGAGCAGCACATCGGAGAATCCTGGTATGGCGCAGGTCGCCGATACCCCGGAAGCCGTTGTTCTACCTGCCAACCCAAGACCCGAAAGCTGGGTATTTTGAATATGACCCTATCAGGAGCCTGTTAATGTCCCGACTTGCCAAAGGCCTTCTCATCCTGGCAGTACTCAGCGCCACACTGGGTTGCTTCACCACTGAAAAGGCCGTGGGTGATGTGTCCTTGATTGCTTGTGGCGTTTTTTCCGGCTTGTTCCTGCTAGCACTGGTGTTGGGACGCAAAATCAAGTTCGACCCGGTACTGCGCTGATCCCCTGATCTCTCAATAGCTTCAGAAAACGCTCAAGCGTCACGGACAGCTCGCTTGAGTTGTCCAGAAAAAACACGGACTCTCCCAGCACAGGTCCGTCCTCAGCGGAAAAAAGAGCGCTTCTCTTGAGCCTCGCCTCGATCTGCTCCGCACTTTCGCGACCGCGACTCGTCAGCCTTTGCCGCAGCACGTCGATGTCCACCGTCAACAGAATCGCCAAAAGCTGCGGATAACGCTGGCGAGCCTGATCCAGGTAAGCCCTGGAGCCATTGATCAGGACATGACGCCCACTGGCCAGCCATTCGTCGATCTGCACGGGAATTCCGTAGGCCAGGCCATTCGCCCGCCAGCACAAGGCAAAGGCGTCCTGCCGCTCCAGGCGTTCGAACTCGTCAGCGCTTACCCCATGGGCTTCTTCCCCCACGGATTCCGCGGAACGGGTGATCACCCGCCGCACCACATCGCAGCCGAACTGCGCCAAAGGCCGGCGCGCAGCCTCGATCAGGCTGTCCTTGCCAGACCCGGAAGGCCCCATCAAATAAATCAGTCTGCCTGGCATTCAAAGACTCCATGGCGCTCGCAGCCTAGTAAATCGGCAATTTGCCACTATCCTGTACAAGGTAGGAAACAATGATCGGATCCGCATGCAAGCCCGTCTGGCGACGCACAAGCGTGCCAGCTCTCGGACACCAGGACGCGGGCAGATAGGCGGACAGGCAATCTTTTCAAACCAGTCCGCATTTCTGATAATTGGTGCTGGCATAACGCCTTTATCCAGTTCAATATTTGTCACAGAATTGACGCCAAGGATCTGGCTATTTTGAGGCATGATGCGGGCCTCTTAACAATTCAGGTTGAACATTTGGCAGCAACGCTTGTCCTAACTGACATCCCGCGGCCAACTCCGAGAACCGCTCCCCTGAACTAACCGGTTAAATATATGCGCCCATTGAAACAGGCAATTTATTCCAGCCGTACGGCTGACAAGTTCGTCGTACGTCTACCCGACGGGATGCGTGAACGCATTGCCGAGGTGGCACGCAATCATCACCGCAGCATGAACTCCGAAATCATCGCGCGCCTGGAGCAGAGTCTTATTCAGGAAGGCGCCTTGGGTGAAGAGTTGAGCATGCGCCTGGACAGCCCAGAGCTCTCCTTGCATGAACGCGAACTGCTTCAACGTTTCCGTCAACTTTCCCATCGCCAGCAGAACGCCCTCGTTTCGCTGATCGCCCATGACGCCGAAATGGCCGCAGACGCTTCCTGATTCGACCTCGAAAGCTAGAGCCAGCCTTGTGCTGGC
>NZ_QHHP01000042.1:659198-706271 GCF_003184125.1 Pseudomonas sp. RW409 | reverse complement strand
CTGCGCCAGGAACTGGCCGAGCATTACCTGCTGCACAGCGACCTGCCGATCCAGGACATTTCCTATTACCTGGGCTTTACCGAACCACGCTCGTTTCACCGCACGTTCAAGGGCCGGACCGGGATGACGCCGGGGGAATTTCGGCAGCGGCTACAAGATGCAGGATGCAGGGCGCAGGTCAGACGCAGATGGCGTTAGTGAACACCAGCCGGTTACCGAACGGATCGAGCACTGTCATGTCCTGGCTACCCCAGGGCATGGCCTGGATCTGCGGGTGGGCGAAGCGGTAATCCTTGGCCAGCAACTGCTGCTGGAAGGCTTCCAGCTCGTCGGTCTCGATGCGTAACGCGGAGCCCGGCGTGCTGTCGCCGTGGTGCTCCGACAGGTGCAGCACGCACTCCCCGCGCGACACCTGCATATACAGCGGGAAGTTGTCTTCGAAGCGGTGCTGCCAGTCGAGCGTGAAGCCCAGGAAGTCGATATAAAACTCCCGCGCCTTGGCCTCGTCGAAGATCCGCAGGATGGGGGTGGTTTTGCCAAAGCTCATTGCGCGACTCCCTGATGAAAGATGTCCACGGTATAGCAGGTGGATGTCAGCACTTCGGCTAGGCCAAGGCTTTCTTTAATATCATCAGGCCATCACTGTGACGGCGTTCACCTATTCGGCGCCGCGCACCTTCAGCCGTTGAACCCTTCGCGCAAATCCCCTTCCCGCGCCAGGAAGCGCCCTTGCCTGCGGCCATTGGCCTGGCCTTCGGCATAGCTGCGCACGCCGTTGACCCACACGCTCTCGATACCCTCGGCGGCCTGTTGCGGGCTTTTGAAGTCGGCGACATCGCGGACCCGCGCCGGGTCGAACAGCACCAGGTCGGCCCAATACCCTTCGCGGATTTCGCCGCGCTGCTTGAGGCCGAAACGCGCCGCCGACAGGCCGGTCATCTTGTGCACCGCGGTGTGCAGCGGGAACAGGCCGAGGTCGCGGCTGAAGTGCCCGAGCACCCGCGGGAAGGCGCCCCACAACCGTGGATGGGGGAACGGGTCTTCCGGCAGGCCGTCGGAACCGATCATCGACAAGGGGTGGGAAAGGATGCGCCGCACATCGGCCTCATCCATGCCGTAGTACACCGCGCCGGCCGGTTGCAGGCGCCGTGCGGCGTCCAGCAGGGTCGTGCCCCACTCGGCGGCGATGTCCATCAGGTCGCGGCCGCCCAGTTCCGGGTGCGGGGTGGACCAGGTGATGGTGATGCGAAAAGCATCGGTGACCTGCTTGAGGTCGAGGGTCGAGGAACTGGCCGCGTAGGGATAGCAATCGCAGCCCACTGGATGGTCTTTCGCCGCCTGTTCCAGGGACGCCAGCAACTGTGGACTGCGCCCCCAGTTACCCGCCCCCGCGCATTTGAGGTGGGAAATGATCACCGGCGCCTTGGCGTGGCGGCCAATCAGGAACGCCTCGCCCATGGCCTCCAGCACCGGCTCGAATTCACTGCGCAGGTGGGTGGTGTACACCGCACCGAAGGCGCTCAGTTCCTCGGCCAGTTGCAGCACCTCGTCGGTCTCGGCCGAGAAGGCGCTGGCGTAGGCCAGGCCGGTGGATAAGCCCAGGGCACCGTCTTCCAGGCTGGCCCTCAGTTGCTCGCGCATGGCGGCGATTTCATCCGCCGTGGCGGTGCGATACAGGTCGTCCAGGTGGTTGCTGCGCAGCGCCGTGTGGCCGATCAGCGCCGCCACGTTGACCGCCGGTTGCGCGGCGTCCACCGCGTCGCGGTAGTCGCGAAAACGCGGGTAGACGAAGGCCGCCTGGCTGCCCAGCAGGTTCATCGGGTCGGGTGGGTCGGCGCGCAGACTCACCGGCGAGGCACTGATGCCGCAGTTGCCGACGATCACCGTGGTCACGCCCTGGCTGAGCTTGGGCAGCATCTGCGGCTGGCGGATCACCACGGTGTCGTCGTGGGTGTGCACATCGATAAAGCCGGGGGCCAGCACCTGCCCGGCGGCGTCGATTTCTTCAGTGGCGCGGGCGCCTTGCAGGTCGCCGATGCGGGCGATGCGGCCATCGAGCAGGGCGACATCGGCGGGGTAAGCCGGGCGGTCGCTGCCGTCGATCACCAGGGCGTTGCGGATCAGGGTGTCGTAAAGCATGTCAGTCTCCCAGCGGCAGGCAATCGTCGCCGCCGCGGTAATCGTCCAGGGCCAGTTTGATCCGGCGCAGGCGTTCCTGGTTGTCTTCGGGCAGGGCCAGCGCCAGCTCGGTGGCCAGTACATCGATGGCCAGCAGCATGCCGTAGCGCGCGGCCGTGGGTTTGTAGATGAAGGAGGTCTCGGCGCTTTGCAGCGGCAGCAGCACGTCCGCCAGCTGCGCCAGCGGCGAGTCGGCCAGGGTGATGGCGAGCACGCTGGCGCCGTAGCTGCGGGCCAGTTCGACGGTCTCCAGCAATTCGGGGGTGATGCCGGTCAGGGAGCAGGCGATCAGCGCATGTTGCGGGCCCAACGCCGCGGCGGTCACGCGCATCATCACCGGGTCGTGGCAGGCGGCGATGGGGTAGCCGAGGCGCACCAGGCGCACCTGCAATTCGTCGCTGCACAGGGTGGAACAGCCGCCCATGCCGAAGGCGTGAATCATCTGCGCCTTGCCCAGCAAGCGCACCGCGTCGCGAAAACGCGACTCGTCGAACCCCGCCAGATGCTGGTGCAGGGTCGACTCGATATCACCGACGATCTGCCGGTAGAAGCCCGACTGCTCCGGCGCGTCCGCCGGGTCGAGAAAACGGCTGCCGACCCCACTGGCCTGGGCCAGTTGCAGGCGCAGGTCGCGCAGGTCGCGACAGCCCACGCTGCGGGCAAAACGCGACAGGGTGGCGGCGCTGACTTCCGCCTGCTGCGCCAGCTCTTCCAGGCTGGCCGAGGCGGCGAAACCGACGTCATCCAGCATCAAGCGGGCGATGCGGCCCTCGCCGGCGCTGAAGGAATCCTGGCGGGAACGGATCTGGTAGAGGATGTCCATGGACGGCACCTGGGTTCAAAGCAGTTGGGCAAGACCGACGGTCAGGGCGAAGGCGACCACCGAGATCAGGGTCTCCAGCACCGTCCAGGTCTTGAAGGTCTGGGTCACGGTCATATTGAAGTATTCCTTGATCAGCCAAAAGCCGCCGTCGTTGACGTGGGAGAAGATCACCGAGCCGGCGCCGGTGGCCAGCACCAGCAGTTCCGGGTGGGGATAACCCAGGCCGATGGCCACCGGCGCCACCACGCCCGAGGCGGTGGTCATGGCCACGGTGGCCGAACCGGTGGCGATGCGCATCAGCGCGGCGAACAGCCAGCCCATCAGCAGCGGCGACAAATGGAATTCATGGGCCAGGCCGACAATCTGGTCGGTGACCCCGGCGTCTACCAGGATCCGGTTCAGGCCGCCACCGGCGCCCACCAGCAGGGTGATACTGGCGGTCGGCGCCAGGCATTCGTTGGTGAACCTGAGGATCGATTCGCGGTTGAAGCCCTGGGCCAGGCCGAGGGTCCAGAAGCTCAGCAGGGTCGCCAGCAACAGGGCGATCACCGAGTTGCCGATAAACAGCAGGAACTGGTTGAGGCCGCTGCCCGGGGTGGAAATCAGGTTGGCCCAGCCGCCGATCAGCATCAGCACCACCGGCAACAGAATGGTGGCCATGGTGATCGCAAAACTGGGCAGGCGGGTGCGTGGCTCACGGTCGAGGAACTGACGCGCCAGCGGGTTCTCCGCCGGCAGCTGGATACGCGGCACGATGAATTTGGCGTACACGGGGCCGGCGATGATCGCCGTGGGAATGCCGATCAGGATCGCGTACAGCAGGGTCTGCCCCACCGACGCCTGATAGGCCTGCACCGCCAGCATCGCCGCCGGGTGCGGCGGCACCAGGGCATGCACCACCGACAGGCCGGCGACCATCGGCAGGCCGACCATCAGGATCGACACGCCGACACGCTTCGCCACGGTGAAGGCGATCGGCACCAACAACACGAAACCGACCTCGAAGAACAGCGGCAGGCCCACCAGGAAGGCGATGCAGACCATCGCCCAGTGCGCGTTGCGCTCGCCGAAACGGTCGATCAGGGTCCGCGCCACCTGCTCCGCGCCACCGGACTCGGCCATCATCTTGCCGAGCATGGTGCCCAGGGCCACCACCAGGGCGATGTGCCCCAGGGTCTTGCCGACACCCGCCTCGTAGGCCCCGATCACCCCCGACGGCGGCATCCCGGCCGTCAGCGCCAGGCCCACCGAGACCAGGGTGATGACAATGAACGGATTGATCCGGTAACGCGCGATCAGGACGATCAGCGCGATGATGGCGATGGCGGCATAGCCCAGCAGCCAGTAGCCCGATGCAGGTGTCATGCGGTACTCCTCGAAAAAGGGTCACGTCGAATGCTTGTGAAACTCATAAATCATTTCGTGACCGGTTTTTCAAACCGCATGAAAGTAACTTTCGTATAGAGACAAGCTTTGTCGCGGACAGACAAGTCGTGTCGCGAATAATGAAAATCGACGAGGGGTATTTTCATCCGCCGTAGCGGAAGAGATAGAGCTTCTGGGGGGACAGGTGAAGGTTGAGTGCGGTTCTGTAGGAGCGAGGCTTGCCCGCGATGGCGTCGTATCTGACCCACCGCGTGGCCCCAATCGCGAGCAAGCTTCGCTCCTACAGAAGCTTGCTCGTCCCGGGGGTGATACGGCTGACCCATTGTAGGAGCGAGGCTTGCCCGCGATAGCGTCGTCCCTGACTCACCGCGGTGGCCCAATCGCGAGCAAGCTTCGCTCCTACAAAGGCAGGTTATTTGACGACTTTGCCCACGCCACGCCCACGTGGGTCGGAGGCCGTTTCCAGCTGGCTGCCGGTGACCCGGATCGCCTGGATATCGCCCATCTCCCAGCCCTGGTCTTCCAGGGTGTAGCCCATGGCTTTCAGCTCGTCGGCGACCTTGCCGCTGAGCGGTGCGTAGGCGTCGTAGTAGATGGTGTCCTTGGGCAGCAACTGGTGATGCACGCGCTGCGCGGCCACGGCTTTTTCCAGCGGCAGGTTGAAGTCGTAGAGGTTGTTCAGCACCTGGAAGATCGAGGTGAAGATCCGCGACCCGCCTGGCGTGCCCAGCACCAGGGTGACCTTGCCGTCGCGGGTCACCAGGCTCGGGCTCATGGAGGACAGCATGCGCTTGCCCGGCGCGATGGCGTTGGCATCGCCGCCGACCACGCCAAAGGCGTTGGCCACCCCGGGCTTGGCGCTGAAGTCGTCCATTTCGTCGTTGAGCAGGAACCCCGCGCCCTTGACCACCACGCCGCTGCCGTAGTCCCAGTTGAGGGTGTAGGTATTGCTCACCGCGTTGCCATCGGCATCGACGATGGAGAAGTGGGTGGTCTGGTGCCGCTCCAGGCCCGGGCGGACTTTTTCGGTGGGCGAGATGGCTGTCGGGTTGATCTCGGCGGCGCGTTTTTTCAGGTAGGCCAGGTCGATCAGTTGCTTGACCGGCACCTCGGAGAACGCCGGGTCGCCGAGGTAATCGGCGCGGTCGGCGAACACGCGCTTTTCGATTTCCGCCAGCAGGTGGATGTACTTGGCCGAGTTCAGCTCGACGCCCTTGAAGTCCGCCGTGCGCTCTTCCTTGATGGTCATCAGCTGCGCCAGGGCCACACCGCCGGAGCTGGGCGGCGGCGCGGTGTACAGGGTGTTGCCGCGCCAGTTGACCTGCAGCGGCTCACGCCAGGCGACCTTGTAGTCCTGCAGGTCCTGCTTGGTGATCAGGCCTTTGTCGGCCTGCATCTGCGCCACCAGCAGGTCGGCGGTCTTGCCTTCGTAGAATTCCTTGACGCCCTGGTCGGCGATGCGCTCCAGGGTCGCGGCCAGCTCTGGCTGGCGGAAGGTTTCGCCGGATTTCATGCTGCCGAAATAGTCGCCGAAGTTGGTGCTGTCCTTGAACAGCTTCAGCGCATCCTCGCGATACTGATACTGCTTGTCGGCGACCTTGAAGCCGTTTTTCGCATAGCCCACCGCCGGGGTGATCAGCTCGCTCCAGGGCAGCTTGCCGAACTTCTTGTGCGCCTCCCACAGGCCCATCACCGTGCCCGGCACCCCCGCGGCGCGCGCGCCGACCAGGCTGAGGTTCTCGATGACCTCGCCTTTTTCGTTCAGGTACATGTCGCGGGTCGCGGCCTTGGGCGCGGTTTCGCGGTAGTCGAGGAAGTAGGGTTTGCCGTCGATGAACAGGGTCATGAAACCGCCGCCACCAATGTTGCCAGCCTCGGGGTAGGTCACCGCCAGGGTGAAGGCGGTGGCGACCGCGGCATCCACCGCGTTGCCGCCCTTCTTGAGAATCTGCGCCGCGACGTCGGCGCCATACTGGTTCGGCGCGGCGACCGCGCCACCTTCCAGCAACGCGGCGAAGGCCGGCGAGCTGGCGGCGATGGCCGCTGTCAGAGCCAGGGTCTTAAACAGAACAATGCGCATAAGGTCCGTCCTTTTATTGTTTTTTGGCAGGTCGAACGATAGGGGCAAGATCGGGGGCGGAGCAATCGGCAAATAAAAACGGCCGCTTGAAGCGGCCGTCTGGCGAGGGGAGGAGTGACGGTGGCTACGGTGCCGCGCTTGAGGTCGTCACGACCGTACCGGTCGATCGTCCGAACGCGGCCCGAGCCTGCAGCAGCGGCTACAGGATCACGCTGCCCGTGTAGCCGCTGCCGAGCCTGCGAGGCTGCGATCGGCAACGCCGTTGCCGCAAAACCTGAATCCGCGAACTGCCTGGAAAAACGCGCCAGCCGGTTTACGACGGCTACGCCGCCGAGCGCAGCCTCGCTGGCGCTCGACAGCGGCTACAGGGATAGCGAGTCAGACCATCTCGTGGCGAATCCACTCCAGCACCGAGGTGCGCCGCGGTACCCAACCCAGCCGTTCGCGGGCGTTCTTGCCGCGCACGCGGCTGTTGGAGCCCAGGCCGTAGTTGGCCATTTCATAGCCCCACTCGGCTTCGGCGTCGGCCAGCGGCCAGTCCTGCGGCGCGCCGAGGTGCAGGGCCTGGGCCATGGCGGTGGTCATGTCGATGAACGAGGCTTCACCGCTTTCGACGAAGTAGAAGGTGCCCGGGATGTTGCGGGTCAGCGCCAGCAGGTACAGCGCCACCACGTCTTCGATATGCACGTTGGACCAGATGTTCTGCCCCGGACCGACATGCCGCACCACGCCACTGTTGCGCGCCTGCTTGAGCAGCCGCGGCAGCTGCACGCTGTCGCGTTTCACCCCGAGGCTGTGGCCGTAGATCAGGGTATTGCAGAGCACCGCCGAGTTGACCCCGTCCCTGGCCGCGGCCAGCACCAGGTTGTCGATGGCCACGCGCGCGGCCTTGTCGACGGTGGGCTCTGGCAGGTTGTTTTCCTGATAGACGACTTCGCTGACCTTGCCGCCCGAAGCGTCGCCGACAATGCTCGAACCGCTGGTGTGCAGGAAGACTTTATTGGAGCCCTTGAGGGCCGCGATCAGGACTTCCACCGCGCCACGATGGTCGCTGCTGGCGGCGTTGATCACCGCGTCGGCGGCACGCGCCTGTTCGGTCAGCACGGCGCTGTCGTCCAGGCTGCCGAGCACCGGCTTGATGCCCAGGGCAGTGAGTTCGGCGGCCTGTTCGGCGCTGCGCACCAGGCCGGTGACTTGATGGCCAGCCTGGACCAGGCCGGTGGCGATGGAGCCGCCGATAAAACCCGCGGCGCCGGTAACGAATACATTCATGGAGAAACTCCCTGGGTGGATAAGTGATGGCGCCAGTATCGGCGGGCGACTCCTGCCGAAACAGGCAGGCTGGCCCAAATCACTCTTGCGCAGGGATCACGAATCAGGGATCAGCCTTCCCACGGGAATTGATCGCTGCAGGAGCTGGCTTGCCAGCGATGGCATCTGCCCGGGCGGTGCAAGGCAAGCCGGCTCCTCCTACAGCAGAAAGGCCTCAGCCTTCGAACAGCGGGTTGGCGTAATCGGCCAGCTTGCCCTGGATAAAGTCGAGGAAGCACTGGATGCGCAGAGCCAGCTGCGAGTTGCGGTAGTAGACGGCGTTGATCGGCTGGCGATAGCCGCTGTTGAACTCCGAGAGGATCGGCGTGAGGCGCCCGGCGCGGATGTCGTCGATGGTCATGAAGTGCGACAGGCAGGCAATGCCCTGCCCTTCCAGCGCCAGGTGGCGCACCGTCTCACCGCTGGAGGCGCTGATGCCCGGCTGGATCGGCCAGCGGTCGCCGTGCACATGGCGCAACGGCCAGTGGTTGAGGGTTTCGGTCTGGGTGAAACCCAGCAAGGTATGTTCGCTCAGCTCGGCCACGGTGCCGGGTGTGCCGTGCTGCTTCAGGTAGGCGGGGCTGGCGAGGATATGCAGCGGGCTGCAACCGAGCGAGCGCGCATGCAGGGTCGAGTCCGCCAGGGTGCCGATGCGGATCGCGATATCGGTGCTCTGTTCCAGCAGGTCGATGATCAGGTCGTTGCTGTTGAGCTCCAGCTGGATGTCCGGGTACAGGCTACGGAACTCGGCGATGTAGGGCACGATGGCGTGCAGCATGAACGGCGAAGCGGCGTTGATCCGCAGGCGCCCGGATGGGGTCTGCTGGCGGGACGACAGGCGTTCTTCGAGTTCGTCCATCTGGTCGAGGATCAGCTTGGCCTGCTCGAAGAAGTACTTGCCCTCTTCGGTCAGGTCCATGCGCCGCGTGGTGCGGTTGATCAGCGTGGTATCGAGCTTGGCTTCCAGGCGCGACAGGGTGCGGCTGACCGCCGACGGCGTCTGCCCGACCTGCTCGGCCGCCGCGGAAATCGAACCGCATTCGATGACGCAGACGAAGATCTGGAGTTCGTCGGATCTGGCTTTCACGTAAGTCCTCTATCTCGGTTGGGCGCCCTGTAGCCGCTGCCGCAGGCTGCGATAAGGCCGAAGGCCTTCAGCGATCTCACGACCTTGCGCCCCCTTCGGTGGCGATCGCAGCCTGCGGCAGCGGCTACAGGTTCCGCATCGGGCTCGCGGCACGACACCGATAGTAGCCGGATTTACGCGGGGAGGTTGAACACCGCCTTGAGGTGTTCTTCGTAGCGCTGCACATCGGCTTCGATGTTCGGCCGCTTCATCACGTCGACGCAGAGGAAGGTCGGCAGGCCGCGCATGCCGAGGAACTGGTTGGCCTTGTGGAACGGGAAGTACACCGCGTCCACGCCCTTGGCTTCGAAGAAGTCGGTCGGGTCGTCGAAGGCTTGCTGCGGCGCGTTCCAGGTCAGCGACAGCATGTACTGCTTGTCGTGGATCAGGCCGCCGCTGCCGTATTTCTGCGAGGCGTCGGAGCGGGTGCGGCCGTCGCTGGCGTAGAGGCTGCCGTGGCCCTCGGTGAAGACTTCGTCGATGTACTTTTTCACGATCCAGGGCGCGCCCATCCACCAGCCCGGCATCTGGTAGACGATCACGTCGGCCCAGAGGAACTTGGCCACTTCTTCCTTGATGTCGTAGCCCTCGTCGATGTGGGTGACTTTGACGTCCACGCCGCCACGGTCCAGCACCGACACGGCGGCTTCATGCAGGGTCGCGTTGTAGCGGCCATCGGAGTGGGCGAACTTCTTGCCACCGTTGAGCAACAGTACTTTTTTCATGATCCAGCCTCATCAGGGACAACCCTTTGGCGCTGCGCTGCAGGGCCGGGTCGAGAAGATTAAAAACGATGGGGCGGAGAATATCGTTGAAAGACGATATGAATAAGCGCGATCCAGGCAAAAAACATTTGACCAATACGCACGAATAGACGGCGGATTCGTGTCGTAGAATTTTTAAAACTCCCTTACCCAGGAACCGCCCCATGTCCGAACAGCACGGCTTTATCCTCCACGCCAAGACCCGCCCGGAAATGTCCGAGGCCTTCGAAGCGCTGTTTCGCGCCTATGTCGAGCCAAGCCGCGCCGAGCCCGGCTGCATCGAGTACCACATGCTGCGCGACCAGCAGGACCCGAGCCTGTTCATCTTCTACGAGATCTGGGAATCCCAGGCGCACCTGGACGTGCACGCCAACCTGCCGCACATGAAGGCGTTCTTCGACAAGCGCATGGATTACCTGGAACGCGACTTCGATATCCGCCGCATCGACATGCTCAGCCCGTCGTCCGCTAGCCGCTGATCAGCAGGTGAGCACCAAGCAGGCCCAGGCCGCTGAAAAACACCCGTTTGAACAGCACGGCACTGATGCGCTGGCGCAGCACCTGGCCCAACCACATGCCGAGTAACGCCGGGATCAGCGCCAGCAGCGAGGCGCTGAGTTCGCCGCCGCCCAGGGCGCCGCGCCAGTACAGGCCGGCCGCCAGGGCCAGGGTCGAAACGGTGAACGACAGCCCCAGGGCCTGCACCAGTTCGTCCTTGTGCAGCCCCAGCGCCTGCAGATAAGGCACCGCCGGAATCACGAACACCCCGGTGGCCGAGGTGATGACGCCCGTCACCAGGCCACAGGCCGGGCCCAGCCAGGCTTCCATTCGCGGCCGCAGCCGCAGGGTCGGCAGCAGCAAGCCGCTCAGGGCATAGAGCAATAACGCCGCCCCCAGCGCCCGCACCACCCAGCGCCCACCGTCGATCCCCAGCCACAGGCTGCCCAGGCCGGTGCCGATAAAGATCGCCAGCAGCATCGGCCACAAGCGCTTGAGCAAGCCTCGCAAATGCCCGCCAAACGCCAGTTGCCAGACATTGGTCAGGGTCGCCGGAATGATCAGCAAGGCCGCAGCCTGCGTCGGCGCCATAGCCAGGCCGAGCAGGCCCATGGCGATGGTCGGCAGGCCGAGGCCGATCACGCCCTTGATCATGCCGGCCAGGACAAAGGTGCCGATCACCAGCAGGGACAGGAGCAAACCGAGGTTCTGGTAAAACGCGAGGGAAGTGTTCATGGCGCTATCCTGCGCCGGCGGCGGTGGGCTGAAAATCTGCCATATACTGAGGCAGCCTCTTGCTTGGCGAGAGGCTGGAGATTTTCAGTGGCTGTGATGGCCCTATCGCGGGCAAGCCTCGCTCCTACAGGTATTGCACTGTCCTTGTAGGAGCGAGGCTTGCCCGCGATAGCCGCGCAGCGGCGCTTTCAAGGGACCCGCCCCATGCACTTCGACCTGACCGACCTGCGCCTGTACCTGAACATCCTCGACGCCGGCAATATCACCGCCGGCGCCAGCCGCAGCCATTTGTCCCTGGCCGCCGCCAGTGCGCGGATCCGCGCCATGGAGGCCTCCCTGGGCACCGAATTCCTCCAGCGCGGCCGCCGTGGCGTCAGCCCGACACCCGCCGGCAAGGCCCTGGCCCAGCATGCGCGCGGCCTGCTGCAACAGGCCGAACACCTGCGCCAGGACCTGGCCGAATACGCCCGGGGCGTCAAAGGCCAGGTGCGCCTGTTGTGCAACACCACGGCGATCACCGAATACCTGCCGGAGCCGCTGGCGGACTTTCTCTGCGCCCACCCCAACCTGGATATCGACCTGCAGGAACTGCCCAGCCTGCGCATCACCCACGCCCTGCGCCAGGGCGCGGCGGACCTGGGGATAGTGTCCGACGCGGTGGATACCCAGGACCTGCAGACCCAGGCCTTTCGCGACGACCCGCTGGTGCTGGTCCTGCCCGCCCAGCACCCGCTGGCGGACGGTCGGGCGGTGAGTTTCAGCGACAGCCTGCACCACGACTATGTCGGCCTCGCCGCCCACAGCGCCCTGGCCGTGTACCTGGAAGAACAGGCCTTGCACCTGGGACTGCGGATGCCGATCCGCATTCGCGCCGACGGCTTCGACGGGGCGATGCGCATGGTCGCCCGGGGCGCCGGGCTGGCGGTGGTGCCCCGGGCCGCCGTCGAACGCCGGGGGCCGGATGCCTCGCTCACAGTGCTGCCGCTGATGGAGGCCTGGGCGCAACGCAAGTTGCTGCTGTGCGCCCGGAATTTCGAGCAGTTGCCCGCCTATGCCAAGGCCCTCCTAGAAACCCTGGGGCAACTGTAGGAGCAGCCGGTCGACGCTCGATTGCTCGCGATGGCATCCGCCGAAGCACAACGGTGGATGGCCGCTGCGCGGATCGCGAGCAAGCTTCGCTCCTACAGGTTTGGGGTCAGACCTTGGACGGGGTCAGCTCGGCGGCTCGGGGTTTTCTGAAGCAGGCGAAGTAGACCGCCGTCAGGATCGCCAGGAAGGGCACGCCGAACACCAGGGTCATCTTGAAGGCCTCGGTGAAGTAGGTGGTGATCATCACCGCGCCCATCAGCACCAGGCCCAGCAGTGTGCTCCAGGGGAACAGGCGCATGCGGAACGACAGCGGCTGCTCGCCATGGCGCTGGTGGTAACGGCGGAAGCAGTAGTGGGTGAGAAAGATCATGAACCAGGTGAAGATCGCGCCGAACATCGAGATCGCCATCATCAGGGTGAACGAGCTTTCCGGGTACAGCACGTTGATCAGGGTCGCCAGGCCGATGCCGGAACTGGACAGCAGCAAGGCGTTCAGCGGGATGCCGGACTTGCTCAGGGCGCCCATGGACTTCGGTGCATAACCGCCGCGGGACAGGCTGAACATCATGCGCGTGGTGATGTACAGCTGGCTGTTCATCGCCGACAGCGCGGCGATCAGGATCACGAAGTTCATCACCCCGGTGGCGCCGGGAATGCCGATGGTCTGCATCACCGTGACGAACGGGCTCTGCGCTTTGCCGGCCTGGACCCAGGGCACGATGGCCAGCATCAGCGCCAGGGTCAGCAGGTAGAACACCACCAGCCGCACCATGGTCGCGCGAAAGGCCTTTTTCACCGCGCGCTGCGGGTCCTCGGCCTCGCCGGCGGCCACCGCGATCATCTCCACGCTCAGGTAGCTGAAGATCGAGACGATCACCGCGATCCACATGCCCTGCACGCCATTGGGGAAAAAGCCGCCGTGGGCGCTGTAGTTGTGCAGGCCGTAGTCGGCGTTGCCGGAGCCGAACACCACGTACACCGCAAGAATGATGAAGCCGACGATGGCGGCGATCTTGATGGTGGAGAACCAGTACTCGAAGTTGCCGAAGGTTTTCACGCTGATGGCGTTGAGCAGGATCAGCACGCTGGAGAACGAGACGATCCACACCCATTCCGGCACGTGGGCGAACCAGTACTTCATGTACATGGCGATGGCCGTGACCTCGGCGCCGACCGCCAGGACGATGGCCGCCCAGTAGGCGTAGCGCACCAGGAACCCGGCCAGCGGGCTGATGTAGAACTCGGCGTAGGCGCCGAAGGAGCCGGAGGTGGAATGGGCCACGGTCATTTCCGCCAGGCAACCCATCAGCAGCAGGGTGATCAGCGCGCCGATGGCGTAGCTGAGCAGCACGCTGGGGCCGGCGTAACCGATGGCGTAGGCACTGCCCATGAACAGCCCGGTGCCGATTGCCCCGCCGATGGCGATCATGCTCATCTGCCCGGCCGTGAGCTGGCGGCGCAAGCCCTGTTCACGATTGGAAATCGCTGCAAAACCCTTGTTGGTCGTGGTCACGTTCATCAGCCTCTTATTATTGTTTGCACGCGTTGATCGGTGTCGCGAGCCGTCCCTGGCCGGTTCTGGTATCACCCTGTAGCCGCTGGCGCAGCCTGCGATCGAGGCCGCAGGACTCGCATTCCCAGGCGCCGCGGTCTATCCGGCAGACCATGGACTCAGGATTTGCGACGGCTGCGCCGCCGATCGCAGCCTGCGGCAGCGGCTACAGGTAGCGGGTTTCAGGTCACGCTGTGGCGGATCTGGAACTGCGGCTGGGCCCAGGTCTTTTCGTCGAGGATTTCACCGAGGATCTGCACCGCGTCCCAGACTTCGCTGAAGCGGGTGTACAGCGGCGTGAAACCGAAGCGCATGATCCGCGGTTCGCGGTAGTCGCCGATCACGCCCCGGGCGATCAGGGCCTGGATCACCGCATAACCTTCGGGGTGTTCGAAGCTGACATGGCTGCCGCGCTTGTCGTGTTCGCGCGGGGTGACCAGCTTCAGGCCATGGGCCGCGCAGCGCTGCTCCACCAGTTCGATGAACAGATCGGTCAGGGCCAGGGACTTGCGGCGCAGGCTGGCCATGTCGGTCTGTTCGAAGATCTCCAGGCCGCACTCGACCATGGCCAGCGAAGTGATCGGCTGGGTGCCGCACAGGTAGCGGGCGATGCCGCTGCTCGGCCGGTATTGCGCTTCCATGTCGAACTGCCGCGCATGGCCGAACCAGCCGGACAGCGGCTGCTTGACCAGGTCGCAGAGCGCCGGCGAAACCCAGGCGAAGGCCTGGGAACCCGGGCCGCCGTTGAGGTACTTGTAGGTGCAGCCGATGGCGTAGTCGGCGCCGGCCTGCTTCAGGTCCACCGGCACCGCGCCGGCGGAGTGGGCCAGATCCCACAGGCTCAGCGCACCGCATTCATGGGTCAGCGCGGTCACCGCCGGCATGTCGTGCATGTAGCCGGTCTTGTAGTTGACGTGGGTGAGCATGACCACCGCGGTGTCTTCGCCAATGGCCTGGGGCAGCTCCTCGGGGCTGTCCACCAGGCGCAGGGAATAACCCTGCTGCAGCATCTCGGTCAGGCCTTCGGCGATGTACAGGTCAGTGGGAAAGTTGCTGCTCTCGCTGACGATCACCCGCCGCTGCGGCGCCTTGAGCGCCTGCACGCGCAAGGCGGCGCTGAGCACCTTGAACAGGTTGATCGAGGTGGTATCGGTGATCACCACTTCGTTGGCATCGGCGCCGATCAGTTTGGCCAGGCGGTCGCCGAGGCGCTGCGACAGGTCGCGCCAGCCGGCGGTGTTCCAGCTGCGGATCAGGCCATTGCCCCACTCCTCGGCAATCACCTGCTGCGCCCGTTGCAGGGCCGCCACCGGGCGCGCGCCGAGGGAGTTGCCGTCGAGATAGATCACCCCGTCGGGCAGCGCGAACTGGTGGCGCAGCGGTGCCAGCGGGTCCTGTGCGTCGAGGGTCAGGCAGTGGTTTCTTGTTGTCATGGGAGGTCCTGTTTTCACTATGGCGTGCGACAGCGCACGTGACACCCGGGGAGGCATCGGCGGCTGCGCGGTGAAGAAATAATGAACGAAGCCCTGGAGAATTTTCGTGCAAAATGCGCTATGAGAGCGGCACAGCCTCGAAGATTATTCGACTACAACTTAAAAAAACGCGGATAAATGCCAACCATGATTCTCGACTCGACAGACCTGCGAATCCTGCACTTCCTGCAACAGGACGGCCGTATCAGCAACCAGGAGCTGGCGGAGAAAGTCGCCCTCTCGCCCTCGGCCTGCCTGAGGCGCCTGCGCCTGCTGGAGGGCGAAGGCATCATCAGCGGCTATCGCGCGGTACTCAACGCCGAGCGCCTGGGGATCGAGCTGGAGGCCATCGTCCATGTGTCGCTGCGCCAGGACGTGGCGGACTGGCACGAGACCTTTATCAAGAAGGTCCAGCAGTGGCCGGAAGTGGTGACCGCCTATGTGATCACCGGCGCCAGCAACTATGTGCTGCGGGTCCAGGCGCGCAACCTCAAGCACTTCTCGGATTTCATCGTCAATCACCTGAACCGCACGTCCGGGGTCACTGACATCCGCTCGGAAATCGTCCTGCAGAAAATCAAGGAACAGGACGGCCTGCTCGACCTGGTGCTGCGCAAGTAAAACGGCTGGCCTGTGGGGTACAGGCCCTAGAAACCACCCAGGCGCCGCGCATCGTGGCGCTGCAAGGTGACGCTGGGCGACTCGCCGAACAGCTTGCGGTACTCGGCGGAGAACCGCCCCAGATGGCTGAAGCCCCAGCCCAGGGCGATTTCGGAAATGGTCCGCGCCGAGCCGTGTTCGAGGATCTCCTGGCGCACCGCATTGAGCCGGTACTTCTTCAGGTAGACCATCGGCGACAGGGCGAAATACTTCTTGAAGGCCTCGAACAGCTTGAAGCGCGAGACCCCCGCGGCGGCTTCCAGGTCCTCCAGGCACAGCGGCTCTCGGGCGTTGGCGTGAATGTACTGGCGGGCGCGGACCAGGTAGTGGGGCAACTTGACCTCCAGCACCTCGCGCAGCTCCGCCGAGTAGTTGTTCGGCTGGGCCAGGATCAGGCCCTTGATCAAGGAGCTTTCCAGATCGCGAGTGAAGGCCAGCTGTTCGTACAGTTCGCTGCTGCGCTCCAGTTCGGCGATGAAATACCGCGCCATGCGCCACCAGGACGCCGACGCCCCTTCCACCGCATCCATCACCGCCTCGAAGCGCAGCGGCGCTTCCGGTGGCCGTTGCAGCAAGGCCTCCAGCGCTTCGCTCATGGCCGCCCGGGTAATCACCACCTGGACTTTGCGGCAGTCGCCGGAGATCGCCAGCATCTGGCTTTCGTTGGGCGCGATGATCACCCCTTGGTCGCGGTTGGAACGCAGCAGCCGGCCGTCCTTGCTCAACTCCTGATCGCCGCTCAGCGGCAGGCTCAGGCTGTAGCTGCTGAAGCGCTCGGCGTCTTCGATATCGATGGTGACGTCGGTGCCGTATTCGATGGTGCCCAGGGTGGTGGCCCGCGACTTGAACACGTTGGCGCTGTGGTGAAAGCGGATGCGCTCGGGGGTGCTGGTCTCGAGCCGGTGCGGCCCGCAAATGCCGGACATCCAGCTTCTCGCCCCCTCGAGGTCGTAGCGATCGATACGAATATCGCGAAACTGCGAATCAGCCTTGCTATTCATCACGGCGCACCCACGGCAATATTTTTTTGCGCGCTCTGACGGCGCGTCTGATTTGAAGTACTGACCTGCAAGAGCAAGTTTTGCGCCACCGCCCGGGACTGCCAACCGGCTGGATAGCAATCGCCAACTAAGTGGATAGAGCCCATCCACCCGGTGCGCAAAACCCACGCAAGACTGCGCCAAACAGTAGCTCATCGCGACATCGCGGTGCAGCCGTTGATCACCTGGGGCGCCGGCCGTGGGTATTCAGCCCCCAGGTGTTACCCCCCGCGCCCGCAGGAGCGAGGCTTGCCCGCGATGGGTACGGCGCGCTTTGGCGGATGCACCGCGTGATCGTTTATCGCGAGCAAGCTTCGCTCCTACAGAAGCCCTCAGCGCCATTCAATTTTATGGATGGCCTTGGCCGACTAAGCGGATAGCCACCCCTGCCCCGCACTCCCTCTAATGCACCCACTGATTGGCCTGAATAAAACCGCCTCTATAAAAAAGGTACTCACTCATGAGTGGTGCAAGAAACACAGAACAATGGAAAAGCTTCATCGATGGCTGCCTGGACTTTCGTCCGGACGACGGCGTATTCCGCATTGCCCGGGACATGTTCACCGAACCCGAGCTGTTCGACCTGGAGATGGAACTGATCTTCGAGAAGAACTGGATCTACGCCTGCCACGAAAGCGAGCTGGCCAATAACCACGACTTCGTGACCCTGCGCGCCGGGCGCCAGCCGATGATCATCACCCGCGACGGCGAAGGCCGGCTCAACGCGCTGATCAACGCCTGCCAGCACCGCGGCACCACCCTGACCCGGGTCGGCAAGGGCAACCAGTCCACCTTCACCTGCCCGTTCCACGCCTGGTGCTACAAGAGCGACGGGCGCCTGGTGAAGGTCAAGGCGCCGGGGGAATATCCCGAGGGCTTCGACAAGGCCACCCGCGGCCTGAAGAAGGCCCGCATCGACAGCTACAAGGGCTTTGTCTTCATCAGCCTCGACGTCCATGCCGACAACTCCCTGGAGGACTTCCTCGGCGATGCCAAGGTGTTCTTCGACATGATGGTCGCCCAGTCGCCCACCGGTGAACTGGAAGTCCTGCCCGGCAAGTCCGCCTACACCTACGACGGCAACTGGAAACTGCAGAACGAGAACGGCCTCGACGGTTATCACGTGAGCACCGTGCACTACAACTACGTGGCCACGGTGCAGCACCGCCAGCAGGTCAACAGCGAGAACGGCGGCGCCAGCGCCACCCTCGACTACAGCAAGCTCGGCGCCGGCGACGCCAATACCGACGACGGCTGGTTCGCCTTCAACAACGGCCACAGCGTGCTGTTCAGCGACATGCCCAACCCGTCGGTGCGCTCCGGCTACGCCACCATCATGCCGCGGCTGGTGGAAGAGTACGGCCAGGAAAAAGCCGAATGGATGATGCACCGCCTGCGCAACCTCAACATCTACCCGAGCCTGTTCTTCCTCGACCAGATCAGCTCGCAGCTGCGGATCATCCGCCCGCTGGCCTGGAACAAGACCGAGATCATCAGCCAGTGCATCGGGGTCAAGGGCGAGTCCGACGCCGACCGGGAAAACCGCATCCGCCAGTTCGAGGACTTCTTCAACGTCTCGGGCATGGGCACCCCCGACGACCTGGTGGAGTTTCGCGAAGCCCAGCGCGGCTTCCAGGGCCGCCTGGAACGCTGGAGCGATATCTCCCGCGGCAGCCACCGCTGGGCAACCGGGCCGACCCGCAACAGCGAGGCCATCGGCATCCAGCCGGCCATGACCGGTACCGAATTCACCCACGAAGGGCTGTACGTCAACCAGCACCGCAACTGGCAGAAATTCCTCCTCGACGGGCTGGCCAGACAATCCCTGAAACTGCGTGAGGTGTGAACATGAGTGCGCAACTGCAATACCGTATCGAGCAGTTTTTCTATCGCAAGTCCGAGCTGTGCGACGCCCAGGATTGGGACGCCTACCTCGAGCTCTTCGACCCGCAGAGCGAGTTCCACCTGCCGCAGTGGGATTCCGAGCATGTCTACACCACCGACCCGAAACGCGGCATGTCGCTGATCTACTACGCCAACCGCTCGGGCCTGGAAGACCGGGTGTTCCGTATCCGCACCGGCAAGGCCGCCTCGACCATTCCGATGCCGCGCACCCTGCACAACATCAGCAACGTGCGGATCGCCGAGCAGGCCGATGGCAACCTGCAAGTGCGGCTGAACTGGCACACGCTGTTCTATCGCCTGGCCACCGCCGAGCAGTTCTTCGGCCATGCCACCTACAACCTCAAGCCCCACGGCGACAGCTGGCTGATCACCCGCAAGCATGTGCTGCTGCTCAACGACACCATCAACTCGGTGCTCGATTTCTACCACCTCTGACGGAGACCGGGCATGAACCACAAGGTCGCGTTCAGCTTTGCCGATGGCAAGACGCTGTTCTTCCCTGTACACGCCAACGAAATACTGCTCGACGCCGCCCTGCGCAACGGCATCAAGATCCCCCTCGACTGCCGCGAAGGCGTCTGCGGCACCTGCCAGGGCCGCTGCGAATCCGGCACCTACAGCCAGGACTACGTGGACGAGGAAGCCCTCTCCAGCACGGACCTGGAGCAGCGCAAGATGCTCAGTTGCCAGACCCGGGTGCAGTCCGATGCCACCTTCTACTTCGACTTCGATTCCAGCCTGTGCAGCGCCGCAGGCCCCGCACAGCTGGGCGCTACAGTCAGCGAAGTGCGCCAGGTCTCCGACAGCACGGCGATCCTGCAACTGCAGCTCGACCAGGATCAGGCGGCGCTGGACTTCCTGCCGGGGCAGTACGCCCGGCTGTCGGTCCCCGGCACGTCGAGCAAGCGCTCCTACTCGTTCGCCAACCGCTCGGGCAGCCAGCAGCTGCAATTCCTCGTGCGCCTGCTGCCCGACGGGGCCATGAGCAACTACATCCGCGAACGTTGCCAGGTCGGCGACCGTATCGAACTGGAGGCGCCGCTGGGTGCCTTCTACCTGCGCCATATCGTCCGGCCGCTGGTGCTGGTGGCCGGAGGCACCGGGTTGTCGGCGCTGCTGGCGATGCTCGAACAGCTGGTCGCCGACGGCTGCACCCAGCCGGTGCACCTGTACTACGGGGTGCGCAACGTCGCCGACCTGTGCGAAACCGCGCGTATCGAAGCTTATGCCGACCAACTGCCGGGCTTTCGCTACACTGCGGTGATCAGCGAGCCGACGACGGACTGGCCGGGCAAGCGCGGTTACATCGCCGAGCATTTCGACTGCAGCGAACTGCGCGATAGTCCGGTGGACATGTACGTCTGCGGACCGCCACCGATGGTCGAGTCGATCAAGAACTGGTTGCAAGATCAGCAACTTGAGAGCGTTCAGCTGTATTACGAGAAGTTCACCGAGAGTAATATCTGATCCGTCCGCCGTCAGCCGCGATCTGGCCGCGAACACGGACAGATCCGATAACAATGAGAAGAGAGCGTGATTAGTGGATGAAATCCTGAAACCCGGCGAACTCAAGCGTGGCTTGAAGAACCGCCATATCCAGCTGATTGCCCTGGGCGGGGCGATCGGCACCGGACTGTTCCTTGGCTCTGCCGGCGTGCTCAAGTCCGCCGGCCCTTCGATGATCCTCGGTTATGCGATTGCCGGGTTCATCGCCTTCCTGATCATGCGCCAGCTCGGCGAAATGATTGTCGAGGAACCGGTGGCCGGGTCCTTCAGCCACTTCGCGCACAAATACTGGGGCGGTTACTTCGGCTTTCTCGCCGGCTGGAACTACTGGGTGCTCTACGTGCTGGTGGGCATGGCCGAACTCACGGCCGTGGGCAAGTACGTGCAGTTCTGGTGGCCGGAAATCCCCTCCTGGGTCAGCGCGGCGGTGTTCTTCGTGCTGGTCAACCTGATCAACATGATGAACGTGAAGTTCTTCGGCGAAGCCGAGTTCTGGTTCGCCATCATCAAGGTGGTGGCCATCATCGGCATGATCGCCCTGGGCTGCTACATGCTGGCCAGCGGCAGCGGCGGCCCGCAGGCCGCGGTGAGCAACCTGTGGAGCCACGGCGGGTTCTTCCCCAATGGCGGCACCGGCCTGCTGATGGCCATGGCCTTCATCATGTTCTCCTTCGGCGGCCTGGAGCTGGTGGGCATCACCGCCGCCGAGGCCAGCGAGCCACGCAAGGTGATCCCCAAGGCGATCAACCAGGTGGTGTACCGGGTGCTGATCTTCTACGTCGGCGCTCTCACCGTGCTGCTGTCGCTGTACCCCTGGGACCAGTTGCTGCAGACCCTCAACGCTTCCGGCGACTCCTACAGCGGCAGCCCGTTCGTGCAGATCTTTGCCCTGATCGGCAGCGACACCGCGGCGCACATCCTCAACTTCGTGGTCCTGACCGCGGCGCTGTCGGTCTACAACAGCGGCGTGTACTGCAACAGCCGCATGCTCTACGGCCTGGCCGAACAGGGCGACGCGCCCAAGGCGATGATGAAGCTGAACAAACAGGGGGTGCCATTGCTGGCCCTGGGCGTCTCGGCGCTGATCACCCTGCTCTGCGTGGTGGTCAACTACCTGGCGCCGCAGGAAGCGCTGGAGCTGCTGATGGCCCTGGTTGTCGCGTCCCTGATGATCAACTGGGCACTGATCAGCCTGACCCACCTGAAGTTCCGCAAGTCCATGGGCCAGCAAGGCATAGTGCCGTCGTTCAAGACCTTCTGGTTCCCGTTCAGCAACTACCTGTGCCTGGCCTTCATGCTGATGATCGTCAGCGTGATGCTGATGATTCCCGGGATCCGGGTTTCGGTCTACGCGATCCCGGTGTGGGTTGCGCTGATCTGGGTGTTCTACCGCCTGCGGGTGGCCAGGGCTGGTACTCGGGCGGTGGCCTGACAACGGCGGCGCGCCCATCGCGGGCAAGCCTCGCTCCTACAGAAACGGAGCTTGCTCGCGATGAACATCGTTACCGTAGGAGCGAGGCTTGCCCGCGATGAACGATGACACGGTGGCCCTGATTACAACGCCACTGGTTCAGCCAACAAAAAGGCCCGGCATTCGATGAATGCCGGGCCTTTTTGCTGGCCTGCCGCTTACAGCGTCGAGCGCACGCGCCACAGCTCGGGGAACAAGACGGTGTCGAGCATCTTGCGCAGGTAGCCGACGCCTTCGGTGCCGCCGGTGCCGGGCTGGAAGCCGATGATGCGTTCCACCGTGGTCACATGGCGGAAGCGCCACTGGCGGAAGGAATCCTCCAGGTCGATGAATTTCTCCGCCAGCTGGTACAGGTCCCAGTAGCGCGACGGGTCGGTGTAGACCTCGCGCCAGGCGGCTTCCACCGACGCATCATGCTGGGTCGGCACCTGGCTGTTCAGGGCCAGGCGCTCGGGGTCGATGGCCAGCCCGGCCTTGGCCATCAGGCCGATGGCTTCGTCGTACAGCGATGGCGTGGCGATCGCCAGCTCCAGTTCCTCGAGCAGTTCCGGACGATGGGCATGGGGGCGCAGCAAGGTCGCGCTCTTGTTGCCGAGGATGAACTCGATCTCGCGGTACTGGAACGACTGGAAGCCCGACGAGTGCCCCAGGTACGGGCGGATCGACTTGTACTCGGACGGGGTCATGGTCGCCAGCACCGCCCAGGCGTGCACCAGTTGGTCGAAGATCCGCGACACCCGCGCGAGCATCTTGAACGCCGGCGGCAACTGGCCCTGATGCACGTGCTCGCGAGCCGCCTTGAGCTCGTGCAGCATCAGTTTCATCCACAGCTCCGAGGTCTGGTGCTGGATGATGAAGAGCATTTCGTTGTGGTCCGGCGACAAGGGGTGCTGGGCATTGAGGATGCGCCCCAGGTCCAGGTAGTCGCCGTAGCTCATGGAATTGGAAAAATTCAGTTCGGCGTTATGCCAGCCATCGGGCGGCGGGTTGCTCGAATAGGGACATTGACTCATCGCGTGGGCTCCTCATGTCAGGTCGCGGCTGATCGATCACCCGGCGCCAGTCTTGATCGAGGGCGCGCGGGGTCGAAGCTTTGTTGTTGTAAATACTATTGTAGGAATTATCGCGGCAAAGGCCGCAGGATGGCGCGCACCGGGCTCGCATCCAGATGAGCGAAACGCAGGGGCAACGCGATCAGTTCGTAGTCGCCTTCGGCCACCTCGTCGAGCACGATACCTTCGAGAATCGCCAGGCCATGGCGGGCCACGGCGTTATGAGCGTCCATGGTTTTCGATTGCTGCGGATCGAGGGACGGGGTGTCGATGCCGATCAGGCGCACGCCGTGGCTGGCCAGCAGCTCGACGGTTTCCTTGGCCACGGCGCTGAAGTCCGGATCCCAGGTGCTCAACGGCGCCTGGCGATAGGTGCGCAGCAGCACCCGCTCGGGCAGGTTGTCGAGGTGACCTTCCAGGTGTCGGGGCAATACCAGCGGGCCGCAGCCCAGGCAATGCACGACCCGGCACGGGCCGAGGTAGACATCCAGCGGCACCTCGCCGATCGGCGCGCCATCGGCGCTGTAATGCAGCGGCGCGTCGACATGGGCCCCGGTGTGCGGCGACAGGGTGATGCGCCCGACATTCACCGGGCACTCGGGTCCGTACTGCCAGACCCGCTCTTCCTGGAACGGCGTGTCGCCAGGCCAGGTCGGGGTCGCGGTACTCAGGGGCGGGCTGATGTCCCACCAGCTTGGGGTTGTATTCATAGCGCTGCTCTCGGCCACTTCGACCTGAATCATACGAGCGATGCCCGTGAAGATTCTTGCGAAATGCTCCGGCGACCGCGGAATCTTTCGCAAGAACTGCAAGGAAATCACTGATTCACGCTCGGAAATTTCAATGCAAACCGCGGCAACACTTCGCGGGCGGCTACTGCGTTTCTGGGCACCCCGATGTCGAGTACAGACAACTGATGGGGCGCCGGGCGCTATAGGGTGCGACTTCAGTTCTCAGCCAAGACCCCGGAGTCCTCATGACCGCGACTGCCCCCATCACCGTTCTGCGCGACACTCACCCGCTGCCGGTGCTCGATGCCTGCAAATGGGAAAAACTCGAAGGCGACCCGCACACCGTCAACCTCAACGCCTACACCAGCGAAGACGGCAGCAAGATCATGGGCACCTGGATCTGCACGCCCGGCAAATGGCGCGTGGACTACGTGAAATGGGAGTACTGCCATTTCCAGGAAGGTTACTGCGTGATCACCCCGGACGGCATGGACCCGATCCACCTGCGCGCCGGCGATATCTTCGTGGTCGAACCCGGGATGAAAGGCACCTGGGAAGTGGTCGAGACCGTGCGCAAGTATTTCGTTTTCGCCTGACGCCCGAAAATGCGGGCCGCAGTTTTGCAAACTGCCTGATCGGCCCGGCGAAGGACTTTCCACAAAACTTCAAGAGGCGCTCATATCATTGAAGAGCGCCTCTTTTTTATAAAAACACAGTAATAAGGCGCACGCCCGCCATGCACTTCCCGGCTTAATGATATTGGCCAACCAGAAGTTCACTCATCTCATGCCCAGCGAATACAGACAGCCCACTTAAACTTCCAACAAGCTTGCTTAAACAAAAAAACCAAGCAGACGACCCACACTTAAAACTTTAGAAACTCTATTAATCCAACGACTAAAAAGGGGACGTCTCAACGTCCCCTTTTGCACATCCAGGTGCCTGGCGGTGTATCGGGCACTTAGTCTTTGGCTTTCGAGATTTTCCATGAGCCGGTATTGCCGTCCCGATTCAGATAGGGGGTCGTCGATACCGCATATTTGACGCCCTCGCCACTGGCATGCCCACAGGTATCCAGGAACCCGCCGCGCACGTCGTTGTAGCCATTCAGGAAGTGCACGACATCCCCCTCTCTCACCTTGAAATCCTTGGGATCTGAGGTATCGGCGAAGATTCGCCAGTGCAGGGTATCCGCCGGCCGCGACTCCTTGAGGGCTGTGACCACGTTATAGATCGACGGTTTTGTCGCGTGGCCATTGGTGTCCAGATAGCCACCCTCGTTCTTGTAGAGGTTCCACAGCAGAATCACATCGCAACTTTCAACCTCGGTTCCTACTGCCTTGCCTGTCGCAGACTCGATGACCCAGGTGCCAGTACCCGGGCCGCGATGAGGAGTGGTTGCGGTGACTACGCCGTAAAGGCTGTTCGGGGCGGTCGCATGATTACAAGTATCGAGATAACCGCCGTCCCAATTACTGTAACCATTCTTGATATGAACTTTGTCTCCGTATCTCAGAACATCTGCCATGGTCTATCTCCCTGATATAACCTTATATACATGCCATATCCATGACATGTCGTCATTCGACAGAGATGCTGTCGACACAAATCACCTTAGCTATCAATCCCGATACTGCCAGGGCATGTCTTATACATTGTCGCGATAAAGCCACTTGCGAATACTTCATCGCCTACTGTGCAGATATTACGGGCGATATTCGGCTGTAAGACTGTCATGAACCGATGAATTGATTTTTCTGAACAAGCGCAATTGCCGAGGACGGCGCACTCGATCCCGGCCTGTGCCAGCGGGCTACAGGGGAGCGAGGTCCATTGAAGTAAGAGAGATGGTAAAAAACCGGGAGCCCGCCCGAC
Organism: Pseudomonas sp. RW409; assembly: GCF_003184125.1. Taxonomy (NCBI): domain Bacteria; kingdom Pseudomonadati; phylum Pseudomonadota; class Gammaproteobacteria; order Pseudomonadales; family Pseudomonadaceae; genus Pseudomonas; species Pseudomonas sp. RW409. Next base: position 681,017 of record NZ_QHHP01000042.1, on the reverse strand, counting down.
GCGGGCTCCCGGAAAAACCCCTATTGGGGCTTGCGATAGCTGTTGACGATAGCCGAGAAGTCCATGCCCCCTTCCCCGCGCTGGCTCATGGCCTGGTACAGCTGCTGCGCCACGGCGCCCAGCACTACCGGCTGATGCGCCTGGCGGGCGGCCTCGGTGGCCAGGCCCAGGTCCTTGAGCATCAGTTCGGCGCCGAAGCCGCCGGTGTAGCCGCGAGCGGCCGGTGCGGTTTCGATCACCCCGGGCCAGGGGTTGTAGGTGTCGGAACTCCAGCAGCGCCCGGTGGAGCTGTTGATGATGCCCGCCAGCACCTTGGTGTCGATGCCCAGGGCATCGCCCAGGGCCATGGCCTCGCTGACGCCGATCATCGAAATGCCCAGCAGCAGGTTGTTGCAGATCTTGGCGATCTGCCCGGTCCCCACTTCACCACAGTGCACGATATTGCGGCCCATTTGCGCCAGCACCGGCTGCAGGGTGGCGAACAGTTCGGCGCTGGCGCCGACCATGAAGGTCAGGGTGCCCGCCGCCGCGCCGCCGGTACCGCCGGATACCGGCGCATCGGCCACGGCCACGCCTTGCTTGGCGGCGGCCGCGGCCACGTCGCGGGCGGTCTGCGGGTCGATGGTGCTGCAATCCACCGCCGGCGTGCCACGGGCGATACCCGCCAGCACCCCATCGTCACCCAGCCAGACGCTGCGCACATGGGGCGCGGCCGGCAGCATGGTGATCACCAGCTCGCTGTCTTCGGCGGCGGCGCGCGGCGAGGTACTGATACTGCCACCCAGTTCGGCCAGTTCGTTGAGCACGGCCTGGTTCAGGTCGAACAGGTTCAACTGATGCCCGGCCTTGAGCAGGTTGCGCGCCATGGGTGCGCCCATGTTGCCCAGACCGATGAATGCGATTTTCATGAGCCGACTCCTCAACGCAAATGGATGGTGGTGTTCACGCCATCGTTGACGCTGTCATCGTCGAACCAGCGACTGGTGACGGTCTTGGTCTGGGTATAGAACTGCACCACTTGTTTGCCATAGGGCCCCAGATCGCCCAGTTTGGAACCACGGGAACCGGTGAAGCTGAAGAACGGTACCGGCACCGGGATCGGGATGTTGATCCCGACCTGGCCGACATCGATTTCGCTCTGGAACTTGCGGGCCGCTGCGCCACTCTGGGTGAACAGGCCAGTGCCGTTGCCGAAGGGGTTGCTGTTGACCAGGGCGATGGCCTGGTCGAGGGTGTCCACTTCCAGCACCACCAGCACCGGGCCGAAGATTTCCTGAGTGTAGATCTGCATGTCGGTGGTCACCCCGGAGAACAGGGTCGGGCCGACGAAGTTGCCCTGCTCGAAACCCGGCACCTTGACGTCGCGACCGTCCAGCTCCAGCTTGGCGCCTTCCTTGATGCCGCTTTCGATCAGGCTCAGCACACGCTCCTTGGCGCGCTTGGAAATCAGCGGCCCGACATCGGTGCCCGGCTCGCTGCCGGCATTCACCTTGAGTTTCTGCGCCAGCGCCTTGAGGTCCGGCAGCCATTGTTTCGCCGCGCCCACCAGGACCACCACCGAGGTGGCCATGCAACGCTGGCCGGCCGCGCCGAACCCGGCACCGACCAGGGCATTGAGCGCCTGTTCGCGATTGGCGTCAGGCAGCACTACGGCGTGATTCTTCGCGCCCATCATCGACTGCACGCGCTTGCCGTGCTTGCCCGCCAGGTCGTAGACGTGAGTGCCCACCGCAGTGGAGCCGACGAACGACACCGCCTTGATGTGCGGGTGGGTGCACAGCTTGTCCACCACGTCCTTGCCGCCATGCACCACGTTGAGCACGCCCGGCGGAATCCCGGCTTCCAGCGCCAGCTCCACCAGCAGCATGGTCGACAGCGGGTCCTGCTCCGAAGGCTTGAGGACGAAGGTGTTGCCGCAGGCGATGGCCATCGGGAACATCCACAGCGGAATCATCGCCGGGAAGTTGAACGGGGTGATCCCGGCGCAGACGCCGATCGGCTGGCGCAGGGTGTAGGTATCGACGCCGCCGGCGACGTTCTCGGCGAACTCGCCCATCTGCAGGCTGCCGATCGAGCAGGCATGCTCGACCACTTCCAGGCCGCGGAAGATGTCGCCTTCGGCATCGGCGATGGTTTTGCCCTGTTCGGCGCTGAGCACCTGGGCAATGCGCTTGGAGTGTTCGCGGATCAGCGCCTGCAGCTTGAGCATGATGCGCATCCGCGCGCCGATCGGGGTCAGCTTCCAGGTCTGGAAGGCGCGCTGCGCGGCTTCGATGGCGGCGTCGACTTCATCCGCCGTGGCAAAAGGCACCTTGGCCAGCACCTGCTGGGTGGCCGGGTTGGTGATGTCGTGCCATTCGCTGGTCCGGGATTCGACCCACTGGCCGTCGATCAGCAGCTTGACCTGCTGCAAGGTGGTGCCGTCGGACTTGAGGGATGCGTTCATACGGGTCTCCTGACTTCTTGAGGTTCTTATGCAGGGAGCCAAGGCGTGGGACCGCCTTGAAATGAGGCGTGCGTCGCGAGTTGGTTGTCGGACTGTTTTTGGAGTATAGATGTGCAAACTTCTAATAAGAACGCACATAAAAGCCGGTCCATCATGCAAAAAAACATCACATCCCTCGGCTCGCTGAACTGGGACGACCTGAAGTTTTTCCTCGAAGTGGCCCGCACCCGCAAGGCCAGCAGCGCGGCCAAGCGCCTGGCGGTGGACTACACCACGGTGTCGCGGCGCATCGGCTCGCTGGAAGTCGCGCTGGGCACCCTGCTGTTCGAAAAGTCCCGGACCAACGGCTTTGTCCTGACCGCCGAGGGCCAGCGCCTGCTGGGTTATGCCGAGTCGATCGAAAGCACCCTGCACATGGCCTGCGAACAGGTCTCGGGCTCGGGCGTGGCCCTGTCCGGCCATGTGCGCATGGGCTGCACCGAGGGTTTCGGCAGCTTTTTCATCACCCCGCAGCTGAGCCATTTCGTCGACGCCTACCCGGCGATCTCGGTGGACATCCTGCCGCTGCCGCACTTCATCAGCCTGTCCAAGCGCGAAGCCGACATCGTCATCGCCCTGGAGCGCCCGGAGCATGGTCCCTATGTCTGCTGCAAGCTCTGCGACTACCGCCTGCAGCTCTATGCGACCCAGGAATACCTCGACCAGCATCCACCGATCCGCCGCCCGGCGGACTTGAGCGAGCATCAATTCATCAGCTACGTGGACGACCTGGCGTTCAGCTCGGAGCTCTTGTACCTGGCCAATGTACTGCCCGGCGCCAGCGCCAACCTGCGCAGCACCAGCGTGATCGCCCAGTACGTGGCGGCGCAGCAAGGGCGCTCGCTGGCGATCCTGCCGTGCTTCCTGGCCGCCCAGGACCCACGCCTGCTGCCAGTGCTGCCGGAGGAAATAGACATCACCCGACAGTTCTGGATGTACTGCCGCGAAGACCTGCGCAAGCTCAAGCGGATCACCCTGCTGTGGGACTACATCCGCAACGTGACCGAGCAGAATCAGGACCTGCTGATGGGGCAGAGCCGGGCGATGGTGTTTGCCGACTCATAGTCCTGCAGGAAGATCCGCTGGCCTTGCCAATGTTTTGCGACAGGGATTGATCGTAATTAGCAGGCCCCGACAGACTCTCCAACCAAGTTCAGAATCGTCCTAAAGCCTTAGCCATCGCCACTTGCTAGGTTCGCGAAGCTCGACAAAGAGCCTCGCGGATCAGCTAATGCAAGGACGATAAATGCTCTCTTCTGCTCGCCTGGGCGACAAACACGTCTGTCCTCTTCCCGGTCACGGCACTACTCCTATTGCTTGCGCTTCTGCTGACATCAACATCAACTTCATGGGAGCAGCCCGAGTCGGTGACACTTGCGGTTGTGGCGCGGTCATCACCACGGGGTTTCCCTCGATCATCCTGAATGGTCGTCCCATGGCCCATTTAGGGAGCCCGACCAGTCACGGTGGGACAATCATTACGGGGTCGGGTGATACCTTCGGTGGCTTTGTCATGGGGCCTGTTCCCGATGCGGCAATCATCAACTTCGCCATACTCGGAGTGTTCCGCCCGGACGGCTCGGTAGACGATGAAAAGATGGCGACCTTGCTGGCCGACCCGAGACTGACCGAGAAGGCGACTGCTGCAAATGCTTTGGTCGATCCCAATGCGGCCTCTAAGGCGCCCGAAGAGAAGCCAGAGCCGAACGATGGGCCAGAAGGCTGTACCCACCCGAACATGATGGAGAAGCTGGCGAGCTACATCGCAGATGAGATGAATAGCAACATCCACCACTCCTCCGTCTTGAAGATGAAAGAGCTGCTCAGCTATGACGTTGCGGAAGAGACCCGCAAGCAAATGGCCCTGCCGTGGTATGCCCAAGTCGGAAATACCAGCCCTCAAGCTATCGGCGCTTCAAACATCGCGGCAGCTATGGCCCTTTGGACTGAACGAGTGGGCCAGGGTTGTGATTGGGACCACAAACCGAAGATTCATGCAAAATTTGGCAGGTATCGCCACAGGCAAGGCAAGTACGACTACTTCTACGATATTTGGTCGAACATTCACTACGGCTATGTTGGTATGGCTGGAGGACTCACTGAAGGCGTCCTTCTGGATGGCGCTGGGGTCGAGCAGATTGTTTCAGATCAATTACGACGGTGGGGAGAGCAGATAACCGTCGCCAAAGAAGAGCAAAGGCTCAAAGGACCTCATGCCACAGAAGGCGTAGAAGGGATGCGCGCCTGGGACGACGTCCCGGATCGGATTTCAATTAGTATCGGCATGAAACTCTACAACGAGTATCCAAACGGGGGCATCACGGCAAAAATGATCATGGACGAAGTGCTTGCAGTTACACCGGAAGAATGGGGAGATGGCGCCAGTGTCCATGTCTGCGAAAAATATTAAAGCCCGATATGTTATTGGGGCGCTCGTTGTTTTCCCATTGTTGTTCTGGTACATGGCGACCCCCGTCGTCCGTGTCCATTACTCTAAAGAAGGTACAGACGAACTTCGGCTAATCTGGAACACGCAGCACAGCATTCATAAAGAAGGAATGCTTCCAGGGCAAGCCACTTATGACACTGGGCATATTTTCCCCAATGAGAAGTTCTTCATGAACTTCGACTGGTGGAATAAGAAGACTCTGCGGAGATGCATAAACATCACGCCAAAATGGGGGAGCGCGATAGACATTTACCTTGATGGCGCAGGTCGCATCGACACTGTTAAAACCGCCCCGGATGTTATTGCTCGTTTGAAACGATGTGAGGGTGATTCTGATCCTTTCCGGTCCTAAAGTGCCCTACCAAGACCACCATGTGGGATTACATCCTCAGCGTGACTGAACAGAATCAGGGCCTGCTGATGGGGCAGACCCAGGCAATGGTGTTCGCCTATTAGTCGGCGATGACCACGATCGAGACGCGACGGTTTTCGGTACGCCCGGCCACCGTGCTATTGGAGGCTACCGGTTCGCTGCTGCCGAGGCCGCGCAGCTGGATGTTTTCTTCACGCATGCCCGTGGCCACCAGCACCTTGCTCACGCTTTTCGCCCGACGCAGGGACAGTTGCTGGTTATAGGTTTCCCTGCCGGAGGCATCGGTGTGGCCATCGACCCGGACCTTGTCGATGTGCACGCTGACCAGGGCCTTGCCGATGCGCTCGACGATCTCGGTACTGGCGGCATTCAGAGTCTCGATATCGCTGCCGAACAGCACCTTGCCGGACAGGCCGAAGGCCCAACCTTCATCCGTCAGCTCAAAGCCCTCCTGCTTGAGCACCGCCACTTGTTGCGGGGTCAGCCCCTTGGGCGGCACGCTCTGGCAGCCGGTCAATGAAAGCAGCGCCAGCAACAGGCCGGCGGTGAAAAGTCGCATGAAAGGTCGAGTCAATGAAAACAAAGAATTAGCTCCTGGATTGAACGTGAACGACGGGGGGCTCCGACCCCGCGGTGTGTTGCCCGCCTCGAGAGACACGCTTGGCCTGATACATCGCCGCATCGGCGGCGTTGAGCAGAGCACCCGGGGTGGTGCCATGATCAGGGTAGACGGCAATCCCGATACTGAGCGACGTCAGCACCGAAGTACTGCCTGGCAAGGCGATCGGCAGCTCCATGCTGGCGATGATTTTTTCGGCGATGCGCTCGGCGTCCTCGATGCGGTGCAGCGGGGTCAGCAGAATGGCGAACTCGTCGCCCCCCAGGCGCGCCACCAGGTCTTCCTCGCGCAACTGCGCCCGCACCCGCGATGCCACCGCCATCAGCACCGCGTCGCCGGCGGCGTGACCGAAGTTGTCGTTGATGCCCTTGAAGCGGTCGCTGTCGAGAAACAGCACCGCGACCCGTTCATTGAGCTTGCTGGCGCTGCGCAGCGCGCGGATCAGCCGGCCCTCGAAAAACGCCCGGTTCGGCAACCCGGTCAGGCTGTCGTGGCTGGCCTGGTGGGCCAGGGTTTCGTTTTCACTCTGCAAATGGGTTTGCCAGGCCTCCAGCTCATCGAGCAGGGCATTGAAGTCGTTGCCCAGGTTATCCAGCTCGGCAATCTTTGCCGGCGGTACCCGCACGTCGAAGGCCCGCTCGCGGCGCGCGGCATGCGCCACATCGGCCAGGCTGCGCAGCGGCCCGGTAATGCCGCGCAACTGACGGCGCGCCAGGTACAGCGCCACCCAGGCGCTCACCGCGATGCACAGGACAATCCCCACCAACCCACTGAGCAGGAAGCGCAACAGGCTGCCGCCGTGCCCGGTCAAGGCAACACTGCCGATCTCCTGGCCCTGATACATGATCGGCACCGTGATGGGCTTCTCGAGAAAGGCGCGGGCGATCTGCATTTGCAGGTCGCTCAGCAAACCGGTTTCCGGACGCTCCCAGTGGGCCAGCACACGGCCCCGGGCATCGAGCACCTGGGCCTCGGCCACTTCTTCGGTGGAGGCGATCAGGGCCAGGGCTTCGGTCGCCGCGGCGCTGTCGTTGAACACCACCGCCGCTTCGACCGTGTAGTTGATCGAACGCGCGATCAGGTGCAGGTTGTGATCGGCATACACCCGCAATGCCAACACCCCGAGCAGGGTCAGGGACAGGCTGGCCATGGAAATGGCCAGCAGGGCGACAATCAGATGCCCGCGGCCAATGACCGAACGCAAGGTAGGGCGAACAGGCGATTTGAAGAGACTCATGGCGCCGCCGGTCGACGACGGGAGAGTTGCAGCACGCTCGGATGAATCCGCACACCACTGCGGGCCACTGAATCCAGGTTGACCTCGAATGACACCTGGTTGTCTCTGACACGCAGGCAGAACAGACTGCCCACCGTGCACTGGTCGCCGCCTTCGCTGATGCTCAGCACCGGATGACCGGCCAGGGAAGTGAACAGGCGGGCACGCTGGTCATCGGTCAGCTTACCGATGTACACCGAGTCGCACTCGCTGACGATGGCTGGGTTGTCGGCCAGCAAGCGCCGCACCAGGACCGGGCGGCCGGTGGCCTGGGTCGTGCCCTTGACCAGATCGTCGGTGTATTCGGTCGGCCCCACCACGCACAGGCGCAGCTGTGCCGGCTCCACCGGCCAGCGCGCATAGCTGAGAATGCCCAGCACCACCTGAGTTACTGCCTTGGCGCGCTGGTCTGCCAGGCTGACAGCCGCAGGCTCGGGTTGCGCGACGGCAAAAGTGCTCAGCAGACAGACCAGGGTGGACAGCAATACCTGCCTCCAGCCCAAAAAGCGCTCTGTCGCCGAGACAGCCACGTTCATGCAGGGATTCTCTTTGATCGTCATACAATGATGCCGCAACGATAGCACAGCAGGGGAACCCCCCGCGAGGCTCCCAGGCATGGGTAGCAGGCTATTGGTTTAGAAAAAAATGAAGTAACGATTTGAGCCTTCCTATTCTTCATGCCTGCATCGCCTGCTTAAGATCGGCGCCAGAGAGTGAGCCATCCAGGCCCCCTCGGTGAGATCGGATCCGCAGAGATCCGGCTCAAGGAATGTCTTTTGCTACTGCCCAGTATCGCCGCCTCGGCCACACGCCGCTGCGGTGCCATGAGTAGCCCAAGACATCTTTGAGGTTAGCCGATGCAACTGGAAATATTCCGCACACTCTGGGGCTATACCGCCAGCAAGGCCCAGGCACTCGACGAACTGCTGGCCGCCGGCTTCGACGGTATGGAAGCCCGCCTGCCTTTGCAAGCTCGTGAACGCGGCGAATTCGGCACTTTCCTGCGGGACAATCGCCTCGGCTATATCTGCACCGTTTTTACCGCCTACGACGTCCTGCCCAAACAGTCGGCCACGTTCCAGGAACACCTGCTGGACCTGGACCGCAAACTCGCCTGGGCCGCCGAGCTGGCACCGCGCTTCGTCAATGTCCTGGCCGGCAACGATCGCTGGCCCCTGGCGCAACAAGTCGAGTTCTTCGGCCAGGCCATGGAACTGGCGCGCAAGCATGGCCAGTTCTGCAGCCTCGAGACTCACCGTGCCCGCTCGCTGTTCAACCCCTGGGTCACCCTGGATCTGATCCGGCAATTGCCCGATCTGCGCTTCACCAGCGATATCAGCCATTGGGTCGTCACCTGCGAACGCCTGCTGGACGATCCTTTCGATGACCTGGCCCCCTTCGTCGAGCGCGTTCACCACATCCAGGCCCGGGTCGGTTATGACCAGGGGCCGCAAGTCCCGCACCCCGCCGCCCCGGAATATGCCCGTGAACTGGCGTTCCACCAGCAACACTGGGAGGCCGTCTGGCATTCGCAAAAGGCCCGTGGCTACCAGGTCAGCACCCTGACCCCGGAGTTCGGCGCCGACGGCTACCTGCATCACCTGCCCTTCACCAACGTGCCGGTGGCCGACCTCTGGTCGCTGAACCAGTGGATGGCCAGGACCGAGCGCGAACACTTCGACCGCTTCACCCACTCAACCCGTCCGTGAGGTTCTTGCGTCATGCCCGAGAAGATCGACAACACCCCGGCCAAGGCCAACTTCAAGCACATCCCGGTGGTGGACATCGCCGGCCTGTTCAGCATCGAGCTGGAACACCGGCTGGCCGTCGCCGAGCAGCTGGGAGCAGCCGCCAGCGAAGTGGGCTTTCTCTATATCACCAGCCATGGCATCGACCCGCAGTTGATCGCCGATTTGCGTCAAGCCGCCAGGGACTATTTCGCCCAGCCCCTGGACACCAAGATGCAGCACTACATCGGCACCTCGAAAAGCCACAAGGGTTTCGTCCCCGAAGGCGAGGAGGTGTATTCCAAGGGCAAGCCGGATCACAAGGAGGCCTTCGACATCGGCTTCGAAGTACCGGCCGACGATCCCCTGGTCCTGGCCAACACGCCGCTGCTGGGGCCGAACGAATGGCCGGCGCTGCCCGGTTTCAAGGAGGCGGTACAGGCCTATTACGCGGCCATCTTCGCCCTCGGCAGGCGCCTGTTCAGCGGGTTTGCCCTGGCCCTGGGCCTGGAAGAAAACTACTTCGACGCCCTGGTCACCCGCCCGCCTTCCAAGCTGCGCCTGATCCACTACCCCTTCGATGACGCGGCCCAGGATGCCCCCGGCATCGGCGCCCACACCGACTACGAGTGCTTCACCATCCTGCTGGCCGACAAGCCGGGCCTGGAGGTGATGAACAACCTGGGCCAGTGGATCGACGCCCCGCCCATTGCCGACGCCTTCGTGGTGAACATCGGCGACATGCTGGAAGTGATGACCGCCGGCGCCTTTGTCGCCACCGCCCACCGGGTGCGCACGGTCAGCGAGGAGCGCTACTCGTTCCCGCTGTTCTACGCCTGCGACTTCCACACCCTGATCAAGCCTTTGCCGCAGTTCGCCAAGGCCTCGGACGACTATGAGCAGATCGCCATCGGCGAACACATGTATGGCCAGGCCCTGCAGACCTATCAGTACCTGCGCAAACGCGTGGAGAACGGCGAGATCCGCTTGCCGGAAAAAGCCCGCAAGCCTTCGAGCTTCGGCCACCTGAAACATCAGTCGCAAGCGTCCTGACACCCCTTTCGCCCTGTGCTTCCATCCCCTGGAGAGACCCACGATGCTTAACAAAAACAACGTTGCTCGCCTGACCCTGCTCACCGCCGGCCTGTTGTGCGCCACTGCCGGCCTGGCCTCGACCGCGACACCCGGCCAGTTGAAGATCGGCATGGAAATCACCTACCCGCCGTTCGAGTCCTATGACAGCGAGAAGAACGTGGTCGGCTCCGACCCGGAACTGGCCCACGCCCTGGCCAGGCATCTGAACGCCAAGGCCGAGTTCGTCGACACCAAGTTCCCCAGCCTGATTCTTGGCCTCAATGCCGGTCGCTACGACGCGATCATTTCCGGCATGTACATCACCCCGGAGCGGCAGACCCAGGCCATGACCATCGCCTATGCGAAAACCGGCGCGGCGATCATGGCGTCCAAGGACAGCGGCCTGAATCCGCAAACCCCTGAAGACCTGTGCGGCCTGAAAGTCGGCCTGGAACAGGGCACCACCTGGGTCGGCCAGTTGCAGAAGCTCTCCAGCGACTACTGCGTGCCGAACAACAAGGGCGCGATCAGCGTCAGCGAATACCCCTCGGCACCTGAAGTGACCCAGGCCCTGCTGTCGAAGAACATCCAGGCCCAGGTGGAAATCGCCGGGGCGGCGAAGATGATCGCCGAACGCACCAAGGGCCGGGTGGTCGTCACCAGCCAGCACCTGATCTATCAGCAGACCCTCGGCATCTTCGTCAAGAAAGGCAACGACGCCACCTACAAGGCGCTGCAGGAAGCCTTCGCCGAGAGCCGCAGGAACGGCGAATATGCCGCGATCCTCGGCAAATACAACCTCGAACCCGTGACTGACTGACAAGCCACTGCGGCGCATGGATGCGCCCGTGACCGGCCCCTGATCGAGCGCACGACGCCCGTCCTGATGCCTGCGATCCGAAGCCGCCTGAGGTATTTATGCAATTCGACTGGTCCTACTTCTTCTCCCTGTTTTCCCTGCCCAGCTTCTGGCACGCCTGCGTCACCGTGGTCCAGCTCAGCGCCCTGGCCTGGTTCATCGGCATGCTGCTGGGCTTTCTCCTGGCGTCGGCCAAACTCTCCAGCGCCGCCTGGCTCAGAACCCCGGCAGCGCTGTACATCTGGTTCTTTCGCAGCATCCCGCTGCTGGTGCTGGTGGTCTTCGTCTACAACCTGCCCCAGCTGTTTCCGGCCACCGGCTCGGTGCTGTCCAACCCCTTCTACTCGGGGCTGTTCGCCCTGGTGGTGACCGAAGCGGCGTACATGGCGGAAATCCACCGCGGCGGGCTGATCTCGGTGGCCAAGGGGCAGAAGGAAGCCGGTCGTGCGTTGGGGATCGGCCTGGTCGGCCTGCAACGGCTGATCGTCATCCCCCAGGCCTTCCGCATTTCCTTGCCGACCCTGATCAACGAGTACATCACCGTGGTCAAGCTGACCTCGCTGATCTCGGTGATCTCCCTGACCGAACTGCTCACCGTCGGCCAGCGCCTGTATGCGCAGAACTTCCTGGTGATGGAGACCCTGGCCGCGGTGGCGGTGTACTACGTGCTGATCGTCACCCTGTTCGCCTGGCTGCTGCAGCGCCTGGAACGCCATCTGGACCTGAACCTGCGCACGCCACAAACCCTGGACGACGCCGGCACCGAGTGGCTCCGGCAGCAGGCGCAACCGCTGCACGCCCGCCCGCGTCCAACAGCGGTGGCCGGCAGCGCCCCGGCCCTGCAGCTGCAAAACATCCACAAGCGCTACGGCGATCATCAGGTGCTCAAGGGCGTCGACCTGAACGTCGCCAGCGGCCAGGTGATTTCCATCATCGGTCCGTCCGGCTCGGGCAAGACCTCGCTGATCCGTACCATCAACGGCCTGGAGCGCATCGACCAGGGCGAGATCGTGCTGTTCGGCAACAGCTTCATCAGCGCCGGCGACAACCTCAACAGCCCGCAGGTGCGCGAGGGCGTGCGGCACATCGGCATGGTCTTCCAGAACTTCAACCTGTTCCCCCATCGCTGCATCCTCGACAACATCTGCCTGGCGCCGCGTTACCACGGCAGCAGCAAGGCCTTGAGCGCGCAGCAGGCCTACGCCTTGCTGGACAAGGTCGGCCTGCTGGCCCACGCCCACAAGTACCCGCACCAGCTGTCCGGCGGCCAGCAGCAGCGCGTGGCGATTGCCCGGGCCCTGGCGATGGAGCCGCAGATCATGCTCTTCGACGAGCCGACCTCGGCCCTCGACCCGGAGCTGGTGGGCGATGTGTTGAATGTGATTCGTGACCTGGCCAGAGAAGGCATGACCATGTTGATCGTCACCCACGAGATGGACTTCGCCCTGTCGATTTCCGATCGAGTGATCTTTATGGAGGGCGGCAATATCCAGCTGGACGCCAGCCCGCGGGCGATCCGCGAAGAAGAAGCCGGAGAGCGGGTCAGGCGCTTCATGGGGCTCGAGCAGCCCAGCGCAACGGCGCTGGCCGCGGCGCTCTGATCGCGTGCTGAGCGCCAGCGGCCCGGCGCTCAACCCAGGTCGAGCATCAACCCGCTCAGGCGCTTGACCTTGCGCCGCACCGCCTCCTCGAACACCCCGGCCCGCGGCTCGATCAGGCTGAACCAGTCCTTGGCCCGGGTGATGCCGGTGTAGATCAGCTCCTTGGTCAGCACCGGGTTCAGCGCCTCGGGCAGGATCAGCGCGGTGTGGGCGAATTCCGAGCCCTGAGATTTGTGCACGGTCATGGCGTACACGGTTTCCACATCATTGAGCCGGCTCGGCAGCACGAAACGCACGCCACCCTGGCCGTCGTTGCGCGGGAAGGCCACCCGCAGCACCCGCCGCCCGTCCTGCGCGCCTTCGTGCTCGGGCAGCTTCAAGGCAATGCCGATATCGCCGTTCATCAGGCCCAGGCCGTAATCGTTGCGGGTCATCAGCACCGGACGACCTTCGTACCACTGCTGATCGCTCTCGATCAGCCGCGCCTTGAACAGGGCGGCGGTGATCCGCTGGTTCAAGCCCTCGACACCCCAAGGCCCCTTGCGCACCGCGCAGAGCAACTGGAACTGGTCGAAGGCCTGCAGCACATCGCGGGCCCAGGCGGTCCAGCGCGGATCTTCCAGCGCGGTATCGGCAGGCGGGCGCTGGCCGCGCAGCAGGCTCAGGTAATGCCGGTAACCCTGTGGCCCGTCACCGTGGCCCTCCAGCAGCAAGCGCTCCAGGGCGCGATCCTGTTCGCCCTTGAGGCTCAAGCCATACAGGTCGGCGTGGCTGCGGGCGGCCAACAGGCGGCGCGCTTCCTCGGCCTGCTGCTGGTTGACCCAGCGTGCCAACTGGCCGATACCGCTGCCTTCGCCGAAACGCCGGGAGTGACGCAGCATCACCACCTGTTGGGCCAGCGGGTGAGTACCGGCGTTATCTTCCTGCAGACCGCTGTCCGCCAATTGTTCACCGCTGACGGCCTCTAGCCAGTTGCGGGTCTGCGGGCTGTACCAGCCGGCCTCGGCATCGCGGCAAAGATCGCCAAGCACCGCACCGGCTTCCACCGAGGCCAATTGATCCTTGTCGCCGAGTAACACCAGGCGCGCGTGCACCGGCAACGCATCGAGCAGATTGGCCATCATCTCCAGGTCGATCATCGAGGCTTCGTCGACCACCAGCACATCCAGCGGCAAGCGGTTGCCGGCGTGATGGCGGAAGTGCCGGGTGCCCGGACGGTTGCCCAGCAGCCGGTGCACCGTGGTCACGTCGCTGGGGATCTTCTCGCGCACGCTGTCGTCCACCGACAGGGAACGCACTTGCAGGCTGATGGATTCGGTCAGGCGCGCCGCCGCCTTGCCGGTGGGCGCCGCAAGGCGGATACGCAAAGGCTTGCCGGCTTCGACAGCTGGTGCCTGGAGCAAGGCCAGCAGGCGCACCACGGTCGTGGTTTTACCGGTACCGGGCCCGCCGGTAATGATGCTGAAGGCGCCACGGGTGGCCAGCGCACAGGCGAGTTTCTGCCAGTCGACCGGCCCCGTCGCCCTGGCCGCCCCGAACAGGCCGCCGAGGCGCTCGACCAGGTCCGCGGGGGTTTCCTCCTGCACCGCCAGGCGCTGGCGCAAGGCATTGTCAATGCGCCGCTCATAGGCCCAGTAGCGGCGCAGATACAGGCGTTTGCCCGACAACACCAAAGGCCGCTGGCGAGCCTGCTCGCTCTGGTCGGCCGCCAGCGCCACCAGGCGACTGGCCGCCAGGGCCTTGCACCAGTGCGCCCCCTCTAGCGTCGCCAGCACCTGCGACGGCAGTACCGCCGCGGTGCTTTGCAAATCGCCTTCCGGCGGCAGGGACAGGGCGAAATCCGGCTCCTTGAGGGTTTCGAACAGGTCCAGGCAGACATGACCATGGCCCAGTTGATGGCTGGTCAACGCCGCGGCCATCAGCACCAGCGGATCGCCTTGCGGCTCCAGTTCATGCAGGAAGCCTACGAAAGCCTTGTCCAGGGCGCGCAGCCAGCCGCGCTCGACCCAACGGTCGAGCAACAGCAGCAGATCGGCAGCCCGTACCAGGGGCGCCAGGTCGGGCTGGGGCTGGGGTTCCAGCGGCGTCAGCAGGTCCTCGATCACAGCAATACTCCCTGTTCCCACGCCGGCTCGGCCTTGGGCTGCTCAGGCTTGCCCTGGAACAAGCGGTCCAGGCGCTCGATCAGCTCACGGGGCGGCCGGGTGAAAAACACGCCGCGGCTGGCCGAGCCCGTGCCGCGCAAGAACAGATACAGGGCGCCGCCCATGTGCCGGTCGTAATCGTAGTCCGCCAGGCGCGCGCGCAACTGGCGATGCAGGGCCAGCAGGTACAGCACGTATTGCAGGTCGTAACGGTTGTCGAGAATCGATTGTTCCATGGCCTGCTCGGTATAGGCGGCGTCATCCACGCCCAGCCAGTTGGATTTGTAGTCGGCCACGTAATAGCGCCCTTCATGCTCGAAGGTCAGGTCGATAAAGCCCTTGAACATGCCGTTGAGCAGGACCGGTTCGGCGGTCACCCGCGGCACGCCTTGATGGGTGTACTGGCGCACCAGTTCGTCGAGCTTGAGCACGTCGACCTTGTGGCTGGCGAACCAGAATTCCATCTCGACCCGGTATTGGCTCAACTGCGCGAGCACCACCGGTGGCCGCCCCGCCCCGGCAGGCAAAGGCAGTTGCAACAGGTGCCGCAACCAATCGCTCAGGGTCCGAATCCAGCCTTCCCAACCGCGGCGATTACAGCGCCGACCGATGGCATCCTCGATAGCAACGGGGTCGGCGACAAACCCCTCGTCACCGGCCCACTCCAGCAGGCCATGGAGGAAGGTCCCCGGGTTCGGTCCACGGGGGAAGCGATGGATATCCGCGCCGCTGGCCACGACTTCACGTGGGGCATCGGGGTCGAGGCGCTCGTCGTCGAAGAGTTTCTGCGCCTGCGGGCTTTCCGGCGCCTCGGTATTGCCGGCGCCCAGGCTGTCACTGATACGCAGGGCACTATAGGAAGCGATCCACCAGTTTTCCGCGGCGCGCCGCTTGGGAGCCAGGGGCGCCAACAGGGTGGCGTCGTTGCGTGGCGGATGGAAACGGCTGTCGGTGGCGCTGGGCATTTCCCCGACACTCATGGCCTCGCAGCCTTGCTGCAGGTCTTGCAGCCAGCGCGCCAGGCCACTGGACTCGTTCAACAGCGCACCGCCGCCCAACAGGTAACCCAAGGCAGAAAGGTGCAATACCGAGCTGTTGTGGTTGCCGCGCTTGAGGTCGGCGACACCCAGCCAGCAGGCATGCTGGGCACGGGTCAGAGCCACGTAGAGCAGGCGCAGGTCCTCGGCCAGACGCTCGTCGTCGGCCTGGGCAATCAGCTCCGGGGTCGGTCGCAGCGTCACCTGGGCCTTGCCCGATTCGTCGTGGTAATGCAGCGGCAGGCGACTGCCATCCACCGGCTTGGCCGAACAGATGAACGGCAGGAACACCAGCGGGTACTCCAGGCCCTTGGACTTGTGGATGGTCACCACCTTGACCAGCTGTTCGTCGCTTTCCAGGCGCAGGATCTGTTCTTCGCCAGCCTGCCCGGACAAGGCCAGGTGCTCGGCCAGATGGCGGATCAGCGCTTGTTCGCCATCCAGTTCGGCAGCCGCCTGCTGCAACAGCTCGGACAAGTGCAGCAGGTTGGTCAGCACCCGTTCGCCATCGCTGCGGGCGATCAACGCCTGGGGCAACTGGAAGTCATGCAACAGGCGCCGCAGCATCGGCAGCACACCCTGGGTGCGCCAGATCAGGCGATAACCGCGGAACTGCATGACCCGGCTCTCCCAGGCCAATTCGTCCTGGTTCAGGCGCTCCAGCTCCACCAGCGGCAGGTTCAGGGTGATGGAGGCCAGCGCGGCGCGCAACGGGCGCTCGATATCCGGCTCGGCACAGGCCTTGAGCCAGGCCAGCAGGTCGTGGGCTTCCTGGGCGGCGAATACCGAGTCCTTGTCCGACAGGTACACGCTGCGCACCCCGCGCGCAGCCAGCTCACCGCGCACGGCCTGAGCCTCCTTGCCATCGCGGACCAGAATGGCGATGTCCGCCGGCAGCAGTCCCGTGAAGGGCTGGCCGTCGCGGACGAAGCCGGCGCTGGCCTGCTGTCCGCCGTTGAGCAAGACGACAATTTCGCTGGCACAGGCCGCCGCCAGTTGCTGCCGGTACAGCGCACCGGAAATGGCTTGCTCCGTGGGCAGGTGCCAGATATTCAGTGCCGGCACCACCTGCCCTTCTCTCTGTAACTGCTCTTTGCGCCCCTGGGATGCCACCGACAGGAACGGCACCGGGTTCTCTCCGTTTTTCTCCCGGAACAGGAACGCGCCGCGCCCTTGCTCACGGGATTCGGCACGCTCGAATACGTGGTTCACCGCCTTGACCATGGCATGGCTGGAACGGAAGTTGGTGCCCAGGGTATGCAAGCGGCCGCTGGTGGCCTGGCGAGCGCGCAGGTAGGTGTAAATGTCCGCGCCACGGAAGGCGTAGATCGCCTGCTTGGGGTCGCCGATCAGGAACAGGCCGGTCTCGGGATTGTTGTCCTCGATGCGGTAGATGCTTTCGAAAATCCGGTACTGCACCGGATCGGTATCCTGGAATTCGTCGATCAGGGCTACCGGGAACTGCTCGCGAATCAGCGTCGCCAGCCGCTCGCCACCCTCGGCCTGCAACGCGGCGTCGAGGCGCAGCAGCATGTCGTCGAAGCCCATCTCGGCCCGCCGGCGTTTTTCCTCTTCGAAACGCGCACCGACCCAGCGCGCGGCGTGTTGCAACACCGCGGCGTCGGGGCTCGGCAAGGCATCGAGCGCGGCCTTGAGCCCGACCATGGCCTCCAGTGCGGGATGATCCGGCGCATCGCCCTTCCAGGCCTCGGCCATGCCTTCGGGGGTCAGGCGGCTGAAGCCGGTGCCGATATCCAGTTGCTCTATGGCCTCGTCTTCGGCCCAGGCGGTGATCTTTTCGAACCAGGGCTCGAAGTAACGCGCCTGCATCTTGCGGCCATCGACCGCCTTGCTGGCGACGCCCTGCAAGCAGATCTCCCGCAGCTGCGCGGCCCATTGCAACCAGGGTGCCTTGAGCTGCACCAGGGCGGCGCGTCGTTCCAAAAGACAAGCTTCGATCAGTTGAGCCGGAGTCTGCTCCTGATCCACTTCACGCTCGCTGCCAAACAGCGCACGCACCCTTGGCAGCAAGGCCGCGGGTCCACCCCAGTTGGCCCGTACCCAGTTCAGTGCATCGCCCTGCATCGGGTAGCAAAACAGGCGCCAGTAATCGCGCAGCACTTCACCCAGAAGATCGCTGTGGTCGGTTTCCAGGGTCTGGGTAAACAGGCTGCCGCTGTCGAACGCGTGCTCGCGCAACATGCGCTGGCACCAACTGTGGATGGTCGAGACCGCGGCCTCATCCATCCATTGCGCGGCGATATCCAGGCGGCTGGCGCAACCCGGCCATTGCTCGGCGGCGAACTGATCGCGCAACTCGGCAATCAGCGCGTCGGGCGCGGTGGTTTCCTCGCGGAAGAAGCGCGCAGCTTCAGCCAGGCGGGTGCGAATCCGTTCACGCAGCTCCTTGGTCGCCGCGTCGGTGAAGGTCACCACCAGAATCTGCGGTGGCAGCAACTCGCGACCGAACCCAGCCAGTTCGCCGCCGTGTCCCAGCACCAGGCGCAGGTAGAGCGCCGAGATGGTAAAAGTCTTGCCAGTACCGGCGCTGGCTTCGATCAGTTGGCTGCCCCGTAGCGGGAACGCCAGGGCCAAAGGTGCTTGCCGGGTCATGCGTCTGCCTCCCCATTGGCCGCGGAGCGCCAGGGCGCCTGCAACAGTGGGCGGTACAGCGCCTCAACCCAGCCGCTGAAGGTTTCATCGGCGATCAACGCGTTGTAGTCCGGGTACTGGCGCGCCAGGGCCGGGCTTTCCCGACGCTCGCCATCGCTGGTCTGGCCGTCGCCTTCATAAGCTTTGCGCGCCGCGGCTTCGGCCTTGCCCGGGTCGCTCTGGCCCAGCCAGGCAAAAGCGGTTTTCACGGCTACCGGCAGCGGCTGGCACATGCCCGCCTGCCAGGCCAGCAACAGATCGCCCAGGCTTTGCAGTGCCGATTCGCGATCCAGAGGTGGCAGCAATAAGGTGTCGTCGCTGGCCACCAGCGCGGTGGTCAAGACATAACCACTGGCACAGGCCACCAGGTGATTGACCCAGGGACGAGTCAAGCGGTGCCACTTGCGGGTCTTGAGTGAGCCAATGCTGTTGGGGATAGTGGTGACCGACAGCAACCCACCATCGCTGCGTTGGTGCAGGCCGCTCAACCAGCCTTCGAGTTTCACCTCATTGAGTTCCAGGGTAATCGGCAAGGCGCTGGTGACGGGGGTTGGCCATAGCTCCAGCAATTGCCGATAGCGCATCAACAGATCCGGCAAGGGCTCGATCAGTTCTCTTTGCAGGCTCTCGCCAAAACCGGCCATGGGCAGCAAACCGCTGGCCTGCAGCCGCTGCGCCTGGGCCTGCAAGGCCTGGTCCGGATCATCGGCACTGTTCAACGCCGCCTCCAGCAGGCTGTCGCTCAGGCTGTAGCGTTGCAACGCGTCGAGCACAAAAGGCTCTTCGTCGGCCAAGGGCGCGTCGGCCGCCTCGAAGAACACCTTGAGGCGCTGGCTGAAGAAGTGCCGCACCGGGTTGCGCAGGAAGTCCTGCAATTGCCCCAGGCTTAAAGGCTCTTCCTGGACATAGGGCGCCAGAGGCTCGAGCGCTTGAGGAGACGCTTGGGTCTGGTGCAACAGCTGCCACTCACGGGCATAACTGAACAGTCCATCGCCCTCATGGAAATAGCGGGCACTGAAAGGTTGCAACGGATGCTCCTGGGTCATGGCGTGGAGCAGGTCGTCCTGGTCATTCGCCAGCTTCCAGCCACTGGCCAGGTGATCGCGCAACTGGCCGATCAGCACCGAAGCCGGGCGTTCGCTGTTGTCGCGAATGCTGCGACCGACCCAACTGACATACAGTTGATCCCGCGCCGAAAGCAGCGCCTCCAGCAACAGGTAACGGTCGTCTTCACGCCGCGAACGGTCGCCGGGGCGGTAGTCGCTGCCCATCAGGTCGAAGTCCAGCGGCGGTTGTGCCCGCGGGTAGTCGCCGTCGTTCATCCCCAGCAGGCATACCAGCTTGAATGGAATCGCGCGCATCGGCATCAGCGTGCAGAAGTTCACCGCACCGGCCAGGAAGCGCTGGGACAAACGCCCCTGGTCCAGGCCGGCCAGCCAGGCCTCGCGGACCACAGTCAGCGGCAGCTCATCGCACAGGCCGACCGACTCGCAGGTTTCCAGCCAGGTTTCGCGCAAGTCTTCGAGTTGGCTCAGCAGGTAGTCGTCATGCTCGGTACTGGCCAGGAAGAACTGCTGTGTGAGGGCTTGCAGGCGCTCGCCCCACTGCGGCGGCGAAGCCGGCAAGGTGAGGTTCTGATACGCCGTCTCCAGTGCATCGAGCAAGGCCACCAGCGGCCCGATCAGTGCCGCGTCCAGGCCACCGATTTCATCGTAAGGCTCGATTCCCTCACAGGCATCGGAGCGTCCCACGGCGTAGCCCAGCAACATGCGGCGCAGGCCGAAACGCCAGCTGTTCTGCTCCAGTTCTTCCGGCAGTCCCAGGTCGGCCCGTTGTTCGGCGTTCATGCCCCAGCGGATGCCGGCACCTTCGATCCAGCGATGCAAGGTCGGCAGATCGGCTTCGTCTACACCAAAGCGGGCGCGTAATGCCGGGACATCCAGCAGGTCGAGGATTTCGCTGACGGGGAAACGGCTGTCCGGCAGCTTGAGCAGATGCTCCACGGCAATCAGCAATGGGTCGCGGCCACGCTGGCCCTGGTCTGTCAGGGTGAATGGAATGAAACGCCGATCGTCACGCTCCAGCTGACCGAAGACCGCGCGAATATGCGGCGCGTAACTGTCGATGTCCGGGACCATCACGATCACATCTCGCGGACGTAATTCGGGGTCCTCACTGAAGCGCGCGAGCAGTTGGTCGTGGAGAATTTCCACTTCGCGCTGGGCACTGTGGGCAATGTGAAAACGGATCGACTTGTCCTGTTGCAGATCGATCGCCGGCCATAATTGGCGAGTCTCCTCCAACGGGCGTAATTCGAGAATATCGTCCTGCAGCTGGTTCAGCAGGGTCTGCGGCTGGCTCTCGCTGAACAGGTCGATACGACCGTCGCGAAAGGCTGAGCGATAGCTGTTGGGATCGTCGTAGCTGTCGAGCAGGTTGATGTAGTCACGACCCTGTTTACCCCAGGCGGCGAGCAGCGGATGGGCATGCTGATGCAGGGTCTGTGGGTCGAGCACCGCGGGCATTTCCGCCTTGCGCGCCTGACGTTTGTATTGATGGCGCAACAGGTCCTTGTCGGCGACGATATCTGCCCAATGGTGACGACAGGGGTTGTGCACACACAGCAAAACCTGACTGAAGCGGGCCAATCCAGCCAGGGCTTCAAGGGCTTGTGCCGGCAGGGAGGAAATCCCGAAAACGATCACTCGCGAGGGCAACCCTTGTGGCGCCTTTTCCAGGTTGAGAATACGTTCGATGAAACGTTGGTGAACGCCGGCGCGACTCTGCGCCATACCCTCTTCCCCCACATCCAGCAACAACGCACGCCACAGTTCGGCCTGCCAGCAGTTGGCGGGGGTCAGGGCCTTGGGCTCGCCTCGAGCACTGCGTAGTTGGTGACGTCCTGCTGCCCAGTCTTCCAGCCAGTCGGCGCGATAAACCTGATATTGGTCGAACAGGTCAGCCAGGCGCTCGGCCAATTGATAGCGCTTGCGCAGATCCGTGTCGTGAGTGAGGAAACGTCGTAGCGGTTCGAAGTGCGGCTGATCGATCAGCTCGGGCAAGAGTCGCATCAGGCGCCAGGTCAGCGGGGCTTTATCCAGCAGGGATTTGGGCGGGATTTCATCGCGTCCCAGCACCATGCGATAGAGCTGCCACATGAAACTGCCGGGAAGTTGCACGTCGATGGCGGCGGCGATGCCGCAGCCGCCCATGTCGTCTTCCTCGGGATCCTCAGCCAGTGCCAGCTTCAGCCATTGGGCAATGCCGTTGCTCTGGACCAGGGCGATCTCATTCTCCAGAGGCGCCAAGGGATAACGCCGCATCCAGCTGACCACCAGGCTGCGCAATTCGTCCAGGCGGTTACCGTGAACCACCATAAAACCAGCGCTGAGGGACATGGCGTCCGGCATAAGGGCTTCCTTGGAAAATGCAAAAGCTAGGGCCGAACCTTAGCACTGTCGCGCAGCGGTGACAGCTGAGAGGACCAACGTGAGTGTTGCGGGGGATGAGGCATTTTTTGTCG
>NZ_QHHP01000042.1:480840-659188 GCF_003184125.1 Pseudomonas sp. RW409 | reverse complement strand
GTCGCCAAAAGCCAACGAGGCCCCAAGGTACCCAAGCCCAGGACATGGGTTCAAGGGACGGCGGTACATGCCCACGTTTCAACAGACAGGGTCATCAAGGCTGCCAAAACGAAAAGACCTTGAAAGGGATGGCCGTAAGGGCGGAACCCTAAGTAGCCGTGACCGCAGGAATGGATATGTACACCGTCCAAGAAATGCAGTGCCAGAGCCGACGCCATCGCGAGCAAGCTTCGCTCCTACAGAGGCCCACACCACTGCCATCGACCGTAACCGCAGGAATGGATATGTACACCGTCCAAGAAATGCAGTGCCAGAACAGACGCCATCGCGAGCAAGCTTCGCTCCTACAGAAGCAGCCGTGGCCGCAGCAACGAATATGTGCCCAAGAAGATCGAGCCCCTACTGCACCGGCAAAAAATTCATCAGCAACAAGCTCTGCGCATAATTCAACCCAATGCGCCGGTAGCGCTCGTCAAGCATCTGAGTCAGCAGATCGAGACGCGCCACAATCTTCCCAAACTCCACAGCAAAACTCAGATTGCTGCCCTCCTCCGAAATCTCATTGGAAAACAGCAACAATTCCCCATTGGCCCCCTGCCGCTGACTGAGCATCCAGGTAGCCTTTTCAATATTGCGCGCAGCGTTACTGACAAACTGCGGATCGATAGTGTCGGTCATGAAAAACTCGGTACGCCCGCCATGAGCGGTCACCAGCATGCTGCCAATGGCATAGATAAAGGCCCCAACCCGGTCGCCACGAAACTCCGGGCTCAAGGCATAACTCAGTGCCGCCAGGTCGCGACGGTTGCCCAGGGCCGGCAAGTCCTTCTGCTGCTCGATGGCCTGGCGGATATCCCGCGCGGCGCTGGTGGCATCGGTATACCCCCACTCGCGCCACTGGTTAGGGTTACGCAGGTAGAGCTTGTTCATCAGCAAGTAAAGGCTTTGCAGGTTGTCGCGCATGCTCAGGGTGGCCATGCGGTCGACGCTGGTCTGGAAGAATTCCTGGGGTTTGCCATTGCTGAACTGGTGGACCATGTCACGCCCCTGCTGCTGGCTGCAGCCACCGGCGCAGACTATCAAGACAGCGGCCAGCCACAGCGGCTGGCGCAGCATACGCAGGCAAAAGACGTGCAGAAAACAACGAGAAAGCGGATAAACCATCGGCACCGTTCTGGACTCTGGCCGCGCGGGGGATCGGCGCGGCCTGGCCCTGAATAGAACCGCAAAAACGCAAAAAGTGCGGTGGCCGCAGCCTCAGCGCAATTGCAGCGGGTCCACCAGCCCGACGGCGATGGCCATGCCCACCAGTTCCGGCAGGTGTTCGGCCTGCATGCGCTTCATCACCCGTGACCGATACAGGTCGATGGTCTTGACGCTGACCCCCAGCTGCTCGGCGATCTCGCGGTTGCTGTAGCCCTGCACCAACGGCAGCAACACGTCCTTCTCCCGCGGCGTGAGACTCTCCAGGCGCGCTTCGACCCGGGCCTGCCCGGCGTTGCGGCTGTGGCGGTCGTCGGCGCGGCTCAGGGCCTGCTGCACACTGTCCAGCAGCAGCTGTTCGTTGTAGGGCTTCTCGATGAAGTCCACGGCGCCGGCCTTGAACGCCCGCACCACGATGGGCACATCGGCGTGTCCGCTGACGAAGATCAGCGGCAGGTGGATATCCCGCTGGCGTAGCTCTTCCTGGACATTCAGCCCGCCCATGCCAGGCATGCGCACATCCAGCAGCACGCAGGCGTCGAGGCTCGGGTCGCAGTGTTCGAGGAACTCCCGGCCACTGGTGAAGGGCACCGCCTTGAGGCCCACCGACTCCAGCAGCCAGACGGTGGAGTCGAGCATGCCCGGGTCGTCGTCGACCACATACACCAGCTGCTGCGCCGCACTCGTCATTGCCTTGCTCCTGTTGTCGGTTGGGTGGGTGAATCGGCTTGCGCCGGGGCCGTCGCCGGCAAGTGGCAGCACATCTTCAGGCCCCGGCTCTGGGGCTGGGCCTGCAAGTCGCCGCCGAAGCCTTCGACGATGCTGCGGCTCATGGACAGCCCGAGCCCCAGGCCGTTGGCCTTGCTGGTGTAGAACGGGGTGAACAGCTGCGCCAGCTGCTCGGCGGAGACGCCCGGGCCCTGGTCGCTGACGCTGACCTCGACCCCGCCTTCGCCACTGGCCTGGGCGCCGAGGACGATCTGCGAGCCCTGCTGCGGATGCACCTCGCGATTGGCCTCGATGGCGTTGCGCAACAGGTTCAACAGCACCTGCTCGAGCAAGATCCGGTCGGCGTAAACCGGCGGCAGATTATCCGCCAGGCGCAGCTCGATCGTCACCTGGCAGGCCTGCGCTTCCCAGGCGCACAGGCGCACCGTTTCCCGGGTCACCTCGGCCAGGTCCAGGGCCTGGACCCGGCGCCCGCCCTTGCGCAAAAAGGCCCGCAGTCGCTTGATCACTTCGGCGGCGTGGGTGGCCTGTTCGGCGATCCGCTCCAGGCCCTGGGCGACCTTTTGCACAGCCTGGGGTTGGGTATCCAAGGCTTGCAGATAGCGCTGGCTGGCGTTGGCGTAATTGACCACCGCCGCCAGCGGCTGATTGATTTCATGGGCGATGCCCGAGGCCAGTTCGCCCAGGGTCACCAGGCGCGCGGTGTGGGCCAGTTCGTCCTGGTGATGGCGCTGCTGGGCCTCGCGCAATTCCCGTTCGCTCTGGTCGTGGGCCACCAGGGAATAGAAGCGCTCGCCACTGGCCGCGCGATGGGCCAGCAGCATCAGTGACACCGGCACCGACGCGCCGCCGGCCGGCGGTTGCAGGCGCGCCTCGATGCTCCAGCGGCCGCTGTGTTCGGCGCGGTGCCAGCCTTCGCGTTGCAGGCTGCCCAGCACCTCCGGGGTGAGGATGCTTGCCAGGTCCGGCATCGGCTGCCCGGCCTCCAGGCCCAGGGTGCGCCGGGCCGCCGGGTTGAGGTAGGTCACCGCGCCGCCCGGCTGGATGAACAGCACCGGGTCGGGGTTGGCCTCCACCACTTCCGCCAGGCGCCGTTTGTTCTCTTCGGCCTGGACCCGGGAGGTGATGTCCCGGGACACCGCCACCACTTCCACCACCGCCCCGGTGTAGGTTTCGCGGATCGCCCGGCAGGCGGTCTCGAACCACAGGTAATGGCCGTCGCGATGGCGGATGCGGTAGGTCATGGTGTGGTAGCCGTCCTGCTCCAGGGCGTCCCGGGTGCGCTGCGTCAGCCCGGCCAGGTCCTGGCTGTGGAACAGGCTGCGGGCCAGGCGCCCGCGCAGCTCTTCGGGCCAGTAGCCGAGCAGGGTCCAGGAGGCTGGCGAGGCGTCGAGAAAGGTGCCGTCGGGCGTATGCCGGGAAATCAGGTCGGTGGTGTTTTCGGTGATCAGCCGGTACAGGCGCCGGGCCGTGGCCGACTCGCGCTCGGCGAGGATCTGCGCCGTGGCTTCGCGGCAACGGGCCAGGACCCGTTGCCGGTGCGGGTCGGGGATAAAGCTCCAGAGCAGCACCCGCTCGCCCCACTGGGCCTCGACCTCTTCGATGGCCCGCTGCTGCTCCAGGCACGCGCGGACCAGGGCCGGGTGATTGACCGGCAGCAGCGCCGCGACCTCGCTCGACGCCTCGCTATCCAGCCACTGCAAGAGCGCCGGGTTCAGGTCCACGGGCCGCGCCTCGGCGTCCAGCAACAGGCTGGGTTGCGGGTCATGGCCGAGCCAGGGCGAGTCCGGCAGCCGGCCTTCACGCTGCAGGTGCAGCCAGCGGCTCAAGTGGGTGGAGGTGGGCATCGTCGATAAACCTGCGGGCTGGATCAGCGAATTATTAATGTAGTAGAAATACTATACAACTCAGGTAGTACTTCCATATCAATTGCCAAGCAGTATATAAAAGCCTCCGGATAAGTCACCGAGCCTTTGCAAGGTGTGCTGCGTACCGATGATCAAGCCAAACGCTGCCCTCACCTGACGGTGACGCCAGGATGCTGGATGGCTTGCGTAGGAGCTGGCTTGCCAGCGAAGGCGTCCGCGAGATCGCTTTCGCCGGCAAGCCGGCTCCTACGAAGGGGTCGCAACACAACCAGAGAAGGCCTCGGCCAATAGAGCTAACAATCAGCCACCGGGTACCCGAACCATGTCCATCTACGAGCAAGGCCTCGCGCCGACGGCCGTCAACCATATCGCCCTGTCCCCTTTGAGCTTCATCGAGCGCACCGCCGCCGTTTACCCCGATTACCCGGCGGTGATCCACGGTTCGATCCGCCGCACCTGGGCCCAGACCTACAGCCGCTGCCGGCGCCTGGCCTCGGCCCTGGCCGGGCGCGGGATCGGCAAGAACGACACGGTGGCGGTGATGCTGCCGAACATCCCGGCCATGCTCGAAGCCCACTTCGGCGTGCCGATGATCGGCGCCGTGCTCAATGCCCTCAACGTGCGCCTGGACGCCGAGGCCATCGCCTTCATGCTGGCCCACGGCGAGGCCAAGGTGCTGATCGCCGACCGCGAATTCCATGAGGTGATCCACGCCGCCATCGCCATGCTCGACCAGCCGCCTTTGGTGATCGACCTCGACGACCCCGAGTACGGCGAGGGCCAGCCGGTCAGCGAGCTGGACTACGAGGCCTTCCTCGCCGAGGGCGACCCGGCATTCGCCTGGCAGTGGCCGAATGACGAATGGCAGGCCATCGCCCTGAACTACACCTCGGGCACCACCGGCAACCCCAAGGGCGTGGTCTATCACCACCGCGGCGCCTACCTCAACGCCCTGGGCAACCAGATGACCTGGGCCATGGGCAACCACCCGGTGTACCTGTGGACCCTGCCGATGTTCCACTGCAACGGCTGGTGCTACCCCTGGACCGTCACCGCCCTGGCCGGGGTCCATGTGTTCCTGCGCCGGGTCGACCCGCAGAAGATCCTCAACCTGATCCGCGAGCACCAGGTCACGCACCTGTGCGGCGCGCCCATCGTGCTCAATGCCCTGGTGAACATGCCGGACTCGGCCAAGGCGGCCATCGACCACCCGGTCAATGCCATGGTCGCCGGGGCCGCGCCACCGGCCAAGGTGATAGGCGCGGTGGAAGAAATGGGCATCAAGGTGACCCACGTCTACGGCCTGACCGAGGTCTACGGGCCGGTGACCCTGTGCGCCTGGCACGCGGCCTGGGACGAGTTGCCCCTGGAACAGCGGGCGCAGATCAAGTCGCGCCAGGGCGTGCGTTACCCGACCCTGGAAGGGGTGATGGTGGCCGACCCGAAAACCCTCGAACCCACGCCCCGCGACGGCCAGACCATCGGCGAGATCTTCATGCGCGGCAACACGGTGATGAAGGGCTACCTGAAGAACCCCAGCGCCACCGCCGAGGCCTTCGAGGGCGGCTGGTTCCACACCGGCGACCTGGGGGTGACCCACCCGGACGGTTATGTGGAGATCCGCGACCGGCTCAAGGACATCATCATTTCCGGTGGCGAGAACATCTCCACCATCGAGCTGGAGGGCGTGCTCTATCGCCACCCGGCGGTGCTGGAAGCCGCGGTGGTGGCGCGGCCCGACGAGAAATGGGGCGAGACGCCCTGCGCCTTCATCACCCTCAAGGCCGATCACCAGCAGGTCAGCGAGGCGCAGATCATCGCCTTCTGTCGGGAACACCTGGCGGGCTTCAAGGTGCCGCGCACCGTGGTGTTCAGCCAGTTGCCCAAGACCTCCACCGGCAAGATCCAGAAGTTCGTCCTGCGCGACATGGCGAAAAACCTCTAGTTTGAATAGACAGAAACCCCGCGCACGTCGTTGTCCTGCTGGGAGTCGGCACGGCGGGGTCTAGCCTTTTTGAATCACCCGGCCCCGGCCGTTCAACCTCCACTCTTGCCCGAGGTTCCTGCAATGCCCGAATTCAACGCCCCCCTGCGCGACATGCGCTTTGTCCTGCATGAAGTGTTCAACGCGCCCAAACTCTGGGCCCGGCTGCCGGCCCTGGCGGAGACGGTGGATGCCGATACCGCCGATGCGATTCTCGAAGAGGCGGCCAAGGTCACCGGCCAGCTGATCGCCCCGCTCAACCGCAGCGGCGACGAGGAAGGCGCCACCTGGGACAACGGCCGGGTGCGCACCCCCGCCGGTTTCAAGGAGGCCTACGGCACCTATATCCAGGGTGGCTGGGTCGGCCTGAGCGGCAACCCGGCCTACGGCGGCATGGGCATGCCGAAGATGCTCGCGGTGCAGTTCGAAGAGATGCTCTACGCCGCCAATTCCAGCTTCGCCCTGTATTCGGCCCTGAGTTCCGGCGCCTGCCTGGCCATCGACGCCCACGCCAGCGAGGCACTCAAGCAACTGTACCTGCCGCCCATGTACGAAGGCCGCTGGGCCGGTTCCATGTGCCTGACCGAGGCCCATGCCGGCACCGACCTGGGGATCATCCGCACCCGCGCCGAACCCCAGGCCGACGGCAGCTACCGGATCAGCGGCAGCAAGATCTTCATCACCGGCGGCGAGCAGGACCTGACCGAAAACATCATCCACCTGGTCCTGGCCAAGCTGCCGGACGCCCCGGCCGGGCCCAAGGGCATCTCGCTGTTCCTGGTGCCGAAGATCCAGGTCGACGCCCAGGGCAACCTCGGCCAGGCCAACGCGGTGAGCTGCGGTTCCATCGAACACAAGATGGGGATCAAGGCCTCGGCCACCTGCGTGCTGAACTTCGACGGCGCCACTGGCTGGCTGATCGGCGAGGCCAACAAGGGCCTGGCGGCGATGTTCACCATGATGAACTACGAGCGCCTGTCGATCGGCATCCAGGGCATCGGCTGCGCCGAGAACGCCTACCAGAACGCCCGCACCTATGCCCGCGAGCGCATCCAGAGCCGCTCGCCCGCAGGCCCGGTGGCCAAGGACAAGATCGCCGACCCGATCATCGTCCACCCCGATGTGCGGCGCATGCTGCTGTCCATGAAAGCCATGACCGAGGGCGGCCGGGCCTTCGCCAGCTACGTCGGCCAGCAGCTGGACCTGGCCAAGTTCGCCGACCAGCCCCACGAGCGGCACAACGCCGAGGCCCTGGTGGCGCTGCTGACCCCGGTGGCCAAGGCGTTCTTCACCGACACCGGGCTGGACAGTTGCATCCTCGGCCAGCAGGTCTTCGGCGGCCACGGCTATATCCGCGAATGGGGCCAGGAACAGCTGGTGCGGGATGTGCGCATCGCGCAGATCTACGAAGGCACCAACGGTATCCAGGCCCTCGACCTGCTGGGCCGCAAAGTGGTGGGCAACGGCGGCGTGGCCCTGCGCCTGTTCACCGGCGAGATTCGCGACTACGCCTACCTGCCCGGCGCCGCCTACGCCGCCGAATTGCTGGACGCGGTGCAGCGCCTGGAAGACCTCAGCGACTGGCTGCGCGAACAGGCGGTGCAGAACCCCAACGCAGTGGGCAGCGCCTGCGTCGAGTACCTGCATCTGTTCGGCTACGTGGCCTACGCCTACCTGTGGGCGCGCATGGCCCAGGTGGCCGAGCACAAGCACGCCGAGGACGAAAGTTTCTACGGCGCCAAGCTGGCCACGGCGCGCTTCTACTTCAGCCGCCTGCTGCCGCGCATCCTCAGCCTGGAACAGAGCATCCGCGCCGGCAGCTCCTCGCTGTTCGGCCTGGAAGCGGAGCAGTTCTAACCCCCTCGGGCGGGGCCCCTGTGCCCCGCCCTGCTGCACGGCGGCTGATGCAAAACCGGCGGCGGCCTTGCATACTGCGCGCCCCGAACACCGCCCAAGGAAGAAACGTGTTGGCGCCTGCCCCGATCATTGCTCGTCCAGCCATGCTGCTACCCGGCACTGCGCACCTGATCCGCACCTTAGCTACTCGCCCATTCCAGCCTGGTGAACCGACCCTGTCCGCCACCGGCAGTGGCTTGCCATGCCCTTGAATCCGGCACACCCCGTGCCATCCCCTTTCCTGTCTTTGCCGAGTACGCCCATGCATCGCCTGTTCACTTTGTGGTTATGGATCAACGCCGTCCTCAGCGGAATCGCCGTGGCGGCCCCGCTGTCCGTGATGGTGTTTACCGACCTGCAACTGATCGTCCCCCGGGACGTCAGCGGCACCCTGTTCGGCGGGGCCATGGGCTTTCAGCTGTACCTCGGCATCTGGCTCCTCTGCGCCCTCGGCCTGGGCCTGGCCCTGCTCACGCGCATGCCCGGCGCCCGCCTGGCCTGGATCGTCGCCGGCCTGGTGCCGCTGCTGCTGGGCGCCTGGTGGCGGATCAATTACCCGGACGATGCCGACGGCAACCTGATCTTCAGCCCGCAAGCCTGGGAGCTGGACTACGCCATGGCGATCGGCTGCGGCCTGGTCTTCAGCGGTCTGTACTGGTATCGACGCGGGCGCCTCAAGCCCCGCCCGGTCGCCACTAGTGCGGATGTGCTGCTGCCCCGGACCGTCGGCGCGCTGATCCTCGCCGGCGTGTTCCTCCTCCCGCCGCTGAACTTCATCAAGCAGCAGGCCCTGCCCAACTGTGCGTTCAACAAGGCCGGGCAACAGCTGACGGTGTGCCTGGGCGATGACCCGAACGAACAGGTGATTGTCGACTGAAAGAGGGCTGTGGCCCCGGCTCGAACAGCCCGGCGAGCAGCGCATGTCGCTGCGCCGGAAACCGGGCCCGGGCCGCCGGCAAATTGCATTGCATCGCCTACCGTCGCAGGATGTCTGCCCTGACCCACAACCGCTCAAAGGACGTGCTCATGACAATTCGTGCTGTGGTTTTCGATTTTGGTGGCGTGCTGTTCGACTGGAATCCGCACCATCTGTACCGCCAACTGATCCCTGACGATACCCGCCGCCAATGGTTCCTCGACACCATTTGCACCCAGGCCTGGAATACCCGGCAGGACGCCGGGCGAACGCTGGCCGAAGCGACCCGCAGCCTGGTGGCCGAACACCCGGAACATGCGCCCCTGATCGAGGCCTATTACGGGCGCTGGCCGGAAATGCTCCGCGGCCAGCTGGATGACGGCGTGGCCTTGCTGGAAGACCTGCACCTGGCGCAGATGCCGCTGTTCGGGCTGACCAACTGGTCCCGGGAAACCTTCCCCTATGCCTGGGACAACTATCCGTTCCTGCAGCGTTTTCGCGACATCGTGGTGTCCGGGCAGGAGCGGCAGATCAAGCCTGACGCAGAGATCTACCACACCACCCTGCAACGCATCCGCGCGCACCTGCCGGAGGTGGCGCCCCAGGAGCTGGTGTTCATCGACGATCACGCGCCGAATATCGTCGCCGCCAAGGCCCTGGGCTGGAATGCGATTCACCATCAGTCCGCGGCTGAGACCCGGCGGCAGTTGCAGGCGTTGGGGTTGGGGCTGTCGGTTTGAACTGAGGCGGGCGCGCCAGCCCGTCAGGTTGTCGGCTGGTACCGCGCGCGATAGCGCCCCGGGCTTTCGCCGGTCCATTTCTTGAACGCGCGGTGGAAGGCGCTGGGCTCCTGGAAGCCGGTGCGCTCGGCGATTTCGCCGATGCTCGCGCGGCTCTGGCGCAGCAGTTCGACGGCCATGCCACGGCGCACTTCGTCCTTGATTTCCTGGTACGACACACCCTCGCGCTCCAGGCGCCGCCGCAGGGTGCTGGGGCTGACCTGCACCTCGCCGGCGAAGGCTTCCAGGGTCGGCCACTGGCTGTAATGACTGCGGCGCAAGCGTTGATAGACCTGGGTCGCCAGGCCGTGCTGGTTGCGAAAACGGATCACCAGCCACTGCGGCGCGCTGCGCAGAAAGACCTTGAGCGAGGCCAGGTCCTGGACCACCGGCAGGCGCAGGAAACGGCTGGCGAACTCGATTTCGGTGCGCTCGGCGCCGAAGGTCAGGTTCGGCCCCCAGAGCAAGGCATCGTCGCTCAGGGACAGGCGCGGATAACGGAAGTCGGCGCGGTCGATGGCAATGCGCCGCCCGCCGAGCCAGCACAGCAGGCTGATCATCAGCACCAGGAACGTCTCTTCGCCAAAACGCCCGGTGGCCTCATCGCGAGGCTGGCTGTCGAGGCTCAGCACCGCGCGCTTGCCGCGCACACTGAGGCTGCCGCGAAAGTCGCGCAGGAACAGGCCGAAGTTGGCCAGGCATTGGCGCAGGGCTTTTTCCAGGGTCGGCTCCTGGATCAGCCCCCGGCAGATCAGGGCGAAAGCGCCCGGCGGCAGGCCGTGGGAATCGAGCCGGAAAAACTCGTCCTGCAGCTCGCGGATCTGGATCAGCCACAGGGCCGCGAACGCGCTGGCCGGCACCCGCGCCTCGGGCTGGCCGAGCAAGGCCGGATCGATGCCCGCCTCGGCCAGCACTGCGGCCAGGCGCTCGGGTCGCTCACGCAAGGCGTGGACCATGACCTGCACGAAGTAGACCGCGACCGAATCCTTTTCCCGCATGGAATGACTGCTCTCTGTGGCTGTGAACATGGCAAAAAACGCCAGCGCGGCTGAGCGCTTTTGGCATAGGCCGGGGTCGGCGCGGGCACTAGACTCGCGCCTCGAAGGTTGCATTGCAAGACGCGTTCGCGCTGCTCTGCGACACGCCCGGACGAAGAAAGAGAAGCCAAGATGAATCTGCAGAATATCGGCGTGATCGGCGCCGGCACCATGGGTAACGGAATCGCTCAGGTCTGTGCCCAGGCCGGGTTCGAAGTGACCTTGCTGGACATCAGCGACAGCGCCCTGCAAAAGGCCCTGGCCACGGTGAGCAAGAACCTCGACCGGCTGATCGCCAAGGGCAGCCTGGACGAAGTACAGAAACAGGCGACGCTGGGGCGCATCCGCACCAGCACCGACTACGCCAGCCTGGTCGACGCGCACCTGGTGATCGAGGCGGCAACGGAAAACCTCGAGCTGAAACTGCGGGTGCTGCAACAGATCGCCGCCCAGGTGGCCAGCACCTGTGTGATCGCCTCCAACACCTCGTCGCTGTCGATCACCCAGCTCGCCGCCAGCGTCAGCGCGCCCGAGCGCTTTATCGGCCTGCACTTCTTCAACCCGGTGCCGGTGATGGGCCTGATCGAAGTGATTCGCGGCCTGCAGACCAGCGACGCGACCCACACCCTGGCCCTGGACATGGCCACGCGCCTGGGCAAGGTCGCGATCACCGCCGGCAACCGCCCGGGCTTCGTGGTCAACCGGATCCTGGTGCCGATGATCAACGAGGCGATCCTGGTGTTGCAGGAAGGCCTGGCCAGCGCCGAGGACATCGACGCCGGCATGCGCCTGGGCTGTAACCAGCCGATCGGCCCGCTGGCCCTGGCCGACCTGATCGGCCTGGACACCCTGCTGGCGATCCTTCAAGCCCTCTACGATGGCTTCAACGACAGCAAATACCGGCCCGCGCCGCTGCTCAAGGAAATGGTTGCCGCCGGTTACCTGGGGCGCAAGACCGAACGCGGCTTCCACCGCTATGGCTGAGCGTTGCTCGCGTTTTGCCGAAAGCCGCGACAAGGCCCTGGAGCTGTTCGCCAGCAAGGGCTTCGGCCAGGTCGGCATGCGCGAGCTGGCGAGCCATCTGGGGCTGACCCCGGGCTCGCTGTATCACCATTACCCGAGCAAGCAGCACCTGCTGCTGGACCTGATCGAAGAGTTCTACGACGAACTGCTCGATACCCTGGGGCGCATCGAACGGCGGCGCAAGGCGCCGGACGATCGCCTGCGCACCCTGATCCGCGCCCACCTGAAACTGCACCGGGAACTGCCCCGGCATTTCCGCCTGGTGGAGCGCGACAGCGGTTGCCTGAACCCGGACCAGCAGGAGCGCGTGCGCCAGCTGCGCGAGCAATATGAACGCCGCCTGCTGATGCTCCTCGGCCCGCTGCCGCGGCTCGGCGACGCGGTGCTGCTGGCCACCGGGCATGCCATCGCCAGCCTGCTCAACAATGCGCCCGGCTGGCTGGCCGAACAGCCGTTGGCCGAACACGAGCGCGAAACCCTGCTGGAACACCTGCTCAGCGGCGCCCTGGAACGGCTGTTGAACAGCTCGCCGCAGAGTGCCGTGGCCTGACGCCGGGCCGGGGGCGATCCTGCCCTTTTCCGCCCACTTCCGGGAGTCGAAGTGCGCAGCGCCGCTTGTATCTATTCTTCGTAAGCCGCGCCCTGCTGATTGCCAAACGCGCTATATCGCCGCGCCAGTTGCTTGTCCCGCCTGAATATATTTTTTCCCGATAACGGCTATTCAAAGTTATTCAGTGGCCCTTGCGTTTGCCCCGAGCCCGGCCTGCTTAACTGCAAAAGCTGCCGGATAGCGCAGTCTCTACAACCTCCCACGGAAGGCAACGCCATGAGTTCATCCTCGCAACATGTCATTCCGCCCTATGGAGTGGCGATTCAGAAAGCAATCTCCCTCGGCAACCTGCCGCAGATGAAGTCCCTGCTCAAACAGCGCGATAAATCCCAGAAAGAATCCAAGGATCTGAGCAGCGCTTACGAGCAGTTGGCACAGGAAGTCGCCCGTCTGGAACGGCGCTAAGGCCGTTTCCATTTTCTAATGCAATGGAGGCAATCATGTCCGGTTCCACTACGTCCCCTGTTGGCCTGTTTCCGCTCAGCTACCGGATCGGCAATCCGACCCCGGGCGCGCCGAGCCTTACCCTCGACCTTCTGGTCTACACCCCCGAGCAGACCGTGCGCGGTACCTCGGTGGTGACCCAGGCCACCAACCCGCCGCTGGACCTGCAGTCCGATGTGTGGGGGCAATACACCTACCTCACCGTCATGCCACCCAGCTCGAGCAAGATCCTGGTCACCGCCCAGGGTAACCAGGGCGGGCCGGGCTCGAACTCGATCGTCACCTTCAAGATTCAGCTGGTGGTGGACCACGACTGGAAGAACGGCATCGCCAACTACCAGTACTACAACGGCCAGCGCTGGGTATCGGTGGAGAACGCACCGGCCCACCTCGTCGAGTCGGTACCCTCCTACGCCTTGTCAGCCCTGCCAATACCACTGGAACCCGGCCCGGTCCTGCTGCCGTATCCACCGATCACCCCGCTGTATGCCGCGCCGATCCATGGCGCCATCGCCAGCGGCGACTTGACCCAGATGAAGAGCCTGGCCAGCCTGGCCCAGCAGCAACTGGACCAGTTGCCCCAGCTGCGCAGCGCGCTGGATGCGGCCAAGGACGAGATCGGCCGGCTCGAGCGGCGCTGACCACGGCGTGCCAACCCACCGACTTCCCTGAACAAGAACAAGGAGTTGCACCATGCAAACTGGACTGTTCCATACCCGTATCCAAGCCACCACGGGGCTGTTGGGTGCCCCGGTTCTGACCCTCGACCTGTTGGTCAACACCGTGCAGAAAAAAGTCAGCGGCGTGGCCCGCGTGTTCAAGAGCACTTACCCGCCGGTGAACTTCTTCGCCGACGTGTGGGGCGACTATTCCAAGGCACAGCTGCACCCGTCGACCGAAGGCCACATCATCCTGAGCCTGACCGGCAACCCCAGCGGCCCGACCAGCCAGATCGCCGCGACCTTCCACCTGCACGGGATTCTCGGGCTCGACTGGGCCAGCGGTTTCGCCAGCTACAAATACTGCTACCAGGGCAACTGGCAGGACGTGCAGCACGCCACGGTCAGCCAGGCGTCGATCCCGCACCCCGAGCCTGTGCCCCATCACCCCGTGCCGCTGTATGCGGTGGCGGTGCAGCAGGCGCAAAGCAGCGGTGACCTGGCGCAGCTCAAGGCGGTCGTCCGCCAGGGCGAGCAGCAACTGGCCAGCAGCGATGCGCTGCGCAGCGCCTTGCAGCAGCTGAACGCCGAGATCGCCCGCCTCGAAGCTCGCTGAGCAGTGGCGTCCGGGCCTGGCCTTCCTTCCTCGGAGCCAGGCCCGGTCTTCCATTGCAAACCATGTGTCCGCTCGGGCCGGCACCGCCAGGGACGGCGCGGACATCCACCAGGTTCGTGCCGCGCGCCTGTGTGCGCCCAAAGGACTGTCCATGTCAGCCAATCGCCCCGCCCGCTACCTCAGCGAAACCGACCTCAAGCGTTACGTACCGGTGCATGTGGTCTGGGAAATCACCCTCGCCTGCGACCTCAAGTGCCTGCATTGCGGCTCGCGCGCCGGCCATCGACGCCCCAACGAACTGAACACCCAGGAATGCCTCGACGTGATTGACGCCCTCGCCGCCCTCGGCACGCGGGAGGTCACCCTGATCGGCGGCGAAGCCTATTTGCGCAAGGACTGGACCCGCCTGATCCGGGCCATCCACGACCATGGCATCTACTGCGCGATCCAGACCGGCGGGCGCAACCTCACCCCGGCGAAAATGCAGGCCGCGGTGGAGGCCGGGCTCAACGGCGTGGGGGTTTCGCTGGACGGCCTGGCGCCCTTGCATGACGCCGTGCGCAACGTCCCGGGCTCCTTCGACAAGGCCGTGGACACCCTGCGCCGGGCCAAGCAGGCCGGGCTCGCGGTCAGCGTCAACACGCAGATCGGCGCGGCCACCCTGCCCGACTTGCCGGAGCTGATGAACCTGATCATCGAGCTGGGCGCCACCCATTGGCAGATCCAGCTGACGGTGGCCATGGGCAACGCGGTGGATCACCCGGAACTCTTGCTGCAACCCTATCAACTGCTGGAAGTCATGCCGCTGCTCGCGCGCCTCTACCGCGAAGGCCAGGAACGCGGCCTGCTGATGAACGTGGGCAACAACATCGGTTACTACGGCCCATACGAGCATATGTGGCGCGGTTTCGGTGACGAGCGCGTGCACTGGAGCGGCTGCGCCGCCGGGCAAACGGTGCTGGCCCTGGAAGCCGACGGCACGGTGAAGGGTTGCCCGTCACTGGCGACGGTGGGGTTCTCCGGCGGCAATGTGCGCGACATGAACCTGCACGACATCTGGCACTACAGCGAAGGCATGCATTTTGGCCGCCTGCGCTCGGTCGACGACCTCTGGGGCTATTGCCGCACCTGCTACTACAACGACGTGTGCCGCGGCGGCTGCACCTGGACCTCGCACTCGCTGCTGGGCAAGCCGGGCAACAATCCGTACTGCCACTACCGCGCCCTGGACCTGCAGAAAAAGGGCCTGCGCGAACGCATCGTCAAACTCGAGGACGCCGCCAAGGCCTCGTTCGCGGTCGGGCGCTTCGACCTGATCACCGAACGCATCGACACCGGCGAGACGGTCAGCAGCGTCAGCGACAGCGGCCAGGTGATCAAGCTGGCGTGGATCAACCAGGGGCAGAAATCCCCCGAGGAAGGACGCCTGCCCACCCGGTTGGCCCTGTGCCGCAGCTGTTGGCAATACATCCATAGCCACGAAACCACCTGCCCGCACTGCTCGGCCGATGTGGCCAGCGCCGAGGCCGACTACCTGGCCGACCGTGCCCGGCAGCAGGCGATCATGGATCGCCTGACCGGCCTGCTGGGGATGCCCCAGACCCGACTGGTATAGCGCCACCCCAGGCTCGCCGCCGACTCGGCGGCGGGCCTGACAGGGAGTGCACCAAGGGTGATAACCCGTCACCGCCCCAATGAGAAAACCGTCTAAGAACAAGCCCACTGCCACCCAGGTTTAGGCTTTGCTAGTGGAGGTCTCAATCCATCGGTTTTTTTGCCAGCGGGCCGGCTTATCCGACGCGCCCGCTGCCCTGCCATCCGGGAGTCACCAGCATGAAAATCAATCCCTACCTGATCTTCAACGGCGATTGCGCAGCCGCCTTCAAGTTCTACGCCCAGAGCCTGCAAGGCACCCTCGAAGTGATGATGACCTTCGGTGAAAGCCCCGCCCGCGAGCATGTTCCCGCCGAGTATCACAACCTGATCATCCACACCCGCCTGCTGGTGGGCGACCAGGCCATCATGGGCTCGGACAGCACGCCCGATCGGCCTTACGCGGGGATCCACGGCTGCTCGATATCGCTGAATGTCGACAGCATCGCCGAGGCCGAGCGGGTGTTCGCCGCGCTGGCGGACCAGGGCACTGTGCAGATGCCGTTGGAGGCCACCTTCTGGGCGGTGCGTTTCGGCATGCTGGTCGACCGCTTCGGCGCCTCGTGGATGATCAACTGCGAAAAGGACCAGTGACAGGCGCTGGTGGTTAAGCCCAAGGTGCCGTGGCGATCCGCGGCACTTCAGGCTTCGCCCTTGGCCTCCATCACCTGCAGCGCCCCCAGGCGCTGACGTATGCCTTCGCTGGCCATCGGCCCGGCCTGGACCGTGCAGTGCTCCAGCGGCACCGGGCGGCCATCGACCAGGTCAGCCATCATCGGCCGCACCGGCCGGCCGGTGGCGCGCTCGACGATCTGCACGCTTTCCCCTTCCGGCGCGTAATGGCGATTGCCCCAGGCAACGAACGCCATCAGCACCACACGGAAGTCCTCGCCCCGGGCCGTCGGCACATACTGGTAGCGCAGCGGCCGCTGGCTGTAGGCCTGGCGCTCGAGCAAGCCGGCCTCGACCAGCGAATTCAAGCGCCGGGTGAGCATGTTGGGGGCGATCTCCAGGCTGCGGGAAAACTCCTCGAAACGCCGCAGGCCATGCAGGGCGTCGCGCATGATCAGGATGCTCCACCACTCGCCCACCCGCTCCAGACTGCGGGCAATCGGGCATTCGTCGTGAAGGAGGGTCTTGCGTTGCATGGCGGTTCCTCGGAGTTCGCAGTTGCGTATTTGTGGTTCGGGCATGTTACTTTCATGATGATAGTGACGTCCATAGAGCGACACACCCCACTCGAGATGAAGGAGCTGAAGGTCATGAATAAACGCATTGTCGTCACTGGCATGGGCGCATTGACCCCGCTGGGCTGCGGCGTCGAACAGGTCTGGCAACGCCTGCTGGCCGGGCAATCGGGTATCCGCCGGCTACCGGAAGAACTGATCGGCGACCTGCCGATCAGCATCGGCGGCCAGGTTCCGGACCGCATCCAGGACCCGCAGGCCGGCTTCGATCCGGACGCGCTGCTGGCGCCCAAGGAACAGCGCAAGATGGACCGCTTCATCCTGTTCGCCCTCGCCGCCGCCCAGGAGGCGCTGACCCAGGCCGGCTGGGCACCGCAGACCGCCGAAGCCCAGGAACGTACCGCCACCATCATCGCTTCGGGCGTGGGCGGTTTCCCGGCCATCGCCGACGCCGTGCGCACCACCGACAGCAAGGGGCCGCGGCGTCTTTCGCCGTTCACCATTCCGTCCTTCCTCAGCAATATGGCCGCCGGCCATGTGTCGATCCAGCATGGCCTGAAGGGGCCGCTGGGCACGCCGGTGACGGCCTGCGCCGCGGGTGTCCAGGCCATCGGCGACGCCGCGCGGATGATTCGTGCCGGGGAGATCGACATCGCGGTCTGCGGGGGCACGGAAGCCACGATTCACCGGGTCAGCCTGGCCGGTTTCGCTGCCGCGCGCGCCCTGTCGAGCGATTTCAACGACACTCCGGAACGTGCTTCGCGGCCCTTCGACCAGGCCCGTGACGGCTTTGTGATGGGCGAAGGCGCCGGCCTGCTGGTGATCGAGGAGCTGGAACACGCCCTGGCCCGCGGCGCCACGCCGATCGCCGAACTGGTGGGCTACGGCACCAGCGCCGACGCCTATCACATGACCGCCGGGCCAGAAGATGGCGACGGCGCCCGCCGCGCGATGCAACAGGCGTTGCGTCAGGCCGGCGTCGAGCCATCCCAGGTCCAGCACCTGAACGCCCACGCCACCTCGACCCCGGTGGGCGACAAAGGCGAACTGGCGGCGATCAAGAGTGTGTTTGGCAACAGCAGCGAGCTGGCCATCGCCTCGACCAAATCGGCCACCGGCCACCTGCTGGGCGCTGCCGGCGGGATCGAAGCGATCTTCACCATCCTGGCGCTGCGCGACCAGATCGCCCCCGCCACCCTCAACCTGGAAAACCCGGATGCCGGCGCGCAAGGCCTCAACCTGATTCGTGGCCAG
Source organism: Pseudomonas sp. RW409 (assembly GCF_003184125.1). Lineage (NCBI taxonomy): Bacteria > Pseudomonadati > Pseudomonadota > Gammaproteobacteria > Pseudomonadales > Pseudomonadaceae > Pseudomonas > Pseudomonas sp. RW409. The sequence continues at coordinate 641,330 of NZ_QHHP01000042.1, read as the reverse complement.
GCGCAGCCGCTGGCGATGGAATACGCCTTGTCCAATGGCTTCGGCTTTGGCGGGGTGAATGCCAGCGTGCTGTTCCGGCGCTGGGGGTAAGGCCGGGATTGTTCGCCGGGCATAACGTGGTTTCAGTGTGGCTTCGCTGGAACCTCGATGTGCCCGGCCAGCCTTGTGCAACGGGGTATTTTCAGTCGGCTGTCGACACGTCCGGCACCTTCGCCAGGTTGCCGTGCATGTCGTCCGATCTCAAAGGTAGGGAGGATGGGCGGCTGCGAGCCACCCTCGAACTGACCAAACTGTAATGACGCTGAATTTATAGCGGCTGGATCGGGCTTTCCCTAGGACGATCGTGCCAACACCCCCCTTGCCTGGCCCACACCCTCCACATGAATGAGTAGCTTGGGCGCAGATTCCGGGGCACGCAGTCACCAGGCTCCGCAATCCGAGCGAAGAAGAACAAGAAGACTTCAGCTCTTGTTTTTTTTCATGACTTTTTAGTTTGTGAGGGAAAACGAACCATGGCGATATTCGACTACAAGGGCCAAGACGGCCGCGTGCTCATTTCAGATGCCTGGAACCTTGCCACCTACACCAGCGGTGTAGCGACGGTAGGGGCGCTCTACAACCTGCCCGGGGCAGTCCTGGGCGAAGGCAACACCTTTGTCCTGCCCAAGGGCTGGCGCGAGATCAGCGCCAGCGACCTGGGCATCGACGGCAGCCACCTCGACCTGACCGGCAGCTTCAAGGGCGAGAACGTATCCGGCTCCCAGGCCAAGGTATTCGGCCAATACGACGAGAGCGGCAAGCTGGTCAAAATGGGCTTTTCGATTGCCGGCACCAACTCGCCGATGGACCTGCTGGGCTACCCGGCGATGATCGACAACTCCTATATCCACGGCTACGACTATCTGCTCGACTCGATCAAGAACTACGCCACTCACCATAACCTGACAGGCAAGGATGTACTGGTCACCGGCTACAGCCAGGGCGGCTCCGTGACCAACAGCATGTACCTGGGCAGGGACACCCTGGCCGACGGCTTTTTCAAGGATTCGGACTACTTCGGCATGGCCTCACCAAAGGCCAGCAACAGTGACGGCATCTTCAACTTCGGCTTCGAAAACGACATCGTGCATCGGCTGATCGGCGAACAGACCGACCTGAGCGGCGCCATTCTCGCGGCCCTCAAAGGCAGTGACGCCAGCTACACCTCGACCACCGACAACATCGTGCTGTTCGACACGGTCTACGCCCTGCCCACTTGGCCCAACGGCCCCTTCTCCGTGGTCAATCCCAACGGCTGGGTGGCGCACCTCGAAGGCATCTTCATCAACCCTATCCAGCGCATCGGCCAGTCGACGTTCTACGACTACATCGAGCGCGACAGCACCATCATCATCAGCAACCTCGACCCGGTCAGCCGCAGCTTTACCTGGGTCAGCGACAAATACTCCGCCACCTCCAACCACTTCGGCACTCCGGCCTTTCTCCTCGGCACGGACAGCGCGGACAAGTTGCAGGACGGCCGCAACGACGACTTCCTGGACGGCTTCGCCGGTAACGACAGCTTCAAGGTCAGCACCGGCACCGACATCGTCGCGGGCGGGGTGGGCGACGACAAAGTCTTCCTGCAGGGTACGGTCTCCAGCTACGAAGCCGTGCGCCTGAGCGATGGCAGCCTGTTTCTCAACGACACCGGCGGGCGTTACGGCCTCAAGGAGCTGCACGACGTCGAACATGTCGAGTTCGAAGGCCTCCTTGGCCAGGCCTTGACCCCGGCCTATACCGTGACCAGCAGCAAGCTCAACTTCGAAGGCCTGTTCGGATCGGACAAGAGCTACGCCAAGGCCACCGAAGGCACGCAGTTGGCCGACCTCCTGAAGGGGACCGCCGGCCGCGACCTGATCTTCGGCCAGGGCGGTGACGATCTTATTGAAGGCGGCGCGGGCCATGATCTGCTGCACGGTGGCAGTGGCAACGACACCCTGCTCGGCGGCAGTGGCAACGACGCCCTCTATGGTGGCGCCCACAATGACATCCTGGTCGGCGGCCTGGGCAACGACACCCTCAGTGGTGGCGTGGGCAGCGATCTGTTTGTCTTCGACCAGGGCGGGTTCGGCCATGACCTGATCAGCGATTTCAACGTTCACCAGAACGGCTTCGATCAGTTGGTGTTCTCCAAATCCCTGTTCGCCTCCGCGGCTGCGGTCATCAGCGCCACCAGCCAGCAAGGCAGCGACAGCCTGATCGTGGCGGGAGACAGCAGCATCACCCTGGTAGGGTTCAACGCCGCGCAACTCAGTGCGGATATGATCAGCCTGGTCTGATGCTCGATGGGCACACCCTCCATTCGTGTGAGGGTGTTGCTCCAGCCGGCTTTGGCCACTTCAGAAACACAAAGGGTCCACCTTGGGGTGGGCCCTTTTTTTGATCGTCCATTCTTCATTGAGGGCACTTGAGCCATTGGCAAGCTCACCCCACACACATCTAACGAAGGCTCTGCTCTTGAGCCTGTATCGATCTGTTCCACCAGGCCGCTCCGGATACTCTGGATGGTTTGTTGCGGGCAGAAAAAACCCGGCTCGATGGCCGGGTTTCTGTTCAGTCAATCCTGCACTCGCAATACCGATCAGCAACCGCGAGCACTATGTCCTCAGGCGCATCACGAGCTCGCCATCAAGCACCTCGCCCGTCTCTAGAAACCCCTCGGAGGCATAAAGATTGCGCGCCCCAATATTCTCCGGCGCGACGCCCAGGGTGATGTCAGGACCTCCCGACAAGCCTCTCAGGTATGCCACCAGCGCACGCAGAGCTGCGCGTCCATACCCTAAACCTTGGTGGTGACGGTCAATCATCAGGCGATAGAGCCAGCGACCGTTATCGTCCGGGGCGAGGGCATGCATAAGGAAGCCGACCATTTCTCCAGAATGAACGGCGCGCACCGCCAAGGGTTCACACCAAGGACATTCGGCAGCTTCTTCCAATGATTCGGCGTTGCTGGCAATAAAGTCGATCTGTTCGTCACGCACTTGCAGAGCGCAACATTCTGCTTCTTCATCGCGAGTGGATATCGGAGCAAGAAGCACAGCGGGGTAAAGCGTACGCATTGGGTTTTCTCCGCGGGGCAGTGATCGCCCCTCCAGCATTTCGTGGATGGTTCAGTAGCGAAAACATCGTTGGAATCTGGGTCATAGGGCACCTCCTTTTTTCTCGCGGATGGAAACCGATTGGCTGATCCGGCCAAGCGGCGGCGAAATTCTAGAAAACCTCACTTTAACGACGCAAGCGATAGCCATGTTTTGAAAAGAGGTCCTGGTCACCTGAAGCACAAACCCATGCAAACCCAGGATCCCTGGACGAAAGTTGATGAGCGCTCCGAGCAGAGCGAGCCGGCCGCTGCTTTCGCATGATTAAGGGTTAGTATCTCCGCTGGAAACTTCAGCAACGAAGGTTCGGCCCGATTCAGCCGATCAGCGTTCAACCTGTCATGGAAAACGGGAAGTGCTATGAACCAACATAAATTGCCCCTGCTTCTACTAGCAGTACTCGCGGCGGGCACGGGCGGCTGCAAACAAGAGGTGGCGGCTGCCTATAACGGGCCGTTCGGCCTACAGATGGGCATGACCGCCGAGCAGGCCCGGGCAGTCACCGAGGTTCTGGGCAGCAACGATCGGCGCAACCTCATGCTGGTCGAGCACCCGCCGAGGCCGATTGCCGGGTTTGATCAGTTATCACTCAAGTTTGGTAAAGAAGCCGGGCTGTGCGAAATCTACACAGCGGTCGAGATGCCGGAGAATGCGCAGGACTCGGCCATTCGCGCCCGCTTCGAAGAATTGACTCGTCTACTCACCCAGCGCTATGGCGCGCCCTCGGTAGCCATCGACCAGGCAGTGGATGACGAGCGAGAGCAAGTCCTGGTGTCCCAGTGGCTGGCCTCCCAAGGGGCGAGTCTGGAAGGTGCGCAGGAAGCCGTGCTGACCGTCGGCAGACGCGATGTCGACCCCATCAGTATCAGCCTGTCCATTTCCGGCCCCGGTTCCGAACAGTGCCAGCAGGAGCAACGTCAGGGGCCGACCGACGCTTCTTGAATGGCGTCCAGGTATCACCAGGCACGCTGGCTTTTAAAGCGCTGATTGGTCTCAGTTTAAGGCAACGAGGTGTCTACGAAACCCGGGGCGATTCAATCATGTCCCCTCGCTGCGGCTGGTCGACCCGCACAAATCCCGCCGCTTCATAGGTCTGTTCATAGAGGCTCGGCCCGGCCGGGTCTTCCCACCATCGGCTTGCCTGGAGAAAAGCATGCCTACAACCACGACCCCTTCTCAACGGAATGAGTTCGCCAACCTTGGCGCTCGTCTGATTCGCTTCGGCCAGGCGCTACAGGAAGGCTCGACAACCGTAGGTAAGCTCACCTCCCTGGCAGCAGCATGCGGTATCAGCTTCAAGCTGAAAGCTACTGCGGAACAGGGAGAGCCCCAGAATGGCTAGAACACTCCTTCGGGTCCGAAGTAAGGGTGTGGCCTTCTACCTGAACTCTGAAACCTCCCCCCCCATACCGGGCATCGAAATCGCTACCGCCTATTCAAGACGGAAAATTACGGCCGCGAAAAATCGGGCTGGATTCAAGTGGGTTCGATTGCTGGTAGGGAGTTGATGGCGATTCAGGGAGAGATAGCCTTGCTCGAAGCTTGTGAGGCGCTATTCAGCAGCAAGAAACCTCACCGCTATGGTGCGATACGCGGCAAGCCGGGCAAGTGGGAGGGAGAGGCATTCCCTTATCGGATGGACATGGCTATCAGCGGCTCAGAAGGAGTTCGCCACAGCCCGCCGGAAAGTCGACGGATAGCCAGGACAACGGACTGGGCGAACGACTCAACGATATCCGTGCGCAATGCCGGCAACCATCAGAGCTTTCCAAAATGCCCACGCCCGAAATCTGAATTGGCGCTCGTCCCGGCCAGCACATTCGCCCCTTTACAAGTGCGCTGGGCCGGTCGAGCGGCGCAACTCTACAAACTGTCGAGACATCTGTCTCGAACACAATTCTGAATAAACCTGAAAGCCTGCCGCCACCTGCGACACGCTAGCCCTATCCGGTCAGAGGCAATAAATAAATCGAGAACTGATCAAGATCAGCGAATTTCAACGCCGCCGTTGGGGAGATAACGGAACCCCACCCTGCCCCCAGGCGATCCGCAACTACATCCGGAACGGACAACTCCCAGGCGAGCAGATAGGCAAGCTCTGGTACGTTGACTGGGCTGCATTCACCAAGTCAGCCGGTAACGATCTCGTCGCGATGGTATTGAAAGGAGCTGCATGATGGCACCAAGGCCCCGCAAAACTGCGAACAAGAGCCTTCCGCAGAATCTGTACTTCGATGCGCGGCGCGGGACATATCGCTACCGGCGGCCGACCGACGGGAAACTCTTCCCGTTCGGCTCCGATCGCCTGAAAGCAATCGACGCAGCGAAGCAGCTGAACCTAGAGTTCATGCGTGGTGCAGATCTGATCGGCGCCGTGATGGGTAACTCATCCGAGTCTTTCGCCGGGTTCCTCGACACCTATGAACGTGATGTCCTGCCTCCGCGGGAACTGGCCAAAGGCACATTGGGCCTGTACGCCGTCCACTTCCGCCGCTTTCGGAAGCACTTCGAAGGCAAGGCCGTGGACCAGATCACGATCCGCATGATCGCAGAAATGCTGGATGCCCTTACCCCGCGCACCGCCAACCAATGCCGGGCGCTGCTGATCGACATATTCAACCATGCGGCGGCCAAGGGCCTATGCCCGGATAACCCGGCGGCCAGCACCATCAGCCGCATCGAGAAGAAGCAGCGCAAGCGACATACCATCGAAGGCCTTAAGACGATCCGGGAGAAGTCGCCAACCTGGCTGCAGAACGCGATCGACCTCGCCCTGATCACGGCTCAGCGCCGGACGGACATCCTCAATATGCGGTTCGACGGGGTTCGGGAGGGGTTTCTGTACGTAGTGCAGCAGAAGACGGCCAAGGCCAGTGACGCGGCATGGATCCGGTTTAAGGTGACCGGTGAGCTCCAGGCTGTGATCAGCCGGTGCCGGGATGATATCGCTTCCCCCTACTTGGTTCACCGCCGGCCGGATCGCCTGAAACAGAAGCAGGCGCAGATGAAAGAGCATTGGACGCAGGTGGAGGAGCGATATTTGACGCGAGCCTTCAAAGAGGCCCGGGAACTGGCGGGTTGCTACAAAGGTTGGAAAGAAGAGGAGATGCCAGGCTTCCACGAAGTGCGAGCGCTATCACTGCACCTGTACCAGAAGGCCGGGAAAGATGGGCAGAAGATCGCGGGTCACGCGAGTGAGGCAATGACCAAAAACTACCAGCGCGACCACGCCGAGATCATCTGGTCCGAGGCGATTCCCGACCTGAATATCAGCGAAATCACCGGGTAGTTTTGCGCTAGTTTTGCGCGGGTATTGCGCAGGCACAAAAAAGCCGATCATATGATCGGCTTAAGTGTCTGATTTTACTCAGGAATATGGTCGGGACGGAGTGATTCGAACACTCGACCCCTAGCACCCCATGCTAGTGCGCTACCGGACTGCGCTACGCCCCGACTAGGCGTGTTACTGGGTTTGCTTCTTAACGAAGCGCTCAAGAATATATCGCAAGCTTTTGAAATTTGGAAGTATTTTAAAAGCTGAAAATCACTTCTTGAGTACCACCAGAACGTCCTCCAGTTCGGAGATCATCTGACGGATCAATTGCTTGTACTGTGTGGTGTCGTCTTTGGCTTCATCACCGGAAAGGCGCAGGCGTGCTCCACCGATGGTGAACCCCTGATCATAAAGCAACGCGCGGATCTGCCGGATCATCAGCACATCCTGGCGCTGATAATACCGGCGATTTCCGCGGCGCTTGACGGGGTTGAGTTGAGGAAACTCCTGCTCCCAATAACGCAGCACATGCGGTTTGACCGCACAGAGCTCACTGACTTCTCCAATGGTGAAGTAGCGCTTGCCCGGAATGACCGGGAGCTCGTCGTTATGACTTGGTTCCAGCATAAGCCTCAACTCGGGCCTTCAACTTCTGCCCTGGACGAAAGGTGACCACACGGCGTGCCGTGATCGGGATTTCTTCACCCGTCTTCGGGTTGCGGCCAGGTCGCTGGCGTTTATCCCGAAGGTCGAAGTTACCGAAACCGGACAATTTGACCTGTTCGTTATCTTCGAGAGCGTGCCTGATTTCCTCAAAAAACAGCTCGACCAATTCCTTGGCCTCACGTTTATTCAGGCCCAGCTCTTCGTAGAGACGTTCGGCCATTTCAGCTTTCGTCAGAGCCCCCATACGTCACTTCCTTAACGTGGCGTTCAACCTGTGTTCGAGCGAGGTGAGGATATTTTGCGTCGTGGAGTTCACCTCATCGTCATTAAGAGTGCGCGATGGATGCTGCCAGGTCAAGCCAACTGCAAGGCTTTTTCTATGAGGATCAATGCCTTTACCTTGGTACACGTCAAACAACCTGAGGTCTGTCAGCCATTCGCCTGCATTCTCACGGATTACATCCAACACCGCACTGGCGGCAACATCGCGATCAGCCAGCAGGGCCAAGTCACGACGTACTTCAGGAAAACGCGACAACTCACGGAATTCCGGCATTTTTCCCGAGGCTACTTCGGCCAGAACCAGCTCGAAAACGAAGACCGGACGGTCGAGACCGAGGGTTTTCGACAATTCAGGATGGATAGCGCCGATATAGCCAACCAGACGACCTTCACGTTCGATGCGCGCGGTTTGCCCCGGGTGTAGCGCAGGATGCTTGCCAGGCACGAAAGCGAACGCATCAAGTGCGCCGGCAAAGCCCAGCACTGCTTCCACGTCGGCCTTGACGTCAAAGAAGTCCACGACATCGCGACCTTGTGCCCAGCCTTCCGGCAGACGAGTGCCGCACACCACACCGGCCAGCATCGGCTCTTGCTTCAAGCCTTCCAGTTGACCGACGAAACGCAGGCCACTCTCGAACAGACGGACACGGTCCTGCTGACGGTTCAGGTTGTGCTGAAGCGCCTTGACCAGTCCCGGCCACAGCGACGAACGCATGGCAGCCATGTCGTTGGAAATCGGATTGGCCAGCAACAGCGGCTCGACACCTGGATTAAACAACTCGAACTGTTTCGGATCGATGAAGCTGTAAGTAATAGCTTCCTGATAACCGCGGGCCACCAGCAAACGACGCAGCTCAGGCAGATCGCTACGAGCTTCGGCCTTGGCTTGTGGAGCCAGACGCGCTTGTGGGTAGCGAACTGGCAGGCGGTTGTAGCCGTATAGACGAGCCAGCTCTTCGATCAGATCGACTTCCAGGCTGATGTCGAAGCGATGGCTTGGCACTTCAACGCGCCACTGCCCTGCTCCATCAGCGGAAATCTTCAGGCTCAGGGCACCGAGCAGACGCTCGACCTCCGGCGCCTCGATTTCCATGCCCAGCATCTGGGTGATGCGCTCGGCACGCAGGGTGATCGGAGCGATCGACGGCAGGTGCTGCTCGCTGACCGCTTCGATAATCGGGCCGGCTTCGCCACCGGTGATCTCCAGCAGCAGGCCAGTGGCACGCTCCATGGCTTCACGGGCCAGTTGCCAGTCCACACCACGCTCGTAGCGATGCGAGGCGTCGGTGTGCAAGCCATAGGAACGAGCTTTACCAGCGACAGCGATCTGGTCGAAGAAAGCACTTTCCAGGAAAACATCGCGGGTGGTAGCAGCTACGCCACTGTGTTCGCCACCCATGACGCCGGCAATCGCCAGAGCCCGGGTATGGTCAGCGATAACCAGGGTATCGCTGCGCAAGGTCACTTCCTGGCCGTCGAGCAAGACCAGCTTCTCACCCTCTTCTGCCATCCGTACACGGATGCCACCGTTGATTTCGGCAAGATCGAAAGCATGCAGCGGCTGCCCCAATTCGAGCATTACGTAGTTGGTGATGTCCACAGCCGCATCGATGCTGCGTACGTCAGCGCGACGCAGACGCTCGACCATCCACAGTGGGGTCGGCCTGGACAGGTCGACATTGCGGACGACCCGGCCCAGATAACGCGGGCAAGCCGCGGGCGCCAGCACTTCAACCGGACGCACTTCGTCGTGCGCAGGCGCGACGGATAGCACCACTGGACGGGTCACTGGTGCGGCATAAAGCGCGCCAACTTCACGGGCAAGCCCCGCCAGCGACAGGCAGTCACCGCGGTTAGGAGTCAGGTCGACTTCAATGCTGGCATCATCCAGCTCCAGGTACTCACGAAAATCCTTGCCTACCGGCGCATCGGCCGGCAATTCCATCAGACCGTCATTGCCCTCTCCCACCTGCAGTTCTGTCTGGGAGCACAGCATGCCGTTCGACTCGACACCGCGCAGCTTGGCCTTCTTGATCTTGAAGTCGCCAGGCAGCTCTGCGCCGATCATGGCGAAAGGGATCTTCAGGCCCGGACGCACGTTTGGCGCACCACACACGACCTGGAAGGTTTCCGCGCCATTGCTGACCTGGCAAACACGCAGCTTGTCGGCATCAGGGTGTTGTTCGGTGCTCAGCACCTCGCCCACCACCACGCCACTGAAAACACCGGCGGCCGGCGTCACGCTATCGACCTCAAGACCGGCCATCGACAGACGAGCAACCAGCTCGTCGCGACTTACCTGCGGGCTTACCCAGCCGCGCAGCCATTGTTCACTGAATTTCATCCTGCTCTCCTGAAAGATTCGTTACGGGCGTGCGACCTAGCGAAATTGCGCGAGGAACCGCAAGTCGTTGTCGAAGAACAGGCGCAAGTCATTCACGCCGTAACGCAGCATGGCCAGACGCTCGGCGCCCATACCGAAGGCAAAGCCCTGGAACTCTTCCGGATCGATCCCGGACATGCGCAGCACGTTCGGGTGAACCATGCCACAGCCCATGACTTCCAGCCAACCGGTCTGCTTGCAGACACGGCAACCTTTACCGCTGCACATCACACATTCCATGTCGACTTCGGCGGACGGCTCGGTGAACGGGAAGTACGAAGGACGGAAACGCACCGCCAGTTCTTTTTCGAAGAACACCCGCAGGAACTCTTCGATGGTCCCCTTGAGGTCAGCGAAATTGATGTCGCGATCGATCAGCAGGCCTTCGACCTGGTGGAACATCGGCGAGTGGGTGATATCGGAGTCGCTACGGTACACACGGCCTGGGCAGACGATGCGGATCGGCGGCTGCTGCGATTCCATGGTGCGGACCTGTACCGGCGAGGTATGGGTGCGCAACAGCATGTTCGCATTGAAATAGAAGGTGTCATGCATCGAACGGGCCGGGTGGTGGCCTGGGATGTTGAGCGCCTCGAAGTTGTGATAGTCGTCTTCGACCTCAGGGCCTTCGGCGATGCCGTAGCCGATATGGGTGAAGAACTGTTCAATACGTTCCAGAGTCCGGGTCACAGGATGCAGACCGCCGGAGACCTGGCCACGGCCAGGCAGGGTCACATCGATGGACTCGGCGGACAGTTTGGCAGCCAGTTCGGCTTCTTCAAACAAAGCCTTACGCGTATTGAGAGCCTCTGTAACACGCTCCTTGGCAACGTTGATCAGGGCGCCGACCTGCGGACGCTCCTCTGCCGGCAAATTCCCCAGGGTCTTCATCACCTGAGTCAATTCACCCTTCTTGCCAAGGTACTGAACCCGGATTTGCTCCAGGGCATTGATATCTTCAGCGCTTTGCACAGCCTCTAGTGCTTGAGAGACCAGCGCATCCAGGTTTTCCATGTACAGACTCCAGATACAAAATAGGGGAAGAGCTTGTAGGCTCTTCCCCTATTTATGACGTTTAACACCTGGGCCCACAGAGGTGAGCCCGGGTGACTGTCGGGGGTACTTAAGCCAGAGTGGCTTTAGCTTTCTCGACAATCGCAGCAAACGCCGCTTTTTCGTTCACTGCCAGATCAGCCAGAACCTTACGGTCGATCTCGATGGACGCTTTTTTCAGGCCGGCGATGAAACGGCTGTAGGACAGACCGTTGATACGAGCACCAGCGTTGATACGAGCGATCCACAGAGCGCGGAACTGACGTTTTTTCTGACGACGGTCACGGTAGGCGTATTGGCCTGCCTTGATTACCGCTTGCTTGGCAACACGGAATACGCGGGAGCGCGCGCCGTAGTAGCCTTTAGCAAGTTTCAGAATTTTTTTGTGACGTTTACGGGCAATGACGCCACGCTTTACACGAGCCATGAGTTACTTCCTCTATTCTTGATCCAAAAATTAACGAAGGCGCAGCATGCGCTCGACTTTTGCCACGTCAGACGGATGCAGCAAGCTGCTACCGCGCAGTTGACGCTTACGCTTGGTCGACATTTTGGTCAGGATGTGGCTCTTGAAAGCGTGCTTGTGCTTGATACCGTTAGCAGTTTTCAGAAACCGCTTAGCAGCACCACTTTTGGTTTTCATCTTTGGCATGTTCGGATACTCCGCATTCAGTTGATAAACATAATCAGAAGGCCTGCCGTGCCCTGTTGATTACTTCTTCTTTTTCGGGGCGATGACCATGATCAGCTGGCGTCCTTCCATCTTAGGATGCTGTTCGACCGAACCGTACTCTTGCAGGTCAGCTTCAACCCGCTTGAGGAGTTCCATCCCCAGCTCCTGGTGGGCCATCTCACGGCCGCGGAATCGCAAGGATACCTTGGCCCTGTCCCCGTCACTCAGGAAACGTACCAGGTTGCGCAGTTTTACCTGGTAATCCCCTTCCTCCGTCCCTGGACGAAACTTGATTTCTTTTACCTGAATCTGCTTCTGGTTCTTCTTCGCCGCAGCAATCTGCTTCTTCTTCTCGAAGATCGACTTGCCGTAGTCCATCACACGGCAAACCGGTGGGACTGCGTCGGCGGAGATTTCCACCAGATCAAGCTTGGCTTCTTCAGCAATACGAAGCGCTTCATCAATCGAGACGATGCCAATCTGCTCGCCGTCAGCGCCAATTAACCGAACCTCGCGTGCCGAGATATTCTCGTTGATCGGGGCTTTCGGTGCAGCTCGTTTATCTTGTCTCATTTCACGCTTAATAATAATTACTCCGAATCTGGGCGACCACGCCGGGAAACCGCTTGTGCAAGGAACTCCGAGAATTGAGCGACGGGCATCGAGCCCAGGTCAGCACCTTCACGGGTACGCACAGCGACAGTCTGCGTCTCGACTTCCCGATCTCCAATAACCAAGAGATAGGGAACCTTGAGCAAAGTATGCTCGCGGATTTTAAAGCCGATCTTTTCATTTCTCAAGTCGGACTTGGCACGAAATCCGCTTTGGTTGAGGGTTTTTTCCACTTCGAGGGCAAAATCTGCCTGTTTATCAGTGATATTCATCACCACGGCCTGGGTCGGAGCCAGCCACGCAGGGAATGCGCCTTCGTAATGTTCGATCAGAATCCCGACGAAACGCTCGAAGGAACCGAGGATCGCCCGGTGCAACATCACCGGATGTCTACGGCTGTTATCTTCGGAAACGTATTCAGCGCCCAGACGGATCGGCAGGTTGAAATCGAGCTGCAAGGTACCACACTGCCAGACACGCCCCAGGCAGTCTTTCAGCGAGAATTCGATTTTCGGGCCGTAGAATGCACCTTCCCCTGGCTGCAGGTCGTATGGCAAGCCGGCGCTATCAAGCGCAGCGGCCAAGGCATTTTCAGCGCGATCCCACAGCTCGTCGGAGCCCACACGCTTTTCAGGGCGGGTGGAAAGCTTCATTTCGATGTCCTTGAAGCCGAAGTCGGCATAGACATCCATGGTCAGCTTGATGAATGCCGCGGATTCGGCCTGCATCTGCTCTTCGGTACAGAAGATGTGCGCGTCGTCCTGAGTGAAGGCACGCACACGCATGATGCCGTGCAACGCACCGGACGGCTCGTTACGGTGGCAGGCACCAAACTCAGCCAGACGCATCGGCAGCTCGCGGTAGCTCTTCAGGCCCTGGTTGAACACCTGCACGTGGCACGGGCAGTTCATCGGCTTGATGGCGTAGTCGCGGCTTTCCGACTCGGTAGTGAACATGTTTTCGGCGTAGTTGGCCCAGTGTCCGGATTTCTCCCACAGGCTGCGATCGACCACCTGCGGAGTCTTGATCTCCAGGTAGCCATTGTCGCGCTGAACCTTGCGCATGTACTGCTCGAGCACCTGGTACAGGGTCCAGCCGTTCGGATGCCAGAACACCATGCCCGGCGCTTCTTCCTGGGTATGGAACAGGCCCAGGCGCTTGCCGATCTTGCGATGGTCGCGCTTCTCGGCTTCCTCGATACGCTGGATGTAGGCCGCCAGTTGCTTCTTGTCCGCCCAGGCAGTGCCGTAGACACGCTGCAACTGCTCGTTCTTGGCATCGCCACGCCAGTAGGCGCCGGACAGCTTGGTCAGCTTGAAGGACTTGAGGAAGCGAGTATTCGGCACGTGCGGACCGCGGCACATGTCGACGTATTCTTCGTGGTAGTACAGGCCCATGGCCTGTTCGTTCGGCATGTCCTCGACCAGGCGCAGCTTGTAGTCTTCACCGCGAGCCTTGAACACTTCGATCACTTCGGCGCGCGGAGTGACTTTCTTGATGACGTCGTAATCTTTCTCGATCAGCTGCTGCATGCGCTGTTCGATTGCCGCCAGGTCGTCCGGGGTGAAAGGACGCTCGTAGGCGATATCGTAATAGAAGCCTTCATCGATCACCGGACCGATAACCATCTTCGCGGTCGGATACAGCTGCTTGACCGCGTGGCCAACCAGGTGAGCGCAAGAGTGGCGAATGATCTCCAGCCCCTCTTCATCCTTTGGCGTGATGATTTGCAGGGTCGCGTCGCTGTCGATCAGATCGCAGGCGTCGACCAGTTTGCCATTGACCTTGCCGGCCACGGTGGCCTTGGCCAGACCTGCACCAATGGATGCGGCGACCTCGGCTACGGAAACCGGATGATCGAATGAACGTTGACTGCCGTCGGGAAGAGTAATAGTGGGCATGGCGCCTCCTCTCCTAGTGGTGACCCCTACCAAAGGTCACGTGGGTTGGGATGAGCCAGTACGCGGTTCGATCCAGGCCGTTCGTGACGAACGCCTGCCTCACAGTGGCAGGAGCCTTGCGGCCAACCGGTAAAACGAACCAGAGTGACTGGAGTTCAAATCAGAAAAATAGAGGCATAGACCGCGGTGGGATTGAAACTCGCCCAGAGCCTGAAAACACCCAAGCCGGGCATGCTAGCACAGATGAACGGTCATCGCGCCGTACTTCCCACCGGGACAGCGTAGCAGCGCTTTCTAAGCTACAAAGTGAACTTGATGTGTACCCAAGGTCTCAAATACACCGAGAATCGCCATTCTTGTACCAACCCCAGGAGAGCTCGACTCATGCGCCTCACCCAACTATTCGCCCTTGCCGCCCCTTTCGCCCTGCTGCTGCCACTGAGCGCGCAAGCCGCCTGGCCAGCCGGGGTACGCGCCGAATACATGAAGGATTGCACGGCTGCCGCCAGCCAGAGCGTTGATGTGAAAAGTGCGGAAAAGCACTGCGCCTGTGGTGCGGACAAGCTCAATGAGAAATTCACTACCGACGAAATCAAACAACTCATGAGCAAGCAGACTCAACCGGATCCGGCGCTGAGAACCAAGGCACTGGAGGCTATTGCCGCTTGCCGGGTGGTGAAATAAGTCTTTAAAGCGCGAGAGAGGGCCTTGAATCAGGTTCGATGCGATCTGAAAACCGACCTTTTTTCACAATTTACGCAGCTTTTACGGCTTTTTTTATCACCGAATATTTTCGCTGAAAGCCCCTTAAACCGGGGCCTTCAGCCGATCGGAGCAACAAAACGGACTCAAGCACCTGGGAATCGGCACGTCCAGGGGGCTCCCAAGTCGAACATTTCGACTATGATAGCCCGGTGTGCCCAGTTGGCCTGAGCAGCACAGTACTACTGAAAATATATGTTTCTTGGAGATACACCATGTCTAATCGCCAAACCGGCACCGTAAAATGGTTCAACGATGAAAAAGGCTTCGGCTTCATCACTCCTCAAGGTGGCGGTGACGACCTGTTCGTACACTTCAAAGCTATTGAAAGCGACGGTTTCAAAAGCCTGAAAGAAGGCCAGACCGTTTCCTTCGTGGCTGAGAAAGGCCAAAAGGGTATGCAAGCTGCACAAGTTCGTCCTGAGTAATTTCTCAGCGAGCTAAAAAAACCCCGTCCATGTGACGGGGTTTTTTATGCACGGTGCAAAAGCGCCGACAAGATCAGCCGCAGTTGACCCGAGTGATCACCAGGTTGTTATCGGTGTTGAGGTTCAGCCGATCGGAACGGTATTCCAGGGTGATCATGTCATTCGGCTTGAGAATACGGGCGTTCTGCGCACCTGCGCGAGTGCGTGCCTGCTCCAGCAGCTCAGGCGAAGCTTTTTTGCCGATGGCGAATTCGGCCGCCTTAGCCTCACAGCGGCTATGGCCGCTCTCGGTCGCTACCGGATCCTTATCCGGCGAAGAAGTGCTGCACCCTGTCAAAACGACTGCAGCCAACAAGGTACCGAATGACGCGAGCTTCCAAGGCATGAAGCCTCCTTTTCAAAAATAAGCAGAGATAGTGCGACAACCACTCTGACTATTGGTTTCACAAACGGACTGGCCAATGGCCTCTTGGCCAAGACAGCGGGCAAGTCTGCATCAGGTACGACCACGTTTTCATGCAGCAATCGTGACCGGATATGAACAGACTCAGTAAATATCGATGTAATCGAACGGTGGCTTCGGCCAGTTCTGTTTCAATGCGTTAAGAATCTGCGTCACCCAGACCTCATCGCTAGCCGCTACAAGGCCGACATAACCGGAGCCGGCGGCCCAGGTTTCCAGCCTGAACAGCAGGCCGTCGATTTCCGCACCACCGACCACGCCCGACGAGATATAGGCAATCCCCGTCTTGGTCACTCGCAGCTGGGTATGCACATCGTCACTGGCCGACGCCAGCAACTGGCGCACCGCCTCGAAGGTCAAGGCATCAGGGTTGTTCAAATCGATCTGCACACGGGCACCCTTTGAAAACAGACAATGACCAAGTGTCGCACAGCCCTCCCCTCATGCCTAAGTCGGAGTGCGAAAAGCCCGCCAAGGTGTTTAACTCTACAAGACCGGAAGCCCTCGACAAGCGCCTGTCCGGCCCGCCCATTTCCGAGCTTGCGAGACATCCATGGCCACCGTGACGATCGACGCCGACATCAAAGCCAAATGGCCCGAAGGCCATTGTTCCTACAGCCCCGGCAGCCCCGAAGAGCTGGCAATCATCGGCATCGACCTACTGATCAGGGAGCTGGGCACTGAAGCGGCCCAGACGTTCATCGAGCAGATATTCGAGAAGTATCCCGGCGAGCACTCGGGCACGCCGGATACAGGGAAGGCGTAACGCCCGACAGGCTGGCACCTGCCGGAAATATCACTTACTTCAGGCGAGCCAGGCGCTCGGTCAGCAGATCGAAGAAGCCCTGGGCATCGCCATTCTCCACCCAGAACACGTTCTTCTCCTGCTTCAGGCCGTCGTACCAATCAACGATGGTCTGGCCGAAGGTTGGGCCCTCACGGCTGTCGATCACCATGTTGGCCTGGCGCCCGCTGAACAGCTCGGGCTTGAGCAGGTAGGCAACGACGGTCGCGTCATGCACCGGGCCACCCGGAATGCCGTAGTGCTCCATGTCACCCTTGACGTATTCGTTGAGGATATCGCCCACCACCTTACTGGCATTGTTGTTCAAGGCCGCGATCTTCTGCAGGCGCGCATCGCTGGTCAGTACCTTGTGGGTGACGTCCAGCGGCAGGTAAGTCAGCTTCACACCGCTCTTGAGCACCACCTCGGCAGCCTGCGGATCGGCGAACAGGTTGAACTCGGCCACCGGGGTGATGTTGCCGCCATTGAAATGCGCCCCGCCCATGACCACCACTTCCTTGATGCCTTGAGTGATATCCGGTGCCTGGATCAGCGCCAGCGCCAGGTTGGTCTGCGGCCCCAGCATGGCAATGGTGATGCTGTGGGGCTTGGCGGCGCGCAGGGTGTCGATCAGGTAATTGATCGCACTGCCCTCAGCCAGGCCTTTTTTCGGCTCATGCACCGCGACCCCGGAAATGCCTTCCTTGCCATGAATGTTCTCGGCATAGATCGGCGTGCGCAGCAGCGGCTTCGGCGCACCAGCGTACACCGGCACCTCTTCGCGCCCCGCCCACTCACGGGCCAGGCGCGCATTACGCGAAGTCTTGTCCAGGCGCACGTTGCCGGCCACCGTGGTCAGCGCGCGGATCTGCAGCTCTTCCGGCGACGCCAGGGCGAACAGCAACGCAACCACATCATCGGCACCCGGATCGGTATCGATGATCAGATCGATTTTTTCTGCCGCATGGGCGCTGGTAGCAGTGAACAGGGACACGAGCAGAACACTCCGGATCAGGTGCTTCAGTAGCTGAGCATAGCGGTGCATGGCGCACTCCTTTGCGTGGTTGAACAGAGAGAGGCAACGCTCAGAACGTCACCCCGGCAATCAAAGCAATGTTGCAATAAGGCTGACACTCGCCCGTCCGGACGATGGCCCGCGCCTGGCGGCTGAGCACCTTGAACTCATCGTGGCCCAACAGCTTGCGCGCGCCCAGCGCCCCTTCGGTGCTCAGCGCCTCAAGCGCCTGCAAGACCGGGGACTGTCGATCCAGAATCTCCTGCGCCAGTACATGGCCCTCCACCTGCATCTCGCAAAGCACTACCTGCAAGGTGCTGAGGAAGTCCGGAATGCCCTGGGTCAGGGCCAGGTCGATCAATTCGACGCCCGGTGGCACAGGCAGGCCGGCATCGCCGATGACCACGATATCGCCGTGCCCCAGGGAGGCGATCAGTCGCGACAGGGCGACATTGAGCAAGGGTGTCTTTTTCATGCGGGAGAGAACGCCTGTACGTCGGACAACGTGGGAATGGAAGGTTGCGCACCTGGACGAGTCACCGACAGCGCCGCCGCGACCTGGCCGAAACGAATCGCCTCGGCCTCGCTCTTGCCGGCAGCCAGGGCTGCGGCAAAACCACCGACGAAGGTGTCGCCGGCAGCCGTGGTATCGACCGCCTTGACCTTGGGTGCAGGGAAATGCTCGAAACTCGTGCCATTGGCGAACAGCGAACCCTGGGACCCGAGCGTGATGATGACCTTGCCGGCCCCGGCAGCGATCAGGCGGGCGGCCGCGGCTTCGGCGCTCGCCAGGGAATCCACTGGCAAGCCGCTGAGGGCCGCGGCCTCGCTTTCGTTGGGAATCAGATAGTCGATGGACGCGTACCAGTCCGCCGGCAACGGGCCACTGGCCGGTGCGGGGTTGAGGATCACTGTCTTGCCCATTTCACGGCCGCGCTTGAGGCTATGCCCCACCGTGGGCAGCGGCACTTCGAGCTGACAGATGATCACGTCGGCCGCCTGCAGAACCTTGTCGAAGCCGCTGACGACCTCTGGCGTGAGCTGACCGTTGCCACCGGCCACGATCACAATTGCGTTCTGGCTGCTGTCGTCCACCACGATCAAGGCGACGCCACTGGAGCCGGGGACAGCGGTGACGGCCTGGCAATCGATCTGTTCGGCGAGCAACGCCGAACGCAATTGCTCGCCGTAGGCATCATCACCGACGCAACCGATCATCGACACCTGGGCGCCCAGACGGGACGCCGCCACTGCCTGGTTCGCCCCCTTGCCACCGGAAACCGTGGCGAACGACTGGCCGATCAGGGTTTCACCGGCACGCGGCAGCCGCTCGGCCCGGGTGACCAGGTCCATGTTGAGGCTACCTACTACCACTACTTTTGCTGGCATACATCGATACTCACAATTCGATTCAACGGTACTCGGCGAATGCGCCGACCACGGGCGCCGTCGACTCGCGCAGGACAATGCTTGGCGTGACGATCCGCTGGTCGGTCGGCAATCCAGGCGCAGCGATACGACGCAGCAACAGCTCCGCCGCCTGCTCGCCCAGTTGCAGGATCGACTGGCCGACCGTGGTCAGCGCCGGATACACATAACGGCTCATCTGGATGTCGTCGAAGCCAATCACCGACAGCTCGCTCGGCACCCGGATATTGCGCTCCGCCGCCGCGCGCAGCACACCGATGCCCATCATGTCGTTGCCGGCGAAGATCGCGCTGGGCGGGTTGCGCTCCAGCAACTGGGCCGCCGCGTGATAACCGCCGGTGCTGGTGAAGTCGCTCTGCAGGATACGCTCCGCAGGCACCTCCACGCCGGCTTCGCGCAACGCCCGCTGGAACCCCGCCAGACGCAGCTGCGCCACGCTGGTGTAGTCCGGACCGCCGATGCAGGCGATATCACGATGGCCCAACTCGAGCAGATGACGGGTCGCCAGGTACGCGCCGTATTCGTGGTCGATCCGCACCAGGTCCGCATCCACCCCTTCCAGCCCCCGGTCGACGATCACCATCGGTGTGCGCACAGCCGCCAGCCCCTTGGCCAGCCCACCGTCGCCACCTGCCGAGGTCACAATCAGGCCGTCGATGCGTTTTTCCAACAGCACCCGCAGGTAGCTGCGCTGTTTTTCCGGGTCATCGTCGGAGTTGCAGAGAATCACGCAGTAGCCGTTGCGCTCGCAATAATCCTCGATCCCCCGGGCCAGTTCGGCGAAATACGGGTTGAGGCTGTTAGGCACCAACAGGCCGATGGTCGCCGTGGTCTTGGCCTTCAGCGAGCGCGCCACGGCGCTGGGCACGTAGTCGAGCTGCTGGATCGCCGCCTCGACCTTGATCCGCACCTCCTCGCTGACCGGGCGTGTCTTGTTCAACACGTGGGAAACCGTGGTGTAGGAGATCCCCGCGAGGGCCGCCACATCTTTGATCGTTGCCATGACTCAGCTCCGCCGGCTTGCGCGCTGGCTGCGATAAGTATCCAGCACCACCGCAATCACGATGACCGCGCCGGTGATGATACGTTTGGTCGGCTCGGTCGCGCCGATCTGCGCCAGCCCCGCGGCCAGCACCGAGATAATCAACACCCCGAAAAAGGTGCTGATCACCGATCCGCGTCCGCCCATCAGGCTGGTACCGCCGATCACCACGGCCGCGATCACTTGCAGCTCCAGACCGGAGCCGGCATTCGGGTCCGCCGCCTCCAGGCGGGAAATCTGGAACAGCGCGGCGATGCCCGCCAGCAGTCCCATCAGGCTGAACACCAGGATCTTGTAGGGCTTGGGATTGATGCCGGCCAGGCGCACCGCTTCCTCGTTGGTGCCGATGCCGATCAGGTAACGGCCGAACACCGTGCGCGTCAACACCGCCTGGGCGATGAAGATGATCAGCAAGGCGATGATGAAGGACGGCGAGATGCCAAAGGCGATCGGGTTCGACAACCAGGCGAAGGCATCACCGATATAGGCAGTGCGCGAGCCGGTCATCTGGTAAGCCACGCCGCGGGCCATTTCCAGCACGCCGAGGGAGACGATGAACGAAGGAATACGCCAGGCCACGGTGATCGAGCCGGTGATAGTCCCGGCCAATGCCGCGCAGCCCATGCCCAGCAGTGCCGCCGGGATGACACTCCAGCCCCAGCCGAGAATCGCCACGCTGACGGTGGAGGCCGCCAGGGCCAGCACCGAGCCCACGGACAGGTCGATACCGCCGATGATCAGGACAAAGGTCATGCCCACCGCCAGCACCATCAGGTCCGGGATCTGGTTGGCCAGGGTGCTGAAAGTGTCGTAGGAAAGAAAGTGGCTGCTCAGCGTCGAGAACAGCGCAATCATGGCCAGCAAGGCACCGGCCAGCCCCAGGTAGGTACCCAGGCCGTAGTAGTTGCCGCCACGTTTGCCGGCCGAAGATGCAGTTTTCATGGGAGGTCCCTAGGCGCCGCTTCGTTGAGCAACGCATCACGTTTTTGATAGCCGGCGAAAGCGGCGGCAAGCAGTTCATCCTGGGTCCAGCTGTCGCGCTCGAAGGTATCGATCAGGCGCCCGGCGGACAGCACGCCAATGCGATCGCAGATCAGCATCAGCTCCCGCAAGTCACTGGAAACCACCACCAGCGCCTTGCCCTGGCGAGTCAGTTCGCCGAGCAGGCCGTAGATGTCGAACTTGGCGCCGACATCGATGCCGCGGGTCGGCTCGTCGAACAGCAGCACCGCGCAATCGCGCTCCAGCCAGCGACCGATGACCACCTTCTGCTGATTGCCGCCGGACAGTTCGGACACCCGTTGCGCCGGCCCCGAACTGCGGATGCGCATGGCATCGATCTGCCGCTGCGCCAGCGCCGATTCGTCACGGCCATTGACCAGGCCGCCACGGGAGATTTCCGGCATGTTGCCCAGGGCGATATTGGCGCTGATGGATTGCGTCAGCAGCAGGCCTTCACCCTTGCGATCCTCGGTGATCAGGGCAATGCCGTGGGCCACCGCGTCGACCGGCGAACGGATATTCGCCACCTGCGCCGGAGAACCCAGGGCAACCGTGCCGCTGTCAGCCTTGTCAGCACCGAAGATCAGGCGCAACAGCTCGGTGCGCCCGGCCCCGATCAACCCGGAGATACCGAAGATCTCGCCGCTGCGCACCTCGAAAGACACGTCCAGCACCTTGTCGGAACGACTCAGGCCGCTGACCGTCAGGGCCGGCGCACCAATCTTGCGCGGACCGAGATCGATGTGCTCGCCCAGCTCGCGCCCCACCATCAGGTTGACCAGTTGCTCGCTGTTGTAATTGGCCATCGGCTCGACGCAAACCAGGCAACCGTCACGCAGCACCGCAATGCGCTGGGCGACCCGGGCCAGTTCTTCCAGGCGATGGGAGATGTAGATGATGGCTACGCCACGGGCCTGTAGACGGGTGATCTGCTCGAAGAGCAACTCGACTTCGCGGGCCGTGAGCATCGCGGTCGGCTCGTCGAGGATCAGCACATGGCAGTCGCCGATCAGGTTGCGCGCGATCTCCACCATCTGCTGGTGGCCGATCCCCAGTTCGCCGACCAGGGTATCGGGATCGATCGCTTCCAGGCCGACCTGAGCCATGGCTTCGATCGCCGCCTTGCGCAACTGTTTGCGATTGATCCAGCCGCCAAGGCTGGGCAGGTTATCGAGGAACAGGTTCTCGGCCACCGACAGCGTCGGCAACAGGTTGAGCTCCTGCATGACCATGCGGATGCCCAGCTCCTCGGCCTGGGTGCGACTGCCGGGACGGTAAGCCTGACCGTTGAAGCGCATCTCACCGGTGGTCGGGGTCACCAGGCCACCGATGATTTTCGACAGGGTGCTTTTGCCTGCGCCGTTTTCCCCGGTCAGCGCCAGCACCTCCCCGCGCATCAGCGTCAGGTCGATGCCGGTCAATACCGGTTGCGCGTAGGTCTTGCCGATACCGCTGACCGAAAGGACAGCGTTCACAGCGGAAACTGACATAAGAAACTCTCCATGCGCCCGCCTGTTCAGGCGGGCGCCGTTGCGCCGCCAGAACGATTACTGGGTGACCAGCTCAACCGGAGTTTCGATCACGCCATTGGCGCCGCCGTCCACCTTCTCGCCCTTGAGAATCTTCAGGGCTGTCTCGATACCGAAGACTGCCTGCTTGGCGGCGAATTGGTCGGCGGTCGCCAGCACGCGACCGTCCTTGAGCATCGGCTTGATGGCATTGATGTTGTCGTAGCCGACCACCTTGACCTTGCCGGCCTTGCCCGCCGCACGCACCGCCGAAACAGCACCGACGGCCATGCTGTCGTTACCGGCCAGCAGCGCCTTGAGGTTCGGGTATTCGCTGAGCATGGCGGCGGCGACACGGTTGCCGGCGTCGATTTCCCAGTCACCGGATTGCAGCGAGACCACCTTGATCTGCGCGGCCTCCATTGCATCCTTGAAGCCTGCGGTGCGCTGCTGGGCGTTGGTGGTGGTCGACACGCCTTCGATGATGCCGACTTCGTCACCGGCCTTCAGGTCCTTGGCCAGGTACTCGCCCACCAGGCGCGCGCCCTTGCGGTTGTCGGGGCCGACAAAAGGCACGCTGATGTTTTTGCTCTTGAGTACCGCCGGGTCCAGCTGGTTGTCGATGTTGATCACGGTGATACCGGCGTCCACCGCCTTCTTGATCACCGGCACCATGGCCTTGGAATCCGCCGGGGCGATCACCAGCGCGTTGACCTTGGAAACGATCATCTGCTCGACGATACGGATCTGGTTGGCGGTGTCGGTTTCATCCTTGATGCCGTTGGAGACCAGGTCGAAATCGGCGGCATGGTCTTTTTGATACGCCTTGGCGCCGTCTTCCATAGTGAGGAAGAATTCGTTGGCCAGGGATTTCATGACCAGGGCGACCTTGGGTTTTTCCGGGGTCTCGGCGAATGCCGAAGAGAGAGGAAGCGTAGCGGATGCGGCAGCCAGAACAGCGACAGCGAGAAGACGTCCAGCGAATGGCAGCTTCATGGGTTCACTCCGATCTTATGATTATTGTGAGCAACGCTTGCGCTGGAGTACGCTCGACGACCTTCAGGCCCCGATGAACGCGGCTTGAAGCGAACCTGAGGCGGGTGTGACTCTTATTCGCCCAGGGCCTGCGCAAACGTTTGCGTAGAACGAACTATGCGAACCCTGCCGGGATTTGTCAACGGGAAAGCCAGCGCCCATGAGTACCGCGGAACGCCAGGACAGGCGCCCCGCCAAAACAACACGCAATCATGCGGTGGTGCTGACCAGCCCGCCCGCGCCCGACGAAGAGTCCTTGCTCAACTCCTTGACCAGGTTCCCCACCACTTCCTGCAACGCACCGCTGGTATCGGCGAGCTGGCCTTGAATCGCCATCACCACAGTCGCCTTGGCTTCCGGGGTCGGGTAGCTCGCCGCCTGGGCGGCGGCCAACTGCTGCTGTTGCTCCTGCAATTGCGCCTGCAGTTCTTTCATGCGCTTGAGCAGCATTTTTACCACCAGACTCTGATTGTCCCCTTCGGACTCTTGAGTCTCGGCCTTCTCGGCTTCGGCACCGGACGCCACCCGCAGCTTGCCGTCTTCGTCCAGCCCCAGGGCTTGTGCAGCGTTATCGGCGGCGCCCTGGCTCAGAGCATCGATAGTGGCCGGCGATTTACCGTTGATGGTGATGGCCCCGGCAGCAGGGAAACCGACAGAAATAGACATGTGAGCTCCATAAAGAAACGATCCTTGAAGGGCATCGGCTGCAAGGACCAGCTCTTTAATTCAGGGTTTTCCTCATGCCAATCAGAACTGTCGGACAACCGAACGCGAATCTTCCGACTATTCGGAAAACCGGACAGCAAAACGTCCCGTGCATCCGGTAAATAAAAATAAATTGATATAAATCATTAAGTTAAAAGAGTTTTGCGACCACAGTCCGGCTGGTACAGATCCTGCTCTTCCTTTTCGCCCGCGGCATTCAGATCTGTCTCGGGTGTATCTAGATGAACCTGCACCAGCACCGTCTCACTACTAGAGAGAAAATAATGAAATCTGCTTTCAACACCCTTGTTCCGGGCGCCTTGGCCCTCCTCTTGCTCCTTCCGACTGCATTGCAGGCCAAGGAAGTCGAAACCCAACAGAAGCTGGCCAACGTGGTCGTGCTCGCTACCGGCGGCACCATTGCCGGCGCCGGCGCCAGTGCCGCCAACAGCGCCACCTATCAGGCCGCCAAAGTCGGCATCGAGCAGTTGATCGCCGGGATCCCCGAGCTGAGCCAGGTCGCCAATGTGCGCGGCGAACAGGTCATGCAGATCGCCTCTGAAAGCATCACCAACGAAAACCTGCTGCAACTGGGCCGTCGTGTCGCCGAGCTGGCCGACAGCAAGGACGTCGATGGCATCGTCATCACCCACGGCACCGACACCCTGGAAGAAACCGCTTACTTCCTGAACCTGGTGGAAAAGACCGACAAGCCCATCGTAGTGGTCGGCTCCATGCGTCCAGGCACCGCCATGTCCGCCGACGGCATGCTCAACCTGTACAACGCCGTCGCCGTGGCCGGTAGCAAGGAAGCCCATGGCAAGGGCGTGCTGGTCACCATGAACGACGAGATCCAGTCGGGTCGCGACGTCAGTAAAATGATCAATATCAAGACCGAAGCCTTCAAGAGCCCATGGGGCCCGCTGGGCATGGTGGTGGAAGGCAAGTCCTACTGGTTCCGCCTGCCGGCCAAGCGTCACACCTCGGGTTCGGAATTCGATATCAAGACCATCAAGAGCCTGCCTGACGTAGAAATCGCCTATGGCTATGGCAACGTCAGTGACACCGCCTACAAGGCCCTGGCCCAGTCCGGCGCCAAAGCCATCATCCACGCCGGTACCGGCAATGGCTCGGTGTCTTCCCGCGTAGTGCCTGCCCTGCAAGAGCTGCGCAAGAATGGCGTGCAAATCATTCGTTCGTCCCACGTCAATGCCGGCGGCTTCGTACTGCGCAACGCGGAACAGCCTGACGACAAATACGACTGGGTCGTGGCCAACGACCTGAACCCGCAGAAAGCCCGCATCCTGGCCATGGTCGCCCTGACCAAGACCCAGGACAGCAAGGAACTGCAGCGGATGTTCTGGGAATACTGATTGACCCGCCCGACCTGCTCAGGTCGGGCACTGCCCTACCCCACACTCGCCCGCCCCGGGCGAGTGCTCCGCCCCAGCTGGCCGGCTCTCTTCCTTTCCCGCCGATAAAAAACTCAATCGTTTTGCAGTAATCCGCGAATATCGCTGTCAGAAGAACTTCTTGAATTTTAAGCGGTTGCGAAATTTCCTACAGTAAAATACTGTACGCGCATACAGCTTAATAAGGAATGTTCCGTGCCCGCCGCAGCAACTACCCCACCAAGCTCTTATGAACGCCTCGGTTTGCGCGTTCAGAAAATCATCAATTCGCCCAACGCGCAAAAAGCCAAAGCCGCCCTGATCTTCCGTCAGCCCGACGAGGTGGTCGACGAGTGGGAGCGCCTGCTCGAAGAAATCGCCGAAAACGACAACGTCACCCTCGCCTATCGCGATGACGGCGGTGTGCAGATTTTCTGGGTCGTGCCGAAGGAAGACTGAGTCGATGAGTGTCCGCTGTTTTGCTGTACTGCTGTTTTGTGTTGCCCTGAATGCCCACGCCGATGCACCCCGCACCTTCAACGAAGCGAAGAAAATCGCCTGGAAGCTGTACGCCCCGCAATCCACCGAGTTCTACTGCGGCTGCAAGTACAGCGGCAATCGGGTCAACCTCGCCGCCTGCGGTTACGTACCACGCAAGAATGCCAACCGCGCCGCGCGCATCGAGTGGGAACACATAGTTCCTGCCTGGCAGATCGGCCATCAACGCCAATGCTGGCAGCAAGGCGGGCGCAAGAACTGCACCCGCCACGACCCGATCTATCAACGCGCCGAAGCCGACCTGCACAACCTGGTGCCGAGCATCGGCGAGGTCAACGGCGACCGTAACAACTTCAGCTTCGGGTGGCTGCCGGCGCAGTCCGGCCAGTACGGCTCATGCCTGACCCAGGTCGACTTCAAGGCCAAGAAGGTCATGCCGCGCCCGTCCATTCGCGGCATGATCGCCCGGACCTACTTTTATATGAGCAAGCAGTACAACCTGCGCCTGTCGAAACAGGATCGCCAGTTGTACGAAGCCTGGAACAAGACCTATCCGGTACAACCCTGGGAGCGCCAGCGCAATCAGAGCGTGGCCTGTGTGATGGGGCGCGGCAACGAGTTCGTCGGCCCGGTCAACCTGAAGGCCTGCGGCTGATTCCGTCCGGATTACCGATAAACACCTGGGGCATGGACAGCCCCTTCAAGATGACTGAGCGCCGACCAGGCCGGTCGCTCAACGTCGCTGCGACGACCTGACCTGGCACTCAGAAGAACGGCTTACTGCGCGACGCGGTGCTCAATCACTTGCGGTTCGATATTGCGCTTCTTGGCCTTGGTCAGCTTTTCGACCAGCTCGGTTTTCTTGGCTTCGGCTTCGGCCTGGGAATCGAACGGGCCGATCAGCACCCGATCCTTGCCCTCTTCGACGACGACATAGGAAACGATCCCGTGCTCGATCAGCCAGCCAGCCAGATCGCTCGTCGCCTGAGGCAGGGTGCCGGCGACCAGCACATCCCATTGCGGTTTCGTGGCGGCCTGCGGCGGCTGTGCCTGGACGACCGGCGCCACCTTCTTGTCGACCTCGACCTTCTTGCCCTCACCGCATCCCGCCAATGCCAGGACCGCCATCATCATCGCTACTGTGCGCACAACCTACCCCTTGAAAGTCTGAGGCGGCGATTTTAGCACCCCAATCCCCTGCGCAAACGCCACAAAATCAGCGCAAAACAAGGAGAATGATATTTATCGCCTCTGTATAGTTGCAGCTCGGGAATTAATACCGCGTCTGCGCGTCAGAAAGAGGCACCCACACAGTGGTACTTCGCAGTAATCTATACGCACTACTACCGACATCTGCACTGTCTGAATCAGGTGCCCTACAAAGCAATCAAGGAGAAGATCATGCTGATACTCACCCGCAAAGTCGGTGAAAGCATAAATATCGGTGACGACATCACGATCACCATTCTGGGCGTGAGCGGCCAGCAAGTCCGGATTGGCATCAATGCCCCGAAAGACGTCGCAGTCCATCGCGAAGAAATCTACCAACGGATCCAAGCCGGCCTCACCGCCCCGGACAAACGCGAAACACCTTGAGCGTCATGAGCGGCCAGCCCTTTGTCTCATCACAATGGCTGGCGCAGCGTCGTCGTTGATTGATTCCCCCGCAGCACACTCCCCTCTTCAAATGGCAGCGGCGCAGTTCAGGCCGCCAGCGCCAGCCCTGGCAAAGTGCGTTACCCAAGCCCTCCACCGATAGCGCTCCATCCCGGCAATCTGTCGATACGACTCGGCCGGGAGAAAGCCCTCCCTCGTTTTTGTATAAATACTCAGTAGCGTGGCAACGAGCAGGAGGAGTAATTTCAAGACCTACCGCCTCCGCGAGCCTGCCGAGGCTCCCCCTTGCCACCGGCAGACGCTTTACGAACAAGGAGCGGTCAATGCAAGAGTTCGCTTACCTTCTGATCACCAACGACCTGAATGCAATGCGCACCATTGCCGCCTGCTCGACGGAGGGGCTCTACGAAGTCAAACGCGGAATATTCACCTTCCGCTCCCAGGCCAACGTCGACTACCTGCACCGTGCGCTGGCCATCGTCAGCGACGAGTTCGGCATCATTCCTGTGCAGCAGGCCGAGTTCAAAACCAACCGGGCCACCATCAGCAAGGCTTTCAGCCAACTCTGCTAGCGCGCGGCGCTCGGTGATGCACAACAACCCACATCGAGCCAAAGCACACTCGACTCGCTGCTCCTTCCTCACCTCATGGCTGGCTGAACATGACCCCACGCGCCATGCCGCTGGCCGCCACCACCAGCAGCACGATCAACAGCGCCTGCAGATGGCTGATGCGCGCAAACAGCGTGGCGCGGCCGGTATCGATCGAGGTGCCGCGCCCCAGGGCGATTCGCCATTTGATCAACGTCACCATCGGCAATATTTCGAGCAACAGGATGATGATGAACAAGGTCATCTTGATGTGAAACAGCGGCTGGTGCAGGTAGTAATCCGTACCTTTTTCGTAGCCGGCAAAAGCCCGCAGTAAACCGGTGATCAACAACACCGCGGCAGCCAGCCCCCAGCCGTTATCGGCCAGCAGAGCCCGGCGCACGTCCGCCCCCTCGGTGACCACGCGACGCAACGCCGTACCACGATTGAGCACCGCCGCAAAGGCGACAGCAAAGGCCAACAGGTGTACAGCCGCGAGAAACCAGTGCATGAGCATCGCTCCACTCTCCATTGACGGATGACAAAAAACAGCCTGTGAGTATTAGTTCATAACCCGCAGCTTTGCCCTGCTCTACGTACAACAAAAAGGCGCCCGTCATGGGGCGCCTTTGTACCGCTTCCTCCACCGTTCACGCACGCCGCTGAATCGCCACCTTGGCCCAAAGGGTAAAGGCGACATCCGGGGTCCAGCCGGCATTCGAGGTGTGCTCCTGGAAGCACAGATACAGATTGCCCTGGTAGGTCACACCGTCATCTTTGCGATAGTGATGATTCAGTTGCCATTCCGGATATTGCGGGTCAGGTACCCCGCCGGCAGTCTTGATACTCAGGTTAGTGCTCGGCAGCGACTGATTACCCTGGGTATCCGTGGCGCTGACAAAGTAGCTGTACAGCGTATCGGTTTTCAGACCTTCGTCCTTCAGGGTCAGCGAGGCCGTCTGGGCCACCGGCTTGCCATCGCGGAACAGGGTGTAGAACTCGATCGGACGAACACCGTGGGCAGCACTCCAGCTCAAGGTCACGCTGTTCTCCGTCTGTGCAGGAGAAACCAGGTTGCCCGGCGCCGAAGGTCGCTCCTCGCCGCTGCCGCCATGGATCAGCGGCGCATAACGATCACGGAACTCCCAGTTGTAACGGACGCCGTACCTGTTGATGCCGTTATCCCAGTTGACCGACCAGGTCATCAGCCCCTTGATCGACAAGCCGGCACGATCCAGACGCTTGAAGGCGTTGCTCACCGCCGCGGGGTCAATGACATACCCGCTCGCCGCTGCGTCGACGTTGGCCGGCAGACCGATCACGAACTTGTCGGCAGGGATGGCGATATAGCCACGCGTACCGGTGACCAGGCTCTCGGTCAGATAAAACAGAAAGTCTTCCTTCAGCGCGTCGTCATTCTGGGCTATCCAGACTCCCTTCCCGCCGTTGGCTTCCTGGACCCACAGACCGTCGCCGCCCTGGTTGTAGTACTGCGGCGCGATGAAATCGTAGTAGCCATCCAGCGCCTGGATGTAACCGACATACTTGCCGCCGGTGACGAGGTAGGGAAACTCTGGCGCCATGCTGATGATGAAATGCTTGCCCTCACCTGCGTAGTGATCCTTCACCAGCTTGAGCGCCGCCGGCAGCACAGTCTTGTTGTCGGCAAAATCGATGGCGCTCTGTTCCAGGTCGATGTCCAGCCCGTCGAAACCATAGACTTCCACCAGACGGATGATTTCGTTGGCCAGCGCTTGCTCATTGCCCTTGTGCAACTCGATATGAGCATCCGCACCGCCAAGGGAAATCAACACCGCCCGCCCCTGGCTGTTGAGCACGCCAACCTGGCGCCGGAACTCCTCATCCGACAGGTTGTAGGGCTTGAAGGTGGGAATGCCGTTGCCTTTCATGAAGGCCACGGCCACCACGTTGTATTCCTTGGGTACATCCACCAGGTCGAGATTGGCGAACTGCCCCTGCTGGTAACCGTCACTGGGGCCTGCCGGCCAGTTGTGCCAGAAACCCATGAGAATCTTCTTGCCAGCGATCGACGGCATCAACGATGCCGAATCATTCAGCTGAGTCTTTACCGATGCAAAGTTGATCTTGTTCACGTTCTAATCCTTCAGAACCATTTAAAGAGAGTGACAACTTCTGCTGTTATTTGAAGTCGACGTCGAATGCCTGATAGAACGCATTGCCGGTGTTGGCGACAATCCACGCCAGCACAATCACGTGATGGCCTCTCTTGCTCCTGGGCAGGGTCACTTGATGTTCGACCTTGGCTTTCATTTCATCGCCATGCTGGTCATACGGAACTTGTGTGTAGAAGTCCTTGAAGAAAGCCTGCGGCTCCAGTTGTGCACGGCTGATACGCTGTTTCGGATCCCAGCCATCCTTGGTGATGAACCAGCTGTAACCGCGGGTCACATGAGGAGCGGTGTACTCCCACTTGACCTGGAACACCTGCCCCGGGTCGACGTTGAGCAACGGCCAGGAGAACGCACGGCCAAGCTTCTTCGACATTTCTTCATTGGTGAAGTTGAGGCAGTCACGCTCGTCGGTCTTGCCGCCGCTGAGGATATGCCCATCAGCCGGTGGCACAACGCTGGCGACATCGCTCTCGTATGGTTTCTGGAAGGGTCCACCCACCAGGTCCGGGAAGTTTTTGCCACCTTCCATCTCGTTGACCTGCCAGGTGCCGAGCAGCCCCAGCTCGACGGCGACAGCGCCACGACTGGAGGGGGACACGACACGCCCGTGTTTCAGTTGAACTAATGGTTTATTCATGATGCTTCACTCCATTGATCAAATAAAACTCCTTCTTGAGGAGAACTTTTAAGCTAGTCCAAATCAGTGTTTTGTCTACTGACTCCCACACACAGAGCTCCGAGCCAATTGTCGCACCTCAACAAAGGCGGGACATCAGAAAATAATTACAGCGCAAACCTACAGAGAGAAAGGCAAATAACTTACACAATTAAATAAGAGAACAACTAGCTTTGTGTTAACTAACCGTTCAGGACAAGCAATGAATATCCCCAAGAAAGCATAAACCCGACAAAAGCCGGGTTCATGATCTGCTTACTGGATAATGCTCAGAAAGGAATTACAGGCAGGTCGCCAATGCTGCCAGTCTACGCTTGGCAACCCAATTGTCCTGGGTCGCGTAATAACTGACAGTGGTACCCGAAGCCTGCCCCCGAATATCGGCAAAGGACTCCGCCGAACGGGTATAGACCGTGTATCCACCCACCTTGGCAGACTCCAGATAGGCCGACGCATCCACACCGAACACAGCTTCGTCCTGCCAGGCAAACTGCACACACTGCGCCACGACCTGCTCCGCCTTGGCCGACGAGAGCACCTTGTAGGGGCTCTTCGAACGCGCCTCATTCATCACCGAGCCGGCACACCCCGCCAGCAACGCCGCGATCATTACCGCCATCAACACCCGCATCATGCTACCTCGCCGTGAAAACGCGACTGTACCACTCACATGGCAAGCGATTGGCACTCGGCCGCGAGAAAACTGCTCGCCAATCATTTCGCCCACTGGCTGCAAAAGCAAAAGCCCGCACAAGGCGGGCTTCTTCATGAATCGATAACACCTCGGTTAAAGGCGGCGTAAAAACGAACTCACAATACTTTTGGTGGCGGCCGTTGCATCCAGCTCGCTGGCAGCCCCATAGGCATGCCAGGCGACGGCCGCAATTTCATTCAAGGGACGGGCATCCCCGGCATTGGTCACGGCCACCTCGAACACGTGATGCCGCACATTGCCGGCTTCGAACTCCAGGATGTAAAGAGGCTCACTGGCATCCAACCCTGTCTCTTCCCGCAACTCACGTAGCGCGGCAGCGGCGAGAGACTCCCCAGGCTCGACCTTGCCACCCGGTAAAGACCATTTGGAGCGATCCTTGCGAACAAAAAGAATGTGCCCTCCGTGTGCACAAATAACCGTCGCTCTGCTCTTCATACCTGCACCCTACCCGACCACGCCCTGCCCGCATTGCACAGGGAACGTACATACAGACCGCAATCGACTTAAAAGTGTCACAAAAATGTCATGAAATACGTAAGCATTAAGGATGCCAAGAAGACAACGGCATTGCCTGGAGGGAGCAAGCATGTCGGCGACTCGAAGAACGGCAAAGCCTACCCATACAAACAGAGATATTTACCTCAAGTAAAAACTGCATGCATCTCTATAGGTATCAGTGCATTCCAGGATCGTGGATGAGGAGAAGTCTCGGGACTCTTTCCATGACAACGAGTTCCCAATCCACATGACCTGTTTGTAATTGCTGCCGAGATCAAGATGCATATTCAAATATCTACCCCCGGAGGTCACGTAGATACAGTTATTTATAAAGCCAACTTTATCGACATCTTGGTGAGTCAGTACAAAATAGCTTTTCTCGAAGTTGGTAACGGCTTCCATGACACCATCCACCAACACACCTACCCATTCAGCGCCCTCACTTTTAGCTGGCGCGCTAAAAACCCCCATCTTGCCCTTGATATCTCGTGGCGAAGGACATGATTCCTGGTCACCTGACCAGTCAGGGATATTGAAGTAATTGCTACCGGGCGCGGCATGCACGAATGTAAACAGCTGTGAACACAGCAACATCCAACCCAACAATCTCAACACGTTCCATTCCCTCATAAATATCAGAGGGAAAGTTCTATCAGCTAGGACAATTTTAGAATGTAGGACGATTCCTAAAGTATTAGATTCTTCTCTTAAGACCAGCGGTCTCCACGCCGACGCACTTGACCGTGGTGGTCAGCAGAACAGGGATGCCGCACATACGTATGACCACATTCCAGCCGGTGAGCACCCTGCTCTTCATGAGATTCATGCCTGAGGAGCATTGCTGTACGAACAGCAGAAATTCCCACAGGAATATATCCAGCCCCTGATGGCCATGCCGACGAGAAGATGACAGGACACTATCAGGAGAGGCGCACCAAAAAAGAGATCGCGTACCTGGAGACGGGTGCCGATTTGGCCTTTTGAGTGGGAGGGTTTTGCAAAGGCTTTGAAAACCGCAGGCAACAAAAAAGGGCCCACCTTTCGGTGAGCCCTTTCAGACCGCCCAGCAGAGCGGATTTTGTTTGGTAGGCGCGATTGGACTCGAACCAACGACCCCCACCATGTCAAGGTGACCACGAAATTAACGCAACATACTGATATATAAAGAAAAATAACTGATTTAGGCAAAGCAAAAAGTCCGCATATTAGCCTATAAGAATCAATAACTTAGAGTTGTATATTCCTACAGTACTCCCCCTCCCCCGGCGTCCTGCCGACCGAACACAATCCCCTCATTCAACACGACACCACCACGACTGAGCATAAAAGGGCGGATTCAACCGGTCGTAGCAACACCTTTGATCGAGGTGTTTATGGGGCGACCTGCAGGTTGGATGCAAAAGTTGACGGGACGAGGAGCGATGCGTTCGCCAGGTGCGCCGTCGCTTCGTAACGAAATCGAGCGGCTGTTTTGGGGGCAGATCGCAACCGGGATCACAAGCGAAAAGGCAGCGCAGGCCGTTGGCGTTTCATCAGCAGTAGGCACACGCTGGTTTCGTCATCGGGGCGGGATGCCGTTGTTTATGTCTAACCACATATCTGGAAGGTATTTATCATTCGCAGAGCGAGAAGAGATTGGGCTACTTCGGGCGCAAAGTGTTGGCGTACGCGAGATTGCCCGTCGCCTTGGGCGAAGCCCGTCGACAGTTTCACGGGAGCTGACACGCAACGCTGCAACTCGCTGCGGTCGGCTTGAGTATCGAGCTTCAGTCGCGCAATGGAAGGCAGAACTGGTGGCCAAGAGGCCGAAGCCAGCGAAACTGGTGACGAACCCGCTACTGCATCACTACGTGCAAGATCGTCTGGAGGGTAAGGTTCATGACGCTGATGGCCGTGAGATTGCTGGGCCTCGACAAGCTCCCTTCAAAGGCCGAAATAAGCCACATCGCAGTGACCGTAGATGGGTTAATGGCTGGTCGCCCGAACAGATTGCCAACCGGCTCCAGATCGATTTTCCGGACGATGAATCCATGCGTATCTCTCATGAAGCCATATACCAGGCGCTCTACATTCAGGGTCGAGGGGCTCTCAAGCGCGAATTGGTGAGCTGCCTGCGCACAGGACGAGCATTGCGCGTGCCGAGAGCCAGGGCACGGGCCAAAGCGTGGGCACACGTCAGCGAGGATGTCATGATCTCCAGTCGCCCTGCTGAGGTGGAAGACCGGGCTGTGCCGGGGCATTGGGAAGGCGACCTGATCATCGGTCTGAATCGTTCTGCGATTGGAACGCTGGTCGAACGTTCAACTCGATTCACCATGCTCGTCCATTTGCCTCGCGAAGAAGGTTATGGGCTAATTCCCCGAACGAAGAACGGCCCAGCACTGGCTGGTTACGGAGCAGTTAGTATGGCCAACGCGCTGAAGAAGACGTTGGCTGATCTTCCCGTCGAACTGTGGCGATCTTTGACTTGGGATCGTGGAAAAGAGCTATCGGATCACGCTCGATTTACAATCGAATCGGGAGTAAAGGTCTTCTTCGCTGACCCTCATAGCCCATGGCAGCGCGGCACGAACGAGAATACGAACGGTCTTCTGCGTCAATACTTCCCGAAAGGTACCGACCTGTCTCGCTGGAGTGCTCAAGAGATGCAAGCCGTAGCTCATGCGCTAAACACAAGACCCCGAAAAACACTCGGCTGGAAAACACCCGCTGAAGCTCTGAATGAGTATCTAAAATCTGTTCAACAATCCGGTGTTGCTACGACCGGTTGAATCCGCCAAGGCATCGCCGATCTGCTCGATCCCATTCAAGTTCATCCCTCTCTGGGCCATCCCGGTGATTTTCACATCATGAAGCCGCGGGAGAATGTCAGGCCCAGGGCCTGGATTGAAAACCCAAGCACTGAAAGCCGCTCGGCCCAGTTCCTCGTTCTGACATTCATAGATGTGGATGTCGCCACGGATCGGTGGCGTTCGCCTCAGCTCTTCCTTGGTAAGCGCCACTCCCAAGAACCGGCGCGGGGTAATCAGGAAGTACATAGCAGCCTCTACACTGTATAAAACCACAGCATATTATCCGCGGCGCCACGACCATCAATCGGGTGCTGACGAGTGGCCTGCCCGTTGGTCTACGTTGAAAGAAGTGGGCCATCACTTCGGAGGCGAGCATGTGCGGACGTATCGCTCAGTACCACGGCATCCACGACTTTGTTGCGGTGCTCAGCATGCCCGGGGCCCTGGTCAACACCGTCGGCAATCAACCGCTGGGGAGGTACAACGTGCCACCGACGACAAATGTCGCCCTGCTCCACATGGAAAACGGCGCGCTGCATGCTGACCTGCTCAGGTGGTCTTGGAAGCCGCATTGGGCAACCAATCGGGCCGAACCCAACGCCCGCTCCGAAAAGGTCGCGCACAACCCCTATTACCGGGCTGCCTGGCCAAATAGAGCGATCACGCCGATAGACGGATGGTTTGAATGGCTGGCAGATGAAGGCGGAAAACAGCCCTACTACATCCGGCGCCGTGATGGTTTGCCCAGCCTATGCGCGTCGATTGGCCATTGGCCGCATTCTGACGAGCTACCCCGGGAGCACGACGGCTTTGTGATCATCACCGCCGACTCCGCCGGTGGCATGGTCGATATTCACGACCGGCGGCCAGTGGTCCTGGCAACTGAGCTGGCCCGGGAATGGCTGGATCCGGCGACACCCAAGGAGCGGGCCGAGCTGATGCTGATGCACCAGGGCGAACCGTCCGAAGCGTTAGAGTGGTTCAAGGTCGACCGCGCCGCGGGCAACACGAAGAACCAAGGGGCTCACTTGATCGACACTATCGGCGAGATTCATGGCGGGGCGTTCGTGAATAACGGCTGAGCCTCAGCGAGTAAGCGCTCTCACATACGCCAGGCACGCCTGCAGGGCGATCAGCCCCCGGTCGCCGTCGTCGGTGATGCCGACAATTCGTTGAGCATGCGCCGGGTCAAGTCGGGCTCGCGAGGCTCCATGAACCAGGCCGCCGGTGGCGGCGGTGGCAGGCACTGCGCAGCCGGAGGCATTGTCCTGGGCATCGAGGAGGACTGACAGGCGCAGGTCAGCAGTAGCAAGGCGGTCACGCAAGCGAGCTTGGTCTTTCTGAGCATTTGTCAGCTCCTGGTAGTGGGATTTGTCGGCGATGGCCAGGCGCTGCTCGAGCGCAAGGCGTTTACCTTGCTCTGCCTGCTGCTGGGCTGTAGCTGCGCCGCTGATCGCGGTCAGGTCGTCTTGATGCAGCCTCGCCTGTTCCTCCAGCTGCTTACCATAGCGCCAGTCCTGGATTCTCCAGACCCCGCCCGCGCTGGCGGAGATCAGCAGGACGACCAGCACCAACAAGCCGATCAGTTTTTGCACCGCCGTCATCACGGCACGTCCCTGAAGAAGACGTGTTGCCCGATGCGTACCGTCTGCTTGGCCTTCGCCACCCAGACCGGGGCCTTGGGCATAGTGGTCGCGTAGTAGTGCGTGGCGCCGCCGGTGGGATCAGGCACCGCGCCGTCGATCACCTTGCCAGCGGCGATCCGCGCCTGAGCCAGTTCACGGAACGGGATCTCTTTCACCCCGATCAGGAACTGATAGTTCGGATCGGTCTTGTTCCAGCAGCTGAACTGGTACGGCTTCTGGCATACACCGGCGTAGCCCTCCCCCCACCACGAATTGGGCTTTCCGTCATTCACACGGTTGCGGATCGCCCAGGTCACGGCGATCTGGCCGGCCGTTCCTTCGCCGCGGCCCCCCCCCACAACGTGCGGGCGAGGATGTCGCGGTCTTTATCGGTTGCAGTCATCACTTTTCTCCAGACGAAAAAAAGCCCGCTTTTTAGCGGGCTGAATAAAGAACAATATTTACAAATCTTCTTCCACATTATGAAGCTTAGTGAAATTAACTAACCACTTGGATTTGCGATGAGCGAACTGAGGTTTTTTTATGCGCATAATTTATGATTGGCTTCTCCACTAAATACCAAGAAATAGAAGTTATCAAAAGGGTACCTAAAAATATTGTACCGACCAAAAATGGAATAGGGTAGGCTAGCCCCCCATAAAAACCTAAGATCGGATCATGACCTCCATACATAACCGTTTGAATCAACGGATAGTGCCAAAGATAAAAACCATATGAAACAGTCCCAAGCCATACTAATGGCTTAAAGCTCAAAACCCTTACAAGCATGGAGTTCTGATCCGACACAACTTTTGCGATAACCATTGCGGACGCTACTGCAACGATACCGAAGCCATACCTACTAAGCGAGAAGTCGGTAATCTCCTGACTGAATAGAACAACCAGAAGAAACGCCAGCGCAGGAACCCACAAGAGACCTACTCGACGCAGCGCATCGGTAGACACTAGAGCCAACAAAGCCCCTACCAACAAGGCGTCAGCATGCGTATCAAACCCATTATATATTCTAGATAAGTGCGCATTACCGAGAAAGAGGTACGTTCTCCAAGCTACAATACTCAAGATCAATGAGAAAATGAAGAGTGGAAGCTTTCGAGGTGAGCACCATATAAGCAAGGATAGCAGCAACGGCCATAACAGATAGAACTGCTCTTCGATTGCTAGCGACCAAGTGTGACCTGTCAGAACGGCGTCGTACCACTCAAACGCCCGATACCAATTCATCACATACAACAGCGACGGAATAGTCTCAAGCGTCAAATTATATTTATTGTAAACAGCACAATAAGCCGCAACAGCAATCAACAAGAGAATCAAGGCAGGATACAAACGTCTAGCACGGCGAATATAAAATCCTACAAAATCGATAGCGCCAGATTTATTTTTTTCTCTACATAAAATACTTGTAATCAAGTAGCCACTTAATACAAAGAAAACCTCAACACCGATGTATCCCCCCTTCATTAAGGTGCCACCGGTATGGTGAAAAAATACCGCAATGACAGATAACGCCCTAAGCCCATCCAACCCTAAAATTCTTTTTGCTTCACTTTCACTTTTTTGGCCAGCAAGCATATCCCATACGCCTGAAATCATTGATTAGTAGCAAATTGTATATAATGTACTTCAAGAAGGACACACGAAACCGTCTAACGATACGGGCCTTTCGGCAGAGCAAGGGTGTCGGCAGCAGAATTTTTCCCTCAATCAACCAAGACCTTGGGCATTTTACGAATGGCTGTAGCGGCTTAACATCAGATGGTTTCGACGGAGCTGAAAACGGGTGCAGCCACAATTTCTGGGATGGGAGACTCAACCGGCCAGGCCGGCGAGTCATACCAGCCTTCCCTGGTCGTGACTTTGCCCAGGGCGAACTTATAGGCCTTCCACGCTTTCAAGCTGAGCGTCAACGCCGCGTGCTCAGCCTCGTCTTCCGGCGTAGCCTCGCCGGCCTCGATGCCATAACCCAGCGTTTCAACCCGGTCGGCGATGCGGTCGATCTGCGCCGCGGCCGTTGAGTTGCGGCTGGCAAGCTCTGTCTTGGCCAGTAGCAGCCGTTCAGCTGCGGCCTGAGCCTCCTTTTCCGCCCGGGTGATCAGTCTCGTCCAGTCGATAACTCCAGCCCGCGACGGCCATGGCTCTTGCTCGACCGGCGAATCGTTACCGGCCAAAGGTTGGGGTAAGGCCACTGCACCATCGGGCACATTGACGAGCGGAACCGGAAAAGCCTGGGCCTGGCTGTAGTTAATGGGTAGCGGCAAAAATATGGTCAGGTCCAGCTCGCCGTTGAGCCTTTCGACCTGCCCTGCAAACCATGCAGAGCTGATCGCTGCCGCTGGTAACGTGTCGCCCTCTGCGAGTGGCGAAAAATCGAAGACCTCACCATTCAACACCAGGGAATCACCGTTCCGCACGACACTCAGCGTGTTGTCGCTCCGGATTGGGCGCAATTCAATTCACATAAGAACCATCTCCCAATTGCAAAAATGTTAAACGACAAACCAGAAGTGATCGTTGATGCGGCTGGAGATGCAAGGTACAGGCTGAACGTATTGCCATTGGTAGCCTCTGCAAGCGGGCACCAAGCGGCCCTCCCCGCTACGGATGCATCGCGCATTTGAACAAAGAGCAAAGGGATTCCGGCGAACATAGCCGGCATGTTGCCGACAATGGGGCCTGCATATCGATTCGCAGCTACTGCGCTCCAGCCAAAGGTACCGCTCACATTTTGCATTGTGATCATGTGCCCAGAGGCGAACTTTACCCATGACCCGGCACTGCTTGATCCGGCCTCGAAAATTGCGCCGGTCGGAAGGCCGCCGGATTGAGAGACCGTGCCTAGAATCGCTGAGGCCACAAGTTTTTGAGCAGTACCAGTGTTATTTCCAGTACCCCCACTGGCTATCGGCAAAATCTCATAGTTACCGGTCGTACCGAGCACTGCCGTTTTCGCGCCATAGGTGTTCAAGGGTTACGCGGCACGCACCCTGGAAGAGATCAAGTTCAAGCTTGAACGGTACCGGCAGGATCTCGGCGAGCGACTGATCGGGCAGATGGATGTGCTGGCCATGACCGAATACCTGGACCAGTTCAGCAACAACGCCTACACGAAGCACCGCGGTCTGTGGGTGCAGATCTTCGCCTTCGCCGTGGCCAAGGGCCTGGCCGAACGCAACTGCGCCGAGCTGACGCTGGTGAAGAAGGAAGCGGAGAAGAAGCGCCAGCGGCACACGCCTGAAGGCCTGAAGATGATCATCGACGCGGTGACCACGCCGCCGTGGCTCAAGCGCGCGATTCGTCTGGCACTGGCTAGCCTTCAGCGCCGCGAGGATATCGTGACCTGGCTGAAGTCGGCGGCCGACATGGAGAAGAACACGCTGACAGTATCGCCCGGGAAAACCCAGGGCTACGACAACCCGGTGCACCTGAAGATCACCATGGGTGCATCGCTGCGTGAGGTTGTCGGGGAATGCCTGCGCTCGCCGCTGGTGTCGCCGTATCTGATCCACTACCAGCCGAAAGCTAGGCGCCGGGAACAGATCGATGCCAAGGACCACTGGACGTCGGTGACACCGGACTACCTGACCAAGGAGTTCAGCAAGGCCCGGGATGCAGCGCATGCCTATGACAACGTGCCGTCCGGTGAGCGCCCCACTTTTCACGAGATCCGCGCTTTAGGGGCGTGGCTGTACGAGCAGCAGAATTTCCCGCAGGAGTACATCCAGGCACTGCTGGGGCATGCGGACGAGAAGATGACGAAGCACTACCAGGAGGGGCACGGCGACAAGACGATCGAGTATGTTGAGGTGAGCGCCGAATTGACGTTCTGAGGTGGGAGTTTTGCAAACCGCAGGCAACAAAAAAGGGCCCACCTTTCAGTGAGCCCTTTCAGACCGCCCAGCAGAGCGGATTTTGTTTGGTAGGCGCGATTGGACTCGAACCAACGACCCCCACCATGTCAAGGTGGTGCTCTAACCAACTGAGCTACGTGCCTGCTGTGAGGCGGCATTCTACGGAATTCCGGAGGGGTGTCAATACCTTTTTTGCAGCTAACCCTCTGAATATGCGAATTTTTATTTTTTGAGTCTGCCAAGAAGATTTTTCGATGGCTGGTAGGCGTTTTTCAACTCAGGTAGGATCCACGCAATCGTCAAGAATATTAAACAGAGGTTGCAGGATGGCGAACACTCCTTACCCACAGTCGTATTACGCGGCGTCAGCCAACGCTGCTCCAGCCCGCCCGCTGCTGCAAGACGATGTGGAAACCGATGTCTGCGTGATCGGTGCCGGCTACACCGGCCTCTCCAGCGCCCTGTTCCTGCTTGAGAACGGTTTTAAAGTCACCGCCCTGGAAGCGGCCAGGGTTGGCTTCGGCGCTTCCGGGCGTAACGGTGGGCAGATCGTCAACAGCTATAG
Organism: Pseudomonas sp. RW409; assembly: GCF_003184125.1. Lineage (NCBI taxonomy): Bacteria > Pseudomonadati > Pseudomonadota > Gammaproteobacteria > Pseudomonadales > Pseudomonadaceae > Pseudomonas > Pseudomonas sp. RW409. The sequence continues at coordinate 600,182 of NZ_QHHP01000042.1, read as the reverse complement.
CCGCGACATTGATGTGATTGAACGCAGTGTCGGCCCCAAGCAGGCTCAATTGCTTGGCCAGATGGCCTTCGAAGGCGGCAGGATCATTCGTGAGCGGGTCGCCAAGTATCAAATCCAGTGCGACTTGAAGGATGGCGGAGTGTTCGCCGCCATCACCAGCAAGCAGATGGGCCACCTGGAGTCGCAAAAGCGCCTGTGGGAGCGCTACGGCCACCCCCAGTTGGAATTGCTGGATCAGCGTCGCATTCGCGAAGTCGTCGCCTGTGACCTGTATCAGGGCGGCATGCTCGACATGAGCGGCGGGCATATCCATCCACTCAATCTTGCACTGGGTGAAGCAGCAGCCGTGGAGTCCCTGGGCGGTGTTATCTACGAGCAATCCCCTGCAGTGCGCATCGAACGCGGCGCCAATCCGGTGATACATACCCCACAAGGCAAAGTCAGGGCCAAGTTCGTCATAGTCGCGGGCAACGCCTACCTGGGCAACCTGGTGCCGGAACTGGCCTCCAAATCGATGCCATGCGGCACCCAGGTCATCACCACCGAACCATTGGGCGATGAGCTGGCAAAAAGTCTTCTCCCTCAGGACTACTGCGTCGAGGACTGCAACTATCTGCTGGATTACTACCGCCTTTCTGCCGACAAGCGCCTTATCTTTGGCGGCGGCGTGGTGTACGGCGCTCGCGACCCGGCAAATATCGAAGCCATCATCCGACCGAAGATGCTCAAGGCCTTCCCGCAACTCAAGGATGTGAAGATCGACTACGCCTGGACCGGCAACTTCCTGCTGACCCTGTCGCGCCTGCCGCAAGTCGGACGCCTGGGCGACAACATCTACTACTCCCAGGGCTGCAGCGGCCATGGCGTCACCTACACCCACTTGGCGGGCAAGGTACTGGCAGAGGCCCTGCGCGGCCAGGCAGAGCGTTTTGACGCCTTTGCCGAGCTGCCGCACTACCCCTTCCCTGGCGGCCAGCTGTTGCGCACTCCATTCACTGCAATGGGCGCCTGGTATTACAGCCTGCGGGACAAGCTGGGATTCTGATAACCCTGCCCCTCTCCCCAAAAAAACCGCCCATAAGGCGGTTTTTTTTTGAGCTTTGCAGAGGGGAAATATCGACTGCCTGAGCGGCACAGAAAAAGCGGATTCCGAAAACAAAAAACCCCGGTCTTTCGACCAGGGTCTTTGCTATCGATCCGAAGAGCCTGTGGCTTCTTCGTCACCTGAGGGGGTTCAGTGTTCCCTCAAGTAGATATGGCGCAGCGGACGGGACTCGAACCCGCGACCCCCGGCGTGACAGGCCGGTATTCTAACCGACTGAACTACCGCTGCGTATCGCTTGGACTTGCGTCCATGTGAACCGTTTAAATCATCTGACTGGAAAGCTTCGAGGCTTTTCAATCTCAGAGCAGGAATCCCTGATCTGGAAAATATGGCGCAGCGGACGGGACTCGAACCCGCGACCCCCGGCGTGACAGGCCGGTATTCTAACCGACTGAACTACCGCTGCGCGTCGGTTGGATGCTTCCGTGGAAGCCTCCGCCTTTCTTTCGAAAGACACTCAAGAAGTGGTGGGTGATGACGGGATCGAACCGCCGACCCTCTGCTTGTAAGGCAGATGCTCTCCCGGCTGAGCTAATCACCCTTTGCTTCGTTGAGGCCGCGAAATTTACGCAGATACCGATGCTAAGTCAATACCCTGCTTGAAGTTTTTCTGAAAAAGACAAAATCACGACAATGCCTGCAAAAGGGATCAACAACGCCAGCGACCTCAAGCCGCGCTCGCTACGCCCTTCACATGCCATCAATCGCGATAAATCATTTTCTTGCTCATGCCGCCGTCGACCACGAACTCCTGGCCAGTGACAAAACCGGAGTTCTTCGACAACAGCCACGCCACCATCGCCGCCACATCTTCGACCGTCCCTACCCTGCCTGCCGGATGCTGGGCATGATCGGCATCGCTCAAAGGTTCGGCCCGACGCGCCGCCGGATCCCGCGCATCGATCCAGCCAGGACTGACCGCATTGACCCGAATCTCCGGCCCCAGACTCATGGCTAATGCATGGGTCAAGGCCAGCAGGCCGCCCTTGCTCGCTGCATAGGCCTCAGTGTCGGGTTCCGATTGCCGGGCACGGGTAGATGCCAGGTTGACGATGGCTCCGCCATGAGCGCGCAAATACGGCGCACAATGCTTGGCCAGGAGCATCGGACCGCTGAGGTTCACCGCCAGCACCCGATTCCAGTAAGCCAGGTCGAGGCTTTCCAGGGTGATGTTGCGTGGATCGGCGACCGCCGCATTGCACACCAGCGCATCGAGGCGCCCGAACTGCCCCAGCACTTCGGCGACCCCCAGGGCGACCTGCGCTTCATCCGCCACATCCATGCCGATGAACCAGGCGCTGTCACCCAGGACCTTGGCCACCTGGGAGCCGCGCACGCGGTCCAGATCGGTCAACACCACCTGCCAGCCCTCGCTGATCAGCCAGGCGGCGATGCCCAGGCCGATACCGCGTGCCGCGCCAGTCACCAGCGCGACGCGGCCGTTGGCAATGCTCTGCTGTTCGGACAACTCGATCACAAGGCTGCCAAGCCGCGCGCCAGATCGGCTTGCAGGTCCACCACATCCTCAAGGCCGACAGCGATACGAATCAGGCTGTCACGAATGCCCGCCGCTTCACGCTCTTGCGGCGCCAGACGACCGTGAGAGGTGGTGCTCGGGTGAGTGATGGTGGTCTTGCTATCGCCCAGGTTGGCGGTAATGGAGATCAGGCGAGTGGCGTCGATAAAACGCCAGGCCCCTTCCTTGCCACCCTTGACCTCGAAGCTCACCACCGCACCGAAACCACGCTGCTGACGCTTGGCCAGCTCGTATTGCGGATGACTTGGCAGACCGGCGTAGTGCACTTTCTCGATGCCGTCCTGCTGCTCCAGCCATTCGGCCAGGGCCTGGGCGTTGGCACAATGGGCGCGCATACGCAGGTTGAGGGTTTCGAGGCCCTTGAGGAAGATCCAGGCGTTGAACGGACTCAGGGTCGGCCCCGCGGTACGCAGGAAACCCACCACTTCTTTCATTTGTTCGCTGCGGCCAGCCACCACACCGCCCATGCAACGACCCTGGCCGTCGATGAACTTGGTTGCCGAGTGCACCACCACGTCCGCGCCCAGCTTCAGCGGCTGCTGCAGTGCCGGGGTGCAGAAACAGTTGTCGACCACCAGCATCGCGCCCTTGGCGTGAGCCACTTCGGACAGCGCAGCGATATCCACCAGCTCGGCGAGCGGGTTGGACGGCGACTCAACGAACAGCAACTTGGTATTGGCCTTGATTGCCGCATCCCAGCCGGACAAGTCCGCCAGGGGCACGTAATCGACCTCGATACCGAAGCGTTTGAAATACTTTTCGAACAGGCTGATGGTCGAACCAAACACACTGCGCGAAACCAATACATGATCGCCCGCGCTGCACAAACTCATGACCACCGAGAGAATGGCCGCCATGCCGGTGGCCGTGGCCACGGCCTGCTCGGCGCCCTCCAGGGCGGCGATGCGCTCTTCGAACGCTCGCACGGTCGGGTTGGTGTAGCGGGAATAGACATTGCCCGGCACCTCGCCGGCAAACCGCGCGGCCGCATCGGCGGCCGTACGGAACACGTAGCTGGAGGTGAAGAACATCGGATCACCGTGCTCCCCTTCCGGGGTACGGTGTTGGCCGGCGCGCACGGCCAGGGTATCGAAAGCTACGCCATCAAGGTCGCTGTCCAGCCGACCGGCATCCCAATCCTGACTCATGCCGCCTACTCCTTATGTCTTTAGTGCTCTAAATCAGTTGTTGTACAGATCGATGATCGCACTGACCGCCTGGGTCTTGGCCTTGGAGGCATCGTTACGTGCGTTTTCGATCTTGTTCAGGTAGGCCTCGTCGACGTCGCCGGTGACATACTTGCCATCGAACACCGCGCAGTCGAAGCTCTCGATCTTGATCTTGCCGCCACCGACCGCTTCGATCAGGTCAGGCAGATCCTGATAGATCAGCCAGTCGGCGCCGATCAGATCGGCCACATCCTGAGTCGAACGATTGTGTGCGATCAGCTCGTGAGCACTCGGCATGTCGATGCCGTATACGTTCGGGAAACGCACGGCAGGCGCCGCGGAGCAGAAGTAGACGTTCTTCGCACCGGCTTCACGGGCCATCTGGATGATCTGCTTGCAGGTGGTGCCGCGCACGATCGAGTCATCCACCAGCATCACGTTCTTGCCACGGAATTCCAGCTCGATGGCATTGAGTTTCTGGCGCACGGATTTTTTCCGCGCGGCCTGGCCCGGCATGATGAAGGTCCGGCCGATGTAGCGGTTCTTCACGAAGCCTTCGCGAAACTTGACGCCCAGGTGGTTCGCCAGCTCCAGCGCTGCGGTGCGGCTGGTATCCGGAATCGGGATGACCACGTCGATATCGTGATCCGGACGCTCGCGCAGGATCTTCTCGGCCAGCTTCTCACCCATGCGCAGGCGTGCCTTGTACACCGACACACCGTCGATGATCGAGTCCGGACGCGCCAGGTAGACGTGCTCGAAGATGCATGGAGTCAGTTTCGGATTGGTCGCGCACTGGCGGGTGTGCAGCTTGCCGTCTTCAGTGATGTAGACCGCTTCGCCCGGCGCCAGGTCGCGGATCAGGGTGAAACCCAGCACATCCAGGGACACGCTTTCGGAGGCGATCATGTACTCGACGCCTTCGTCGGTGTGACGCTGACCGAAAACGATCGGGCGAATACCGTGAGGGTCGCGGAAACCGACGATGCCATAACCGGTGACCATGGCCACTACCGCATAACCGCCAACACAACGGTTGTGCACGTCGGTCACGGCGGCGAACACGTCTTCTTCGGTCGGTTGCAGCTTGCCGCGCTGGGCCAGCTCGTGAGCGAAGACGTTGAGCAGGACTTCCGAATCGGAATTGGTGTTGACGTGGCGCAAGTCAGATTCGTAGATCTCCTTGGCCAGCTGTTCAACGTTGGTCAGGTTACCGTTATGCGCCAAAGTAATGCCGTAAGGCGAGTTGACGTAAAACGGTTGAGCTTCGGCCGAAGTCGAGCTGCCAGCGGTCGGATAACGCACATGGCCAATACCCATGTGACCGACCAGGCGCTGCATGTGCCGTTGATGGAAAACGTCACGGACCAGGCCGTTGTCCTTGCGCAGGAATAACCGGCCATCATGGCTGGTCACGATACCGGCAGCGTCCTGGCCGCGGTGCTGGAGGACGGTTAGCGCGTCATACAGCGCCTGATTGACGTTCGACTTACCGACGATACCGACGATGCCACACATGCGACGCAACCCCTACTTAATGAAACTGAACTGAACACATCTTACTGAGGCGTTTTGGCCGGTAAGAGTTGTTCCTTGAACGGTATTTCAGCGGGTACGCTGATACCGCTGGCCAGCCACTGACTGCTCCACCCCAATATGAGGTTTTTTGACCAGTCTGCAACCAATAGAAATTGTGGCACCAGTCGCGACTGCTGCCACCAGGAATCCTGTTGTACCGGCCCCAGGCTCAATAGCCCGACTGCCACGACCACCAGCAACGCGCCACGCGCCGCGCCGAAGGCCATGCCCAGGAATCGATCGGTCCCGGATAGCCCGGTGACGCGAACCAATTCGCCGATAAGATAATTGATCATTGCGCCCACGATTAAAGTGGCGACAAACATGATGGCACAGCCCGCGATCACGCGAGCAGAGGGAGTCTCGATGTATCCGCCGAGGTATTCGGACAGAGAGCCACCAAACATCCAGGCAACGACTCCTGCGACGATCCAGGTAAGCAGCGACAGCGCTTCTTTGACGAAGCCGCGGCTCAAACTGATCAAAGCGGAGATGGCGATGATTGCAACGATCGCCCAGTCAACCCAGGTAAATGGCACAGTGCAGCCTACAGACGGATAAGGCGGCGCATTTTAACAGAGCGCATGGCCGTCGGTAAGCTGCGATTCACTGTGCTTTGCAAATCAAGGCGATAGCCTTAACCGCGTTCAGGCTGGAAGCGCACGACAAAACCCTTGAGGTTCTGCTGACGGCTCAGCAAATCGCGCAGGCGGTCTGCCTCGGCCCGCTCGATCAACGGACCGACGAATACCCGGTTCTTGCCATCGGCGGAACGGATATAGGCGTTGTAACCCTGGCTGCGCAAGGTTTTCTGGAGGTTTTCAGCACTTTCCCGACTGGACAGGCTGGCCAGTTGCACCGACCAACTGACCGACAGGCCATTCGCATCGACACGGCTTGGGGTCGCATCGGGCTTGGCTGGCGCCGCGGCAATCGGCTGGGCCGGAGCCGGCTTGGGCGCGGGTGCAGGCGGCGGAGCCACTGGCTTGCTCGCAGCGACTGGTGGCGCCACCGGAATCGGGGCTGGAGCTGCAACAGGGGCACTTGGAGCAATCGGCATCGAAGGCGCGGCCTGCTGGGCCACCTCTTCATCGGTGGGTACCGGCTCTTGTGGCAACGCCTGTGGCTCGGGCACCGCCACAGGCTCGACCTGGATCTGGGTTACCGCGGGGGCCTGAGGTACTGCCGGCGCTTCGACATTGACATGCCGCTGCTCATCTTCGCGGGAAAACAGCATCGGCAGGAAAATCACCGCCAACGCCACCAGAACCAGAGCCCCAACCATTCGCTGCTTGTAGACGTTATCCAGCATAGCCATGTGCAGCTTCCTCCGTGGAGCGCCGGGCGAGCCACTCGAGCGCCTCGGCAACACAATAAAAAGATCCGAACAGCAGAATCTCGTCTTCGGCCGTAGCCTGCGCACACTGCCCTTCCAAAGCAGCGGCGACACTCTCGTAAGACGTTACCGAAGCCCCAAGGTTCTCCAGTGCCGCCTGCAAGTCCGCAACGGGACGCGCGCGGGCAGAATCCAGCGGCGCCACCGCCCAATGCTCGACACAGGCATCCAGACGGGCAACCACGCCTTCCAGATCCTTGTCCGCCAACAGGCCGAATACCGCCAGGCGCTTGCCCGCCACGGGGCGGCGCATCAGGCGTTCAGCCAGATATTCCGCGGCATGGGGGTTGTGCCCGACATCCAGCAACAGGTTCAGGCGCTTGCCCTGCCATTCGAGCTGACGGCGATCCAGGCGCCCGACCACTCGCGCCTGCCGCAAGGCTTCGGCGATGCGCCCGGCCTGCCAAGGCAGCCCCAGCAGCAAATAGGCCTGCAAGGCCAGCGCAGCGTTCTCCATGGGCAGATCGAGCAGCGGCAGATCCCGCAACTCGACGGCATTGCCCTGCGCATCGAGACCACGCCACTGCCAGTTCGCCTCGGTAATCCCCAGGTCGAAATCACGACCGCGCAGGAAGAACGGGCAGCTCAGCTCACGCGCCTTATCCAGCAGGGGTTGAGGGGGATTCAGGTCACCACAGAGCGCAGGCGCGCCCTGGCGGAAAATGCCGGCCTTCTCGAAGGCCACGGATTCACGGGTGTCGCCCAGGTAATCGGCATGGTCGACGCCGATACTGGTGACCAGCGCCAGATCGGCATCCACCAGGTTGACCGCATCCAGGCGCCCGCCCAGGCCGACTTCCAGCACCACCGCATCGAGACCGGCGCGCTGGAACAGCCAGAAGGCCGCCAAAGTGCCCATCTCGAAATAGGTCAGGGAAATTTCACCGCGCCCGGCCTCGACCGCGACAAAGGCCTCGCACAGCGAGGCATCGCTGGCTTCGACGCCATCGATCTGCACGCGCTCGTTGTAGCGCAACAGATGGGGAGAATTGTAGACACCGACCTTCAGCCCCTGGGCTCGCAGCAAGGACGCCACGAACGCACAGGTAGAACCCTTGCCGTTGGTACCGGTCACCGTGATGACCCGAGGCGCCAGCCTGCCCAATCCCATGCGGGACGCTACTTCTTGCGAGCGCTCCAGCCCCATATCGATGGCTGACGGATGCAACTGCTCAAGGTAGGCAAGCCAGTCGCCAAGGGTACGTTCGGTCATATGTTTGCAGGCACCGGTGGCACCACGATCGCTTCGACGGGCGCAGCCACGAACTCAGGCGTCGGCAAGCCCATCAGCTGAGCCAGCAGGTTGCCCAGGCGCGGACGCAGTTCCTGGCGCGGGATGATCATGTCGATGGCGCCATGCTCCAACAGGAACTCGCTGCGCTGGAAACCTTCCGGCAGTTTTTCCCGCACGGTCTGCTCGATCACGCGTGGACCGGCGAAACCGACCAGGGCCTTGGGCTCGGCGACAATCACGTCGCCCAGCATCGCCAGACTGGCGGAAACGCCACCGTAGACCGGGTCGGTCAGCACGGAAATGAATGGCAACCCTTCTTCACGCAGACGCGCCAGCACCGCGGAGGTCTTGGCCATTTGCATCAGGGAGATCAGCGCTTCCTGCATCCGAGCACCGCCGGAAGCGGAGAAGCAGACCATCGGGCAACGCTTTTCCAGCGCGTAGTTGGCAGCACGCACAAAACGCTCGCCGACGATGGCGCCCATGGAACCGCCCATGAAGGAGAATTCGAACGCCGATACCACCACCGGCATCCCCAGCAGGGTACCGCTCATGGAAATCAGCGCGTCCTTTTCACCGGTCTGCTTCTGGGCCGCGGTCAGGCGATCCTTGTACTTCTTGCCGTCGCGGAATTTCAGACGGTCTACCGGCTCCAGGTCGGCACCCAGTTCGGCACGGCCTTCAGCGTCGAGGAAAATGTCGATGCGGGCGCGAGCGCCGATGCGCATGTGATGGTTGCACTTGGGGCAAACGTCCAGGGTCTTTTCCAGCTCCGGACGATACAGCACCGCCTCGCAGGATGGGCACTTGTGCCACAGACCTTCAGGCACCGAGCTTTTCTTCACCTCGGAACGCATGATCGAAGGGATCAGTTTGTCTACTAACCAGTTGCTCATGCTTTCTTTCTCCAGTACCGGCGACCCGAACGCTCTGGTTCGCGGCCCCGCGTATGCCCTTGAGCTAAATTCATGTGTGCGGCGATGATCTGTTCGCTACCGCGGTCAGCGCGAGCTTGACCTGCCTGTACCGAACGGCTCCTCAGCCATCCCGGCAACCCCCGGATAGAGCGGTTGCCACTTCGATTTCGGCCCGCCCAGCGACGGTGCCGGCCTGTTTTGTACAGTGGTGTTATGGACGGCGGCAGACTGCCAGCCGTCACATCGACTAACAGCTGCCGCGAACGGCCTGCATAAATGCGCGAATTTTTGCGTGATCCTTGATGCCCTTGCTCTGCTCCACCCCACCGCTGACATCCACCGCGTAGGGGCGAACCTGTGCTATCGCCTGGCCGACATTCTCGGCAGTCAAGCCACCGGCCAGGATGATCGGCTTGCTCAAGCCTTGCGGCACCAGTGACCAGTCGAAGGCTTCGCCGGTTCCACCGGGCACGCCCTCGACATAGGTATCGAGCAGAATGCCGCTGGCCCGCGCATATGCTGCGCAACTGCCAGCAATATCGTCGCCGGCCTTGACTCGCAGCGCCTTGATGTAGGGCCGGTGATAGCCCTCGCAGTCCGCCGGCGCTTCATCGCCATGAAACTGCAACAGGTCCAGCGGTACTGCATCGAGGATCTCGCCCAGCTCGCAGCGGCTGGCATTGACGAACAGGCCCACGGTGGTCACGAACGGCGGCAGCGCGGCAATGATTGCCCGCGCCTGCTGGACGCTTACCGCCCGCGGGCTCTTGGCGTAGAACACCAGCCCGATGGCATCGGCCCCGGCCTCGACCGCCGCCAGCGCATCCTCAATGCGGGTAATCCCACAAATTTTGCTGCGAACGGCTGACATGTCGTTTAAACCTCAGGGCAAATCCGGGGAAAGTCCCGGATGGTAGCAAATGCTTTTCCGGGCGTCAGCCGTCAAGTTCCGAGAAGCCGGTGAGGAAATGTGGCCCGATGTATCGCTCGGGCAACTCGAACTCATCGTGGTACTCGACCTGCACCAGATACAGCCCGAAAGGATGCGCCGTCACCCCGCCCGTGCGGCGAATCCGGCTCTCCAGCACTTCCCTGGCCCACTCGACCGGACGCTCGCCCGCGCCGATGGTCATCAGCACCCCGGCGATATTGCGCACCATGTGATGCAGGAACGCGCTGGCGCGGATATCCAGGACAATCATCTTGCCGTGCCGGGTGACCCGCAGATGGTGGATTTCCTTGATCGGCGACTTGGCCTGGCACTGCCCGGCGCGGAATGCGCTGAAATCATGGGTGCCCACCAGATGCTGGGCAGCCTCGGCCATCCGCTCGACATCCAGCGGGCGGTGGTTCCAGGTGATCTCCTCGTTCAGGTGCGCCGGACGGATCTGGTCGTTGTAGATCACGTAGCGATAGCGGCGGGCAATCGCCTTGAACCGCGCATGAAAATGCGCCGGCATGACCTTGGCCCAGCTCACACTGATGTCGTGGGGCAGGTTGATATTGGCCCCCATCACCCACGCCTTCATCGAACGCTCGGCCTGGGTATCGAAGTGCACCACTTGCCCGCAGGCGTGCACGCCGGCGTCGGTACGCCCGGCGCAAGACAGCAGCACCGGCGAATCCGCCACCCGGGACAGCGCCTTTTCGAGGGTTTCCTGGACACTCGGGACACCGGAAGCCTGACGCTGCCAGCCGCGATAACGCGAGCCCTTGTATTCGACACCCAACGCGATTCTGAAAAAGCCTGCGGCCGCCATTTCGGCGGCCGCGTTATCTATATTTGCCAAGAACTTACAGCCTGCTGATATGCGCAAAGGCGGCCATTATAAGGCGCGCGCAGACAGACGCCATGCGCGGCCCGCTTTTAGTTGAGGTTTGCCGATTATGCGCCGGCGGGCGTAAACAGGATTGCGTGAAAACCGGGACCAACGCTATATAGACAAATATATAGCGATAAGCATAAATCCACTCGACCGGGACCTGACCAATGACCGCCATCAACAAGGAGGCCGTGGGCCTCGCCTATACCCTGCAGGGCATGCTTCACGCCAAGCACAAGACCTGGGAAGCCATCACCCAGATAGCCGCACGCATCCGGCCAGGCATGCTCGAGTCCCAGGCTCGCGCGCTGGGGCTGGAGGTGCTTGCAGAGCTGGGCATGGACAGGATCTGGCATCCGGCGCTGGTGCGTTTTGGCGCAAACACCCTGAAGACCTTCAAGCAACGCTCCGAAGGCGATCCGGTACTGGGTGACAATGACATCTTCTTTATCGACCTGGGGGTGGTCTGGGACCGCCACGAAGGCGATTGCGGCGCGACCTTCGTCACCGGCAACGATCCCGAGATGCAAGCCTGCGCCGCGGCAGCCCAAACCCTGTTCGAACAGGTCCGCGATCACTGGAGCGAGCACAAGGTGGCCGGCCCCGCCCTGTATCGCTATGCCGAAGAACAGGCGAGCGCCATGGGCTGGGTGCTGAATCTGGAGATCAAGGGCCACCGGGTCAGCGACTTCCCCCATGCCATTTATCGAGCGGGCGACCTGGGCAACTTCGAGGCATGCCCCAATGTCGGCCTGTGGATTCTGGAAATCCAGATCGCCCACCCTGCCCGGCCGTTCGGCGCCTTCTACGAAGACCTGTTGGCCTGACAGCACAAGCACTGTCATTGACCCGGAAACAAAAACGGCAGCATCGATGGCTGCCGTTTTTTTGCTGCTACCGCTGACTCAGACCAGACGCGCGAGCATTTCCTTGGCTTCGCTTTTCTGACCGTCGTTACCTTCGCTGATGACTTCGCCGAGAATGTCCCGCGCGCCATCGTTATCGCCCATGTCGATGTAGGCCTGGGCCAGATCGAGCTTGGTCGCCACTTCGTCGGCGCCGGAAAGGAAATCGAAATCCCCTTCGTCAGCACTGCCCGCGGCGTCTTCCGCGGTAAAGGTCGGCTCGGCCAATTCCGGCTGCTCAAGGCTTTGCGACAAGCGATCCAGCTCGGCGTTGACATCGTCCAGCTCGGACGCGAAAGCATCCTTGGCAGCGGGCTGGGCATCCATCTCGTCCGCCAGGGACAAGTCGAAGTCCGCAGGCAGTTCAAGATCGTCGAGCGCAGCTTCAGTCACCGTCGGCACTTCGGCAGCCGGCAGATCCTTCAGGTCGTCATCCAGGCTGAGAAGGAAATCCTCATCGGCTTGCGCCGCAGCAGGCAGGTCCTCACCCAGATCCAGGTCGAAATCCGACAGGTCGTCCAGGCTTTCCTTGGCTTCGGTTTGCTGCTGCAGCACCGACTCGAAACTCAGGTCGTCATCCAGCGGGAAGTCGTCCAGCTCGGGCTCAGCTTGAGTCGAAGCAGCAGGAGCAGCCGGTGCCGCTGGAGAGGCCGCCTCCAGATCGTCCAGGCTCAGATCGAAATCGGTATCCAGGTCGTCGACAGCTGCTGCCGGCGCAGGCTCCTGTGGCTCGTCGAGCAACAGTTCCTTGACGTATTGAGCATCCAGCGCCGCCGCTGCAGCAGCCGCGCCGAGACCTGCAGCCGCCACCGCAGCCATTGCCGGGAAACGGCTTTTCAGTTGCTCGACTTCAGCGTGGTTCTTGCCATTGGCCACCAGCTGACGTTCCTGGGCCACAAAAGCGCTGCGATCGCCCTGATGGCCATAGACTTCCATCAGCTTCAAACGCAACTCGCTACGCTGTGGCTCCAGCTTGACGGCCTCCTCCAGGATCGCCGCCGCCTGGTTCAGGCGACCGCCATCGATATGGGACTGGGCCTGATCCAGCACATCGACCGGATGCTCGACCGCAGCAGCCACCGGCGCCGCGGTCACCATAGGCGCCACGACTGGAGCTGGAGCTGGAGCTGGAGCTGGAGCCAGCTTGACGCTCGGCGGTGGAACTTCAAGGCCTTCGAAGCTGCTTTCCGGCAGATCCAGGTCCTTGGACAGCTCAGCCTCTTCGGACAGGGCACGCGCCATGCGCAGGTGTTTTTCTGCTTCCAGCTGAGCCTTGCGGCGACGAGCCAGCAACAGCAGCAACAACAGCACCAATATTGCCCCGCCACCCGCCAGCCCCAAGAGGATCGGGTTGGTCAGCAAGTCATTGAATTTGCCTTCATCGGACGCCGGCGCTTGCGCCTGGGCCGGTACCGCTTCAGCCGGGGCCTCGCCCGCTGCTGCCGCAGGATCGGTCACTGGCGCTGCCGGGGTCGCAGGCTGCTCGGCCAGTTGCGCCGGCATGGCCGCGGTCGGTTGTGCTGGCGCCACGGCACCCGCCCCTTCCGCCTGCAATTTGGCCAACTGGTCGTTCTTCAGTTCGATCAGGCGTTGCAGCTTGTCCAGCTGGCTCTGCAGATCCGTCATGCGGCTTTTCAGCTCGGCGTTATCGCGACGGGCCGCATCGAGGCTTTCCTGAGTCACCGCCAGCTTGTTGCTCAGCGCCTGGCTATCGCCAGCCGCACCCTTGCCCCGCGCCTTGCCCGACTCGGCAGACACCAGGCTCAGATTATCCTTGACCGCGCCTTGTGCAGGCGCCTTGTCCGCACCGGCGCGCCGGGTGCCGTCCAGTTGCTGCTGAGCGCCGCGTGGTGCCAGGCGACGCCCCTGACGCCACGCCGTATTCTGCGCGGCGACCTCGGCGATCGCTTGTGGCTGCGGCAGGCTGGTGCTCTGCACGGCATCGGGCAGGCGCAATACCTGCCCGGTTTTCAGCCGGTTGATGTTGCCGTCGATAAAGGCATCCGGATTCAGCGCCTGGATGGCCAGCATGGTTTGCTGGACCGAACCGCCATTACGGGCCTTGGCTGCGATTTCCCAGAGGGTGTCGCGGGCCGAGGTGGTGTATTGGGCAGGCTTGTTGGCACCGGTGACCGGCGCGGCAACCGCTGGAGCCTGCGCCGCGGATTGCGCGGCCGCCTCAGCGGTTTGCGGGGAAAACTTGGACGGATCGAGCAGGACGCTGTAGTCGCGCAGCAGACGGCCATTGGGCCACATCACCTGCACCAGGAACTTGACCATCGGCTCGGAGAGCGGCTGGCTCGAAGTGACCCGCAGCACGCTCTTGCCGTTGGCATTGAGCACCGGGGTAAAGCTCAGGTCATTGAGAAAGGCCTGGCGATCGACGCCCGCCTTGGCAAAATCTTCAGGCGAGGCCAGGCTCGGCACCACCTCGGCGGCGGTGAGATCCTTGACGTCCAGCAACTCGATTTCTGCGACCAGTGGCTGGTTCAGAGTCGACTTCAGGGTCAGCTCCCCGAGCCCAAGCGCCTGCGCCATACCGGAGGACAGCGCCGACGCGGCCGCTATTGCTAACACCAGTTTGCGAACTTGAACCATAGCCTCATCCTTTGTTTGAACATTCCTCGGCCAGCGAGAAGGTGTTGTAGCGCTGCCGTAAGGCATTGCGTGCGGCCTGAAGGGCCGCTTCGCGCGATTATGTCTGCATGCCTTGGAAGAGCGCGACGACAGCTCACCTCCAGCAACCAGCCAAGCATAGCGCCCAGCTAGAATCATTCTGCAAATTGTTGCCAAGTATCTTTTACAGAAGGTCTTTTATCAACAACTCAGCCAGCTGCACCGCGTTGAGCGCAGCCCCTTTGCGTACGTTATCTGACGTCAGCCAGAGATTAAGTTCCGCCGGGTCGTCGATCCCCCCGCGCACCCGACCAACGTAGACCACATCCTGCCCGACCGCATCGCCCACCGCGGTCGGGTAGTCGCCCGCCTCGACCAGCTCGATGCCGGGCGCCGCTTCAAGCACGGCATTGACCGCTTCCAGGTCGATCGCCGTGGCTGACTGCAGAGTCACGCTATAGCTATCGCCAAAAAACACCGGGGCTTGAACACAAGTGACAGAAATCTTTAATAAAGGCTGCGCCAGCACCTCGCGCAACTCTCGGACCAGACGTTTTTCCAACAAGGTGTGACCGTGCTCGTCGGGCGTGCCGACCTGCGCCAACAGGTTGAACGCCATCTGCCGGTCGAAGAATCGCGGCTCCAATGGACGGGCATTGAGCAATTCGGCCGTCTGCCGCGCCAGCTCGGTTACCGCTTCACGGCCCTGGGTGGACACCGCCAGGCTGGCGGTCAGGTTGACCCGCTGGATCTCGAACAATGCCTGCAAGGGCGCCAGGACTACCGCCAGCGACGTGGCCGCGGCGCTGGGGCTGCTCAGTTGAACGGGCTTCTTCAGGCCAGCCAGCACGCGCTCGTTGGCTTCCGGCACCAGATTCGGCGCCTGGGCCGAAGGCAATGCGCCCGACAGGTCGATCACCGCGCAATTGGCCGCCGTGGCCCGCGGGGCGAAGCTCAGGGTCACCGCCGGGCCGGCAGCGAAAAACGCCAGCTGTACCTTGCTGAAATCGAACTCGTCGACCTCGCGCACCCGCACATTTTTTCCACGAAACGGCACCGAATGCCCCGCCGACTCACTGCTGGCCAGCAGGTGCAGGTTGGCGATCGGAAAATCGCGCTCTTCGAGAATCTGGACGAGGGTTTCGCCGACAGTACCGGTGGCACCGATCACGGCGATATCAAAGGACTGGTTCATGGTGCTACCTCTGGCGAAACGGGGGGAGCGGCACTTTACCCGGCGCTTGGGGGCGAGGCAATTTATCAGACCTGACACATCAGACTTTTCGCAAACATGCTCATAGCCAGTAATCAGCAGCGGCTCCGACATAAAAAAGCCCGCGCCTCTTGCAAGGAGCGGGCTCTTTCAACGCATCAGAGGATCAACGCTCGAGCAGGATCCGCAGCATGCGGCGCAGCGGTTCGGCGGCACCCCACAGCAGCTGGTCGCCGACGGTGAACGCGCCGAGGAACTGCGAGCCCATGTTCAGCTTGCGCAGACGGCCCACCGGGATGTTCAGGGTGCCGGTGACCTTGGTCGGGCTCAGCTCCTGCATACTGATATCGCGCTGGTTCGGTACCAGCTTGACCCAAGGATTGTGCTGGCTGATCAACCCTTCGATATCGGCGATCGGCACGTCCTTGTTCAGCTTGATGGTCAGCGCCTGGCTGTGGCAGCGCATGGCGCCGATGCGCACGCAGATGCCGTCGACCGGGATCGGGCTCTTGAAGCGACCGAGGATCTTGTTGGTCTCGGCCTGGGCCTTCCACTCTTCGCGGCTCTGGCCGTTCGGCAGTTCCTTGTCGATCCACGGGATCAGGCTGCCGGCCAGCGGTACGCCGAAGTTCTCGGTCGGGTAGGCATCGCTGCGCATGGCTTCGGCGACCTTGCGGTCGATGTCGAGGATGGCGCTGGCCGGGTTGGCCAGGTCATCCGCCACGGCGGCGTGGGTCGCGCCCATCTGCTTGATCAATTCACGCATGTTCTGCGCGCCGGCACCGGACGCCGCCTGGTAGGTCATGGCGCTCATCCACTCCACCAGACCGGCTTCGAACAGGCCGCCCAGGCCCATCAGCATCAGGCTGACGGTGCAGTTGCCGCCGATATAGTTCTTGGTACCGGAGTCCAGCTGCTGGTCGATGACCTTGCGGTTCACCGGGTCGAGGATGATCACCGCGTCATCCTGCATGCGCAGGCTGGAAGCAGCATCGATCCAGTAGCCCTGCCAGCCGGCTTCGCGCAGCTTGGGGAAGACTTCGCTGGTGTAGTCGCCGCCCTGGCAGGTCAGAATCACGTCGAGGGTCTTCAGCTCTTCAATGCTGTAAGCGTCCTTGAGCGGAGCAATGTCCTTGCCCACGGACGGGCCTTGGCCACCGACATTGGAAGTGGTGAAAAACACCGGCTCGATAAGATCGAAGTCCTGCTCTTCCAGCATCCGCTGCATGAGCACGGAACCGACCATACCGCGCCAACCGATCAGACCTACACGTTTCATCGCAACTACACCTATACAAAAGTGGGCCACCGTCTGAGCGGTGGGCCCGAAAGATTACAGATTCCGCAGCGCGGCGACTACTGCATCGCCCATTTCCTGCGTACCTACCTTGGTGCAACCGGCCGACCAGATGTCGCCAGTGCGCAATCCCTGGTCCAGTACCAGGCTCACGGCCTGCTCGATGGCATCCGCCGCATCGTTCAGGTTGAAGCTGTAACGCAGCATCATCGACACCGACAGAATGGTCGCCAGCGGGTTGGCGATGCCCTGCCCGGCGATGTCCGGCGCCGAACCGTGGCATGGCTCGTACATGCCCTTGTTGTTGGCATCCAGCGACGCCGACGGCAGCATGCCGATGGAACCGGTGAGCATCGACGCTTCGTCGGAAAGAATGTCGCCGAACATGTTGTCGGTGACGATCACGTCGAACTGCTTCGGTGCACGCACCAGTTGCATGGCGGCGTTGTCGACGTACATGTGGCTCAGCTCGACATCCGGGTAATCCTTGGCCACCTGCTCGACCACTTCGCGCCACAGCTGGCTGGACGCCAGGACGTTGGCCTTGTCCACCGAGCAGAGCTTCTTGCCGCGCACACGGGCCATGTCGAAGCCGACACGGGCGATGCGGCGGATTTCACTCTCGCTGTACGGCAGGGTGTCGTAGGACTGACGCTCGCCGTTGTCCAGTTCGCGGGTGCCGCGTGGCGCGCCGAAGTAGATACCGCCGGTCAGCTCGCGGACGATAAGGATGTCCAGGCCGGAGACGATTTCCGGCTTGAGGCTGGAAGCGTCGGCCAGTTGCGGATAAAGGATTGCCGGACGCAGGTTGCCGAACAGGCCCAACTGCGCGCGAATCTTCAGCAGGCCGCGCTCAGGGCGGATATCACGCTCGATCTTGTCCCATTTCGGACCGCCCACGGCGCCCAGCAGGACCGCGTCGGCTGCCCGCGCACGATCCAGGGTCTCGTCGGCCAGCGGCACGCCGTGCTTGTCGATGGCCGCGCCACCGATCACGTCGTGGCTCAGCTCGAAGCCCAGGCTGTACTTGGCGTTGGCCAGCTCCAGCACCTTGACCGCCTCGGCCATGATTTCCGGGCCGATACCGTCACCTGGGAGAATCAGAATCTGCTTGCTCATGCTTTCCTCATTTGCTCTGTCGGTGTGCTGGTCGGCACGCCCGGAAAAATACTGTTGCCTGGCCCGCGGCGTCCGCTCACTCGTAGAGAACGAAGCGCTGGCCCGAATATCAAACCCGCCATGGCTTTTTTGGCGGTTCCGGCGAGTAAAAAGCTCGCTCCTACAGGTTGTGTGTCCTTTCCTGCCGGAGCGAGCTTGCTCGCGATCACTGCGTCACTTTAACGCCGATCAGGCGTCGCGAAACAACCACGGCTGGCTGGCCCGATGCTTGGCCTCGAAAGCGGCAATCGCGTCGCCATCCTGCAAGGTCAGGCCGATATCGTCCAGGCCGTTGAGCAGGCAATGCTTGCGGAACGCATCGATCTCGAATTTCAACACCTTGCCATCGGGACGGGTCACGGTCTGGGCCTGCAGATCGATCTGCAGCTGGTAGCCCGGCTCGGCCTCGACCTGCTGGAACAGTTCATCGACTTCAGCGTCGCTGAGGATGATCGGCAGCAAGCCGTTCTTGAAGCTGTTGTTGAAGAAGATGTCGGCGTAGCTCGGCGCGATGATGCTGCGAAAACCATATTCTTCCAACGCCCAAGGGGCGTGCTCACGGCTGGAGCCGCAACCGAAGTTTTCCCGGGCCAGCAACACGCTGGCGCCCTGGTAACGCTCGGCGTTGAGCACGAAATCCTTGTTCAGCGGACGCTTGGAGTTGTCCTGGTACGGCTGGCCGACATCCAGGTAACGCCACTCGTCGAACAGGTTCGGGCCGAAACCGGTGCGCTTGATCGACTTGAGGAACTGCTTGGGAATGATCTGATCGGTGTCGACGTTGGCACGATCCAAAGGCGCGACAAGACCGGTGTGCTGGGTGAAAGCTTTCATGCTGCGCTCCTTAGATCAATTCACGGACGTCGACGAAACGACCGTTGACGGCGGCGGCCGCGGCCATGGCTGGGCTGACCAGGTGAGTACGCCCACCGGCGCCCTGCCGACCTTCGAAGTTGCGGTTCGAGGTCGAGGCGCAATGCTCGCCGGACTCCAAACGGTCCGGGTTCATCGCCAGGCACATCGAGCAGCCCGGCTCGCGCCATTCGAAGCCAGCTTCGAGGAAGATCTTGTCCAGGCCTTCCGACTCCGCCTGGGCCTTCACCAGACCCGAACCCGGGACCACGATGGCCTGCTTGATGGTCGAGGCCACCTTGCGGCCCTTGGCGATGACGGCCGCGGCACGCAGGTCTTCGATCCGCGAGTTGGTGCAGGAACCGATGAATACCCGGTCCAGCTGAATGTCAGTAATCGCCTGGTTGGCGGTCAAGCCCATGTATTTCAAGGCACGGACGATGGAGTCGCGCTTGACCAGGTCCATTTCCTTGGCCGGGTCCGGCACGTTCTGATCGACGGCCAGCACCATCTCGGGCGAAGTGCCCCAGCTGACTTGCGGCTTGATCTGCGCGGCATCCAGCTCGACCACGGTGTCGAACTTGGCGTCGGCGTCGGACACCAGGTCTTTCCAGGCCTCGACGGCGAGGTCCCATTCCGCGCCCTTGGGGGCGAACGGACGACCCTTGACGTATTCCACGGTCTTTTCGTCCGCCGCCACCAGGCCCACGCGGGCGCCGGCTTCGATGGACATGTTGCAGATGGTCATGCGGCCTTCGACGGACAGGTCGCGAATCGCGCTGCCGGCGAACTCGATGGCATGGCCGTTACCGCCGGCCGTGCCGATCTTGCCGATCACGGCCAGGACGATGTCCTTGGCGGTCACGCCAAATGGCAACTTGCCCTCGACCCGCACCAGCATGTTTTTCATTTTCTTGGCGACCAGGCACTGGGTGGCGAGCACGTGCTCGACCTCGGAGGTGCCGATACCGTGGGCCAGGGCGCCAAAGGCACCGTGGGTCGAGGTGTGGGAGTCGCCGCAGACCACGGTCATGCCGGGCAAGGTCGCGCCCTGCTCCGGGCCGATGACGTGAACGATGCCCTGGCGCACGTCGTTCATCTTGAATTCGACGATGCCGTATTCGTCACAGTTGTCGTCGAGGGTCTGAACCTGCAAACGCGAGACCTGGTCGGCGATGGCGCTGATGCCGCCCTTGCGCTCCGGCGTGGTCGGTACGTTGTGGTCCGGGGTCGCGATGTTGGCATCGATGCGCCAAGGCTTGCGCCCGGCCAGACGCAGGCCTTCGAAGGCTTGCGGCGAAGTCACTTCGTGGATGATGTGACGATCGATATAGATCAGCGCCGAGCCATCGTCGCGCTGCTTGACCAAATGCGAATCCCAGAGCTTGTCGTAGAGCGTTTTGCCGGCCATCAGACGGTTCCTCATCATTTTCTATGCCGCGGGTCTCTGACACCGGTCAATAACCCCTTGGCTTGTGAGGCTGATGCTATGGCGTTACATTAAATAACTCAAATTCATATTTTTTATACTTTGGATAACCAACTGGAATGCGACCATGGACCTGGCCAACCTCAATGCCTTTATCGCGATTGCCGAAACCGGCAGCTTCTCCGGAGCCGGCGAACGCCTGCACCTGACCCAGCCAGCCATCAGCAAGCGCATCGCCGGCCTTGAGCAACAACTCAATGTGCGGCTGTTCGATCGCCTGGGCCGCGAAGTGGGCCTGACCGAGGCCGGACGCGCCCTGCTGCCGCGGGCCTATCAGATCCTCAACGTACTGGACGACACCCGCCGGGCGCTGACTAACCTGACCGGCGAAGTCACCGGTCGCCTGACCCTGGCGACCAGCCACCATATCGGCCTGCACCGCCTGCCGCCCCTGCTGCGCGCCTTTACCCGGCGTTACCCGGAAGTGGCCCTGGACATCCAGTTTCTCGACTCGGAAGTGGCCTACGAAGAGATCCTCCACGGTCGCGCCGAACTGGCGGTGATCACCCTGGCCCCCGAGCCCCATGCGCTGGTCAAGGCCACGCCGGTGTGGAACGACCCGCTGGACTTCGTCGCCGCCCCCGAGCATCCGCTGGTGAGCAACGGCACGGTCAGCCTGGCCGATGTTGCCCTGCATCCGGCGGTATTTCCCGGTGGCAACACCTTTACCCACCATATTGTCCAGCGCCTGTTCGAGGCCCAGGGCCTGACCCCGAACATCGCCATGAGCACTAACTACCTGGAAACCATCAAGATGATGGTGTCCATCGGCCTGGCCTGGAGCGTCTTGCCCCGCACCATGCTCGATGAGCAGGTGGCGCGCATTCCTTTACCGGGCATACAGCTCACTCGCCAGCTAGGCTATATCCTGCATACCGAACGGACGCTGTCGAATGCTGCGCGGGCTTTCATGGCCTTACTGGATGCACAAGTCGATTGGCCAGGGACCAAGGCGTAAGCGTCCCGGCATGACTTATGCCACCTCCTTGATTGCCTGAACCCGCGCCTAACGCTCTTATCAGCCCAAGGCCCGCTGCTCATGCCCAAACCCGCTGACCGTCTACCGCCCATGCCGCGCATTCACGCGCTCGACCCCAAGCAGTCGGAGCAAAGCTGGGAGAGCGCCCCGCAACTGCTCGCCGCACTCAATGGCGCACGACTGGGCGCCTGGTACTGGGACATCGAAAGCGGGCAAATCAGCTGGTCGCGGGGCACCCAGGCGCTGTTTGGCTTCGATCCGCGCCAGCCGCTGCCCAAAGACCTGGAATACCTCGACCTGCTGCCCGAGGAAGATCGCGCCAAAACCATTCGCGCCTTCCATTCGGTACTGGCCGGCGCGCCGCTGGAGCAGGCGATGCATCACCGCATCCGCTGGCCCGACGGCAGCCTGCACTGGCTGGAAATCAATGGCAGCGTGCTGCCGGACAAGCACGGCAAGCCGCGGATGATCGGGGTGATTCGCGAAATCACCCACCAACGCCAGCGGGAACAGGCCCTCAGCAGCTCGGAAAAACGCTTTGCCACGCTGTTTCACCTGTGCCCGAACATGGTGCTGCTGACCCGCCTGGAAGATGGCCTGATCAGCGAGGCCAACCAGTACTTCGAAATCCTCTTCGGCTGGCCGCTGCAGCACGTCATCGGCCGCACCACCCTCGAACTGGGCCTGTGGGTCGACCCGGAACAACGCGCGCAAATGGTCAAGGCGGTGCAGAAGCGCGGCCAGGCCGCCACCCTCGAGGTGCAACTGCGCGCCAGCAACGGGCAGATTCACGATGGCATCCTCAGCGCCCAGAAAGTCGAGCTGGAAGGCCAGGCCTACCTGCTCAGCACCTTCCTCGACACCAGCGAACGCAAGCGCGCCGAACAGGCCCTCAAGGACAGCCAGGAGCGCCTCGACCTGGCGCTGGACTCGGCCCAGCTCGGCACCTGGGACTGGCACATTCCCAGCGGCATGCTCTACGGCTCGGCCCGCGCCGCACAGCTGCATGGCCTGGAACCGATGCCGTTCCACGAGTCGTTCGATGCGTTTTTCGAGGGCGTGCCCGACGAAGAGCGCAACAGCATGCGCGATGCCTACCGCAGCCTGCGCGAAGGCCCGGCCGGCAATTATCAGTTGACCTACCGCGTACAGCTGGCCGATGGCTCGTCACGCTTTCTGGAAAGCCGTGCCCGCCTCTACCGCGATGAGCAAGGCAACCCGCTGCGCATGGCCGGGACCTTGCTGGACATCACCGAACAGGTCGAGCGCGAGCAACGCCTGGTGACATCCGAGGAGAAGTTCGCCAGCCTGTTCCAGGTCAGCCCAGACCCGATCTGCGTCACGCTCCAGGAAACCGGGCAGTTCATCGAAATCAACTCCAGCTTCACCCAGACCTTCGGCTGGACCGTCGACGAAGTGCTCAACCGCAGCGCCGACGAAATCGGTCTCTGGGACGATTCCGCGCAGCGCCTGCAACGGGTCGAGCAGGTGATCCGCGAACAGGCGCTGAACAACGTCGCGGTGCTGGTCCGGCACAAGGACGGGCAACCCCTGACCTGCATCATTTCCAGCCGGCAGATCACCGTCGACAAACAACCCTGCATTGTCACCACGCTGCGCGACATCACCCAGCAACAACGCTCCGAGGCCGCGCTCAAGGCCAGCGAAGAGAAGTTCGCCAAGGCGTTCCACTCCAGCCCCGACGCCATCACCATCACCGAGCGCGACACCGGGCGCTACCTGGAGGTCAACGACGGCTTCTGCCGGCTGACCGGTTACCGCGCCGAGGAAGTGATCGGCCGCACCGTGTATCAGGTCGGCATCTGGGCCGAGGAAAAACAGCGTTCGATCCTGCTTGCCGAGCTACAGCTCAAAGGTCGGGTCAATCACCTGGAAATGCTCGGCCGCAACAAGCGCGGAGAGATCCTGACGGTCGAGGTCTCGGTCGAGCCCATCACCCTCAACGAAACCGCCTGCCTGCTGCTCACCGCGCGGGATGTCAGCCTGCTGAAAAATGCCCAGGCGCAGATTCGCCACCTGGCCTACCACGACCCGCTGACCAACCTGCCCAACCGCGCGCTACTGATGGATCGCCTGAGCCAGCAGATCGCCCTGCTCAAGCGCCACAACCTGCGCGGCGCCCTGCTGTTTCTCGACCTGGACCATTTCAAGCACATCAACGACTCCCTCGGCCATCCGGTGGGCGACACCGTGCTGAAGATCGTCACCGCTCGGCTCGAGGCCAGCGTGCGCATGGAAGACACGGTGGCGCGCCTGGGCGGCGACGAGTTCGTGGTCCTGCTCAGCGGCCTGGAGGGCAGCCGCAGCGAAGTCAGCGAGCAGGTACGGGAGCTGGCCGATACCCTGCGCGAACTGCTGTCCGAGCCGATGTTCCTCGACGGCCAGCGCCTGCAGGTGACCCCGAGCATAGGCGTGGCCCTGATTCCCGACCACGGCTCGACCCCCACCGACCTGCTCAAGCGCGCCGATATCGCGCTGTACCGGGCCAAGGACTCCGGGCGCAACACCACCCAGATGTTCCACAACACCATGCAGAAAGCCGCCAGCGAGCGCCTGCGCATGGAAACCGACCTGCGCCTGGCGCTGTCCCGGGGCGAGTTCAGCCTGCACTTCCAGCCCCAGGTCGACGCCCGCGACAACCGCATCGTCGGCGCCGAAGCCCTGGTGCGCTGGCACCACCCCGAACTGGGGGCGCAATCGCCCGCCGAGTTCATCAAGGTCCTGGAAGACAGCGGCCTGATCCTCGAGGTCGGCACCTGGATTCTCGACGAAGCCTGCCAGGCCTTCAGCCAGCTGATCGCCGAAGGCCTGGTGGACCCGCTCGATTTCAGCCTGTGCGTGAACATCAGCCCGCGGCAGTTCCGCCAGAACGACTTCGTCGAGCGCATAGAGCGCAGCCTGAGCCAATACCAACTGCCGTCTTCGCTGCTGAAGCTGGAAATCACCGAAGGCATCGTGATCCAGAACCTGGAAGACACCATCAGCAAGATGCGGCGCCTGAAAAAACTCGGCGTGAGTTTCGCCATGGACGACTTCGGCACCGGTTATTCGTCGCTGACCTACCTCAAGCGCTTGCCGGTGGATGCGCTGAAGATCGACCAGTCCTTCGTCCGCGATGCGACCCACGACCCCAACGACGCGGAGATCGTTCGCGCCATCGTCGCCATGGCCCGCAGCCTGGACTTGAATGTGATCGCCGAAGGCGTGGAAACCGCGGAGCAGCTCGAGTTCCTGCAAGGCCTGGGCTGCCATCTGTATCAGGGTTACCTGCACAGCCGACCGCTGCCGCTGGAGGGCTTGAAAGCCCTGCTGGCCTGAACGGACGACGACACAATCACCAGCCTGACAGATCAACGGGACAGCAATTGCCAGTGTCTGGCGCAACCTGTAGGGTCGCGTTTTTTGTGACGCCCCACGAGATCGATCATGCAGGATGCAACCCTCCCCCGCCCGGCTTTGCTGGGCATTGACCTTGGCACCACCAACAGCCTGATCGCCGTATGGCAGGACGGCCGCGCCCAGCTGATCCCCAACGCCCTCGGCGATGTCCTCACCCCGTCGGTGGTCAGCCTCGATGAAGACGACAGCATCCTGGTGGGCAAAGCCGCGCGAGCCCGCCTGACGACCCACCCGGAACGCACGGTGGCCGCCTTCAAGCGCTTCATGGGCAGCGACAAGCGCCTCGAACTGGGTGGCCGGCCGTTCAGCCCGGAAGAACTCTCGGCGCTGGTGATCGGCTCGCTCAAACAGGATGCCGAAGCCTTTCTCGGCCATCCGGTGCAGGAAGCGGTGATTTCGGTGCCGGCCTACTTCAGCGACGAACAACGCAAGCGCACTCTATTCGCCGCCGAACTGGCGGGCCTGACGGTGTCGCGGCTGATCAACGAACCGACCGCGGCCGCCATGGCCTACGGGCTGCATGAACAGAAGTTCGAACGCACGCTGATCTTCGACCTGGGCGGCGGCACCTTCGATGTCACGGTGCTGGAATACGCACTGCCGCTGATTGAAGTGCACGCCTCCACGGGCGACAACTTCCTGGGCGGCGAAGACTTTACCGAGGCCTTGTTGCAGGCCTGCCTCAAGGACTGGCAACTCACCCCGGCGCAGATCGACGCGCAGGGCATGGCCAGCCTGGGTGACGCCCTGGAGCAGCTCAAGTGCAAACTCGCCGACGGCACTCAGTCACTCAGTTGGCGTCATGGGGACCGGTCATATGAATGGACCCTGGACGAAGCGCTGGCGCTGAAGATCTGGGAGCCGCTGCTGGCCCGCTTGCGAGCACCCATCGAGCAGGCCCTGCGCGACGCCCGCCTCAAGCCCCGCGACCTCGACAGCCTGGTGCTGGTGGGCGGCGCCACCCGGATGCCGACGGTGCAGCAAATGGTCGCCACACTCTTTGGGCGCCTGCCTTACCGCCACCTCGATCCGGATACGATTGTCGCGCTGGGCGCCGCCACCCAGGCCGCCTGCAAGGCCCGGGACGGGGCCATCGAAGAACTGATCCTGACCGACGTCTGCCCCTACACCCTGGGGATTTCGACCAGTCGCGGCGAACAGGTCAGTGGAGCCTTTTCGCCGATCATCGAACGCAATACGGTGATCCCGACGTCACGGGTGCAGCAGTTCTACACCACGCACCCGCACCAGGCGTTTATCCGCATTGCGGTGTATCAGGGCGAGCGGCCCTGGGTGCGGGACAATATTTTCATTGATTCCTTCGACGTGCCCCTGACGCCCAGCGAACAGATCCAGTCCCTGGACGTACGTTTCAGCTATGACATCAATGGCCTGCTCGAAGTCGACGTCACCCTGCTGGCCAGCGGCGAACGCCATAGCCACAGCATCGACCGCAGCCCCACCGGGCTCGATGCGCAATCCCGGCAGGCCAGCCATGAGCGACTGACCGCGCTGAAAATCCACCCTCGCGACGCCCTGCCCAACCGTACCCTGCTGGCCCGCCTGGAGCGGGCGTGGATGCAAAGCCTGGGCGACGAGCGCGAGCGCATCGCCGACTGGCTGGACACCTTCACCGCCGTGCTCGGTGGCCAGCAACCGGCGGAGATTGCCAGCCATCGAACCCAGCTGAACAAGGCGCTGGATCAACTACGTCTCTAGCCGTCGAGCCGCCGCAAGCAGGCCTGCAAACCGCCAGGCAGTGCGTCTTCACCAGCGCTGTCCGGCGGTACGCCATAGCGGTTGGGCAGTTTGTCGCCAGGGAAGGCAAACAGGGTCAGCGCCAGGAATGGAAAGAACACCGACAGACCGCCCAGCACCAGCAAGGTCGGGATGCCACGGCCTATGTCATGCAGACGACGCAGAATCGCCCCGAGCAAAAACACAGTGCCCAGCAACGACACAACGATCGCGGACAGCGATGTGCCGCTGAATAACGCGGCCAGCGGCGTGACCAGCAAGGCGCCCAGTACCTGCCAGAAGAACGCTCCACGCCCCAGCCGTGTGCCCAGACGCCAGAAAGCCGTGGCCGGCGTCGGACGGCTGTCGCCCTTGGCCAGCAACAGACGCTCGCTCCAGGACAGCAGCGCGCTGAAGGTAAACCGCAGGCCAAGCCCGTGCTCCGGGTTGTCTTTGGCCCGCTGCATGCGCAGCAGCACTTTCTGCCGAGGTACACCGGCACTGCCATAACGCACCAGCCCCTTGAGCACATCGAGCGCCAGGTAAAAGGCCTCGCTGTCGATCCCTTCGTCTTCGGCCAGCGTCTGATGCGGCGGCCGTGGCGGCTCGCCCTTGATCAAGCCGTGGCGAAAGCCGTCGAACCAGTCCTGGGGGTTGGTGATTTCGGTAATCCGGTCGAGCAGGTATCGACGCTGCTGCGCATCGATCACCGGGTCGTGATACAGCACGCCACTCAAGAGCATGCGCCCGAGCAAATCGTCCGCGAAGGCCGGCAGGTCACCGCGCAGGCATGCAAACAGGCGCTCATTGCTCAACAACCGCGCACTGTCGAGCGCTTCCTGGACGCCAAGCAACTGCCGGTCGAGCAAGGCATGCAGCGGATCGTCCAATTGCAGCCAGCCGAGCAAAGCGCTCAGGTCGCCCTGTTCGCGCTGCAACTGGGCAAGCTGCGGCTGCAGCCGGCTGAGCGGATGGGACGGATTGAGCGCCAGACGCGCCAGACACTGCGAGTCGATCAATTGCCACCAGCGTTCCGGCTGCTCCAGCAATGCCATCAGGAACAGCGTATGGGCGTACCAGTGCCAGAGCGCCTCGCCCGTCCCTGGTGGCGGCAACACGACGCCGCGCTGGCTCAGTTGCAGCAGCAGGTTCAGTTCCGACAGATCGCTTGCCGCATCGGTATCGCTCAATTCGAAAGACTCGGCGATACGCTCCAGGGCGGCATGACCGTAAGGGCGCAATCGGCGCAGCCACAAACGGCAGATCTGGTGCGGCTCACCGGTTGTCAGCGCATCGGCCAGTTGCACCGAAGCAGCCCCCTCATCGATGAAGGTCTTCATCGCCAACGGAATCGGCGCCTGGTTCAACCAGCGCAAGTGCTGCCCGGCCTGGTCCTTGAACCCGCTCAGCACCAGGGCTTCGAGGGCATCCAGCGGCTGCGGCTCATCCAGCACCTGTTGCAACAGCTCTGCTGCGCCACGGTGCAAGGCCCAGGCATGCCGGTACAGGCGCAACAACCGGGTATCGGCATTCTGGCCAAGCAACTGCGCCAGCAAGGGCAACTCGTCACCGCTCATCCGCCAATCGATAAAGGCCTGCGCCAACCCCTGCAGCTCGAGCCGGCCAACACCGAGCCAGCGGATCAGCGTCTCGGGACGTTGTGAAGGGCTGCCATATTCCTGGGTGACGTGGGCGAGATCGGTGGACCAGTCGCTGAAGTTCTCCAGACGATCAAAGGCCTGAATCAGCAGCGGCAAAAAGTCCGGCTGACGTTTGGCGCACAGCGCCAGCAATTGGCTCTCGGCCTTGGGATGACGATGCTCCTGCCAAAGCCGGACCCAGCAAGGCAATGCCTGATCGTCCAGCCCCAGCAGGCTGTTCTGGCACGCCAACAGGTAAAGCCAGTCCACATCATCCGGCGCTTCGCGCTGCTGCTCGATGCACAACTGCAGCAGCCCCTGGCCACCGATGCCAGCCTGGGTGAATTGCACCAGCAGGCGCTTGATGAACACTGCATCGTTCGGTAACGGCAGGCAGGTGTGTTGGCTGGCGAAGCCTTCGTACTCGTGGAGCGGTCGCCGGTCGAAGATGAAGTCGAGGCTGCGCGCGAACCACAGGCTTTCGGTCTGCGCCGGTTCCGACCAGTTCCCCATCAGCGCCGTATCGAATGGGTCCGGGGCCTTGATCCGGTTCAGATAGTCCTCGACATGGCGGGCCTGATCGAAACCCAGTTCCAGCAACTGATGCTCCCAGCCCATGCGCCGGGCCAGCAGGCCCGCGCAACGGTAGGAAAGCGGCCCGGCGTTGGCCGTCCGCTGGAACAACTCCCAGCGCAAGTCATCGAGCAGGCCGAGCGGCAGTTGATCCAGCGCCTTGATAAAAGCCTGCCAGGCATCGGGATCGAAGCGGCGAGCCGGATCATTCAGCAGCGCATCAAAATCGAGGATGGCTTGCGCAGGCGCAGGCTCGCTCTCCTGCGACGCCTCAAGCTCCTGCTCGTTGTCACGCACCAGCCGCAGAGCACTTTCGTAGGCCTGGCGCAGCGCCTGGAACCCTTCCGGATCGGTCTCCGGGTGATGCTCCGGCAGACGGGCCCGATAGGCATTGCGAATCAGCGTTTCATCGGTGGTAGGGTCGATGCCCAGCTTTATCCAGCAACTCATGACCAGTCGAACTCCTCTAGCGACGCCGGACGCTGCGGCAAGTCGAGATCCAGGTGCCAAGGCAAGTCCGCCAGACAATCCGCCATGTTTTCAGCGAGCCCGCGGGCAATCATCTGGCTGAGGGGGTTCTCCCCCTGTCGATCCAGCTCGTAAGCCAGTTCGTCATCGCTATTGCCCTGGCAACCCCAGAACGCGCGGCCAACGAGGAATCCATTGAAATAAGCGAACCAACTGCCGTAGTGGTATTGCGCCCTGACCGCCAGCCGGCCGTGCAACCACAGGCTCTCGGCCAGATCGATCCACTGGTTGCGCACACCGCAACGCAAGAGAAACCCCATGCGCCCGTAATCCCAGGCCAGGATCCCACCCGGGCCACAAGCACCAAAGGTACGGCTGGCGAACTGGTGCAGGATGCGTTCACGGGGTTCGAGCGTCTCGAGCAAGGCCTGCCATTCGCTCGGCAGACAACGCTGCCAGGCGCGATACGCGTCGTCGAGGTGGGTGGCATGACCGTTGTCAGTCATCCTTTCCAGCATGCCCAGCAACTGCCGTCGGTCACTGATGCCCCAACTGCCTTGCAGGTCGATGGAGTCCGAGCCGGGGTAGAACGCGGGGTTGTCGTATCCGGCGCGAGGGTTGAGCGCAACCATCGGCGCAGAGAGGCTCCACAGCCAGCGCTGCTGTATCTCGTCCATGAAAAAGGCTCCAGGCCGACCGGTGAGGAATGGGGGTCGGCAAAACTGCGGCGGATTGTAGAGAAAGCGCCACTACGCGGCAAAGGCGAACGACGATTTTCCCGGGCATAAAAAAGGCCCCGACTGGTCGGGGCCTTTTTCAGCGACTCAGCGCTTGATCACACGCCGGTGTGGCGGCGCAGGGATCAATGCTGCAGGGCTGGCTTCTGCGTCCCGTTGATCGGGATGCGCTTGGCTTTCGCTTCTTCCGGGATCACCCGCAACAGGTCGATGCTCAACAGACCGTTGCTCAGGCCGGCGGCCTTGATCTCGATGTGATCGGCCAGGCGGAAGGACAGCTTGAACGCACGCTGGGCGATGCCCTGGTGCAGGAAGGTGACGCCTTCGTTCGCGTCACGCTTGCCGCCACTGATGGTCAGCACGCCCTTCTCGACTTGCAGCTCCAGGTCTTCTTCCTGGAAACCGGCGGCGGCCACGACGATGCGGTACTGGTCGTCACCGTGCTTTTCGACGTTGTAGGGCGGATAGGTGCTGCCTGGCTCATTGCGCAGGGCGGTTTCGAACAGGTCGTTGAAACGGTCGAAACCCACCGAGGAACGGAACAGTGGCGCGAGGGAAAATGCAGTACTCATGGTTCAAATCTCCTGAAAACAATCAGCAAGTTTTTTTGTCTCCGCGACCCGAATTCGGCATCGCGTAACCCTTAGATAGGGACCGCCGATTGCATTTCAAGAGACTTTTTGCAGATTTTTTTCAGGCCGCCTCGGCCACTGGCAAGCCGAGCAAACGCGAGACTTGATCCGGCTCGGTTTCACGGCGCAGGACGGTAAACAGCTCCACCGCCTCGGGATAATTGCGGGTCAGCATCGCCAGCCATTGCTTCAGGCGACCCGGCGATTGGCGAGCGGTCATCTGTGCCTTGGCTTGCAACCAGAAGTCCTGGATCAGCGGCATCAGCTCGGCCCAGGTCATCTCAACGACTTCCTCGCCGGCACGTGCGGCGGCGATCTGTTTGGCCAGGTCCGGACGCGACACCAGGCCACGACCGAGCATGATGTCTTCGACGCCGCTGATTTCCCGGCAGCGGCGCCAGTCTTCGACGCTCCAGATATCGCCGTTGGCGAACACCGGCACCTTGACCACGTCCTGCACCCGTGGAATCCACTCCCAGTGCGCCGGCGGCTTGTAGCCGTCGACCTTGGTCCGCGCATGCACCACGATATGTTCCGCGCCACCTTCGGCCAACGCCGTGGCGCATACCAGCGAGCCATCCGGGCTGTCGAAGCCGAGGCGCATCTTGGCGGTCACCGGGATATGCGCCGGCACGGCACGCCGCACATGCTCGACGATCTGGTTGAGCAGCTCCGGCTCCTTGAGCAGCACCGCCCCGCCCCGGGATTTGTTGACGGTCTTGGCCGGGCAGCCGAAGTTCAGGTCGATGACTTCGGAACCGAGCTCACAGGCCAGGGCGGCGTTTTCCGCCAGGCACACCGGATCGGAACCCAGCAGTT
This sequence comes from Pseudomonas sp. RW409, assembly GCF_003184125.1. Lineage (NCBI taxonomy): Bacteria > Pseudomonadati > Pseudomonadota > Gammaproteobacteria > Pseudomonadales > Pseudomonadaceae > Pseudomonas > Pseudomonas sp. RW409. The sequence goes on along the minus strand of NZ_QHHP01000042.1, from coordinate 568,888 downwards.
GCACCCGCAGCGGCACGCCGGACGCGGTCCGCGCGCCATTCAACAACTCGGGGCCGAACTTGTGGAAATAGGCCGGCGTAAGCAACTGGTCGTTGACCCGGATGAACTCGGTCACGCACCAGTCGATACCACCGACCCGGGTCAGCACATCCCGCAGGATGTCATCGACCAACCCCTCCATGGGCGCCAAAGCAATTTGCATGAATCACACTCAACGTAAAACGCGATAAAAAACGTGCGGCAGTTTACTGGGTTTCGCCGGGGAGCAGGTATTTCAACGGGTGGATGGTCACCGGCGGCGATGAAGCCATGCCGAAAGCTCAGCTCGCGCCTTGCAACGCCGGCCCATAACCTTCAAGAAATTCCGCCGGCATGCGCTTGGGCTTGCCGCTGGACAGCTCGATGCAGACAAAGGTGGTCTGGGCCCGCAGCAAGGTGGTGCCGTCGCTCGGACGCACCAGCTGGAAGCGCCGCGACATCTTCAGGCGCTGGTCCCAATCGACGATCCAGGTCGCCAGTTGCAGCTCGTCGCCTTCATAGGCCGCCGCCAGGTAGTCGATCTCGTGGCGTACCACCGCCATGGCCCGATCCAGGCGGCGGTACTCGCTCAGGTCCAGGCCCAGGCGCTGGGAATGACGCCAGGCGCAACGCTCGAGCCAGGCGACATACACCGCGTTGTTGGCATGCCCCAAGCCGTCGATGTCTTCGGCACCCACCTGCAGATCGATGATAAATGGCGTTGCCAGATCCCAGCCCATTCCCCACTCCCGGTCAGATTATTCGACCGGGGCAGTGTAACGGATTGCTCAGGCGGATTGGCGCGCTTGCAGGCTGCGGCCGGCCAACAGCGTCAGCACGCCCTCGATCACACGTGGGTCGGCCAATACGCGCTGATGCCCGCCCTCCTTCAGACGCAACAAGCGGCTGTCGAACCAGGCCTCGTGGATCAGATCGGATTCCTTGACCGGGACAAAGTTGTCGTCTTCGGCATGCACGATCAACCCGGGCATATCCAACTGGTAGTGCGCGACATCCATGGCCGCGGCGCGCATGCCGACATCCTGCTCCACCTGGCGGATAAAGGCCGAGCGCGCCTTGGGCGGCAGGCGCACATAACGGGCGAAGCCGCGCAACACACCGAGTATCCGCGCCGGGGCGGCGATACTGACCAGGGTCTCGGTACGCAAGCCCAGTTGCACCGCCAGCATAGCGCTGGCGCCCCCCATGGAATGGCCGATGACCGCGCGCAGCGGCGGCAACTCCGCGGCGGCTTCGAGCATGGCCCGGGCAAACAGCATCACATTGGCCTCGTGACCGGGAGAACGTCCGTGAGCGGGACCATCCAGCGCCACGACGCTGTAACCGGCGCCCACCAGTGCATCGATCAGGCTGGCGAACTGCGTCGGGCGCCCTTCCCAGCCATGCATCAGCAGCACCGCCGGCCCCTGACCCCAACGCAATGCCGAGAGCCCGAACCGCAGGGTGATGCGCTCCGAACGCGTCAGCAGCGGCAGCTCCCAGTCGCGCGGCAGCCGCTCGCGCGGCGTCATGAATGCCAGCCGCATCTTGCTGGCGACCAGCTTTGGTGCAACCCAGCCCAAGGTGCCATTAACGCCACGAACCCAACTTAACGTGCTCATCGCTCCTCTCCTCAGGCCAGCGCCTCAGGTCATAGCACCGCCGACTTGGCAGCGCGCAGTAAACGGTCCGACAGCTCACCGGCTCCCAGCGCCCGGGCCAGGGACAAGCCACCCACCATCAGGGCCAGGTCGGCCAGGGCCTTGTCGATGTCTTCAGGCGTGGTCGCCAACTGAGCCAGCATCAGCTCGATGTGTTCATTCAGGACTCTGCGGAAATCATCCGGCAGGCGCCCCATCTCACCGACCGATGCGGGGATCGGGCAAGCCTGCTCGGTGGAATCGCGGTGTTTGCGCGACAGGTAGAACGCCGCCACCAGCGCTCGCCGCTCTTCGCCGGTCAACGACGCATCCATATCGGCGATCAGGCCCCGGCGCTGGGCCAGCAATTGACTGAACGCTTCCAGCATCAGCGCGTCCTTGCTTTCGAAATGCGCGTAGAAGCCACCGACCGTCAGGCCCGCGGCGCCCATCACTTCGCCCACGCTCGGCTCGGCCGGGCCACGTTGCACCAGCGCGGAGCTGGCGGCCTGGAGAATGCGTTCGCGGGTTTGAGCTTTTTTATCGTTCATCGTTGCCTCCGAATATTACGATCAAAATATTATTCTCATAATAAATTTTCGCAAGTCGTTAGTGTGACCGCCGGTCAGAAGAACAGTGTGGGGAGAAAGGGAGAATTGGCCAAACGCCAGACAAACAAAAGGGCCATTCAATAATTGAATGACCCTTATAAATCCCGCAGAGCGGGTAATCGTGGCGTCCCCTAGGGGACTCGAACCCCTGTTACCGCCGTGAAAGGGCGGTGTCCTAGGCCACTAGACGAAGGGGACACAAACCCTTCTATACAACTGATCAGTGCTGAGATCTGATCGATTCAAGGCCGGTGTGGCCAAACCTTGAACTGTAAATTGGTGGAGCTAGACGGGATCGAACCGTCGACCTCTTGCATGCCATGCAAGCGCTCTCCCAGCTGAGCTATAGCCCCGGATTTTTCGCCTCGCGGCGGAGCGACATCTTGCAACATCGCTTCTGTAAAACTGGCGTCCCCTAGGGGACTCGAACCCCTGTTACCGCCGTGAAAGGGCGGTGTCCTAGGCCACTAGACGAAGGGGACGCAAACCCTTCTAACAACTGATCAGTGCTGAGAACTGATCGATTCAAGGCCGGTGTGGCCAAACCTTGAACTGTAAATTGGTGGAGCTAGACGGGATCGAACCGTCGACCTCTTGCATGCCATGCAAGCGCTCTCCCAGCTGAGCTATAGCCCCTCATCGTTGATGTCATCGCTGAGGACGGGGCGAATCTTAAGGGCGTATCGGAAGGCTGTCAAATTTTTTTTCAGCTTTTTTTAAAAAAATTTGCCGGCATAACAATCACTTACCGCCCTCCCCCGTAAATCCGGGGCTTTTGCGGACCGTTGTGCCCTCCACCAACGACCGCAATTTCACTTCTTGCACAGTTTCGCGGGAGCCAGCGTGCCGGCTCCCGCGAATCAGAGTGCTGAATCAGGCGATCGCGCCCAGCAGTTTTTCCCACTCTTTGTTTTCTTTCTTCGACACGCCACCCAGCAGGTCGATGGCCTGGCGCAGGCGGAAACGGGTCAGGTCCGGCCCCAGGATTTCCATGGCATCGAGCACCGAGACCGAGCTGGCCTGACCGGTGATCGCGGCGAACATCAGCGGCATGGCATCACGCAGCTTCAGCTCCAGGGATTCGACCACGGCCTGGATGGTCGCGGTGATGCTGTCCTTTTCCCACTGACGCAGGCTTTCCAGCTTCCACAGGATCAGTTGCATCAGCTGCCGTACCTGGTCGCCCGACAGTTTCTTCGACTCGAACAGCTTGGCATCCGGGGTCACGCCACCGGCGAAGAAGAACCCGGCCAGCGGTGCGATCTGGCTGAAGGTTTCCACCCGGCCTTGCACGTGCGGCGCGATCTTCATCAGGTATTCAGGGTTCAGCGCCCAGGTCTGCACGCGGCTGGCGAACTCTTCCACCGGCAGGTCGCGCAGCCACTGGCCATTGAGCCACGACAGCTTCTCGATATCGAAGATCGGCCCGCCCAGGGAGACGCGCGACAGGTCGAAGTTGTCGACCATTTCCTGCAGCGAGAACTTCTCGCGCTCGTCCGGCATCGACCAGCCCATGCGGCCCAGGTAGTTGAGCATGGCTTCCGGCATGAAGCCCATGCGCTCGTAGAAGGTCACCGAGGTCGGGTTCTTGCGCTTGGACAGCTTGCTCTTGTCCGGGTTGCGCAGCAGCGGCATGTAGCACAGCTGCGGCTGTTCCCAGCCGAAATACTCGTAGAGCAGAATCAGCTTCGGCGCCGAAGGCAGCCATTCTTCGCCACGCAACACGTGGGTGATGCCCATCAGGTGGTCGTCGACCACGTTGGCCAGGAAGTAGGTTGGCAGGCCATCGGTCTTCATCAGCACCTGCATGTCCATGCGATCCCACGGGATCTCGACATCGCCACGCAGCATGTCCGGCACCACGCAGACGCCTTCGCTCGGCACCTTCATGCGGATCACGTGCGGTTCGCCGGCGGCCAGGCGGCGGGCGACCTCTTCCTTGGACAGCAGCAGCGCGCGGCCGTCGTAGCGTGGCGTCTCGCCACGGGCCATCTGCTCGGCGCGCATCTGGTCCAGCTCTTCGGCGGTGCAGAAGCACGGGAAGGCATGGCCCATGTCGACCAGCTGCTGGGTGTACTTCTGGTAGATCTCGCTACGCTCGCTCTGCCGGTAAGGGCCGTGCGGGCCGCCCACGTCCGGGCCTTCGCTCCAGTTGATGCCCAACCAGCGCAAGGCGTCGAAAATCTGCTGCTCGGACTCGCGGGTCGAACGCAGTTGATCGGTGTCTTCGATGCGCAGGATGAACTCACCGCCGTGCTGCTTGGCGAAGCAGTAGTTGAACAAGGCGATGTAAGCGGTACCTACGTGGGGATCCCCGGTAGGCGATGGCGCGATGCGCGTGCGGACGGTGGTCATGGCATGTCTCGGAAAGAATATGAAAAGCGAAGATCAAACAAGAGGCGAATGGTAACAGGCGATGCCGGCCCCGCTCCAGTGAGCAGGGCATTTAAGCCAGGGTCGGGGCTAATCGAAACGAATCTGTAGCCGCTGCCGCAGGCTGCGATAGGTCCGCAGGACCTCCAGCGATTTCAAGAACGCCACGGCCGTAAGGGCCGATCGCAGCCTGCGGCAGCGGCTACAGGCAGCAATTGCAGATCAGACCGTCAGCAAACGCTCGCGCAGCTTGCCGATTTCGTCGCGCATCTGCGCCGCGGCTTCGAATTCCAGGTCGCGGGCCAGTTGGTACATCTTCTCTTCGAGCTGGCGAATGCGCTTGGTGATCTCGCTGGGCGAACGCAGTTCGTTTTCGTAGCGGGCATTTTCCTCGGCGGCCTTGGCCATGCCCTTGCGCTTCTTGCTGCGCGAACCGGGCACGGTGGCGCCTTCCATGATGTCGGCGACGTCCTTGAACACGCCTTTGGGGGTGATGCCATTGGCCAGGTTGAAGGCGATCTGCTTGTCGCGACGGCGCTCGGTCTCGCCGATCGCCCGCTCCATGGAGCCGGTGATGCGGTCGGCGTAGAGAATCGCCCGGCCGTTGAGGTTACGCGCGGCACGACCGATGGTCTGGATCAACGAGCGCTCGGAACGCAGGAAACCTTCCTTGTCCGCATCGAGAATCGCCACCAGCGACACTTCCGGCATGTCCAGGCCTTCGCGCAGCAGGTTGATCCCCACCAGCACATCGAAGGTGCCCAGGCGCAGGTCGCGAATGATCTCGACCCGCTCCACGGTGTCGATGTCCGAGTGCAGATAACGCACCCGCACACCGTGATCGGCGAGGTAATCGGTCAGGTCCTCGGCCATGCGCTTGGTCAGGGTGGTCACCAGGACCCGCTCTTCCACGGCCACGCGCTTGGTGATTTCCGACAGCAGGTCATCGACCTGGGTCAGCGCCGGACGCACTTCCACCTGCGGGTCGACCAGGCCGGTGGGGCGAACCACCTGCTCGACCACCCGGCCGGCATGTTCGGCTTCATAGTTGCCCGGCGTGGCCGAGACGAAAATGGTCTGCGGGCTGACCCCCTCCCATTCGTCGAAGCGCATCGGCCGGTTGTCCAGCGCCGAGGGCAGGCGGAAGCCGTACTCCACCAGGGTTTCCTTGCGCGAACGGTCGCCTTTGTACATGGCGCCGACCTGCGGCACGCTGACGTGGGACTCGTCGATCACCAGCAAGGCGTCCGCCGGCAGGTAGTCGTACAGGGTCGGTGGCGCCGCCCCGGCCGGCCGTCCGGACAGGTAGCGCGAGTAGTTTTCGATACCGTTGCAGTAACCCAGCTCGAGGATCATCTCCAGGTCGAAACGGGTGCGCTGCTCCAGGCGCTGGGCTTCCACCAGCTTGTTGTTGCTGCGCAGGTATTCCAGGCGCTCCTGCAACTCGACCTTGATCCCCTCGATGGCATCCAGCAGGGTTTCCCGCGGCGTCACGTAGTGGCTCTTGGGATAGAAGGTGAAACGCGGCAGCTTGCGGATCACCTCGCCGGTCAGCGGGTCGAAGGCGGAGATGCTTTCCACCTCGTCATCGAACAGCTCGATGCGGATCGCTTCCAGGTCGGATTCCGCCGGGTAGATATCGATCACATCACCACGCACGCGGAAGGTGGCGCGGGCAAAATCCATGTCGTTGCGGGTGTATTGCAGGTCGGCCAGGCGGCGCAGCAAGGCGCGCTGGTCGAGCTTGTCGCCGCGATCGACGTGCAACACCATCTTCAGATAGGTTTCCGGGCTGCCCAGGCCATAGATGCAGGACACCGTGGTGACGATGATCGCGTCCTTGCGCTCCAGCAGCGCCTTGGTCGCCGACAGACGCATCTGCTCGATATGGTCGTTGATCGAGGCGTCCTTCTCGATAAAGGTGTCGGAGGACGGCACATAGGCTTCCGGCTGGTAGTAGTCGTAGTAGGAAACGAAGTACTCCACCGCGTTGTTCGGGAAGAATGCCTTGAACTCGCCGTACAGCTGCGCGGCCAGGGTCTTGTTCGGCGCCAGCACCAGGGTCGGGCGCTGCACCTGGGCGATCACGTTGGCGATGCTGAAGGTCTTGCCCGAGCCGGTCACACCGAGCAGCGTCTGGTGCGCCAACCCGGCCTCGATGCCCTCGACCATCAGGCGGATGGCTTCCGGCTGATCGCCGGCGGGCTGGAAGCGGGTGACTAGCTGGAATTCAGACATAACGTACCTCTGGGTTCACTCCAGCACGACGCCGCCGCACAGGAACGAGAAAAAGACCGCAAACGACGAGTGTCGCAGGGAAAATACTGGATTGTGCTGGATGTGGAGGCAAATTCCACAGCTTTCAAGGTAAAGCTCCCAAGCCCCTCTACGACTTTGACGTTGCAATAAGACTAACGGTCGAAAAATAAACCGAAAAACTTGCCGGAAAAGCCCTTTCAGCTGTCGCCGCGCACAGTGATGGCCTCTATACTAGCTCCCCGTTTGTGCACCGCTCTAGTGCATTCGGCTGGAGCGCGACACGTCCCTCCACACTCCATTCAGAGCCGCCGTAATAATGAGCCTGTTCTCCGCTGTCGAAATGGCACCACGCGATCCTATCCTGGGCCTCAACGAAGCATTCAACGCCGATACCCGTACCAACAAGGTCAACCTGGGGGTCGGTGTTTACTGCAACGAGGAGGGGCGAATTCCACTCCTGCGCGCCGTTGTCGAAGCCGAGACGATCCGCGCCGCTCAACATGCTTCCCGTGGCTACCTGCCGATCGACGGTATCGCCGCCTACGACCAGGCCGTGCAGAAACTGCTGTTCGGCAACGATTCGCCACTGCTGGCCGCCGGTCGCGTGGTTACCACCCAGGCCGTCGGCGGTACCGGCGCACTGAAGATCGGTGCCGACTTCCTCAAGCAGCTGCTGCCTGACGCAGTCGTGGCCATCAGCGATCCAAGCTGGGAAAACCACCGCGCGCTGTTCGAAACCGCCGGCTTCCCGGTGCAGAACTACCGCTACTACGACGCCGCCACCCACGACGTGAACCGCGTCGGCCTGCTGGAAGACCTGAATGCCCTGCCAGCCCAGTCGATCGTGGTCCTGCACGCCTGCTGCCACAACCCGACCGGCGTCGACCTGAGCCCGGAAGACTGGAAAAACGTGCTGCAGGTGATCAAGACGAAAAACCTCGTGCCGTTCCTCGACATGGCCTACCAGGGCTTCGGTGACGGCATCGCCGAAGACGCCGCCGCCGTGCGCCTGTTCGCCGAATCGGGCCTGACCTTCTTCGTCTCCAGCTCGTTCTCCAAGTCGTTCTCGCTGTATGGCGAGCGCGTTGGCGCCCTGTCGATCGTCAGTGAGTCGAAAGAAGAAAGCGCGCGCGTGCTGTCGCAAGTCAAACGCGTAATCCGCACCAACTACTCCAACCCGCCGACCCACGGTGCAAGCATCGTCGCCGCGGTGCTCAACAGCCCGGAACTGCGCGCCCAGTGGGAAGCCGAACTGGCCGAAATGCGCCTGCGCATCCGCGGCATGCGCCTGCAGATGGTCGACCTGCTGGCCAAGGGCGCGCCACAGCGCGACTTCAGCTTCGTCGCCCGTCAGCGCGGCATGTTCTCCTACTCCGGCCTGACCGTCGATCAAGTGACGCGCCTGCGCAACGAGTTCGGCATCTATGCCCTGGACACCGGCCGCATCTGTGTGGCCGCGCTGAACCAGAGCAACATCGACGTCGTGACCAAGGCCATCATCCAGGTGATCTGAGCCACGTGCGGTGAATGAAAAGGGGGAAGCTTTCAGGCTTCCCCCTTTTTTGTGAGCCGCCCTCGCCGGCCCGATGCCCACTAGACTGAATCCAGCTTTCCTTCTTCCCCATCGCTTCCCTATCGAGAATCCCCATGAGACACGACGACCTGCGAGCCGACCGCGACGAACTGGACCACTTCCCCCGCCCGCAGAAACGCGAAAAGAACCTGGTCCTGCAAATTGCCCTGGGGGTATTTCTAGGCGGCCTGGCGCTGTGGCTGGTGCAACTGGCCGCCACATCGCTGGCCGCGAAGTTCATGCTGGGCACCTTTACCTTCGGCGGTTAAGAGCGCTCAACCGGCCAGTTCAACGCTGCGCTGGCTGGCGGCATCATCGAACGCCACATACAGCGACTCGGCGACCTGGCCCTTGATGGCCTTGGCGCTTTCCAGCCCCAGGACAAAACCCTCGGCCTTGCCACCTGCACGGCTCAATTCAGCGGCCGATCCGGCCTGGGTAATGGCGTCCCACAGTTTCATGGCCTGGGGACCGACGCCTTTGGGCAGGCTGATTTGCTCGATGCTCATAGGGCCTCCTCAGACAGAGGCGACAGGGTAAGCACTACGGCGGGTAAAAACTTGAACAGGGTCATGAGCGTTACCTTTTCGGCGAGAAGCCGGGAGCGCGTGAAACCACTGCCGGGGCGCCATGGTAGACCTGCGCCGCGGTTCCGGTAACCGTCAATGGGCAAATAGCCGCGGATTGGCGTCGTGACCAGGACCAAACAAGCCCACCCAAGCCAAATTTTGTTTTTGGATGCTTGACTTCTCCTTTTTAATCAGTAAGATACGCCGCATTCCGCGATAGCTCAGTTGGTAGAGCAAGTGACTGTTAATCACTGGGTCCCTGGTTCGAGTCCAGGTCGTGGAGCCATATTCCTACACTGATTAGCCAGCAATACTTCCAGGAGCGCCCTGCTCCTACGGCGAATCAGCTCAGCGTCCCCCTCCCCCAAGATCGATTCACCGCATGCCAGATCGGCATGCGGATAGGCGTTTGCGCTGCGCCCGATTCCGGCCTGTCTCCGATTGCCTGACGCCAGCGCCTGAAGTAGGCTGTGCCCCTTCTCACGCCAGCCGTCACGACTCATGTTTTTTCCCGCACAGTCCCATCACAGTTTTCTCTCGATGAGCCCATCGCAGACCTTCGCGATGTCGCAATCCGACTGCGCGATCAATCGACGCCGCCGCAGCGTGCTGTTCGCCTTCACCTTCTCCCCTCACGCCTGACGCCACCGTTGCGTCCGAACCCGGCGCGGAGCTGATGCCGCAGCGGCCCTTGCCCGCCGCGTACCGATCCATCCGCCGCTTTGCACCGCAGACTCCCGGCCCGGCCTACGCCTGCGTAAGTCGAACCGGAACCCTGCCCGAACCAAAGCGCCGCGCCACCGCAAACCGTCTTTGAGCGCCCGACTCGTCGGGCGCAGGTGTCTTCCATGAACAAAACCCTGTTGGCCGCGCTGATCCTCGGCATCTCGATTGTCGGCCTGAGCATCGGCTCCACCGTGCCGGTCATTGCCTTGCGCCTGTACCAGGCCGGCGCCTCGAACACCCAGATCGGCATCATGTCGGCCCTTCCCGCCGCCGGCATGATGCTGTCGGCGTTCCTGGTGAACGGCCTGTGCCAGAGACTCAGCCGCCGGCAGATCTACCTGCTGTGTTTCAGCCTGTGCGCCCTCAGCATCGGCGCCCTGGAAATCCCCGGGATCAGCCTCACCGGCCTGGGGCTGGCGCGGATCGTCATGGGCTTCGGCGCCGGGCTGATCATCATCCTGGGGGAAACCTGGGTCAACGAGATGGCCACGGACACCGTGCGCGGGCGGGTGATCGCGGTCTACACCACCTGCTTCACGGTGTTCCAAATGATTGGCCCGGGCCTGGTGGCCCTGCTCGGCACCGAAGGTCCAGCAGTGATCGCCAGCGTCAGCGCGGGTTACCTGCTGGCCATTGCGGTGATCTGGCTGACCCTGCCACGCCAGCGCCCTGTCGCCGCCCACGCCGAGAACAAGAGTTTCTCGGTACTGGGCTTTATCCGAGTGGCGCCGGCGCTGTGCGTGGGCATCCTGTTCTTCGCCTTCTTCGATACGGTGGTTCTCTCGCTGTTTCCGGTCTACGCCGCGACTCACGGCTACGCCATCAAACTCGCGGCGCTGATGGTCAGCATCATTCTGCTGGGGGATGCGGCGTTCCAGTTTCCCCTGGGCTGGCTGTCGGACAAGGCCGGACGCGCTGCCATCTACCTGGGCTGCGGCGTGGTGTCGCTGGTGATCGGCCTGGGGCTGCCATTGCTGATGAACTACCCGGCGCTGCTCTGGCCGAGCCTGGTGATACTCGGCGCGGCGGCCGGCGGGGTGTATACCCTGGCGATCATCCTGATCGGCCAGGAATTCAGCGGCCCCGACCTGGTCACGGCCAACGCCAGCGCGGGGTTGTTGTGGGGTATCGGCAGCCTGCTGGGGCCGCTGCTCAGCGGCGCCGCCATGAGCGGCAGCGCCCACGGCCTGCCCTTGGCGCTATCAGCGGCCGCCGCCGTGGTGGTGCTGTTCGCCTTGTCGCTGGTCCGGCAAGGGCTGCCGGACCGGGTCGCGGAGTAACCGGCCACCAGGCCTGGACTGATTGCGTCCAGCCTGGCGACTCGATCAACCGGCCCTAGACCTTGCTGGCTTGGGCCGCGCCCGAGGCATGGGCCGAGGACTGATGAGCAGCCGCAGAGTGCTCGCCATGGGAGGTATCCAGCACCGGGATCTCATTACCCTCGGCATCGTGCAGCTTGCCGCCGCTGAAATAATCGCCTTCACGCAGCGCCGCCAGGTCCTGGTAACGCAGGGTGCGCTCGGACGCCACGGCGAACACCGACTGCTGATCCGAGTTGCCCAGGGTGAAGTGGTTGAACGTCAGGTTCAGCGCGATGGCCATGATCGCCGACGAGCTGATGCCGGAATGGAAGATGGTGGCGAACCAGCTTGGGAAATGATCGTAGAAATTCGGCGCAGCGATGGGAATCATGCCGAAGCCAATCGAGGTGGCGACGATGATCAGGTTGACGTTGTTGCGGTAGTCGACCTTGGACAGGGTCCGGATACCGCTGGCCGCCACGGTGCCGAACAGCACGATACCGGCACCGCCAAGCACCGAGGTCGGCACCGCGGCGATCACCCGCCCCATGAACGGCAGCAGGCCGAGGATCACCAGGAACACCCCGCCGGTGGCCACCACATAACGGCTCTTGATCCCGGTCACCGCCACCAGCCCGACATTCTGGGCGAAGGCGCTCTGGGTAAAGGAACCGAAGATCGGCGCGATCATGCTCGACAGCATATCGGCGCGCAGGCCATTGCCCAGACGCTTGGAGTCAACCTTGGTGTCGATGATCTCACCCACCGCGAGGATGTCGGCCGAGGTCTCCACCAGGGTCACCATGACCACGATGCACATCGACAGGATGGCGGCGAAATGGAAGGTCGGCATGCCGAAATGAAACGGCGTCGGGAAGCCGAACATCGGCCCCTGGGTGACCATGGAGAAATCGGCCATGCCCAGGAACACCGCGATGATCGTCCCCACCACCATGGCCAGCAGGATCGACAGCCGCGAGATGGTCGCGCTGCCGATCTTGCTCAGCAGCAACACCAACACCAGGGTGATCGCCGCCAGGCCGATATTGGCCATGCTGCCGAAGTTTTCCGCATGGCTGTTGCCACCCATGGCCCAGCGCGCGGCCACCGGCATCAGGGTCAGGCCGATGGTGGTGATCACGATGCCCGTGACCAGCGGCGGAAAGAACTTGGTGATGCGTGAAAACACCGGAGTGATCAGCAGACCGATCAGCGAGGCGGCGATCACCGCCCCGAGAATCGACTGGAAGCCCCCTTCGCCACCGCTGCTGACAATCGCCACCATGGTCGCCACGCCCGAGAAGGACACGCCCTGGACCAGCGGCAACTGACAACCGAAAAACGGCAGGCCGAGGGTCTGCAGGAGTGTCGCCAGGCCGCCGGCAAACAACGACGCCGCGATCAGCAGACCGATGTCCGCCGGGGCCAGGCCAGCAGCCTGGCCGACGATCAAAGGCACCGCAACGATACCGCCGTACATGGTCAGAACATGTTGCAGGCCGTAAGCCATATTCGCGCCAAGACCGAGGTTTTCATCTTCAGGCCGTTGCGGTGAAACAGAGGGCGTTTTCATGGTTGGGGGGTTCCCTGGTTTTTGTTATGGGGCACACTGTATTCAACAGTAGAGACAAATGTCTATAGAGTTGTATACACTTTATTCGACACAGCCCAACCTCATAAAACCGCGATACCCGATAACCCGCCCCCGCCTTTCACCTGCCGAACACTGCGCCAGACACCCTGATAGAATCCCCCGCCTCCAAAGGGCGCCTACCCAGGCAACGCCCTTCGTCTACGCATGGAAGCGCTTGAATGAATCATCTCCGCAATAGCTTCAGCCTCGCCTATGGCAGCTTCCGCACGGTCGTGGCCTTACAGGGTTTTGTCCTGGCCATGTACAGCGCCAGCTTCACCGACAGCCTATGGCAAGGGTTCTGGGCTGGCCTGGGGACCTTTGCCCTGTTCGTCGCCGGCGGCGCGATATTCGGCTTTCTGCCCATGGCGCTGGTGTTTACCCCGCTGTACGCCCTGCTCTGCGCCAAGGGCCTGGCCAATTGGCTCAGCAGCCTGCTGCTGGGATTGACGATTGCCGGAGTGCTCTGCCTTCACCCAGCCTTGCGTTTGCTGATGCCGCTCTGGCTGCTGGACAGTGCATTGATTGCGCTGCTGACTCACTGGACGTATCGCCGGCAGCTGAAGGATGGTGATGAGCAGATGCCTTTATGGCGCTGACCCTGAGCTGCCCGGGGGCCTTGCTCAGCAAAAGACTGCTCAGCCTGGAAGGAATCGCCACATGAACAGATGCCTCTCGATCCTGATCAGCCCTGCATTGTTGATACTGGCGTCCAGCGCCCAGGCCGCGCCGGTCTGCGGCGATTTCCTGGTACAAATCGGCAACAAACCCACCTATATCGAGTTCCTCGAATGTCACGCCGAACCCGAGTTGCAAACCAAGCCGCTGCGCGCCACCTATCGCCTGGCAGGGCGTGATGCCCAGGCTGCCGAACGCTACCTGGGCGAGCAGTTCCGGATGCCGCCCCTGCGGCGCTCCTGTTGTGTCTGGGATGCGCCGCCTGGCTTCTACCGCGACCCGCGCAACCAGTTGGGCTACAGCGTATTCATGGGGTCGGCGGAAACCTTCGTCGATCGCCGCGAAGCCTGGGGGGATATCGACTATTTCTATCTGACTATCGACCTCGACACCGAGGAACCCTGAAGCCCGGACCGATCAGGCCGGTTGCGGCAGCGCGAGCAATTCGCCAAGGACCTCTCGCAGCCGCGGATGTTGCGGAACCCGAATGGCGAACTCGTTCTGCAACAGGGCAATCAACTCGTCGGGGTCGGTGATCTGCCGCCGCTCGCTGTCCTGGCCCAGGCGATGCACGGCGTAGCTGCCGTTATTCAGGGTCCGGCGCAGGCCTTCACCCATCAGCGCGACTTTCAGCTGACCGAGAAACGGCGAGTTCTTGTGGGTCGAGACGAACCAGTTACCCATTTCGTAATCCACGGCTTCCTGCCGCTGCAGATCGAATACATACATCGCCCGCCACTCGCCGGCGACCTTGGCGCGCAGGGTGTAGCTGCCATCACGCTGGGTGATGCGATAGGGCTCGTGGGGCGTGGCCTGCTCGTCCTCGGTATCGAGCAGCAGCGGCGCGGTGGGCACCATGCCGCCAAAGCCGACATCCGAAACATAACGCACGCCGTCCAGGGTCAGCAGCACCAGGCGGTGAGCGCGCGCGGACCAGGCATCTTCCGGCCCGCCCATCACCACCCGCCCGGTAATGCCGCGCGCCTCGTAGCCCAGGTGCTGCAACAGCACCTGGTACATCTGGTTGAGTTCGTAGCAGTAACCGCCACGGCCCTCATGCAGGACCTTGTGCTCCACCGAAGCCAGGTCGATCGGCACCGGCACGCGCAACAGGGTCGACAGGCTTTCAAAAGCGAAGGTGCTGGTGTGGCGCAACTGCAGCTCGCGCAAGGTCGCCAGGGTCGGTGGCGGTGCACTGTCATAGCCGAGCCGTTGCAGGTAAAGCGCGAAGTTCATCAGGTGGGGCTGACTCATGGGGTTGTCCTTATGCATGAGGTGTCGCATATCGGCGCTATGTATAAGCCATTAATGCCCCGAACCGACAATTGATTTGGCCAATATCCCTGCTCGAAACAGCCCATTAATGGACCTTGCCAAGGCTTGGGCGTGTGCCTGTAATAGGCGGCCGAAGCCCCCTGCATCACTGCCGGAAAAACCTGTCATGGAAACACTGGAAGGCCCGCGAATCCTCCTGCGACCGCTGCAACTCTCCGACGCCGACGCCCTGGTCAAGGCCGCCGAGGATGGCCAGTTGTGGAACCTGCCGTTCACCGTGGTGCCGTCCAGCGAGACTGTGAACGATTACTTGCAGATTGCCCTCGGCGGCCGCGATGCTGGCACAGTCCAGCCCTTCGCCACCGTCCTCAAGGCCAGCAACGAGGTGATCGGCTGCACCCGCTTCTGGAAGATCGACCGCAAGAACCGCAAGCTGGAAATCGGCAGCACCTGGATCGCCACGCGCTGGCAGAAAACCTTCGTCAACACCGAAGCCAAGTACCTGATGCTGCGCCATGCCTTCGAGGTGCTCGGCTGTGTGCGAGTGCAATTCACCACCGACGAAATCAATGAGAAATCGCGCAACGCCATCCTGCGCCTGGGAGCCAAGCAGGAAGGCATCGTGCGTCATGAACGGATCATGCCCGATGGCCGCAAGCGCAACTCGGTGCGCTTCAGCATCATCGACGATGAGTGGCCACAAGTGAGGAAACAGCTCGAACGCAAGCTGGGCTACCCGGATCAGGACCAAGCCTGACTGTCAGCGTTCCGAGCGCGCCAACGGCTGGTTGACGCTCTCGATCGCCACCTGATTGCGCCCGGATTTCTTGGCCTGATACAGCGCGGCATCGGCGTGTTCGAGGAACGCCTCGATGCTGTCGCGCCCGCTCGGCACGAAGCAGTAGCACCCCAGGCTGAGAGTGACCCGGCCAAAGGGCGAGCCGGTGTGCGGGATGTGTTTTTCCATGACGCTGCGACGAATCTGCTCGGCCATGGCGAGGGCGCCCGGCATCTCGGTGTCAGGCAACAGCACCACGAATTCCTCCCCGCCATAACGCACCACCAGGTCGGCCTTGCGCTGACAGCAATCCCTCAGCACCTGAGCCACCTCGGCCAGGCACTGGTCTCCGGCGACATGGCCGTAGGTGTCGTTGTAGCGCTTGAAAAAATCGATATCGAGCATGATCAGGCTCAGCGGGCTCGCCTGCCGCCCTCCACGCCCGAACTCGGTCTCCAGCGCCCGCTCGAGCAGCCGGCGATTGGCCAGGCCGGTCAGGCTGTCATGGGTCGCGATCACCTCCAGCGCCGCCTGCGCGGCCCGCAGGTCCGCCTCGATGCGTTCGCCGTTGCGCAGCTGATGCACGAACACCCAGCCGAACAGGCCGATGCCCAGCACCACCAGGGCGACAATGGCGCTGGACTGGTAGGCGCTGGCATACCAGTCCTTGAGGACCGCATCCTTCGAGCTGGCCGCGCCTACCACCAGCGGGTAGGCCTCCAGCTGCCGATAGCCATAGAGCCGCATCTTTTTGTCGACCAGCGAACGAATCATCGCAGTGCCCGAGGGCGCCTCGGGCAAGTACTTGCTGAAAATCTCCCCGCGCGCCAGGGACGCACCGATCTGCCGCTCCTCCAGCGGGCGCCGCGCCAGCAAGGTGCCATCGGACAGGGCGAGGAACATGGTGCCGCTGTCATCGATATCGAAGCTTTTGAAGAACTGGTCGAAATAGGCCAGCCTGATGCCGGCCAGCAATACGCCCTCGAAATTGCCCTGCCTGTCGTTCAGCCGCCGTGTCAGCGGAATGATCCACTCACCGTTTTCCCGGCTGCGGATCGCCGGCCCGACATGAGCCAGCAAGGAAGTGTTCTGCTGATGAAAGCGGAAGTAGTCCCGATTGGCCACGCCTTCGCCGCGGGGCAAGCGATCGAACGAGGTGACCACCCATTGCCCCGTCCGGTCGAACAGGAACAGCCCATGCATCTGTTTGAGCGCCTGCGCCCTCTGCGCAAAGATCTTCTGCAGGAAAGGCTTCTGCGCCGGGCCATAACCGTCCTTCTGAATCCAGTCGGCCAGGCTGGCCAGCACCAGGTCGGCCTCGATGAAGGTGTCCTCGGCCTGTTGCGCCATGGCCCGGGTCAGGTTCGACGAGGCGACCTGCGCCCGCGCCATATCGTAGTGATAGGACTGCGCCAGCTGCAGATAAAGCAGGCCGCACAGGCACAGGCAAACCATCGAAATGAATACCACCGCGGCCTTGAGCAGCGGCAGCCGCTTCAAGGTTCGATCGGAAGAATGGTGAGGATCGTGAATCGGGATAGGCAAAGCATCATCCTGGCAAGGTAAGGCATGCGATGCAGCCGGGCTGGCCAATCCTAAGAGGTAATAGCGGACAATTCAGGGTGGCACCGTCTGAAAATGTAGAGCATTTTTCTGATGCCCATCAGGGATATATAAAAAACACCTCGTCACAATACAAGCATCGTCATCCAGCAGAGGGTCATGAATCGCTGGTCACCGTCCGCCAAGGTAAAGTACCTTCAGAGACTACACTTACCCTCACATCACGATAGGAAATCGGAATGAGTAAGGTCGATGAACTCGCCGCAAGGCTGAAACAAAAACAGGACAGCTGGGCCAAGGAAGACATCTCGGCAGACAAGGCTATCGAGCTGTGGCCTGCACAGGTCTATGAGATGTACCACCAGGTCGAGACCTGGCTGACACCCTTGTCAGAGGTCGGCCTGAATATCCGGCGCGTCCCCACTCGTGTGTTCGAGAGCCACTCCTCTGGCGCCACCTTCAACTATGCCATCGATCAACTGCTGATCGAGGGCAACCATAAAAGCATCCTCCTCGACCCCATCGCCCGCTTCACCACCGGTGGCGCCGGGCGTGTCGAAATCCATGGCAAAGGCCCGGAGCGCTACATGCTGCGCAGCGGTAGCGAGCATGGCGAGGGGCACTGGCTGATCCAGACGGTTCCAGGTCCCGGTAAAACCAGGCCGGACCCGCTCGAACTCAATGAAGACACCCTGCTGTCGGTGATCCAGGAAGGTCTGGATCTCTGACCTTCGCTCAAGCGACTGCCCCTTCGGGCAGTCGCGCCGCTGAGGCCGACGGCTAGACCCGCCGCGCCGCACAATAGGCCACGATCACCCGGGACAACGCAGCCACTATGCCCTGATCGGCATCTTTGGCCGTGAACAACCGAAACTCCGCATCGGGCAATGCCGGCAAGCCATGCTCGGCCCCTAACACCGCAAGCCCCTGCCCCACCTGACTCGTCGCTATCGGCGCCACCGCAAACCCGGACAGGGCGGCCGTGCGCAACGCCGCGTTGCTGGGGCAAAGCATTGCCGTACGCTGGGCGATTCCCGCTTGCGCCAGACGCTGCAGGGCCACCGCCCGATAAGGGCATGGCTCGGGAAACAGCGCCAGCGGCAAGGGTGTCGGCAAGCGCCCGACCAGGTACGCGGAACTGGCCCATACCAGCGGTTCCTGCCACAGCAGCAGGCCCGACTCACGGGTTTCACACAGCGAACCGATGACCACCTCAAGACCGCCCTGCTGCATGCGCTCCAGCAGCGTGCCGGGAATATTCACTTGTACATCGATTTCCATGCCCGGGTACTGCGCCGCGAACTCCTGCAAAAGGCGCAGCAGGCGGGGCTCGACAAAGTCCTCGGACATGCCTATCCGCACCCGGCCGTGAAACGGCGAACGCGTCAGCTCGGCCCAGGCATCGCGGTTCAAGGCGAGGATGGCGCGGGCATAGGCCATCAGGCGCTCGCCATCGGCGGTCAAATGCTGGGAACGCGTGGTACGGGTCAGCAACGGCTTGCCAACCTGCTCTTCCAGGCGCCGCAGATGCCCGCTGACCGCCGACTGCGTCAGGTGCAGCCGCTCAGCGGCACGGCTGAAGCCTTCCTCGTCCACCACCGTCACAAAAGTCTTGAGCAACAGAACATCGAACATATAGAGATACGTGATCAATCAGCCATTTATTTACGATTTATATTCCGCCAAGCGCTATGTTGCAATGCCGGCATTCCTCCTCCGAGATGCCGTCATGACCCGCCTGTTGCATATCCAATGCTCCCCCCGCAAAGAGCGCTCCGCCTCGCAACAAATCGCCCGCGGTTTTATCGACCGCTACCAGACCCACCATCCCCACACCGAAGTCAGCACCCTGGACCTGTGGAGCCTGGACCTGCCGGAATTCGACCAGCACGCCATGGACGCCAAATACGCCGGCCTGCAAGGCATAGCCCTGTCCCCCGACCAGCAAGACGCCTGGAGTACCCTCGAAACCCTCGCCGCCCACCTGCACAACGCCGACCTGCTGGTACTTTCCGTACCCCTGTGGAACTACAGCATTCCCTACAAGCTCAAGCACTTCATCGACCTGGTCACGCAGAAAGACATCCTCTTCAGCTTCACCGCCGAACACGGCCTGCGCGGCCTGCTGCACAACAAAACCGCGGTCGTCGCCTACGCCCGCGGCCTCGACTTCTCGCCGCAATCCGACACACCAGCAGAGCGCTTCGACTTCCAGAAGCCCTACGTCGAGGCCTGGCTGAAGTTCGTCGGAGTCACCCAGGTGCACGCGTTGATCGTGGAAAAGACCATCCTGGGATATGAGGTGGATCAGGCGGCGCGGCAAGAGGCTGGGAATCGCGCCAGGGAGTTGGCAGATTGCTTCAAGTGATTCAAATGCAGCGAAAATTCGCCTAACCAAGCAGCTATCGGACCAAACAAAAAAGCGGGCGATCTTAAGGCTGCCCGCTTTTTATTACCCTGCTGCTATTCATACAACCGACCGGAACATAAGAAACGAAGACCATTCATCCTCCTGATACACGCGCCCTCCCAACCCCGGAACGCCATTCCTGATAAACTTCCCCTCCTTCGCCTCACCCATCCAGATTGCCCAATGCTCTTATCTCCTGCTCCAACTGCTTCGCCAGTCCTTTCTCGCCGCTTCTCTGTGGCGCCGATGATGGATTGGACTGACCGCCATTGCCGCTTCTTCCTGCGCCTGCTGTCCAAGCACGCCCTGCTCTACACCGAGATGGTCACCACCGGTGCGTTGCTCAATGGCGATCATGAGCGTTTTCTGCGTCATGACGAGTCCGAGCATCCCCTGGCGTTGCAGTTGGGTGGCAGTACGCCGGCGGATCTGGCGGCTTGTGCGCGGATGGCGCAGGAGCATGGTTACGACGAGGTGAACCTCAACGTCGGCTGCCCGAGCGATCGGGTGCAGAACAATATGATCGGTGCCTGTCTGATGGGGCATCCGGGGTTGGTGGCCGATTGCGTGAAGGCGATGCGCGATGCGGTGAGCATTCCGGTGACGGTCAAGCATCG
This sequence comes from Pseudomonas sp. RW409, assembly GCF_003184125.1. NCBI lineage: Bacteria > Pseudomonadati > Pseudomonadota > Gammaproteobacteria > Pseudomonadales > Pseudomonadaceae > Pseudomonas > Pseudomonas sp. RW409. The sequence goes on along the minus strand of NZ_QHHP01000042.1, from coordinate 548,864 downwards.
GATCGGCATCAATGGCCGCGACAGTTATGAAGAGTTGTGCGACTTCGTCGGCCAGGTGCGCGAGGCCGGCTGCACCAGCTTTACCGTGCATGCGCGGATCGCGATTCTTGAAGGACTATCGCCGAAGGAAAACCGTGACATTCCTCCGCTGCGTTATGACGTGGCGGCACGACTGAAGGCGGACTTCCCCGAGCTGGAGATCATCCTCAACGGCGGCATCAAGACCCTGGAAGCCTGCCATGAGCACTTGCAGACTTTCGACGGGGTGATGCTGGGCCGCGAGGCTTATCACAATCCTTACCTGCTGGCGGAGGTGGATCAACAGTTGTTCGCCAGCACGGCGCCGGTGATTTCCCGGGCCGAAGCGCTGGCACAGTTGCGGCCCTATATCGCCAGGCACCTGGCCACAGGTGGCGCCATGCACCACATCACTCGCCATGTACTGGGGCTGGGCACCGGTTTTCCGGGGGCGCGCAAGTTCCGCCAACTGCTCTCGGTGGACATCCACAAGGCCAAGGATCCGCTGGCGCTGCTGGATCAGGCGGGGCAGTTGCTCGAAGGTCGCTAACGGTCGCGCGGGTTGAACCTGACGGGTGTTTTGGCATCGTAGTAAACGGATAGCGCCCCAGCATTCAAACACCTGTTTTTCAGGTTGTTGCCCTTGGGGCTTGTTTAGGCCTCCGCTTACCTCTTCACGCCCTTGAGCGGCTGTCAGCGCTCGGGTAATGTCAACAGACCCACAGGACAGAGCACACTCATGACTTCCAAGCTGGAACAACTCAAGCAGTTCACCACCGTGGTTGCCGACACCGGCGACTTCGACGCTATCGCCCGGGTCAAACCGGTAGACGCCACCACCAACCCTTCCCTGTTGCTCAAGGCCGCGGCCATTCCGGGTTACGCCGAGCTGCTGAATGCCTGCGTCAGCGACGTCAAGGGCGATGTCGGCCTGGCCAGCGACCGCTTTGGCGTCGCGGTGGGTAAAGAAATCCTCAAACTGATCCCGGGCCGTATTTCCACCGAAGTGGATGCACGCCTGTCGTTCGACACCGACGCCATGCTCAAGCGTGCCCATCGCCTGATCGAGCTGTACGACAAGGCTGGCATCGGCCGTGATCGTGTACTGATCAAGATCGCCTCCACCTGGGAAGGCATCCGCGCTGCCGAGCAACTGGAACGCGAAGGCATCCAGACTAACCTGACCCTGCTGTTCTCCTTCGCCCAGGCGATTGCCTGCGCCGAGGCCGGCGTGTTCCTGATCTCGCCGTTCGTGGGCCGTATCTACGACTGGTACAAAAAGGCCAGCGGCAACGACTACACCGGCGCCGACGATCCGGGCGTGCAATCGGTGACCCGCATCTACAACTACTACAAGGCCAATGACTACAAGACCGTGGTCATGGGTGCAAGCTTCCGTAACCTGAACCAGATCGAGCAACTGGCCGGCTGCGACCGACTGACCATCAGCCCCGACCTGATCGAGAAGCTGGCCGCCGATACCGGCAAGCTGGAGCGCAAACTGATGCCGGGCCATGCTGGCGAAGCCCGCCAGAGCCTGAACGAAGCGCAGTTCCGCTGGGCCTCCAATGAAGACGCGATGGCTACCGAGAAACTGGCCGAAGGTATTCGTCAGTTCGCCCGCGACCAGGAAAAACTCGAGGCACTGCTGGCCGCCAAGCTCTGATCGAGCGAGCGCCAACGCAAAAGGGCGAACCCTCGTGGGTTCGCCCTTTTTTATGCGCTGCCGCTTTTATCGGATCAGTTACGTTCCAGGGCATTCACCAGATCGTGGAACGCCTCGCGGTTGGAGTCGTTCAAGCCCATGAGGATCTTGTGCGCTTCCAGCACCTTGAGCCGCACCACCTCTTCCGACTGGTCCTGGGATGGCAGGTCGGTCAGGCATTCCGGGCATGGGATCGGACGGTCAACGATGTTGAACACCTGATCGAAGCCCATGGACTGCAGCAGCCGAGTGATGTCTTCGTGGGTGGTGACGACGGTCGGCAACAGGCCGACCTTTTGCCGCGACAGGATCGACAGCTTGGCCAGCAGGCCCAGGGTGGTGCTGTCGATGCTACGGGTTTCGGTCAGGTCGATCACGATCGCCGAGAAATTCAGCGCCGTGAAGATCCGCTCAATAGTCGCATCCAGCGCCGAACACAGGGTCAGGCGCACTTCACCGATAAACTTCAGGACAAAGGTGCCGTCCTGCTCGGCGAACTGGATTCTACCGGTACTCATTAAAGATTCCTGCTCAACACCAACAGGGCGATATCATCCGGCATCTCCCCTAGCGTGGCCAATCCAAAAACTTGCCGCAGACCATCCAGGCTGCCGCCTGCCGTTCTCACCCGTTCAGGTAAGGCGGCCTCTTTCTCTTTGAGTGTGGGTTCCGGCAAAAGGTCCAGAATGCCATCAGACATCAGCGTCAAGCTGAAGCTCGGAGGCAGTTCCAGAATGTGATCTTCATAGGTGGCTTCATTGAACAAGCCTACCGGCAGACCGCGCCCTTCCAGGTAACGCACACTGTCTGGCGTGTACAACACAGGCAATGGCAGGTGTCCGCCAATGCTATAGGTCAACAAGCCCGTCTCCTCGTCGATGACGCCACCGACCATTGTCACGTGTTTGCCCAGCTTACAGCTGATCAGACCACGGTTGATATGGCCAAGAACTTCCGACGGCTTGAATTCCGGCAAAGTGCCATTGCGCTTGGACTCGAACAGCAAGCGCGTGGTCATGAACTTGAGCAGCACCGTGACAAAGGCCGATGACGCGCCATGTCCGGAAACATCCGCCAGGTAAAAGGCTACGCGGCGCTCGTCGACACGAAAGTAATCGACGAAATCACCGGACAGGTACAACGACGGGATGATCTGGTGCGCGAACTTGAACTCATCGATGGTCCAGGGGCTCACCGGCAGCATGTTCATCTGCACCTGGCGCCCGGCGTTCTGATCTTCCTGCAACAGGCTCAGGCTGGCTTCGAGCTCACGGTTGGCGGCTTCCAGCTTCTCCCGGTAGCGCTGGTTTTCCAGCAGCAGGCGCGCACGATCCAGTGCCCGGCGCACCGAGTGCTCCAGCACCGCGAGGTCTTCCAGCGGCTTGATCAGATAGTCCGCTGCGCCCAGGCGCAGGGCCTCGACGGCATCGTTCATCACACCGGCACCGGAAACCACGATGACCGGGGTTTGCGGCTCGATGTCGGTTACCTGACGGATTAGTTCGAGGCCGCCCATCTGCGGCATGCGCAGATCGCAGATCACCAAGTCGGGCTTTTCCTGCTCGAACACCTGAAGTCCCTGCTGGCCGTTACTGGCCTGCAGGACGCTGAAGCCACTGTCTTCCAAATAGGCCGCGAGGCTCGCGCGCACTACTTCGTCGTCATCGATTATCAGCAGCGTGGCACTGGTTTTTGGCATGTGGGCAAACGGCGCCAGAATTAGGTTGGCGTAGGTGGCTGGGCACGAGGCCTGGACACACACTACTGGATTCGCTTTCTAGCCACTCTGGAAACGGAGCCAGGGCCCGTAGCCCTGCACGCTCGACCATCAGAGGTGCCCTTCTAAGGCGCAGACGGTACTCCCATCCGCGGGGCGTTTCAAGCTCATGCCGATGGTCGCTGGACGTCTTTACACCTCAAATCACCGGGAGTTATAAGAACAGACAAATCCGCAACTTAAACGCAGGATGGAGCCTATGAGCCCAAACGATCGTGACTACAGTGAAAAGCGCGATTACATCCGCATGCGGGTGGATGCAGAGGTCACGCTGATCCATCAGGGCCAGGTGATTTCAGCCGTCTGTATCGACCTTTCCAGCAGTGGCATGCAGGTCCGGGCACCACGCTCATTCAAGGTTGGCGACCAGCTCAGCGTGCGTATCGATTCCGACCATGCTGCCCTCAGGGGACTGGAAGCGGACACCGAAGTGGTCTGGGTCACCGAACTGGAAGGCAACGGCCAGAAACTTGGCCTTACAATCCTGAAGATGAACTGATTCTGAAACCCATGAAAAAAGGCGGCCTCGAGGCCGCCTTTTTCATGACTGGGTCAAAGCTTAAAAATCGTCTTCGACCTTGCCGTCCTTGACCTTGAATTCGCGGTTCTGCAGGTAGGCATTGCGAATGAAGGTGTACTTGTCGCCACTGATCAGCTTCTCGCTCGACAGCAGGCTGGCGCGGGTGTCGACGACCTCCAGGGCAAACACGCTGTTACGTACCGGCACGTCGTTCACATAACGGTAACCGTCGGTAAAGCTGTCCACATACTTGGCCGGCGCGTCGCGCAGGGTGCTCGGACCGAAGAACGGCAGCATCACGTAAGGACCGCTGCCGACCCCCCAGTAACCCAGGGTCTGGCCGAAGTCTTCATCGTTACGCTGCAAACCCATCTTGGTGCTCACATCGAAAAAGCCCGCTACGCCGATGGTGGTGTTCATCAACAGCCGCGCAGTGTCGACGGCAGCGGCATGGGGCTTGGCCTGCAGGATATCGTTGGCCAGGTTGCCGACATCACCGATGTTACGGAAGAAGTTGTGAATGCCGTCTTCGAGAAATTGCGGCGTTACGGCCTGATAACCTTTTGCCAAGGGTTTCAGCGCATAGGTATCGATGGTGTCGTTGAAGGTGAAGATCGGACGGTTGATGCTTTCCCACGGATCGTCTTCCGCAGCGTGGGCCAAAACCGGCACCAGCAGCATGCCGGCACACATAAGCTGAGCGAGACGATTGCTCCAGCGCATAGCAGAAACTCCTTGGATTGTACTGTCGCGGGCGCTATGCCCTGGCGGTAAGCGCGCTAGTATAAGTCGGATATATCCATTTATGCAGCACTGGCGCAGCGCTTAGCCCTCTCCCCCCTCGTTTGCATGGCCTGTTCACGAGGCTGTCACCCAACGGTCATCTGCCGTCGATACGCTTGCAAGGTATTTCAGGGACGTCACGATGCCTCACGCCGAAGCCTTGCCTGTATCCGCCCCCACCTTGACCGCCGTGCTCTTTGGCCTCAGCGGTTGCCTGGTGGATTTCGGCGCGCGGATGCGCCTGCACAGCGCCGATCACCCGGTCCTGGAACAGGCCCACGCCACCCACGGCGCCCTGGACATCCTGCACAGCCTGCAACAACAAGGCGTACCTTGCGCCTGGCTCGACGAATTGCCCGACAGTCTCAGCCAGCGCCTGGCGAGTTCACTACCCGACTGGGTCATCGCCTCCCCCAACACAGGCTCCCGCTGGCCTGCTCCCGATGCCTGCTGGCAGGCGCTGATGGCCCTGAATGCCAGCCGGCTGGACGGCTGCGTGCTGGTCAGCGGCGAACCGCGCCTGCTGCAATCGGGCCTCAACGCCGGCCTGTGGACCATCGGCCTGGCGTCCTGCGGTTCGCTCTGTGGCATGAGCCCGGCGCAATGGCAGGCGCTGAGTCAGCAGGAACGCGAGCTCAAGCGTGGCAAGGCGACCCTGCATCTATTCAGCCTCGGCGTGCACTCGGTGATCGACCATCTGGGAGAGCTGCCGACCTGCCTCGCCGACATCGGCCAGCGTCGCCTGAAGGGTGAAAAACCCTGACTTGATCAAGATCATGCACATTGCCCGCGAGTGGATTACGCTAAGGTTCAGACATGGACCTTTAGCGAATCGGCGCGGTCCATGGCTGTGCCTATCAATGAAGGGAGAACGCCATGCCTGCCCGCGAACTGCAAGAACAGCTCAATACCCTGCGCGAGCAATTGGAGCAGAACCCACCGCTTTCGGAAGCAGAACGCGCCAATCTGCAGGAATTGATGCAACAGATCGAGCTCGAGCTCAAACTGGAAAACGCCACCCAGGACACCAGCCTGGCCGACGGGGTCAACCTCGCCGTCGAACGCTTCGAGCTTGAGCACCCCGCCATTGCCGGCACCTTGCGCAACATCGTGCAAACCCTCGGCAACATGGGGATTTAACCCCCTTACAAACAAAAAAAGCCCCGCTACCAGAGCGGGGCTTTTTCATTACTGGCGAACCAGTCGGAAGTTGGCGAAACTCGCGGTTTCGGTGCTGCGATACGGGTTGATGTCCAGGCCGCCACGACGCACATAACGCGCATACACCGTGAGCTTCTCCGGCTGCAGCAAACGCTGCAGGTCGAGGAAAATCCGCTCCACGCATTGCTCATGGAAGTCCGAGTGCTGGCGGAAGCTCACCAGGTAGGCCAGCAGGCTGGCGTGATCCAGCGCCGGGCCACGGTACTCCACCACCACGCTGCCCCAGTCCGGCTGGCTGGTGACCGGGCAATTGGATTTGAGCAGATGACTGTGCACGCTCTCCTCGACAATCCGCGACCTGTCGCACTGCAGCAGCTCCGGACGTGGATGTTCATAGCTGCTGACGTTGATATCCAGCTCGTCGATGCAGGTCCCCGGCAAGGCCACCACACCTTCTGCCTCCACTTCGCCCAGGCTGCGGATCCGCACGCCCACCGGCTTGCCGGCTGCCGCCGAGAGGTCGGCACGCAAGGTTTCTTCCAGGCTCTGGCGATCCGCGAAAGGGGTCTGGTTCAGCGAGTTGAGGTACAGCTTGAACGACTTCGACTCGATGATGTTCGGTGAGTCCGCCGGAATGCTGAACTCGGCGATGGCCACCACCGGCTTGCCGGAAGGCAGCAGCCAGGACAGCTCGAAGCAGTTCCAGAAGTCCACGCCTTTATAAGGCAGGGTGTCGGCGCTCAGGCCCAGCTCGGCCCATTTCGCCGCCCGCGGGATCGGGAACAGCAAGGACGGTGTGTAGGTGGAGACGTATTCACTGGACTTGCCCAGCGGCGAATGTTCGGCTGCGGGATGCATGGCGGAAACCTGACTGAAGAATCAGGCGATTCTATCAGTCTTTGCCTCCGCCTTTGAGCCCCAGGCGCTTACTGGCTGACGGTCAGCTTGCCGACCATGCCCGCCTGATAGTGCCCCGGGATATTGCAGGCGAACTCCAGGCTGCCGGCCTTGCTGAAGGTCCAGGTCAGCTCAGCGGTCTTGCCCGGCTCCACCAGCACGCTGTTCGGATCGTCGTGCTTCATGCCGGGCATCGCGCCATGCCCCATGGCGGCGTGATCCATGGCCCCGGCGGGCATACTCTTCATCGCGGTAGGTGTCAGCATGCCGCTCTGCTGCATCTTCAGCATTTCCTGCTGGTGCTCGGCATGCATGGCCGCGGTACCGAGATTGAGCTCATGCAGCAACTGGCCCTTGTTGATCAAGACGAAACGCACGGTCTCGCCAGCCTTGATGTCCAGGCTCTTGGGGGTGTAGGACATGTCGTTCATGACCACTTCCACCGTACGCGTGGCCTTGGCCGCCGAGGCCGCCTGACCGAAATCGTAGGTCTGCGCCGGCGATGCCCAGGCCGGTGCACCCAATGCCAGCAAACACGCGGCCAGCGTCAACGAACGAGGTAAAACACTCTTGGGTAAAAACATAGTCGTACTCCAATAAGATGAGGTTCAGCGTGTGTGAAACTCTAAGGCCGCACCGCTGCCAGCTGGCTGACTACTAAATTACAACTTTGTCAGCTTGTGCCATGCGGCCGTTGCCCACGGTATAAAGCCCGCGTTCCATTTGCCATGAGTCGCCCATGAAATTGCTGATCGTCGAAGACCAACCGAAAACCGGCCACTACCTGCGCCAGGGCCTGAGCGAGGCCGGCTTCAATGCCGAGCTGGTGGCCGATGGCACCACCGGCCAACACTTGGCGCTGACCGGCGACTATTCCCTGTTGATTCTCGACGTGATGCTGCCGGGCCGCGATGGCTGGCAGATCCTGCAAGCCGTGCGCGGCGCCGGGCTGGAGATACCGGTACTGTTCCTGACCGCGCGCGATGCGGTGGAAGACCGGGTTCACGGCCTGGAGCTGGGCGCCGACGATTACCTGGTCAAGCCTTTCGCCTTCTCCGAACTCCTGGCCCGGGTTCGCAGCCTGCTGCGCCGCGGCAGCTCCACGCCCCAGGAAACCACCCTGCAACTGGCGGACCTGCGCCTGGACCTGATTCGCCGACGGGTCGAACGCAACGGCCAACGCATCGACCTCACCGCCAAGGAGTTCTCGCTGCTGGAAATGCTCCTGCGACGCCAGGGCGAAGTATTGCCCAAGACGTTGATCGCCTCTCAGGTCTGGGACATGAACTTCGACAGCGACACCAATGTCATCGAAGTGGCGATCCGCCGCCTGCGCCTGAAGATCGATGACGATTACCCCAACAAGCTGATCCACACCGTGCGCGGCATGGGCTACGTGCTCGAAGAGCGCCAGGCCTGATGCGCCGCTTGACCCTGAGTGGGCGCCTGGCCCTGTTGTTCGCCGGCTGCACCGCAGTGGTTTCGTTGCTCGCCGGGGTGCTGTTCAGCCGCGCCAGCGAGGCGCACTTCATCGAACTCGACCAGCAACTGCTGGAAGGCAAGCTGATCGCCATGCGCAGTGCGCTGCAGGGCGCCGCCGACCCGCAACGCTTTGCCGAACGCAAGGCGCAGTTGCAGGATGAACTCAGCCATCAACCGGACCTGACGCTGCGGGTCACAGGCGCGGATGGCGCCGTCTGGTTCGACAGCGCCAAGGGGTTGCCGGCCACTGCGGCCCAGCCGACCGGACTGCACAGTCTGCAACACGACGGTACCGCCTACCGCATCTACAGTGCAGCCCTGGAGCCCGGCCAGGCCGGCTCGCCAGAGCTGACCCTGATGCTCGATATCACCCACCACCAGCACTTCCTGCAACGCATGCAGCACCTGATCTGGCTGACCGTCGGCCTTTCGGCACTGGCCACTGCGCTGCTCGGGGCCTGGGCGGCGCGCAGCGGCCTGCGTCCGTTACGGCGGATGAGCGAGGTCGCCGCGGGTGTTTCAGCCAGCTCGCTGACCCAGCGCTTGCCGGAGCAGCAGATGCCCGGCGAACTGGCCGAACTGGCCCAGGCCTTCAATGCCATGCTCGGGCGCCTGGACGACTCCTTCCAGCGTCTCTCCGCGTTCTCGGCGGACATCGCCCATGAACTGCGCACCCCACTGTCGAACCTGCTGACCCACACCCAGGTCACCCTCACCCGCCCACGGGCGCTGGAAGACTATCGCGAAGCGCTGCACAGCAACCTCGAAGAGTTGCAGTGGATGGCCCAACTGGTCAACGACATGCTCTACCTGGCCAAGGCCGACCATGGCCTGCTGACGCCAAAGCGCGAAGCCCTGGAGCTGGGTGACGAAACCGACATGCTGCTGGAGTTCTATTCGCCGCTGGCCGAAGACGCCGGCATCGCCCTGGGGCGCGAAGGCAGTGCGAAGATCCAGGGCGACCGCAGCATGTTGCGTCGCGCCCTTTCCAACCTGCTGGACAACGCCCTGCGCTTCACCCCGGCTGGCGGTGAAGTGCGGGTGCGGCTTGGCGAGACCGCCAAGGCTTCATACCTGCGGGTGGAAAACACCGGCGAAGGTATTCCGCCTGAACGCTTGCCACGGCTGTTCGACCGCTTCTACCGCGCCGACCCGGCGCGCCATGAAGGCAGCAGTGAACATGCAGGCTTGGGGCTGGCCATCACTCAATCGATCATCCGCGCCCATGGCGGGCAGATTCGTTGCGAATCGGCGCAGGGCCGGACGAGTTTTGTAATTGAGTTGCCGAGGCAGGACTAGCGCAGGGGTTGCGAGCAAGCTCCCCGGAGGAGTGAGCTTGCTCGCGATAGCGGGCTTGGGCCTTAGGAGTAACGCAACGCCGTCGCCGGCTCGACTTTCGCCGCGCGCCAGGCTGGATACAGGGTCGCCAGGAAGCTCAGGACAAAACCCGCGGTGCAGATCAGGGCCACGTCGCCGCCCTGCAGCTCGGAAGGCAGGTTGCTGACGAAGTACACGTCGGAACTGAAGATGTGCTGGCCGCTGACCCGTTCCAGCCAACCCACCAGCGCACTGACGTTCAACGCCGCGATCACCCCCAGCACGCCACCGATCAAGGTGCCGACGATGCCGATCACCGTGCCCTGGACCATGAAGATCGCCATGATCTGCCGTGGCGTGGCGCCGATGGTGCGCAGGATCGCGATGTCCGCGCCCTTGTCGTTCACCACCATGATCAGCGTGGCGATGATGTTGAACGCGGCCACGGCGACGATCATCAGCAGCAACAGGCCGATCATGGTCTTTTCCATCTTCATCGCGCTGAACAGGCTGCCCTGGGTGTGGGTCCAGTCATCGGCCTTGAAGCCAGCGCCCAGGCTGGCCGCGATGTCGCTGGAAACCTTGGGCGCGGCGTACAGGTCCTTGACCGCCAGGCGCACGCTCTGCACCTGGTTCGGCTGCCAATGCTGCATCTCGGCGGCATCGGCCACATGGATCAAGCCCATGGAACCGTCGAGTTCGGCCCCGACCTTGAACACCCCGACCACGTTCAAACGCTGCATGCGCGGGGTGATGCCGCCCGGCGCAGAGCTGATTTCCGGCACGATCAGGGTCAGCTTGTCGCCGACATTCAGGCGGAAGCGGCGTGCCGTGATCTCACCGATCACCACCCCGAACTCGCCCGGTTTCAAGGCATCCAGACGGCCCTGCACGATGTGCTGGGCAACGATGGAGACCTTGCCTTCCTGGGCCGGGTCGATGCCGCTGATCTGAATCGGCTGCATCGAGCCCTTGTAGGAGAGCATGCCCTCCATCTCGGTGAACGGCACCGCGGCCGTCACCTCGGGATTTTTCATCGCCGCGGCGGCCACCGGCTGCCAGTCGTCGATCGGCTTGACGCCGACGATGGTGGCGTGGGGCACCATGCCGAGGATGCGCGAGCTCATTTCGCGCTGGAAACCGTTCATCACCGACAACACCACGATCATCGCCAGCACGCCCAGGGCGAGGCCGATCATCGAGGTCATGGAGATGAAGGAAACAAAGCGATTGCGGCGCTTGGCGCGGGTATAGCGCGTGCCGATAAAGATCGATAACGGTCTGAACATTCGCTGGGGCACCGTATGGAAATTAAAGACCCGGCGCCTGTTTCAGGCGCCGGGTTGCAGCCAGTCAGATGGGTGTCAGGAAACCTTCCTGCAGGTGCAGGACGCGATCCATCTGGCGAGCCAGGTTCATGTCGTGGGTCACCACCAGGAACGCGGTACGCATCGAGGTACTGAGTTCCAGCATCAAATCCTGAATGCCTTGCGCGGTGTGGGAATCGAGGTTGCCGGTCGGCTCGTCGAGCATCACCAGCCCTGGCTTGTTGACCAGGGCGCGAGCGATGGCCACACGCTGGCGTTCGCCACCGGACAGCTCGGCCGGCTTGTGCTCCAGGCGATGGGCCAGCCCGACCCGCTCCAGCAAGGCCGTGGCCCGCTGACGGGCTTCCGGGATCGCGGTCTTGCCGATCAGCAGCGGCATGCAGACGTTTTCCAGGGCGGTGAATTCCGGCAGCAAATGGTGGAACTGGTAGACGAAACCGAGGGAGCGGTTGCGCAACAGGCCGCGGCCCTTCTCGCTCAGTGCCGAAAGCTCTTCACCGTCGAGCCAGACGCTGCCCTTGGTTGGCGTGTCGAGGCCGCCCAGCAGGTTGAGCAAGGTACTTTTGCCCGAACCGGAGGTACCGACGATCGCCACCCGTTCGCCCGGGTGCAACTCCAGTTGCAGGCCGGACAACACCACCACCGACTCCGGACCTTCCTCGTAGGACTTGCCCAGGTCGCGGCAGCTCAGAATTGCTTTTTCACTCATGCCCAACTCACTCATAACGTAGCGCCTCCGCAGGCTGGGTGCGCGCGGCACGCCAGGCTGGATACAGGGTGGCGAGGAAACTCAGGACCAGTGCCGCACCGCAGACCATCAACACGTCTTCGGCCATCAGTTGCGATGGCAGGTAGTCGATGAAGTACACGTCGGCATTGAGGAATTTGTGCCCGATCAGGCCTTCGAGGGCCGAGATCGCCGCGCTGACGTTCAACGCCGCGAACATCCCGACCACGGCGCCGATCAAAGTACCGATCACACCGATCACCGTGCCCTGGACCATGAAGGTCGCCATGATGCTGGCCGGCGTCGCCCCCAGGGTGCGCAGGATCGCGATATCGCCCTTCTTGTCGTTCACTACCATCACCAGGGTGGAAATGATGTTGAAGGCGGCAACAGCGACGATCAGCAGCAACAGCAGGCCGATCATGGCTTTTTCCATGCGGATGGCCTGGTACAGGTTGCCGTGGGTACGGGTCCAGTCACGGGCGTAGTACTGGTTCTCGCCCAGATGCTCGGCAATTTCCCAGGCGGTGCGTGGCGCCTGGAACAGGTCGTCGAACTTCAGGCGCAGGCCCTGGACCTGATCCGGCTTCCAGCGGTGCAGGCGGCCCAGGTCGTCGAGGTTGGTCAGGCCCAGATAGCCGTCCAGCTCACCGGCGCCAACATGGAAGATGCCGACCACGGTAAAACGCTTCATGCGCGGGAACATCCCGGCCGGGGTCACCGTGACCTCGGGCGCGACGAAGGTCAGTTTGTCGCCCAGGCCAACCCCCAGCTTGGTCGCCGCCTTGTCGCCGATCACGATGCCGAATCTGCCGGGCGCCAGGTCGTCCAGCTTGCCCTGCTTCATGAAGTTATCGATGATCGAAACCTGGCGTTCCTTGGCCGGATCGATGGCGTTGAGCAGGACTTTCTGCACCTGGCCGTTATTGGTCAGCAACCCCTGCATCTGGGTGAAGGGCGCAACCGCCAGCACCTTGGGGTTCTGCTTGACCTTGTCGGCCAGGCCTTGCCAGTCGCTGATCGGCTCACCGGACTCAATGGTCGCGTGGGGCACCATGCCCAGCACGCGGGTGCGCATCTCATGGTCGAAGCCATTCATCACCGACAGCACGACGATCATCACGACCACGCCCAGGGCGAGTCCGATCATCGAGGTCAGGGAAATGAATGACACGAAATGATTGCGACGCTTTGCACGGGTATAACGCGTGCCAATAAATACGAAGAGAGGTCTGAACATGTCGGGGCTTGTTCGGAGGAAAAGAAGACGTCCTTGTGGCGGGTCCAGGTAAGCAGCTTTACACTCAGACCACCGCCGCTACCATGGGTTCGCCATGTCGACATTAGATGAAGAAGATCGCCGCGAATACTACCGTATCGAGGACACGATCGCACTGGAAATTAGCCCCTTGTCCGCCCACGAAGCGGCGAGCAAGGAAGTGTTGCAGGATGCGTCGCCGCTGTTCAACCTGCTCAGCGAGTTGCATCTGAGCGAATTCGAATCGCAGCACCTGCTGCGCCAGGTCAGCGAGCGCGACCGGACCCTGGCCAACTACCTCAAGACCATGAACAAGCGCATCGACCTGCTCAGCCAGGTGGTGGCGCAGACCGTGCTCGGCAAGTTCGGCGAACCGCAGCGGGTGATTCTCTCCGAAGGCGGCATCGAGTTCGAACATCACCTGTCCTACCCGGCCGGCACCCACCTGGCGGTCAAGCTGCTGCTGATGCCCCAGGCCTTGGGCCTGTTGTTGCGGGCCAAGGTCACCCACTGTGAAACCCGCAGTTTCGGCACGTTCGAAATCGGTACCGAGTTCGAATCATTGACCGACGCCCAACGCCAGTTGCTGGCGCGCTATATCCTGCAGAAGCAAGCCCAGGAACGTCGCCAGGCCCGAGAGCAGAACGACCCGGCCGCCGACTGACCTGTGGCCCCATCGCGCAGCACTGACCATCTAATGGAAAAATTTCCGTGAAGGAGCAATCGTGACCCTGATTTATGGCCACCGCGGCGCTAAAGGCGAAGCACCGGAAAACACCCTGACCAGCTTCCAGCAGTGCCTCAAGCATGGCGTACGCCGTTGCGAACTGGACCTGCACCTGTCCATGGACGGCGAGCTGATGGTGATCCACGACCCCACCCTCAAGCGCACCACCGACCGCCGCGGCAAGGTGGTCGAACACAGCGCCGAAGAACTGGTGACCTACGACGCCCGCAAGGGTGGCCCGGGCTGGGTCACGCCCTGCCCGATCCCGCGCCTGGAAGAACTGTTCGAAAAGTGCGACTTCGAGCACTGGCAGCTGGAGGTCAAGAGCGCCTCGCGCACCCGTGCCGCCACCACGGTGTTGGCGATTCGCGAAATGGCCCAGCGTTTCGGCCTGCTGGACAAGGTCACCGTCACCTCCAGTTCACGGGAAGTGCTCAAGGCGGCTGTCGAATTGACCCCGGATCTGTCGCGCGGGCTGGTCGCCGAATACGCCTGGCTCGACCCGTTGAAGGTCGCGCAAAGCTACGGCTGCGAGATGCTGGCGTTGAACTGGACACTCTGCACCCCGGAGCGGCTGCAACGGGCGCAGCGTCAGGGTTTGCATGTGTCGGTGTGGACAGTCAACGAGCCTGCACTGATGCGCAGGCTCGCCGACTTCGGCGTAGACAGCCTGATTACAGACTTTCCCGGTTTGGCCAGCGCCACGCTCGAGAGTTACTGAAATCGGTCTCCCCGGCCGGCTCAGGCCACCGGCCGGAGTCGCTCAAAAAAGCCGGTTGAGGCCGTCGTAAGCTGCGACCCGATAGGCTTCGGCCATGGTCGGGTAGTTGAACGTGGTGTTGACGAAGTACTTCAGGGTATTGAGCTCGCCCGGCTGGTTCATGATCGCCTGGCCGATGTGCACGATCTCCGAAGCCTGGTAGCCGAAGCAGTGCACGCCCAGGACTTCCAGGGTTTCGCGGTGGAACAGGATCTTCAGCATGCCTTGCGGCTCACCGGCGATCTGCGCGCGGGCCATGCTCTTGAAGAAGGCCTTGCCCACTTCGTACGGCACCTTGGCCTGGGTCAGTTCCTGCTCGTTCTTGCCGATCGAGCTGATCTCCGGAATGGTGTAGATCCCGGTCGGTACATCGTTGACGAAGCGCCAGCTGCCGTTGTCGACGATGCTGCCGGCGGCCGAACGACCCTGGTCATGGGCGGCACTGGCCAGGCTCGGCCAGCCGATCACGTCACCGGCGCCGTAGATGTTCGGCACGCAGGTGCGGTAGTTCTCGTCCACTTCGATCTGGCCACGGCTGTTGACCTTGACCCCGATGTTTTCCATGCCCAGCCGGTCGGTGTTGCCGGTCCGGCCATTGCACCAGAGCAAGGCGTCGGCCTTGATCTTCTTACCCGACTTGAGGTGCAGGATCACGCCGTTGTCGAGGCCTTCGACGCGGTCGTATTCCTCGTTGTGGCGCACGGTGATGTTGTTGTTGCTGAAGTGGTAGCTCAGCGCCTGGGAGATCTCGGAGTCCAGGAAGCTCAGCAACTGGCCGCGGTTGTCCACCAGCTCGACCAGTACCCCCAGGCCACTGAAGATCGACGCATATTCACAACCGATCACACCGGCGCCGTAAACGATGAGTTTGCGCGGGGTGTGGCCGAGGCTGAGGATGGTGTCGCTATCGTAGATACGCGGGTGGTGGAAATCGATATCGGCCGGGCGATACGGGCGCGAGCCGGTGGCGATGATGATGTGCTTGGCCACCAGCTTCTCGACCACACCGTTGGCGCAGACCACTTCGATGGTCTGCTCGTCGGCGAAGCTGCCGGTGCCGAAGAACACGTCGACCCGGTTACGCGCGTAGTAGCCGGTGCGCGAGGCGACCTGCTTGGAGATGACCTTCTCGGCGCTTTTCAGTACGTCGGGGAACGAGAACCAGCGCGGCTCGCCAATGGCCCGGAACATCGGGTTGGTGTTGAACTGCATGATCTGCCGGACCGAGTGACGCAAGGCCTTGGACGGGATGGTGCCCAGGTGGGTGCAGTTACCGCCGACCTGGCGACGGCTATCGACCATCGCTACCTTGCGTCCTGCTTTCGCGGCGTTCATTGCCGCACCTTCTCCAGCGGGGCCTGAACCCAGCACCACTACGTCGTAGTTGTAGACAGCCATGCGTACTCCTCAGAACAGGCCGCGGCACCCGATGTGGCGCCTGCGGCTAAATCATGTCGCGGCCAGCGGCATGAAGGATCAATTTGGCTCGGTTACGAACCCGGGCACAGTCTATAGAAGCGTCAACGCCGCGCACATTAACCCTTGGTCGCGTCGCCGGCTACTTTTGCCTGCGACATCGCGCCGCGGCGCTGCGCAAGATTACTGCTTTTGTCCGGCAAACAGGCGATCAAACGCGCGGTTGCTGCGTGTGACGAAGCCTGTATCGGCGCGAATCACAAAAAATGCGGCGATATCGTGTTTTTCTGCGTAATCCCAGCCGCGCTCGGGACCGAGGATCAGCAACAGGGTCGATAACCCATCGGCCATCACGGCCGCGGGATGGATCACCGTGACCGAGGCCAGCCCATGCTCGACAGGTCTGCCGGTGCGGGCGTCGAAGGTGTGGGAGTAACGCTGCCCGTCGCGCTGGAAATAATTGCGGTAGTCGCCGGAAGTCGAAACCCCATAACCATCGACGGCTATGACCCGCTCGGCCACCTGTCGATCGTCCCGAGGTTCCTCCAAAGCAATGCGCCACGCCGAACCGTCGGGTTTCCTGCCGACCGCCTTGAGTTCGCCCGTGGCTTCGACCAGGTAACTGTCGATGCCCATTTCCGCGAGCCTGGCGGCAATCCGGTCCACCGCATAACCGGCGGCGATGCTGTTGAAATCCACCTCGACCGCGGCGTCCTTGCACAGCCGGTCGCCCTCGATACGCAGATGGGTATAGCCGACCCGCTGCCGCGCTTGCGCCAGCGCCTCATCACTGGGCACCGCCTCTCCGCGCCCCTGCGGGCCGAAGCCCCAGAGGTTGAGCAACGGCTCGACCGTCAGATCGAAGGAGCCCTGGCTGTCCCGCGATAACTGCTGGCCCACCTCGACCAAGCGCAGGACCGCCGCCGGCATCGCCTGGCAGCTGTTGGCCGGCAGATCGTTGAAGCGTTCGATGTCCGAGTCGCTGCGATAGGTCGACATCTGCCGGTCGACCTGCGCGAGTATCTGCTCGACCTGGGCCTGCACCTCATTCGGCGCGGCCAGGCCTGCCCGCCTCACGTACTTGATCGAGTAGGTACTGCCCATGGTCGGGCCGCCGAAGCTTTCCAGCGAATCGCCCCGATCACATCCAGCCAGGGCCATGACCAAAACGACAGGAAGCCATCCTCGCACCCAAGATCCAACCAACAAGACTTCGCCTCCCGACACTCGATTTCCCTCTCGGCAGTCGCCGATCAGGGCGGGCCATTATGCGGCAGCCAGCGCGGATTTGATCCAGGCCGAACCCAGCTCATCGCAAGCTCGCTCCTGCGGGTTTATTCAGCGAGTTGGCTGGCAATAAATCCCAAGCCTTCCATCTACTTAGCAAGCAAGCTAAGAGTTTTTGTTGCCTCGGCAGACTCATACACATATTGTTACAAACTGTCTGGCCTGCGGCTTAGCCGCCCCAGACCGTGCAACCAGGACGGGTAACGACCAGGGATCGCTAACAAAATAGCCAAAGTGAGTGAATAAAATGTCCACGACCACGGGCAAAGGCAAGGCGATCTTTCGCGTTGTCAGCGGCAACTTTCTGGAGATGTTCGACTTCATGGTCTACGGCTTCTACGCCACGGCCATCGCCAAGACCTTCTTCCCTGCCGACAGTGCTTTCGCGTCACTGATGCTGTCGCTGGCGACCTTCGGCGCCGGCTTCCTGATGCGCCCGCTGGGCGCGATCTTTCTCGGTGCCTATATCGACCGCCATGGCCGCCGCCGGGGCCTGATCATCACCCTGCTGCTCATGGCCGCGGGCACAGTACTGATCGCCTGCGTCCCGGGTTATGCCACCCTCGGCGTCGCTGCGCCGTTGCTGGTGCTGCTCGGCCGCTTGCTGCAGGGTTTCTCTGCCGGGGTGGAGCTGGGTGGCGTCTCGGTTTACCTGGCGGAAATCTCCACCCCGGGTCGCAAGGGCTTCTTCGTCAGCTGGCAATCGGCGAGCCAACAGGCCGCCGTGGTATTCGCCGGCCTGCTGGGTGTGGGCCTGAATCACTGGCTGAGCCCGGAGCAAATGGGCGACTGGGGCTGGCGCGTACCGTTCCTGGTGGGCTGCATGATAGTGCCGGCGATCTTCATGATCCGTCGCTCGCTGGAAGAAACCCCGGAGTTCCAGGCACGCAAGCACCGCCCTACCCTGCAGGAAATCATCCGCTCCATTGGCCAGAACTTCGGCATCGTCCTGGCCGGCATGGCGCTGGTGGTGATGACCACCGTGTCCTTCTACCTAATCACCGCCTACACCCCGACCTTCGGCAAGGCCGAGCTGCAGCTGTCGGACCTGGACGCGCTGCTGGTCACCGTGTGCATCGGCCTGTCGAACTTCTTCTGGCTGCCGGTGATGGGCGCCGTCTCGGACAAGGTCGGGCGCAAGCCGCTGCTGCTGGCGGCGACCGTCCTGGCAATCCTGACGGCGTACCCGGCACTGTCCTGGCTGGTGGCCAACCCGAGTTTCAGCCACCTGCTGATCGTCGAGTTGTGGCTGTCCTTCCTCTATGGCTCGTACAACGGCGCCATGGTGGTAGCCCTCACCGAGATCATGCCGGTTGAAGTACGCACCACCGGCTTCTCCCTGGCCTACAGCCTGGCGACCGCCACCTTTGGCGGCTTCACGCCGGCAGCCTGCACCTACCTGATCCATGTGCTGGACAACAAGGCGGCGCCGGGTATCTGGCTCAGCGGCGCAGCGGTGCTGGGCCTGATCGCGACCCTGGTGCTGTTCCGCGGCAATCGCCACGAACTGCGCAGCGCACAGGCAGCGATAGCCGATGGCGCCTGACAGGACGTTATCGCGAGCGCGCCCAACGCTTCTGTAGGAGCGAGGCTTGCCCGCGATAACGCCCGAGCAGATACAAGCGCATCGCAAGCAAACGCCACAAACAAAAACGCCCCGACAAGTCGGGGCGTTTTCATGTGCGGCTAAGGTTTAGCGCGGGAACGCAGGCGGGTTCACACCAGCCATGTCTTCCATCACACGAACCACCTGGCAGCTGTAGCCGAATTCGTTGTCGTACCAGACGTACAGCACAACGCGGTTGTCCTGGGTGATGGTCGCTTCAGCGTCCACCACACCGGCGTGGCGCGAGCCAACGAAGTCGGTGGAAACCACTTCCTGGGAATTGACGAAGTCGATTTGCTTGTGCAGATCGGAGTGCAGCGCCATGTAGCGCAGGTACTCGTTCATCTCTTCACGGGTAGCGGCTTTCTCGAGGTTCAGGTTGAGAATGGCCATCGACACGTTTGGCGTCGGAACGCGGATCGCGTTACCGGTCAGCTTGCCGGCCAGCTCAGGCAGGGCCTTGGCAGCAGCGGTGGCAGCACCGGTCTCGGTGATCACCATGTTCAACGCGGCGCTACGGCCACGACGATCGCCCTTGTGGAAGTTGTCGATCAGGTTCTGGTCGTTGGTGTACGAGTGAACGGTTTCGACGTGCCCGTTGACGATGCCGAACTTGTCGTTCACGGCCTTGAGCACCGGCACGATGGCGTTGGTGGTGCAGGAAGCGGCGGAAACAATCTTGTCGTCAGCGGTGATGTCGGTGTGGTTGATACCGTGAACGATGTTCTTCAGCTTGCCTTTGCCAGGCGCGGTCAGAACGACGCGGTCGATACCCGGGCAGGCCAGGTGCTGGCCCAGGCCATCGGCGTCACGCCATACACCGGTGTTGTCCACCAGCAGCGCGTCTTTGATGCCGTACTGGGTGTAGTCCACCTCGGTCGGGTTCTTCGCGTAGATAACCTGGATCAGGTTGCCGTTGGCGGTGATGGTGTTGTTGGCTTCGTCGATGGTGATGGTGCCGTTGAACGAACCGTGTACCGAGTCGCGACGCAGCAGGCTGGCGCGCTTGGTCAGGTCGTTTTCGGCGCCTTTGCGCACCACGATGGCGCGCAGGCGCAGGCCGTCGCCACCACCGGTTTTCTCGATCAGGATGCGCGCCAGCAGACGGCCGATACGACCGAAGCCGTACAGGACCACGTCGGTGCCTTTGCGGGGCGAAGCGTTTTGCTGGCCAACCACGTCAGCCAGCTCTTCGCGAACGAATTGCTCGGCGGTGCGGCCATTGCCTTCGTTGCGGAATTTGAACGCCAACTTGCCCAGGTCCACCGAGGCAGCGCCGAGCTTGAGCTCGCTCATGGCCTTGAGCAGTGGGAATGTTTCGTGGACGGAGAGTTCGCTATCGTCGGAAGAACGATGGCGAGCAAAGCGGTGAGCTTTGAGAATCGCGATGACAGACTGGTTGATCAGGCTGCGGCCATAGATCGAACTCACCACATTGTTATTGCGGTAGAGCTGACCGATAAGCGGAATCATCGCTTCTGCGAGCGCTTCACGGTCGATCCATTCACCAAGACACTGGTCGGGCTTCTGAGTCACGGGAACCTTCCACATGTAGGGGCTGAAAAAAGGGGCTACATTATGCAGCCGAGTCCCCTGCGTAGCAATGCGCGCCTGTCGCGCAGAACGTAACAAAACCTCATCCGGAAAAATCACGCCCCGCTCCAGCCCAGTAAATACGCGGGTTTCAGAAAGGCCTCATTTTGCGCGGTAACCCAGCGTTGTCTGTAACCCTCCGTAACACCGCCCCAATTCGGCACTACATTTCCTGCCAAAAAACGCGTTTTTTTGTCATAACCACTACATTTTCCGCAACCGCGTAATAGACACATCAGCAACTGACAGCCGGTATGCCGGACCGCTACAATTACCGACTTTGTCGCAACGCTGGAGCTCAACCTTCCGTGCCCGTTCTGCGTCTACCGCAACTCCCTGCCGCCGCCGGCAAACAGCACTGGGGCAATCTGCCCGGTGCCGCCCTCAGCCTGGCCATTGCCGAGGCTGCCAGCGCCGCCAAGCGCTTCACCCTGCTGCTGACCGCCGATAGCCAAAGTGCCGAACGGCTGGAGCAGGAGCTGAGTTTCTTCGCCCCGGATTTGCCCGTGCTGCATTTCCCGGACTGGGAAACCCTGCCCTACGACCTGTTCTCGCCGCACCAGGACATCATCTCCCAGCGAATCGCCAGCCTGTACCGGCTACCGGAGCTGGAGCACGGTGTGCTGGTGGTGCCGATCACCACGGCCTTGCATCGCCTGGCGCCGACCAAGTTCCTGCTCGGCAGCAGCCTGGTGCTGGACATCGGCCAGAAGCTGGATGTCGAACAGATGCGTACCCGCCTGGAAGCCAGCGGCTATCGCTGTGTCGATACGGTGTACGAGCACGGCGAGTTCGCGGTGCGCGGCGCCTTGATCGACCTGTTCCCGATGGGCAGCAAACTGCCTTATCGCATCGACCTGTTCGACGATGAAATCGAGACCCTGCGCACCTTCGATCCGGAAAACCAGCGCTCCATCGACAAGGTCGATTCGGTACGCCTGCTGCCGGCGAAGGAATTCCCGCTGCAGAAAGAAGCCGTCACCCGCTTCAAGGCCCGTTTCCGCGAGCGCTTCGACGTCGACTTCCGCCGCTGCCCGATCTTCCAGGACCTGAGCAGCGGAATCACCCCGGCCGGCATCGAGTATTACCTGCCACTGTTCTTCGAAGACACCTCGACCCTGTTCGACTACCTGCCCCAGGACACCCAGGTGTTCTCCCTGCCAGGCATCGAACAGGCGGCCGAGAACTTCTGGAACGACGTGCGCAACCGTTACGAAGAACGCCGCGTCGATCCGTCCCGTCCTTTATTGCCGCCCGCCGAATTGTTCCTACCGGTGGAAGACTGCTTCGCCCGCCTGAAAAGCTGGCCGCGGGTAGTCGCCAGCCAGCAGGACATCGAGGCCGGTGGCGGCCGCGAGCGCTTCCCGGCGCAGACCCTGCCCAACCTCGCCATCGAAGCCAAGGCCAACCAGCCGCTGGCGGCCCTGGCGAACTTCCTCGACGAGTTCTCCGGACGCGTGCTGTTCACCGCCGAATCCGCCGGGCGCCGCGAGGTACTGCTGGAGTTGCTGGAGCGCCTGAAGCTGCGGCCAAAGACCGTCGACAGCTGGCCGGACTTCGTTGCCGGCAAGGACCGCCTGGCGATCACCATCGCGCCGCTGGACGAAGGCTTGCTGCTGGACGATCCAGCCCTGGCGCTGGTGGCCGAAAGCCCGCTGTTCGGCCAGCGCGTGATGCAGCGCCGGCGCCGGGAAAAACGCGCCGATGCCAACAACGATGCAGTGATCAAGAACCTCACCGAGCTGCGCGAAGGCGCGCCGGTGGTGCATATCGATCATGGCGTGGGCCGCTACCTGGGCCTGGCCACCCTGGAAATCGACAACCAGGCCGCCGAATTCCTCACCCTGGAATACGCCGAGGGCGCCAAGCTCTATGTGCCGGTGGCCAACCTGCACCTGATCGCCCGCTACACCGGTAGCGATGACGCCCTGGCGCCGCTGCACCGCCTGGGTTCGGAAACCTGGCAGAAGGCCAAGCGCAAGGCCGCCGAGCAGGTGCGCGATGTCGCCGCCGAGCTGCTGGACATCTACGCTCGCCGCGCGGCCCGCGAAGGTTATGCCTTCGCCGACCCGAAAGCCGACTACGCCACTTTCAGCGCCGGCTTCCCGTTCGAAGAAACCCCCGACCAGCAAACCACCATCGAAGCGGTGCGCGAGGACATGCTCGCGGCCAAGCCGATGGATCGCCTGGTCTGCGGCGACGTTGGCTTCGGCAAGACCGAAGTGGCGATGCGCGCGGCCTTCATCGCCGTGCACGGTGGCAAGCAAGTGGCGATCCTGGTGCCCACCACCCTGCTCGCCCAGCAGCACTACAACAGCTTCCGCGATCGCTTCGCCGACTGGCCGGTGACCGTGGAAGTGATGAGCCGCTTCAAGTCCGCCAAGGAAGTGAATGCCGCGGTGGCCGACCTGGCCGAAGGCAAGATCGACATCGTCATCGGCACCCACAAGCTGTTGCAGGACGATGTGAAGATCAAGAACCTCGGGCTGGTGATCATCGACGAAGAACACCGTTTCGGCGTGCGCCAGAAAGAGCAGCTCAAGGCCCTGCGCAGCGAAGTCGACATCCTGACCCTGACCGCCACGCCGATTCCGCGCACGCTGAACATGGCGGTCTCGGGCATGCGCGACCTGTCGATCATCGCCACGCCGCCAGCCCGACGCCTGTCGGTGCGCACTTTCGTCATGGAGCAGAACAAGAGCACGGTCAAAGAGGCCCTGCTGCGCGAGCTGCTGCGCGGCGGCCAGGTCTACTACCTGCACAACGATGTGAAGACCATCGAGAAATGCGCCGCCGACCTCGCCGAACTGGTGCCGGAAGCGCGCATCGGCATCGGCCACGGGCAGATGCGCGAACGCGAACTCGAACAGGTGATGAGCGACTTCTACCACAAGCGCTTCAACGTGCTGATCGCCTCGACCATCATCGAGACCGGCATCGACGTACCGAGCGCCAACACCATCATCATCGAGCGCGCCGACAAGTTCGGCCTGGCCCAGCTGCACCAGTTGCGCGGCCGGGTCGGTCGCAGCCACCACCAGGCCTACGCCTACCTGCTGACGCCAGCGCGCCAGCAGATCACCCCGGACGCGGAAAAGCGCCTGGAGGCGATCGCCAATACCCAGGACCTGGGGGCCGGCTTCGTGCTCGCCACCAACGACCTGGAAATCCGCGGCGCCGGCGAACTGCTGGGCGATGGCCAAAGCGGCCAGATCCAGGCGGTAGGCTTCACCCTTTATATGGAAATGCTCGAGCGCGCGGTGAAAGCCATCCGCAAGGGCGAGCAGCCGAACCTCGACCAGCCGCTGGGCGGCGGTCCGGAAATCAACCTGCGCCTGCCGGCGCTGATTCCCGAAGACTACCTGCCGGATGTGCACGCGCGGCTGATCCTCTACAAGCGCATTGCCTCGGCCACCGACGAGGACGGCCTGAAAGACCTGCAAGTGGAGATGATCGACCGCTTCGGCCTGTTGCCGGAACCGACCAAGAACCTGGTGCGCCTGACCCTGCTGAAACTGCAGGCCGAGCAACTGGGCATCAAGAAGGTCGACGGCGGCCCGCAAGGCGGTCGTCTCGAGTTCGCCGCCGATACCCCGGTGGATCCGCTGGCATTGATCAAACTCATCCAGGGCCAACCCAATCGCTACAAATTTGAAGGCGCCACGCTGTTCAAATTCATGGTGCCGATGGAACGCCCGGAAGAACGCTTCAACACATTGGAGGCGCTGTTCGAGCGCCTCACCCCGAAAACTGCTTGAAGGACGCCCCATGCGCCTGTTTCGCTCACTGACCTTGCTCCTGACCCTGGTCGCTCCCTCGGCGTTTGCCGACATGTATCAGGTCGAAATGATTCTGGTCCGGCAGAACGCGGTTCCCGCCATCGTCAGCCGCGCCGCCCCCGAAGACTGGGCCGCTGGCGCCCAACACCTGGGCGCCGACAGCCAGCGCACCCCGGCGCTGGGCAGCGTGGTCGAGAAACTCACCGCCAGCGGCGACTACAGCGTGCTGATGCACAAGGCCTGGCAGCAGGCGCTGGACGAAAACCCGGTGAAAATCGCCGTCAGCGAGGGCCAGGAACAGTTCGGCCAGTTCCCGATCGAGGGCACCCTGACCCTCAAGCTCGGGCGCTTCACCGATGTGGATGCGCAGTTCTGGGTCAACCAGATCGACAGCAATGGCCTGGTGACCGCCAGCGAACGCCTGAAGCAGGAAAGCCACACCAAGAACGGCCAGCTCAACTACCTCGACAACGGTCACCTGGCCCTGCTGATCAAGATCACCTCGCTGTCGGCCCCCGCGCCGCGCGAGGCGCCTCCTGAAATCGTGGACTGACAGAAGTCCCTATGCCCCCGACCCTGACCAAACCCCTGGCGCCTTCCTGGGTCAGCCGATTCAAGGAACAAGCCCTGGAGCGTGGCCGCCGCTACGCCCTGGAGAACCGCGTCAGGATCGTCCAGGCCGGCGACAGCGTCATCACCGCCAGTTGCGAAGGTTCGGGGGGCAACGTCTATCGACAGACCATCAGCCTGCGCGAGTCGGCCAAGAACACCTTGCTGATGGTCGAAGCCTCCTGCACCTGCCCGGTGCGCAGCAATTGCAAACACATCGCCGCGGTGCTGCTGAAAATCGAGGAAACCCTGGCCTACCCGGCAGCAGCGAAAGACGCCGAGCTGCTGGAAAAACTCCAGGCCGTGCTGGAAAACCGCAGCCCCGCCCCGCTGCCGCAACAGATCGTCGACAACGTGCAGCCAATACCCCGGCTGTGGCTGGCCAGCATCGAGTTCAGCGCCTTCGAACCGCGCAACGGCAAGATGCAGCGCTACATCCAGCACCGTGCCGCGCTGTCGTTCAGCTACCTGGAGGAATACGTCAGCGGGCAGAAAAACGCCGACGTGCTGATTCGCCAGGAACACCAGACCCTGCGCATCAAGCGCCAGCCGGAAGTCGAACAACGCTATCGCGAACAGTTGCGGGCCTTGGGTTTCAAGATCGCCACCCGGCAGAGCAAGGCCCTGCCGGAAAGCGCTGGCGAGCTGTATGAAATGGTCAACGACAGCGCCTGGCTGACCTTCACCCTCAACGAATTGCCCAAGCTGCGCACCCAGGGCTGGGAGCTGCAGATCGACGACGACTTCGGCTTCGACCTGACCGCCGTGGACGACTGGTACGCCACGGTGGACGAAGCGCCGGGGCGCGACTGGTTCGACCTGGAACTGGGCATCATCGTCAACGGCGAGCGCCTGAGCCTGCTGCCGATCCTGCTCAACCTGATGCGCTCCCACACCGAGATCCTCAACCCGGAACGCCTGGCCAAACGCCGGGATGACGAACTGATCCTGGTAAATATTCCCGGGCGTCCCAACTCGCCCAACGGTCCCCTGCAAGTGGCGCTGCCCTATGGCCGGCTGAAGCCGGTGCTGGCCACCCTGGGTGAGTTCTATCTGCAGGAGCCCGGAGAAACCACGCTACGCCTGAGCAGTGCCGACGCGACCCGCCTCAATCCGTTGGAAGACCTGCCCCTGCTCTGGGAGGGCGGCGAACATATCCGCTCCTTCGCCCAACGGCTGCGGGATATCAAGGATTACTCGGCCCCCGCGCCAGAAGGCCTGAACGCCACCCTGCGCCCCTATCAACTCGAAGGCCTGAGCTGGATGCAGTCCCTGCGCCAGCTGGAAGTCGGCGGCATCCTGGCCGACGACATGGGCCTGGGCAAAACCCTGCAGACCCTGGCCCACGTGCTCAGCGAAAAAAACGCCGGGCGCCTGGACCGGCCGTGCATGGTGGTGATGCCCACCAGCCTGATCCCCAACTGGCTCGACGAGGCGGCGCACTTCACGCCGCAGCTCAGGGTCCTGGCCCTGTATGGCGCTGGCCGCAAGAAGCACTTCGCCCGACTGGCCGACTACGACCTGATCCTCACCACCTACGCGCTGCTGCCCAAGGATGTCGAGCAGCTCGCCGCCCTGCCCCTGCATGTCCTGGTGCTGGATGAGGCGCAATACATCAAGAACCCGTCGAGCAAGGCGGCCCAGGCCGCGCGCGCGCTCAACGCCCGGCAGCGCCTGTGCCTGAGCGGCACGCCCCTGGAGAATCACCTGGGCGAGCTGTGGTCGCTGTTCCACTTCCTGCTGCCCGGCTGGCTGGGAGACGTGAAGAGCTTCAATCGCGACTACCGCGTGCCGATCGAAAAGCACGCCAGCGAAGTGCGCCTGCAGCACCTCAACGGGCGGATCAAGCCCTTCCTGCTGCGCCGCACCAAGGAACAGGTGGCCACCGAGCTGCCGCCCAAGACCGAGATCATCCACTGGGTGGAGCTCAATGAAGCCCAGCGCGATGTGTACGAAACCATGCGCCTGGCCATGGACAAGAAAGTCCGCGACGAGATCACCCGCAAGGGCGTGGCCCGCAGCCAGATCATCATTCTTGAGGCGCTACTGAAACTGCGCCAGGTGTGTTGCGACCTGCGCCTGGTCAACGAAGACGCGGTGCCGACGCGAGGCAGCTCCTCCGGCAAGCTCGACAGCCTGATGGAGATGCTCGAGGAGCTGTTCGACGAGGGCCGGCGCATCCTGCTGTTCTCGCAATTCACCTCGATGCTGAGCCTGATCGAGGCCGAGCTGAAGCGGCGCAACGTCGCCTATGCCCTGCTGACCGGGCAGACCCGCGACCGCCGCACGCCAGTCAGGGACTTCCAGAGCGGCAAGCTGCAGATCTTCCTGATCAGCCTGAAAGCCGGCGGCGTCGGCCTCAACCTGACCGAAGCCGATACCGTGATCCACTACGACCCCTGGTGGAACCCGGCCACGGAAAACCAGGCCACCGACCGCGCCTATCGGATCGGCCAGGAGAAGCCGGTGTTCGTCTACAAGTTGATTGCCCGCGGCACGGTGGAAGAGAAAATCCAGCACCTGCAACAGGAGAAGTCCGACCTGGCGGCGGGCGTGCTGGATGGGCGCAAGGCCGGCGACTGGAAGCTGCAGAGCGAAGACATCGAAGCCCTCCTCGCCCCGCTGCCCGACAAGAAAGGCGGACGCTGATCTGTAGCCGCTGGCGCAGCCTGTGATCGGCTGCGCAGCAGGCGTGAATACGCGGATTCAGGTTTTGCGAGCGCTACGCGCTCGATCGCAGCCTTTACCAGCGGCTACAGGTTTGCCGCGAGGACCCGCGCCAGCGTCGACTTCACCTTGCCCATGCCGTCCTGCAACGCCTGTTCGATCTCGGCCATGGTAATCACCGCAGCGGACTTGCCCGCCGCCGGGTTCACCACCAGCGCCAGGCAGGCGTAGTCCAGCTCCAGCTCACGGGCCAGCGCCGCTTCCGGCATGCCGGTCATGCCGACGATGTCGCAGCCGTCACGCTCCAGGCGGGCGATCTCCGCCACGGTCTCCAGGCGCGGGCCCTGGGTGCAGGCGTACACACCCTGGCTGCTGAATTCACAGCCTTCGGCCTCCAGCGCGACAATCAACTGCTGGCGCAGCGACTCGCTGTAGGGATAGCTGAAGTCGATGTGGGTGACCTGCTCCAGGTCGTCGGCAAAGTAGGTGTGCTCGCGACCGCTGGTGTAGTCGATCAGTTGATGCGGCACGCAGAAATGCCCGGAGCCCATCGCCGGATGA
The DNA here is from genome assembly GCF_003184125.1 of Pseudomonas sp. RW409. Lineage (NCBI taxonomy): Bacteria > Pseudomonadati > Pseudomonadota > Gammaproteobacteria > Pseudomonadales > Pseudomonadaceae > Pseudomonas > Pseudomonas sp. RW409. The sequence goes on along the minus strand of NZ_QHHP01000042.1, from coordinate 520,886 downwards.
ATGCCACCCACCGCGTTGACCGCCAGGACCGCCTCGGCGCCAGCCTGCTTCAACGCCCAGAGGTTGGCCCGATAGTTCACCTGATGCGGCGGCAAGCGATGCGGATGACCGTGGCGCGCCAGAAACAACACCTCGCGCCCGGCGTATTCACCCTTCTGGATATCCGCCGACGGAGCGCCATAAGGCGTGTCCAGGGGCAAGGATTGGTGAATGCTCAAGCCTTCGAGCCGGGTCAGGCCGGTACCGCCGATAATCGCGTAAACCGTCATCGCAAAAGTCCTTAATCGATCAGCTGGGCATCCTTGAGTGCGCCGAGCGCCGCCAGCCAGCGCGGATCCTGGCGATAGTCGGTGCAAGCGAACGCCTGGCCGCGCATCCGCGCAATACGCGCCGACGGTGTCACTTTCAGGCGCTGGGCCGTGCTCAAGGCCAGCTCGGCCGCCGCCCGGTCGTTACACACCAGGCCCATGTCGCAACCGGCCGACAGCGCCGCTTCGATCCGGCTCGCGGCATCGCCAACCACGTGCGCACCGGCCATCGACAGGTCGTCACTGAAGATGACGCCGTCGAATTGCAATTCACCGCGCAGGATCTCTTGCAGCCAACGGCGGGAGAACCCGGCCGGCTGGGCATCGACCTGAGGGTAGATAACGTGGGCCGGCATCACCGCCGCCAATTGCTTGCTCAGGCGCGCGAAAGGCACCAGGTCCTTGGCACGAATCTCGTCGAGGCTGCGCTCGTCGTTGGGGATCGCCACGTGGGAGTCCGCCTCGGCCCAGCCGTGCCCGGGGAAATGCTTGCCCGTGGCCGCCATGCCGGCACTGTTCATGCCACGGATAAAGGCACCCGCCAGCAACGCGGCGCGCTCGGGGTCGCCCTCGAAGGAACGAGTACCCACCACAGCGCTGCGCTGATGATCGAGGTCCAGCACCGGCGCGAAGCTCAGGTCCAGGCCGACGGCCAGCACTTCGGTGGCCATGATCCAGCCGCACTGCTCGGCCAGGTATTCGGCATTCGGGTTGTCGGCGATGGCACGCATGGCCGGCAGCCGCACGAAGCCCTGGCGCAGGCGCTGCACGCGGCCGCCTTCCTGGTCCACCGCCAGCAGCAGGTCCGGGCGAATCGCCCGAATGGACGCGCTCAGCTCACGCACCTGCCGCGGATGCTCGATATTGCGGGCAAAGATGATCAACCCACCCACTTCGGGCTGGCGCAGGAGCTGGCGATCTTCAGCTGTCAGCCAGGTACCGGCGACATCCACCATCAAGGAGCCTTGCAGGCCTGTGGTCATAGCAATTCCTTAGTAACGAAGTGCGCGCACGGCATCGCAAAGGGTGCTGGCGTGGCGCGGACGCACGAGTCCATTGCCGGCGGCAAAGCCCGGCAAGCGACGATCGGCGAAAGATGTGAAAGGAGGTAGGAAACGAGAGTCGACATGGGCGGCTAGCTTAGCGGATGTAAGCTGCCGCGCCCACCCGGACGGTCAGGCCTTGGCGACCGCCGGAGTCGATTTGCTGCGCGGCTTGAGTTGCGCCGCAGCCATGGCATCGTCGGTGACGCCGGTTTCAGCGCGCATGCCGGCCGCGAGGAATGGCACCATCAGGCGCATTACCTGCTCGATCGAGGTATTGACCCCGAAGTCGGTCTCGGCAATCGCCCGCAACGCCTTGATCCCCGACATGCTGAACGCCGCCGCTCCGAGCATGAAGTGCACACGCCAGAACAGTTCGATCGGAGGGATGCGCGGCGCAGCTTCGTTGACCAGCAGCATGTAGCGGCGGAATACCTTGCCGTACATATCTTCCAGATAACGCCGCAGGTGCCCCTGGCTCTGGCTGAAGGCCAGGCCCAGAAGACGCATGAAGATGGACAGATCGTTGCCGCTGCGAGGCTGGACCACCAGGGCCTGCTCGACGAGGATTTCCAGCAGCTCTTCGAGGCTTGGCTTGCTGTCCGGCTTGGCCGAACGCCGCTCCAGCTCACGGTCGAGGCTGATGCAGAACGGCCCGAGGAAGCGCGAGAACACTGCCTGGATCAGGGCCTTCTTGGAACCGAAATGATAATTCACCGCCGCCAGGTTGACCCCGGCCTTGCTGGTGATCAGCCGCAATGAGGTTTCGGCAAAACCTTTTTCCGCGAACAACTGCTCGGCAGCATCGAGAATGCGTTCAACGGTTTCCGACTGGGCCATGGCTACTCCGCCTGACAAACACTTGTTTGAAACATACGTTTCAGCCCCAGTCTTGTCAAGCCTGCCTGTCCGTTTTGCGGCCGGTCAGTCAGCTATTTAACCATACCTGCCGCGTCCTGTAGCCAGCCACGCGACACCAGGCATGCGCAGCGGCGACCCGACCGTCCAGCGGCGACTGGAAAAAGGAGGATTGCCAAGCGCCATTCACTGTATATAATTCCAGTCACTGTATAAAAAGACAGAGCGATCGATATGCTAAAACTGACGCCACGCCAAGCTGAGATTCTGGCTTTTATCAAACGTTGCCTCGAAGACAACGGCTACCCACCGACCCGCGCGGAAATCGCCCAGGAACTGGGTTTCAAGTCGCCCAACGCCGCCGAAGAACACCTCAAGGCGCTGGCCCGCAAGGGTGCGATCGAAATGACTCCAGGCGCCTCTCGCGGCATTCGCATCCCGGGGTTCGAAGCCAAGCCCGACGACTCCAGCCTGCCCATCATCGGCCGGGTTGCCGCCGGCGCGCCGATCCTCGCCGAGCAGCACATCGAAGAGTCCTGCAATATCAACCCGGCCTTCTTCCATCCACGCGCGGACTACCTGCTGCGGGTTCACGGCATGAGCATGAAGGACATCGGCATCTTCGATGGCGACCTGCTGGCCGTGCACACCACTCGCGAGGCCCGCAATGGCCAGGTCGTCGTCGCCCGCATTGGCGACGAAGTCACCGTGAAACGCTTCAAGCGCGAAGGCAGCAAAGTCTGGCTGATTGCCGAAAACCCTGAGTTCGCCCCTATCGAAGTCAACCTGAAAGATCAGGACCTGGTGATCGAAGGCTTGAGTGTCGGCGTCATTCGCCGCTAAAGGAGGCTCTATGCAGTTCCCTCACACACCACAGCATGCACAACTGCCGCTGTTCGAAGCCTTCATGGCCCAGCCTCTGGCGCCTATCCTCAAAGAGGTAGTCGAATCGCCCTGGAGCAACGAACCGGAAGCCTTCAGTGAACTGTCGTTACGCGGTGCCGCCGGGAACTGCCTGAGCCTGCTGGCGCCTATTCTCAGGGAACTGAGCCAGGACCAGGATGCACGCTGGCTGACATTGATTGCCCCGCCGGCAAGCCTGACCCAGGCCTGGTTGCGAGATGCCGGCCTGAACCGCGAACGGATCCTGCTGCTGCACCCGCGCGGCGCCCAAAGCGCGCAACAGCTGGCTTGCGAGGCTCTGCGCCTGGGACGCAGCCACACCGTCGTCAGCTGGCTCAATCCATTGAACAGCAGCGCCCGTCAGCAACTTATCAGCGCAGCCCGCACGGGCGACGCACAAAGCCTGAATATTCGTCTGGGCTGACCGCTAGAAGCGTCGATGGACACGCTTGAATGACACAAGGCTTCTCCAGGATTGAGAAGCCGAAAGGAGGCGACGAACGACAGCAAAAAAACCGACAAACGGACTCAGTGAAGAATCCGTGGTCCCTCTTCTTTCTCCAATTCGCCTTCAACCAGGCGACCCGCCATCTGCACACCCACGCTCAACATGGCCTTGGCCACCTCGACATGCTGGCCTTGCAAGAAGGCTTTGGCATCCTCTGAAAAGTCCAGAGTGACCAGAGAACCCTCGTCCTCAGCCCTGCGCAGCTCGATACGACCGTCTGGCAATTCGACAATTTCTAGAAAGGACGTTGGCATAAAGGTCTGTTCTCCACGAAAGGCCGGGATTATATCAGTCATCACCCCGACCTCGCGCGGGCCCAAGCGGTTTTCTTTATTTGCCCGGGGTTACGAGCAGGCATTTGTCACAGAAATTCGATTTGCAATCAGAACTGGCAACGGCTTCCTAAGCGGAAAAACCGCGTAATGACCTGTTTCTTGTTAATGGCGCGCTGACCATCGAGCTTGGGAGCATCTGGACGCCGTTGTTGAACACCTACTCATCCTTGAATGATGGGTCGTACCAGCAACTCAACACTCATTCAGACCGTCACGGAAGCGTATAGCCAAAGCCTTGAGGTTCTGACGCCATTGCTCCAGCTCTTCCCGGCTCAGCTCCGGCGCCTGCTCTTCTTCATCGAGGTTCACTGCGACGATCAGCGGCTGGGTGACATCGCCCTTGGGTTTATGCGGTACCCGCGGTGGCTGGAACATCGCCGAATGGGCAGCCAGCAGCTTCGCCAGCCAGGTTTCCGGGTTATGGGCCAGCTCCACCAACTCGGCCAGCTCGGGGATGGCGATGCTTTCCAGCACCTCGCGGGTCAGCAGCAGCTCCGCGCGAGGCGCATTGGCCTGCGGGAGGCGATAGAAGCCAGCAATCTCGTGACACAAGCCAAGCAGCGCGCCGTACAGATGAAACAACACCGACTCTCGCCCTGCCTGTACCAGCGCCTGAGCATTCATTGCCCCGCCCGCTTCGGCTCGCGCCAAGGCTTCCAGCGACAGGCCGGCGAAGTAAATTTTCTGGTTGGTACGGGTATAGAGTTCGTGGGCCATGACGGCAATCTCCACAACGAATAGATAACAGCGGGCTGGCCGTACAGTGTCGTGGAACACTCCAGCCCACCGCAAGCCCAAAAGAAAGGCCGCGTACCCTTAGAAGTTTACGCGGCCTGTCAGAAGCGTCCGATGCGGACCTTAACGCTTGTCTTCGACTTTCCAGCTACCACCGTCGTAGAACGCACGCCAACCGGTCGGCTTGCCGTCGACTTCGGTCTGCACGTACTGCTCCTTGGTCTTGCGGCTGTAGCGAATCACCGCCGGACGACCCTCCGGGTCCTTCTTCGGCGCTTCGCAGAGGAAGTGATACTTCGGATCGATCTCGTCCTTGTGCGGGATCAGCTCGAGCACCAGCGGTGCGCGGGTCTCACGGTTTTTCGGGAACTGGCTGGCTGCCAGGAACAGACCCGAAGCCCCGTCGCGCAGGATATAGGTGTCGTTGACCTTCTCGCATTTCAGCTCGGGCATCTTCACCGGATCCATCTTCGGCGGCGCCGCGTCACCGCTCTTGAGCAGCTTGCGGGTGTTCTTGCAGGTTGGGTTGGTGCAGCCGAAGAACTTGCCGAAACGACCGGTCTTGAGCTGCATCTCGCTGCCGCACTTGTCGCACTCCAGGCTCGGACCTTCGTAGCCCTTGATGCGGTAGCTGCCCTCTTCGATCTCGTAGCCCGCGCAATCCGGGTTGTTACCGCAGATGTGCAGCTTGCGTTTCTCGTCCAGCAGATAGGCGTCCATCGCCGTGCTGCAGATCGGGCAACGGTGCTTGCCGCGCAGTACCAGCGACTCGGATTCACCCTCGTCGTCTGCGGCGATCTCGTCGCCCGGCACCAGGTTGACCGTCGCCTTGCAGCGTTCTTTCGGTGGCAGGCTGTAACCCGAACAACCGAGGAACACACCGGTGGACGCCGTACGAATCTGCATCGGACGACCACAGGTGAGGCACGGGATATCGGTCATCACCGGCTGGTTGGCGCGCATGCCGCTGTCGCTGCCTTCGGCCACTTCGAGCTTCTTCTTGAAGTCGCCGTAGAACTCGTCGAGGACGTTTTTCCAGTCGCGCTCGCCCTGGGCCACGTCATCGAGGTGCTCTTCCATGCCGGCAGTGAAGCCGTAGTCCATCAGGTTGGAGAAACTCTCGGACAGACGCTCGGTGACGATGTCGCCCATCTTTTCCGAATAGAAACGACGGTTGTGCAGCGCCACGTAGCCACGGTCCTGGATGGTGGAAATGATCGCCGCGTAGGTCGAAGGACGACCGATGCCACGCTTTTCCATTTCCTTGACCAGGCTGGCTTCGGAGTAACGCGCCGGCGGCTTGGTGAAGTGCTGGCTCGGGTCGAGCTTGATCAGCTTCAGCACATCGCCCTGCGCCATGTCCGGCAGGACATCGTCGTCGCCCGGCTTGCTCATCTGCGGCATGACCCGGGTGTAACCGTCGAACTTGAGGATACGGCCCTTGGCACGCAGCTCGAAGCCACCAGCGGCGACGCTGACGGTGGTCGACAGGTATTGCGCCGGCAGCATCTGGCAGGCCACGAACTGGCGCCAGATCAGCTCGTAGAGGCGCTCGGCGTCACGTTCCATGCCCGACAGCTTGCTTGGGTGGGTATTCACATCGGACGGCCGAATCGCTTCGTGCGCCTCCTGGGCCCCTTCCTTGCTGCTGTAGAAGTTCGGCGAGGACGGCAGGTACTTGTTGCCGAACTCTTCTTCGATATAGGTCCGCGCCATCGTCAGGGCATCAGCCGAGAGGTTGGTCGAGTCGGTACGCATATAAGTGATGTAGCCGGCTTCATACAGACGCTGGGCCATCATCATGGTTTTCTTCACCCCGAAGCCCAGGCGGTTGCTCGCGGCCTGCTGCAGGGTAGAAGTAATGAACGGGGCCGACGGCTTGCTGCTGGTCGGTTTGTCTTCGCGCTTGGCGATGGTGTAGGTCGAAGCCTTGAGCTTCTCCAGCGCCGCCATGGCCTGGGCTTCGTTCAGCGGCTTGAAGGCCTCGCCGTTTTCACGGGCCACTTCGAAGCGCACATTGGCGCCCTTGGCGGTGCCGAGGTCGGCATGAACTTCCCAGTACTCTTCAGGGATGAAGGCACGGATTTCGCGCTCGCGCTCCACCACCAGCTTCACCGCCACCGATTGCACACGACCGGCAGACAGGCCACGGGCAATTTTGGCCCACAGCAGCGGCGAAACCATGTAACCCACCACGCGATCGAGGAAGCGACGCGCCTGCTGGGCGTTGACCCGATCGATATCCAGCTCGCCCGGCTGGGAGAAGGCTTCCTGGATCGCCTTCTTGGTGATTTCGTTGAACACCACGCGCTTGTAGCGGCTGTCATCCCCACCAATGGCTTCCCGCAGGTGCCAGGCAATGGCCTCCCCTTCGCGGTCCAAGTCCGTTGCGAGATAGATGGTGTCGGCATCCTTGGCGAGCCGGCGCAGCTCTTCGATGACTTTTTCCTTGCCTGGAAGGATCTCGTACTTGGCTTTCCAGCCGTGGTCCGGATCGACTCCCATGCGCGAGACCAGTTGCTTGCGCGCCTTCTCCTTGGCCGACAGCGCCGGTGCTTCACCAGCAGCCGCCTTGCCACGCTTGGCGGCAGGCTCTTTGGCGGCGCTCGCCGAACCACTGGTGGGCAGGTCTCGGATATGGCCGATACTCGACTTCACCACGTATTGGTTACCCAAGTACTTGTTGATGGTCTTGGCCTTAGCCGGGGATTCCACAATGACCAGCGATTTGCCCATGGATCGGAAAATTCCTGAATTCGAGAAGTGAGAGGCGGTTGGCGCCTGACGCGGCACCGCTATATATAGTGGCAACAAGGTGAGGTCAAGCGCAGGGTTCTGCGCGACCTCGGCTCATGGCCGTGAAAAAAGACTGGGTTCGGCCTGCACCAAAGCAAAGCGTGGCACCTGCTCGCCGTCAACTTCGACCGACTCCAGGAACATGCTCAAGGGGCGCACCCAAAAGCCGTAATCGCCATACAGGGCTTGATAGAACACCACTTCCTCTTCCGTCTCGGAATGCCGCGCCACGCTGAAAACGCGGTACTGCGGTCCCTTGTAATGCTGATAGAGCCCGGGTTGTAATTGCATGTTCTGGCCCTCGCGCAAAATAAAAAATAATAAATCTTCAGAAAAACAAAAACCGGGGCACTGGGCCCCGGCTTCCATCAACGCAACGCTTAAACGCGTTCGAAGACGGTGGCAATACCCTGACCGAGGCCAATGCACATGGTGGACACGCCAAAGGTGCCGCCATTCTGCTTCATGACATTGAGCAAGGTGCCGGAGATACGCGCACCGGAACAACCGAACGGATGACCCAGGGCGATCGCGCCGCCGTGCAGGTTAACCTTCTCGTCCATCTTGTCGAGCACTTTCAAATCTTTCAGCACTGGCAGAGCCTGCGCCGCGAAAGCTTCGTTGAGCTCGAAGAAGTCGATATCGGCAATTCCCAGGCCCGCGCGCTTCAGTGCTTTCTGCGTGGCCGGTACTGGACCATAGCCCATGATCGCCGGATCCACACCCGCCACCGCCATCGAGCGGATCACCGCCAGCGGCTGGATGCCCAGGTCCTGGGCACGCTGCGCCGACATCACGATCATGCACGAAGCACCGTCGGTGATCTGCGACGAAGTACCGGCAGTCACGGTACCGCCCTTCGGATTGAAGGCCGGCTTGAGGGCCGCCAGGCTTTCCAGGGTGGTCTCGGGGCGAATGGTTTCGTCGTAGTCGAACAGCTTCAGGAAACCGTTCTCGTCGTAACCCTGCATCGGGATGATTTCGTCCTTGAACTTGCCTTCCACCGTTGCCTTGTGGGCGAGCTGGTGGGAACGCACACCAAAGGCGTCCTGCTGTTCACGAGTGATGCCGTGCATCTTGCCGAGCATCTCGGCGGTCAGGCCCATCATGCCCGAGGCTTTCGCCGCGTACAGGGACATGTGCGGGTTCGGGTCGACACCATGCATCATGCTCACGTGGCCCATATGCTCGACGCCGCCAACCACGAATACGTCACCGTTGCCGGTCATGATTGCCTGGGCGGCGGTGTGCAGCGCGCTCATCGACGAGCCACACAGGCGGCTGACGGTCTGGCCGGCCGAGGTGTGCGGGATCTGGGTCATCAGCGACGCCATGCGCGCGATGTTCCAGCCCTGCTCCAGGGTCTGGTTCACACAGCCCCAGATCACGTCCTCGACTTCCGCCGGATCGACCTTGGAGTTGCGTTCCAGCAATTTGCTGATCAGGTGCGCCGACATGTCTTCGGCGCGGGTGTTGCGGTGCATGCCGCCCTTGGAGCGGCCCATCGGAGTACGACCGAAGTCGACAATCACGACGTCTCTAGGATTCAAGCTCATATATTCACTCTCGCTCTAGTAGGGGGCGCTTAACCGAAGAAGCTCTGGCCGTTCTTGGCCATCTCGCGCAGCTTCGCGGTCGGGTGGTACAGCGCGCCCAGATCGGCGTACTGGTCGGCCAGGGCAACGAACTCGGCAACACCGATCGAATCGATGTAGCGCAGCGCACCGCCACGGAATGGAGGGAAACCAATACCGTACACCAGGCCCATATCGGCTTCGGCCGCGGTCTCGACGATGCCGTCTTCCAGGCAACGAACGGTTTCCAGGCACAGCGGGATCATCATCCAGTTGACGATGTCCTCGTCAGTGACTTCACGCTGCTCGTACACGATAGGCTTGAGCACTTCCAGCACCGACGGGTCGGCCACTTTCTTCTGCTTGCCTTTCTTGTCGGCCTCGTAGGCGTAGAAACCCTTGCCGTTCTTCTGGCCCAGACGCTTGGCTTCGTAGAGCACATCGATAGCCGAACGGCGATCGTCTTTCATGCGATCCGGGAAACCTTCGGCCATCACGTCACGACCGTGGTGGCCGGTGTCGATGCCGACCACGTCCATCAGGTAGGCCGGGCCCATCGGCCAGCCGAATTTTTCCATGACCTTGTCGATGCGCACGAAGTCCACACCGGCGCTGACCAGCTTGGCGAAACCGCCGAAGTACGGGAACAGCACGCGGTTGACCAGGAAGCCCGGGCAGTCGTTGACCACGATCGGGTTCTTTCCCATTTTCTTGGCGTAGGCAACGGTGGTGGCCACGGCCAGCTCGCTGGACTTCTCGCCACGGATGACTTCGACCAGCGGCATCATGTGCACCGGGTTGAAGAAGTGCATGCCGACGAAGTTTTCCGGACGCTTGAGGGCCTTGGCCAGCAGGCTGATGGAAATGGTCGAGGTGTTCGAAGCGAGGATGGTGTCCTCTTTGACCTGGTCTTCGACTTCGGCCAGAACCGCTTGCTTGACCTTAGGGTTCTCGACGACCGCTTCGACCACCAGGTCGACGTGGCCGAAGTCACCGTAGGACAGCGTAGGACGAATGCCGTTGAGCACCTCGGCCATCTTCGCCGCGGTCATGCGACCTTTATCGACACGGCCGACCAGCAGCTTGGCGGCTTCCGCCAGGCCTTGCTCGATACCGTGTTCGTTGATGTCTTTCATCAGGATCGGCGTGCCTTTGGACGCCGACTGATAGGCGATACCGCCACCCATGATGCCGGCACCCAGTACGGCGGCCTGCTTCACATCGTGGGCGATTTCGTCATAGGCCTTGGCCTTTTTCTTCAGCTCCTGATCATTCAGGAACAGACCGATCAGGCTCTGCGCAGCAGAGGTCTTGGCCAGTTTGACGAAGCCTGCGGCCTCGACTTCCAGCGCCTTGTCACGACCGAAGTTGGCGGCTTTCTGAATGGTCTTGATGGCTTCGACCGGCGCCGGGTAGTTCGGGCCAGCCTGGCCGGCGACAAAACCCTTGGCGGTTTCGAAGGACATCATCTGTTCGATGGCGTTGAGCTTGAGCTTTTCTAGCTTCGGCTGACGCTTGGCCTTGTAGTCGAACTCGCCGGAGATGGCGCGCTTGACGGTGGCCAGAGCCGCTTCATGCAGTTTTTCCGGGGCAACGACAGCGTCGACGGCGCCGACTTTCAGTGCGTCCTCGGCACGGTTTTCCTTGCCGGCGGCAATCCATTCGATGGCGTTGTCGGCACCGATGATGCGCGGCAGGCGAACGGTACCGCCGAAGCCCGGGTAGATACCCAGCTTGACTTCCGGCAGGCCGATCTTGGCGCTGGAGGACATGACGCGATAGTCAGCTGCCAGGCACATTTCCAGACCGCCGCCCAGCGCGATGCCATTGATCGCGGCAACGGTCGGAACGTTGAGGTCTTCGAAATCGCTGAAAATCTTGTTGGCTTCGAGGTTGCCTGCGACAAGCTCTGCATCCGGCAGCTTGAAGTTGTCGACAAATTCGGTGATGTCGGCGCCGACGATGAAGACGTCCTTGCCACTGCTGACGATCACACCCTTGACCGACGCATCTGCCTTGATGGCGTCTACGGCCGAACGCAATTCGTTCAGGGTAAGACGGTTGAACTTGTTGACGGACTCACCCTTGAGGTCGAAATTCAATTCGACGATGCCACTTTCAAGAGCCTTAACCGTGATGGCTTTACCTTCGTAAATCATCAACTGATCTCCACGATATGGAAGCTGAACAGTACACGTCGGACGCTAACTTCTGACTCGGCAACGACGTTTCCATCGATGCTACGCCAATCCGCCAGGCACACCCGCCAACGCGATAGTCGGGATTCTGGAAGAGCCGTCTGGTAATACAAACGCTCAATTCATACGCCCGTTTGATTTGGGTACGCCACATTCAGGCAAAATCCGACAATTGTCAATCGCCCAAAAGGTTGTTTAAAACGCGACTTCTTAGTCATTCCAGACGGGCACGCACCATCAACAAGCTTGCTCATCTCAGGACATTCATAGAATCAATCTTTAGAAAAGTCGCCCTAATACGTGGCCCCCGTAACCGATTCGCGGCTACGCTGGCACAATCCTGGAGCAAAAATATGGATGCCTGGCCGAAAACCAGGCGTAAGATCGGCGACAACTCTATCCCCGCCGGTCAGAACCAGGGGATCAGAAAGGATTTACCGGCCTGCCTGGCCAACCCCGCCCGACCCTGTCGGGCTTTTTATTGCCTGTTTTTCAACAACCTGGCCATTGCAGCGCAGGTCATGCTTCACGCCAGCGCCTTGAGTACCGCGGCAATGTCTTGCAAAACACTGGCTTCGCCACGTTCGCCCCAATACAAGACGATCATCTGCCGGTCGGCCTCGACCTTGAACACATTGGCCGGCAGCGTGCGAAAGTGCTCGAGCAAGGCCGGGTCCGCACAGGCTTCCCGCCATTGGTTGACCCACATGCCCGGCGCACTTTGCCAGTAGGCCCAGCAGGCCGGCTGTGTACCGCGCCGCGGCCGATGGTATTGCGCACAGGGGCTTGGAGGCTGCGGATCCATCCAGTGCGGCCATTCCTGAGGCGCCAGTTGCATGCCCAGCCCCATGCGTCGCGCCTCCATGCGCAGGGCGATCTGCCCGCTCTGGCGGCGCGACGGGCGCAACCAGGCCAGCGGACTCAAGACCACCGCGAGGATTGACACCACTATCCAGACCGTCATATCTGTACTCCCGATTCTTGATGAGCCGATTGATCCAGGTCGGAACCAATCCGCTTGAAACCAGCCATACTTGAAGCTATTGCAATCCTCAGGAGGAGCACCTCATGCCCTACCACCATATTCTGGTCGCCGTAGATCTAACCGAAGAGTGCGATCCTGTTATCCACCGGGCCCGCGAGCTGTCGGTCAGCAACAGCGCCAAATTGTCCCTGGTGCATATTGTCGAGCCGATGGCCATGGCGTTCGGCGGCGACGTGCCGATGGACCTGTCCCAATTGCAACAGCAGCAGTTCGACCAGGCCAAGGAACGCCTCGATCGCCTCATCACCAAATACCCTGAGCTGTCCAAGGAATACAGCCACCTGACCTATGGCCAGCCACGCCAGGAAATCCACCATCTGGCCAAGGAACAGGAATGCGACCTGATCGTGGTCGGCAGCCATGGCCGCCACGGCCTGGCCCTGCTATTGGGCTCGACCGCCAACGACGTGCTGCACGGCGCCCCTTGCGACGTGCTGGCCGTGCACCTGGTCAAACGCTGAGCCCGCCGCAGGCAGAATTCTCCGCCCGCACCGGCCCTGCAAAAAGCCCGACATGAATGTCGGGCTTTTTTATTGACGCCAGGTCACTCAGGCATCCAGCTCGGCCCAGCGCTCGACCATCACGTCCAGTTCAGCGTTGAGCTGTTCCAACTGGGCGATGACTGCCGTGGTCTCGGCCGCAGGACGCTGATAGAAGCCGGCGTCGGCCATCTCCGCTTCCACGCTGGCGATCTGCTGCTCCATGGCTTCGATCTGGCCAGGCAACGCTTCGAGCTCCCGCTGCAACTTGTAGCTGAGCTTCTTCTTGGCCGCAGGCGCTTCCTGTGCTGCAGCAGGTGCCGCCGCGACGGGCGCAACCACCGCCGAGTTCAGCTCGGCCTTGCCGGACTTGTTCTCGGTCACACCCAGCAGGCGTGGCGAACCGCCCTGGCGCAGCCAGTCCTGATAACCGCCGACGTATTCGCGGACCTTGCCTTCACCTTCGAACACCAGGGTGCTGGTCACCACGTTATCGAGGAATGCCCGGTCGTGGCTGACCATCAGCACGGTGCCCTGGAAGGTCAGCAACACCTCTTCCAGCAGCTCGAGGGTTTCCACGTCCAGGTCGTTGGTCGGTTCGTCGAGCACCAGCAGGTTGGCCGGCTTGCTGAACAGCTTGGCCAGCAGCAGGCGGGCACGCTCGCCACCGGACAGCGCCTTGACCGGTGTGCGGGCACGCTGCGGGCTGAACAGGAAATCGCCGAGGTAGCTGAGCACGTGACGGCTCTGGCCATCGATATCGATAAAGTCGCGACCTTCGGCGACGTTGTCGATCACGGTCTTTTCCAGGTCCAGCTGGTGACGCAACTGGTCGAAGTACGCCACGTCGATACGCGTGCCCTCCTCGACCTTGCCGCTGCTCGGCACCAGGCCGCCCAGCATCAATTTGAGCAGCGTGGTCTTGCCGGTACCGTTGGCGCCGAGCAGGCCGATACGGTCGCCACGCTGCAGGACCATGGAGAAATTCTTGACCAGGAATGGCCCGCCCGGATGAGCGAAGCTCACGTCTTCGAGCACCATGACCTGCTTGCCGGACTTGTCGGCGGTTTCCAGCTGGATATTGGCCTTGCCGGTGCGCTCGCGACGTTCGCTGCGCTCGACACGCAGGGCCTTGAGGGCGCGCACGCGGCCTTCGTTACGGGTACGACGGGCCTTGATGCCTTGGCGAATCCAGACTTCTTCCTGGGCCAGGCGCTTGTCGAACAGCGCGTTGGCTGTCTCTTCAGCCGCCAACACTGCTTCCTTGTGCACCAGGAAGCTGGCGTAGTCGCCGTTCCAGTCGATCAGCCCACCACGGTCCAGCTCAAGAATCCGGGTCGCCAGGTTCTGCAGGAAGGAACGGTCGTGGGTAATAAAGAGCACGGCGCCCTGGAAGTCCTTCAGGGCTTCTTCCAGCCAGGCGATGGCGCCGATATCCAGGTGGTTGGTCGGTTCGTCGAGCAGCAGCAGGTCCGGTTCGGACACCAGGGCCTGGGCCAGCAGGACGCGACGACGCCAGCCACCGGACAACTCGGCGAGGGTCTTGTCGGCCGGCAGCTGCAGGCGGCTCAGGGTGCTGTCCACCAGCGTCTGCAAGCGCCAGCCATCACGGGCTTCGAGGTCATGCTGGACGTGCATGAGCTTTTCCAGATCGGCATCGGTGACGATGTTCTGGCTCAGGTGGTGGTACTGCGCCAGCAGCTCGCCAACGCCATCGAGGCCCTGGGCGACGACGTCGAACACCGTCCGCTCGTCGGCCACTGGCAATTCCTGCGGCAATTCGCCGATTTTCAGACCGGGCGCGCGCCATACGGAACCGTCGTCGGGCTTCTGATCGCCCTTGACCAGCTTCAGCATGCTGGATTTGCCAGTGCCGTTACGGCCGATGATGCACACCCGCTCACCACGGGCGATCTGCCAGGACACCTTGTCCAACAACGGCATAGCGCCGAACGCAAGGGACACATCGCTGAATTTGAGCAGGGTCATGAGCTTCTCCAAAAACCGGGCGCGCATTCTACCTGAGTTGAGGCCTCAGAAGGCCGGCATTTTCAATCCTGAAGCACCCTGAACAACATTTGCAGCGAACTGGCGACAAGAGGCCGGCAAAGCTTTCACCCGTTGCTGGCAAAAGGCTAAGCTAGGGAATAATCAGTGTTGGCATTGTCGGCACTTGTCATGATTTCTCTGCCCGGATGTCTCATGCGCAGTCGCCTTTTTAGTCTTTTGTCCTGCCTGCTTCTTTCTGCCTCTGCCGTGCACACCGCTCAGGCCGCGGACCTCTCACTCCAGCGTCAATATTACGATGAAGCCAAACGCGCCCTGGCCAAGGGCGACACCGGCCCGTATTTCCGCTACCGCCAGGTCCTGGCCGACTACCCGCTCGAGCCCTACCTGGCCTACGACGAACTGACCGCCCGGCTAAAGACCGCCAGCAACGCCGAGATCGAAAAGTTTCTCCGTGAACACGGCGACCTGCCCCAGGCCAACTGGATGAGACTGCGCTGGTTGCGCTGGCTGGCCGAACGTGGCGACTGGGCCACCTTCGTCAAGTATTACGACCCCAAGCTCAACTTCACCGAGCTGGACTGCCTGAACGCGCAATACCAGCTGGGCCACAACCTCAAGGCCGAAGGGTACGCCGCCACCGACAAGCTCTGGCTCAGCGGCAAATCCTTGCCGGCCACCTGCGACGCGCTGTTCGCCCAGTGGGCCGCCGAAGGCCAGTTGACCGAACAGAAGCGCTGGCAGCGCGCCAAACTGGCCGCCGAAGCCCGCAACTATCCGTTGGCCAATAGCCTGGTCAAAAGCATGACCACCCTCGCCCCTCAGGGCCGACTGTTGGTGGATGTTGCCCAGAAGCCCGAGCTGCTCAGCCAGCCGTCGCGCTTCACTCCGGCCAGCGAAGCCATGTCCGATGTGGTCGGCCTGGGTCTGCGCCGCCTGGCCCGCCAGGATCCGGACAGGGCCATGGCCCTGCTCGACGGTTATGCCAGCAGCATGCACTTCTCCCGTGACGAAAAAGTGGCGATTGCCCGGGAAATCGGCCTGACCCTGGCGCGACGCTTCGACAGCCGTGGCCTGGAGGTGATGACCAAATACGATCCCGAGCTGCGCGACAACACGGTTTCCGAATGGCGCCTGCGCCTGCTGCTGCGCCTGGCGCGCTGGGAAGATGCCTACCAGTTGACCCGCAAGCTGCCCCAGGACCTGGCGACCACCAACCGCTGGCGCTACTGGCAGGCGCGCAGCCTGGAACTGGCCGAGCCACAAAACCCTCAGGCCCAGACCCTCTACAAGGGCCTGGCCAACGAACGCGACTTCTATGGTTTCCTCGCGGCCGACCGCACCCAACTGCCTTATCAGCTGAACAACAAACCGCTGGTGCTCAGCCAGCAGGTGATCAACAAGGTACGCAATACGCCGGGCGTACGGCGCGCCCTGGAGTTCCATGCCCGCGGCCAGATCGTCGATGGCCGGCGTGAGTGGTACCACGTCAGCCGTCATTTCAGCCGTGACGAAATGGTCGCCCAGGCCAAGCTGGCCTACGACCTGAAATGGTACTTCCCGGCTATCCGCACCATCAGCCAGGCGAAATACTGGGACGACCTGGACATCCGTTTCCCGATGGCCCACCGCGACACCCTGGTGCGCGAAGCCAAGGTCCGTGGCCTGCACTCGAGCTGGATCTTCGCGATCACCCGCCAGGAAAGCGCGTTCATGGACGACGCTCGCTCGGGCGTCGGCGCGGCCGGCCTGATGCAGCTGATGCCCGGCACCGCGAAGGAAACCGCGCGCAAGTTCAGCATCCCGCTGGCCTCGCCGCAGCAAGTGCTGAACCCGGACAAGAACATCCAGCTCGGCGCCGCCTACCTGAGCCAGGTGCACAGCCAGTTCAACGGCAACCGGGTGCTCGCGTCCGCCGCCTACAACGCCGGCCCCGGCCGCGTGCGCCAATGGCTCAGGGGCGCCGACCACCTGAGCTTCGACGTCTGGGTCGAGAGCATTCCGTTCGATGAAACCCGCCAGTACGTGCAGAACGTGCTGTCCTACTCGGTGATCTACGGCCAGAAACTCAATTCGCCACAGCCACTGGTGGATTGGCATGAGCGGTATTTCGACGATCAGTAAGCGATAACGCCCAATAAAAATGCCCGCAGCGATGCGGGCATTTTTGTTTCCAGCGCGGGCTCAGGAGGCTGCCTGGCCATCGCTGAACTGCAACGCCGCCAGGCGTGCATACAGCGGATTGCTGGCGATCAACTCCTGGTGGGTACCCACCGCCACCAGCCGCCCCTGATCCATCACCGCGATGCGGTCGGCGTTTTTCACCGTGGCCAGGCGATGGGCGATCACCAGGGTGGTGCGATTCTTCATCAGGCTCGGCAAGGCCTGCTGGATCAAATGCTCGCTCTGGGCATCCAGGGCGCTGGTGGCTTCATCCAGCAACAGGATCGGCGCATCCACCAGCAGCGCCCGGGCAATCGCCAGGCGCTGGCGCTGGCCGCCGGAAAGTCCCAGCCCCGCATCGCCGAGATGGGTCTGGTAACCCTCGGGCATTTTCTCGATGAAGTCGTGGGCGTAGGCGATCCTTGCCGCCTCCCTGACCTGCTCCGGGGTGGCCGAGGGTTTGCCATAACGAATGTTCTCCTCGATGCTGCCGAAGAACAGCGCCGGGCTTTGCGACACCAGGGCAAAACAGCGTCGCACATCCTGCGGGTCGAGCCGGGTCAAGGGCACGCCATCGAGCAGGATGCGCCCCTGCTCCGGGTCATAGAAACGCAGCAGCAGATCATAGATGGTCGACTTGCCCGCCCCCGACGGCCCGACCAGCGCCAGGGTTTCCCCCTCGCGAACCGTCAGGCTCAAGCCATCGACGGCATAACTGTCCGGACGCGATGGATAAGAGAAGCGCAGGTTCTCCAGCACCAGCTCGCCCCGCACCCGCTCGGGCAAGGTGACCAGGCCTTCATTCGGCGGCTGGATCAGGTTTTCCGAACGCAGCAACTCGGCAATCCGCTCCGCCGCGCCCGCGGCCCGTTGCAACTCGCCGATTACTTCGCTCAGGGTGCCGAAGGCGCTGCCGACGATCAGGCTGTAGAAGACAAAGGCCGCCAGCTCGCCACTGGAAATGCGCCCGGCGATCACATCCATGCCGCCGACCCAGAGCATCACCCCGACCGCGCCCAGCACCAGCACGATCACCAGGGTGATCAGCCAGGCACGCTGGACGATACGCCGGCGTGCGGTGTTGAACGCCTCCTCCACCGTCAGGGCGAAACGCCGCTCATCCTGGGGCTGGTGGTTATAGGCCTGGACGGTCTTGATCTGGCCCAGGGTTTCCGCCACGTAACTGCCGACATCGGCGATACGGTCCTGGCTCAAGCGTGACAGGCTACGCACCCGGCGGCCGAAAATCAGGATCGGCACCAACACCAGGGGCAAGGCGATCACCACGATGCTGGTGAGCTTGGGGTTGGTGACGAATAGCAGCACGATGCCGCCGATGACCATCAGCGCATTGCGCAAAAACAGCGAGAGCGACGAGCCGATCACCGATTGCAGCAAGGTGGTGTCGGCGGTCAGCCGCGACTGGATCTCCGAGCTGCGATTGTTCTCATAGAAGCCCGGGTGCAGGTAGATCAGATGGTTGAACACCTGCCGACGGATGTCCGCCACGCAGCGCTCGCCAATCCACGACACCAGGTAGAAACGCACGAACGTCCCCACCGCCAGCCCCAGCACCAGCAGCAGAAACAGGCCGATGGACTGGTTGAGCAGGTCCGGTGATCCGGTCATGAAGCCCTGGTCCACCAACAGGCGGATGCCCTGCCCCATGGACAGGGTGATGCCCGCGGTCACCACCAGCGCCAGCAACGCCCCCAGGGCCTGCCAGCGATAAGGCGCGATGAAACGACTGGCCAGGCGAATCGCCCGGCGTTGACGCGAAGAAAGCATGAAGTTCATCCGGAAGCACACCTGGGAACGGCCCCGCCCCATCCACCGTTGCCTGATCCAGCAGCGCGATGAGGCGAAGCCCTGTTTGTCGGAACCGATTTCCTGGAGCCTGTTTTTCTGGAACCTTCTTTTCCTGGAACCTTCTTTTCCTGGAACCTTCTTTTCCTGGAACTTAGGTAAATCACAATGAGTCAGGTTAATTATGTCCGCTGACACTAGAGCCTAGATGCTATTGGTCTAAGGTCCGAGTGGAAGTCCACAGGCATTTCTGTTGGACTGAGGACTCCCCGGATAGAAAACGCCGTAGTGGGACCTTGCAGGGAGTTGTCACAGCTTGGTCACCTGGCGGTTTTAAAGTAAGCGCACAACCTGATGAGGAGACAGGCCATGTCCTTGCAAAACAGCAGCAATGACAAGATTGAAGTGATTCGTACCCACCCCGACCAGTCTCTGGGATGCGCCATCATCGACGCTCAGGGTCGCGAAGTACCGATCACCGAAGACATGATCCAGAACGCTTGCCGCGAACTGGAAAAGCGACTGGTCAAGCCTGCGCAGCAAGATTGACACATAGCCTCACGTCCTCTTGACCCGGCCCTGAAGCCGGGTTTTTTATGCCTGCCGGAAACGACCCGGCTCAAGACCCGATCAGCGAACCGACACCGATCCCAGGGCCGATACGATCTGCTGCAAGCCTGGCGCTTCACCCTGGATACGCACGGCCAGCCCATCGATTTCACGTCGTGGCGGATAACCCTTGCGCAACGCATCGAAGGCCGCGCGCTGCTCGGCCACGCTGCCCACCAGGCTGCGGCGGAAATCCGCATCGTCGCGCCGCGGGTCGTAGACCGCCCGACAGATCATCGCCAGGGACCAGGCCGGGTCGCTATTGGCATCGAGACTCACCTCCGACAGCCATGGCCGAGGCAGCAGGTCGCGTAAATGAATCGCTTGCGGCTGCCCAAGGTAATCGCACAGCGCCTGATAGATCTGCGCCGTCCCGCGCTGCCGGCCATCGAGGCTGTAACCGGCGATATGCGGCGTGGCCAGCACACAGAGGTCAGCCAGGGCCACGTCGACCTGGGGTTCGCCTTCCCAGACATCCAGCACCGCCTGCAAGTCTTCACGCTCGAGCAACACCTCGCGCAGGGCGCTGTTATCCACCACCGCGCCACGGCTGGCGTTGATCAGCCAGGCGCCGGGGCGCAGCTGGAGCAGGCGCTGCTTGTCCAGCAAGTGCCAGGTCGGCAGCTCGCCGGCCTTGGTCAAGGGAGTGTGCAGGCTGATGACATCGCACTGGGCGAGGATCTGTTCCAGGCTGACATAGTCGCCACCTTCCGCCACCTGCCGTGGCGGGTCGCAGACCAGGACTTTCCAGCCCAGGCCGCGCAACACCTCGATCAGCCGTCCACCGACCTCGCCCGCACCCACCACACCGTACGTGCGTTGCGTCAGGTCGGCGCCTTCGATTTCCGCCAGGGTCAGCAGGCTGCCCAGCACATAGTCGACCACCCCGCGCGCATTGCAGCCCGGCGCGCTGGACCAGCGAATGCCCGCCTCGTGGAAATACTCGAGGTCCAGGTGATCGGTACCAATGGTGCAGGTCCCGACAAACCGTACCTGGCTATCCTCGAGCAAGGCGCGACTGACCTGGGTCACCGAACGCACCAGCAGCACATCGGCGCCCTCGATGGCGGCGCGGTCGATGGCCCGCCCCGGGAAACGGCGGATCTCGCCGAAGCCGGCAAAAAAGGCATCGAGCAGGGGAATATTTTCGTCGGCAACAATCAGCATGGCAGGCTCCTTTCGCGGAGCCGCAGTTTAGGCGTAGAAGGCCATTTTCGGCCAGCGAGCAATCCATCCCGCCGGGCGCCGCCAGCACTTACAAATCGACAACAGAGGTTTTTTCCTGACTCATCCGTCAATGCGTAGAATACGCCGCCCTGCGCATCAACCCTGTGGACGCTTCGCCTGTGAATTCCGTGACCGATACCCCTGCCACCTCCCTCAACCGCCCGGCCCGGGTGCGCCTTGAACTGCGCAGCCTGCTGGCCCTGTCCTTGCCGATCATGATCGCGCAGCTGGCGACCACGGCCATGGGCTTCGTCGATGCGGTGATGGCCGGCCGGTACAGCCCACGGGACCTGGCGGCGGTGGCGCTGGGCAACTCGATCTGGATCCCGGTGTTCCTGTTGATGACCGGCACCCTGCTGGCCACCACGCCCAAGGTGGCCCAGCGGGTCGGCGCCGGCACCTATGGCGAGATCGGCCCGATCGTGCGCCAGGCGCTGTGGCTGGCCCTGGCGGTCGGCCTGAGCGCCAGCCTGATCCTGGTCAATGCCGAGCCGGTGCTACACCTGATGAAGGTCGACCCGACGCTGATCGGCCCCTGCATGGAATACCTGCACGGCATCGCCAGCGGCCTGCCGGCGGTGGCGCTGTATTACGTATTGCGTTGCTGCAGCGACGCCCTGGGGCGCACCCGGCCGAGCATGGTCATCGGCCTGTTCGGCCTGGCCCTGAACATCCCCATCAACTACGTGTTCATCTATGGCCACTTCGGCGTACCGGCCATGGGCGGCGTCGGTTGCGGCTGGGCCACGGCTATCGTGATGTGGGCAATGATGCTGGCCATGGCGGGCTGGACCCGCTGGGCCCCGGCCTACCAGAGCAGCCAGCTGTTCAAGCGTTTCGACTGGCCGCAGTGGGCGGTGATCAAGCGCCTGCTGAGCGTCGGCTTGCCGATCGGCATCGCGGTGTTTGCCGAATCGAGCATCTTCGCGGTGATCGCCCTGCTGATCGGCAGCCTCGGCGCTACGGTGGTGGCCGGGCACCAGATCGCCCTGAACATCAGCTCCCTGCTGTTCATGATTCCGTATTCTCTGGGGATGGCGGTCACGGTGCGGGTCGGCCAGGCCCTGGGCGCCGGCAATCCATACCAGGCGCGCTTCGCCGCCGGCGTCGGCCTGGGCGCGGCGCTGGCCTTCGCCCTGTTCTCCGCGAGCCTGATCCTGCTGCTGCGTGAGTCCATCGCTTCGATCTACACCCCGGACACCGCGGTGATCCAGGTGGCGGCGATGCTGATCGTGTACGCCGCGCTCTACCAGTTCTCCGACGCGATCCAGGTGATCTGCGCAGGCGCGCTGCGCGGCTACCAGGACACCCGGGTGACCATGGTCCTGACGCTGCTCGCCTACTGGGGCATCGGTTTGCCGGTGGGTTATGTACTGGGGCTGACCGACTGGTTCGGCCCCGCCAGCGGCCCGAGCGGGCTGTGGGAAGGTTTGATTGCCGGCCTGAGCTGCGCGGCGCTGATGCTGTCGATCCGCCTGGCGCGCAGCGCGCGCAAGCGAATCCGCATCAGCCGGGCGGCGGGTTAACCGGACTTCTTGCGAATCCAATACAGATAGGTGCCGGCCTCTTCCTGCTGGGCGACCAGCTCATGGTCGAGGAACACGCAGAACTTGGGGATGTCGCGGCGGGTCGAGGGATCGGTGGCGATCACCTTGAGCAGGCCGCCGGGCTGCAGGTCACGAATATGCTGGTGCAGCATCATGACCGGCTCCGGGCAATTGAGCCCGGTGGCATCCAGCGTGCCGTCGACCGGCGTATCGATGATTTGACTCATAACTCACTCCTGGAACTGGCCGGCATTGTCGCGCAATGCCGGCATCGACGCTATCTGTGACATTGCGCCGCAACTGCGCTCAACGTGCCTTGGGCTTCTTTTCATCCAGCCGGCGCAGGTGGCAGGTCACTTCTTCACGGTCGTGGTACAGCTGCTTGCAGCCGATCGCCACGCGAATGCCACGGGCCTTGAAACCGTCTTCGATCCGTTCGAGCAAACGCTTCACTTCCGCGTAACGCTGCTTCATCGGCAGCTTCAGGTTGACCACCGCTTCGCGGCAGTGCCCCTCGCCGATCCAGGTTTCCAGCAAGGCAGCGTTGCGCGCCGGCTTCTCGACGATGTCGCAGACCATCCAGTCCACCGGCTGCTTGGGCTTGAAGGTGAAACCGTCGGCCATCAGGTGCTGCACCAGGCCGGTGTCCATCAGGCTTTCGGCCATCGGCCCGTTGTCGACAGCGGTGACCAGCATGCCGCGGTTGACCAGTTGCCAGGTCCAGCCACCCGGGGCGGCACCGAGGTCGACGCCGGTCATGTCGCCGTGCAGGCGCTCGTCCCACTGATCGCGAGGAATGAAGTGGTGCCAGGCCTCCTCCAGCTTCAGCGTCGAGCGGCTGGGTGCTTCACGGGGGAACTTCAAGCGCGGAATGCCCATCGGCCACATGGCCGAATTGCCGGCATCGGCCAGGCCGACAAACACCTCGCGGCCGCTTTTGAAGGTCAGCAGCAAGCGTGGCTTGCCGGCATCGTCCACCAGCTTGCCGGCCGCCGTCAGCGCCTTGCGCAGTGGCGCTTCGAATTTCTTGCAGAAGTTCGACAGTTCTTTGCCGTCATTGGTATCCAGCACTTCCAGCCACAGGCTGCCGCAGGTCGGGAAGCTCGCCAGATGGGCCAGGATCACGCTGATGCGGTCGGTTTCCGGCAGATCGACGAAGACGCCCCGCGCCCACTGTCGCGGAAAGATCAGCTCGGCAAAACGCAGCTCGCGCATCAGGCGCTCGGCGCCGTCTTCTTCGCTGCACACAAACTCGGCACAGGCGGTGCTCGGCTTGGCCTTGGCGTACCCGGCCACGTTCAGGCGCGCGGCATGGTCGGCGATCTCGGAGCAGACTTCGCCTTCGAAGCCCGGCCGGCAGTGCATAAAGAGGGTGTTCATCGAATCTCCTGGGCAATTGGCAATGAATCATGCGCAAACCCGCTGTAGCAAAGCCTGTCACGAAAACCGGCGCATGATAGCCGAGTTCGGAACCTTGGACTTGTCCATAGAGTCCAGTTATTAGCCAGCTACTGAAAACAGGGCTAGCTTAAGAGCTCTGCCCTTCCCGTCAGGTCCGTAGCCGTGCGGACCAAAAGGAGTGATTCAATGCCGTCCCTCGATAGCCTGAAAACCCTTAAAACATTAAAAGTCGACGACAAGACCTACCACTACTTCAGCCTGCCAGAAGCCGCCAAGCGCCTTGGCGATCTCGACAAGTTGCCGATGTCGTTGAAAGTCCTGCTGGAAAACCTGCTGCGCTGGGAAGACGAAAAGACCGTCACCGGCGCCGACCTCAAGGCCCTCGCCGCCTGGCTCAAGGAGCGTCGCTCGGATCGCGAGATCCAGTACCGCCCGGCGCGGGTGCTGATGCAGGACTTCACCGGCGTGCCGGCGGTGGTCGACCTGGCGGCCATGCGCGCGGCCATGGCCAAGGCCGGCGGCGACCCGCAACGCATCAACCCGCTGTCGCCGGTGGACCTGGTGATCGACCACTCGGTGATGGTCGACAAGTTCGGCAGCAACACCGCCTTCGAACAGAACGTCGACATTGAAATGCAGCGCAATGGCGAACGTTATGCCTTCCTGCGCTGGGGCCAGAGCGCCTTCGACAACTTCAGCGTAGTGCCGCCCGGCACCGGCATCTGCCACCAGGTCAACCTGGAATACCTGGGCCGCACGGTCTGGACCAAGGACGAAGACGGCCGCACCTACGCCTTCCCCGACACCCTGGTCGGCACCGACTCCCACACCACCATGATCAACGGCCTCGGCGTGCTCGGCTGGGGCGTGGGCGGCATCGAGGCCGAGGCGGCGATGCTCGGCCAGCCGGTGTCGATGCTGATCCCGGAAGTCATAGGTTTCAAACTGACCGGCAAGCTCAAGGAAGGCATCACCGCCACCGACCTGGTGCTGACCGTCACCCAGATGCTGCGCAAGAAAGGCGTGGTCGGCAAATTCGTCGAGTTCTATGGCGACGGCCTGGCCGACCTGCCGCTGGCCGACCGCGCCACCATCGCCAACATGGCCCCGGAATACGGCGCCACTTGCGGCTTCTTCCCGGTGGATGACGTCACCCTAGAATACCTGCGCCTGTCCGGCCGCCCGGACGCCGTGGTGAAGCTGGTGGAGGCCTACAGCAAGATCCAGGGCCTGTGGCGCCTGCCGGGCAAGGAGCCGGTGTTCACCGACAGCCTGGCGCTGGACATGGGTACGGTGGAAGCCAGCCTCGCCGGGCCGAAGCGGCCGCAGGACCGGGTCTCGCTGCCGAACGTCGGCCAGGCCTTCACTGACTTTCTCGATCTGCAGTTCAAGCCCACCAGCAAGGAAGAAGGCCGCCTGGAAAGCGAAGGCGGTGGTGGCGTGGCCGTGGGCAGCGCCGACCTGATAGGCGAAGTCGATTACGCCCACAATGGCCAGACCTATCGCCTGAAAAACGGCGCGGTAGTGATCGCCGCTATTACCTCCTGCACCAACACCTCCAACCCCAGCGTGATGATGGCCGCCGGCCTGGTGGCGAAAAAGGCCGTGGAAAAAGGCTTGAAGCGCAAGCCCTGGGTGAAGAGTTCGCTGGCCCCGGGCTCGAAAGTGGTCACCGACTACTACAAGGCCGCCGGGTTGACCCAATACCTCGACGCCCTGGGTTTCGACCTGGTGGGTTACGGCTGCACCACCTGCATCGGCAACTCCGGCCCCTTGCCGGAGCCGATCGAGAAAGCCATCCAGAAAGCCGACCTGACCGTCGCCTCGGTGCTGTCCGGCAACCGCAACTTCGAAGGCCGCGTGCACCCACTGGTGAAAACCAACTGGCTGGCCTCGCCGCCACTGGTGGTCGCCTATGCCCTGGCCGGCAGCGTGCGCATCGATATCAGCCGCGAGCCGCTGGGCGAAGGCAAGGACGGCAAGCCGGTCTACCTGCGCGACATCTGGCCGAGCAGCCAGGAAATCGCCGAGGCCGTCACCCAGGTCAACACCCGGATGTTCCACAAGGAATACGCCGAGGTATTCGCCGGCGACGCCCAGTGGCAAGCCATCGAAGTACCGCAGGCCGCGACCTATGTGTGGCAGGCGGACTCCACCTATATCCAGCACCCACCCTACTTCGATGACATCTCCGGCCCTCTGCCGGTGATCAAGGATGTGACGGGCGCGCGGATCCTGGCGCTGCTGGGCGACTCGGTGACCACCGACCACATCTCCCCGGCCGGCAACATCAAGGCCGACAGCCCAGCCGGCCGCTACCTGCGCGAGCAAGGCGTGGAACCGCGGGACTTCAACTCCTACGGCTCGCGTCGCGGCAACCACCAGGTGATGATGCGCGGCACCTTCGCCAACATCCGCATCCGCAACGAAATGCTCGGCGGCGAGGAAGGCGGCAACACTCTGTACATCCCCACCGGCGAGAAACTGGCGATCTATGACGCGGCCATGCGTTACCAGCAAGCGGGCACGCCGCTGGTGGTGATCGCCGGCCAGGAATACGGCACCGGCTCCAGCCGCGACTGGGCGGCCAAGGGCACCAACCTGCTGGGGGTCAAGGCAGTGATCGCCGAGAGCTTCGAGCGCATCCACCGCTCCAACCTGGTGGGCATGGGTGTGCTGCCGCTGCAGTTCAAGCTCGACCAGAACCGCAAGAGCCTGAACCTGACTGGCAAGGAAACCTTGGATATCCAGGGCCTGACCGGCGTCGAACTGACGCCGCGGATGAACCTGACCCTGGTGATCACCCGCGAGGATGGCAGCCAGGAAAAGGTCGAGGTGCTGTGCCGCATCGACACCCTGAACGAAGTGGAATACTTCAAGTCCGGCGGGATCCTGCACTACGTCCTGCGACAGCTGATCGCCACATAACGCCTTGCCGCAAAACCAACACCGCCTCCGGGCGGTGTTTTTGTTTCACTTATTCATCGCCCATGCCTCGTTATACTGGCCCCCCGTTCGTTCTATCCAGTAACCGCTGACGCAGGTGGCGCGAGCGGCTGATTCCATTCTTTTCGCAACAAGGATTTCACATGACTGTTCTGCCATGGATGTACCTGGCACTTCTCTCCATTGGTTACGCCCTGGCCCTGAGCTACGGCCAACTGGGCCTGCTGGCGGCGGTTTCCGTCGCCTTGCTGCTGTGCGCGGGCTTTGCCGTGCGCCAGCAGAAAAGCCCTTACGCGCGTTACCTGGGGCACGGCCTGTTCGTGGTGCTGGCCCTGGCGCTGGCCATGCACTGGCTGCCCGGTTTCTACAATGGTCGGGCGATCGGCCCGGAACGCTTCACCGCCGACGCCGTGCCGTTTTCCATGTACCTGAACCAGGACAAGCCGCTGATCGGCTTCTGGCTGTTGCTGGTCTGCCCCTGGATCATCGGCCGCCGCTCGTTGCGCCTGTCCCTCTACACCACCGCCCTGGCCTTGACCCTGACCGCACTGGCGGCCCTGGGCGGCGCGGTGTTGCTGGGCATCATCGACTGGGCGCCGAAATGGCCGGATCAGGCCTGGCTGTGGGTGTTGAACAACCTGCTGCTGGTCACCCTGGTGGAAGAAGCGCTGTTTCGTGGCTACATTCAGGGCGGCCTGAGCCGTCGCTTCAAGCATCTGCCCTATGGCGAAAACCTGGCGCTGATGTGCGCGGCCCTGCTGTTCGGCCTGGTGCATGTGGGCGCCGGCTGGCAATGGTGGCTGCTGGCGAGCATCGCCGGGGTCGGTTACGGCCTGGCCTACCGCTTTGGCGGCCTGGGTGCCGCGGTGGCCACCCATTTCGGTCTGAACCTGCTGCACTTCGGGCTGTTCACCTACCCGATGCTCGCGGGTTGATCCTGGCCAAGCCGGGGCGCCTTGAACGGGCCTCGGCTTCGCCGCCCCCTCGCGCCACCTTGCAGAATCAGCTCTCTGTCAATGAGGCACTTCTCAAATTCCAGAAAAAAACTTCAACAATTGGCGAAGACCGCCGACAACCTATCAAAGCCTTGCGGATAGAAAAACCATGCGTAACAACCAGCCCGTCACCCAGCGCGAACGTACCTTTCCGGCTCAGCAACGGTTGATCTCCACCACCGATGCCAAAGGCGTGATCACCTACTGCAACGATGCCTTCGTTGAAATCAGCGGGTTTTCTCGTGAGGAACTGGTCCGCGCACCGCACAACCTGGTCCGTCACCCCGACGTTCCGGCCGCGGTGTTCGCGCATATGTGGGCCACCCTGAAACAAGGCTTGCCATGGATGGGCATTGTCAAGAATCGCTGCAAGACCGGTGACCACTACTGGGTCAACGCCTACGTGACACCGGTCTTCGAAGGTCAGCAAGTGGTCGGCTACGAGTCGGTGCGGGTCAAGCCCACCGCCGAGCAGATCCGTCGGGCCGAAGCGCTTTACCAACGCATCAACCAGGGCAAGTCGGCGATTCCGAAACGCGACAAATGGCTGCCGGTGCTCCAGGACTGGCTGCCGTTCATCCTGGTCAGCCAGCTGAGCTTCCTGATTGGCGTCTGGCTCAACTCTTCCTGGGGCTTTGCCCTCGCCGCCGGCCTTTCCGTGCCGCTCGGCCTGCTCGGGCTGAGCTGGCAACAGCGCGGCCTCAAGCGCTTGCTGCGCCTGGCCGAACAGACCACCTCCGACCCGCTGATCGCCCAGATGTACACCGACAGCCGTGGCGCCCAGGCGCGCCTGGAGATGTCGATCCTCAGCCAGGAAGCCCGCCTGAAAACCTGCCTGACTCGTCTGCAGGACACCGCCGAGCACCTCAACGAGCAGGCGCGGCAGTCCGACACCCTGGCGCACAACAGCTCCAGCGGCCTGGAACGCCAGCGTGTGGAAACCGAACAGGTGGCCACCGCGGTCAACCAGATGGCCGCCACCACCCAGGAAGTGGCCAGCCACGTGCAGCGCACCGCCGACGCCACCCAGGAGGCCAACCGCCTCACCGGGCGTGGGCGCGACATCGCCGGGGAAACCCGCGAAGCGATCCAGCGCCTGTCGGTGGTAGTGGGCGAAACCGGCCTGACTGTGACCCAGCTGGCCAAGGACAGCGACGAAATCGGCGGCGTGGTCGATGTGATCAAGGGCATCGCCGACCAGACCAACCTGCTGGCGTTGAACGCGGCCATCGAAGCGGCGCGTGCCGGGGAAATGGGCCGCGGCTTCGCGGTGGTGGCCGACGAGGTTCGCCAACTGGCGCAACGCACCAGCGAGTCCACCGGCCAGATCCACAACCTGATCGCCAAGCTCCAGCAAACCGCCAGCACGGCGGTGCAGACCATGGACGCCGGGCATCGTCAGGCCGAGGAAGGCGTGGCCCGGGTGCTGGAAGCCGACCAGGCACTGGTGGGGATCAGCGAAGCGGTGGCCAACATCACCGACATGACCACCCAGATCGCCGCCGCCACCGAAGAACAAAGCGCGGTGGCCGAAGAGATCAGCCGCAACATCAGCACCATTGCCCAACTGGCCGACCAGACCTCGGAACAGGCCCAGCATTCGGCGCAACTCAGCGAAGAGCTGACCCGCACCGCCAACACGCAGTACTCGTTGGTCGAACGCTTCAACCGCTAAGCCGCAAAACAAAAAACCCGGAAGGTTTGCCTTCCGGGTTTTTTATTGCCTTTTTCCAGCCCCGCGCACCCTGTAGGAGCGAAGCTTGCTCGCGATGCGGCCTGGCAGTCGCCACCGTTGTCGCCTTGAAAAACAATCGCGAGCAATCGAACGTCGACCGGCTGCTCCTACAGAAGAGTCGTTCAGCCAGTCAGACCGCGCAAAACCTCGGCAACCTTCCGCGCGGCCGCCTCCAGGTGCTGCTCATGGGTGAAGCCGGAGGCCTTGAGTGGTTTCAGGTCATGGTCGGCGGCCGCCAGCCAGAACAGTTCGATAGCCGGCGCCAGCGCATAGGCTTCGACCGCCTCGCGGTTACCCAGGGCGTCGCGCTCGCCCTGGACGATCAGGGTCCTGGTGCGCAATTCGGCCAGGTGGGCGACCCGCGGTTTCTCCGACTTGCCGGCGGCATAAAACGGATACCCCAGGCACACCAGCGCATCGGCGCCCAGCTCGTCGGCCAGCAAACTGGCCATGCGCCCGCCCATGGACTTGCCGCCAATGGCCAGCCGCCCAGCGACATGAGGTCGCACCTGGGCATATACCTCGCGCCAGCACTCCAGCAGCTTCGGCGCCGGGTTAGGCGGCCGTTTGCCACCATCGAGGCGACGCTGGGCCATGTAGGGAAACTCGAAGCGCAGGACGTTGACCCCATGCGCCGCAAGGCGTGCGGCCATGTCGTTCATGAAAGCACTGTCCATCGGCGCGCCGGCGCCATGGGCCAGGATCAGGGTCAGCGGTTCGCCGGCCAGCGGCTCCTGCGCGACATCCCAGAGCCAGCCACGTTCCCGCACGCACTGCGCCCATTGATCCCCGTCAATAACAGCCCCTTGCCGTTTGCCCATGCTTACCTCGCTTTTAGTCTGCCTATAACTCCAGAAGAAGTGAGCGCGCCTTGCCGTGCGCAGTCGCTTTCACTTCAGCTGAACCGTGGATGGGGAACCATGAACACTTCTATCAGTACCGCCTACAACTACAAGGTGGTCCGCCAATTCGCCATTATGACGGTGGTGTGGGGCATCGTCGGCATGGGGCTCGGGGTTTTTCTCGCTGCCCAGTTGGTCTGGCCCGAACTCAACTTCAACCTGCCCTGGACCAGTTTCGGTCGCCTGCGCCCGCTGCACACCAACGCGGTGATCTTCGCCTTCGGTGGCTGCGCACTGTTCGCCAGCTCCTTCTACTCGGTGCAACGCACCTGCCAGACCCAGCTGTTCGCGCCGAAAATCGCCGCGTTCTGCTTCTGGGGCTGGCAGCTTGTCATCCTCCTGGCGGCCATCAGCCTGCCGCTGGGCTACACCAGTTCCAAGGAATACGCCGAGCTGGAATGGCCGATCGACATCCTCATCACCATCGTCTGGGTGGCCTACGCCATCGTGTTCTTCGGCACGGTGATGAAGCGCAACACCAAGCACATCTACGTCGGCAACTGGTTCTTCGGCGGTTTCATCATCACCGTGGCCATCCTGCACATCGTCAACAACCTGGAGCTGCCAGTCAGCCTGACCAAGTCCTACTCGCTGTATGCCGGTGCGACCGACGCCATGGTCCAGTGGTGGTACGGCCACAACGCGGTGGGTTTCTTCCTGACCGCGGGCTTCCTGGGGATGATGTACTACTTCGTGCCCAAGCAGGCCGAACGTCCGGTGTATTCCTATCGCCTGTCCATCGTGCACTTCTGGGCACTGATCACCCTGTACATCTGGGCCGGCCCGCACCACCTGCACTACACCGCGCTGCCGGACTGGGCGCAATCGCTGGGCATGGTGATGTCGCTGATCCTGCTGGCGCCCAGCTGGGGCGGCATGATCAACGGCATGATGACCCTCTCGGGGGCCTGGCATAAGTTGCGCACCGATCCGATCCTGCGCTTTTTGGTGGTGTCCCTGGCGTTCTACGGCATGTCGACCTTCGAAGGTCCGATGATGGCGATCAAGACCGTCAACGCCCTCTCCCACTACACCGACTGGACCATCGGCCACGTCCACGCCGGCGCCCTGGGCTGGGTAGCGATGATCTCCATCGGCGCGCTGTACCACATGATCCCGAAAGTCTTCGGTCGTGAGCAGATGCACAGCATCGGCCTGATCAACGCGCACTTCTGGCTGGCCACTATCGGCACCGTGCTCTACATCGCTTCGATGTGGGTCAACGGCATCGCCCAGGGCCTGATGTGGCGCGCGGTCAACGAAGACGGGACGCTGACCTACTCCTTCGTCGAAACCCTGGTGGCCAGCCATCCGGGCTTTATCGTGCGCTTCGCCGGTGGCGCGATCTTCCTCTTCGGCATGTTGCTGATGGCCTACAACACCTGGCGCACCGTACGCGCAGCCCAGCCTGCCGAAATCACCGCCGCTGCGCAGATGGCCTGAGGAGTCCGCCATGAAACACGAAGTCATCGAGAAAAACGTCGGCCTGCTGATGCTGCTGATGGTGTTTGCCGTGAGCATCGGCGGTCTGACCCAGATCGTCCCGCTGTTCTTCCAGGACGTCACCAACAAGCCGGTGGAAGGCATGAAGCCCTACACCGCCCTGCAGCTGGAAGGCCGCGATATCTACATCCGCGAAGGCTGCGTCGGCTGCCACTCGCAGATGATCCGTCCGTTCCGTGCCGAAACCGAACGCTACGGCCACTACTCGGTCGCCGGCGAAAGCGTCTGGGACCACCCGTTCCTGTGGGGCTCCAAGCGTACCGGTCCGGACCTGGCCCGGGTCGGCGCCCGCTACTCCGACGACTGGCACCGCGCGCACCTGTACAACCCGCGCAACGTGGTGCCCGAGTCGAAGATGCCGGCCTACCCATGGCTGGTCACCCAGGCGGTCGACAGCAGCCACACCGAAACCAAGCTGCGCGCCATGCGCACCCTCGGCGTGCCGTACAACGACGACGATATCGCCGGTGCCGTCGCTTCCCTCAAGGGCAAGACCGAGATGGACGCCCTGGTCGCCTACCTGCAAGTGCTTGGCACTGCGATCAAGAGCAAGAGGTGAGCCATGGGTCTTGAACTCGATACCGGCATGATCCGCGGGCTCGGCACGCTGGTGGTGATGATTGCCTTCATCGGCCTGTCGATCTGGGTCTTCAACGCCAAGCGCAACCCGGAGTTCGCCCAGGCGCGCCTGCTGCCCTTCGCCGACGAACCTTCGCCGGAAGTGCCCGGCAATCCATCTGATGACGCTCAATCCGAAGAGCATGCGACAAGGAGCATTCGGCCATGACCACCTTCTGGAGTACGTACATCTGCGTACTGACCATAGGCAGCCTGATCGGCCTGACCTGGCTGTTGATCGGCACGCGCAAGGGCGAAACCAAGGGCAGCGTCGACCAGACCATGGGGCACGCGTTCGATGGCATCGAGGAGTACGACAACCCCCTGCCGCAATGGTGGTTCCTGCTGTTCGCCGGCACCCTGGTGTTTTCCGTCGGCTACCTGATCCTCTACCCGGGCCTGGGCAACTGGAAAGGTATCCTGCCGGGCTATGAGGACGGCTGGACCCAGACCAAGGAATGGGAAAAGGAAATGGACAAGGCAGACGCCAAGTTCGGCCCGATCTTCGCCAAGTTCGCCGCCATGCCCGTGGAAGAAGTGGCCAAGGACCCGCAGGCGCTGAAAATGGGCGGACGCCTGTTCGCCTCCAACTGCTCGGTGTGCCACGGCTCGGATGCCAAGGGCGCGTTCGGCTTCCCTAACCTCGCCGACAACAACTGGCGCTGGGGCGGTAACGCCGACACCATCAAGGCCACCATCATGGGTGGCCGCATGGCGGCCATGCCAGCCTGGGGTGAAGTGCTGGGCGAGGACGGGGTGAAGAACGTCGCGGCCTATGTGCGTCACGAGCTCGCCGGCCTGCCGTTGCCCGCCGACAGCAGCGCCGACCTCGGCGCCGGCAAGCAAGCCTTCAGCACCACCTGCGTCGCCTGTCATGGCGCCAACGGCCAGGGCACTGAAATCATGGGGGCGCCGAACCTGACGCAACCGGCAGGCTTCATCTACGGCACCAGCCTGACCCAGCTGCAACAGACCATTCGCCACGGTCGCCAGGGCCACATGCCGGCGCAGAACGAACTGCTCGGCAACGACAAGGTCCAGCTGCTCGCGGCCTACGTCTACAGCCTCTCCCACAGCAGCAAGCCAGAAGCTGCAAGCGATAAGTAAAAGATCAACGGCAAGCTGTGAGTTTTTGACTTGCAGCTTGCCGCTTGAAGCTTAGCCCTCCTCCTTTGCGACCAAGTGTCGCACCCTCTCTACTCCCTGCCTTTCCACTCTCCGGATTCGGGTCTAAGCTGCTTCGCAGTGGACTGGCACTGGCCGGTCACAGACCAGAAGTAGCCGCTCCATTCGAAGCCGTTGTTCGAGGACAGGCCGCAAAGGCTGGTTTATACCGGCTGTCGCGCCACTTACCGTCTGTCGCTCGTTCAAGGGCTTTCCACACACCCGGTTACAACTGACCTGTACCCCTCGCCTTTTTCATCCGCTGCGACATTTTGTCCGGGGCCGATTTTGTCCTTACTCCGCGCATGGAAAGGCCGCAGAATCAGCTTTTGAAAGCATTGACCCAGGTCATGGCGCGTTGCAATGACCCCCCGCTTTCTCCATACTTGCGGCCGATTTTTACTCCTAATAAAACACCCAAACCGTGGAACCTTAGAATGAGCACAGCAATCAGTCCGACTGCTTATAACTATAAGGTAGTCCGCCAGTTCGCCATCATGACGGTGGTCTGGGGGATCCTTGGCATGGGGCTCGGTGTCTTCATCGCCTCGCAACTGGTCTGGCCGGAGTTGAACTTCGGTCTGCCATGGACGACCTTTGGACGCCTGCGCCCGCTGCACACCAACCTGGTGATTTTCGCCTTCGGTGGATGTGCGTTGTTTGCCACTTCTTACTACGTCGTGCAGCGAACCTGCCAAACGCGACTGATTTCCGACAGCCTGGCGGCCTTCACCTTCTGGGGTTGGCAAGCCGTGATCGTCGGCGCGATCGTTACCTTGCCGCTGGGTTACACCACCACCAAGGAATACGCGGAACTGGAATGGCCCCTGGCTATCCTGCTGGCCATCGTCTGGGTCACCTACGGTCTGGTGTTCTTCGGCACCATCGTCAAGCGCAAGACCAAGCACATCTATGTGGGTAACTGGTTCTACGGTGCCTTCATCGTGGTCACCGCGATGCTGCACATCGTCAACCACGCTTCCCTGCCGGTCAGCTTCTTCAAGTCCTACTCGGCCTACTCGGGCGCGACCGACGCCATGATCCAGTGGTGGTACGGCCACAACGCCGTGGGCTTCTTCCTGACCACCGGCTTCCTGGGGATGATGTACTACTTCGTGCCGAAACAGGCCGAGCGTCCGATCTACTCCTATCGCCTGTCCATCGTGCACTTCTGGGCGCTGATCACCCTGTACATCTGGGCCGGTCCGCACCACCTGCACTACACCGCCCTGCCGGACTGGGCGCAGTCCCTGGGCATGGCCATGTCGATCATCCTGCTGGCACCAAGCTGGGGCGGCATGATCAACGGCATGATGACCCTCTCGGGCGCCTGGCATAAGCTGCGCACCGACCCGATCCTGCGCTTCCTCGTGGTGTCCCTGGCGTTCTACGGCATGTCGACCTTCGAAGGTCCGATGATGGCGATCAAGACCGTCAACTCGCTGTCGCACTACACCGACTGGACCATCGGCCACGTACACGCCGGTGCCCTGGGCTGGGTAGCGATGATCTCGATCGGCGCCCTGTACCACATGATCCCGAAAGTCTTCGGTCGCCAGCAGATGCACAGCATCGGCCTGATCAACACCCACTTCTGGCTGGCTACCATCGGTACCGTGCTGTACATCGCCTCGATGTGGGTCAACGGCATCACCCAGGGCCTGATGTGGCGTGCAATCAACGACGACGGCACCCTCACCTACTCCTTCGTCGAAGCCCTGCAGGCCAGCCACCCTGGTTTCATCGTGCGCGCCCTGGGCGGTGCGTTCTTTGCCGCCGGCATGCTGTTCATGGCGTACAACGTGTTCCGTACCGTTCGCGCCTCGAACCCGGCTGAAGCTGAAGCCGCCGCTCAGATCGCTGTAGTTGGAGCTCACTGATGAAGCATGAAGCAGTAGAGAAGAATATCGGCCTGCTGGCCTTCTTCATGGTCATCGCCGTCAGCATCGGCGGCCTGACCCAGATCGTTCCGCTGTTCTTCCAGGACGTCACCAACAAGCCGGTCGAAGGCATGAAGCCGCGCACCGCCCTGGAACTGGAAGGCCGCGACGTCTATATCGCCAACGGTTGTGTCGGCTGCCACTCGCAGATGATCCGTCCGTTCCGTGCCGAAACCGAACGCTACGGCCACTACTCGGTCGCCGGTGAAAGCGTCTGGGACCACCCGTTCCTGTGGGGTTCCAAGCGTACCGGTCCGGACCTGGCCCGCGTTGGCGGTCGTTACTCCGATGACTGGCAGCGTGCGCACCTGTACAACCCGCGCAACGTTGTACCTGAGTCGAAAATGCCGGCTTACCCGTTCCTCGTAGAAAACAAGCTCGACGGCAAAGACACCGCGAAAAAAATGGAAGTCTTGCGCACGCTCGGCGTCCCTTACACCGACGAAGACATCGCCGGTGCCAAGGATGCCGTGAAGGGCAAAACCGAAATGGACGCGCTGGTGGCCTATCTGCAAGGCCTGGGCACCATCATCAAAAGCAAACGGTGATCTGGATGGATATCGGGATGATTCGTGGCCTGGGCACCGTAGTGGTGATGGTGGCCTTCATCGGCCTGGCGCTGTGGGTGTTCAGCCCCAAGCGCAAGTCCGAGTTCGAAGACGCCACCTTGCTGCCGTTCGCGGATGATCCCGAAGCCATCAAGCACGTCGAGCAAGCTTCTAGGAGTAACAAAGAATGACTACGTTCTGGAGTCTGTACGTCACAGTCCTCAGTCTGGGTACCATTTTCGCCCTGACCTGGCTGCTGCTGTCGACCCGCAAGGGCCAGCGCGCCGAGCAGACCGACGAGACGGTCGGCCACTCCTTCGACGGGATCGAGGAGTACGACAACCCACTGCCGAAATGGTGGTTCATGTTGTTCGTCGGCACCATCGTCTTCGCCCTGGGTTACCTGGTGCTGTACCCGGGCCTGGGTAACTGGAAAGGCATCCTGCCAGGCTACAACTACCTGGATACCGAAAAACAGACCCCCTTCGCCAACGGCCAGACCGGCTGGACCGGCGTGCACGAGTGGGAAAAGGAAATGGCCAAGTCGGACGCCAAGTTCGGTCCGATCTTCGCCAAGTTCGCCTCCATGCCGATCGAGGAAGTCGCCAAGGACCCGCAAGCCCTGAAGATGGGTGGCCGCCTGTTCGCCTCCAACTGCTCGGTCTGCCACGGTTCCGACGCCAAGGGCGCCTATGGCTTCCCGAACCTGACCGACGCCGACTGGCGCTGGGGCGGCGAGCCGGAAACCATCAAGACCACCATCATGGGCGGTCGTCACGCGGTGATGCCGGCCTGGGCGGAAGTCATCGGCGAGCAAGGCGTCAGCGATGTGGCCGCCTATGTGCTGACCAACCTCGATGGCCGCAAGCTGCCGGAAAGCGCCAAGGCCGATCCGGCCAACGGCCAGAAGATCTTCGCCGCCAACTGCGTGGCGTGCCACGGTCCGGCCGGTAAAGGTACCCCAGCCATGGGCGCACCTGACCTGACCCATCCGGGCGCGTTCATCTACGGCTCGAGCTTCGCCCAACTGCAGCAGACCATCCGTTACGGCCGTCAGGGTCAGATGCCTGCCCAGGAACAGCTGCAAGGCAACGACAAGGTTCACCTGCTGGCCGCTTACGTCTACAGCCTGTCCCACAGTGACAAGCCGGCGGACGCCGAGTAAGGCAGACACCTTCGGGTAACAGAAAAAGGCCCCGCCAATGTCCATTGGCGGGGCCTTTTTATTTCCCTCTCCCTCACGTCCGTCGCTCCACCCCCGGTTGAGATTGCCCCCTTCACGCCAAGAGTAGTAACGTTGCTACATGAAATTTTTGTCGAGAGTATGACGATGCCTATCACCACCATCTCCAGCCGCGAATTCAATCAGGACACAAGTGGTGCCAAAAAAGCCTCCAGAAACGGCCCGGTCATCATCACCGACCGTGGCAGGCCCGCCCATGTGCTGCTAAGCATTGAGGACTACGAAAAACTGAGCGGCCTGAACACCAGCATCGTCGACATGCTGGCCATGCCTGAAGCGCCTGAAATCGATTTCGAAACAGAGCGCGCCACCATCATTCCTCGCGAGATCGATCTGTCCTGATGTTTTTGCTCGATACCAACGTTGTGTCCGAATTACGCAAGCCCAACGCTGATCGCCAGGTAGTGGCCTGGGCTCAGACCGTGGCGCCCACCAGCCTGTTTTTATCAGTCATTACGTTATTGGAACTGGAAACCGGCATCCTGCGGTTGGAACGCCGCGATCGCACCCAAGGGGCCCTGCTGCGTGCCTGGCTGGAACTGCGCGTGATGCCCGCTTTCGACGGACGAATCCTGGCCATTGATCCTGCTGTCGCTATGCGCTGCGCCCGATTGCATGTTCCGGATCGCAGCAATGAATGCGATACCCTGATTGCGGCGACCGCCCTGGAACATGGGCTGACAGTCGTTACCCGCAACATCGCCGACTTCCAGTCCAGCGGTGTGCAGTTGCTCAACCCGTGGAGCGATTGAACGCGGTCGCGGCGAAAAGCGTCCATAATTCACAAGTCAATTGATTCAAGTCATTACACCATCAATTGATTTCCCCCAACGCGACCAAAGGTCGCACCCTTGAGCTAGAGCGACAGGCGTATCATTGCGCCACTGCAACACCCCTATTTGATCGCGGTCGGCACGTACTGACCGGGGCATTTCTCCACTGCCGTGGGATGCAATGATGAGCAACCAGATTCCGGTACATGACGTTACCCCTCCTGCCAAGAATTCGAACAACAGCGTAGATCTCTACGCCTCTCGGGAAAAAATCTACACACGCGCTTTCACCGGCCTCTTCCGCAACCTGCGGATGGTGGGCGGCGCGGCCCTGTTCCTGCTGTATTTCGGTACGGTGTGGCTCAACTGGGGCGGCCACCAGGCTGTCTGGTGGAACCTGCCGGAGCGCAAGTTCTTCATCTTCGGCGCCACCTTCTGGCCCCAGGATTTCATCCTGCTGTCGGGGCTTTTGATCATCTCCGCCTTCGGCCTGTTCTTCATCACCGTGTACGCCGGGCGCGTCTGGTGCGGCTATACCTGCCCGCAAAGCGTCTGGACCTGGATCTTCATGTGGTGCGAGAAGGTCACCGAAGGCGACCGCAACCAGCGCATCAAGCTCGACAAGGCGCCGATGAGCGCCAACAAGTTCCTGCGCAAGTTCAGCAAGCACAGCCTCTGGCTGCTGATCGGCTTCGTCACCGGCATGACC
Organism: Pseudomonas sp. RW409; assembly: GCF_003184125.1. NCBI lineage: Bacteria > Pseudomonadati > Pseudomonadota > Gammaproteobacteria > Pseudomonadales > Pseudomonadaceae > Pseudomonas > Pseudomonas sp. RW409. The sequence continues at coordinate 482,268 of NZ_QHHP01000042.1, read as the reverse complement.
TTCGTCGGCTACTTCTCGCCGATCCGCGAGCTGGTCATCGACTTCTTCACCGGCCAGGCCGATGGCTGGTCGTACTTCTGGGTCGGCTTCTTCACCCTCGCCACCTATGGCAACGCCGGCTGGCTGCGCGAACAGGTGTGCATCTACATGTGCCCCTACGCCCGCTTCCAGAGCGTGATGTTCGACAAGGACACCCTGATCGTCTCCTACGACCCGCGTCGCGGCGAAGGTCGCGGCCCGCGCAAGAAAGGTGTCGACTACAAGGCCATGGGCCTGGGCGACTGCATCGACTGCACCATGTGCGTCCAGGTCTGCCCGACCGGCATCGACATCCGCGACGGCCTGCAGATCGAATGCATCGGCTGCGCCGCCTGCATCGACGCCTGCGACAACATCATGGACAAGATGGACTACCCGCGCGGCCTGATCAGCTACACCACCGAGCACAACCTGTCCGGGCAGAAAACCCATAAACTGCGTCCACGCCTGATCGGTTATGCGCTGGTGCTGCTGACGATGATCAGCCTGCTGGTCACCGCGTTCTTCATGCGCTCGCTGGTGGGCTTCGATGTCAGCAAGGACCGCGTGCTCTATCGCGAGAACGCCGAAGGCCGGATCGAGAACGTCTACAGCCTGAAGATCATGAACAAGGATCAGCGCGACCATACCTACGTACTGGACGCCGCCGGCCTGCCGGACCTCAAGCTGCAAGGCCGACGCGAGATCAAGGTGGCGGCCGGCGATATCGTCAGCATGCCGGTCGAGCTGTCGAGCTCGCCCGAGCAACTGCCGTCGAGCACCAACGAGGTGAAATTCATCCTCAAGGACGCCGACGACGAAAGCGTCCACGTTGAAGCCAAGAGCCGGTTCATCGGCCCACAAATTCGTTAAGAGAAGTCATCATGCCCGCAGCGACCGCCACAAGCCCCTGGTACAAGCACCTCTGGCCCTGGATCATCATCGGCATCCTGGCCTGCTCGGTGGCCCTGACCCTGTCCATGGTGACCATTGCGGTGAACAACCCGGACAACCTGGTCAACGACAACTACTACGAGGCCGGCAAAGGCATCAACCGCTCCCTGGACCGCGAACTGCTGGCCCAGACCCTGCAACTGCGCGCCAGCGTGCACCTGGATGACCTCACCGGCGAAGTCGACCTGCGCCTGAGCGGCAACAGCGCGCCCGCCACCCTGGAGCTGAACCTGATCTCGCCGACCCAGCCGGAAAAAGACCGAAAGATCACCCTCGCCCGCAGCGAAACCGAACAGGGCCGCTACATTGGCCAGTTGAGCGACAAGGTCGATGGCCGCCGTTTTGTCGAACTGCTGGGCGTCGAAGGCGACAAGACCTGGCGCATGTTCGAAGAGGAACAGGTCAGCCACGACAAGGACCTGCTGCTGGGTGACGAACCGCTGCAGGGGGCTGAAG